>NZ_JAURVN010000017.1 GCF_030655415.1 Herminiimonas sp. | reverse complement strand
GTCGAATAATTCCAAGTAATGCCACGTCGATCACTCCAATCTCCCACTCACTTTGGTAAGTAGGATTGTGTTCTAAACGTGGGTCAGTTTTGGATGCAAATTATGCGGCTAAGTGGGTCAGTTTTCGATGCAAATCAACATTAGCGATGTTTGGTAGCGATTAGCGCAATGACCCAACAGTTCGAACGACAAATTGTGCCCAACGATCTGAGTCTCAAAGTCATTTCTCGGCATTAGCAGATAAGAGGCAAAAATATTGGCTTCTGATTCGATATGTCTAGAATCATTGCTGTCGTAATCCATCATCTGTGCTTGGCCGCACTCGAATGCGTCGCGCTGTTTCCGATGCAATAAATAGTGTCCGAGCTCGTGTGCGATTGTGAAATTTATGCGACCCGGTACGCTCACGTTTTCGTCATAAGAAATACACCAGTCATTGTTTCTCCGGCGTTTCGATAACATGCCATCTATCCCTGTAATTCCATGTGGAAGAATGCACCCTACCGGGTCCGCAAATTTTTGCCTCGTAACCTCCAGTGCTATCTCTTTCACTCTGACAGGAAAGCCTTGGCCACTTACAAGCCAAAGTTTGGCAAGTTGAATGCCCCAAGCGATCGGTGTCGTTGGATCACTCATCGTCAATGGCTTTTAGGAATTTCTCTAGCTGTGCGCGCTTTGTTGAATCCAGCTGGGATACACGACGGAAAAAAACAAGGTCAGCATCTGTGTTTGTCGGCTCTCGTTTCTCGTCATCGAGAAGGAACTCAACCGTTACCCCAAAAACCTCTGCGATTCGTGCTATTTTTTCGGCAGACGGCCTCACTACAGGACGGTTTTCTAATTCCCAGATGTAACTCTTACTTGATCCCGTCTTCTCTGCAAGTTGATCCAGCGTCAACTTAAGAAGTTTTCTTTGGGCCTTTATCTTTTCACCAATAACAGTTGCCACTAAGTTCTCCATATTTAATAAGTTCAGAGTAAGCGTATATTTTGTGCTTGACAAGTGAATTCTAAAAGTCGATACTAAAAATACGCCTACACCGAACTTTTCGTTTTGGCGCTTTCATAAAGGGCTTTAAAATGGCAACAATCAAATGCACGGCTAGACGGATGGCAGGCGGTCCAAGTCACGAGCACATTAGTCATCTTTGGTGGGACTCGGTGGAAGATTCTGGCAAAGTAATACAAAGCGGTTATTCCACGCGAGAGCAAATGGTTGCTTATATCGAGAAGAACGGGACTACGTCTGTCTGGTGTCCTGATCGGAATCCCCAAATTAAGGGGGCTTGGGTTCATGCCCAGAATAATGGTCGTATCAAGTACGTTCAGACTGTTGCCGATAATCGAAAGTCAGACAACTTGCTCTCCTTGCCGGAGAGGTGAGATCGTATTGATTGGTTTAATGCAACGACGCCTACAGGCGTCGTTTTTCTTGAAACGGTTGGCGGGAGGTCTAGCCGTTTCAAGTTCAGACTTAGCTGAATAAAATTCAGAGTTAAATGAAAATCGACAACAATGTCAAAAAAGTTGCTTTTAAAGCTATTTACAAGAAAATATTCAGAAGGCGCTTGCACAAAGCACTGTTTTTTTATACAGTACGGTTTCTGCAAGCAAAAAGCGCTTGCAAGCCATTTTGTTTCAATACCCAACCGTCGAAAGAATCCTCATGGACGATAAAAAAACAGCACCGAGCTCAGACAAAAGCAAGGCACTTGCCGCTGCCTTGGCGCAAATCGAAAAGCAATTCGGTAAAGGCTCGGTCATGCGCATGGAAGACGGCGCAGTCGTCGAAGAGGTGCAAGTAGTCTCCACCGGCTCGCTCGGTCTGGACATCGCGCTCGGCGTCGGGGGTTTGCCACGCGGCCGTGTCGTAGAAATCTACGGTCCTGAATCGTCGGGTAAAACCACATTGACGCTGCAAACAATTGCAGAGATGCAGAAAATCGGCGGCACCTGCGCATTCATCGATGCGGAACATGCACTGGATGTGACTTACGCACAAAAACTCGGTATCAATCTGTCAGAGTTGCTGATCTCGCAACCAGATACCGGCGAACAAGCTTTGGAAATCTGCGATGCACTGGTTCGTTCCGGCGCCGTTGATTTGATCGTTATCGATTCGGTTGCTGCATTGACGCCACGTGCTGAAATCGAAGGCGATATGGGCGACTCATTGCCAGGTTTGCAAGCACGTTTGATGTCGCAAGCACTGCGCAAACTGACCGGCAGTATTAACCGTACGAACACACTGGTGATTTTCATTAACCAGATTCGTATGAAGATCGGCGTGATGTTCGGTAATCCAGAAACCACTACCGGTGGTAACGCACTGAAATTCTACGCATCTGTGCGCTTGGATATCCGTCGTACCGGTTCGATCAAATCTGGTGACGAGGTAATCGGTAACGAAACCAAAGTCAAAGTCGTTAAAAATAAAATTGCTCCACCATTCCGCGAAGCGCATTTCGATATTCTTTATGGCGAAGGCACATCCCGCGAAGGTGAAATTCTGGACTTGGGTTCAGATGCCAAGATCGTCGAAAAATCCGGCGCTTGGTACAGCTACAACGGCGAACGCATAGGCCAAGGTAAAGACAATGCACGTAACTATTTGAAAGAACGTCCAGAACTGGCGCGTGAAATCGAAAACAAAGTGCGTGTTTCCCTTGGTGTACCTGAACTAGGTGCAATCAAATCGGATGAGCCGGTATCGAAAAAGGCTGCCAAGGAAAGCAAGGAAGCAAAAGAACTGAAAGAAGTCGAATAAGCAGATTGCTTAAACGATAGCATTTGATATTCGCTACTTTAGCGGCATGAAAACAAGCGCCCGCGCGGAA
The DNA here is from genome assembly GCF_030655415.1 of Herminiimonas sp. The sequence continues at coordinate 82,316 of NZ_JAURVN010000017.1, read as the reverse complement.
AGACTCATATGGCAAAACTGCAAGTGAGTCTGAAAGCCCGGGCGCTTCGTTATTTGTCGGCACGCGAACATAGTCGTCAGGAATTGGCGCGCAAGTTGAGACGTTATGCGCAAGAAGGCGACGATATAGAAGCCTTGCTGGATACGCTGACCGAAGCTAACTTCATGTCGGAAACGCGGTTCTCTGAATCATTGGTCAATCGACGCGCTGCGCGTTTTGGCAACAGCCGGATTTTGTCCGAACTGAAAAGCCACAATATTGATGCGGACTCACTGACTGAAATCAAAGCGGGCCTGGTGCAAGATGAATTTGCCAGGGCGCGCGAAGTCTGGCTGCGAAAGTTCGGCACCGTAGCGATAGATGCAAATGGACGTGCGAAGCAGATGCGTTTCTTGTTGCAGCGAGGATTTTCTCATCGTGCGATACAAGCAGCGATGCGAGCTAGAGACGAAAATGAAGACGACGAGTAGGGTGAGCACTCTTCGTTGGTTTGATAAGTTACGAATAAATGCAGTAGCAAAAAAACTTGGGGCCTATGCACAAACTAATGTGCATAGGCCCCAATTCATGAATAACTCATGAATTTGAATCGTGGTTTATTTGTGAGCTAAGCCGGATTAGTGATCCATCAGTGCTTTGACGTGTATCGCAGTGGCAGAAGCCAAACCTTCCAGACTGTAACCGCCTTCAAGGATAGAAACCACGCGGCCTTCGCAGGTTTCACCAGCAATTTTAGTCAGCTCGCGCGTGACCCAATCGAAGTCATCGTCTTGCAAATTCAAACCGGCCAGTGGGTCCAGATGATGCGCATCGAAGCCGGCAGAAATAATCAACAGCTCAGGGTTGAATTCGCGAATTGCCGGCAACATTTTTGCCGCAATTTGTTCACGGAACATCGCAGAATCACAACCGCGTGGCAACGGCACGTTGACAATATTGTGCGACACGCCGGTTTCTGCTTCCGAGCCAGTACCTGGATAAAAATGCGATTGATGACTGGATGCATAAAACAATTCAGGCCGGTCGTAGAACGCCGCTTGCGTGCCATTACCATGATGAACGTCGAAATCGACAACGGCGACACGTTCCAATTTATGCACATCGTATGCATAAGCCGCTGCAATCGCTGCCTGGTTGTAAATGCAAAAGCCCATCGCCTTGTTTGGTTCTGCATGATGGCCGCAAGGACGAGTCGCGCAGAAAACATTGTGTGCTTCTCTGTCCATTACTGCATCAACGCCAGCGCAAGCCGCACCGACGCAACGCATCACAGCTTCCAGCGAGCCTGGCGACATGACTGTATCGCCGCCGTCAAGCGGCATAGTGCCGCGATGCGGCGATGCATCTTCTACGTCTGCAACGAAATCTTCGGTATGAATCATCAGCACTTGCTCGCGCGTGCCCATAGGCGCTTCACGCCATTCGGCTGCATCGAATTCTGGCGTGCGCAATGCGCGTAAAACCGCTTTCAAACGTTCTGGTGATTCTGGATGACCTGCGCCTGGTTTGTGTTCCAGGCAAGCGTCGTGGGTATAAATCAGTGTTGTCATAATAATTATCGATGCCGAAAACAATCCGACATCTGCTCCATTTCTAAAAGGCGGTTGGAGGGGCGCAACGTGGGCGGCCCGGCAGGTAGTCTCATCATTATAAATGCCGACTGCTGTAGTTGGCGAAGCTTGAGATTTAATTCCAAAACGAGCCCAACACAGCGAGCAAGCTATGCATCAATGAGAATTTATTAAGGGATGAATATTCCTGTCTACTTCGAATAATGGCCGTTCAATAATGTGTGAATCAAGATTCAAGCCGCTAGCTTACTTTTGAAGCTATTCCCATTTTCGTGAAAATCGCACTTTCAGAGGAGAAAATCCTTGTTAGTCCTTATCAAACGTACAGTTTCCATAGCGAAAGCAGATATCATCTGATATCAAGAAGAAAATGCTTTAGTTACTTCGTGGTTGTCATTCCAGTTTCTATAAAAATTATTTCTATATTCAACGTCGCCTATATGGCTGTTAACCTTAACCGTCTATGACGCCTACGCTCGTTCTTCAGTTCGCTTTCAAAACCGATACGGGATTGGTGCGTTCGCATAATGAAGACGCGATCGAAATTAACGCCGATTATAAAATTGCAGTGTTGGCTGACGGCATGGGCGGTTACAACGCAGGTGAAGTAGCGAGTGGGATTGCGACCAATGTATTTGCGGCAACGCTTGAGCAGCGTTTACAACAGCAACAAGAAAAGCGACGACCGCCTAGCAACAAGTTCTTGCAAGGTTTGATGAGCGAGTCAGTGTCTTTGGCCAACGCACAGATTCTGGAAGCCGCACGTCTACAACCGCAATTCAGCGGAATGGGCACGACACTCGTTGCTGCTTTATTGAATCACGACCGTATCGTATTGGCGCATATTGGCGATTCGCGTGCGTATCGATTCCGGCGCGGAGTATTGCAGCAACTTACGCATGATCACTCGCAGTTGCAGGAGCAGATCGATGCAGGTTTGGTCAGTCCAGAATGGGCGCGTTTTGCCCCGAATAAAAATCTGATTACGCGGGCGCTCGGCGTTGCATCAAAAATCGATGTAGATACCAATGTCTATCCGCTTGAAACGGATGATATCTACTTGCTCTGTTCTGATGGCTTGTCTGACATGTTGTCCAACGAACAGATGATCACCCTGATCAAAAACAATTATTCCGATCTTGATTTATTATGCGTAGCCTTGATTGAGGCTGCGAATAACAATGGCGGGCGCGACAATATTTCCGTCATCTTGATAAAAGTGCAATCAAGTCCAGTATTAAAAAAAGGTTTGCTCGATCCCCTAGCAGGCTGGTTCAGATAACTCTTTCTTTATGCTGACATTCAAGGTGGCACACATCTTGATACATCCTCTGCGTTAGCTCACTTTGTTTCTCTTTATGTGTCGCCGCACGAGCCGGTAAAGCCGAAACGCCTGCGCGTATATCCAATAATATTTGACGTAAAAAGGAAGTAGAAGAAAGAAATGGCCACGATTATTTTGGCAAAAGATGGCATCCCGCTGCAAGAGCTCACGCTTCTCAAAACACGCATCACCATCGGACGTAGAACCTATAACGATATCGTCATCGACGCCCCTGGCATCAGTGCAGAACATGCGGTAATCATTACCACGGATACCGAATCCTATTTCGAAGATCTAGGCAGCACGAACGGCAGCCGTATGAATGGCCAGCCGGTGAAAAAACACGTGCTGCAGGGTCGCGATGTGATTGAACTGGCGACGCATACGATTCAATACTGCGCGAATGAAAGCGTTTATGAGGTAGTAGCTGGCCCAGTATTTAGCAGCGGGGTTAGTACCAATAGCGTAATTCAAGATTCAAACCAGCAACCCAATGATTCAACACAAGTTGATTCGGCTTTTGATGCAAGTGCTTCTTCACCTGCAATCATCAAGATATTAAGCGGTGCTGGCAAAGATAAAGAAATCCCATTGAACAAAGCTCTGACGACAATCGGTCGACCGGGTGTGCAAGTCGCAGTGCTAACAAGTGCGCCCGACGGCTATAGCATTACGCATGTAGAAGGTTATGTTCATCCACGCGTCAATGGGGTTGTTATAGGTTTGAAGACGCAAGCATTAAAGAGTGGGGACGTAATCGGTTTGTCCGGAACTGAAATGATGTTCTTATGCTAACCCGCGAAAGTTGAGCGATTGCTTTCTGATTTTTTTGAACAACAAAATCTGTATAGCTCCGCCAAAAATTTCCGCTGAATGTGACAAAAATTGGCGCCCAACAACCAAAATTGTTACTTTCTATTTGTTTTCTCCCGAAAACATTCCTGATTTATACCGTTTTAAGCTGGCATACGGATTGCTCAATGGTAATCGTGGCAGAAATCTGCCCTCTACCCCAAACAGGAGAAACAAATGAAATCGATGAAAATGATTAAGAAAGCGCAAGCCGGTTTTACACTGATCGAATTGATGATCGTTGTGGCGATTATCGGTATTTTGGCTGCGGTAGCGATTCCTCAATATAAGAATTACACATTGAGATCGAAATTTGCAGAAGTTACGTCTGTAGCTGCGTCATATCAAACTGCAGTGGCTTTATGCGCACAAGAACTCAATTCACTTACTGGCTGTGATTTGGGATCAAATGGTATTCCAGGTACGCAAGCCACTCCTCATGTTGCTTCGGTTGCTGTTGCCAGTGGAGTGATTACTGTAACCCCTACTGCGACGACAAATGCATTGTCTACTTTAAAGCTAACACCAGATATTTCAGGACAAGCTGCTGTTACTTGGAGCAATACGGGTAGCGGCTGTTTGACCGCGCAAGGTAGTGGTGCGACTGCAGTCCCACCTCTGTGCAAATAGCATAGCCTTTTAGATTTTTGTAAAAGCACTCCTTACGGAGTGCTTTTTTACGTCAATTAAAAATGCAATTTTTCATGTCCATTCTAATAGTTGTAAACAGGTCTTTTAGAAAAATAGGCCAATCGGTTTATTTCCCCATGCTATTTCTTGGTGTTTTTATAGCCGCAGTTTATGGAAAATTTTTATGGAATCCGGTTGTTTTCGATGACATATATTTTTTTGATGGTTCTGTTCACAAAGAGTATTTAGAAAAAGTCTTTAGTTTTGATCTTCGCTGGTTACCTTATGCAACCTTTGAGTGGACACGTGAATTGTTGGGTTTAGATTTGATCTGGTTTCATCTAGGGAATAACCTGTTGCACATCGCAAATACGATTCTGTTATTTGTGTTTTTACGTAAATTGTTTGAAACGGTCATTCCAGATAGCGATGTTCTGACCAATGCGTCAACTTCTACGATCAATATTCTTTCATCAAAGTGGACGGCTTTTTTTTCTGCATTAATCTTTGCAATGCATCCTGCCGCTGTGTATGCGGTGACGTATTTATCCCAGCGCTCGACCTTGATGGCAACGTGTTTTGTGCTCATCATGCTCAATACCTTGTTGCTTGGTCTGGTTCGCCGTAGTGGTTGGTATTTCTTTGCATCTTCTGTGGCATATTTGTTCGCAGTGCTTTCAAAAGAGCACGCGATTATGGCGCCTGCCGTCGCATTGGCTTTGCTTTTCTTGATCAAGAAACCTAGTCGACAACTTCTGCGAGAAGTTCTGCCAACTTTTGTGCTATATGGATTGATTGCATTATTTGTTGTTTATCAATACAAGTCTAGAAGCATACTAGGTCAAGCCTACGAAATTAGCGGAAATAGCATGTTGTCTCGTTTGGCTCAGATTCATCCAGAATTTAATCCCGAATCGGCTTATCCCTTATCCATATTGACCCAGTCCTTTCTGTTCTTTAAATATTTGCTTCTCTGGATATTGCCAAGTCCCGCGTGGATGTCTGTGGATATGAAAGAAGGATTTGCAACGACATTCTTGTCATGGCCTCAAACAGTTGGTTTGTTCGCGTTCATTTTGTATCCCGTCGTCGCTGTTTATTTACTGATAAAAGGGCACGCGAAGGGTTTGCTAGGATTTGCCATGTTGTTTCCATGGCTACTGTTTGCGACAGAATTTTCGGCCGTACGAATTCAAGAATCGTTTGTTCTGTATCGCAGTTATTTATGGATGATAGGTATATTCGCAGCAGCGCCGTTTTTGTTGCAAAAACTTTCTGCCAAGCGCGCGGTGTGGGTAATGACTGCGATCGCGATTCTGATGATTCCATTGACGTGGGAGCGGTTAACTACTTTTACGCACCCATTGTTGCTTTGGGATGATGCAGCACGACTAATCGAAAATAAAGATGCGATACCTGGAGCGGAGCGGATTTACCATAACCGCGGTTTGAATTTTGCAAGATTGAAAATGTACCCGCAGGCGCTAAAAGATTACGACAAGGCTTTGTTGATCTATCCAGAGTATCCTTATGCATACAATGATCGCGGTGCGCTGTATTTTGCGACAGGCGAATACAAAAAAGCATTGATAGATTTCACAAAAGCTGCGGAATTAGATAATCAGTATGCCAAACCGTATCTAGGCCTAGCAAAAACCTATGAGGCAATTGGTGAACTGGATGCTGCACGTTTGAATTATAAAAAACTATGCGCGTTTGGGGTGGCTTATGGCTGTAAAAATAGCGGCTCGTAGCTTAGAGTCTAAATTGGAAAACTAAGGGGGAATAAACCAAGATGGGGCTTACGCGCTCCAATCCCCCGACTTTCCACCATGCTTTTCCAGCACTTTAATATCCATCATCGTCATCCCTCTATCCACCGCCTTGCACATATCGTAAATCGTCAATAACCCGATCTGCACGGCGGTCAGTGCTTCCATTTCCACGCCGGTTTTACCAAAAGTTTCTACCTGCGCGGTGCAGCCTATGCTGGACTGTGTGCGGTCCACAGAAAAATCAACCGTGACGCGTGTCAATGCAAGTGGATGACACAGCGGAATCAAATCACTAGTGCGCTTTGCACCCATGATGGCGGCGATGCGGGCTATGCCTAGTACATCGCCTTTTTTAGCGGTGCCTGATTCTATGATCGCGAGTGTTTCCGGTTTCATGCGGATAATGCCGCTGGCTATTGCGATGCGGTGGGTTTCATTCTTGCTGCCGACATCGACCATGTGCGCTTGGCCGGTGGCGTCGAAATGGGTCAGGCCATCGTTGGCGGCGGAAGTTTGGTCGTTGTCTTTTTGTGATGTCATGATGGCAGGAAAGCGTTTGCGGCTGGAAGAGTGGAACGATAGTGTTGAGCGGGTATCATAGCATCGTGAAACTGAAATCCATTTTGCAAACTACTAATTTTATGCCGCGACTTCCTTTGCGATCTGCCGCATTGGCTGCCATGCTGCTCGCTTGTGCTCTGCCGCCCGCGATCGCGCCTTCGTCTGCCATCGCGCAGACCCTACCCAGCCTTGGTGATACTGAACGGGAAGAATTGTCGCCGTTGATGGAGCGCAAGCTGGGTGAACAGATCATGAAGGAGATTCGACGTAATCGTGATTATCTCGATGATGAGCCGTTGCAAGAATATTTAGAAAATCTGGGTAATAGCCTGCTCGCAGTGCGGCCAGAAGCGCGTGGCGAAACGCAGTATGATTTTTTCTTCTTCGCGGTGCGCGATCCGATGCTGAATGCGTTTGCATTACCGGGTGGGTTTATCGGTGTGCATTCGGCGCTGGTGTTGGCAGCGCAAAATGAGTCTGAACTTGCTTCAGTGATGGCGCATGAAATTGGCCACGTCGCACAACGTCATATTGCCCGCATGTTGGGTAAGCAGAAGCAGGACATGTTGATTCCGCTGGCTGCGATGGTGTTGGGTGCATTGGCATTAAGCTCTAGCCCGGATGCTGGTATGGCGATGATGATGGGCGGGCAGGGTTTGGCAATGCAACGTCAACTTAACTTCAGTCGTGATGCGGAACGTGAGGCGGATCGCGTAGGTTTGCAGATAATGCGTGAAGCTGGTTTTGAAACGTCCGGCATGATCAATTTTTTTGGCCGCTTGCAGCAAGCCAGTCGCAACTACACCGATAATGCGCCGCCGTATTTACGCTCACATCCGATGACGACGGAGCGGATTGCCGATATCGAGGCAAGGACGCGTGATCAAGGTTATCGGCAGCATGCGGATAGCCTGGATTTCCCCTTGATTCAAGCGCGCGTAAAGGTTTTGCAAGATTCATCGCCGCAAGGGTTGATTGAAGCAGCAGCCTCTTTTGAGCGGCAACTACAGCAAAAAACACGCACTTCGATCATTGCAGGGAAATATGGTTTGGCTTTTGTCGCGCTCAAGCAAGGGCAAACAAAAAAAGCACAGAGCATGCAGGATGACGCGCAGGCCGCCTGGAAAAATGGTTCGCCTAAAGCAAAGAATGCGGTACTGAGTAGCCTCGCTATTGATATTAACTTGGCTGCGAATCAAGCGAAGGAGGCATTGGATGAGGCCGAGCTTGCGCGCAGCGAATTTCCTTTGTCACGCGGGATTGCGCATCAATATGCAGACGCACTTTATGCTGCCGGACGATATGAAGATGCGGTGACATTTTTGCGCGACCAGGTGCAGCTGTATCGAAGCGAACCTAAGCTTTACGATAGGTTGGCCAAAACCTATGCTGCATTAAACAAGCAAGCGCAGCAGCATTTGGCATTGGCAGAATCGTATGCATTAAAAGGTAGTTTACCTGCTGCTATTCAGCAGTTATCAATTGCGCGTAAAGCCCCGGATGCATCGTTTTACGATCAGTCGATTATCGATGCGCGTGAACGCGAAATGAAGGCGCAGCGTATGGAAGAGATTCGCTTGGAAAAAGAGGGCTGATTGATAGCTTGCTTGTGCTTGTGATGCCGGTGAAGGCGACAACAGGAACAGTTCTCAGAATATTGAATTGCTAATTTGCGCTGAATCACAAAGATCAATTAGCGTAGCAATGATTCAGATTGATGGTTGTGGCTTTTTTACGAATTTGAACTGTTCGCTGATGACCGCTTCTTCTATGTAATTGACTGCTATTTTTTTACCGTCAGATTGCAACGATAGCGCGCCACTCGCTCCCTGCTGTTCCAGCCACATCATCAATTTTTCATCCGCTACATTTTCATCATTCAGCAATAGCTTGCTCAAGCATTGAGTCAGATCTCTATCGTCCAGCAATGCGAATTTTCCTTCGCCTTGCAAAAATAATTTTCCTGAATCGCTAAGCCAGACAGAGTCAATCGTAGACAGATGTGTACCTGTTTGCAGAACGAATCCATATGTCGGTTCAGTGTGTGCGATGTAAGGCGCAACTTCAAGATCGACATACACTCGTTGCGGCCCGTTTTGAAAATACCAGCGGCCTTGTTCATCGCTAGTGTAGTTGCGGTTAATGAAGCCACGCAAGGCCGGTTGAGTAATCTTATCGCCGGGCAGATCATGCGCTTGTGCATGTTCGTTGCGCATGCGCCAGTTGCCGCGCGCGTCGAGCGCCAGCCAACCGTAGCAGTGCGTTACGTTCGGCCATTTTGCCAGTGCTTGCTCGACGATTGCATCCATCAGTTGTCCTTGCTTCTAGTTGGCATTTTCAAGAAAGTTGACCATGCGTTGCGGCAGCCAGTTCAATTTTCCAGAAAATGGTCCAACAGTAAAGCCTACATGTCCGCCGTGCGCAGGTTGTTCCAGCTTGACCTTGGCACTTGTTGCCGTTGTAGGCAAATATTCTCTCGGCAGAAATGGATCGTTTTGCGCATTCAATACCAGCGTTGGAACAGTGATGTCATTCAGAACGTATTTGGCACTGGCGCGCTTCCAATAATCATCTGTGTTGAGATAGCCATGCAAAGGCGCGGTGACGACATTGTCGAACGCATATAAATCGCGCGCATTCATCATCGTGTCGCGATCGTACAGACCAGGAAATTGCTTGAGTTTATCCAAACATTTAGGTTTGAGTGTTTCCAGGAATATGCGGGTGTAAAGCATATTGAAGCCGCGCGATAATGCTGCGCCGCCGCCAGCCAAATCAAGTGGAGCAGAAATCGCACAGGCAGCATCGACGATGTCGGCTTGATGTTGTGATTCTCCCAGCCATCGCAACAGCGCGTTACCGCCTAGGGAAACGCCGCTTGCATAAAATTTGTTGGCACCACGTTCGCGTGCATAAGGTGCCAACTTGCGCAAAATCCACTCGATTTCACGCGCATCGCCTGAATGATAAAAGCGTGGTGCACGATTCAGTTCACCCGAGCAGCCGCGAAAATGTACGACGGCACCTGACCATCCGAGCGCGGCAATGTGTGTCATCAGTGCGCGTGCGTAATGACTATTCGATGAGCCTTCCAAACCATGGAACATGACAATGAACGGCAGGCCCGCTTTGCCATCGACAAAATCCAGATCGATGAAATCATTGTCGGGCGTATCCCACCGTTCGCGTCTATAGGCGACTGCAGGTTTTGCGATGAATTTTGCCGGATAAATGGTTTGTAGATGGCCGCCAGGAAGCCAGCGTGGAGCGGGGTAGATCATCGAAGTAATCAATCCGTTGAGTGGGGTAAGGCAGGTAGATTTATTGATGCGCAGATGCTGCGTTTACTGAAACATGACTAAATGCTTGTATTGCAAAGGATCTGTTTGATCGAGCAGCGCATCGATCAATGCAACACATTGCTTGCGACTAGCTCCGTTTTGGCTTTGCCTGGTGCTGTTGAAGCATGATGCAATACGATACGCCAACCCGCCGCCGTTTTAACGTAGACGTTGGTGGCAAGTATATGTACATCACGTTGCGTGCCATCCGTCGTATACACAGCTTCAATCAGGTTGTGTACCGAAGACATCAGATTGTGCGATGCGTGTAATTGCAGTGGCAAGATGTGTACACCACCGCGGGAAAAAATCTCTTCCCACGATGCACGGATTGCGGCATACCCGATCAGGCGCGTGCCGTCGGGATGGATGCAGACAATTTCTTCATCGTCTGCCCACAATGCCATCAACGCTTCCAGATCGGCGCGGCCGATTGCATCGTACAAGGCGATTTCTATATCGTCTGCCGTGCCGAACTGCTTGCGTGTTTTTGGCATGATTGTCTATTAGTGACCGTGTACGACTGCGCCGGCCTTCAGGCGATAAAGCGTGCCGCAATATGGACATTTTGCTTCGCCGCCATGTGACATTTCAAGGAAAACGCGTGGATGCGAGCTCCAGATTGGCATCGCCGGATTTGGGCAGTAGGCTGGCAAATCTTTGCCGTCGAGTTCGATTGCGGACGCGGTTTGCGCTGCTTGTGTCATGTGATTCTCCGAATTGCTTGATGAATAATTGCTGAATTACGCTGTTGAGGCGTTAAACCTTTGCTGCGTGTTGCAGATAGTAAAGTGAAGCGGGGCTATCGTATAGCAAATAATCAGCGCTTCCAAGCCGTAGCTCAAACGATCGTCAGCCAATGGCTATATTGAGGTGCGCGGCCGGCAACGGCATCGAAAAACACAGTCTGCAGTTTTTCGGTAATGGCGCCGCGTTTGCCGATGGCGCGGTTATCCAGCTCGCGTATCGGTGTGACTTCGGCGGCTGTGCCGGTAAAGAAGGCTTCATCCGCGCAATACACCTCGTCGCGGGTGATGCGTTTTTCGATTACTTCGATTCCGAGATCGCGTGCAATCGTGACGAGCGAATCGCGCGTGATGCCGTCCAGGCAAGAAGCCAGATCTGGCGTGTAAATTTTGCCTTTCCTGACGATGAATACGTTTTCGCCCGAGCCTTCGGATACATAGCCGTCGGTGTCCAGCAACAGCGCTTCATCGTACCCGTCAGCCAGTGCTTCCTGATTGGCGAGGATGGAGTTGATGTAATAGCCGGATGCCTTGGCGCGCACCATCGATACATTTACGTGGTGCCGACTGAAGGATGAGGTTTTGACGCGTATGCCTTTGTTGAGGCCATCTTCGCCAAGATAGGCTCCCCACGGCCAAGCTGCAACGGCGATGTGAATCTTGTTGCCTTTGGCAGAGATGCCGAGTTTTTCATCGCCGATCCAGACTAATGGACGCAAATAGCAGCTTTCTAGCTTGTTCTCGCGCACGACTTGCAATTGCGCCTGCATCACCGTTTCCTGATCGAAAGGGATATTCATCTGGAATATTTTGGCGGAATTGAACAGGCGTTCCGTGTGTTCGCGCAGGCGGAAGATCGCCGTACCTTTGTCGGTTTTATAGGCGCGTACGCCTTCAAAAACCGCCATGCCGTAGTGCAGCGAGTGAGTCAGAATGTGGATGTTGGCATCGCGCCAGTCTATTAATTGGCCGTCTTTCCAAATTTTGCCGTCGCGATCAGACATCGACATTTTGAGCTCCACAATATTTTTGCAAGACCCCGATTTTAACGGATTCCGGCAGGAAAAATGAGGGCAGCGTTAGCTCGGCAGGATCGTTTCTGTAAATATTATTGATGGATGTCGTTTGCTTATTGCCAAGTATCTGGGTTGCCGATGTGCGACTAACGCTCTCGCAATAATAATTAAAAGATAATATTTGATGTCAAAAATGAATCTATTTGGCATGCGACCTTCTAACCGGTGACTTTGCCATCTGGGCCAATTCACTGAATTGATCGGCAATTTTCTCCCTTTCCGCTTTTTCCGCACAGAACATTGGCATGAAACCAAGGTTTTTGCGCCGTTCGGTGCGGTAAAATAGCGGTCTTTCGTCAAACCTGTTAACGAATAATTCCATGCAATTCAAAAGATTGAGCGATTTGATCGCGCGTAATGAACTGAAGGACAAGCGCGTATTTATCCGTGCCGATCTCAACGTACCGCAAGACAGCCAGGGCAATATTACTGAAGACACGCGTATCCGCGCTTCGGTACCGGCAATTCAACAAGCCTTGAAGGCGGGCGCTGCCGTCATGGTGACCTCGCATCTTGGCCGCCCGGTCGAAGGTGAGTTCAAGCCGGAAGATACGCTGGTACCGATTGCAAAACGCCTGAGTGAATTGCTTGGTCAGCCGGTTGAATTAAAACAGAACTGGGTAGACGGTGTCGACGTCGCGCCCGGCCAAGTTGTCTTGCTGGAAAACTGCCGCGTCAACAAGGGCGAGAAAAAGAACGATGAAGCGCTCGCCAAGAAAATTGCCGCGCTATGCGATGTCTATGTGAACGATGCATTCGGCACCGCGCATCGTGCTGAAGCAACCACGCACGGCATCGCGAAATATGCGACCGTCGCTTGCGCCGGCCCGTTGCTTGCTGCAGAACTGGATGCCTTGGGCAAAGCTTTGGGCGAACCGGCTAGTCCGTTGGTGGCGATTGTTGCTGGCTCCAAGGTGTCGACCAAATTAACTATTTTGAAAACGTTGGCCGACAAGGTTGATAATTTGATTGTTGGCGGCGGTATCGCGAATACCTTCATGCTGGCGGCAGGTTTGAAAATTGGTAAATCGTTGGCAGAAGCAGATCTGATCGGTGATGCCAAAGTCATCATCGACATGATGGCAAAGCGTGGTGCTTCAGTGCCGATTCCAGTCGATGTGGTCTGCGCGAAAGAGTTTTCGCCGACCGCCACCGCGACCGTCAAGGATGTGAAAGACGTAGCCGACGACGACATGATTCTGGATATCGGACCGAAGACTGCCGAGATTTTGGCAAAACAAATTGCGCAAGCCGGCACCATTGTTTGGAACGGTCCAGTCGGTGTATTTGAGTTCGATCAGTTCGCCAACGGCACCAAAACTTTGGCGCACGCGATTGCAGAATCCAAAGGGTTTTCAGTGGCTGGCGGTGGCGATACTTTGGCAGCGATTGCAAAGTACGATATTGCAGACAAGATCGGTTACATCTCGACTGGCGGCGGTGCTTTCCTGGAGTTCCTCGAAGGAAAAACTTTGCCAGCTGTAGAAATTCTGGAGCAACGCGCCAGCAAGTAATGTGAATGCATTAACGATCAATGATTAATGCGATGTCTGCGTGTGATTTCCGTCGTCATGCAGACACGCAAAATGTAGTACAGATGTTTAAAACTAATTTGTTGTGAAGATGATGGAAGAGCCGCTGCGGATCAAGCGCGTGGCAAATAAAAATCATCTGTTCGGCAAACCTTAATTTACTGTTTTGGAGAATCACTATGCCACTCGTATCCATGCGCCAACTGCTAGACCACGCTGCTGAAAATGGCTATGGCCTGCCAGCGTTCAACGTCAACAATCTGGAGCAAGTGACCGCCATCATGGAAGCGGCTGACGAAGTCGGCGCTCCAGTGATCATGCAAGCTTCGGCAGGCGCGCGTAAATATGCGGGTGAACCATTCCTGCGTCATCTGATTGAAGCGGCGATTGAAGCGTATCCGCACATCCCGGTTGTCATGCATCAAGATCACGGCCAAACGCCAGCGATTTGCATGGCCGCGATTCGCTCTGGTTTTTCATCGGTGATGATGGATGGTTCCTTGAATGCAGACGGCAAGTCAGTTGCCAGCTATGAATACAACGTCGAAGTGTCGCGTAAAGTCGTTGAGTTCTCGCATGCAATCGGCGTCACGGTCGAAGCAGAACTCGGCGTGCTTGGTTCGCTGGAAACCATGATGGGCGACAAAGAAGACGGTCACGGCGCAGATGGCAAAATGACGCGTGAACAGTTGCTGACCGACGTTGAGCAAGCAGCCGACTTCGTCAAGCAAACACAGTGTGATGCATTGGCTATCGCGATTGGTACCTCGCACGGCGCATACAAATTCACGAAAAAACCGACAGGCGATATTCTCGCGATCGAACGCATCCGCGAAATCCACGTACGTATTCCAAACACGCATTTGGTCATGCACGGATCTTCATCAGTGCCGCAAGAATTGCTCGCAGAAATCCGCGAGTTCGGTGGTGACATGAAAGAAACTTACGGCGTGCCAGTGGAAGAAATTCAAGAAGGCATCAAGAACGGCGTGCGCAAGATCAATATCGATACCGATATCCGTTTGGCGATGACTGGCGCGATCCGTCGTTACCTGATTGAAAATCCATCGAAGTTCGATCCGCGCGATTATTTGAAGCCAGCAAAAGAAGCAGCGAAGCAAGTTTGTAAAGCGCGTTTTCTTGCTTTCGGTTGCGAAGGACAAGCTTCAAAAATCAAACCTTTGTCGCTTGATAAAATGGCAGAGAAATACAAAAAAGGCGAGTTGTCGCAAATCGTTCAGTAATAGATTTTCAGAAGAAATCGCTTCACAGAATTTATTCTGTGAGCGTTCTGCAAAACAGGTTTAGCAAGCATATTCAGTAGTGCAACCACGTATCGGCGATTCTCGGAATCGCCGTTTCAGATTTATGGAAACGTCATGACCAGTTTGTATCAGTCCAGCATCACTTCATTGCCTCTACTCGGCCGCGGCAAAGTTCGCGAAAACTATGCGGTCGGCGACGACAAGATTTTGATTGTCACCAGCGACAGACTGTCAGCATTCGACGTCGTGATGAATCAACCGATTCCAGACAAGGGACAAGTGCTGAATCAGATGTCGGATTTCTGGTTTGAAAAACTGAAAGACATCGTGCCGAATCATTTGACCGGCATCGCACCTGAAACGGTCGTCTCCGCTGACGAAGTGGCGCAGGTCAAGAACCGTGCTGTCGTTGCCAAACGCCTGCAACCGATTTTGGTAGAAGCAGTCGTACGTGGTTACATCATTGGTTCCGGCTGGAGCGATTACCAAAAAACCGGCGCAGTGTGCGGCGTGCAATTGCCAGCGGGTTTGAAGCAAGCCGAAAAATTGGCTGAACCAATTTTCACCCCAGCTGCAAAAGCAGATCTGGGCGAACACGATGAGAACATCACCTTCGCCGACATGGAACAACGCATCGGTAAAGAACTGGCTAATAAAATCCGCGACGTCAGCATCAAGCTGTACAAGACCGCTGCCGATTACGCAGCGACGCGCGGCATTATCATCGCTGATACCAAGTTTGAATTCGGCCTCGATAAAGACGGCACCTTGCATTTGATGGATGAAGTATTGACTGCCGATTCGTCGCGCTTCTGGCCTGCTGATTCGTACGCGACCGGCATCTCGCCACCATCGTTTGATAAACAGTTTGTGCGCGATTATCTTGAAACACTAACCGAGTGGAAAAAGACTGCACCTGCACCAACCTTGCCGGAAGATGTGATCGAAAAAACCGGCGCGAAATATCGTGAAGCACTGACCCGTTTGACGGGCGAAAACCTGAAAGGTTGATATGGCAGATGCATTGACGACCACACCGTTGATCGGTGTTGTAATGGGTTCTTCGTCCGACTGGGATGTGATGCAACATGCAGTCGCGATTTTGAAAGAGTTCGGCATTCCACATGAAGCGCAAGTCATCTCTGCGCATCGTATGCCAGACCAGATGTTTGCTTACGCTGAGTCGGCGCGCACACGCGGTTTGCGCGCGATCATCGCGGGTGCTGGTGGCGCTGCGCATTTGCCAGGCATGATCGCAGCGAAAACGATTGTTCCAGTACTCGGTGTGCCCGTGCCATCCAAATATTTGCGTGGTGAAGATTCCTTGTTGTCGATCGCGCAGATGCCAAAAGGTATTCCGGTATCGACCTTCGCGATCGGCGAAGCGGGTGCTGCAAATGCGGCGCTTGCCGCCATCGCAATTCTCGCGACTACCGACGACAAACTCGCTGCGAGCCTGGAAGAATTCCGCGCACGACAAACGCAAATCGCCATAGAAATGACCTTGCCGAAATGACGAAAAAATTATCACCTTTGAATCCATCCGCAGCGCCAGCCACTTGGTTAGGTGTGATGGGCGGCGGGCAACTTGGCCGCATGTTTGCGCATGCTGCGCAGCAAATGGGTTTCAAGGTTGCTGTGCTGGAGCCAGCACTGGATTGCCCCGCCGGTCATGCTGCCGATCAATTACACAGCGCTGACTATACCGATCCCGAGGCCTTGATCAAGTTGGCTGCGCAATGTGCGGCAGTGACGACAGAATTTGAAAATGTCTCCGCCAAGAGCCTCGCGTTTTTAGCTGAACGTACATTTGTTGCACCGTCGGCTTCGTGCGTTTCTATCGCGCAGGACCGTATGGCAGAGAAGCGCTTCTTCATTGAGTGCGCAACGACATCGGGTGTTTTCCCTGCGTCGCATAAAGAAATTAATTCTGACGCTGACGCGGCTGCCGTATCTGACGATTTACTGCCAGGCATCCTGAAAACCGTACGCATGGGCTATGACGGCAAAGGCCAAGTTCGCGTCAAAACGCGTGCGGAATTGCAGGATGCGTACGCCAACATGAATGGCGTCGCCTGCGTGTTGGAAAAAATGCTGCCGTTGGCTTATGAAATTTCGGTACTCGCGGCGCGTGGCGCGGATGGCAAAGCAGTCGTTTATCCAATCGCTGAAAACGTACATAGAGACGGTATTCTGTTCACGACAACTGTGCCGGGTCCAAACATAACCAAAGAATCTGCAGAAAAAGCGCAAGCGGCAACGCTGGCTGTGATCGAGCAGCTGGGGTACGTTGGCGTGCTGTGCATAGAATTTTTTGTCCTCACCGATGGTTCGCTGGTCGTCAATGAAATGGCGCCACGTCCACATAACAGTGGTCACTACACGATCGATGCGTGCGTTACCAGTCAGTTCGCGCAGCAGGTACGCGCGATGGCGCGCATGCCTTTGGGCGATGTACGTCAACATTCGCCCGCGGCCATGTTGAATATTTTGGGCGACATCTGGTTTGAAGGAAAATCGGATGAGGCGCGTGAGCCTGCATGGGACAAAGTACTGGCTTTGCCGGGTGCGAACTTGCATCTGTACGGTAAAGACACAGCGCGTCGCGCACGCAAGATGGGTCACATCACCTTCGTCGCTGCCACGCTGGAAGAGGCGCAAGCCAATTTGCACAAGGCCTGCGACATCCTCGGCATTACTGCTTGATCTTTAAAAACCTCGTTGAAGAAACAAGCGATGCCTGATTCATTGGATTTATCAGCAATTGAAGATGCCGCCCGCTGTTTAGAGCGTGGTGAGCTGGTCGCATTTCCGACCGAGACCGTATACGGTCTTGGCGCGGATGCTGAAAATCCTATGGCCGTCGCCAAGATCTATCAAGCCAAGGGTCGTCCCTCGAATCATCCCGTCATCGTACATCTGGCACCGGAAGCAGACCTTGCTTACTGGGCGCAATACGTTTCCCCTGATGCGCGTAAATTGATTGTCGCCTTTTGGCCGGGCCCGTTGACCTTGATCGTCAAGCGCGCCGAGCATATTCCCGATACGGTTGCCGGCGGTCAGGATTCGATAGGTTTGCGTTGCCCATCCCATCCGGTTGCACAAGCCTTGTTGCGTGCATTTAAAAACGGGAAGGGTGGTGTCGCCGCTCCGTCAGCCAACAAGTTTGGTCAGGTGAGTCCGACCACCGCGCAACATGTGCATGATGAATTCGGTGATGACATTGATGGCTTGCTGACTTGTGTACTCGACGGCGGCCAAAGTGAAGTAGGTATTGAATCGACGATTGTCGATGTATCGCGCGGGCACGCCGTGCTATTGCGTCCTGGGCATATCACCGCCGCGCAAATTGCAGACGTATTAGGTACCTGGCCCGCCTTGCCGGACCACAGCGCGCCGCGTGCCTCAGGCACATTGGAATCGCATTACGCACCGCATACACCTGTTGTATTGGTCGATAGCGAAGAGTTGGACGAGGTACTGCAGAAATTGCATGCGCAAGGTCGCAAGGTCGCTCTGATGCAATACGATGCACAAGTGCTCACACCGGTTTTGGCACGCATTGCTCTGCCAGAAAATCCGGCAGGATTTGCTTATGCTTTGTATGCGGCTTTGCGTGCGATGGATAATGCGAATGCTGATGTGATCGTGGTGCAAACACCGCCAACTGACGAAAGCTGGAACGGCATCAACGATAGATTGCGCCGTGCAGCGCATGACTCATCGGGTATTTTGTTGCGATTGCTGCAGGACTAATACAAGAATATTCGCTGCAGCTTTTATTCGGACAAAAAGCGGCCGCCATGAAACACCAATGGCTCTTGCGGCGACACATCGCAACACTCAACTTCCCCAACAAAAATAACGTGATCGCCTTCTGGATAGCGGCTGCGGTTATGGCATTCAAACCATGCTGCAACGCCAGCCAAAATCGGCAAGCCGGTTGGTGATAGCGTGAACTCCACACCTTCAAAACGATTCTTGCTCGGACGCGCAAACTGATTCGCCAGTGCTGCTTGATCGGCCGCCAGGATATTGATGACGTAGTGAGAATTGCCGGTAAAAACAGGCAGGCTGTTCGCACTTTGCGCCAGACTCCACAGGACTAATGGCGGGCTCAGCGAAACCGAATTAAATGAACTTGCCGTGATGCCGAGAAAGCTGTCATCAGGTAAACGCGTCGTGATAACGGTAACGCCAGTCGCGAATTGAGATAGTGCATCGCGGAAGTGGCGTGCATCAACAACGGGTGTGACTTTGGGTGGTGAAGTAATAGACATCGATGATCCAGGAAATTTCATTCATTATGCCGAAAAAAATCACTCTCATGGTTAAACGCCGCGTCGTCCATTGGGTTTTTCCGTAGAATCAAGGCTACGGAGAAATTTGAACATGAATCTTTTTACCATCTTGCGTCACCATGTCGCGACCCAGCCGAATGCCATTGCATCGCGCTCGAGTCGTCGCACTGTCACATACAGAAAATTCTGGTCACGCATCGAACGTGCTACCGCACGTTTAACCAGCGAGTGGCATGTCAAAGCCGGTGATACCGTTGTGTACTGGGGGCAGGGGCATCAAGATGCATTGATGTTGTATATCGCGGTTGCGCGTTGCGGCGCGAAGTTGTTACCTTTGGAGCACGCGCCATTGCATCAGGACAGTATCGCGATATTGAAGAATATTTCAGCAGCGTTATTGCTGCATGATGATGAAACGATATTTGAAGTGTCACCTGCAGTACCTGTCATAGCCAATTTGTGCTCGCTGATTGCCACACGCTGTCAACATAACCCGCCTGTGAGTGAAGATATGAATCAGACCAGCTTGATTTCGCTTACAGCTCAGGCAAACGGCAGCGTGCAAAAGAGCGAGAAAAGTTTAGGCCAGTTGTTGGAGGATGCGCAGCCACATATAGTGTCCAGTTCGGCAAGCGAATTCAGGATTACCGAAGCTTTGTTTGACGCAGATATTTTTGCGCCGCAGGTTTTGCCGATACTGGTCGGTGGTGGCACCATCATTTTCCGTTGAGTGTGATTTGTAGTTTGGATTGTCTATGTCCGCGTTGTTGATGCGCTAATGGATACGCAAATTCATATCCGATTCCTATGCACGCTTATCGCTTTGCGCTACAGTCATGACGTCTAGTCACGGTTTTTAATAGAGTTATTAATAACCTTATCCAACACGGAGTAAATGTATGGCAACGGAAATCGCAATTCTTGGCGGCGGCTGTTTTTGGTGCACGGAAGCTGTTTATCAACAGCTGAAAGGCATCACGAGTGTTGAGTCTGGCTACACCGGCGGCGAGATTCCGAATCCAAGTTATGAGCAAATTTGCGAAGGCACGACCGGCCATGCTGAAGTAGTACGTCTGACATTTGATTCTGAAGTCGTCAGCTTCCGTGAAATCCTCGAAGTATTTTTTACTATTCACGATCCAACAACCTTGAATCGCCAAGGTAATGACGTAGGCACGCAATATCGCTCGGTGATTTATTATCTAACGCCCGAGCAGCATGAAACTGCCAAGCATGTCATGTGCGAAATGGCAAATGTGTGGGACGCACCTATCGTCACCGAACTCACTCCGGCCGAAACCTATTACAAGGCTGAGGCATATCATCAGAATTATTTCAGACTCAATCCTATGCAGGGTTATTGCGCGTTTATCGTTGCGCCCAAGGTTTCCAAGTTTCGACAAATCTTTCGCGACAAACTGAAGACCGATTTGTCCTGATCTGTAATTCCGAAGCTGATGCTTTGAAGTTGTTGTGCTGAGTTTGACTATGCTGTCACGGAGGTCTTATGCATATCGAAGAATCGGTCAAACTGGACTTCAAGGATGTGCTGATACGCCCCAAGCGCTCGACGCTGACATCGCGTCTGGAAGTTGATATTCGGCGCGAATTCATATTTCATCACTCTCGCAAAACCTATCGCGGTATTCCCATCATTGCATCGAATATGGATAGCACAGGCACCATGGAAATGGCGCGTGCGCTTGCCGCGCATCATTTGTCGGTGGCCTTGCACAAGCATTATTCAGTGGATGAGCTGACGCACTTTTTTCTGACTATGAAGAACGGTGATGCTGCGGCATCAAGTGCATTTTATTCAATGGGCATCAGCCCGTCTGACTACGAAAAATTTACAGCAGTGATGGAGCAGCTCGATAATGCAATCGAGTATGTATGTATTGATGTGGCAAATGGCTACACCGAAGGCTTCATCAATTTCGTCAAAAAGGTACGCAAGGCATTTCCGCATTTGACCATCATGGCTGGCAACGTCGTGACCGGCGACATTACTGAAGAATTGATTTTGGCTGGCGCAGATATCGTCAAGGTTGGTATAGGGCCAGGATCGGTTTGCACCACGCGAAAAATGACGGGTGTCGGTTATCCGCAGTTATCTGCGGTGATTGAATGCGCCGATGCTGCGCATGGTTTAGGCGGCCAGATTTGCGCTGATGGTGGTTGTGTGGTGCCTGGCGATCTGGCCAAGGCATTCGGTGGCGGTGCGGACTTCATCATGCTGGGCGGCATGCTGGCTGGTCATGATGAATGCGCTGGCGATGTGGTGGAGCGCGACGGCAAAAAATTCAAGCGCTTTTACGGCATGAGCAGTCGTGCAGCAATGGAAAAATACGCAGGTGGCGTCGCGGAATATCGTGCAGCAGAAGGCAAGGAAGTGCTGGTGGAATATCGTGGCCCGGTCGCTACTACCTTGCAGGATATTTTAGGCGGCGTGCGATCCGCATGTACTTATGTCGGCGCGCACAAGTTGAAGGAATTGACGAAGCGGACTACCTTCATACGCGTCACGCAGCAATTGAATGAAGCTTTTGGCAAATCCTGACGCAGCAAATCGATATACGATTAGAGGTCGAGATTATTCGGACTTGATTTGATTGGCTGCACTGGCAACATCAGCTTCCGCCGCCAGCTTGCGCAATACGTGAGCCGCGGCGACCAAGCCAAATGAAGCGGTCACCACCATTGCAGATCCGAAGCCGGCGCAGTTGAGCCCGGTAATCCCTGCTGCTGATTCATCAGCGTTATCGCCGCCTACCGCACATGTTTCTTCGGCCTCAGGAAAGCGCAAGGGTTCGGTAGAGAACACCGCATCAATACCAAACTTGTTTTTTGTGCCGCGCGGAAAACCATGTTCTGCGCGCAAGCGCTTGCGTACTTTTGCCAGCAGAGGCTCTTGTTCTGTCCGGCATAAATCCAGCACTTCAATTCGTGTCGGGTCGATTTGTCCGCCGGCGCTACCTATCGTTACTAGTTTCAATCCATGCTTGCGGCAGTACGCAATCAATGCGGTTTTGGCACGGACGTTATCGATCGCATCAATGATGTAATCGTAGTTGCGCGTGCCTATCATCTCGTCCAGATTATCTGCAGTCAGAAAATCCTCGATTTCTGTGACGACGCAATAAGGATTGATTTGCGCGATGCGTTCGGCCAAAGCTGTCACCTTGGCTTTACCCAAAGTATCGGTCAGCGCGTGAATTTGCCGATTGACGTTGGATTCCGCGAGGTTATCCAGATCGATCATGGTGATGTGGCCGATGGCGCTACGCGCCAATGCTTCTACCACCCAGGAACCTACGCCGCCAACGCCGACTACGCAGACGTGAGCTGCGCGAAAGCGAGCTAATCCAGCGGAGCCATACAGGCGTGCAATCCCGCCAAAACGGCGGTCAAAATCGATCTCGTGATCGGGGGAAGGGGCGGTAGAAGCGGAAAGGGAATTCATGCCGCCATTTTAACGGACGACGAAGGCAAAGCTTGCTTGTGTCGTTTTTCTTTTACTTAAAATGCTTGTAAGGCGTGGTGTGTCGGCTCGCACGTTGCCAAATTATTTGCGGTATTCTGCGAATAGATTGAGGTGGATCAATTCAGGAGCGCATGTTCGCTTTAATCTCAAAGTAGCAAAGAGCCAAGGCTCGGCTGAAACAGCGTTTTATTCAAGCGGAATGGAATCTTGATTGTTCAGGCCAAATTTTCAGGCATGCATGACAGAATAGTGATGCGGTGCGCTTTCAACGCACCATCAATGTATAGAAAGAAAATTCATGTCGATAGCAGATATTCGTACTGATTACACACAAGCTGATTTGTCAGAAACGGATACAGATGCTGATCCTATTGTGCAGTTTTCAAAATGGTTTGCTGAGGCCTTGCGCGCTGAAGTGCCAGAACCGAATGCGATGGGTGTGTCTACCGTTGGTGAAAATGGTCGACCTTCGTCACGTATTTTGTTGATCAAGGATTTCGATGCCCGCGGCTTTACGTGGTTTACCAATTACGAAAGTCGCAAGGGTATCGAGCTGGATAAAAATCCGCATGCAGCCTTGTTGTTTCACTGGATTGCATTGGAACGAGAAGTCCGTATCGAAGGTCGCGTCGAAAAAGTTTCGGCAGAAGAGAGCGAGCAGTATTTTCAAAGCCGCCCGATCAAGAGCCGCTTGAGTGCGATTGCTTCTGCACAAAGCACCTTGATCGCAGATCGCGCCGCGCTGGAGGCGCAATACGCCAACGCGGAAGCGCAGTACGGCGATACGACACCACGACCAAAACACTGGGGCGGTTATCGCTTGAAGCCGGATTACGTAGAGTTTTGGCAGGGGCGCAGGTCACGCCTGCATGATCGTATTCTGTATACGCTGGAGAAAGACGGTCAATGGAAGCGGCAGCGTCTGCAACCTTGAGGCGGGATATTCTCGTCAACGTGAGTTAATGTTACGAATACGCTGACGAGAGCAGTAGAAGAGTTACAGCAAAAAATGAGAGCGAAACCTTAGAGAGAAGCTGGCTTCTCGCTACACTCAGCTTGCGGCGGAATGATGCCCCATTCGATCTCGACTCGCGGGCCGCCAGCTTTCTTGGTCCATGGAATATCCAGCATCCCATGCTGCGTGCTTTGCGCCATCAAGGCGATCACTTCATTATCAACATCATCCGGGTTGTCCTTGCTGCGATTGATCGCAACCAGCATCCCGCATTTATCTGCCTTGTCTTCATCTACCCACGGCGATTTGCCGAAATCACCATCGATCAAAACCTGTACTTGCGGGCCGATATGCGTAGCGATATTGCCGCCTAACCAAGTGTCCGACGCCACAAGTCTCAACGGTGTTTGCATATTCGCCTGCCATGCTGCATGCACTTGGCGCGACACTTCTGCACCTGGGAAGGTAGCGCGGCTAGGACGTCCTGATTTATCAGCCAGCGGACCGCGTGCCAAGCCGTAACCGGCTGCGCCGAGTATCTGCATGACGACAATAACGATGATCGTTTTCCGCAACAGCGAGACATCGTCGTTGCTACGCAAAACCCAGAACGAGAAAAATCCAAACAGAATGAAGAAGGTAGTGGCCCAGTGCGCTGCCAGTGGAATCTTCATTGCGCCAGCAATCAACATCGTCAAAACTAGCGGAGCAATACCAATCACCAGCAGGAAGAAACGATCAGAAGCTGCCAACTGGCTGGCGATAGTCGTTGGTCGGGCAGATTTTGGCACTGACTTGAATTGACGCGAAGCCCAGATAGCAACGATGGCCAAGGCAAGCAACATGGCGGCGATGCGTCCCAGATTCGTAAGTGAGAAGCTGAACAAATCCTGCAGCTCCAGCCAATAGCTGGCTTGCGGCACCATTTCACTACCGGCATAGGCGACTGGTCCGGTGGCTTGTTGCTTGAGCCACAGCAAATGCGGCGTCACTATTGCGATCAGAATGGCTGTCGATAAGGCGATGCCCTTCCATGTTTGCGCGCGACGCAGATGGCCGGTCAGCAATAGATACAAAGCGAATGCTGCAAATTGAATCAACGCGCTGTATTTAGTCAGGAAAGCGCAGCCGCAAAAGAAACCGAGCAGCGCCCAGGCACGCATGCTGCCGGTACGCGTCGCGCGATAAAACATCCAGATTGCGCCGGCAACTGACCACAATTGCATCGTGTTGTGATTGTTCATCACGCCGCGTACCGTAAAGTAGGCAACGACGGAAACCAGCAAAGTAGCGATCAAGGCGCGACGTTGCGAAGTCATTTCGCAACCGAGCTTCCAGACCATCCACAAGGCCAGGATCACGCTCAACTGGCCGGTGAAGAAAGTCAGCCAGACTGGGCGGCCGAAGATCGATACCAAGCCGTACAGTATCCATGAAGGTAACGGCGGATGTTTGTAATATCCCCATTCCAGACCGCTGGCCCAGACCAGCTCTTCCATATTGTCCCAGTCCGGCGACCTATGGCTGATGCCGGTGAAGACGCTCCATAACACCAGATGCAACAAGAGTAGCAGGATGACCAGAGGCGCGATATTGTCCGCGCTGGGCGAAAACAGTCGAATGAATTTATTGGACGAAGAAACTGGCTGTAGGGGCTGAGTTGGCATCATCGTTAGAAAGTAGGTTGTGTACGTCGAAATATGCAAACAATTCCAGTTTGGCAATCGCATACAGTGGCGGTGAATTATAATCGTTGGCCAGAATGCTCCGCTAACTTTTTTACCCTGCAGCCGGCCTGATTCACTGATCGTTAAAGGCTTCTAGGCTGTTTGTCCGCATTATCCAGAAAGGTTTTTCTCATGGTGACATTGACCGCACTGCCGAAACATCGCCCGGCCGATGCGTTGATTTCCTGCGTGATTCCCGCATACAACGAGGCTGCGCATCTCGCGGCGTTTTTGCAAGACCTGCGAAAAACTCTGGAAAGCTTCGCCACCTGTTATGAAATCATCGTCGTCAATGATGGCAGTAAAGATAATACCGATGTGGTAATGGCGCCGTTGCTGAAAGATGCGGGTTTGCGTTACATCAGTTTTTCCAGAAATTTTGGCAAGGAAGCTGCACTGTCGGCCGGCATCGATGCGGCCAAAGGCGATGCAGTGATTTTGCTGGATGGCGATTACCAGCATCCATTGGAATTGCTATCTGAAATGGTGCGATTGTGGCTAAGCGGCATCGATATGGTGTACGGCGTAATCAGTGATCGCAGTAATGAGTCACGTCTAAAGCGCTGGGGCACAGGCATGTTTTATCATCTGATGGAGTCCGGCGCGCCGATCACGATTCCACGCAATGCTGGTGATTTCCGCTTGATGGATAGACAGGTCGTGAATGCCTTGCGTCAACTGCCTGAACGCAATCGCTTCATGAAGGGTTTGTATGCATGGGTGGGCTTCAGTAGCATCGCGTTGCCTTTTGTACCGAACGATAGAGCCACTGGCGTTTCGAGTTTTAGCTATCGCAGCCTGAGCCGCCTAGCCTTGGCCGGCGTGACTGCATTCACCACTTTGCCTTTGAGAATATGGAGCGCGGTCGGTGTCGTGATTTCCATCATCGCAATTTTGTACGCATTCTGGATTGCGGGCGAAGCCATCTTTTTTGGTAATGATGTACCGGGCTGGTCTACGTTGGCGGCAGGCTTGATGTTCTTTTCCGGGATACAGCTGATTTCTATCGGCGTGTTGGGTGAGTATGTAGGGCGCGTATATGACGAAGTCAAAAAACGTCCACTCTATGTAGTTGCGCATGACATCGATAATGGTCCGTTGACGAGTACTGCAAAAGAAGCGCATGCGCCTGATTGAATTATTACGGATTGCGCGCTTCGGTATAGTCGGTTTGACCGCTGCTGCTGTGCATTACTGGGTTGTGATTGCGCTGGTTGAGCTGTTGCATATCGATCCGCTGCAAGCGAATGTCGGTGGTTTTTTCGTTGCATTCTGGGTCAGTTATTTTGGCCATAGACATTGGACGTTTTCCGATGCAGTTGCTACGCATACCGATGGCAAGCATTCCTCTTTTCTACGCTTCTTGCTGGTCGCGCTACTAGGTTTTTGCATGAACGAATTGCTGTTCTATTTGCTGTTGCGTTACGCAGGCTGGCCGTATTATTTTGCTTTAGCAGTGGTGGTTTTTACGGTCGCCTTGATGACTTATGTACTCAGCCGCTTGTGGGCGTTTCGCCAAGCGGCACATTGATAAAAAAATCCATGAAACCGATTGCACTTTGTTCCGATGACTATGCGCAGAATCCAGGGATTGATGCCGGCATTCTTGAGTTATTGGCTGTAGGTCGCCTTAGCGCAGTCAGTTGTTTTAGCACTGCGCCTAATTGGTTGTCGATATCGGCACCGCCTTTGCGCGCTTATCGCGAGCAAGCTGATATCGGTTTGCATTTCAATTTGACCGAGGGTTTTGGTGCCAACGCACCTAGTTTGAATACAGTTATTTTACGCAGCCTGCTGCGCAGCATGGATCTGCGAAAAGTGGAGCTCGAACTGGAGCGTCAGCTTGATGCATTTGAAGATGGATTCGGACAAGCACCGGATTTTATCGATGGTCATCAGCATGTGCATCAATTCGCAGGCGTGCGCCAAATTCTGCTGAAGGTGATCAAGCGGCGTTATGCCGATCATGCGATCTGGGTACGCAACACTGTGCCTGCAAATTCTGAGTGGAATGGTAAGCCGCAAATTTTAAAATATCTTGGTGGTCAGTCGCTTGCCAAAGATTTGCAGAATGCGAGAGTTGCCAGCAATAACGGTTTTGCAGGTGTGTACGGCTTTGATCAAGAAGACTACGCAGCTTGTTTTAAAGTCTGGCTCGATGCTGCACAAGCCGGCATGCTAATCATGTGTCACCCAGCGACGGAAGCCTATCCCGATGATGAGATTGCGCAACAACGCGTAGTCGAATATCGTTTCTTTCAATCAGAAAAATTTGAACAGATGCTTGCTGCTACGCAGACCAAGCTAGAACGTTTATCACTTCAGAATGCATAAATTGCATAAGACAGAAACGACAAAGCCGCTGATTAATCAGCGGCTTGGCGTATTAGTGGTGGAGGCGGCGGGAATCGAACCCGCGTCCCGAAGCACTCTACCGTAATGGCTAACCCTTTGATTCCCATGACTTGCCGTTCTGATTAGGCTCGTTTGGACACCTCATTCGGGGTGCCAATCGGGGTTTGATTGTATCAGTCGCCGCTTTCACCCGTCTTTGATTTAGCTCACATCTCCAATCGCCTTCATTCCAAGTTGTGCGCAGACTATCCTTGGTATAGCTGTGACAGCGCAAACTTTGACCAGGGGGATCCAATTATGCTTTTTTCATTCGAGTATCAAAACTTTATACCGGCTATTTTTCTTTGTTCTATGGCATGCACTTGATGGAACACGTTCACTCACTGATATCAAATCGAGACTTCATCGCAGGTCAGCCCGCTTTGAACGTTCGAGAAATGTTCATCAACCATGATGATCTTTTTAATGTTGATGTAATTGGTGCTTGGCTGTTCATTGACCTAGCGACGGCAGAAGCAACAATCGAGAAATTGGTCGAAAGCGGGTATCTTGAGATTCTTAACCATCACGATAACGTGTGCCAGTTAACTAGGACTGCGCTGGCGATCGCCTTAGTCAAATCCGCTCCCTACCTACCTTTATCTCGTGCCAGTACCGCTAAGGTCGTCCTGGAGCTTCTTCAAGAGATCAGACTGGTAAATGCAAGTCCATTAGCACACCGTATTGACTCTATTGAACTTCATGGTAGTTTGCTTACGAACCCCGTCGACGATCCACAATGCATACAAGCGGAAATCAATGTGTCATGGGTGATGGGAAATCGCTTGGCACGCACGGCTAAACACGTTACTTCTGTATAGCGGTACAGGCGGCATAAAGCAGATGTCGCTGTGAAAGCCACGCCAAGATTGTCTTGCAACCCTGGCTGTGTACCGTATAAATATCTTCAACTTGATGTCTACAGCGTCGGTCTAGCCCATTCGTATATCTGTTCCGCCAGTCCATCTGCAGTGTCTAAGCCTACTACTCGAAAGCCGTCGCGTTCCAGCTTCCAGCTTTGTTCGGCGACTACATTTTCGATCTTGTTCCATTCTGCAGGTTGTAACCTACTACGCTCGGGCAACATCATGAATACGCCCTTATCTTTCAAATTTTGCATCCGAGCATATGCCGAGAGGTCAAGATTTGCTCGCAATAGGTTCATTTCAGTAGAGTTCGGCGTCTTATACACTGCCGACACAACACTACCGCATGCACTTTGAGTTTTAAGGTTAATGTCGAAGTAATGCGAATGCCCGTTTTCTCCAGGGACAATGATTCCCTCTTGAGTGTCTAGCACTATCTTTTCATAATCATTTCGCGCTAGCTTTTTAAGGGCTTCATTGACCAACGACCGCACTTTTGCGGTATCCATACTATCGAACTGTTTTCCCTGTTTCTTTTCCTCATGAGGCTCAAGGATAATCAGTTCCTTATAAAGACGAAGAACAATAGCCTCCGAAGACTCTCCCGAGGTGTGGGCGGGCTCAGAAATAAAGATATTAGCCGATCCGAAATCCACTCTATCAACAGTGAACTTTGCCTGAGCGGCGTTGCGCAATACTTCTTCGGCGCGCCCCAGCATGTCAGCAACCATTCCTCGGTTGAGCTGATTTCCATATATACAGTCGAACTTACTGAAGTCGCTGAGTAGGTGATAGTGCAATCGGTCACCGTCGTGAAAAATTACTCCCACGCTGAAGTGTTGCGGGACAAATAGATCCGGCTGCAGTTCCACGGTCATCCAGCGTCCTTCGTGCATGGACTGAGTTATTTTTTCGGATGCAGCGATGATATGTGCGAACGGATGTCCGTCTTGATTAAAGAAATTAATAGTCATACCGTCACCTTCAGCTCATTAGACATCCAGCCTTTTTGGCAACGCTCATCCAAGAAAATTTCAACATCTTTCCAAAGATCAGCCGATTGAGTGGCGCCGGGCAAAACTGCGCTTAGAAATGACATGCACCGCACTCTCATGTTTGTGATTGCTACGTCGTGCATGCACGCGGCAGCTGCCATATCGCATTTGAATTTCAAGAATCGAGCTGGTTTCATTCGTATCTCAGCTTCTTTTAGTAAGCTTCTGAGTTCGAAATTGATGCCACTGGGCTTGTAGAGCAGAGCATGCAAAAGTGCCTCATGATCAATTGCTACATACCTACCATCTGCACCTTTGATTACGTTACCGTAGTTTCTATCCTGATTATCAACCCAATAATCAAAAGACGCCATGACCGCAGTATTTGCCGCTTCCAGGCACTTATGTTTTCCTCTATCTAGCCAGAAGGCCCATTTGCTCAGTTGTGCTACGGCCGAGCCGTCGACAATTTCAACGCACCAAGCAGGATATTCGGTGTGACTATGTAAAAAGTCTGGCAAAGCCATGCAATCGCTCAGTTTGGCGATTGGAACCATCAAGACTGCGGCAAATGCTGGGATGTGTACATCCGTTGCTCCAGCAAGCAGCCACCCTAACCCTTCGCAGATCAAACCTGGGCGAGCCGACAAATCTACAAACTTCACCGCGCATTTTCGGCGCTTGCCTTGAGCGTCTTTAACGATAGCAAAATGGATAGCGGTTTCGTTTAATGTTTTACCTTTAGGCTTTCCGCGAAATTCTTGCCAAGCGGACGAACTCAATATTTGAGGCATATTCCGACCTATTAGTTTTTATAATATTTACGCAGTGTAATTTATTATCGCTCCCTCCGATATCACATACATATGGCGGTAATAGAGCAAGCAATCACGCTCGCGTCAGACACTTCATGCTGCAATGGAAACCATTGTCATTGCCATTTTCCCCATTAACCGATCTGTTTCGAGTAGTATTTTCAGGATGCGCTGATAGTGCTGTACATCATTAAAGGTAAGGGCGCTACCTTTGCGGTCCTTAAGCCATTTTCGAGCAGGCTGATAGCCTCCAATGTATAAGTCCCAAGCCACTTGGGAAACATTGTCAAAATACTGAGTCGAATTGATCCAGATCTTGCCATTCTCGAAGCGATGTTTTTCGACGATGCTGGTGCCTTCACCCATAATTGGGAAGGATGTGGGGCCGACAGTGCTGCTGTCCATCAGGTGAAGTTTACGTAAAGTCGTACCTTGAGACGATATATCCCAAAACTCGTCCGGGGTTACAGGCCATGGAATGCGAGGAAAGTCTGACTTCAAAAACGGCGCGTAAATTTTTCGATAGTTCGGACAATGCAATACGCCATAAATGTAGTCAAAAATCTCTACCTCGTTAGGTTCGCCACGAGTAGGATGGGTGGCAATCTCTTTCAGGCGACGGTGTAGGTTCGGCTCAAAATTAATAAGGCGGGTCTGATCTAGTCCGTTTTCCTCTGGGTAGAGGTAAAGAGGGAAATTCATTGCATTCGAGCCTGTAGTGGCTGAAAAATAAATCGCCTCTGTGGGCTTGTCAGTTACAAATACGTGAGCGAAGTCCGCGTCTCGGTGTGCTTTCGATGTTACTAAGCCTATATTTTCGCCACGAATATAGTGCCGCATGACCTGTGCAACAGGCCAGCCGACTAAACCACGCGCTCGACCAGAATAAAATATAAAGCGCCGATCAAAAAGTCGATAACCAATCTCTTGAATAGGCACATCAGATACGTGATCTTTGATGTCTTTCTTGGCCCATTCGTATCGCCAATCACGAACATCTTTTGGTAAACGGTATTTCTGCCGCAGTTCCTGCTCGCTAAGTCCTAAAAAATCCTGAACGACCTGGGTCACTCCCTCTGGTGTGTGTTGGATATTTAAAGGATCACGCTTGGTGACAATGCCGTTTCCATGTAACGGCATTAGGTCACATAGCAGTATTCCATTGGAATAGATGTCAAGTCTGGAATGATCCGTCCTGACCAGCGCAAATCGAGGAGCTTTGTATTCCAACGGAGCGAAGATAGGCCCATCAATCTCTTCTTTTGAGAGTACGGCATATTTAGTTGCACGATCTCCCCAGAGATCACCATGCATTACACTTGCCAGGCCATTAGCATCGCCTTTCTTCTTTACCGCGACGATTATAGACACCCCTTGCTGGATATCGAAAACGTTCTTATCGGGCTTGCCTTCGGGCGTAACCTCTTTCTTTTTTGCGTTACCATGTAGATCCAGTATCCAGATCTTGTCGAAAGTTTTTAGTAGATGCCAGCGCATTCCACGGAAAGTAGGGTTGTCGAGGTAGCCATGGTTAGTGACGAAACCTAATACTCCCTCACCGTTCTTTTCGATTAAGTGTGAAGACATGCGGATAAACTTGACGTAAAGGTCGTTTAGCCATTTAGGATTCTTTTCCTTCAGTTTCTCCTTTCCTCCTGGCTCCTTTTTGTAATCGTCCATGAGCCCACCCAGCCAACCTTCCGATTTTCCGCCCTCCCCTAGATAGGGGGGATTGCCCACTACGCACATAATTGGCATGTCATGCTTGATCGTGTTGGCCTGTTTAACCTCGTTCGATAGCCATTGGGCAAAAGGTAGGGCTTGATTCGCAGGGTTGCCCTCCTCTAAAGAATTAGTCAAATAAACAGAAAGGCGTGGAGGCGCACCAGAAGGTTTGTAGCCCAACTCCGTTAAGATCATGTCGAGCTTCATGTGGCACATTGCGTAAGATGCCATCAACAGCTCAAAACCATGCAGACGACGAATCAATTCGTTTTCCACATAGGGCGACCACATACCTGATCCTACATTTTTAACCCTAGGTGCGATTTGTTTGATCACTTCAGCCAAAAAGGTGCCGGTTCCAGTAGCTGGATCCAAAATTTGGACCCGATGCACCTCTTTTTTGGTTGTAATTTTTCCCTTCTTGTCAGTTTGTCCTGTGTCCCAGTCAATTTTGATTTTGGAGCTGTCCGCAAGACCTTCTTGAATGCCAAATTCGGTTTGCAATACTTTGTCTACAGCACGAACAATGAAATTGACCACGGGTTCGGGGGTGTACCAAACGCCACGGGCCTTGCGCTTTGTCGGGTTATAAGCCGCAAGAAAGGTTTCGTAAAAATGTAGGAAGGGGTCGTTCCGACCCGTGAGCTTACCGAAACCCTCCATGATTTTGGCGACGTCAGCAGCTTGGAACACCGACGCTAGATCATCAATAATCCACGCGATACGTTCGTCAAGGTCATAGCCTGCCAAATAGGTGAACAGGTTACGCAGAAAAGGATTCGACTTTGGAAGAAGAGCTAAGGCCTCTTGGCGGCTGAAAGTTTCTAAGTTCGTATCGTGCAGACGGGCAGCGAACATGCCGTAAGCAATCGTCTCGGCGTAAATATCAGCGAAATCCTCGGGCGTGATGTCGTGGATCAAATGTTCTTTGAACGCGTGGTACTGTTCAGAGAGTTCCGTTTGCAAGTTTTCGTCAGCCTTGAGTGCTTTATGCAGAACATCTTTAATCAGCTGAGCCTTGCCCGCCATTTTCGTTGCTAGTACACGCGGACTGGTAATGGATTGCGGACGATGCGCGATAAATTCGCGCAAAAAAGTTTCCAGTCGCTCGTACTGGTTGGGATTGGGCTGAATGCCCATCAAATAGTCAGCAACAGTGACAGAAGCTACAAGATCACCGTTGCGATAGAAGTCCCAGTCGAGGCAGTTGGTGTAAATTAGATTCGGTAGAGCTTTGCGGTAGCGTTCCTGTTGATTCTTATTGGCATCCTTCATGCCACGAAGGCCAACATTAATATCTTTAGCCTCTACATGACCAATAGCTAGTTCATCGCGGTTGATGATGAAGTCTGGCGCCCCGCAAGCTACTCTTTTGGGTTCGTTTAGAGCCCTGATGTCTGTAGAAAGGTCTTGAAATAAAGCTTCAATGGCCGAACGGTAGGAATGTTCAGTTGCTATTCCGGTTTTATGTATATTCGTTACTTCGGTGATGAAATCTTCAATAATTTTCACGTGTACTTCTTTCGATTCATCGTACGTCAGCAACGCAACTGATCAGAACTGAACTGAACTGATTAGGCAGCCGAACTGGGTTTTACGTATTATCAATGACTACTCATTGCCAATCAATAAATAATAGTGGCTAGATTGCGTCGAGAGCTTAACCAAGGCATGCGTGCGACGGATCGATTTAAACGCGCTGTAGTAAACGATCGAACGCTTGTTGCTATGTTGGGCATGTGTCAATGATGAAAATGCAGCAGAAGGGCTGTAGCATTGCATGACAAACGTCCGCTTTGGGTCGAAAGGCAGACATTTAACATCTGCATGTTTGCGATGAAGTGGCAACTTTGAGATGCTACTTGGTAGCAAGGTTGATCCGCATACTCAACCATCTTGCAGACATTTCCCTTGTCCACGCAAGGCTTCTGCGGCAGTCGTTGCATACGTCGACACAGCCTCTGTCAGCCCACAATAAGTTCTGTGTAATGGAAACTGGACCGCGGTGAAACTGAATTAGACGATGTATAAGGACAGTTCAGATTTTCCCCGGAATGATGAAGGCATCCCTTCCGCGTCGACTCTTATATATCTAAGACTATCCAATGTATAAGACAAAAAACGGGCGAATTCCTTGAGCGTTTCTTATGCACGCTTTATCACTTTGCAGACTTTACCTGGATCGTGAACAACTCCGAAACGTCCACTTCAAACGCTGTCGCAAGCTTCTCAATAGCGTCTAGCGACGGGTTCGCATTACCGCGTTCTAGTCGGCTCATGTAGCTGCGCGCAAACCCGCAACGGTCAGCAAAGGCTTCCTGGGACATCCCAGTGTCAAGTCTCATAGCTTTCACCGTAGAGCCAAACTGTTTTCGAAGTGGAGTATTCACCCCCGAGAATGTGGGCTAATGTACACTGCATGGCCACGCTCTAATCGTTACCTCTCTAATCGAGACATCGATTTTAGGAGGCGCTTTTAGACGCTATCCATAATCCACTCCATGACTGCTACCGATGAAGAAACTCGCTTTTCTGACACCGCTATTTTTGCTCTGTCTGATTACAGGATGTACCAGTAAGGAACAACAAGCGAAATATGACAAAGAGAAAGCTGAGTGCGTTAGTCGGTTGGAATCGTTTACGCACTTTGGGTGCAAAGAATGCAACCTTAACGGCGGCGATCCTTGGAAAGCAAACTCGAAGGCAGATTATCTCGATGCAGCGGATGCATTACTCGTTGCCCAAACAACGCCCGCCGGCAGTGGCTATACCTGCTACGCGATGAAAAGTAGACTCAATATAGTGAGGCACACCATTCGAACAAAAGAGCCGAGCGAGCTTCGTGCGGAAGCGGAAGCGGCAAATGCAGCGTTCGACGCTACTCAGCGGGCTGGGTCAACTGAATACGAAAAGAAAGCGGTACGGCACATTCGTTCGGTGCCTGGTGTTGGGAATAGATACGACACTTACGTTATGAAGGACGGAACCACTCACACATGCCGGACAAGCATTACCGATGCAGGCAGAGCTGTGGACTGTGACTAAACGATTTATGCTGGGTGTGGTCTTCACCGAGCGGGCAAATTTTTGCGTAACTCTAAAGAGTACGGAACG
This sequence comes from Herminiimonas sp., assembly GCF_030655415.1. Next base: position 47,267 of record NZ_JAURVN010000017.1, on the reverse strand, counting down.
AACAAGTGATTGTGTTGGATAGCTTCGAGCGTAGCTAAGGCAAACAAAAGAAAGAACCGGTTCAAATTCGAAGAATTTGAAGCTGTTAAGAAGCTTTTAATGGGGTTTCGGTACATGGGGCAGTTCTGGGCAAACTCCCCCTAACCCCAATACGATTGGGGGTTAGGTGGTTACCTGAGCTACCCCATAGGACATGGGTATAGTTTTTTATAAACTCAATCTCGATCGCAGTTATCTGTAGTGCATCAACTGATCGAGGTCAGGGGCGTTGATGCATGTCACCGGCACGGTCTGCGAAGCCTCTTGCGAGCCAACTCCACCGCTTGAAATATGCCGTAGCCTTCTATTTCCGAACTCATCGCGCCCGAACGTTAGGGTGCCGATAAAACGCGATGTACAACCGCTGAGCATACACGATTGGTAAACCGCTGCATATAAGGGTTGAGGATATGTTTTCTAACATCCGGCATTGTTAGCTTGGCGTGTTAACCTGACTACACATTAAACGATCGATTTGTCATGTAGTCAGGGGATGAAAATGGGGAAAAGATACATCGGTTACTTCAGGGTCTCTACACAGAAGCAGGGCATGTCAGGACTTGGGTTAGAAGCGCAACAAACCGCAGTTGACCAATTCACGTGCTATGACGAATGGATCAAGGTAAATGAATACGTTGAAATAGAATCGGGTCGAAGTGCAGCAAAAAGCAGGCCGCAGCTTCTAGCCGCGATCGCGCAATGCAAAAGGGAGGGTTGCACGCTGGTGATTGCCAAACTCGACCGTCTGGCGAGAGATGTAAGGTTCTTCTTAGAAACGCTAGACGATTCTGGTGTATCGATTAGGTTTGCCGAGTTTGCAGACATCGATCCAAAAACCGACGAGGGCAGAATGCTTCTAATTGGCATGGCAAACTTTGCTGAGTTTGAAGGCCGTCGGATTGGAAGCCGAACGAAGGCCGCACTAGCGGCAGCAAAGGCACGCGGTGTGATTCTAGGAGCCGCAGGTCATGCGAACCTCAAGCCATGCCTTGATAGAAGAATAGAAGACGCCAACCTCTTCGCAGAAAGAATGCGGGGTCAGATCGATGGCTTTAGACTGCGACTACTCACGCAACGTCAAATGGTTGCAGAATTGAACGATCTACGCATCGGCACTGCAACGGGTCGGACTTGGACATTGATCCAATTGCAACGATTGGTAGCTCGCTTGGCAATCTAATGGAATTGGTGAGTTAAGATCCACAAGCTTAGAAATACACGTTTCTTCAAGGGATCAATACTGCTTGATGGCTACTAACAATGAATCCATTCCGCCGGTTGAAGATATCCGGCGTCTATTCGATCTTGCAGATTCTGACGGGCTAAACGACTCCGAGCGGATCCTCACTTCGCTATGCAAGAAGTCATTCTTGCGGCTTTGGTCGCAACCTAATGTCTTCACCGATGAAGGGTTCAAGAACGGCAAAGCCAGCACAAGAGAATTGTGCGATGCGCTCGTGATTTTCGGCAGCGATATCATCGTTTTTTCGGACAAACACGTTACCTTCCAGACCAACAAAGATCTATCTGTAGCATGGGGTCGTTGGTATAAGCGAGCGATTTTAGAATCTTGTCAGCAGCTACACGGTGCAAGATCGTGGTTGCAGCGATTCCCAAATCGGACGTTTTTGGATGCGAAGTGTACGCGCCCGTTACCTGTAACCGTGCCAACCGATGTCCCAGTAAGAATTCATCTAGTAGCTGTTACTCGAGGCAGTCGCGAGCCTGCACTCGCTTTTAACGGCGGTTTAGGTTCATTAGCTTTGGATAGCTCCATTGAAGGCGATGCGCATCTGCGTAACCCATTTGCCGTTGGATTGCCTGAACCAAGTAAACACTTCGTACATGTCCTAGACGAAGTATCAGTTGAACTATTGCTTAGTGAGCTTGATACCGCTGCCGATCTACTTGACTATCTCAACAAACGAGAAGCCCTATTGGGACGGCGAGGAACATTAGTATCGGCCTGTGGTGAAGAGGATTTGCTAGCGCTGTATCTAGGAACCATGAACTCAGACGAATCCGAACACGTGTTTTTCAATATACCTGACGGCGAAGGGCAACCGGATACCGTACTCCTTGATACGGGTATCTACCAATCCTTAAAAGACAAGCCAGAATACATCCGTAAAAAACAAGCAGACTTAATCAGCTATGAATGGGACAAGCTTGTTGATAGGTTTCTAGAGTATGGCGATCCTAGCTTACAAAGCCAGTATGTCAATCAAACTGCTGTCGAAACGGAGCAGGGACTGCGCCTCATGGCTGCTGAAACGCGTTTCCGTCGACGCCAATTGGCTGAGGTGTTTATTGGTGCGCTACGAAACGCCGCGCCTGGAGAGCGCCGAAGTCGCTTATGCCCCGGAAATGTGCCGGAAGAGACTGTATATGTATTTCTTGTCGTGCCAAAACGCGCTGATGATACCTACGATGATTACCGACAATACCGTTTAGCTGTCTTGCATGCCTATGTGAAAACAGCAAAGCTGATTGCGCCTTTGGGAACAACGTTTGTCGGAATAGCTTTTGACAACATACACAAAGATTATCGGGGCGGTTCCGAGGACATGTTTATCTTGATGCAGAAAACCTGGACTATTGAAGAGATGGCGGAGCTTGAGTCTAAGCGGCGAGAATTTGGCTTGTGGGGTGACGCAATGGAGGTTTGGCGTTATCGTCAGGATGAATTTCCTCAAGCAGACCAACGGATTGCGCTTGAACGCATCAACGAAATTCCAACGAAATCTACACAATCGCGAGTAGTAGATAAAAAGAAGACTGCAAATCGGCTCAAGAAGATGCAGAAAGCGTCAAAACGCAAAAACCGCAAAAAGTAACTCCGAGCAACTGGTTATTTGTTTACCTTCGCGCCTCTATCCAAGTTAAGAAGGGATCAATATCGTCAATCATTGTGCCTGCGGCTTCATACTCATCGAGTTCCATGCTGAATTGAATCAGCAACTCGTGTGCAAGTACGGTGAGGCTTGAGCGACTGCTACGCATGTCAGTAGTCAGGGTAGACCAAGTTCCATGCAGAAGACGTGAGCGGTCTCTGACCAAGCCTTTTGCAAATTCCTTAACAGTGATAATGGAGTCGGGACTTAACGTTTGATCGGATTCTAGGCCATAGAAAGTCTTAATTGCCTGGATGATACGAACCTCACTACCTTTAGAGCTAACCGCGCACAGCAACACTTCGATCGCGGTTTCGAGTTTTGGTACCGCAATCGTATCTAGAGGTTCTGCAATCCCTTCATGAAACCAATAGGCGGCATCATTCCAGCTCTGATTTAGTCTTGGAAGAGACCCATGCCCGTTTAGGAATGCATTGATTCGCTTGCCAACTGAAGCAAGCACATGACTCTCTTGCGAGATTATTTTCTCAAGTACTGAGCCGTCAAATCCGTGTCCAGGTTGCTGGTTGGTCCCATCGGCAGAAACATGCCCATTTGATATGGATACTGAGTTTTTTAATTGCGGAACCCTTCTGGCATGCAAACGAGCAATGCGTTCCGAATATTTAAGCGGTACGATCAATTGCAGTGCGACGAGCGCGAGGTCCACCGCTAAATCGCCAATTTCCGCTGCTCTATTCGGTAAGCAATCATGTACTTCTATTTCGGCCATCCAGAGCGTGCCGTGTTGTCTCATTGCCTCATACATCTGCTCGAACACAAACGAATTAGGAACGGATTTTTCAGTAATTGGGATGAACTCGGTCAGGAAGGTGAAACGAATCGCCCCAATTGTGAACGACTTGGCAGGATAGGGATTGATGTCGCAAGGTATATATAAGTACGTACTCGTCGCCTTTGCGCAAAACCATGCTTCAATTTTTCGATCGATTGTAGCAATGGTATCGGCATCAACTTTGGCGGGAGCCTGATCAAAGAACTCCATTAGAGTATCGAAAACGGCATCGGATATTTCTTTGAAGGTACTGCCCCGTCGGTACCGATCCGTCCCCGTGTAGATCGCATGAGTAAGACCGTACAATGCATTGATGGCCTCCCGTTTAATGCCATGAACCTGGCCAGTCCTCAGACTTATACGCGCACGTATCAACGGTGAGTTATTCAGGTCGGCTTGGTTAAAAACACCGTTGGGCGACTCATAGCTTCCGAAATTGCTGAAAATCGTCTCTAAGTATTTGCGTTTTGGCATAGGGGACTGTCATGGTAAGTGCTGACGATGGTCAAATCGTTATTGCATTGTGGATTGTGCTGGATCTGGTACCTAATTCACTGAATCAACATTGCAGTTCACCGTGTTTGCTGTCTTCTTAAAGCTTTTTTCAGATCTCCAAGTTTCGGTGAAATGGACTGCAATCCGGCATAGTCAATTACACCTTCATAGCTGATTGAATGAATGGCATCTCGCCTGTCAAGTGCCGTGTAGTCCGTGTCCATGTCACCATACGCGTCATGGGTGTCTTCAATGGCACTGTGACCGACAACAAGCTTTCGTAGCTCCTTAGGCTGTCTGGCGGCCCGCATACGTCCGATTACACCATGCCGAAAGCTGTGGAATACTAGTTGCCTATCTGTGAGCTTGATACGGTCACAATATCGAGCAAATTGTTTCGATGCTGGCTGCCCAGGTCCGTCGCGGCCACCTACAAGATCTGGGAAAAGTCTAACGAACTTCGCATCCTTCAATGCTTTTGCATATTCAAGTAGTCCTAATTCGAGAAGTTTCGGATGAACTGGTACGAGGCGTTTTGCTGCTTCAGTTTTGAGATGCTTCTCTACCAAACAATCATCGTAATCTTCAATATCTGGCTCGTCTGTCACATTAAAACAATCAATGCCTGAAATGACAACAAGATCCGAAATTGAAAACTGTGCAATTTCGTTAATTCTCATTCCCGAATGTAAAGCTATCAAGGGAAGCCAAAACATGTACGGGCTTGGCTGATTACTTGATGCAAATGTTTGAGGATCGAAGACCTTGGCGAGTTCAAGATCAGTGAAAGGGCGCCGCACTTTCTTGGCTTTCTTGCGCTTGGTAATCTTGGTTGTTTCCAAGAGTACAAATGGCGGTTTTGACTCTAATCTACGAAACGTCCAAGACAGAAATGAATTGGTACGACGCGCTATATTTTTAGCGCTTTGAATACTAATGGATTTCAGCCGAAGTGCAATCATCTCGTCAATTCCGAGATGTTTTGATGATTGAATTTTCGTGCTGTTCGACGGGAGGCGAAAGATCACATCCTCAAAACGATTTTGATCGGCAATGCTTAAGTCATCAACCAGCTTGTCACCTACGATCTTAATAAACGTATTGATCGCTGCGTTATAGGATTCGAGTGTCTTCGCGTTTGGGCGGCTCTCTGCAGGCATACCATCGAAGTAAGGTTTAATGAAGCTGGATAATTTCAGGTCACTTTTTGGTTTCAGGCTTTTTTCTATCACCATCGACTTCATGAGCTGAATTTCCCGTTCGTGCGTTGCTTTATCTTGTCGATTTTTACTGCGGCTCTCTGCCAGCTCGGTATTAAGTTCATCAAGATGGATGGCTCGCTCATGCCTAGCTTCTGTGGCACGCATGTCGGCAATAAGTTTGGTTGTAATATCTTTTGAGTACATGGAACCGATCGTAGGGCAGAGCGGGTTAGCTCGAAGGACTTCAAACACTCGCCAGAACGTAGCAGAAAGAGATTGGGCTTCTCGACTTGCTAGGCGAACACTCGCAGTGCCAAGTCCAATGTATATCTCTTTGGTACAGAAGTGCTGCCGCAGGTCGAGCGGTATAGTGATTCTAAATTGCAGCGTACCTTGTCGGCTGCGATGTAGATGCGACGGGAACGATATCGACATGATCTTTTCGGGGTGGACATTCGGGGTTCCGAGCCAGATCAGATCGTCGTTAACGCAAAAACCGTTGACGGATCAACGGTTTAGCGTATGCGTGGTGGAGGCGGCGGGAATCGAACCCGCGTCCGAAAGTACTCTACAGACAGTTCTACATACTTAGCACTGCCATTTAATTTAACCGGTACAACGCGGACGTGCACGCTGTGTACAAGCGAGTTACCTATTATTTAGTGCGATGCCAAGTAACCCGACATTACACGAGTCCCTGTAAATGACTCTACAGCTTTTAACGGCCCACCCCAAGGACGAGGTGTTGTAGAGCTAACAGCAATTAAGCTGCTAGTGCGTACGAGTTATCGTTTGCAGTTAAGTTTTTTCAGGTTGTATTTACGAGGTAGCCCGCCCTCGGTATGCCCTGCACTGCTTTGCAACCCCCGTCGAAACCAGGTCGCCCCCATGCATTACTATTGTAACGTATTAGATGAGGCGCTTCACGCCTGATTCAAGGGCCTGTGTCGTTCGATGATGTGGCAGACTATAAGTCTTCGCGTAGGGGCTTATCAATGTTGGTTGAGCAATGCCAGCAATTGCTGCGGCGTCTCGACCAAGAAATCTGCTTTCCATGTTGCCGGTGCAACTTCACCGCAATAACCCCATGCCGCGGCGATGGTTGTCATACCCGCAGCTTGCCCAGCTTGAATATCGCGCAGATCGTCACCTACATACCAGCAGTGTTCAGCTTGAATATTGATGCGCTTAGCAGCTTCATACAAAGGTGCGGGATGCGGTTTTGGATGTGCGGTTGTGTCGCCTGAGATAACGCAGGCCGCGTGTTGCAGGCCGATCTTGGGTACGAGTTGGTCAGTGAGGTACGCGACCTTGTTGGTAACGATGCCCCATGCAATCCCTTTTTCCTGCAAGCCCGACAATAATTCTGTTACGCCATCAAACAATCGACTGTTCACCGCAATCGCGGTCTCATAGTTTTGCAAAAACTCGTCGCGCAGTTCTGGGTAGCTTTCATCTTGCGGGGTAATGCCGAATGCAACGCCGATCAAACCACGCGCACCCGCAGAAGCGACAGGGCGCAATAATTCATAATCAGTTGGTGCCATGCCGCGAGAAATACGCAATTGATTCACTGCGCCAGCCAAGTCGGGTGCGGTGTCCGCAAGTGTGCCATCTAGATCAAACAGGATGGCTTTAGGTTTAGGTAATGTCATGCGGATTCAATGAGGTGGTCAGATCAAGTGAACGCTTTATCGCGTCTGCGAAAAAGCGTTCACTGAAATTGAAAATCAGGCGGGCTTGGTGCAAGCGACCAGATAATTGACGCTTGTGTCTTGGTGCAACGAATAGATTTGCGTGAGCGGATTGAAACCCATTCCCTTCAACGCATCGATCGTCAATCCGGCTTCGCGCGCAAAGCGTGATAGCTCCGCAGGCGTGATGAATTTGGCGTAATCGTGCGTACCTTTTGGCAGCATGCGCAATAGATATTCTGCACCGATTACTGCGTGCAAATATGCTTTTGGATTGCGATTGATGGTGGAGAAAAATAGGTTGCCACCCGGTTTCACAAGTTTCGCACAAGCCGCGACGATGGCAGAAGGGTCGGGTACGTGTTCCAGCATTTCCATGCAGGTGACGATGTCGAATTTTCCTGCTTCACGTTCTGCAATACTTTCTGCAGCGATCAACTCATAACGCACTTGTACGCCTGATTCGAGGCTGTGCAAGTCAGCGACCTTGAGTGCTTTTTCGGACAGATCTATGCCGGTTACATTCGCGCCTTTTTTTGCCATTGATTCGGCAAGGATGCCGCCGCCGCAACCAATATCGATTACGGTTTTGCCCGCTAAAGGTGCGCGACTATTAATCCATTCAAGTCGTAATGGATTGATTTCATGCAAAGGACGAAATTCTGATGTGGGATCCCACCATTGATGGGCCAGATCGCTAAATTTTTTCAGTTCTAATGGGTCAGCATTCATGGGCTAAATAATAACTGGAAAGTGCAAAGAGCGGGATTCCATCAGTTGGAAATTCACTGCACAAATTATGTGCGAAAAAAAAACCCCGCCGAAGCGGGGTTTTTTAATTCGTATGAAACGAATTATTTACGTGTACCGACAACTTCGATTTCTACGCGACGATTTTGTGCGCGGCCAGCTGCTGTTTTGTTGGTAGCAACTGGTTGTTTCTCGCCTTTGCCTTCAGTGTAGACGCGTTTTGTATCAACACCTTTGTTCACGAGGTAGCCTTTAACAGCTTCAGCGCGGCGGATCGACAATTTTTGGTTGTAAGCATCGGAACCAACGGAGTCAGTGTGACCAACTGCGATGATAACTTCCAAGTTCAACGCGCCGAGCTTGGATGCCAGGTCGTCAAGCTTAGCTTTGCCGTCTGGTTTCAGAGTTGCTTTGTCAAAGTCAAAGAATGCATCAGCTGCAAATGTGACTTTTTCTGCTGTTGGAACTGGAGCTACTGCACCTGGAGCTGCTGGAGCTGCTGGAGCTGCTGCAGCTACCAACGCGCCGTCGCAACCTGCAACTGAATCAGCTGGAGTCCAGTAACCTGTGTGCCAGCACAAACCAGTGCCGCTACGAACGATAGTGCCGTTTGAAGCTTGAGCGTAAGCGCTTTTTGGAGTGCTTGCTTTGATGTCTGTTTGAGCTTGGGCCGAGAACGCAACGACCGCGGACGCAGCGAAGACGAGTTTTGCTAATTTATTCATATTTCTTTCTCCTCTCGAGTGAGATATCCGCAGATAAACTGCGCAAATTACGTAAATGACATCGGAAATGGATGGTAACACGCGCTTCAAAAACCGCATGAGACAAATTGTTCACATGCAATAATTTAACTTGCCACTATTTTGCCACAGCCTATCGATTCAGTGCCCCTTGTTAAATACACAGATTATCGTTTTTCTATAATTGTTGTAACAATACAACGGGCGGCTGTTCAATGTTTCTTATAGCAAAACATTGACCTTAGTACATCAAAAAAGGTTCATGTTCTGAAGAAATTTTTATTGGTTAATTGCATTTTTATTATTTTTCGGAATTTATAACTTCAATCAAGACGCGCCGATTTGGTGCCAGGCAGCGTATCAATTTTGTATGCGTTAATTTGTCGTTGCACGCTTTCAGTGCTTGGCTTGATCCCGCACCAATTACATTCGTTTTGGTGGTGACTCCTTTTGCCTTCAAATAATCGGCGACGGCTTTCGCGCGGTTTTCCGAAAGGATTTGATTGGATTGAATCGAGCCCAGATTGTCAGTGTGTCCAGTAATCGTGATGCTTTTGATATTCTGGCATTCAGCTAGGCGGGGTAAGACGTCGCGATCTATCTGGCGTTTAGCAGCTTTATTTAATTGAGCTTTATTAAAGGCAAAGGTTTGATCGCTGCTTAATGTGAAGTTGCATGGCTTGGCGGCCTGAGCCGGCACGGCCTTGGTCAAGTTGTTGGCGATATCGGGCGCGATGGGGTTTGGAATAGGTGAGGCGAGGGCGCCGTCGCAGCCTGCGATGGCGTCATTTTCTGACCATGATCCTGATCTCCAGCACAGGCCAAATTCGCTGCGGGTGATGACTCCGCTACTGTTTTGACTATAAGAATGGCTGGATGGCGCTGAGATGTCCGCCTTGGTTTGCGCTGTGACATAAGGCGACGCGGCGCCGACCAATATAACTAAGGCCAGTTTGTTAAGCATATTTTCTCTTGATGGACGGTGTTCTGAAGTGGATGCCGATTTTCAGCAGCCCGCATTTAAACATATTTTCCCGGAATTCAGTCCCGGCGCTAACCATCGCTTACAAAGTTCCCTGGATGCCAAAAGCGATAAGAAGAGTTGTCGGCCGTGTTAAAATCTATGATTTGCCGGATCGTGCGCGTATTTGCCGTATTTGCTTATAAATAAGCGCCTGATTCTTCATTATCAAACCCTAGCCAAAGACCAGACGAACCGCCAATGGATCAATTCGCTAAAGAAACAATCCCGATTTCGCTTGAAGAAGAAATGCGCAAGAGTTACCTCGATTACGCGATGAGCGTAATTGTTGGTCGTGCGCTGCCTGACGTGCGTGATGGCTTGAAGCCTGTGCATCGCCGGGTTCTGTTTGCGATGCATGAAATGAATAACGTCTGGAATCGCCCGTATGTAAAATGCGCGCGCGTCGTCGGCGAGACGATGGGTAAATACCATCCACATGGCGATCAGTCGATTTACGACACGCTGGTGCGGATGGCGCAGCCATTTTCGCTGCGTTACATGCTGGTCGATGGCCAAGGTAACTTCGGTTCTGTCGATGGCGATAACGCTGCGGCGATGCGTTATACCGAGTGTCGTCTGGACAAACTGGCGAATGAAATTCTGGCTGATATCGACAAAGACACCGTCGATTTCGTGCCCAACTATGACGGCAAGGAACGTGAACCGTCGGTACTGCCGACCAAAATTCCGAATCTGCTGATCAACGGTTCGTCCGGTATTGCAGTTGGTATGGCGACCAATATTCCACCGCACAACATTACTGAAATCATTGACGGCGCCTTGCATGTATTACGCAATGCCGAGGTGACGATTGATGAACTGATCGAAATCATTCCGGCGCCGGATTTCCCTACGGGCGGCATTATTTATGGTGTGTCGGGCGTGCGCGATGGTTATCGCACAGGTCGCGGTCGCGTTGTCATGCGCGCGAAAACGCACTTCGAAGAATACGGCAAGGAAAATCGCGCGGCGATCATCGTCGACGAGTTGCCATATCAAGTTAACAAAAAGTCGCTGCTGGAACGCATTGCAGAATTAGTGCGCGACAAAAAGCTCGACGGTATTTCCGATATTCGCGATGAGTCCGATAAATCGGGTATGCGTGTTGTCATTGAATTGAAGCGCAATGAAGTGCCGGAAGTCGTACTGAACAATCTGTACAAACAGACTCAGTTGCAAGACACCTTCGGCATGAACATGGTTGCGCTGGTCGACAATCAGCCGAAGTTGCTGAACCTGAAGCAAATGCTGGAATGCTTCCTTTCGCATCGCCGTGAAGTCGTTACGCGTCGTACGATATTTGAGTTGCGCAAAGCGCGTGAACGCGGCCATGTCTTGGAAGGCCTGGCCGTTGCACTGGCCAACATTGATAACTTCATCGCCATCATCAAAGCGGCGCCAACGCCGCCGGTAGCGAAAGTTGACTTGATGGCGCGTGCCTGGGATTCGTCAGTTGTGCGCGAGATGTTGGCGCGTACCGGCGAGGGCATCGGCGGCATCGATGCTTTCCGTCCTGAGAATTTGCCTAAGCATTATGGTATTCAGCCTGACGGTTTGTACAAATTATCGGACGATCAAGCGCAAGAAATTTTGCAGATGCGTCTGCAACGCTTGACTGGTCTGGAACAAGACAAGATCGTCAATGAGTACAAAGAAGTCATGGATCAAATCGCCGATCTGCTCGATATTTTGTCCAAGCCTGAACGCGTCACCGTCATCATCACCGACGAACTGACAGCAATCAAAAATGAATATGGCATCGGCAATAAGGATGCGCGTCGTTCGACTATCGAACTGAACGCGACCGATTTGGGCACCGAAGATTTGATCACGCCGCAAGATATGGTCGTGACCTTGTCGCATACCGGTTACATGAAGTCGCAGCCAATTACCGAATACCGCGCACAAAAACGTGGCGGTCGCGGCAAGCAGGCAATGGCGACCAAGGAAGACGACTGGATCGATCAACTGTTCATCGCGAACACGCATGATTACATCCTCTGCTTTAGTAATCGCGGCCGTATGTACTGGTTGAAAGTGTGGGAAGTGCCGCAAGGTTCACGCAATTCGCGCGGCAAACCTATCGTCAATATGTTCCCGCTGCAGGACGGCGAAAAAATCACCGTGATTCTGCCGGTATCCGGCGAGAACCGTACGTTCCCTGAAGATCGCTATATTTTCATGTCGACCAGTCTTGGCACCGTGAAAAAAACCTCGCTCAGCGATTTCAGCAATCCACGCAAGGCCGGCATTATCGCGGTTGATCTGGATGACGGCGATTTCCTGATCGGTGCTGCGCTGACTGATGGCAAGCATGATGTGATGTTGTTCTCCGATTCCGGCAAGGCAGTGCGCTTTGACGAAAACGATGTGCGTCCTATGGGCCGTACAGCGCGTGGTGTGCGTGGTATGAATCTGGAAGACGGACAACAAGTCATCGCCTTGCTGGTAGCTGAAAACGAACAGCAATCAGTACTGACCGCGACAGAAAACGGTTTCGGCAAACGTACGCCGATCACCGAATACACACGTCATGGCCGTGGTACCAAAGGCATGATTGCAATCCAGACCAGCGAGCGTAACGGCAAAGTTGTTGCCGCTACTCTGGTGGACGTTGCTGATGAAATCATGTTGATCACAACCGGTGGTGTGTTGATTCGTACCCGCGTTGCAGAGATTCGCGAAATGGGGCGTGCGACCCAAGGCGTGACCTTGATTGCGGTCGAAGACGGCACCAAGCTGAGCGGACTGCAACGCATACTTGAATCAGATATTGAAGAAGATCAATCCGGTACAGAGGAAGAATAATAATGAAGCGCGTGTTTAACTTTTCACCGGGCCCTGCTGCAATTGCGCAAGAAGTGATTCAGCAAGCTGCGGATGAAATGACAAACTGGAGAGGTTGCGGTTTGTCAGTCATGGAGATGAGTCATCGCGGGCGCGAATTCACGGAAATCCTGGCAACTGCAAAAAGCGATCTGCGTGAGCTGATGGCGATTCCGGATAACTATAAAATTCTGTTCATGCAAGGCGGCGCGATTGCTGAAAATGCAATCGTGCCTTTGAATTTGATTGGCCATAAATCACAACCGGCGACGATCGATTTCGTCAATACCGGTCACTGGTCAGTCAAGAGCATTGAAGAAGCGCACAAGTATGCGAAGGTCAACATCGCCGCATCGTCAGAAGATTCAGGTTTCGATCACGTGCCTGCACGCGATACCTGGAAGCTGACACCAGATGCTGCCTACGTGCATATCTGCACCAATGAAACTATCGGCGGTGTTGAATTCGATTTCGTGCCAGACGTAGGCAATGTGCCTTTGGTCGCGGATATGTCGTCGAACATTTTGTCGCGCGAAATCGATGTTTCTAAGTACGCCGTGATTTACGCTGGCGCACAAAAGAATATCGGTCCTGCAGGTTTGACCATCGTCATCGTGCGTGAAGATATGCTTGGCCACGCTTTGCCAATTTGCCCGTCCGCATTCGACTGGAAAATGGTTGAAGAACATGACTCGATGTTCAACACGCCACCAACGTATCCTATCTATATTGCTGGCTTGACCTTCCAATGGATGAAACGCCATGGCGGTGTTGCAGCAATGGAGAAAAACAATATCGCCAAAGCGCAATTGATGTACGACTATCTGAATTCAACAGATTTCTATATCAATAAAGTGCCAGCAGCGAACCGTTCGCGCATGAATGTACCGTTTTTCTTGAAAGACGAATCCTTGAACGCCAAGTTCATCGCTGAAGCTGAGCAAAACGATCTGGTGCAACTCAAAGGTCATAGCTCAGTAGGCGGTATGCGTGCATCGATTTACAATGCAATGCCGATCGAAGGCGTGCAGGCGCTGGTTGCCTTCATGAAGGACTTCGAGAAAAAATACGCTTGATTCTCGTTTGAATCAAAACATCTAAGGTCTTTGAATAAGATGACGATGGACGACAAGCTCAAACCGCTGCGCGTGCAAATCGACGCAATCGATGCGCAAATTCTGGATTTGTTGAATCAGCGCGCACGCGTCGCACAGCAAGTCGGCCACGTTAAGGCAGAAACCAACGCACCGGTTTTTCGCCCTGAACGTGAAGCGCAGGTTTTGCGCAGTGTGGCAGAACGCAATCCCGGCCCACTTTTGGATACGGATATTCAAACCGTTTTTCGTGAAGTGATGTCGGCTTGTCGTGCGTTGGAAAAGCGCGTGACGGTTGCCTATCTCGGCCCTGCAGGAACCTTCAGCGAACAAGCGGTGTATCAACAGTTTGGTCGTGCAGTCGAAGGCATGCCATGTGCATCTATCGATGAAGTGTTTCGCGCCACGGAAGCTGGCACTGCAGATTTTGGTGTGGTGCCGATTGAGAATTCGTCTGAAGGCGTGATCAATCGCACCCTTGATTTGCTGCTGCAAACGACGTTGACCTTGAGCGGCGAAGTATCGATACAAGTGAATCACAGCTTGATGACGCGCTCCGGCAACATGAGCGAGATCAAAAGCATATGCGCGCACTCGCAAGCGCTGGCGCAATGTCAATTGTGGCTCAACCAAAACTATCCAAACATAGAACGTCGCGCTGTAGCTTCCAATGGTGAAGCCGCACGCTTGGCAGGCGAAGATACATCGGTCGCAGCCATTGCCAGTGAAATCGCCGGCAAGAATTACAGTCTGCAAATCGTCAAAGCCCATATCCAGGATGATCCTCACAATCGCACGCGCTTCGCGGTGATCGGTCGTTTGCATACTGCTCCTAGTGGCAAGGATCAAACATCGCTGGTGCTGTCGGTGCCGAACAAAGCCGGTGCTGTCTACAATCTATTGGCGCCGCTGGCGAAACATGGCGTGTCGATGACGCGTTTTGAATCGCGTCCTGCACGCATGGGTACGTGGGAATATTATTTTTACGTTGATGTGGAAGGCCATTTGAAAGACAGCAAAGTGGCAGACGCATTGACGGAGCTGAAAGACAACTCCGCATTTTTCAAAGTGCTCGGTTCGTATCCATTCAGTTTGTAATTTAGTTCTGCTGTTGTGCCGTGAGCGCTTGCCTGCAAACGCAGCAACGTCATTCTGGCAATAGTCATTCTTGTTATGGAATCCTTTATGTCAATTCAGTTCGGCCCTGATTACGTTCGTGCGATTGCGCCTTATCAAGGTGGCAGACCGATTGCAGAAGTTGCGCGTGAATTCGGTCTAGACGAAGCAAAAATCGTCAAACTTGCATCCAATGAAAATCCGCTCGGCATGCCCGAGTCGGCCAAGAAAGCGATGGCGCTTGCCATAGCAGATGCTGGCCGTTATCCCGACGGCAATGGTTTCGATTTAAAAGCTGCGATCACCGCAAAATATGGCGTCCCTGCAGAGTGGATCACGCTCGGTAACGGCAGCAACGATATTCTGGAATTGTCCGCACATGCATTTGTGCAGCCGGGACAATCGGTGATCTATGCGCAGTATTCATTCGCGATTTACCCATTAGCGACGCAGGCTGTCGGTGGCCGTTCGCTCGTTATTGCTGCAAAAGATTTTGGCCACGATCTGGATGCGATGCTTGACGCGATTGAAGCTGATACGCGTTTAATATTTGTTGCGAATCCAAATAACCCAACGGGGACATTTATTCCTGGGCCTCAGATCGAGGCATTCTTGAAGCGTGTGCCGCCGAATGTCGTCGTCGTGCTGGATGAAGCCTACACAGAATTCCTCGCACCAGAATTGCAATACGATTCGATCGCGTGGGTCAGTCAATATCCGAATCTGTTGGTGTCGCGCTCGATGTCCAAGGTTTATGGCTTGGCGGGTTTGCGAATTGGCTATGGCATTGCGCAGCCTGGCATTACCGATTTGTTGAATCGCATACGTCAGCCATTCAACGTCAATTCGCTGGCGCAAGCCGCTGCGATTGCAGCCTTGGATGATAAAGCGTTTGTAGAAAAAAGCGCGCAAATGAATGCCGCAGGTTACCGTCAGTTGACGCAAGCCTTTGATGAATTGAAGCTCAGCTATGTTCCATCGAGCGCCAACTTTGTATTGGTCAAAGTCGGTGATGACGATAGTGCTGGGGCGCGCATCAATCTGGGCTTGTTAAAACAAGGTGTGATTGTGCGTCCAGTTGGTAACTATGGTTTGCCGCAATGGTTGCGCATTTCAATCGGCCTGCCAGAAGAAAATACTATTTGTATCGCCGCATTGAAAAAAGCCTTGGCTTGAGTTTGTAATGCAAAGCCAACGTTCGACTTTTAAACTTAACTGATCAACTATTTTCCAACTCCTCACGTGCTAAAAAAAATCGTCATCTTCGGTGTGGGTTTGATAGGCGGATCGTTCGCGCTCGCATTGCGCAAAGCCGGTGCAGTAGAACAGATCGTTGGTGTCGGACGAACCCAAGCTTCGCTGTTGCGAGCCAAGGAACTCGGCATTATTGACGTCATCAGCACGTCTATCGAAGAATCGCTGCTAGATGCCGATCTGGTGTTGTTGTCGGTGCCGGTAGCGCAAACCGAAGCAACGCTTGCTGCGATCAAACCTTATTTGCAAAAGCAAACAGTCATCACCGATGCTGGCAGTATCAAAGGCGAAGTGGTGCTTGCCGCACGTCGCGCACTTGGTGAAAAAATTGGACAGTTTGTTCCAGGCCATCCGATCGCAGGCTTGGAATCGACTGGTCCGGACGCCGCGATTGCCAGTTTGTATATCGGCAAAAAAATTGTCCTGACGCCGTTGCCAGAAAACTCTGCCGAGCAGGTCGCCGTAGTGGAAAAAGCGTGGCAACAATGCGGTGCCATCATCCATCAACTGACGGCGGAAAATCACGATGCAGTTTTTGCGGCAGTCAGTCACTTGCCGCATTTGTTGGCATACGCTTTGGTCGATGATATTGCGACCAAGCCACACGCCGATTTGTTGTTCCAATATGCCGCAAGTGGGTTCCGCGATTTCACACGGATTGCCGGTTCGTCGCCAGAGATGTGGCGTGATATCAGTCTGACCAATCAGCATGCAATATTGACCGAGCTTGATGCTTACATTGCTCAACTCACGCGCTTCCGTGGCCAGCTCGCAGTAGGCGATGGTGACGCAATGTATGCAATGTTTTCCAATGCACAGCGTGCGCGCCAAAACTGGCAGCGCAGTATCGAAACTGCTGAAATCCAGCCTAAACAAGACAACGATAAATGAAACACTATCCGCATTATCTTGACCTGCAACCAGCGATGCACGCCAAAGGCGTTGTGCGTTTGCCGGGTTCAAAAAGTATTTCCAATCGCACGTTGTTGCTGGCGGCGCTGTGCGATGGCACCACGCATATCAAGGATTTGCTGGCATCCGACGACACGCATGTGATGTTAATGGCGCTGCAAAAACTTGGCGTCAAATGGGAGCAAATCGGCGAGTCGCAGGATTATGTCGTGCATGGTGTGAACGGTTCATTCCCTGTGCACCAAGCGGATCTATTCATGGGCAATGCAGGCACGGCGATTCGTCCACTGACAGCTGCGTTGGCCGTTACCGGTGGCGACTACACCTTGCATGGCGTGTCGCGTATGCATGAGCGTCCGATTGCTGATTTGGTTGAAGCATTGAATGCCGTTGGCACGCATATCGAATACACCGGCGTGGCAGGTTATCCGCCATTGCATATTCAGCGCGGCCGACTGCATGCGCAACGTATGCAAGTGCGCGGTAATGTATCCAGCCAATTCCTGACTGCATTGTTGATGGCCGCGCCTTTGATGGCGCGCGATGAAGATGTGCGGATCGATGTGATCGGTGAATTGATTTCCAAACCGTATATCGAAATTACGCTGAATCTGATTCGACGTTTTGGCGTGACCGTGCAACGCGATGGTTGGCAGTCGTTCACGATTGCCGCTGGTCAACGCTATGTCAGCCCAGGCACTATTCATGTGGAAGGCGATGCCTCGTCGGCGTCATACTTCCTTGCTGCCGGCGCAATTGCTGGCGGCCCGGTGCGTGTGGAAGGTGTGGGCAAGGATAGTATTCAAGGTGACGTACGTTTTGTCGAAGCGCTCGAACAAATGGGCGCGACGATACGCATGGGCGATAACTGGATAGAAGCCGAATCGAATGGCGTGTTGCGCGCTATCGATGCCGACTTCAATCACATTCCTGACGCCGCGATGACGATTGCTGTTGCAGCTTTATACGCCGATGGCCCGAGTACTTTGCGCAATATTGCTAGCTGGCGCGTGAAGGAAACTGATCGCATTAGTGCGATGGCGACTGAACTGCGCAAGCTGGGTGCGATTGTGGAAGAGGGGGCGGACTATTTGCGCGTCACACCACCGAAAGGGATTCAGACCGCAGCAATCGATACCTACGATGATCATCGTATGGCGATGTGCTTTTCACTCGCGACACTGGATGGTGCAGCACGTCGCGGCAATAAAGTGCGTATCAACGATCCGCAATGCGTCGCTAAAACTTTCCCGGATTACTTTGACGCTTTTGCCAAAGTGACAGAAGACACTTTGTTCTAAAGGCGGCAAGTTAGTACTCGCTTGCCCGAGCAATACAGCCCATGAATGCCGAGTGCACTTAACTGATTTCCTAAAATGACCACACCCACACATATTCCCGTCATCGCGATAGATGGTCCGACCGCATCGGGCAAAGGCACAGTCGCGCAATTAGTCGCAACTGAACTCGGCTTCCATTACCTCGATTCCGGCGCTCTATATCGTCTGACTGCTTTGTCCGCCTTGTATCGCGGCATCGCATTGGATGACGAGCAGGCTTTGGCTAATTCGGTAGAAAGTCTGAAGTGTGGCTTCAAGGATGGCGACATTTTCCTGGATCGGGAAAACGTAACGATGTCGATACGGGCAGAAGAAGTTGGTAATACGGCATCAAAAATTGCAGCATTGCCCGCAGTTCGTAAGGCTTTGGTCGATTTGCAACTGCGTTTTTGTGAGGCTCCGGGCTTGATCGCCGATGGGCGCGACATGGGTACGGTGATTTTCCCTGACGCAGAGCTGAAAGTCTTCCTGACGGCGAGTGCCGAAGCACGTGCCGAAAGACGATATAAGCAATTGATTGGCAAGGGATTTTCTGCTAACATGCAAGACCTCCTGAAAGATTTGAACGAACGTGATGCCCGTGATGCAAATCGCGCAGTTGCTCCGCTCAAGCCCGCAGAAGACGCGTATTTGCTGGATACCTCGGATTTAACCGTGAATCAAGCGGTGGAAAAGGTACTTGGCTGGTATGCAGCAAAGAAGCAAGCCGTATAAGTTTTGTTTTAAATTGTTGTACCCGTTGTCCGTTCAGACGCAAAGTCTGGCGGGCTTTGAAAAACCTAACCCATTATTCGTTCGTCTTTTACTGTGCAGTTCAGTTTGCAGTGAAACGAGAAAATACGAATCCTGGTCAACCTGCTTAAATATCTCTTATGACTACTGTTGTCACCTCCACATCAGAAACACCTGTTGGCATGGAAAGTTTTGCCGCTCTTTTTGAAGAATCGTTGTCACGTCAGGACATGCGTTCCGGTGAAGTGATTTCGGCTGAAGTCGTTCGCCTTGACCATAACTTCGTTATCGTCAACGCCGGCTTGAAGTCGGAAGCATTTATTCCAATCGAAGAATTCAAAAACGACAATGGCGAACTCGAAGTCAACGTAGGCGACTTTATTTCCGTCGCAATCGAATCCCTCGAAAACGGTTTTGGCGACACGATCTTGTCGCGCGACAAGGCTAAACGCCTGGCGTCGTGGCTCTCGCTTGAAAAAGCGATGGAGTCTGGCGAAATCGTGATCGGTACCGTTAACGGTAAAGTTAAAGGCGGTCTGACCGTTTTGACCAATGGCATCCGCGCATTCTTGCCGGGTTCGCTGGTCGATACACGTCCTGTCAAGGACACGACCCCATTCGAAGGCAAAACCCTCGAATTCAAAGTTATCAAACTTGATCGCAAACGTAACAACGTAGTGTTGTCCCGTCGCGCTGTCATCGAAGCATCGATGGGCGAAGAGCGTCAAAAATTGATGGAAACACTCAAAGAAGGCACCGTTGTAACCGGCGTCGTCAAAAATATCACCGACTACGGCGCGTTCGTGGATCTGGGCGGTATCGATGGTCTGTTGCACATTACCGATCTGGCATGGCGTCGTGTGCGTCACCCATCGGAAGTGCTGACTGTCGGTCAAGAAATCACAGCTAAAGTTCTCAAGTACGATCAAGAGAAAAACCGTGTTTCGCTGGGCGTTAAACAATTGGGCGATGATCCATGGACCGGTTTGTCACGTCGTTACCCACAAGGCACACGCCTGTTCGGTAAAGTCACAAACCTCACAGACTACGGCTCGTTCGTTGAAGTTGAACAAGGCATCGAAGGCCTGGTTCACGTTTCCGAAATGGATTGGACCAACAAAAACGTGGCACCAAACAAAGTTGTCCAATTGGGCGACGAAGTTGAAGTCATGGTTCTGGAAATCGACGAAGAACGTCGTCGTATCAGCCTCGGTATGAAACAGTGCAAAGCCAATCCTTGGGACGACTTCGCAGTCACCCACAAGAAAGGTGACAAAGTCCGCGGCGCGATCAAATCGATCACCGACTTCGGCGTGTTCATCGGTCTGGCTGGCAACATCGACGGTCTGGTTCACTTGTCGGATCTGTCATGGACAGAAACAGGCGAAGAAGCTGTTCGTCGCTTCAAAAAAGGTGACGAGCTGGAAGCAATCGTGTTAGCAATCGACGTGGAACGTGAACGCGTTTCCCTCGGCGTCAAACAACTCGAAGGCGACCCATTCAACAACTTCGCTGCGATGAACGACAAAGGCGCATTGGTTACTGGTACCGTTAAATCGGTTGAGCCTAAAGGCGCAGTGATCCAATTGTCCGAAGAAGTTGAAGGCTACTTGCGCGCTTCCGAAATCTCCCGCGATCGCGTGGAAGATGCTGGTACGCACCTGAAAGTCGGCGACACAGTCGAAGCTATGGTTATCAACGTTGATCGCAAAGCACGCGGTATTCAACTGTCGATCAAAGCGAAAGACAATGTTGAAACGCAAGAAGCAATGCAAAAAATGTCGACATCGACAGATTCGAACGCTGCGTCGGGTACGACCAGCCTCGGCGCATTGCTGAAAGCCAAGCTCGACAACAGCAAGAACTAAGTAAGCATCAATGACAAAGTCGGAGCTGATTGCCCGTCTGGCTGAGCGTTATCCGCAACTGGTAGCCAAGGATGCGGATTACGCGGTCAAAACCATCCTCGATGCGATGTCCGATGCCTTGGCAACCGGACAGCGGATCGAGATCCGTGGTTTTGGCAGCTTTGCGCTTAACAGCCGTCCACCTCGCATTGGTCGCAACCCGAAGTCTGGCGATAAAGTGATGGTTCCCGAAAAACGGGTACCGCATTTCAAGCCTGGCAAACAGTTGCGCGAGCGTGTGGATGCGATGGTTGGACAACCGATCATTGAAGACTAAGTTGTGTGCAATGAAATATGGAACGGCATCTTCGGATGCCGTTTTTTTTACGCCATCTGAAGATGACGTTTCTTTTCACGTACAATTTCGCTAGTTAAAAGTTGTACCGATCAGGTTGGCTAAAAAAGCCATCCGTCTAGTCTAAATAAAGGAATCAGCGTCATGAAGATCCTGTTCAGAATCCTTGCTGCCATATTTTTCATCATATTTTTCGGCTTCGCCTTGAAGAATACGGACGAAGTGACATTACGGTTTTTCTTGGGTTACGTCATACAAGGACCGCTGGTTTTACTGTTGCTGGGCTTCTTCGTTGCTGGCGCAGTGTTGGGCGTGTTGGCCATGTTGCCTATGGTGTTCCGCTCGCGTAGAGAAGTAGCAAAGAACAAGAAAGCGCTCGTAACGATACAGAATGAAGCGCAGGCGAGTTTGCTGGCTAAATCGCAACCGCCGCAACCGGATGCGGTTTCTCAGCTATAACTGAAGCTATAAAATCTGCAGCATAAATTACATCTTGAAATCGCCGTAGCCGCACATCTTTAAACGGCATATTCAGCCATTTGATCAACACATAATAAATACGGCATTGCATGGAATTTGAAACTTGGTGGTTGCTCGCTGTTCCGGCCTTTTTTACTCTGGGCTGGATTGCTGCGCGCGTAGATATCAAACAACTGGTTTCCGAGTCGCGCAGTCTGCCGCGCGGCTATTTCAAAGGTTTGAATTTTTTACTGAACGAGCAACCTGATAAAGCGATTGATGCCTTCATCGAAATCGTCAAACTGGATCCGGAAACAGTCGAACTGCATTTCGCTCTCGGCAATCTTTTCCGCCGTCGCGGCGAGACCGAGCGTGCGATACGTGTGCATCAGAATTTGTTGGCGCGTCCAGATTTGCCGCAAGAGCACAAGGTGCATGCGCAATATGAACTGGGTCAGGATTATCTGAACGCTGGTTTGCTGGATAGAGCAGAAGAGACCTTCAACCTTTTGGCTGATACACAATACAGCGCGCAAGCGCGTCGTGCCTTGCTTGAAATTTATCAGCGCGAAAAGGAATGGCACCGCGCCATCGAAGCCGCGCAAGCTTTGCAAGAATCTGGTGCCGGTGGTCGTCAAAAAGAGGTCGCACAATTTTATTGTGAGTTGGCCCAAGACGAGTTGGTGCATACGCATCCAGATGCCGCGATTACCCTGCTGGAAAAAGCCTTGGCCGCCGATCGCAAGAGCGTGCGCGCGACCATGTTGATGGGCGATGCATTTTTAGCGAAGGGCGATATTGAGTCTGCTTTGCTTGCGTGGCGTCGCGTTGAACATCAGAGCGTGCCGCACGTGGCATTGGTAGCGCAGCGCTTGATGGATGGTTATCGCACTGTAGGGCGTGCGCAAGAAGGCGTGAACCTGCTGAAATTTTATTTGACGGAAGCTTCTTCCATCGACTTGCTGGAAGTTGTATTTCAAGCCGTGTTGGAGTTGGAAGGTGTGGATGCGGCAACGCAGATGGTCAGCGATGAATTGCGCCGTACGCCAACCTTGTTGGGTTTGGATAAATTGCTGGAAGCGCGTTTGTTGGATGCGCCGCCCGAGATGCGTACCGAACTATCGATGGTCAAGAATCTGGTCCATGGCTACACGCAAAAGCTCGCGCGCTATCAGTGCAGCAATTGCGGATTCAAGGCGCGGCAGTATTATTGGCAATGTCCTGGTTGCAGCAAATGGGAAAGCTATCCACCACGCCGTACTGAAGAATTAAATGTAATGAATTGAGTGTCTGGATCACATCCACCATTGCATCATCTTCAATCATGATTTTCACCGCTGAGGCGGTGAAAACTCACCTGTTTATGGGAATGTTATTCCTATCCAATGCTGCTAAAGTTCAAACGGGTTTATTGCAAATTAGGCAATAAATTCAGGCTTTATCGCCTGCGGTTCCGAGCTTTATCACCAATACACTGGAGACATTCCCCATGTTGAATAAATTATTGTTGGCTTTAGGTGCGCTGATCGCTTCAATCGGCTTTGCGTTCGCAAGCGTTGAAGTTAATCAGGCCGATCAAGCGGCGCTTGACGGTATTAAAGGCATAGGACCAACAACATCGAAAGCGATTTTGGATGCACGTAAAAAGGGTGGCAATTTCAAAGATTGGAATGATCTACAAACGCGCGTCAAAGGCGTAGGCGAAAAGAGCTCGGACAAGTTTTCGCAGGCTGGGCTGACCGTTAATGGCAAAGCTAAAGCTGGTGCAGAAAAACCTGCCGCAGCAAAAACGCCCGCTGTAAAAACAGAGAAAACAAAGGGCGCAGTCACTGACAAAACGATTGACGTCAAAAAACCAGCGAAAACCTAATGTCCGCACAAATGACCAAGCTGTAAACAAGCGTATAAGTATCAAAGCCTTGGCGATGGAAATCACCAAGGCTTTTTTCTGTCTGCACAGTTTACAATCAGGTTTGCACGCGCTCCTGCGCTGTCGATTAAAATGACGTTCTTCAGGAATTAACTCAATCCCCTTATGCCATATTTGACTATCGAAGACACCATCGGTAATACGCCGCTGGTGCAAATCAAACGCCTTGATGGTGAAGACACTGCGCGTCGTAACAACATCATTCTCGGCAAGCTGGAAGGTAATAATCCAGCCGGCTCGGTGAAGGATAGACCAGCCTTGTCGATGATCAAGCATGCGGAAGCGCGCGGCACGATCAAACCAGGCGACACGCTGATTGAAGCGACTAGCGGCAATACAGGTATCGCATTGGCGATGGTCGCAGCTATGCGCGGCTACAAGATGATCTTGTTAATGCCGGAAAATTTAAGCGAAGAACGTCGTCAAGCGATGGCCGCGTACGGTGCCAAGATTGTATTGACGCCTAAAACCGGCGGCATGGAGTACGCGCGCGATCTGGCAGAGCAGATGCAGAAAAACGGTGAAGGCCTGATCCTCGATCAGTTTGCTAATCCAGATAATCCTCGCGCACATTACGAAGCGACCGGACCTGAGATCTGGCGCGACACTGGCGGCAAGATCACGCATTTCATCAGCGCGATGGGAACCACTGGTACCATTATCGGCGTCTCGCAATATCTTAAAGAACAAAATCCCGATATCAAAATTATCGGTGTGCAACCGGAAGAGGGTTCACAAATTCCTGGTATCAGAAAATGGCCAGAAGCTTATTTGCCGAAGATCTACGATGCCAGCAAGGTCGATCATTTGGAATATGTCAGCCAAGCCGTTGCAGAACAAACTGCACGACGTTTAGCAATTGAAGAGGGGATTTTTTGCGGGATTTCAGCGGCTGGAGCATGTGAAGTCGCACTGCGAATTTCTCAAACAACAGAAAATGCAACGATAGTGTTTATCGTATGTGACCGAGGCGACCGCTATCTTTCAACAGGCGTATTCCCGGCGTAAGTTTTTTCGACTTAGCCGAGAGTAGCCGGTTGTTTTATTCTGCTGCTTGATCTACAGACACGCCATCTTTCGGCTTGAACTGTTTGTCGCTGATACGGAATTTATCGCGACGATCACCCATCAAAATGCGCAGGTCGCGAATGCTCAAGTCGCTGACTTCGTGCATACGGATCAATAGCGAAGCACCGACCGGCAAGCGGCGATGGCGAATTTTGCTGATTACCGGCGGTGCAACTTCCAGCGCACGTGAAAGGGCTGCATCATTTTTCAGGTGCAGTTTTTCAATCAGCGAATCCAGCAAGTGATTAGGATCATAAGCAACTTGATCTGCGAGTCGGTTACTAGTCATTGGGCTATCCTGAGTAGTCATAATATCTTCGATTCAAAAGTCAAAGGTGGAATGGGGAAATGCAAATATATGCAATTTCATCAGCTACTTCTTGGAGTATTGCCACATTGGTAAAGTTGCAAAAGACGATGATTTTTTACAATATTTCATATAAAAAAATTAACCGTAGGCAACCAATATAGCAAAAAATTCCAAAAAAGCAATTGAAAAACAATGTACTTTTTATACCTTATTCGGCCGCATAGATCGTTTAGAGTTCCTCAAAACAAGTTTTCTTTTGAAAAAAATGTAAAAAAAGAAACAAACGGTATGCGCGTATCCCTATAAACATCAATTACTTATATAGGGATGGAGCTTGATTATGAAAGAGTGGCTTGAATATTTCTTAAGGGAAATTACTTGCGGCGTTATGAGCGATGACATTCATTGTTACGCTTTAGGTATTAGTCCCAGCTTCTGCCATCCTTCGTTACCGAGTTTGCGCAAGGTTTCCATATTTTTTTCGAAAATCATTTCTGCTTCGGGAAATGCATCCACTGCGCGCTCTATGCTGGCTTCACGCAGCAAATGCAGGATCGGATACGGCGAGCGATTGGTGTAGTTTTCAATATCGTCCGCTGCAGCATCCGCAAATTGATAGTCCGGATGAAAGCTTGCAATCTGGATTTCGCCATCCAGTTCTAAGTCTTCCAATAGGTTGTCGGCTACGCTCAGAAAATCGTTGTAATCGAGGAAGTCGCTCAACATATCGGGAATGATGATCAGCGTCGTGTCTATCTGCGTTGGATCGGCGGCTTGTAAAGCCTGCAGTTCTGACTCCAGCTCGGCCACGAGTGCCTCAACTTCTTTCGCTTTACTGACAACATAGCGAATCTGTTGTTTGACATAGACTGCTTTGGCGAAGGGACAGAGATTGAGACCGATCACGGCTTTTTCGATCCATGCCTGAGTCGCGGCAATAATGGCGTGGTCGTGGTGCTCAGGACTTGCGGGGGAAGATGTTTGCATTAGGTTTGTTCTCGTTAAGCGCTCATTTTAAACGTTTGATTCGCAGAATAATTTCTGCGCGCGCGACATTCATCAGCCTTATTTGCTTGATCTGATAAACAAAGCCTGAAAAATCATCGCTAGGATCGCGATAGATCGGCTATTCTTGCGAGCGCGCTGCACTACCAAACTGCGAATAAAGCATTACCGCATCGCCACTCAAATTTCTATTTCAGTATTTATTTTTAACTAATTCATACGTTTTCGACACAAGTACATTCATGGCTCTCAAATCCACCATCTTCAAAGCTGATCTGCAAATTGCCGACATGGACAGGCAATATTACGACGGACATATGCTGACTATCGCGCGTCATCCGTCAGAAACAGATGAACGCATGATGGTGAGGATATTGGCATTTGTTTTGAACGCCAGTGAAGCACTGACATTTGGCAAAGGCATCAGCGCTGATGATGAACCTGATGTGTGGCTGAAAGACTTAACGGGCGCGATTGATCTGTGGATAGAAGTAGGTCAGCCTGACGAAAAACGCATTCTGAAAGCCTGCGGCCGTTCGAATCAAGTCATCATTTACAGCTATAGCAGCATGAGCAATATCTGGTGGAATCAGATTGCGAACAAGGTAGATAGAGCGAAGAATCTGAGTGTCTTTAATTTACCCGCTGCCACCAGTCAGGCGCTTGCCAAACTTGCGCAACGCAATATGCAATTGCAATGCACGATCCAGGATGCGCAAGTCTGGATTAACGGTGACGGTGAATCGTTGCTGATTGACTTGCAGACTTTGAAAGTGCCAGCGGACGCGGCCAAATAATTATTTGGCGACGTCGCTTGTATTAAACATCTCTAAAATAATTATTTGATTCAGTAATTACGCGCAGTCCGCATCGCGCGACTCAAATCATTCACTGACATCGCATAAAAAAAACTGCGATTGTATTGGGTGATCGCATAGAAGTTGGCTGCACCCAGCCAGTATTCAGTCGGATCCTCGCCATTCTGTAAATCGACCAAGCCAAAAGGCATGCCGACCGGCGGATCAATGACCGGCGTTACGCCTGCGGCCCGTAGTTCTTCCAGACTGAATTTTGCCTCCAGCCCCTGACCAATAAAACGTTGCCATTCTGTCGATGTTGTATCGATTCTGGCAGGATAAGTAATTGGCTCACCTTTGCGCCAACCATGCTGGACCAAAAAGCTGGCGACGCTGCCGATTGCATCTACCGGCGAATTGCGCAAATCGATGTGGCCATTACCGTCGAAATCGACTGCGAATTTACGTATGCTGCCAGGCATGAATTGCGGCCAGCCAATCGCACCAGCATATGAACCCAGCAATGAAAATGGATCGATGCGTTCATCGCGTGCGAACAGCAAAGTGTTTTCCAGCTCGCCGCGGAAGTAGTTCATGCGTGCAGTGCGATTAGGTGTATCCGGATAGGCGAAGGCCAGCGTTGTGATCGCATCCATCACGCGGAAGTTGCCAGTGTTGCGGCCATAGACGGTTTCCACGCCGACGATGGCGACGATGATTTCTGCCGGCACGCCGTATTGAGCCTCAGCGCGCGCCAACGCATCTGCATAGGTATTCCAGAAGGCGACACCGGCATCGATGCGCACAGGTTCAACGAAGCGGCTGCGATAGGCGGCCCAGTTCTTCGGCTTGCCGGGTGGTGCTGGTTTCATCAACTGGATTGCGCTGTCGACGAAGTGCGTTTTATTTAATGTCGCTTGCAGTTCTTTCTTGTCGAAACCGTTTTTCTCGGCCATTTGATCGATGAAAGCGGCGACATCACTCCATTGATTGAAGTTGGCGAACTCATCGCCTTGAACTGGTTTGACGACCTTTTTTG
This sequence comes from Herminiimonas sp., assembly GCF_030655415.1. Next base: position 19,546 of record NZ_JAURVN010000017.1, on the reverse strand, counting down.
CTTTGGCCTGAGTGGCTGGCTTCTTGTTGTTGTCACCTGCAAAGGCGCAACCGGTTAACGCTAATACGGAAGAGAGGGCGACTAGCGATGCACGTTTGGAGAAAGATTTCATCGAGACTTTTTCAATAATGATGTGAGTTTGGACAGCACGTCGGGTAGCGCAGATTTTTCAAGCGGACGGTAACGTGCTGCCTCATAAATAATCAGAAAATTCTTGATCGCATGCTTCTGTTCCTGCGTAAGTCTGGAAGCAGAATTCAACAATCGTACGGAATAAGAGCGCGGTCCTTCATGCGCCTGACGCGGATATCCGTGTTGCGCCATTTGCTTGCTGAGCTTGGCATAGGCGGCATCGAGTGGATCTATTTTCTTGCGATTCGCAAGTAAGGGAAAGGCGATCAGCAACGTCAGCACGCTACCGATTGCAAACATCAATGCCGTCATTGTGCGCCAGTCGATGTTACCGAAGCCTAGCGACTGTAGCAAACTCTTTTGCCTGTCTGGGGTGTAATTCAATACCCATTGATTCCAGCCGTTGTTGACAGCATCCCAAGAAAATCGGATTTTTCGCAGCCACGAATCTGGTCCGATATTCATATTGATCAAGCCACCGAACGCCGGTGTGGTCGATGAATTGCTATTGCGTTCTATGCGCTCTGGTGCGACAGCAGCTGTCGGGTCAACGCGCACCCAGCCGCGATTTGCGAGCCAGACCTCGGCCCATGCATGCGCATCGGCTTGGCGAACGGTCATGAAGCCATCGACAGGATTCATTTGTCCGCCTTGATAGCCGGTGACGACGCGTGCGGGAATATCCATCGCGCGCATCATCACAACGAATGCGCCGGCATAGTGTTCACAAAAACCTGCGCGCGTAGAAAACAAAAACTCATCGATACCGTTGCGACCGAGTAACGGCGGTTGCAAGGTATAGCTGAATTTTTCTTGCCGGAAAAATTTCAACACAGAGTTCACTGCAGTCAAATCGTCATCCGTTTGCTTGCGCAGTTCGGCCGCGAATGTCAGCGTATTCGGGTTGTAACTGGCGGGCAATTCCAGCCATTCTTGCAAAGACGCACGCGTCTCGTTCGGTTGCAGATCATAGTCTAGATAGGACGTCACATCGTAACGAATCCGTGACGAGATTGGGCGTTCTGAGATCAACTGGATATCAGGTGTAATGCCGGTGCGATTGTTCTGTAGCTGGGGCGCAGCTTCCGGCAGTTCAAGTGCAAATAACCAGCGTCGCATATTGGGTTCTTGCGTAACTTGATAACGCACGGGTGTGCCGCGCGGAGTCCACATGATTTGCGGGTTCGCTTGATTGCGAGATGGGCGTTTGGTCCAGGTGCGGCCATCATATTGATCGAGTACGATGCCGCGCCAATATAGTTTTGAATTCTCAGGCACCGCGTCGATAAACTTGACGCGAAACGCGACATCTTGAGACAAGGCCAGTTTGGCAATATTCCCGGGCGACATATTGTCGGACAAGCCGCTACGGCCTGCGTTGGCATCAGCAGGCATTCCCCATAGCGGCCCTTGTATGCGCGGGAACAAGACAAACAACACGACGGTGAGCGGAACCGCCAGCGCAAAGATGGTCGCGCCCAAGCGCAGGCGCTTGCGTAAAGGCGGGACCGCATCGGTATATTGAAAAGATAATTGCGCCGTCAACATCGTAATCACTGCGGCGATCATCAACAGTGCCGTGGCAATGGTCTGAGAATAAAAGAAGGTCGTGAGCAGCAGAAAAAAACTCAAGAACACCACGACAAACAAATCGCGACTGGCATGCATTTCCAATAATTTAAATGTCAGCAGCAGCACCAGCATCGCCACGCCGGCTTCCTGTCCGAAAAAAGTTTTGAACGTGAAGTACACACCACCCATTGCCAACACTGCGATCGGCAACAACAACCAGCGAGGCGGCATGCGATTGCCGCGAAATGTGATCCAGCCACGCCAAACCATCATCGCTAGGCAGATGCCGGTGATCCATATTGGCAGATGTAATGCATGCGGTGCCAGCACCAAGCCGCAAGCGAGTAATAAAAGCAAGGTATCGGCTTTGGCGCGCGACATCGGGCGCGTGCTGCGCGTCGCCATCGCAGGCCATGCCTTATGCAAGAAACTCACGCGGCACGCTCCGCTGTCTGTTCTGATGCTCGCTCAAAAAGGGCAAGTGCGCTCAGACACGCGGCTTGATGAGCCGGCCCAATTGCCGGTTTTAAATGTGTGCCGTCAATACGGAATGCATAAGGCTGTCCACGCATCTCTGCCGCCAATACCCAATGCGTCATCCGCGACAACTTCAATTCAATATTCATTGCGCGCGGCAGGCTGTCGTAATCGATGGCCAGTTCGCTGCGAGCGCCACCTTCAAATTGCTTGGTTACCAGTGCGCCGCCTTCAATACGTGCAATTTGTCGCCACGCTAATTGACGTATTGAATCGCCTGCCTGATACGCGCGTATACCTGCAAAATCGTCGTGGCCAGCATGACCGGAACCGTCAGCTTTTTCACCTTCCAGTAAAGGCAGCGGCGGTCCGTTTTCTTCTGGTTGTGGATAAACCAATACCTGCATTGCCGGTTGCCAGTAACTCCATGCACGCAGCAAGCCAAGCGGGAAGCGCGTCTCCAATCGTATGCGTGGAGCATTGCACCAGCCGCGTTCCTTGGTTGGTGTATTGAGCGTGACGCTACGAGTGCTGCCGGCGGCGATGTCGGTGACATGCTCAACGGCCGTGACGTCGTCGTTTATGAAATTGACCCAGATTGCATAGCGATCGTGCTTGCGGCGATTGCTCAGATGTAGTTCGAATTGCGCATCTTCGCCGGCGAACACGGCTGGTGTATTCCCAGGTCGTAAATGCAGATGCGCCAGATTGCGAAAGGTCAGATGCATGTCGATGACTGCGCAGCCGCCCAGCAAAAATGTCAATGCAAAGCCGAGGCTGAGGTTGTAATTAACCGAACAAAGGAAGAGCACGACCAGCATCACGCCAAATGTGAGGCCAGCGCGTGTGGGTACGATAAAGACACGACGTTGATTCAGAAATACTTCGCCCACTTCCGCGCCGCGCAGCCTGAACAACCAGCGGGCTGTCCATTCGTGAAACATTTTTCGCAGGGTCTTAGTCATGAGTGCAGCGCAGGTGCTCGTGCAGAATCAAACGCTAACTGATTTCATTAATTGCAAGACCATATCGCGACTGCTCAAGGCGCTACCGGCGATTGATTTCAAGGTGCGCAATCGATGCGCTGCAACCGGTACCAATACCGCTTGCACATCTTCCGGGATTACGTGATTGCGTCCTTCCATCGCAGCCCATGCGCGTGCCGCTTGCAATAGTGCAATGGTGGCGCGCGGACTCAAGCCTTCGGCGAACATACCGTTTTGGCGCGACGCTTGTGCCAGTGCCTGGATGTAATCGATCAAGGTTGCCGAGACGTGGATTTTTTTGAGTTCGGCTTGCGCTTCGCTCAGATCGGCTGGTTGCATCGCCATCTTCATCGACTTCAATAAGGTGCGTCGATCTTCGCCCATCAGCAATGCACGCTCGGAAGCAGCATCTGGATAACCCAACGACAGACACATCAAGAATCTATCCATCTGCGATTCAGGCAAAGGAAAGGTGCCGATCTGATGCGTAGGGTTTTGCGTAGCGATGACGAAGAATGGTTGCGGCAAACTGCGGGTCACGCCATCAGAAGTAACCTGGCGTTCTTCCATCGCTTCCAGCAAAGCGGACTGTGCCTTCGGCGTGGCGCGATTGATTTCATCGGCCAGCAAGACTTGCGTAAAGATCGGGCCAGGATGAAATACGAAACCGTTTTTTTCTCTATCAAAAATCGAAATGCCGACCACGTCTGCCGGCAGTAAATCGCTGGTGAATTGCTGGCGATTGAATTGCAGTCCGAGAGAAATGGCGAGTGCATGTGCCAAGGTGGTTTTGCCGACGCCGGGGACATCTTCAATCAATAGATGACCACCAGCAAGCAGGCAAACCAGCGCCTGACGTATTTGCAGATCCTTGCCAACAACGATTTCACTGACTTGTTTCGCGACTGCATGCACTTTAGCGAACATTCGATTTTCCGTGGAAGATTGAGTGATAACGCGTCAACAAATGCGCGTTTAGAATTTTGACTTGCGAGTCAGATTCTAAGCGAGATTAGTGCGTACGGGAAAATGTGCTTGGTTTCGCGAAGAAGGTGAACAATTTGTCATGCTCACATTCATAGAGATGAAAGATGAAACGACGGCCGCGGCGTCAATCTTGATTTTGCTTGCGCACGACAAACCATCCGGCGACGACAGTGAAGGTGGCAACGATGCCCGCCACGATCCAGAAGCCGTATTCATGTTCCGCCAGCGGCACGCCGCCTACATTCATGCCGAGCAAGCCGGCGATGATGTTGATCGGCAGCGCGAGTACCGTGACGATGGTCAGCACGTACAGGCTGCGACTGTTTTCTTCATTGACCTGCGCGGCGATTTCTTCTTGCAGCAATTTAATGCGTTCTTGCAGCGAACTCATGTCGCTGAGTACCACGGAGAATTCTTCAGTTGATTGTCGCAACTCTTGAGTGTCCAGTTCTGCGACCCAGACTGGCGGTTTTTGCAGCAGGCGGAATAGCGCAGCAGGCTCGGGCGCGAGCAAGCGCTGCAAGCGAACCAGTATGCGTCGCAATGCGCCGAGATCGCCGCGTTGTCGATTGAGGCGACCGGCGAGCAAGTTGTCTTCTACTTTGTCCACGCGCGCCACTGCGTCACGCACGATCTTCACCAATACGTCAGCTTGATCGCGTAATAGATGCACCAGCAATTCCACCGACGAGCGGATGGTGTCGCCGTGTTCCACCGCTTGTCGCAAACGTTCGATCGACTTCAAGGGCGTGCGTCTTGCGCTGATGACGACGCGTTGCGTCACGCTTAACCACAAGGTTGCGATATCGGCGGAATCCAGTGAGAAGTTGTGCAACACGTCATTCACCACCGCGATCAGGGTATTGTCGGCCAGCTCAATGCGCGTCGAGCGTGAGCCGTCATGCAAGGCTTCGTTAAATTCTTCGGCGACGCCTGCATGTTCCGTGATCCATTTTTCGCTGGCAGTATTGCTCAGGTTGAAATGCAGCCAGATGAATTCATGTGCGGAATGTTGCTCGTGATTTTTCAGCCATGCCAACGCGTCGGCCGAATTGATCAAAGTCGCGCGCTCATCGCGACCGAACACAAAACCCCAGATCAGTCCGGATTGATCGGAGCCGTAGTTAAGATTGGACGACGCGATCATTGGGTTAAAGGCAAGCGCACAAGCGCGGGCGCATTCAGGGAATGGTATGTGCGAAAAAATAAGATGAGAGAAAGACGATGCACGATAGACAAGTTTGTTTGAACTGCGGCTTTTAATCGAATGAAAAGCCGGACAAAAATTGGTCGGGGCCGTTTTTCGCGCCAGGCCCCGATGGCGCTGGATGCAAATGCTGCGCCCGGGATATGACGCGCGTGTGACAAAGTAGGGGCAATTGGCAGCGAAATCAGGGTGAGAACGCAATCGGCTGCCGCTGATAAGGTCGCCAGCAGGTAAAATAGCGCCTTGCTTCCCACAGATAAAGTTACGCATGTCCATACAATGGTACCCAGGCCACATGAACGCCGCCCGCAAAAAGGCGGCGGAAGCCATGGAAAAGGTCGACATGATCATCGAAGTACTGGACGCGCGCGTGCCGCAAGCCAGTTGCAATCCGATGATCGAAGAGCTGCGCACCTTCCGCCAGCGGCCTTGCCTCAAGATCCTCAATAAGAGTGATTTGGCTGATCCTGCTGCGACCCAGCAATGGCTGGATTTTTACAACAAGCAAAAGAACGTGCATGCAGTCGCACTCAGTTGCAAGAAACCATCCGACGTCCTTAAGATTCCTGCAATGAGCATGAAGATCGCGCCGCATCGCGGTACGGCCTTGAAGCCTTTGCGCATCATGATCATGGGGATTCCTAACGTCGGCAAATCGACCTTGATGAATGCGCTGCTCAAGAAGCGCGTCGCCAAGGTGGGTGATGAACCTGCCGTGACCAAAATGCAGCAGCGTCTTTATCTCGGCAATAACATCGTGCTGACCGATACGCCGGGGATGATGTGGCCAAAGATCGCGTATCCGAGCGATGGCCTGATGCTGGCCGCCAGCCATGCAATTGGTAGCAATGCATTGATCGAAGAAGAAGTTGCGACCTTTTTGGCCGATATCATCCTTGCGCGTTATCCGGCGCTGGTGGCTGCACGTTACGGCATGAATGTCGAAGGCATCGATGGCGTAAGTGTGATCGAAGGCGTCGCTGTGCGTCGCGGTTTGCGCATCAAGGGCGGTGACCTCGACCTGGAAAAAGCTGCGCATATTTTCCTGCAAGATTATCGGACCGGCCTGCTCGGACGTATCAGCCTGGAGACACCGGAAAGTCGCGTCGAATTGCTGGCGACTTTCCAGCCGCCACCTTCGTTGAGTGATGTCGAAGGTGAGCCGGAAGAACCAGAAGAAGAAAGTCCAGACGAGCCATTCGTTCGACGACGTTAATAAAAAAAGGAATCGCAGATGCGATTCCTTTTTTGTTTCTACTGTTATGAATGCGTTCACTACATTAGCTTAAGCGTCTGATTCAAAACCAGTTGAAGCGCGTCCGCACACGCCAGCCCAGATACAGCCCGCCTGCCAGGAACAAGGCAAACACCCAGCCCGATGCTGCGCCAGCCATGATGCCCGACAGCAGCGTGCCGACCGTGCAACCCAGTGCCACCATGGAGCCCCAGCCCATCAGGATGCCGCCGAAGAATGCGCGCACGATTTCTTGCAGACGCGGCACGCGTGGTTTGAAGTCACCCGCCGATAAAGCTGCAGCCAGTGATCCCAATATCAAGCTGACGACAAACACGCCGTTCTGCGACCACAGCGTTTCCTTGATTGCAGTCGCACAGCCGGAAAACGTATCCAGTCCTTCCAGCCGTGTCGGCAACCAGCCAAGTGCATTGCCACCAGTACGCGCCACGCTACCCAGTTCCGCCGTCACGCCTAAAGGCCCAATGCGGAAATAAGACAGCACAGCGATGAAGGCAATCAGCAAACCACCGACATACACTGGCCAGCGACGCGACCAGATACCGCCAGTTTGTTCGGTAGAAAGATCAGACGGTAATTGCTCGCGATGTCCACGCCACAGCAGCACCGCAATCACGGCCAATGCAAATAATTGCAAAGCCAGCGATCCGGCGTAACCAAGATGATGCGGTAACCACACGACAGGTGCTTCCTGGATGCCGGACAGATACAGATAATTCCAGCTCAAAAAGCCCAGCCCAAAACCGAACAACACACCAAGTAATGCAAATGGTGAAGCAGTTGCGCCTTCGCCCAGTCGGTACAGATGCGCGCTGATGCATGAGCCAGAAATTGCCGTGCCGATGCCGAAGCTGAATGCACCCGCAGCTAACACCCAACTCAATGGTCCGATATGCGCTTGTGGCGGCAGACGACCGATAGTCGGCACCGGCATGAACGCGCCAAATACAACGTGATAGCCGATCAGCCCAACGGCCAATGCCGCAAGTATGCCGAGCAAACCGCGTGCATCACGTCGCTCGATAAAATCGCGACTCACGCAAAAAAAGCAGAAGCGCGAACGCTGCAACACAATGCCAAAAGCCAGCCCGATCAATGCAGAAAGGGCCAGCTCCCGACCACCCTCGGCAATGCCGCCCAGGGTTTGGACAAACCAGAGTGCCGCTGCAATAACGATTGCAGCGGGCACCAGCCGCCGTGCTGGCGGCAATGCAAGTTCAGCCAATTATTTGCCGCCTCACACCGTACCGGCAGGGTTGGAAACCGGTACGCCAACTGCGTTACCGTATTCCGTCCACGACCCGTCGTAGTTGCGTACGTCATAGCCCAGCAATTTTTTCAGTGCGAACCATGTGTGGCTCGAACGTTCGCCGATGCGGCAATAAGTGATGACAGGTTTGCTGCCATCGACGCCGGCTGCAGCGTAGATTTTTTTCAGTTCATCGACTGATTTGAATGTGCCATCGGCCGCGACTGCTTGACCCCAAGGTACGTTGGTCGCGCCTGGTACGTGACCAGCGCGGACTGCCAATTCTTGTACGCCGGCAGGTGCGAATACTTTGCCGCTGTATTCATCAGCCGAGCGGATATCGACCAATGCGACATTGCTTTTCTTCTCTGCTACGGCAACCACGTCGGATAAACGTGCACGCAGGGCAGGGTTGGCTGCGCTGACTTTGATGTTGCCGACGCTAGGGATTTTGGTGACAGCGACCAATGGGCGATTTTCTGCTTCCCATTTTTTACGGCCACCATCCAGCAGTTTGACTTCTTTCACGCCATAGATATCGAACACCCACGCGCCCCATGCTGCGAACCAGTTATTGGTGTCGCCGTACAAGATGATGGTGCTGTCGTTATTGATGCCGGCTTTGCGCAGCAGGGTTTCAAAATTTTGTTGGCTGACGATGTCGCGACGTACGGTATCGACCAGATCGGTGTGCCATTCAAAGTTGATGGCGCCTGGAATGTGTGCACGTTCGAACACGCCAGGATTGACGCTGACTTCAATCAATTTCACTTTTGGGTTGCTGATGTTTTTTTCTAGCCAGTCTGTGCTGACGAGGAAATCGCTAGGTGCAGCATGCACCGTACCCAGTAATAAACTACCTGCAATCAGCAGGGACTTGATGATCTTCATTGCTCTCCTCCGGTGGTTAATTAATTCGTTTTTTCAGATTTCGCTATCGAAATCCTTTGTTAAAAAAACGTTAAGCGCTCACATTACCGAAGGCATTGCCGATGAACAACGAAGCTTTTCCTATATCCATATTCGTAAAATGCATGCTGCAGATTCGCCCGCATTTTTGACGAACATTCTTCACACGAAAACAAAAAAGCCTGCAAGGCGTGAACCTTGCAGGCTTTTTACTATGCGTTTTCATTGCTGAAAAGTGCATGGTGTTCGACATCGTTTGCACGATGCCGAAGCGGAACAGCAATTACATCATGCCGCCCATACCACCCATGCCGCCCATACCACCCATGTCGCCACCAGCTGGTTTGTCTTCAGCGATTTCGGCAACCATGCAATCTGTGGTCAACAACAGCGCAGCGATCGAAGCAGCATTTTGCAATGCCGAACGAGTTACTTTAGCTGGATCGAGAACACCCATTTCAACCATGTCGCCGTAGGTACCGTTGGCAGCGTTGTAACCGAAGTTACCTTTGCCTTCGAGTACTTTAGCTACAACGACGGATGCTTCTTCACCGGCGTTTTGCACGATCATGCGCAGTGGTTCTTCCATCGCGCGCAGAACGATGCGGATACCAGCATCTTGATCCGAGTTGTCGCCTTTGACATTGATGTTGGCACGTGCGCGCAACAATGCAACGCCGCCGCCAGGAACGATGCCTTCTTCGACTGCAGCGCGAGTCGCGTGCAATGCATCTTCAACGCGTGCTTTTTTCTCTTTCATTTCAACTTCGGTAGCTGCACCGACTTTGATGACTGCAACGCCGCCTGCCAATTTGGCAACGCGTTCTTGCAGTTTTTCGCGGTCGTAGTCCGAAGTTGCTTCTTCGATTTGCGCGCGGATTTGTTTAACGCGTGCTTCGATGTTGATAGCTTGGCCGTTACCGTCGATCAGCGTGGTGTTTTCTTTGCCGATTTCGATACGTTTAGCCTGGCCCAATTCTTCCAGCGTGATTTTTTCCAGTGTCAGACCGACTTCTTCAGCAACGACTTGGCCGCCACTCAAGATAGCGATGTCTTCCAACATGGCTTTACGACGATCGCCGAAGCCTGGCGCTTTAACAGCACAAGTTTTCAGAATGCCGCGGATGTTGTTCACAACCAGAGTTGCCAGTGCTTCGCCTTCGATGTCTTCTGCGATGATCAGCAGTGGACGACCGGCTTTAGCGACTTGTTCCAATACCGGGAGCAGGTCCCGGATGTTGGAGATTTTTTTGTCGCACAACAGGATGAACGGATTTTCCAGAATTGCAGTTTGCTTTTCCGGGCTGTTGATGAAGTATGGTGACAGGTAGCCGCGGTCAAACTGCATACCTTCAACGATATCGAGTTCGTCGTTCAGGGATTTGCCGTCTTCAACTGTGATGACGCCTTCCTTGCCGACTTTTTCCATCGCTTCAGCGATACGCTCGCCGATCGAGTAGTCCGAGTTCGCCGAGATCGCGCCAACTTGAGCGATTTCTTTAGTTGTGGTGCATGGTTTAGCGATCAGTGCGAGTTGTTCAACAGTTGCTGCAACAGCTTTGTCGATACCGCGTTTCAGATCCATAGGGTTCATGCCGGCTGCAACGTATTTCATGCCTTCGCGAACGATCGCTTGTGCCAAAACGGTAGCAGTAGTGGTGCCGTCGCCTGCGTTGTCGCTGGTGCGGGAAGCCACTTCTTTCACGAGCTGCGCGCCCATGTTTTGCAATTTGTCTTTGAGTTCGATTTCTTTAGCGACCGAAACGCCATCTTTAGTAACGGTAGGCGCGCCGAACGAGCGTTCCAACACCACGTTACGGCCTTTAGGGCCCAAGGTGACTTTAACTGCGTTGGCCAGAATGTTGACGCCTTCGACCATCTTTGCACGGGCTGCGTCGCCGAAAATAACTTCTTTAGCTGCCATGTTTAATGCTCCTGATATTCGTTAAGTGATTCGCGTTGAGCGAGTTGATCACTGTGGGATGAAACCGGTTTCGATCGCTGCAGCAGTGCCGCGCGTTCGAAAAATCGGCATCATTTTTGTACGATTGCCATGATGTCTTCTTCGCGCATCACGAGGACTTCGTTGCCGTCGACTTTGACTGCTTGACCAGCATATTTGCCGAACAAAACGCGGTCACCAACTTTAACGTCGAGTGGGCGAACTTTGCCGTCGTCGAGGATTTTGCCGTTGCCGATAGCCAGAACTTCACCTTGATCAGGCTTTTCAGCTGCTGCTTCAGGAATGATGAGGCCGGACGCAGTTTTTGTTTCCTGGTCGAGGCGCTTGACGATGACGCGATCGTGCAAAGGACGAAGGTTCATACAAACTCCTTAGTTTTCAATAAGTTAGGATAATTTTTTGCGGCACTGCTGCTGCAAAGCGCGCTTTACAGTGCATACGTGCCGCACCAGAAAGTTGGGTCAGTCGGGGAGAATTGTTAGCACTCTCTTCCGGTGAGTGCTAAGTATAGGGACGGTTGCCTTATATTTCAAGTCGCTGACCGAAAACAATAAAGTCTGTCGGGGGCGGAATAAAGTCTGTCGGATAGAGGAGAAGTACCTGTGAAAGGTTTAATAATGGAAAACTGCTCTAGTTTCCCTATGAGGATAAATTACTAGGGCGATGAAAGGCGGTTTTAGCGGCGTGCCCAAGTACTTGTTTTTAGTAGGAGTACGGTCGTACTAGGCCGATCTTACTGACACTTGCTTTTTCATGGTTGGGCTACTTGACTGCGAATTCTCACAGGATTTTCCATGAATTTTATCAAGCGCAGTTTTTAGTTTAGTACCAGACAGGCGCAAGAATGCTTTGACCTCATCGCTTGTGGCGTTGTAATTTGTGCATACCTCAGCCAGCGGCTCGCCTGATAAAAAAGCATGCACCGCATTAATTACAGTGGTCGATTTGCCCAAACCAGGCAATCCTTGATTCAATAACCCAAGTGAAGTCGTGCTGACTGGAATTGAAAGTTGTTCCGCAACATTACTAACATTTCCTTTTTGAGCAACGTATTCATCGAAAACTTTCTTGCTACCCCAAAAAATTGAGCCAAGCGTTTTACTTTGAGTAAGTGATGCTGGTTTGAGAATTTCGGCAACGGCTAATTCCGCGTCGTCATAAAACAATGCTGCCAACAGACACAATGTCACGGTGGTGTACCGAGTGGCATCAGGAGTGCATATGCCATCAACAGTCGAAATATATTTGTTTGGGATCCAGGTTACTCGTGAGACGTCATTTAGCCACCATAGTGGAAGTCTTTCCATGAGGTGATTACTTACAGTTGAACGCGTCCCTATTTTTGAAAATCGTAGGTCGGCAGCCCTAGCCATTTTTCCAAAGGTGGCACTTGCCGTTCGACTGTCAATCTCAGGCATCTGTTCGAATATCTCATTTACGATGAATGCATACCTTTTTAATAATTCTGTTTGCTCGTTATTGAGGTCATGAATTTTTTCATTGACTGTAGTGTCCGTCATCTCATGCGGACCGTGATTGAAGGCATCAGATCGCGGAACAGTTAAAAGTTGGCTGCTATGCTTAGGGCACCAAAGCAATCCTGGAATTTGATGAGCTCGTCGCCAGTAGGAGAAGCCTAAAGAGGAGCGATCCTCTTGTGCACATTGCCAACAATACCGAGGATGCTTTCCTCCAAAACTGAAAAGAGCATAACGTTCTCTAGCCTCTCTGTGCTTCGAGGATTTAGTTCCGAGTTTGCCACTAGCTTTTAATCCGTGAAGACAATTGAAAAAAGGTGTCAGTGTGTGTTGCTGCAACAGTTGTTCACGTTGCATATTGAGAATGCAGGCAGCATCTTGAAAAAAATCAGTACCAACTGTGACATCTCTATCTATGCTGCGTGCATGCGCTTCAATCAGTTCTTCAATTTTTTCTTTTGGGCTTATGCAGTTTGCGGCTCGCATACGCCCTCTCCAGCCTTGAATAATCTCATCAGGTAATGGTCTGCAAATCTCAAGAAGAACCCTTGATTCACTTGGATTTTTATTAAGCGCACGAGTTGGTAAACGAACTACACGTCCAGTGAAGGATTGAGACGATTTACAATCGCTATTCGTAACACTGGCTACTTTTTCGTGGAAAAGAGATTTGAATTTTTGATCAAGTGCATCGTCATTATGACGAGAGGTTTGGTGATCACTGATGGTTTGCCTGAGTGCGGCTAAAAAGGCAGGAAGGAGTTTCATCTCGTCCATTGCAATTACCCCTTACTGAAAATTACCAATCTTTTGTGACATTAAAAGACCGATGTCGAAGTCTTCCGGCAATGCTCCCAATTCCATTTGAATCAGAACGCCACGAATGATTTGGTAGATAAAACGCCTAGCTTCTGCACTCATTTTTCCGTTTGCTAGAGTCTCTGCATATGTTTCCACCCACTCGAACGCACGCCGTTCGACGCTCTCTCGTTGCGCCGCTCTCAAACCATCTGCTTCTAAACGTATGTTTGCTACGAGATAAACCAAATCGACACCAATGGCGCCAATTGCAGATAGATAGCGTGTTGTCGGCGCAGTCGCTTCAGACTCATATTGCAACTGAGCCAAACGTCCGACTCCTCCAATTTGCGCAAATTCGGCTTGATTTAGACCCAAACGTTTGCGCTCTTCTTTGAGTCGAATTCCAAAACCTAGAGGGATGCCAACGCTTTGAAGTGTAGATATTTGTACAGTCATGTTATTAATTGTATGTACAGAAGCGCAAATAGGCAAGTATGTGATAAATTGATCGCTTAAGCATACATTTTGGTAGAATCCATGAATGAGCCTGTCCTTGATGCCTCTGCTGCTAAAAATTTATTTGAGCGCTCTGGCACTTCAGTTGCCGAGTGGGCTAGGGTTCGAGGATTTTCTGCGGGACTGGTTTATCAAGTTCTTGAGGGGCGTAGAAAGTGTATGAGAGGGCAAAGCCACAAAATTGCGCTTGCACTTGGATTAAAGCAAGGCGTTGCCTTGGGTATAGACGAATTGTCGCGTCAACTTGTTGAGCAGTTGACGGCATTAGATTCTGAAAAATAGGAGATTAGCTGGATATAAAACAAAAGCCGAACCCCTCATTACTGAAAGATCCGGCTTACCTGCTTACGCAGGGAGACTTCTTGCTAGCACTTGAAGTATCTCCTGTTTTTTCGGGTAAGTCAAAGGTCTTGTGTCGTCCAAACATTCATAAATCTTAGTGAGTGTATGGAATAAATAACTTTGATTAGCTCAAGGAGTGCTACATGTCCTCTAATCTTTTCTCACCTTGCCTTCTGAGGCGATAGTGAGTTATCAAAAACGCATCTCGTCTGCGAAGCTGAAGGTTCTTTATCAGCGCCAACAAAATCCCATGTGGGATTTGAATTATGTGCCGGGGATTTTGGCCACTCCTCAGGAGGCCCCCTCCATTTCGCGTGCTTTCATTCTGACTCCAAAGAAATTTGGCGGTCGGGAAATTCATTTGTTATCCACTGCTGAACGAGATGCGGCTTTACTTGGAATTTATCATCCGGATGTAGTGGGACTGCAGGAACAACGGATACTCGCACCGGAACCTGCCGTGCATCCCCTTTGGACATATCCAGGTATCGACCGTAGCTCACTACGTCCTTTGAATGGATTGATTGATGTTGCAGATCGACTCGATGCTTTGGATGTTCTGCCTCGTATTAAGGTTTCGCATCCAGAAATAGCTGGCGAACAAATGACGGTTGTTTATCCATGGTGCGGCGATCTGTTGTGGGCGATCGCCAGAGCCGGCAGTCATATCGATTGCATTAATTGGACGATTAAAGACAAGCGCCAAAATTTCATGCGAGCTGGGCCAAGCCGATATGGAAGACCTCAGTCATCAGAGCCTACTCGGGCTATCTTGGCGCGCCATGAAATTGAAGCGACTTTATATTTGGATGCAAATATTAAAACTATACGGATAGCTGGCGAAGAGATTAATTTGAATGTTGCGGCCAACTTGAGGCAGCTCTTCCTTTATCACCGTCGTCAGTTATCTATTTCGGAAAATCAGCGCGCAGAAATTCTTCAAAAATTCCAAGACGCCATGGCGTTAGGTATCACGCCTGCGGAAGTTATTACTTTATTTGTTGAGCGAGGTCGTTATTCCGTTGACGAATGCCGGACAGTTTTTTATCAGGCAATTTGGTATCGACAGCTTAGGGTCGATTTATTTCAACCGATCCTTATCAATAGACCAATGCATCCTGAAGTGCGAGATGTGACAGTTGTCTATGCTGAGTGGTTCGGAGTAAAACTGTGAAGATAGGTACTCAAATCATTGCAGCGGATGGTTGTGGGACCTTGATGAAGGGTCTAGTTTATTACTTCTTACGTAGTGACTTCAAGAGCGGCCGGGTTTTTATCGTGCACTTTGATAACGGTAACAATATAGGGCAGCCTAAAGCGCATCTCTTGACGGTGCCAAGACGAGCTTTTGAAGAGGGGGCAGCTTCGGATCAAATCATGCCATTACCTCATCAAATGAGCCTGCCGCCTTGGCTTGAATCGTTGGACGGAATGAATCTTGATCAGATAGATCGCCTGCGTACAAAGGCAAAGATTTCCCATCAAGTTCGCGTCGAAAACCGTTTTCTACACATCGCTCCGTCGGTTCGAGATATGGAAAGTATTTTGTCCAGTACAGATCCACAAGCGGAAATTAATCGTCGCGCAGCTCAGTGCAATCCGCCTCAGAACGAATCAAGATTTCGTTTGTGGCTTCTTACTTACCTTTGCTTTGGTCAAGATATATGGACATTGCTTCCGCCTTTTCATCGAATCGGCCATTGGGATCGGGAGTGCTATCCGGATCAAAAATTTGGTGCACCGTCCATTGCATTCGGAAAGAATTATGGACACGGTTGCAGCAAGGAACTGGAAGAAGCCTGCATCAAGAGTTATTTAAAACGGGCTGGAATAGGTAAATTCATGACCAAGATCTTTGAGGACGCAATGGTAGAGGATTTTCATTGCAGGATTGTCACTCATGAGTCTGGCATGAAGGTTTATGTTCACCCGCAAGGCGAACCAATCCCAACGTATTGGCAGTTCAAATATCGAGTTGTTAAAAACATTGGAATGGAGCAGGTTCAGAAATCACTTTATGGATCTACTCGGCACAGAACTCGTATCGCAGCGTCCAAGGGACGTTTCTCGGAAGAAATTTGCAATCTAATGGAAAAAGTAGAGGCAGATGGTTATTACTTGAAGGAGCGTTCCAAAGGATATATAGAAGGAAAAAATCTTCCGCCACTATGTGTCGTTGTTAGTCGAGATGTCCTCTCGGGCTTGAAGCTTGGCATCGGATTTTCATTTGGTGCGGAACGATCCACCGCTTATCGAATGATGTTGTTCTGCATGGCAGTCCCCAAAGATTATTTTTGTCGATTATTTGGAGTTCCATTCGACACAATTGAGTGGAGCAGCGTTGGGTTGCCTGGTCACTTTGGTATTGATCGCGGTCCTGGTGCTCGAAAGGAGTTGATCGAAGCGATGGAGCAACGTTTCCCAATACGAGATCTGGCTCCCTCATGGTCTGGGCAATCCAAAGCAACAGTCGAGTCGTCGCACCCCAAAGATCTGAAATTTGAAGGAGAGCCGACTTACGTACAAAGTGCACTTACTCCTGTGGAGTTAGCCAAGCGAGAAATATTGAGATTGATTGAGTTTAATAACGGAGCGGATATGGAGGCCCGTTTCGATCCAGATAGTGAATTGGCATTCGTCACTCCTAGCCCGATCGGATTATGGAACTACTACGACAAAATTTTTCGGAATGATGCTCATCCAATGCGAATCGATGAGGCAATTCGCACGTTCCTGACACCTACCGAATTTTTGGTGAGCGAAGACGGGGTATATCTGAATGGCCGTCGCTATTACTCATCAGATTTTGAATGCACGGGTGCTCTAGAAAGATGCAACATATCTCACGGCATGAAGCCGCGCATTCAGGGGTACGTCTTGGATATGTGTGTACGTCATGTATGGGTGGAGGTCGATGGAAAGTTGCTTATGCTCGACGCAATGTTGCGGATAAGAGGGGATGAAGAAACACTATGGACGTCGGTTGTTGAGCTTGAACAATGGGTAGATGTTCGTCGTGAAATTAAATCGGCGTTTCGTGTGCATCAGAATGCTAATTCCTCGGACTTTCGTGAACGTTTTGAATCAAACACTGGAAAATCATGGGATGCGGGGCAGCGAAGATCTGGAAAGCCTAAACGAGCTAAGGTGCAACAGCAGGACGAATCAAGAACCACTAAGAAGAGGAAAGCAGCGTGACTATCCGAACAACTTCTTATTGGGCGGATCGCTTTGAGACATTGCTTGATACCGATGAACTCAAGCGACGCGCATTAGTAACGGTCCCCCCTTTATCTAACTTGTCTTCTTTCCCGGTTGAATTGGCATGTCACCAACTTGAAACGGCGCTTCAAACGGTTTTCTATCCGACCGAGCAATGCATAACAGTCCTTAAGCGCTTGGTCGGAGTGGCGCACGCACATTGCGTAGCCAAATATCCAGATGGGAAAACATTTCTCAATGGCTTATATGCGCAAGAATCGCCACTTCCCAGTTTTTCTTCACCAATATGTTTAACAGGCTTGGCAGGCACTGGGAAATCAGAACTGATAAACGCATTTTGCAGAGTTTGCGGTAATGATGAACAGCAAATCTTGGTCGATGAAAGCCATTCCCCCTTTCCGGTAAAAGGACCTTGGAAAATAACTGTGCAGGCGTGTAGCTCTCCTTTGGAGGTTCTTTGTTCCCTTACGCAAGTGAAGGGGAGTCTTGTTGATCTGATCAAGAAGTGCCGTCGTTTGGCCTATCGTGATGGGATACCTTGTCTTATTGGTGATGAGTTCCAATTTGCCACAGGGAGCGAAAGTGCGAATGCACGTGTCGCACAAATGTTACTTTCCCTTGGATACATTGGTCTTCCATTCGTATTCGCAGCGAACTTCACTTTGATTCGTCGGCTCCAACGCCGCCCAGGTGAGGAGCAACAGCGATTGCTCGCAGATCCGATCGTTCTTTTTCCTGATCACGGTAAGAGTCTTGATTGGCAGAACACACTCAAAGCGCAGCGTGACGTTGCTCCGGAGGTGCTGATTTTTGATCCAGTTCTGGATTCGGAAGCCTTACATGCATACTCGGCAGGACGGAAGCGTGCCATGGCAAAGCTGATTGTGTTGGCGTTCCGCGCTGAATACACACGAAGTAAAAAAGTGGACCGAGAAGCGATAAGGCGCGCCTATTTCTCAAGTGAGTATGCTGTGTACCGTGATGAGACCGAAATTTTAACTACGCAGGAAATTCAAAATTGCCCCGACCCTAAAAGGAAGGATTTGTGGTGTCCGATCCCATTGCCAAATAATTCGGCAACAACATTTCTTGAGTCTTCGATTTCGCTTAGAAAAGAGCTATTAGCAGAAGCAGAACTCACTGCCGCGTTGTCTGTTGACGAACGTCGTCGATTGTCGGATGTTAAGCGCGCCATCACGAAGGGGACCAAAAAGTCTAGTCAGGTCATACCATTTAATAATAAAGGAAAGCACACGGCGAAAGATTTAAAGAGGAATGCTAATCTTTATAAAGATAAACTTTAAATTTTTACTTGTTCAAGGGTTCAATTCCTAACCCAATTAGTAATATGCATCGTCAGGTCAGAGGTAAAAAGTTTTGTAGATATGTGCCAATTATGCGGAATGGAATTTCATACCGCAGGATATACGAAAGAGTCGATACTCTCATAAATGAACATATATGAATGTTTTTATAGATACTGAATTCACGGATTTTTTTAATCCCCACCTTATCAGTTTAGGCATGGCATCCGAGTACGGGGAGGACTTCTACGCTGAAGTTCCATATCCGGACCACGCCTGCTCTGCATTCGTCCGAGAAGCAGTCATACCCTTGCTGCGTCAAATACCGCATTCATATTTTACGATCGATAATCTTCACCTGGAAATTATCAAATGGCTTGACATCGTCCGACGCGACAAAGAAGATGTATTTATTTGCGTCGATTATCAAACAGATTGGGATTTATTCTGTGACGCTTTAGATCATCGCGTGCCAACTTGGTGCCGATATAAGTTGGTGAGCAACGAGATCGTTGAGTTAATGCTTTATGATTTTTTTAAACACTCAGGATTGCCAGAACATCATGCGCTTTATGATGCGCAGGCGAACCGACACGCGTACAGAACACATCAAGCAAGAAAATCTTAGCAAAACTCCAGATCGAGAAAAACATGTTATCGCGCCACCCGTACGCATAGGGATACTGCACATAACAGAACAAGCGGAATGGCTTTTATCTGCTCTTTCAAAATTTTCTGTTGGGAAAAAGTCTGACTCTGAAGCCGGGGAACGTCGATCAGCGTAGGCTGGCTCGACAGTTTCAGCACGTAGATAACGCCTGGCGGTATTTCGAGAGATACCCAATCGTTTGGATATCTCCCTCAATGAGACCTGGTCACGAAGGTGCCAGCGTCGAATAATTCCAAGTAATGCCACGTCGATCACTCCAATCTCATACTCATTTTGGTAAGTAGGATAGTGTTCTAAACGTTGGTCAGCTTTCGCTGCAAATCAGCAACCATTCTCATCATTTCGCATAGCAAAGCAAATGCGCTTGATTTCCGACCTCCCAAGAATATGGGATGCGAGAACTCAAGCGCATTTGTACAATGCGCTGTGGCATTTTTCTAGTAAAGCATAAAAGTAAAAGAGATGCATAGAGCATC
>NZ_JAURVN010000013.1 GCF_030655415.1 Herminiimonas sp. | reverse complement strand
CGCTTTTGCTTCGCCACCAAATTTTTTCGACAATACTGTCGCAATCGCTGCTGTCAGTGTGGTCTTGCCGTGATCGACGTGACCAATCGTGCCGACGTTGACGTGCGGCTTGGTCCGCTCGAATTTGCCTTTTGCCATTTTATTCTTCCTTCAAAAAGAACGATTTATATAAATTGAGACACTCCGTTTGGAGCACCCTTTAACTTTATTTACTACTGACCAAGGAGCTTCGTAACTACACTCAGCTCGCTTGGTCTTGCAACGAATAGATTACTTAGGCGCCTTCGATGTGACGATTGCATCGATCACATTTTTAGGTGCTTCAGAGTAGTGCTTGAATTCCATCGAGTAGGTTGCGCGACCTTGTGTTGCTGAACGCAACGATGTCGAGTAACCAAACATTTCGGACAAAGGAACTTCGGCTTTAATGATCTTGCCGCCGCCGCCCGCGATTTCGTCCATACCTTGCACCATGCCGCGACGTGAGGACAAATCGCCCATCACGGTACCAGCGTAGTCTTCAGGCGTTTCAACTTCAACAGCCATCATTGGTTCCAGGATAACTGGACTAGCTTTACGGCAGCCGTCTTTGAACGCCATCGACGCAGCCATACGGAACGCGTTTTCATTCGAATCGACGTCATGGTATGAACCGAAGAACAAAGTGACTTTAACGTCAACCACTGGGTAACCAGCGAGGACGCCGGAAGTCAGTGTTTCGCGCACACCTTTTTCAACTGCAGGGATGTATTCGCGAGGAACTGTACCGCCTTTGATTGCGTCGATGAATTCAAAACCTTTGCCTGGTTCTTGCGGCTCGATCTTCAGAACCACGTGACCGTACTGACCACGACCACCGGATTGCTTGACGAATTTACCTTCGATTTCTTCGCAAACTTTACGGATGGTTTCGCGGTACGCAACTTGTGGCTTACCGACAGTCGCTTCCACGCCGAATTCGCGCTTCATACGATCAACGATAATGTCCAGATGCAACTCGCCCATACCAGCAATAATGGTTTGACCTGATTCTTCATCGGTACGCACGCGGAACGATGGATCTTCAGCAGCCAAACGATTCAAGGCCAAGCCCATTTTTTCTTGATCGACTTTCGTCTTAGGCTCAACAGCTTGCGAAATAACTGGCTCAGGGAAAACCATGCGCTCGAGGACAACGATCGCTTTGTCGTCACACAAGGTGTCGCCAGTTGTCGTGTCTTTCAAGCCAACGACCGCAGCGATATCGCCTGCGAGCATTTCCTTGATTTCTTCGCGTTGATTCGCGTGCATCTGAACGATACGGCCAACACGTTCTTTTTTCTCTTTAACCGAGTTATAAACGGTGTCGCCTGAATTCAAAGTACCCGAGTAGCAACGGATAAAGCACAATTGACCAACAAACGGATCGGTTGCGATTTTGAACGCCAAGGCCGAGAATTTTTCGGTATCTTCAGCTTTACGCACGACAGGCTCGTCATCTTCGTTCATGCCTGGCACAGGTGGAATATCCACTGGCGATGGCAGGTACTCGATCACGCCGTCCAACATGGCTTGCACGCCTTTGTTTTTGAAAGCGGTGCCGCACATCATTGGCACGATTTCGCTGGCAATAGTACGCTGACGAATCGCTGCCTTGATTTCAGCTTCGCTCAAGTCACCTTCTTCAAGGTACTTGTTCATCAATTCTTCTGATGCTTCAGCAGCGGCTTCAACCATGTTTTCGCGCCATTTTTTCGCTTCAGCCAGCAGATTGTCCGGAATATCACGGTAATCAAACTTCATGCCTTGCGATGCGTCATCCCAGTAAATAGCTTTCATTTTTACCAGATCGATGACGCCTTCGAACAAATCTTCAGCGCCGATAGGCACTTGCATAGGAATCGGATTTGCCTTCAAACGCGCACGCATTTGGTCGTAAACTTTGAAGAAGTTCGCGCCGGTACGATCCATCTTGTTGACGAATGCCAAACGTGGGACTTTGTACTTGTTAGCTTGACGCCAAACTGTTTCTGATTGCGGCTGCACGCCACCAACTGCACAGTAAACCATGCAAGCGCCATCGAGCACACGCATCGAACGCTCAACTTCAATTGTGAAGTCAACGTGGCCTGGGGTATCAATGATGTTGATGTGATGCGCAGGGAAATTGTTCGCCATGCCTTTCCAGAAGCAGGTCGTCGCAGCAGACGTAATCGTGATGCCGCGCTCTTGTTCCTGCTCCATCCAATCCATGGTGGCCGCGCCATCATGAACTTCACCAATCTTGTGATTTACACCGGTATAGAACAGAACGCGCTCAGTCGTCGTGGTTTTACCAGCATCAATGTGAGCCGAGATACCGATATTGCGGTAGCGCTCAATGGGGGTCTTGCGTGACATAATTATTCCTTAATCTTTTAATGGACATAACCGAGCGGCATATTGTGAACAAAATGAGCCCG
>NZ_JAURVN010000012.1 GCF_030655415.1 Herminiimonas sp. | reverse complement strand
ACAGGGTTTCGCCCGTGGTCACTTCCTTCAGGCCCACGCAGGCGGCGATGTCGCCGGCGCGGATTTCGTTGACTTCTTCGCGGTTGTTCGCGTGCATCTGCACGATCCGGCCAATCCGCTCCTTCTTGCCGCGAATCGGGTTGTAGACGCTGTCTCCCTTGCTCAGCACGCCCGAATAGACGCGCACGAAGGTCAGCTGGCCCACGAACGGGTCGGTCATCAGCTTGAACGCCAGCGCCGAGAACTTCTCGCTGTCGTCGGCCTTGCGGGTGACAGGCGCTTCGTCTTCGTCGGTGCCGCCGACCGGCGGGATGTCCGTCGGCGCAGGCATGTATTCGATGACCGCGTCGAGCATGGCCTGCACGCCCTTGTTCTTGAACGCGGAGCCGCACAGCATCGGCTGGATCTCGCCGGCGATCGTGCGCTGGCGGATCGCGGCCTTGATTTCGGTCTCGGTCAGCGCTTCGCCTTCGAGGTACTTGTTCATCAGTTCTTCGCTGGATTCAGCGGCGGCCTCGACCAGCTTTTCGCGGTACTCGGCGCACACGTCGGCCAGGTCGGCCGGAATTTCACCGTACTTGAAGGTCACGCCCTTGTCTTCGTCCCAGATGATCGACTTCATCTTCACGAGGTCGACGATGCCCTGGAAACGGTCTTCGGCACCGATCGGGATCTGGATCACGACCGGGTTGGCCTTCAGGCGGTCCACCATCATCTGTCGCACGCGCAGGAAGTCGGCGCCGGTGCGGTCCATCTTGTTGACGAACGCAAGGCGCGGCACCTTGTACTTGTTGGCCTGGCGCCAGACGGTTTCCGACTGAGGCTGGACGCCACCGACGGCGTCGTACACCATCACGGCACCGTCGAGCACGCGCATCGAACGCTCGACTTCAATGGTGAAGTCCACGTGGCCCGGGGTGTCGATGATGTTGATGCGGTGTTCCGGGAACGTGCCGGCCATGCCCTTCCAGAAGCAGGTGGTCGCAGCGGACGTGATCGTGATGCCACGCTCTTGTTCCTGCTCCATCCAGTCCATGGTGGCCGCGCCATCATGCACTTCGCCAATCTTGTGGTTCACGCCCGTGTAGAACAGGACGCGCTCGGTCGTGGTGGTCTTGCCAGCATCGATGTGAGCGGAGATACCGATATTGCGGTAGCGCTCAATGGGGGTCTTGCGGGCCATAATTAGTCCTAATTCTTTTTAATGAACAAAACCGAGCGCCATTTTTTCCAAAATGTGCCCGGCCTCGAACAAATTACACATGTAGCGCACAACGCCTGCACAGGCAGGCGAGAACACCAATCTATTAGAAGCGGAAGTGCGAGAACGCCTTGTTCGCTTCTGCCATGCGGTGAACTTCATCGCGTTTTTTCATTGCACCGCCGCGGCTTTCCGCAGCTTCGAGCAATTCACCCGCGAGACGTTGTGGCATCGATTTTTCGCTGCGCTTGTTTGCTGCTTCGCGCAACCAACGCATGGACAAAGCCATACGACGGACAGGACGAACTTCAACAGGCACCTGGTAGTTTGCACCACCAACGCGACGGGACTTTACTTCAACCAGTGGTTTGCAGTTCAGGATTGCAGCTGTAAACACTTCCAGTGGATCTTTACCGGATTTGGTTTGGATATGCTCAAACGCACCGTAGATGATGTTTTCTGCGACCGATTTTTTACCGGACAACATCAACACGTTAACGAATTTGGCAACATCAACATTACCGAACTTTGGATCTGGCAGTATGTCCCGCTTGGGAACTTCACGACGACGTGGCATTTCGATTCCTTTCAATCTTCAGTTGAGGCGCAACAACAGGTTTGTCGCACACTCGCGGATAGTCATCATAACTATCCACTTACTCGGCCCATTAGGGACCGACACAATTTCGCGGAGACCGCGAAAATACTTAATTACTTCTTGCCAGCTTTTGCACGCTTGGTACCGTACTTCGAACGCGCTTGCTTACGGTCTTTAACGCCTTGAGTATCCAAAGCACCGCGAACCATGTGATAACGCACACCCGGCAAATCTTTTACACGACCGCCGCGCAACAGCACGACACTATGTTCTTGCAGGTTATGGCCTTCACCGCCGATGTACGAAATTACTTCGAAACCGTTGGTCAAACGCACTTTGGCAACTTTACGCAGAGCCGAGTTAGGCTTCTTTGGAGTTGTGGTGTAAACGCGGGTACATACGCCACGTTTTTGCGGGCTGTTTTCCAGCGCCGGCGATTTGCTCTTGACGCGTGCAGAAACACGCGGCTGGCGAATCAGTTGATTGATGGTTGGCATCGCTCTATATCCAGCTAATACAACATTAATAATACGAACCCGAAAACGGTTGTTCGGGGACTAAAGAATCATTGCGGAAGAAATTAATTCGACGCGCGCCTCGGTTACAGCAGAGATGGAAAAACGCGCAGGAGGATTGCGAAGAAGCAAGACCAAAGAGCGTTTAAGCCCAGCAGAGCTTAAAATCGAGAACTCGCGAGTATAGCCCTCTATACTTTGACAGTCAACAAGTGTATTGGAGGCTGCACTGCGATTTCGTTGCGAAAAGACGGCAATTCGATGGAATGAACCCCACCTACGTCCGGCATTGCAAAAGAAAACTTTACTATCTGACACGACTTATCCCAAAAAGATATCTTTTAAGCAATCAAACCGGCTTTGCATAAATAAAAACGGCACCAGGATTTCTCCTGATGCCGTTGCATGCTTGAACTACAGCTTGAATTACGAAGCGTCGGTATCGCTGTCTGGCACGCTGCTACCGATATCAGCAAACTGCGCTTCCGCTTCGGCTGCGCGGGCAGCTTTTTCGGATTGCAACAACGCTGTACGCTCTTCCGCTTCCCATGATTCTTTTTCTTTGCGTGCACGATGGAACGCGAGGCCGGTACCGGCTGGAATCAAACGACCAACGATGACGTTCTCTTTCAGGCCACGCAAGCCATCGCGTTTGCCCATGATTGCGGCTTCGGTCAAGACACGTGTGGTCTCTTGGAACGATGCAGCCGAGATGAAGGAGTCCGTCGACAACGATGCTTTGGTAATACCGAGCAATACGTTTTCGTATGTTGCAGGGATCTTGCCGAGAGCAACGACGCGGTCGTTTTCGTCCAGCAGTTCCGAACGTTCGACTTGTTCGCCAACGATGTAGTTGGCATCGCCTGGATTAACCACGGCAACACGACGCAACATTTGACGCACAATAACTTCGATGTGCTTGTCATTGATCTTCACGCCTTGCAAGCGATACACGTCTTGAACTTCGTCGACGATGTAACGTGCCAGCGCTTCGATACCCAACAAACGCAGAATGTCTTGTGGATCGGCTGGGCCGTCAACAATCATCTCGCCTTTGTTCACGACTTGGCCGTCATGTACCAAGACTTGTTTGTCTTTGGTGATCAGGAACTCGTGCTTCTCGCCGTCCATGTCTGTGATTTCCAGACGTTGCTTGCCTTTGGTTTCTTTACCGAACGCAACCGTACCAGTGACTTCTGCCAGCATGCCGGCATCTTTCGGCGAACGCGCTTCGAACAACTCGGCAACACGCGGCAGACCACCGGTGATGTCACGTGTTTTTTGCGATTCGGTCGGGATACGTGCCAATACTTCGCCGACGGTAACTTGCTGACCGTCTTTAACAGTAATCAGCGCACCAACCTGGAAGCCGATCGTCACTGCGTGCTCGGTACCAGCGATTTTAACTTCTTCGCCTTGTTCGTTCAACAGTTTGACCTGTGGACGAACAGTTTTGGTAACCGAGCCACGACGTTTCGCATCGATAACAACCAGAGTCGACAGACCGGTCACTTCATCGATTTGACGCGCAACAGTCGAACCTTCTTCGACGTTCTCGAATTTCACCACGCCGGTGTATTCGGTAATGATCGGACGGGTCAATGGATCCCATGTTGCCAATGCTGTACCAGCTTTGATTTGCAGGCCGTCTTTGACGATCAGGGTCGCGCCGTACGGCACTTTATGACGTTCACGTTCACGACCATGGTCATCGGTAATCAGTACTTCACCTGAACGGGAAATGACGATCTGGCCGCCCTTACCGTTGGTGACGTAACGCATTGTCGCTGTGAAGCGAACTGTACCGTTTGACTTGGCTTCCACCGACGAAGCAACTGCTGCACGCGATGCCGCACCACCAATGTGGAAGGTACGCATCGTCAACTGTGTACCTGGCTCACCAATCGATTGCGCAGCGATAACACCAACTGCTTCACCGGCGTTGACCATCGAACCGCGACCCAAGTCACGGCCATAGCACATTGCGCACAGGCCGAAGCGTGTGTCGCAAGTCAGTGGTGTACGTACTTTTACTTCATCGATGCCGAGGCTTTCGATTTCTTCAACCATGTCTTCATCCAGCAATGTGCCAGCTGCATACAGAGTTGCTTGTGTTTCAGGATTGACGATGTCATTCGCTGCAACGCGACCAAGGATACGGTCACGCAACGCTTCGATAACTTCACCACCTTCGACCATTGCCTTCATCGAGGCGCCGTTCGAGGTACCGCAATCATCTTCAATCACGACCAAATCTTGGGTCACGTCAACCAGACGACGTGTCAGGTAACCTGAGTTCGCTGTTTTCAGAGCGGTATCGGCCAAGCCTTTACGTGCACCGTGAGTCGAGATGAAGTACTGCAAAACGTTCAGACCTTCGCGGAAGTTCGCGGTGATCGGCGTTTCGATAATCGAACCATCCGGTTTCGCCATCAGACCACGCATACCGGCCAGCTGACGAATCTGTGCTGCGGAACCGCGCGCACCGGAGTCGGCCATCATGTAAATCGCATTGAACGATTCTTGTGTGGTCTTGGTGCCATCACGTTTGGTGACGTCTTCAACTTTGAGTTGATCCATCATAGCCTTGCCGACGTCGTCACCTGCTTTGCCCCAGATATCAACCACTTTGTTGTAACGTTCGCCAGCGGTAACCAGACCGGACGAATATTGCTGTTCGATCTGTTTAACTTCGCCTTCGGCCGCCGCAATGAGGGAGACTTTTTCTTTCGGCACAAGCATGTCATCGACGCAAATCGAGATACCAGCACGTGTCGCCAAACGGAAGCCCGATTGCAACAATTGATCAGCAAATACAACCGTCGCGCGCAGACCGCACTTACGGAAGGACAAGTTGATCAGGCGTGAAATTTCTTTCTTTTTCAGCGCGCGGTTCAATACTGAGAACGGCAAGCCTTTAGGCAGAATTTCCGACAAGATTGCGCGACCGACTGTAGTTTCGTAACGTGTTACCGTTTTTTCGAATTCGCCGCTTTCGACATTCTTCGGATACTCGGTAATACGCACAGTGATACGTGTTGCCAACTCAACTTCTTTGTTGTCGTAAGCACGGATGACTTCGGACACGTCCGGGAACATCATGCCTTCGCCCTTGGCGTTGATCGCTTCGCGAGTCGCGTAGTACAGACCCAACACGATATCTTGCGAAGGAACGATCGATGGTTCGCCATTTGATGGGAACAAGATGTTGTTCGAAGACAGCATCAAGGTGCGTGCTTCCATCTGTGCTTCGATCGACAATGGAACGTGAACCGCCATTTGATCGCCGTCAAAGTCGGCGTTAAATGCAGCACAGACCAATGGGTGCAATTGAATTGCCTTGCCTTCGATCAGGACAGGTTCAAACGCTTGAATACCAAGACGATGCAGGGTAGGCGCACGGTTCAACATGACCGGATGTTCACGGATCACGTCTTCCAAAATGTCCCACACGACTGGTTCTTGAATCTCAACCAGTTTTTTCGCAGCCTTGATCGTTGTTGCCAGACCCATCAATTCAAGCTTGTTGAAAATGAATGGTTTGAACAATTCCAAAGCCATCAATTTTGGCAAGCCGCATTGATGCAATTTCAGTTGCGGGCCCACGACGATGACGGAACGACCCGAGTAATCGACGCGTTTGCCCAGCAAGTTTTGACGGAAACGACCGCCCTTGCCTTTGATCATTTCTGCCAGCGATTTCAGCGGACGCTTGTTAGCGCCAGTCATCGCTTTACCGCGACGGCCGTTATCCAGCAACGAATCGACCGCTTCTTGCAACATACGTTTTTCGTTACGGGTGATGATTTCCGGCGCGCGGAGTTCCATCAAACGCTTCAAACGGTTGTTACGGTTAATCACGCGACGATACAAATCGTTCAGATCGGAGGTTGCGAAACGGCCACCATCCAGCGGCACCAATGGGCGCAGTTCTGGCGGCAATACTGGCAACACTTCCATGATCATCCAGTCAGGCTTGATGCCTGAACGTTGGAACGCCTCAAGCACTTTCAGACGCTTGGCGTATTTTTTGATCTTGGCTTCTGATTTGGAATCTTTCAATTCCTGACGCAGCATTTCAGCATCGCGATCGATGTCGATGGCGCGCAGCAATTCACGAATACCTTCAGCGCCCATGAATGCGGTGAAGTCGTCGCCGAATTCTTCGTATTTAGCAGCGTAATCATCTTCCGACATGATCTGGCAACGCTTCAACGGCGTCATGCCTGGATCGGTAACAACGTAGGCTTCAAAATACAGAACGCGTTCGATATCCCGCAGAGTCATATCGAGAACCATACCCAAACGGGATGGCAATGATTTCAGGAACCAGATGTGCGCGGTTGGCGATGCCAACTCGATGTGGCCCATGCGTTCACGACGCACTTTTGCCAATGTGACTTCAACGCCGCATTTTTCGCAGATCACACCGCGGTGTTTCAAACGTTTGTATTTACCGCAAAGGCATTCGTAATCTTTGATAGGGCCAAAGATTTTTGCGCAAAACAAGCCGTCGCGTTCAGGCTTGAAAGTACGATAGTTGATGGTTTCCGGCTTTTTTACTTCGCCGTAGGACCACGAACGGATTTTTTCTGGTGACGCCAGACCAATTTTGATCGCGTCGAATTGTTCGTTTTGCTGAACTTGCTTGAATAGATCGAGCAGTGCTTTCATGTATCACTCCAGTTGGCGTGAAAAAACGCTTGATGATGAGAAGGTTGTGCCGGCCCTGCTTTAAACCCTGTTCGCATGGGCGGGAGAGCTGAGCCTGAAGATAAACTTCACGAGCTGAGTTCCGCACATACCGGGACAGACGACACTTCCAGAAACTGCTATTGCCTAGCTATTTTTCTACTACGCTTGCTTCAGTACTAAATTCAGTCAGCAAAGGGAAGAACAGCTTTCACCGTTCTTCCCTAGCTTTACATCAGTCGCGTTCCAGGTCGATGTCGATACCCAGCGAGCGGATTTCTTTAACGAGAACGTTAAAGGATTCCGGCATGCCGGCGTCGATGACGTGGTCGCCTTTGACGAGATTTTCGTACACTTTGGTACGGCCATTTACGTCATCGGACTTGACTGTCAACATCTCTTGCAAGACGTAAGACGCGCCGTATGCTTCCAGTGCCCAGACTTCCATCTCACCAAAACGCTGGCCACCGAACTGAGCTTTACCACCCAGTGGTTGCTGCGTAACCAGCGAGTAAGGACCAGTCGAACGTGCATGCATCTTGTCATCAACCAAGTGATGCAGTTTGAGGTAATGCATGTAACCGACAGTTACTGTGCGCTCAAACGCTTCACCGGTACGACCGTCATACATCGTGACCTGATTCTTGGAAGGAGTCATACCCAATTGCTTGGCGATATGATCCGGATACGCCAAGTCCAGCATGCGACGTGTTTCGCCTTCGTCAGCGCCGTCAAACACTGGCGTTGCGAAAGGAACACCGTTCTTCAGATTGCTCGCCAATTCCAGGACTTCTGCGTCGCTGAAACTATCGAGATCTTCAGTTTTGCCGGACTCGTTGTAGATCGCAGCCAAGAACTTGCGCAGTTCAGCGACTTTAACTTGCGCAGCGAGCATCTCGCCAATACGCAGGCCCAAGCCTTTTGCTGCCCAGCCCAAATGTACTTCCAGAACCTGACCAACGTTCATCCGTGAAGGAACGCCCAGTGGATTCAAAGCGACGTCCGCTGGTGTACCGTCAGCCATGTATGGCATGTCTTCGATAGGCAGAATGCGTGAAACCACACCCTTGTTACCGTGACGACCCGCCATTTTGTCGCCTGGTTGCAGACGACGTTTGACTGCCAGATAAACCTTGACCATCTTCTGTACGCCTGGCGGCAATTCATCGCCTTGCGTCAGTTTCTTGCGTTTTTCTTCAAATGCCAGATCAAACTGGTGACGTTTCTCAGCAATCGATTCTTTGATTGCTTCCAAAGCGTTTGCCGATGCGTCGTCAGAAGGACGAATATCAAACCAGTGGTATTTGTCCAGATCGGCCAAATACTCAGTAGTGATTTTCGCGCCTTTAGCGATTTTCTTAGGACCGCCATTGACAACTTTACCGACCAACATTTTTTCCAAACGTTGGAATGCATCGCCTTCAACGATACGCAACTGATCGTTCAAATCCAAACGATAGCGTTGCAGTTCGTCGTCGATAATCTGTTGTGCACGTTTGTCGCGTGGAATACCTTCGCGAGTAAACACTTGCACGTCGATTACGGTGCCGACCATGCCGGACGGTACGCGCAACGATGTATCTTTTACGTCGGATGCTTTTTCGCCGAAAATCGCGCGCAGCAGTTTTTCTTCCGGTGTCAGTTGGGTTTCGCCTTTAGGCGTTACTTTACCGACCAGTGTGTCGCCAGCGGTCACTTCTGCACCGATGTAGACGATACCGGCATCATCCAGACGCGCCAGTTGGTTTTCAGCCAGGTTCGAGATATCACGAGTGATTTCTTCAGCGCCCAGCTTGGTGTCACGCGCAACAACCGACAACTCTTCGATATGAATCGAGGTGTAACGGTCATCAGCAACAACTTTTTCCGAGATCAGAATCGAATCTTCGAAGTTGTAGCCGTTCCATGGCATAAACGCGATCAACATGTTTTGACCCAGAGCGAGTTCGCCCAAGTCAGTCGATGCGCCGTCGGCGATGACGTCATGTTTAGCAACGCGATCGCCAACTTGCACGATAGGACGTTGGTTAATGTTCGTGTTTTGGTTAGAACGTGTGTACTTGATCAGGTTGTAGATATCTACACCGACTTCACCAGCTTGTGCTTCATCGTCATTGACGCGAATCACAACACGGCCTGCATCGATGTAATCAACTACGCCGCCACGCAATGCTTGTACTGTTGTGCCTGAATCGACTGCAACCGTACGTTCGATACCAGTACCAACCAATGCTTTTTCTGGACGCAAGCAAGGAACTGCTTGACGTTGCATGTTAGCACCCATCAATGCGCGGTTCGCATCATCGTGTTCGAGGAACGGAATCAGCGAAGCAGCAACCGAGACAACCTGGCCTGGCGCAACGTCCATGTATTGAACGCGTTCTGGCGAGACCAGAATCGTTTCGCCCGCTTCACGTGCAGAAACCAATTCATCGGACAGCAAACCTGCTTTGTCGATCGTTGCATTCGCCTGAGCGATGATGTAACGGCCTTCTTCGATCGCGGACAAATAATCGATCTGATCGGTAACTTTGCTGCCTTCGACTTTACGATATGGGGTTTCGAGGAAACCGTATTCGTTCAAGCGAGCATACATAGCCAGCGAGTTGATCAAACCAATGTTCGGACCTTCCGGTGTTTCGATTGGGCAGACGCGACCATAGTGAGTCGGATGTACGTCGCGGACTTCAAAGCCAGCGCGTTCACGTGTCAAACCGCCAGGTCCAAGAGCAGAAATACGACGTTTGTGCGTGATTTCTGACAATGGATTGGTTTGATCCATAAACTGCGACAACTGCGACGAACCGAAGAATTCACGGATCGCAGCCGAGATAGGCTTGGAGTTGATCAAGTCATGCGGCATCAAGTTATCCGCTTCGGCTTGGCCGAGGCGTTCTTTGACAGCACGCTCAACGCGGACCAGTCCAGCACGGAATTGATTTTCAGCGAGTTCGCCGACGCAACGTACGCGACGATTACCCAAGTGATCAATATCATCGACTTCGCCGCGACCATTGCGCAACTCAACCAGAATCTTGATCACAGCCAGCACGTCTTCATTCGACAGTGTCATGGTGCCGGTCAATTCATCGCGACCAATGCGACGGTTGAATTTCATACGGCCGACAGCCGACAAATCGTAACGATCTGCGTTGTAGAACAAACCATTGAACAAGGCTTCAACTGAATCTTCAGTTGGTGGTTCGCCTGGGCGCATCATGCGATAGATCGCAACTTTTGCAGCCATCTGATCGTTGGTGTCATCCATACGCAAGGTTTGCGAGATGTAGCCGCCTTGATCCAAATCGTTGGTGTACAGAGTTTGGATTGCAGTGACGCCACCTTCACGCAAACGCGCCAGCAAATCTTCGGTCAATTCATCGTTGGCGTTGGCAATGACTTCGCCAGTGCTCGCATCAACAATATTTTTCGCCAGAATGCGGCCCAGCAGATAGTCTTCAGGAACCGAAATGTTCTTGATGCCAGCAGCTTCAACGTCACGCACGTGCTTGCTGTTGATACGCTTGTCTTTTGCGATCAATACTTTGCCGGCTTTGTCGGTGATATCGAAACGGGCAACCTCGCCACGCAGATGTTCAGCAACAAATTTCATTTCAGCGCCATCAGCGTGCAGAGTGAAATCATCGAATACAAAGAAGTTTTCGAGGATCTGCTCCGGCGACATGCCGATTGCTTTCAACAGGATCGTGACAGGCATTTTGCGACGACGATCGACGCGGAAGAACAAGATGTCCTTCGGATCGAATTCGTAGTCCAGCCATGAACCGCGGTAAGGAATGATACGTGCAGAGAACAGCAATTTACCTGACGAGTGTGTCTTGCCGCGGTCATGTTCAAAGAACACGCCTGGCGAACGATGCAACTGCGACACGATAACGCGTTCGGTACCGTTGATCACGAAAGAACCGGTAGAAGTCATCAGCGGCAATTCGCCCATGTAGACTTCTTGTTCTTTCATTTCCTTGACGACCGGCTTGGTCGGCGATTCTTTATCCAGAATCACAAGGCGAACTTTTGCACGCAGAGGTGACGCGTACGTCAATCCACGTTGTTGGCATTCTTTGATGTTGAACGGCGGATCGCCGAGTACATACGACAAGAATTCGAGACGCGCAAAACCATTGTGCGAAACGATAGGGAAAATAGACGTGAAGGCGGACTGCAAGCCTTCGTTTTTGCGTTGGGACGGTATTTTGTCTTCTTGCAAAAAGTCATGATAAGACTCGAGCTGGGTCGCCAGCAGGAACGGAACGTTGTGAACGTTAGCGCGTTTCGCGAATGATTTGCGAATGCGCTTTTTCTCAGTAAATGAGTAGTGCATGGACACTCCGTGAGTGACAGGGAAAGGATAGAGAATTCAGGATTCAGGCTGCATTGCCGAGTTGCAACAATTCACAACTCGAAACATTGAAACCTCAAGTCTCTGCCCTTGGGCCGGTCGGCTGAACAACTCACCAGATTACATCAAGTCAATCAAGCTTGCTGACAACCACATTTTTTAAATCCAAAAACGACAAAGGAGCCAAAGCCGAACCGCCCTTTCGGGAGGTTTCGTGCTTTGACTCAGGCGCTGCTAGAAACGACTAACGAGCGCAAGCAAAACTGAATTACTTGATTTCTGCTTTCGCGCCAGCTTCTTCCAGCTTTTTCTTAGCTGCTTCAGCATCTGCTTTCGAAACGCCTTCTTTCAAAGGTTTCGGTGCAGCATCAACCAGATCTTTAGCTTCTTTCAAGCCCAGACCGGTGATTTCACGAACTGCTTTAATCACGCCAACTTTGTTCGCGCCGAAATCAGCCAAGATAACGGTGAATTCAGTTTGTTCTTCAGCTGCAGCTGCACCAGCGCCGCCGCCAGCTGCTGGGGCCGACATTGCAGCAGCGGATACGCCGAATTTTTCTTCGAATGCTTTAACCAAGTCATTCAATTCCAGGACTGTCAGGTTGCCTACGGCTTCCAGGATGTCGTCTTTGCTAATTGCCATTTGAAACTCCTAAATTTTTTTCAATAATTACATCTGATTGGTACTGACGCGAAGCGTCGAAACAAGAGCGCAGGCCGCGTATGCGGCGACCTGTTATTCCGCTGCTGCTTCGGTAACTTCGGCGACTGGTTCTGCTGCAGCTGCAGGCGTTTCGCCTTCAGCTTTTTTAGCAGCAAGAGCAGCCAGACCACGCGTAAAGCTCGCAACCGGAACCAGCATCATGCCCAAAACTTGGGCCAGCAGGACTTCACGGCTAGGAATATTTGCCAATGCAGTAACAGCCGCTTTATCAAGCGTCTTGCCTGCATAGTTACCTGCTTTAACAACCAGTTTGTCGTTGGTTTTAGCAAAGTCACTGATGACTTTAGCTGCAGCAACGGCATCGTCCGAGATCGAATAGATCAACGGGCCGGTCATTTCAGAAGCGAGGTCGGCAAATGCGGTACCTTCGACAGCACGACGAGCGAGTGTGTTTTTCAACACGCGCAAGTAGACGCCTTGGTCCCGCGCTTTGGCGCGCAGTTGTGTCAAGTGACCAACCTGGATGCCACGATATTCGGCCACGACGATAGTCTGCGCAGATGCGATCTTTGCAGAGATTTCGGCGACTACGGCCTTTTTGTCATTCAGATTGAGACTCAAGATCAACCTCCAAAAGTAATGCTCAGCTATTACACAATCATCATTGATTGCTTGCCTTGCATCGGTTCGAACACGGCGTCCGAAGTTAGGAGTTCGTACTGGCTAGCCAGCGAAGAGACTGCAAAACTTGTTCGGGGTCACCATCTGCGTTGGGTATGGCATCGTTGCCGATGCTACATTTAACTTTGCACACTACTTACATGCACGCCGCCCAACGGTCTTTGATTGCCTGAACCTTCTTCTATCCTGCCGAATCCGGTCCAGCCCAAAGATGCGCCCGTCGCCAAATTGGCAGCGGGACTTAATTCAATTTATTACGCAGCCAAACTCGATTGATCGACGCGAACACCAGCGCCCATAGTCGACGACAGCGAAACTTTGCGCAGGTAAACACCTTTGCTGGTTGCTGGCTTGGCTTTTGTCAACGCATCCATCAAAGCCAACAAGTTGGATTTGAGAGCTTCGTCGGAGAACGATTTACGACCGATCGTGGCGTGAATAATGCCAGCCTTGTCAGTACGGTATTGAACTTGACCAGCTTTTGCATTTTTAACTGCGGTAGCGACGTCAGGAGTAACAGTACCAACTTTCGGGTTAGGCATCAGGCCGCGTGGTCCGAGGATTTGACCCAAGGTACCAACGATACGCATGGTGTCTGGCGATGCGATGACGATGTCGAAAGGCATGTTGCCAGCCTTAATCGATTCAGCCAAATCTTCCATACCAACGATGTCAGCACCAGCAGCTTTCGCTTGCTCTGCTTTTTCGCCAGTTGCGAAAACCGCAACGCGGACCGATTTACCGGTACCAGCTGGCAAAACAACAGAACCACGAACTACTTGGTCAGATTTTTTTGCATCAACGCCGAGTTGAACCGAGATATCGATAGACTCGTCGAATTTTGCATTTGCACATTCTTTGATCAAGGCAACTGCATTGTCGAACGGGTACGCTTTGGTACGATCAACTTTTGCCGCGAATGCCTTAGCGCGTTTGGATAACTTAGCCATTACAGACCCTCCACCGTGATGCCCATGGAACGTGCGGAACCGGCGATTGTACGCACGGCAGCATCCATGTCGGCAGCCGTCAAATCCGGCCGTTTGGTTGTTGCGATTTCTTCAGCTTGCGCACGTGTGATCTTGCCGACTTTGTCGGTATGTGGCTTAGGCGAACCTTTAGTGATGTTCGCAGCTTTTTTGATCAGGTACGTTGCTGGCGGCGTCTTCATCACAAAAGTGAAAGACTTGTCCGCGAATGCTGTAATAACAACCGGAATTGGCATACCTGGCTCAACACCTTGAGTCTGCGCGTTGAAAGCCTTACAGAATTCCATGATGTTCAAACCACGTTGACCTAAAGCAGGTCCGATTGGAGGGGATGGGTTTGCTTTACCAGCTGGAACTTGCAGCTTGATAAAACCAATGATTTTCTTTGCCATGATGGCTCCTACATTGATTGAGTGGTAGCGCCTGTTCACTTGCCTTGCGGCGCATTACTGGGGCTCCTCTTTTTACTGCATTGTCAAATCTAGCAATCTTTCGATGTGCCGCGCTTCGACCCGCGCTTGTTCTTTATACTTTTTCGACTTGGCCGAATTCGAGCTCAACTGGCGTAGCGCGACCGAAAATCGTCACAGACACACGCACTTTGGATTTCTCGTAATTGACTTCTTCGACATTGCCGTTGAAATCTGTGAACGGACCATCCTTGATACGAACCAGCTCGCCAACTTCGTACAACACTTTTGGACGTGGCTTTTCGACGCCATCTTGCATTTGCTGCATGATCTTGTCGACTTCGTGCGGCGGAATCGGTGTTGGCTTGTTCGACTTACCGCCGATGAAGCCAGTTACCTTGCTTGTGTTCTTTACCAGATGCCATGTTTCGTCGGTCATTTCCATCTCGACGAGTACATAACCAGGGAAGAAACGGCGTTCGCTGACCGATTTTTGACCGTTTTTAACTTCGATCACTTCTTCGGTAGGCACCAGAATCTGCCCAAACTGATCTTCCATACCGGCACGCATTACGCGCTCGGTTAACGCACGCATCACGCTCTTTTCCATACCGGAATAGGCGTGAACGACGTACCAACGTTTTTTACTTGTAGCAGCAGTCGCAGCGGCAGCGCTAGTTACAGCGCCGTCTTGCGCGTCATCCTGAATATTGTCGCCCATTATCTTTTCCAGCCCAAAATCAGGTCGTACAACACAACTTCGAGTAACTTATCCGTACCGAACAGGAAAAGCGCCATGACCAACACAAAGCCGAAAACTATTGCAGTCATCTGCAATGTTTCCTTGCGGGTTGGCCAAACTACTTTCTTTGTTTCACGAACCGCTTCTTTGGAAAAATTAACAAAGTCGCGACCCGATGCTGACGTCCATGCGATTGCAATAGCAACCAGCAAACCACCAACCAGCGCCGCAGCGCGTACGATTGTTGGCTTGTCCGACAAAACATAAAATCCGACTACGCCTGCGATTGCTACAAGTGCCGCTAAAACGACCTTGATTTTATCGGCTGACGCGCCAACTGTTTGTACGGGTTGATTAGACATACTTTTCTACTTTCGATGCCCTGCACCAGAATCGGTGGCAGGGGCGGAGGGCCTCGAACCCCCAACCTTCGGTTTTGGAGACCGACACTCTGCCAATTGAGCTACGCCCCTACGCTTTAAACACTACCACTGCCTGAAGTACTTACGGCGACCTGATTAAAGGTCGCCGCAAATAGATCAGTTATTACTCAATAATTTTAGCAACAACACCGGCGCCGACGGTACGACCGCCTTCGCGAATCGCGAAGCGCAGACCTTCTTCCATCGCGATCGGGTTGATCAACATCACGGTAATCGAGACGTTGTCGCCTGGCATAA
>NZ_JAURVN010000002.1 GCF_030655415.1 Herminiimonas sp. | reverse complement strand
CTGCCCCCCACGGGGGCTAATTTCCCTTGGGGCGGCCCGGCGGGAAATTGTTCGCCCCCACGTTCGCTCACTGCGTGTAGCTCTCTGCCCCCCACGGGGGCTAATTTCCCTTGGGGCGGCCCGGCGGGAAATTGTTGATGTTCGCGTTCTCATGCAGCCAGCAACTGCCTGAGTACAAAAGGCAAAATGCCGCCGTGGCGGTAGTAGTCCACCTCAATCGGCGTGTCGATGCGCAAAATCACCTGCAGTTGCTGCTTCGTACCGTCGGCGCGCGTGACGACCAGCGTGGCTTCGCTTTGCGGCTTCAGACCGGGATCGGGTAACACGTCGATCACTTCCTTGCCGGTCAGACCCAGGGTTTGCCAGGAGTCGCCGCTTTTGAATTGCAGCGGCAACACGCCCATGCCGACCAGGTTGCTGCGGTGGATGCGCTCGAAGCTGCGGGCCACCACCGCCTTGATGCCGAGCAGTTGCGTGCCTTTGGCGGCCCAGTCGCGCGAGGAGCCGGTGCCGTATTCCTCGCCGGCAAAAACCACCGTCGGCGTGCCCTCGTCCAGGTACTGCATGGCGGCGTCATAGATGAACTTCTTTTCGCCACCTGGCTGGAACAGCGTGATACCGCCCTCCTCGCGTGAGCCGTCGGGGCCAGCCGGGATCATCAGGTTCTTGATGCGCACATTGGCAAAGGTGCCGCGCATCATCACCTCGTGGTTGCCGCGGCGCGCGCCGTAGCTGTTGAAGTCGGCCTTCTGCACACCGTGGGACAGCAGCCACTGCCCGGCCGGCGAGCTGGCCTTGATAGCCCCGGCGGGCGAGATATGGTCGGTGGTGATGGAGTCGCCAAACAGCGCCATGATGCGGGCACCCTTCACCGACACAGCCTCATTTTCCATGTTTTTAATAGCGAAATTCTTGAAGAACGGCGGCTCGGCGATATAGGTGCTGGTCGGCCAGGTGTAGGCGGTCCCTGGCACGCCCCTGATCTTTCCCCACAGCTCGCCGGGCTCGGTCTTGACCTTGGCGTAGTTCTCGCGGAAGGCCTTGCCGTTCATGGCGAACTTCATCAGTTTGTCAATCTCGTCGCTGCTCGGCCAGATGTCGCCGAGGTAAACATCTTTGCCGCCCCTGCCCTTGCCGACCGGCTCGGTCATCAGGTCGCGCCGCACCGTGCCGGCAATCGCATAGGCCACCACCAGCGGCGGGCTGGCCAGGAAATTGGCTTTCAGGTTGGGGTGAATGCGCGCTTCGAAGTTGCGGTTGCCCGACAGCACGGCGGCGCACACCAGGTCGCTCTTGGTAATGGCTTCGTTGATCTCGGGCGTGAGATCGCCGGCGTTGCCGATGCAAGTGGTGCAGCCGTAGCCGACCAGTGCAAAACCGAGCTTTTCCAGGTAGGGCAGCAAACCGGTTTTTGTCAGGTACTCGGTGACGATGCGCGAGCCCGGGGCCAGCGATGTCTTGATATGCGGTGCTACCCGCAGGCCAGCTTCCACCGCTTTTTTGGCGAGCAGGCCGGCGGCCAGCAGCACGCTGGGGTTGGAGGTGTTGGTGCAACTGGTAATCGCCGCGATCAGCACATCGCCGTTGCCGATGCTGATACCGGTCGCCTTGGACGCGGGTGCGGCGGCATCCGAGTGCGCTGTTGCCAGCGTGGGACGGTTGGCTTCCATCTCGGCCACCATGCGGGGCGCGCCCGCCGGTGTGGGCGGAGCGCCCGGCAGCGTGTCGGCCCGGCCATGGTCGGTGTGCCGGAGCAAATGGCGCGTGCCCAGCATGGCCGCCGGCTGGTTGAAGCCGTTTTCGGCCACCGGCTTGCTGAACAGTGAAGCAAACTGGCTCGCCACATTGCCCAACTCGATGCGGTCCTGCGGGCGCTTCGGGCCGGCCAGGCTGGGGGTCACGTCGCCCAGGTCGAGCTGGACCACCTGCGAAAAATCGATCTCGCCGGCTTTGGCCACGCCAAACAGACCTTGCGCCCTGAAGTAGGCTTCAAAGGCCTCCATCTCGGCCTGGGTGCGGCCGGTGCCGGTGAAGTACGCAATGGTTTTTTCATCGACCGGAAAGAACCCCATGGTCGCGCCATATTCGGGCGCCATATTGGCAATCGTCGCGCGGTCCGGCAAGGGCAAGGTGCGTGTGCCTTCGCCGAAGAATTCGACAAACTTGCCGACCACTTTTTCGCGACGCAATGTTTCGGTGACACGCAGCACCAGGTCGGTGGCGGTGACGCCCTCGCGCAGCCGCCCGCTCAGCTCGAAACCGACCACGTCGGGCGTCAGCATGTAGACCGGCTGGCCCAGCATCGCGGCCTCGGCTTCAATGCCGCCCACGCCCCAGCCGACCACCCCGATGCCGTTGATCATCGTGGTGTGGCTGTCGGTGCCGACCAGTGTGTCGGGGTAATAAATGCCGTCTGTGCCCCTGTGTACGCCGCGCGCCAGGTACTCCAGGTTGACCTGATGCACGATGCCGAAGCCCGGCGGCACGACGCCGAAGGTGTCAAAGGCCTGCATGCCCCATTTCATGAACTCGTAGCGCTCGCGGTTGCGCTGGAATTCGAGCAACATGTTCAGGTCCAGCGAATTCTTCTTGCCGTAGTGGTCCACCATGATGGAATGGTCGACCACCAGGTCCACCGGCACCAGCGGCTCAATGAGTTTCGGATTCTTGTCCAGCTTCAGGGCCACGCTGCGCATCGCGGCCAGATCGACCAGCAACGGCACACCGGTGAAATCCTGCAGCACCACGCGCGAGACGACAAACGGAATTTCATCGGTGCGGTCGGCATGGGGGAGCCAGTTGGCCAGTTGCCTGACGTGTTCGGCACCGACTTTTTTTCCGTCGCCCATCACGCTTTGGCGCAGCACCGACTCCAGCACGATGCGCAGGGACACCGGCAGCCGCGAGATTTTTGGAAACTGCCTGGTCAGCGCGGGCAAGGAATAGAAACTGCCCGTTTTTCCCGAAGCGGTTTTGAAGGTTTTCAGGGTGTTGGCAAACGCGTGGGCCATGGCGAACTCCTTGTCTGGTGGTTTTTCGCTATTGTCACCCTGTCAGGTTTACCGCAAGGTCAGCAGGGCTTCATCTGGCAGGTAGCGCACGCCCAGCACGCCGTCAATTGCCCGCAGGTGATCCAGCACCGCGCCTGAGACCGGGCTGTCGACATCGACCAGCGTGTAGGCCATGTCGCCACGCGACTTGTTGACCATGTTGTGGATGTTCAGGCCGGCCTGGGCCATGGCGGTGGATATCTGCCCCAGCATGTTGGGCACGTTGGCGTTGGCAATCGCCACGCGGTAGGCCGACTCGCGCGCCATGGCCACCGCCGGGAAGTTGACCGCATTGACCACGTTGCCGTGCTCCAGGTAGTCACGCAACTGGTCGGCCACCATGATGGCGCAGTTTTCTTCGGCTTCGCGGGTGGACGCGCCCAGGTGCGGCAGCGCAATGACCCGCTCGTGGCGGTTGATGGCTGCGGAGGGAAAGTCGCAGACATACCCGCCCAACTGTTTCGCATCCAGCGCGGCCAGCACCGCGCTTTCACTGACCACGCCCTCGCGCGCAAAGTTCAGCAGCACCGCGCCGGGACGCATCAGCTTGAGATTGTCGGCATGGACCAGGTCGCGCGTGGCATCGACCAGCGGCACATGCAAGGTGACGAAGTGCGCGTTTTTCAGCACGTCGGCCACGCTGGCTGCTTTCTTGACCTGTGCGGGCAGGCTCCATGCCGCATCGACCGTGATGTCGGGGTCAAACCCCAGCACCTGCATGCCCAGCTTGATGGCCGCATCGGCCACCAGGCAGCCGACTTTGCCCAGACCCACGATGCCCAGCGTGTGCCCGGCGAGCTCGAAACCGGCAAAATTTTTCTTGCCCTCTTCCACCGCTTTGTCCATGTCCGGCAGCCCGGCGTCCAGGCCGGCGACAAAGCGCAGCGCAGGAGCGACGTTGCGCGCCGCCAGCAGCATGCCGGTCAGCACCAGTTCCTTCACCGCGTTGGCGTTGGCCCCCGGCGCATTGAACACCGGCACGCCGCGCGCGCTCATCGCCTGAACCGGGATGTTGTTGGTGCCGGCGCCGGCGCGGGCGATGGCCTGCACGCTGTCGGGCACGGTCATTGCAAACATGTCGGCCGAACGCACCAGAACGGCGTCCGGACGGGCCACGTCCTTGCCAACGGTGTACCGCTCAACCGGCAGGCGCCTGAGGCCATTGGCGGAAATCTGGTTGAGCACCAGAATCCCGAAGCGCCGCCCCTGCAGGCCAGTCGGCTCAGCCATGGCTGGCCTCGAATTCCCGCATATAAGCCACCAGGGCCTGCACGCCTTCCACCGGCATCGCGTTGTAGATCGATGCGCGCATGCCGCCGACCGAACGATGCCCCTTGAGCTGCACCATGCCGCGCGCCTGCGCGCCCTTCAAAAAGACCTCGTCCAGCGACTCGTCTTTGAGCTTGAAAGGCACGTTCATCAGTGAGCGGTCTTCGCGCGCGACCGGGTTGACGTAAAACGAGGTCGAGTCCAGGTAGTCATACAGCAGCGCCGCCTTGCGGCGGTTATGCACTTCGATGGCCTTGAGGCCGCCGAGCGCCTTGATGTGTTTGAACACCAGGCCGGCGATGTAGATCGCGTAGGTCGGCGGCGTGTTGTACATCGAGTCGTTGTCGGCCTGCTGTTTGTAGTCGAACACCCATGGGGTTTGCGGCATCGCGTGGCCGATCAAGTCGTCACGCACGATCACCAGGGTCAGCCCTGATGGGCCGATGTTCTTTTGCGCGCCGGCATAGATCAGGCCGTAGCGGCTGACGTCGACCGGGCGCGACAGGATGTTGGACGACATGTCGGCGACCAGCGGGACCGCGCCGGTGTCGGGCGTCCAGTGGTATTCGACGCCGCCAATGGTTTCGTTCGAGCAGATGTGTACATAGGCCGCGTTGGGGTCGAGTTTCCAGGTCTCGAACTTGGGCACGCTGGTAAAGCCGCTGGCTTCGGCGCTGGCGGCGACATTGACCTTGCAGAAATTTTTGGCTTCCTTG
This sequence comes from Herminiimonas sp., assembly GCF_030655415.1. The sequence goes on along the minus strand of NZ_JAURVN010000002.1, from coordinate 527,781 downwards.
ATGGACTTTTTCATCCACTCGCCGGTGTTGATGAAGTCCGCGCCGGCATGGCCGCGCAGCAGGTTCATCGGAACAAAGGCGTTTTGCCCGAGACCGCCGCCCTGCAGAAACAGCACCTTGTAGTTGGCCGGAATGGCCAGCAACTCGCGCAAATCCGCCTCGGCCTCGGCGTGGATGGCAATGAATTCCTTGCCCCGGTGGCTCATCTCCATGACTGACATGCCGCAGCCGTGCCAGTCGAGCATTTCGGCGGCGGCCTGGCGCAGCACGGGTTCAGGAAGGGTCGCCGGGCCGGCGCTGAAATTGAAAACGCGTGTCATGAACAAGACTTTCTAAAGGAAAAGGGAGTCGGCCTAGTGTGGCGTATGGTCACGCCAGCGGATCGCCAAAACGCACAGCATACAAGAAAGTCCCGCGGCATAGCCGGCGTCAGACCGGTTTGTCGCCCTCGAGCGTGATGCGGTGCATGACGCGGCGAAAACCATGGTAGTCGTTGACCGGGTTGTGCTGCGTACACCGGTTATCCCAAAATGCAATGGCGCTCGGCTCCCAGGCAAGGCGGCAGGTGAACTCCGGCTTGACCTGGTGGGCAAAAAGAAAGTTGAGGATCGGCGCACTTTCCTCGTCCGTCATGCCCTTGATGCCCGCGGTGTGCGCGACATTGACGAACAAAGCCTTGCGTCCGGTTTCCGGGTGGGTACGCACGACCGGGTGCTCGGCCCGGTACTCTTGCAGGGCGGCTTCCTTGCCGTCCGACTTGATGCGGTCTTCACGGGTCTTGGAAGTATCCGCCTTGGCCGAACTGCTGATGCCGGTCAATCCATCCAACAAGCGCTTCATGGTGCCAGAGAGCGACTCGTAGGCCAGATACTGGTTGGCAAACAGGGTGTCGCCGCCATAGGACGGCACTTCACGCGACAGCAGCATGGAGCCCATGGGCGGCGCTTCCAGATAGGTGGTGTCCGAATGCCAGATACCACCGAAGTTCACGGTTTCGTGCGCCAGCTTTTTCACCTCGATGATGTGGGGAAAGCCCTCCAGCCCCTTGACGAAAGGGTACTCCATCGGCTCGCCCATGGCCTGCGCAAAAACCATGAACTGCTGCGGTGTCAGGTTTTGGTTGCGCAGGAAAATAACCTGATGATCCAGAAACACCTGGCGAATGTCGGCAGCCAGCGCGACGGACACGCCCCCGGAGAGATCAACACCGGAAATTTCGGCACCCAAGGCACCTGCGATTTGTCTGATTTTCATGGCGCGCTACTTTCATTCGGTTTTGACGTTCACAACAACAGTCTTCACTTTGTCCATTTTTATAAAGATTCGGCCAGGTCGGACTCAACCTTCACGGCGCAGTGCGGGGAAAAGAATCACGTCGCGAATGCTGGCGCTGTCGCTCAAGAGCATCATCAGCCGGTCTATGCCAATGCCGCAGCCGCCGGTGGGCGGCATGCCGTATTCGAGGGCGCGCACATAGTCGGCGTCAAAGTGCATGGCTTCTTCGTCGCCGCCGTCCTTGGCGTCCGACTGGGCGTGAAAACGCGCCGCCTGGTCTTCGGCGTCGTTCAGCTCGCTAAAGCCGTTGCCGAACTCGCGGCCGGTGATGTAGAGCTCAAAGCGCTCGGTCACCTCGGGCCGTGCATCGTTGGCGCGCGCCAGCGGCGATATCTCGGTCGGGTGTTCCATGATGAAGGTCGGCGCCCAGAGTTCGTGCTCGACCGTCTCTTCAAAATAGGTCACCTGCAGGCTGGGCAGCGAGCGGCTCTCCGGCTTGTCCTTGGCGCTGAATTTCCCCAGCTTTTTCAGTGCGCTGCCCAGCCAGGCCGCGTCGTCCACATGGACGCCGGCATCGGTGTGTTTGAGGATGGCCTCGCGTATCGTCAGGCGTTCAAACGGCTGGCTCAGGTCCACCGGCCGACCCTGGTAACTGAGCTGCGTGCCGCCGGTCACCTGCGTGGCCACGTGGCGAATCAGGTCTTCGGTGAAAACCATCAAGTCCTGGTAGTTCCACCAGGCGGCATAAAACTCCATCATCGTGAACTCGGGGTTGTGCCGAACGCTGATGCCTTCGTTGCGAAAGCTGCGGTTGATCTCGAACACCCGTTCGAAGCCACCGACGATCAGGCGCTTGAGGTACAGCTCGGGTGCGATGCGCAAAAACATCTGCTGATCCAGCGCGTTGTGGTGCGTAATGAAGGGCTTGGCATTGGCGCCGCCCGGAATCGGGTGCAGCATGGGCGTTTCGACTTCTAGGAAATCATTGTCGACCATGAAATTGCGCATTGCCGAGACGGCCTTGCTGCGGGCGGCAAAACGCTTGCGCGCGGCTTCGTCGGTGATCAGGTCCACATAACGCTGGCGGTATTTGACCTCCGGGTCGGCCACGCCGTGAAACTTGTCGGGCAGCGGGCGCAGGCTTTTGGTGACCAGGCGGATGCTGGTGGCGTGAATCGACAGCTCGCCGGTCTTGGTCTTGAACAGTGTGCCGGTAGCGGCCACGATGTCGCCCAGGTCCCAGTGCTTGAATGCGTTGTGGACATTTTCACCCACGCCTTCGTTGTTGATGTAAATCTGGATGCGCCCGCCCGAGGGTCCGAAGGACGCGTCCTGCAGCGTCGCAAAACTGGCCTTGCCCATCACGCGCTTGAGCATCATGCGGCCAGCCACGCTGACGCTGACGGCCAGCGGCACCAGTTCTTCCTTGGTTTTATCGTCGTAGGCGGCAAACAGCGCGCCGGCACGATGCGTCGGTTTGACGTCATTGGGAAAAGCCACGCCCAGTCCCTCGGCCTGCTGCTGGCGCAGCGCATTGAGTTTTTCGCGGCGCTCGGCCATCATCTGGTTGTCGTCCGGTGCCGGAACGGCCGCAGCGGCTGGAGGGTTTGTGTTGTTGGACATGAAAAAAGGTTCTCGAAAAAAACAGCAGCGTGCTGGGCCAGCCGCGCGATGACAAAAAGGAGGGCACAAGCCGGCAAGAGCACGAAGCTCCGATTTTAGGCTGCGTCGCTCCGGTCAGAGCCCGGGCACCTTCTTACGCCAATCCCCCTCCGGGCGTGGGGACTGAAAGCTGCCGCTGCCGCCCCGCGGACCTCACAGCGCGATGCCGGTACGCTCCAGGATGTCGCTGACCAGTTCCAGCCGGACCAGCGGGTTGTCCAGCGCCATCAGGCGCTGCTTGAGCTCCAGAGGCATCGGCAGCAGCTCGCACCAGCGGTTGGCGACCCAGCCGCAGTCGTCAAACCGGTAGGGCGGCAGCAGGGGCATCTGCCCGGCCGGCACAGCCCGCTCCTGCAGGGTTTTGATCAGCCGGCCCAGCGAGTTGGCCGCGCCGCGCAGGTCTTCGGGCACCTTGACGGCCTGGTCGTCGGCGAGCCGGGTCACGTTGGCAATCCACAAGCCGTGCCTGAGCTTTTCACGGCTGGAAATCTCAAAGCGCTGCATGCCGGTGCAGCGAATCGTCATCAGGCCCGGCTGCGGCACGGAAAATTCGGTGATGGCGGCCAGGGTTCCCACGGCATTGAAGGCTTCGGTGGTAAAACCGTCACCATCAGGGTTGGCCGTATCCGGCTTGCGAACCTCCGAGCCCTGGGTCAGCGCGACCACGCCAAACGGTGCGCCGGTCTTGTGGCACTTGCCAATCATGTCGAGGTAACGAACTTCAAAAATCCGCAGCGACAGCAAGCCGCCAGGGTAGAGCACGGCACTCAACGGGAACAGCGGGAGCGAGAACAGGGTGAGGGCGTCAGACATCAATTCAGGGCTGGGAATTTACGGACAAGTTCTTGGTCAACAGCATCTTCCCACGAACTTGTTTCCCCATGCCGTGGCTGGGCTTGCCCGGCCTCAGACGACCGCGTCCGCCGGTTGCCGCAGCAGCATGGCCAGCGAGTTCGCCACCGTTTTTCGCAGTTCACGCCGGTCGCAGATGAAGTCGATCGCGCCTTTGGTTTGCAAGAACTCGGCACGCTGAAAACCTTCCGGCAGCGTGACACGCACAGTCGATTCGATCACACGCGGACCTGCAAAACCGATCAGCGCTTTCGGCTCGGCAATGACGATGTCGCCGACAAAAGCGAAGCCGGCGCTCACACCGCCCATGGTCGGGTCGGTCAGTACGCTGATGTAGGGCAGGCCTTTTTTGGCCAGGCGGGTCAGGGAGGCATTGGTCTTGGCCATCTGCATCAGGCTGAGCAGGCCTTCCTGCATACGGGCGCCGCCGGTGGCGGTAAAGCAGATGAAGGGCACTTTCTGCTCGATCGCGGCATGCACGCCGCGCACGAAGCGCTCGCCGACCACGCTGCCCATGCTGCCGCCCATGAAGTCGAACTCGAAGCAGGCCACGACCACGCCAATGCTATGCACCGCGCCGCCCATGACCACCAGCGCATCGGTCTCGCCAGTGTTTTCCAGCGCTTCTTTCAGGCGCTCGGGGTATTTGCGGCTGTCCTTGAACTTGAGCGGATCGACCGGAAGCACTTCCTGGCCCAGTTCGTAGCGGCCCTCGGGGTCCAGAAACGAGTCCAGCCGGGCCCGCGCATCCATGCGGTGGTGGTGGCTGCATTGCGGGCAGACGCACTGGTTTTTTTCCAGATCGGTCTTGTAGAGCACGGCTTCACAACTGGGACACTTGATCCACAGGCCTTCCGGCACACTGCGGCGCTCGGTCGGATTGGTCGGGGTGATTTTGGGCGGGAGGAGTTTTTCTAGCCAAGACATGGGCAGTCCTTATGTCCTTGTTGGAGGGCAACCCCGGGTCCGTTCGACAGGGGGAAAGCCTGAAAATAAATGCGATTATGCGCTGTCAGCAGACCCCGTTGATCCGTCGAGCGCGCTGCGGATTTCGCGCAGGAAGTCACGCACCACCGGCACAATCTGGCCGCGCGGCTGGCCGTCGATGAGCCCGATGATCCGGCTGCCGATGACCACGGCGTCGGCCACGCGGCCGATGGCCTGGGCGGTCGCAGCGTCGCGGATGCCGAAACCGACGCCGACCGGGATGCCGACATGCCGGCGAATGCGCGGCAGCATGGCCTCCACGGCGCCCAGGTCCAGCGTGCCGGCGCCGGTCACGCCCTTGAGCGAGACATAGTAGACATAACCGCTGGCCACGCCGGCGATCTGCGCCATGCGTTCATCGGTACTGGTGGGGGCCAGCAGAAAGATCAGGTCCATGCCGTGGGCGCGCAGCGCGGCCGCAAAGGCCACGCATTCCTCTGGCGGGTAGTCCACCACCAGCACACCGTCCACGCCGGCCTTTGATGCGTCGCGTACAAACGCGCCCTCCCCGCGCTTGAGGTCATAGGCTTCGATCGGGTTGGCGTAACCCATCAGCACGACCGGCGTGTTGTCGTCCTGCTGGCGGAAGACACGCACCATCTCCAGCACCTGCACCATGCCGATGCCCAGCGCGAGCGCCTGGTCGCCGGCCTTCTGGATGACCGGCCCGTCGGCGCTCGGGTCGGAAAACGGCACGCCAAGCTCGATCACGTCGGCACCGCCGGCCACCATGCCGTGCATCAGCTCGGGCGTGATGTCGGCAAACGGGAAGCCGGCCGTCACGTAGGGAATCAGGGCCTTGCGGTTTTGCGCCTTCAGCGCGGAAAAGGTGGCAGCGATGCGGCTCATGATGGTGTTCCGCTTCCCTTGACGGCGTGGCCGCGCATCGAGGGCCGGTCGTAAAAATCCGCGCCCGACAGGTCCGCCACGGTGCCGATGTCCTTGTCGCCGCGGCCCGAGAGGTTGACCAGGATGGACTGGTCGCTGCGCATGGTTTTCGCGAGTTTCATCGCGTAGGCCACGGCGTGGCTGGACTCCAGCGCTGGAATGATGCCTTCGGTGCGGCACAGGTAGTGGAAGGCCGCCAGCGCCTCCGTGTCGGTGATGCCGACATATTCAGCACGGCCAATGTCTTTCAAAAACGCGTGTTCCGGGCCGACGCCGGGGTAGTCGAGTCCGGCGCTGATGCTGTGGGTTTCCGTGACCTGGCCGTCTTCGTTCTGCAGCACATAGGTTCGGTTGCCATGCAGCACGCCGGGCCGGCCGCGTTGCAGCGAGGCCGAGTGTTTGCCGCTGTCCATGCCAATGCCTGCCGCTTCGACGCCGATCAGGCGCGTTTTTTCATAAGCGATGTAGGGGTGGAAAATGCCCATCGCGTTGCTGCCGCCGCCGACACAGGCAATCACCGCATCGGGCTGTTTGCCACCTGTCATTTCCGGCATCTGGGTCAGGCATTCCTCGCCGATCACGCTCTGGAAGTCGCGCACCATCATCGGGTAGGGGTGCGGGCCGGCGACCGTGCCGATGATGTAGAAGGTGTTGTCCACGTTGGCGACCCAGTCGCGCATCGCTTCGTTGAGCGCGTCTTTCAGCGTCCGGCTGCCTGATTCGACCGGCACCACGGTGGCGCCCAGCAGCTTCATGCGGTAGACGTTGGGGCTCTGGCGCTTGACGTCCTCGCTGCCCATGTAGACCACGCATTCGAGGCCGTAACGCGCGCAGATCGTGGCCGTCGCCACGCCGTGCTGGCCGGCGCCGGTCTCGGCGATGATGCGCGGCTTGCCCATGCGGCGCGCCAGCATGGCCTGGCCGATGGTGTTGTTGATCTTGTGCGCGCCGGTGTGGTTCAGGTCCTCGCGCTTGAGGTAAATCTGCGCGCCGCCCTGCTCGCGGCTCATGCGGTCGGCGTGGTAGATGGGGGAGGGGCGGCCGACGAAATGCTTGAGCTCGTAATGGAATTCGGCGAGAAAGGCCGGGTCGTGCTGGTACCTCGCGTAAGCGTCTTTCAGCTCATTGATCGCATGGGTCAGCGTTTCGGAAACAAAACTGCCGCCGTAAATCCCGAAGTGGCCCGTCGGGTCAGGTTGCCGGTAGGTGTACATGGTTTTTTGCAAGTAAGTCGTCGGCGGCACGAACGGCTGCGACGAACTGGTTGATTTTCTCAAAGCTTTTGATTCCTTTCGAAATCTCGACGCCCGAGCTGACATCAACGGCCAGCGTTTTACAACGCGGCCTGACTTGCAAAATGCCATCGGTCACATTTGCAGGTGTGAGTCCACCAGACAAAACGAGGTGAGCGTTGACGCTTGGAGGAAGAAGTGACCAATTGAATGTTTTTCCGCCGCCCCCAAAACCGTCGACATGGGCGTCGAGCAGGATGGCCTGGGCAGCCTTGAAGTCTTGTGCGTATTTTACGAGATCAAAGCGGGGGCCGGCCGTGGCGGGGTTTTCGTCCAGCGGAATGCGCGCGGCACGCAAAAAAGGCCGACCGGCCTGCCGGCAGGCCTCCGGCGTCTCATCGCCATGAAACTGGATCAAGGCCGTTGGCAGACGGGCGCAGGCAGCTATTATTTCAGGAGCGGATGCGTTGACGAAGAGCAGCACCGGGGTGACAAAAGGCGGCAGACGGGCGGCCAGCTCGGCGGCGCGTCCGGCGCTGACAAAACGCGGACTGCGTGCGTACATGACAAAACCCACGGCGTCGGCGCCGGCGCCCACTGCAGCGTCCACGTCCTCTTCACGGGTGAGGCCGCAGATCTTGATTCGTGTCCTGCCCGGGGCCGGAATTGAAGCGCTGTTCATGGCAACCAATCATAAGCCGCGGTGCGCTCGGGCAGGCCGTAGTGCGCCTCATAACGCGGACCGAGGAAATACAGGCCGTCGGGGGAAAACGTGGGGGCGGCCACGTCCCGGCGGCGAGCGGCCAGCACCTCGGCGATCCAGTCCGGCGTATGCTGGCCCTGGCCGACCGCCACCAGGCAACCCATGATGTTGCGGATCATGTGGTGCAAAAATGCATTCGCTTCAAACTCAAAGCGCCAGTAGCCTGCCCGCTGCGAAACTGCTATGCGCGCTATGGTTTTGACCGGCGTTTTGGCCTGGCATTGCGCCGCACGGAAGGCGCTGAAGTCGTGTTCGCCGATTAGGTGGGTGATGGCTGCGCGTATGGCCTGTGCGTCCATGGGCCGGTAGACCCAGCCGACGCGGCCGGCTTCGACGCTGGGGCGCACCGGCGACTCGAGCAGCACATAGGCGTAGCGCCGGCTGATCGCGCTGCCGCGGCAATGGAACTCGTCGGGAACTTCATGCGCCCACTGCACGGCGATGTCGCGCGGCAAAAAGGCGTTGGTGCCGCGCACCCAGGAGGACAGATCACGCCGCAGATCGGTGTCAAAGTGAACCACCTGCATCAGCGCGTGGACTCCGGCGTCGGTGCGTCCGGCGCACAGGGTGCGCAGGGGCTGGTTCGCGAACTTGCCCAGCGCCTTTTCCAACTGGTCCTGAACCGTGTTGCCGGACAACTGGCTTTGCCAGCCCTCGTAAGCACTGCCGCTGTAGCTCAGACCCAGGGCGATCCTCATGGGCTACCCTCAGCAGAAAGAAGAAAGAGGTTCAGGACAAGGCGTTGATAAAAGCCTGGACCTGGCCCTTGAGTGAGCCGCTCGATTGCGCCAGCACTTCCTCGGCCAGTGAGCGGGCACCCTCCACGTCGCCAATCGCGCGAAACTCTTCAGCCAGCGCAAATTTGGTTGCCAGCGGGTCTTCCATGCCAGATGGCGCAGGCGCTGACGCCGCGATTTTCGGGCTTTCGGTGGTCGGGCCATCCAGGTCCAGCGACAAGGCGCCCAGATCGAACTCCATCATGCCGCTGGTATCCAACGAGCTTGCTGCCGACGTGACGACGGGCGCAGCCGTGAAGCTCAGGCCGCCGGCCTGCGAAGGAGTCTCGGGCGCAGCGACTTTTGTGGGTGGCGACACGGCCGACGGGATGCTCGCGGTCGGCTCGGTTCGCGCAGAAGGAACCGGTGCGGGCGTCGCAGGCTTGTCGTCCAGCGAGAAATCCAGGTCCAGGTCGAAGTCAACCGCGGCTGTCGAGAGTGCTGGCGCTGGCGTAACGGCTTGCGCCATGGGTGGCGATGCAACTCCCGCGGCAACAGCGCCTGCTTGGGCCACACCACCCGCACTGCTAGGCGCGGGCTGGCCGTCTGGCTGGTACATCGGATTGGCAGGGTCCAGGCCCCGGCCCATTTCAACCGCCTGCGCCCATTCCGTGCCATGGCCCTTGGTCAATCTGAACGCCTCGGCCGCCACCACTTCAAACGCCTTGGCGTCGCGGCGTTTGGCATAAATTTCCAGCAGCTTGGAATGGATGGCGATCCGGCTGGGGCTGACCCGCATGGCTTCCTTGAGGATTTCCTCGGCCTGCAGGTCGCGACCGTAGGCGAGGTAGACATCGGCTTCGGCCACCGGATCCACATCGCCGGCTGCATCAAGCTGGCTGGGCGAATACACCATCGACGAGCCGGTGGCACTGGCCTCGTCGGTGTCGATCCGCTGGCCGCCGCTGGCGCCAAAAAAGGAGTCAGGCTGCAAACGGCTTTCCAGGAATGAGCTGTCTACCGCGACGGCATTTTTGCGCTGGCGGACACGGTACACACCGAAGGCAGCCAGAAGCACCAGCAAGCCGGCGCCGCCCGCCAGTACCAGCGGATTCTCGATCAGATCGTCGATCAGGCTGGTCTGCGCAAGAGGTGGCGGGCGCGCAGCAAGCACTGGTTTTTTGACGGGCGCAGCAGCGGCGGATGCCGGCACACTGGCGACCGGGGCTGCTGCTGACGCTGGCGTTGCCGGCGCCGAAGCGACCGCACTGCTGGCCGGGCTCAATGCAGAAGCCGGCGCCGAAGCAGCGGGCAATGCACCCGCCAATACACCAGGTTTGGCAACGACCACGCCCGGCGTTTGAGGACTGGGCGCGGCGGGAGCGGCAGGCGCAGCGGGCGCGGCCGGGGTACTGCCCAGCTTGTTCAGGTCACTGATGTTTTTCGACAGCTCGGCCACGCGGGCTGCCGCTTCCTTGGCTTGGCGCTCCTGCGCAATTTTTTCTTCTGCCGCCTTGCTTTGGGCTGCGCCCTTGGACAGGGTCAGCTTGTCAGGCGTCGCGGCAGCAGGCACCCGGTCTTCCACCTTGGCCTGGACCTGGCCTGTGGCTTGGCGGCCGGCGCCGGCAAGGCGGGTGTCCGGCGCGCCTTCGGCCAGCTTGCGGCGGAACTCATTGAAGTTCTTGCTTTGCGCGACGATGGTTCGTCTCGCCTCACCGGCAGGGATGGCCCCTGCCTGGTCGGCTCCTGGCAGTTCCAGCACAGCACCGGTTTTAAGGCGGTTGACGTTGCCGCCTATGAAGGCATCGGGGTTGCTGAGCAGCAGGGCCACCAGCATCTGGTCGAGCGAGACGCTGGCGGATTTGTGTTGCGCTGCAATCTTGCCGGCCGTGTCGCCCACTTTCACGGTGATTTTCTGGCCGCCAGCGGAAGGCGCTTTGTCGGCGGCAAGAGCCTGCGGCACAGGCGCCACGGCCACGGGTGCTGGCGTTGAAGGCGGCGAACTGGTCGGTGGTGGAGCCACCACCGCCGCCGCCGGTGCGGGCAGGGTAGGCGCAGGACGGGCTGGCGGCGACACGGTGGGCGCGGTCGGGGCTGCCATCGGCGGCGCATTGCCCGCCTGGCGCAGGTTGGGCGGATCGAACAGCATCGTGTAGTCACGCACGATACGGCCGGAAGCCCACCTGGCTTCCAGAATCAAGTCGACAAAAGGCTCACTGACGGGCTTGTCACTGCTCAAGCGCAGGTAGGACCGGCCATCCGGGCGGCGTTGCAGGCTGATCTGCACATTGGCAACCGCCGTGCTGTATTCCAGGCCGGCCGCCTTGAACGCGTCGGAACTGGCGACACTGGTCCGCAGCGTTGCCGCTTCGTCGGCGTTGATCTCGACAATCTCGACTTCAGCGCGCAACGGTTCGCCCAGAGCGGACTGAACGCTGATCCGGCCCAATCCCAAAGCATGGACTTGCAGGCTGGCAAGACTACCTGACAATGCAATGGCGGCCGCCACGGCACCTATACGCCAACGGCGAGGATGATTCATGGGAATTTGAGCCTCCGATGCTCGGTCTGCATAAAAATTTATTCTGCTTGTCCGCACAAAAACCTCAGCGCTAATTTTCAGTAAACAACATTAACATCAAGGCATTAGGCTGACAAGCTAAGACGGCACTTAAGTTTTGACACTGAGGGCAAGCAACAACTTACAACTTGGAGTTGTTGTCTGAGGGCAACGTCCAGATACAACTGCTTACCAGTGATCCGGCTTTGCGGTTTCCTGCCAAGCTGCTTCAGGCCTGCAAAAGAATACGCAGCATGCGCCGCAAGGGCTCGGCAGCCCCCCACAGCAACTGGTCGCCGACGGTGAAAGCGCCCAGGTAGTCGGGACCCATCGCCAGCTTGCGCAGGCGGCCGACCGGAATCGTCATGGCGCCAGTCACGGCGACCGGGGTCAGGTCGGTGATGGTCGCTTCGCGCGTGTTCGGCACCACTTTGACCCAGGGGTTATCAGCCGCGATCATCGCTTCGATGTCCGCCAGCGGCACGTCTTTTTTCAGCTTGAAGGTCAGTGCCTGGCTGTGGCAGCGCATCGCGCCGACGCGCACGCAGAAGCCGTCCACCGGGGTTTCGGCCGTTCCGAAGCTCGCGCCCTGGCCCAGGATCTTGTTGGTTTCGGCGCCGCCTTTCCACTCTTCCTTGCTCATGCCGTTGCCCAGGTCCTTGTCGATCCAGGGAATGAGCGAGCCGCCCAGCGGCACGCCGAAGTTGGCGGTTTCGACAGCGCTCAAGGATTGCTGTTTGGCCAGCACGCGGCGGTCGATTTCCAGAATCGCGGACTTCGGGTCATCCAGCAGGGCCTGGACCTCGCCGTTGAGCGTGCCGAACTGGGTCAGCAGCTCGCGCATGTGCTGCGCGCCGCCGCCGGAAGCCGCCTGGTAGGTCATGCTGGTCATCCACTCGACCAGGCCGGCCTTGTACAGGGCGCCCACGCCCATCAGCATGCAACTGACGGTGCAGTTGCCGCCAATCCAGTTTTTGCCGCCTTTGGCCAAAGCCTTCTGGATCACGGGCAGGTTGACGGGGTCCAGGATGATGATGGCGTCGTCGTTCATGCGCAGCGTCGAGGCGGCGTCGATCCAGTGACCGGTCCAGCCGGCGGCGCGCAGCTTGGGGTAGACCTCGCTCGTGTAGTCGCCGCCCTGCGCGGTGATGATCACGTCGCACTTCTTGAGGGCTGCAATGTCGAACGCGTCTTTAAGGGTGGTCTCGTTTTTTGCCTGGGCCGGGGCCTGGCCGCCGGCATTGGAGGTCGAGAAGAACACGGGTTCGATCAGGTCGAAATCGCCTTCGGCCTGCATGCGGTCGACCAGCACCGAGCCGACCATGCCGCGCCAGCCGACGAGTCCTGTGAGATTTCCTGCGAGTTTCATGGGGTTGCCCTTCAAAAATATGCTTTTTGACCCGGCTCATCGAGCCGGCAGGGCGCGACGAGGCGGGCTGTGTCAGCCTTTAATGGTCGTCGTTTTGGTGGTCTGGGCAAAAACCGGCGCAGCGCCCATCGCGCGCGAAGCGGCGACAAAGCGGGTGAGTGCGGGGTTTTTGCGCATGTGCTGATTGTAGCCAGGCTTGGCTTTACCGTCGCTGACGCTCGCGCCAAACCACCGTCAACAGGCCGGTTTGGCGCAGTTTTGCGGCAAAAAAAACGTCAGGTCATGTTTTTCCGCCGGGCCGCCACAGGAGTTAAAAATGCAAGCCAGGGCCGCGGAACCGGCTTCGCCGGGCCGCAGGCGCAGCGGCCCCCTCGGGGGGCAGAGAGCTACACGAAGTGAGCGAACGTGGGGGCCTGTTACCCCAGGGCTTTGACCACTGCGTTACCCATCTCCACCGTACCGACCTTGGTCGTGCCTTCGCTGTAGATGTCGGGTGTGCGCAGGCCCTGCGTCAACACGGCGTCCACGGCTTTTTCGATGCGTGCGGCGGCTTCGGGCTGGTTCAGGCTGAAGCGCAGCATCATGGCCGCGCTCAAAATCGTCGCCAGCGGATTCGCCACACCTTTGCCGGCGATGTCCGGCGCGCTGCCGTGGCTGGGTTCATACAGGCCCTGATTTTTGGTGTTCAGGCTGGCCGAAGGCAGCATGCCGATGCTGCCGGTCAGCATGGCGGCCGCGTCGCTGAGAATGTCGCCAAACATGTTGCCGGTCACCATCACGTCGAATTTCTTCGGTGCCTTGACCAGTTGCATCGCGGCGTTGTCCACATACATGTGGTCCAGCGCCACGTCGGGGTACTGCAGTCCGATCTCTGTCACCACGTCTTTCCAGAGCTGGAAGGTTTCCAGCACGTTGGCCTTGTCGACGCTCGTGACCCGTTTGCCGCGTTTGCGCGCTGCCTGGAAAGCGATGTGGGCAATGCGCTCGATCTCGGGGCGCGAATAACGCATGGTGTCAAAGGCTTCCTCGCTGCCGGGGAAATGCCCGTCGATGGCGATGCGGCGGCCGCGCGGCTGGCCGAAGTAGATGTCGCCGGTCAGTTCGCGGATGATCAGGATGTCCAGGCCCGCCACCAGCTCGCGCTTCAGGCTGGAGGCGTCCACCAGTTGCGGGTAGCAGATGGCCGGACGGAAGTTGGCAAACAGGCCCAGGTTTTTGCGCAGACCCAGAATCGCCTGCTCGGGCCGCAGGGAACGCTCCAGCTTGTCATATTTCCAATCGCCGACGGCGCCAAACAACACGGCATCGGATTCCTGGGCCAGCTTGAGCGTGGCATCAGGCAACGGATGGCCGTGGGCCTCGTAAGCGGCACCGCCGACCCGTGCGGTTTCGGTTTCAAACTTCAGGTCCAGCGCCTTCAGCACCTTGACCGCTTCGGCGATGATTTCCGTGCCAATGCCATCGCCCGGAAGAATTGCAATTTTCATGTTTATGGTCTTTTATGGCTGGCCGCGCCCGTTGGTATGGGGTTGAAACCAGATTGGATTGATCAATATCAGCCGAGGTGGGTGTGGGCCAGCCAGGGCTTTTGTGCCAGGCGTTCGGCTTCGAACGCCTTGATCTTGCCACCGTGGCGCAGGGTCAGGCCGATATCGTCATAACCGCCGAGCAGGCAGAATTTTTTGAAGGCCTGCACCTCGAACGCGATTTCTTCGCCCTGCGGCTTGATGATGACCTGGCGCTCCAGGTCAATGGTGAGTTGGTAGCCCGGGAAGGCCAGCGCCTCGTCGAACAATTGGCCGACCTGCGCCTCGCTCAGCACAATCGGAAGCAGGCCGTTCTTGAAGCTGTTGTTGAAAAAGATGTCGGCATAGCTCGGCGCGATGATGGCGCGAAAGCCGTATTGGTCCAGCGCCCAGGGGGCATGCTCGCGCGAGGAACCGCAACCGAAGTTCTTGCGCGCCAGCAGGATGGACGCGCCCTGGTAGCGCGGCTGATTCAGCACGAAGTCCGGATTCGGCTTGCGTGTCGCCGGGTCCTGGCCGGGAAAGCCGGCGTCGAGGTAGCGCCAGGCGTCGAACAGGTTGGGGCCGAAGCCGGTCTTGCGGATGGACTTGAGGAACTGCTTGGGGATGATGGCGTCGGTGTCGACGTTCTCGCGGTCCATCGGGGCCACGAGGCCTTTGTGTACGGTGAAAGGTTTCATTATTTTTTCGCTTTGTCTTCAATCTTCTCGCCGACCTTCTGCAGATCCTGCCCAAATCCCTTGGCCGTGTTGCAGCCGGCCAGCATGAATGCAAACAACAGGGCGAGTAAGGCAGTCATCTTTTTCATGTTGAATTCCTTTGGAATGCGGTTCAAACGAATCTACGGATGTCAACAAAGTGGCCATGCACTGCCGCGGCGGCCGCCATGGCCGGACTGACCAGGTGGGTGCGGCCGCCGGCGCCCTGCCGGCCTTCGAAGTTGCGGTTGCTGGTGGAGGCGCAGCGCTCGCCCGGCTCCAGCCGGTCGGCGTTCATGGCCAGGCACATCGAGCAGCCGGGCTCGCGCCATTCAAACCCTGCGGCCGTGAAAATCTTGTCCAGGCCTTCGCGCTCGGCCTGCTCCTTGACCAGGCCCGAACCGGGCACGACCATCGCGAGCTTGACATTGCCGGCGACTTTCCGTCCGATTTTCTGGATGATGGCAGCCGCCTCGCGCATGTCTTCGATGCGGCTGTTGGTGCATGAGCCGATGAAGACCTTGTCGACCAGGATGTCGTTGATCGCCTTGCCCGGCTGCAGGCCCATGTAGATGAGCGCACGCTCGATGGCGTCGCGTTTGTTCGGGTCTTTTTCCTTGTCCGGATCGGGCACCACGTCGTCAATAGCCAGCACCATCTCGGGCGAGGTGCCCCAGGTGACTTGCGGACGGATCTGGCTGGCATCGAGCAACACGACGGTATCGAACTTCGCATCGGCGTCGGACTGCAGTGTGCTCCAGTATTGGACAGCCTGGTCCCACTCCACACCGGTCGGCGCCAGCGGCTTGCCCTTGACGTAGGCTATCGTCTTCTTGTCCACGGCCACCAGGCCGGCTCTGGCCCCGGCTTCGATCGCCATGTTGCAGACCGTCATGCGCGCTTCCATGCTGAGGGTGCGGATCGCCGAGCCACCGAATTCAATGGTGTAGCCGGTGCCGCCTGCCGTGCCTATCTTGCCGACGATGGCCAGCACGATGTCCTTGCCAGTCAGGCCTGGGGCCAGCGTGCCTTCGACCTTCACGAGCATGTTTTTGGCTTTTTTGGCGAGCAGGGTTTGCGTGGCCATCACATGCTCGACTTCACTGGTACCTATGCCGTGGGCCAGCGCGCCAAACGCGCCGTGCGTCGAGGTGTGGGAGTCGCCGCAGACCACCGTCATGCCGGGCAGGGTCGCGCCGGTTTCGGGGCCGATCACATGCACAATGCCCTGGCGTCTGGACAGGAAGGGGAAGTAGGCCGCCGCACCGAACTCGGCGATGTTGCTGTCCAGCGTGGTGATCTGCTCCTTGCTCACCAGGTCGGTGATGCCGTCGTAGCCGCGCTCCCAGCCGGTCGTTGGCGTGTTGTGGTCGGCCGTCGCCACGATCGAGCTGATGCGCCAGACTTTGCGGCCCGCTTCGCGCAGGCCTTCAAAGGCTTGCGGGCTGGTGACCTCATGCACCAGGTGCCGGTCGATGTAAAGAATGGCCGTGCCGTCTTCTTCGGTGTGGACGACGTGTTCGTCCCAGATCTTGTCGTAAAGGGTGCGTCCCATGGTATTTCCTTGGCAATGCGTGATTTTATGCGGCGTACTGAATCCGGTGCGCTCCAGATGAAACGCCCGCCGGCGTTGTCATCCGACGGGCGCTTAAAATGCCGCGGCATCAGCGTTCGGAAATCGGCAGCACATCGCGCTGAAGAGAGCCTGTGAAAAGCTGGCGCGGGCGGCCGATCTTGTACTCGGGGTCGCCGATCATCTCGTTGAGCTGGGCAATCCAGCCGACGGTGCGGGCCAGCGCAAAGATCGCGGTGAACAGTGGAACCGGGATGCCGATGGCGCGCTGCACGATGCCGGAGTAGAAGTCGACGTTGGGGTAGAGCTTGCGCGAGACGAAGTAGTCGTCTTCGAGTGCGATTTTTTCCAGTGCCATCGCCAGCTTGAACAGCGGGTCGTTCTCCAGGCCCATTTCCGTGAGCACCTCCTTGCAGGTTTCCTGCATGAGCTTGGCGCGCGGGTCGTAATTTTTGTAGACGCGGTGGCCAAAACCCATCAGCTTGACACCGGAGTTCTTGTCCTTGACCTGCTTGATGAAGTCGCCGATTTTTTCGACACCACCGGCTTTCTGGATGTCGCCCAGCATGTTCAGCGCCGCTTCGTTGGCGCCGCCGTGCGCAGGGCCCCACAGGCAGGCCACGCCGGCTGCAATGGCCGCAAACGGGTTGGTGCCTGACGAGCCGCACAGGCGCACGGTCGAGGTCGATGCATTCTGTTCGTGGTCGGCGTGCAGGATGAAGATGCGGTCCAGCGCGCGTTCGAGCACCGGGTTGACCTTGTACTCTTCGCACGGCGTGGCAAACATCATGTGCAGGAAGTTGCCGGCGTAGCTCAGGTTGTTTTTCGGGTACATGTAGGGCTGGCCCACGGTGTACTTGAAGGCCATGGCCACCAACGTGGGCATCTTGGCAATCAGGCGAATCGCGGCAATCTCGCGGTGCTCGGGGTTGTTGATGTCGGTGCTGTCATGGTAGAAAGCCGACAGGGCGCCCACCAGGCCGGTCATGATGGCCATGGGATGCGCATCGCGACGGAAACCGCGCAGGAAAAACTGCATCTGCTCGTTGACCATGGTGTGGTTGGTCACGCGGCTGACGAAATCCTGTTGCTGGGCGCCGTTGGGCAGCTCACCGTAGAGCAGCAAGTGGCAGGTCTCAAGGTAGTCGCAATGGGTGGCGAGCTGCTCGATGGGGTAGCCGCGGTACAGCAGTTCGCCCTTGTCGCCATCGATGTAGGTGATGGCCGACTGGCAGGCCGCGGTCGAGAGGAAGCCCGGGTCATAGGTGAACATGCCGGTCTGCGCGTACAACTTGCGGATGTCTACCACGTCGGGACCCACGTTGCCATGGTACACCGGTAATTCGACACTGGGGCTGCCGTTGCTGAAGGACAGGGTGGCTTTGTTGTCAGCGAGTTTCATTTCTACTTTCTTTCTTTCGTCAATGAGGCAGTCAGGGGGTGACGGGCGGTGTCCGCATCAGGATCAGCACTTCCAGCGCTTCGGCGGTCGCCGCGCTGGCGGCTGAAAGCTCGCCAGGTTCTTTACGTTTGAGCAGCAAATCCAGCAGGTCGTTGTCGGACAAGTCCATTAAATCATCGAGACCTTTGGCCTGCCTGACGGTCAGGCCCGCTTCATGTCCGCGAAAAAACCGTTCGATGAACAAATCGTTTTCCAGCAAACCCCGGCGGCAACGCCATTTGAGCTTGCTCAGGGCCCGTTCGCCGAGCCGCTCGTCCATCGTGTTCATTGCGCCGGGGCCGTGGAAAAAGATTTAGACGGTCCGCAGAACCATCATTTCCTTGATCTTGCCAATTGCCTTGCTGGGGTTCAAGCCCTTGGGGCAAACATCCACGCAGTTCATGATGGTGTGGCAGCGGAACAGGCGGTACGGGTCCTCCAGGTTGTCCAGGCGTTCGGCCGTGGCTTCATCGCGGCTGTCGGCAATAAAACGGTAGGCTTGCAGCAGGCCGGCCGGGCCGACGAACTTGTCCGGGTTCCACCAGAAACTGGGGCATGCCGTCGAGCAACTGGCGCACAGAATGCACTCATAGAGGCCGTTGAGTTCGTCGCGCTCTTGCGGGCTTTGCAAGCGTTCTTTTTCCGGCGGCAAATTGCCGTTAATCAAATAAGGTTTGATCGAGTTGTACTGCTTGAAGAACTGCGTCATGTCCACGATCAGGTCGCGCACCACCGGCAGACCCGGCAGCGGCTTCAGAACAATGGTACCGGGCAGCGTGCGCATATTGGTCAGGCAGGCCAAGCCGTTTTTACCGTTGATGTTCATCGCGTCCGAGCCGCAAACGCCCTCGCGGCAGGAGCGGCGAAATGAGATCGTCGGGTCCTGCGCCTTGAGTTTCATCAGGGCGTCGAGCAGCATGCGTTCGCTGCCGTCGAGCTCGACCTCCAGGGTCTGCATGTAGGGCTTGGCATCCTGGTCGGGGTCGTAACGGTAAATCTGGAAAGTGCGTTTGGTCATGTTGGGCTCTCAGTCTCAGGACTTAATCAGTTGGGGCCAGCGCTGAATTGAATATCTGTCCCGCAAGTTATCAGAAGGTACGAACTGTCAGGGGCACGGACTCCACCGTCAGCGGCTTCATCTGCACCGGCTTGTAGGCCAGACGGCTGCCTTCGCTGTACCAGAGCGTGTGTTTGTGCCAGTCTGTGTCGTTGCGGCCGTTCGGATGTTCAGGCGTATCACCGTAGTCATCAACCGAATGCGCGCCCCGGCTTTCGTGGCGGGCAGCGGCCGACACGATGGTGGCCTCGGCCACTTCAATCAGGTTTTCAACTTCCAGGGCCTCGATGCGCGCCGTATTGAAAATCTTCGACTTGTCTTTCAGTCCGATGCTGTTGACACGTTCGCGCAGCGCGGCGATTTTCGCCACGCCTGCGTCCATGATGGCCTGGGTGCGAAACACGCCGGCATGCTGCTGCATCGCGGTCCGGATGTCGTCGGCCACGTCCTGCGCATATTCGCCGCTGGTCGCGTTGTCCAGGCGTGCAATACGCGCAAGCGCCTTGTCGGCCGCGTCAAGCGGCAGAGGCTTGTGCGTGGTGTTGGCCTTGTTGAATTCAACAATATGGTTGCCGGCAGCGCGGCCGAACACCAGCAGGTCGAGCAGCGAGTTGGTGCCCAGCCGGTTGGCGCCGTGGACGCTGACGCAGGCGCATTCGCCGACGGCATACAGGCCGTTGACAATCACGCTCTTGTTCTCCGCATTCTGCGTGACCACCTGACCATGGATGTTGGTCGGGATGCCGCCCATCTGGTAATGAATGGTGGGGACCACCGGGATGGGTTCCTTGGTGATATCGACGTTGGCAAAATTGTGGCCGATCTCGAACACCGAAGGCAGTCGCTTCATGATGTCTGCGACGCCAATGTGCGTCATGTCGAGATTGATGTAGTCCTTGTTCGGACCGCAACCGCGGCCTTCCTTGATCTCCTGGTCCATGCAGCGCGACACAAAATCACGCGGCGCCAGGTCTTTGTAGGCAGGCGCATAACGCTCCATGAAACGCTCGCCATTGCTGTTGCGCAAAATCGCGCCCTCGCCGCGGCAGCCTTCGGTCAGCAATACGCCGGCGCCATGCACGCCGGTGGGGTGGAACTGCCAGAACTCCATGTCTTGCAGCGGGATACCGGCCCGCGCGGCCATTCCCAGGCCATCGCCGGTGTTGATGAAGGCGTTCGTCGATGCGGCGAAAATCCGGCCGGCGCCGCCGGTGGCCAGCAGCGTGGTCTTGGCTTCAAAAATATGCACATCACCGGTTTCCATCTCCAGTGCGGTCACGCCAACCACGTCGCCATCGGCGTCGCGGATCAGGTCCATCGCCAGCCACTCGACAAAGAAACCGGTTTTTTCCTTGACGTTTTGCTGGTACAGCGTGTGCAGCATGGCGTGGCCGGTGCGGTCGGCCGCGGCGCAGGCGCGCTGCACCGGCTTTTCGCCGTAGTTGGCGGTGTGGCCGCCAAACGGGCGCTGATAAATCGTGCCATCGGGGTTGCGGTCGAAAGGCATGCCCATGTGCTCCAGGTCGTACACGACCTTGGGCGCCTCGCGGCACATGTATTCAATCGCATCCTGGTCGCCGAGCCAGTCGGAGCCCTTGACGGTGTCGTAAAAATGATAGTGCCAGTTGTCTTCGGACATGTTGCCCAGCGACGCGCCGATGCCGCCTTGCGCCGCCACCGTGTGCGAGCGGGTCGGAAACACCTTGGAGAGCACGGCGACGTTCAAACCGGCGCGCGCAAGTTGCAGTGAAGCGCGCATGCCGGAGCCGCCGGCCCCGACGATCACCACGTCGAATTTACGTTTGGGAAGCTTGGAAGATGCGGTCATGATTGTTTTTTCAGTCGATCGTCAAAAAGTCAGAAGGGGCTCAAAGGCGCCACAGGACTTGAATGGCCCAGCCGGCGCAAGCGACCAGCCACACGATGGTGGCGACCTGCAGCGACAGACGCAGCCAGACGGGCTTGATGTAGTCCATCCAGATGTCGCGCATGCCGACCCACGCGTGCCAGGCCAGCGCGATGATGACGGTGAAGGTCAGCGCTTTCATCCACTGAGACGAAAAAATGCCGGCCCATTGGTCGTAGCCGATGGGTCCTTTGCTGAAGATCACCTGGGCCAGCAGCAAAACAGTAAAAAGGGCCATCAGGGCCGCGGTGACGCGCTGGGCCAGCCAGTCACGCGTGCCGTAGTGCGCGCCGACAACGAGGCGTTTCGAGCCGTAATTTACAGACATCAGTTGCTCCTTGTTAGTAAAGGCCGAACAGCTTGGCGCCCAGCACCAGCGTCAGAAAAATGCTCAGGCCCAAGGTGACCAGCGCCGTGCTTTTGCCGAATTCGTTGCTGAGCCTGTGTGTTGCGTCCATGTAGAGATGGCGCAGTCCGGCGATGAAGTGGTGCAGGTAGGCCCAGATCAGCGCCAGGGCCGCCAGCTTCCAGATGAAGCCCGGCAAACCCAGCATGCCGACGTTGAAGGCTGCCTTGAATTTTTCGAACGAAATTTCGGAAGAAATCGAGGTGTCGAACATCCAGATGATGAAAGGCATCAGCAGGAACAGGATGGCGCCGCTGGCACGATGCAGGATGGAGACCCAGGCCGCCGGGGTCATGCGGTAGGTCGTCAGGTCTTTGAACGCGTTGATGTTGCGGAATTCAGGCCGCGTTAGGCGCTGTTTGGATGCCAGCTCTGTCATGGTTGGGCTTTCGTGGGGAATACTGGGAACTGGTTGGTAACTGGGTTGCTCAATTACAACTGAAAACATGTAAATTCTATTGCAACGCAGCACCCCCCCGTGAAACCCCTCGTGGCTTGCTTGACGGAGGTCATCAACTGAGTTCGTTTTTGTAGTGGTGCGTATCGGTTCTGTAGAGGCCGCGGCGCAGTTCCATCGGTGTGCCGTTGTAAGTGAACGCCGTGCGCTCCACGCTCAACAAGGGGGTGCCTGCCGGCACGTCCAGCAGTTGCGCCGCCACGGCATCGGCCGCGACAGCCCGGATTTTTTCCTCGGCCCGCACCATGCGCACACCGAACTCGGTTTCGAACAGCGCGTACATGGGGCCGCGGTAGCCGGCCAGCCGCTCCGCGGTCAAGCCCTTGAACGGGCCGCCCGGCAGCCACAGGTCTTCCAGAATCGTCGGCGCGTCCTGAAATGCCAGCACGCGGCGCACTTGCAGCACCGCGTCACCGCTGCGCAGGGCGAGCGCCCGCGCAATGTCGGCGGGCGCGCGCAGCCGTTTGCAGTCGATGATCTGGCGCTCGGCCGGGCCTTCACTGCCGGCGTCGCCGCTTTCCGGCATCAGGCGCAAGAATCGGTACTGCACCCGCTGCTCGGCATGGGTGGAGACAAACGTGCCTTTGCCCTGACGTCGCATCACCAGGTTCTCGGCGGCCAGCTCGTCGATGGCCTTGCGCACCGTGCCCTGACTGACGTGAAAGCGCGCGGCCAGGTCCATTTCGCTGGGAATCACTTCGCCCGGTTTCCACTCGCCGGCCTGCAGGCTCTGCAAAATCAGCGCCTTGATCTGCTGGTACAGCGGACTGAAGGCCGGCGTGACGGCGCCCGTCTCGGCTGCGGACGCAACAGGGTCTGACAGAGGGCTGGGGAGGATCGCCATGGAATGATTTCAATTGACCCGAATCTTATCTTATATAAGACATAAGACAAATTGACGACCCTCGGTTTTCGAGCGTAGAATCTTCGGCTGAGTGGACGCAAGGCGGGCGCCAGTATGACGCAGTTCGCATGCTTTTTCAGGTGCCGCAAGCCGCGAAAAAAACACTTCGTTCCTACCCGTTTCAACAACCGATTCACAACCTTCCTGGAGTTCTCAATCATGAGCAAAAAACCCGTCCGTGTTGCCGTTACGGGGGCCGCTGGTCAAATCGGTTATGCGCTGCTGTTTCGCATTGCTTCCGGCGAGATGCTGGGCAAGGACCAGCCGGTGATTCTGCAACTGCTGGAAGTGCCGGTCGAAGGCCCGCAAAAGGCGCTCAAGGGCGTGATGATGGAGCTCGACGACTGTGCGTTCCCGCTGCTGGTCGGCATGGAGGCCCACGGCGACCCGATGACGGCCTTCAAGGACGCCGACTACGCCCTGCTGGTCGGTTCGCGTCCGCGCGGCCCCGGCATGGAGCGCGCCGAACTGCTGGCCGTCAACGGTGCCATTTTCACGGCCCAGGGCAAGGCGCTCAACGCCGTGGCCAGCCGCAACGTCAAGGTGCTGGTCGTCGGCAACCCCGCCAACACCAATGCCTATATCGCCATGAAGAGCGCGCCGGATCTGCCGCGCAAGAACTTCACCGCCATGCTGCGCCTGGACCACAACCGCGCCCTGAGCCAGATTGCCGCCAAGACCGGCAAGGCGGTGGCTGACATCGAAAAGCTCACCGTCTGGGGCAACCACTCGCCGACGATGTATGCCGACTACCGTTTCGCCACCCTCAACGGACAGAGCGTTGCCAAGATGATCAATGACCAGGAATGGAACGCCAACACCTTCCTGCCGACCGTTGGCAAGCGCGGCGCCGCGATCATCGAGGCGCGCGGCTCGTCCTCGGCCGCTTCGGCGGCCAACGCCGCCATCGACCATATGCGCGACTGGGCCTTGGGCACCCAGGGCAAGTGGGTCACGATGGGCATTCCGTCGGACGGCCAGTACGGCATTCCGAAAGACACGATGTTCGGCTTTCCGGTCACCTGCGAAGGCGGCGAGTACAAGCTGGTCGAAGGCCTTGAAATCGACGCATTCAGCCAGGAGCGCATCGACAAGACGCTCAAGGAATTGCAGGATGAACAGGCCGGCGTGGCGCATCTGCTCTAAGGCAGTTCGCTCCCTCCCTCTCCGGGGGAGGGCTGGGGCGGGGGCCGCGCGCCAAGTCCCGTTTGCCGACACACGACCCCCCTCCCAGCCTTCCCCCAGCGGGGGAAGGAGAAAATCCCAAAGTCCAACCCCATGACCCACCCCCGCGACATCCTCCTTGGCGCCCAGGCCGCAACAGCTTTTCTGCCGGTTTGCGACCATTACAGCGGCGTCGAGACGCGGATGCGTAAAAGCCTGCAATTGCAGGCCGAAATGACGGAAGAGTTCGGCACTTGCGTGTTTGACGTGACGCTGGACTGCGAAGACGGCGCCCCGGTCGGCGGCGAGGCCGACCATGCCGCGCTGGTCGTCGCGCTGGTGTCGCTGGCCAGCGACAAGGCGCGTGTGGCGGTGCGGGTTCATGCGGTGGATCATCCGGCGTTTGAATCGGACATTGCCACCATTGCCGGCAAGGTGGGGCACCGGCTCAGCCACATCATGATTCCCAAGGTCGAGTCCGTCGATGTGGTCAACCGCGTTGTCAGCGCGCTGGCGGCCGTGTCGCAGGCCGATGTGCCGCTGCATGTGCTGCTGGAGTCGCCCGCCGCGGTACATCGCGCCTTCGAGATTGCCGCGCATCCGCGGGTGCAGTCGCTCAGTTTTGGTTTGATGGACTTTGTCTCCAGCCACGGCGGGGCGATTCCGGTGGACGGCATGAGCAGCTTGGGGCAATTCACGCATCCGCTGGTGGTGCGCGCCAAGCTGGAAATTGCGTCAGGCTGTCACGCCTGGGGCAAAGTCCCCTCGCATTGCGTTGTCACGGAATTCAGTGACACTGCGGCGATGAAAGCCGCTGCCGGCAAGGCCGCCCGCGAATTTGGCTACACCCGGATGTGGAGCATTCACCCGAGCCAGATCCGCCCCATCCTGGAGGCTTTTGCCCCGAGCGAAGGCGAGATTGAAAACGCCGCAAAAATAATAGCCGCTGCCGACCGCGCCGATTGGGCCCCCATCAGTTTTCAAGCCAGCTTGCATGATCGCGCCAGTTACCGCTATTTCTGGCAGGTGCTGGAGCGCGCCCACCAGACCGGCCGTGTTTTGCCGCCCGAGGCGCAAGGCTACTTTGCCGCCACGCTGAATTGATTTGGTCCACCGTTTTCAAGGAACCCTCATGAGACTCATTTTTGCCGCCGCAATTATTCTCGCTGCGCCCGCCTTGCTGCTGGCTCAGACGGCCCAGCCCACAACAGCCACTGCCCAGGCTGCAAGCGCCAAACCGGCCGCGCCCAAACCGCGTGTACCCATCAGACAGTCTGCCGCCAGAGCCGTTGAAGAAGTGACCGCCATCGACGACGATCCCAACGTCAAGCTGACCGCAGAAGACATGGAGATCGCCAAGCGTGTTTATGTCGGCCTCATCGCCTGCGAGCTGGGCGCTTCCGTCACCATCACGCCGAGCGACAAGCGACCGGGCCTTTTCCTCGTGCAGACCAGGACAGCCCGGTTCCATATGCATCCGGTCGAAAGCCGTACCGGCGCGATCCGTCTGGAAGACCCTAGAGCCGGCGCGATGTGGCTGCAACTGGGCAACAAGTCCATGCTGATGAGCCAGAAGCTGGGCCAGCGGCTTGCCGACGAATGCATGAGCCCGGCGCAGGTGGCTGTTGCCGACGAGCTGAAAAAGAACCCACTCCCCAGCATTCTGGATGCCCCGGTGCCCATGGTCGTCCAGGCGGCGCCCACCCAGGCCGATACGGGCGCGGCGCGGCCATCCATGCCGTCCGAATGAACGCGTTCCGCGATCCAGCCGATTTTTGAATACAGGAGAAGAAACCATGTTGCCCCAGTTCATTTCAAGCTACCGTCAGCATGTCGCCGAACGCGCGGCACTGGGCATTCCGCCGCTGCCCTTGTCTGCCAAGCAGACTGGCGAAGTGATTGATCTGCTGAAAAATCCGCCCAAAGGCGAAGAAGCGTTTTTGCTCGATCTGATCACCCACCGCGTTCCCGCCGGCGTGGACGATGCGGCCAAGGTCAAGGCCAGCTACCTGGCGGCGGTGGCGCACGGCACCGAAAAGTGCGCGCTGATCTCGCGTGAAAAAGCCACGCAACTGCTGGGCACCATGCTGGGCGGCTACAACATCAGCCCGATGATCGACCTGCTCGACGACGCGCAGGACAGCGTTGCCACGCAAGCTGCCAACGGCCTGAAGAATACGCTGCTGATGTTCGACCAGTTCCACGACGTCCAGGAAAAAGCCGACAAGGGCAACACCTACGCAAAAGCCGTGCTGCAAAGCTGGGCTGATGCCGAGTGGTTCACCAGCCGCCCGGAAGTGCCCGAATCCATCAAGCTGACCGTGTTCAAGGTGGCCGGCGAGATCAACACCGACGACTTGTCGCCCGCGCCCGACGCCTGGAGCCGCCCCGATATTCCGCTGCACGCGCTGGCCATGCACAAGAATGCCCGCCCCGGTGTCACGCCGGAAGAAGACGGCAAACGCGGCCCGGTCAAGTTCATTGAAGAGCTCAAGGCCAGGGGCAACCTCGTGGCCTACGTCGGCGACGTGGTGGGCACCGGATCCTCCCGCAAGTCCGCCACCAATTCGGTGCTGTGGTTCACCGGGCAAGATATTCCCCACGTACCGAACAAACGCTTTGGCGGTGTCTGCCTGGGCGGCAAAATCGCGCCGATTTTCTACAACACGATGGAAGACTCCGGCGCACTGCCGATCGAGCTTGACGTGAGCCAGATGGCCATGGGCGACGTGATCGAGCTGCGCCCTTACAAAGGCAAGGTCCTGAAAGACGGCAAGGTCATTGCCGAGTTCGGGCTCAAGAGCGATGTGCTGTTTGACGAAGTGCGCGCCGGTGGCCGCATTCCCCTGATCGTCGGCCGCGGCCTGACTGCCAAGGCGCGCACCGCGCTGGGCTTGCCGGTGTCAACGCAATTCCGTTTGCCGCAGAACCCGGCCGACAGCGGCCGCGGCTTCACCCTGGCGCAGAAAATGGTCGGCCGCGCCGTCGGCCTGCCTGAAGGCCAAGGCGTGCGCCCCGGCACTTACTGCGAACCGAAGATGACCTCGGTAGGCTCGCAGGACACCACCGGCCCGATGACCCGCGACGAGTTGAAAGACCTGGCCTGCCTGGGCTTCAGCGCCGATCTGGTGATGCAGTCTTTCTGCCACACCGCGGCTTATCCGAAACCAGTCGATGTGAAGATGCATCACGAGCTGCCTGATTTCATCAGCACACGTGGCGGTGTGCCGCTGCGCCCCGGCGACGGCATCATCCACAGTTGGCTCAACCGCATGCTGCTGCCCGACACCGTGGGCACCGGCGGCGACAGCCACACCCGCTTCCCCATCGGCATCAGTTTCCCCGCAGGCTCCGGCCTGGTGGCTTTTGGCGCCGCCACCGGCGTGATGCCGCTGGACATGCCCGAGAGTGTGCTGGTGCGTTTCAAGGGCAAGATGCAGCCCGGCATTACCTTGCGCGACCTGGTCAATGCGATTCCCTTGTACGCGATCAAGGCCGGCTTGCTGACGGTGGCCAAAAGCGCCAAGAAAAACATTTTCTCGGGCCGCATTCTTGAAATTGAAGGCCTGCCGGACCTGAAGGTCGAGCAGGCGTTCGAGCTGAGCGATGCGTCGGCCGAGCGTTCGGCGGGCGGCTGCACGGTTCATCTGAACAAGGAACCGATCATCGAGTACATCAACAGCAACATCACCATGCTCAAGTGGATGATTGCAAGCGGATACGAGGATACGCGCACCATCAAGCGCCGCATCGCCGCGATGCAAGCCTGGCTGGCCGACCCGCAGTTGCTCAAAGGTGACGCCGATGCCGAATACGCCGCCATCATCGAGATCGACCTGGCCGACATCCATGAGCCCATCGTCGCCTGCCCGAACGACCCGGACGATGTGAAAACCCTGAGCGATGTGGCCGGTGCGAAGATCGACGAAGTATTCATCGGCAGTTGCATGACCAACATCGGCCACTTCCGCGCAGCGTCCAAGCTGCTAGAGAACAAACGCGACATTCCGGTCAAGCTCTGGATGGCGCCGCCGACCAAGATGGACGCCAGGCAGTTGAGCGAAGAAGGCCACTACGGCGTGCTGGGCTCGGCCGGCGCGCGCATGGAAATGCCGGGCTGCAGCCTATGCATGGGCAACCAGGCCCAGGTCAAAGAAGGCGCCACCGTGTTTTCCACCTCGACGCGCAACTTCCCGAATCGTCTGGGCAAAAACTCCAATGTGTACCTCGGTTCCGCCGAACTGGCCGCCATCTGCTCCAAGCTGGGCCGCATTCCGAACAACGCCGAGTACATGGCCGACATGGGCGTGCTGATGGCGGCCAGCGACACGGTGTACCAGTATCTGAACTTTGACCAGGTCAAAGATTACACAGACGTGGCGGATACCGTGAAAGATGGCGTGCCGGCCTAAGCACCATACTGTTCGCTTAACCGTTCGGGCTGAGCTTGTCGAAGCCTGTTTGCACTGTGATGACCCTTCGACAGGCTCAGGGCGAACGGGGTTGTAGCGCTTAAATGAACAGCATTGGGCCTAAGGCGCCATACTGTTCACCAAGCCGTTCGGGCTGCACCCGAGGGAAAAACGGGTGGCTCGGTCTTGTTCACCGGCACGCGCAAGTCGTCCAGATAGTCATGTGCAATGTTGACCGTACTCTCCACGCCCAGCGAGCGGTAGCGCTCGGTCAGCCACTGCCTGCCGCAGGCAATGCCCAGATCGCGCAGCGAATGAATCAGGGCCTTGTCCGTTGACGACTTGGTCGCCGCCGTGAATTTCTCCATCGCGTCGCCCCCGTCAATGCGATGCATCAACACGTCTTTGTAATGCGTGGCGTCCAGCTTGCCCTCGGCCAGCAGGCGTTTGACAAAATCAATGGCACGCATCTCGGCAATCAGCGCCGCATTAAAGGTGATCTCATTGACGCGATCCATGATTTCACCGGCATTTTTCGGTAGCCTGTCGCGCCGGATCGGGTTGATTTGCACCAGCACGATGTCGCGGCTGTCGCAGTGGTGGATCAAGGGGTGCATGGCCGGGTTGCCGGAATAACCACCGTCCCAGTAGTGGTCGCCGTCAATCTCCACCGCCTGAAACACCATCGGCAGGCAGGCCGAGGCCATCACCGCGCTGGCGGTCAGCCGTTTCCCCGCAAACACCTCGGCCTTGCCGCTGGTCATGCGCGTGGCGACCACAAACACCTTGGGCGTGCCTGGACCTTGGGCGGCTGCCAGCCGTTCGAAGTCCACCTGCTTTTCGAGAAAATCCTTCAGCGGATTGATATCGAAGGGATTGCTCTGGTAGGGCGACAGCGCATTGGACCAGTAACGCATCATCGCATCGGCCCACAGCTTGGTCGGCCAGTTGCCGCCACCCATCTGGCCGAACAAAATGCCAAAAGGGGCGCGCTGCATCTGCGACAGCGAGGACGACAGCGCGCCCATGTCGACAATGCCGCTCCAGAAACTGTCCAGCGCCTGGCGCGCCGCGTCATTCCGGTCGGCCCGGGGTTTGCCTTCCGACTGGGCAAAACCGTGCGCCAGCGCCACCGCATTCATTGCGCCGGCACTGGTGCCGCTGATGCCTTCCAGATCGACACGTCCGTCTTCCAGCAAGGCCTCGAGCACACCCCAGGTGAACGCACCGTGCGAGCCGCCACCCTGCAGCGCCAGGTTGATGCGGGGTATTTGTGTTTCAGAACTGTGCGAAGAAGGAGAGTCAGGAGGAGGCATGTGTTTAGCTTAGCAAGAATCGGACACAGCACCGTGACAAACACCATGAATTACCTGACCGGCTAGCCCAGCCTTTTCCCGAGCGACAACAAGAAGAGAACGGAACGGAATTCTTCGTATCTCAGGGAATCAGCCCCATCGCATGCATGTAGGCGGGATGCACCATCAGCGCATCCCATTCGTGCGCCGGTGTCGTCGGCAGCAGATCAAGCCGGCGCAGCTCACTGGCTTCCAGCGCCTCCCAGGCCCCTTTGAGCAGGCTTTCCGCCATGCCATCGAGCAATTCGTCCACCGCCTCGCCCCCGTCGACCGACTGGTTGCACAGCAAAACCATGTCGCAACCAGCGTTCAGCGCGGCCATGGCCGCCTCGGTGTAGCTGACTTGTTTGCCATCAATCAGCCGGGCGCCGGCCATGCTCAGGTCGTCGCTGAAAATCGCGCCGCCGAAACCGAGCTGGCCGCGCAGGATGTAGGTGAGCCACTTTTCCGAAAAACCTGCCGGGCGGGCATCGACCCGGGGGTAGATCACATGCGCCGGCATCACGCTGGTGAGCGTGGTGTTGAGCCAGTCGTAAGGCGCGGCGTCGTCCAGCAAAATGGCCTTGAGACTGCGCCTGTCCACCGGAATGTCGGTGTGCGAATCGGCCTTCACAAAACCGTGCCCGGGGAAGTGTTTTCCGCAGTTGGCCATGCCGCTTTGCAGCAGGCCGTGCATCAGACTCTTGGCCAGCAGGCTGACGGCACGCGGGTCTCTGGCAAACGCGCGGTCGCCGATGACACTGCTTCGGGAAGCGCCGGGCCGCCCCAAGCTGACCGAGCCCCCCCGGGGGGCAGCAAGCGCCTGCGCTTGCGTGGGGGCACCATCCTGATAGTCCAGGTCCAGCACCGGCGTGAAGCTGAAGTCCACGCCGCAGGAGCGCAGCTCGGCACCGAGCACATAGCCGCAAGCGGTGGCGGCGTTGGTCGCGGCCATGGGGTCCTTGAGCCATAACTCGCCCAGCGCGCGCATCGGCGGCAGGTGGGTGAAGCCATCGCTTTTGAAGCGCTGGACGCGGCCGCCTTCATGGTCCACGCAGATCAGCAGGTCCTGGCGCACTTTTTTGATGTCGCGGCACAGCGCCGCCAACTGTTTGCGGTTTTCCCAGTTGCGCGCAAACAAAATGATGCCGCCGGTCAGCGGATGCTTGAGGCGGCGGCAGTCGGTTTTGCTTAAGGTCAGGCCGGCAATGTCGATGATCAGGGGGGCGTGTAGGCTCATGGGTGCTGGGTTGTAAAAAAATGGGCAGGCTCAGCCTGGCGCGTTTTGCTCGACCACCACAAAGCTGGCGGCATAGTCGGTCTCGTCGGTCACGCTGACATGGGCGGTCAGGCCGCGCGCCTCAAACCATTCCTTGAGCGCACCATGCAGCACAATTTCAGGTTTGCCACTGACGGCTTTGGTAATTTCGCAATGGCGCCAGGTCATGGGCAAACGCAGTCCCAAGCCAACGGCTTTGCTGAAAGCCTCTTTCGCCGAAAACCGCGTGGCCAGGTAGCGCAGGCCGCGCTCGGGCCAGCGCGCACTGCGGGCTTTCCAGGTCGCGAGTTCGGCGTCGCTGAGGATTCTCTGCGCGAAGCGTTCGCCGTGCCGCTCCACGCTGGCGCGCACACGGCGCACGTCGCAGATGTCGGTGCCTATGCCATAAATCATTCTGGCTTGAACCTCGGTTCAAAAGCATCATCAATGCAGCGCAAATAATCCTTCACGGCGGCGCTGTAGCCGAGCTCCAGCGCATCGGAAATCAGCGCATGACCAATCGACACCTCCCGCACACCGGGCACCGCGCGCAGGAACTCCGTGAGGTTGTCCCGGTTCAGGTCGTGGCCTGCGTTGACGCCTAAATTAATAGCCGCCGCCGCCTGCCCCGCATGGACAAAATTGCTTAAAACCCTGTCTTTTTCGGCCGTGCCCCAGGCCCGCGCATAGGTCTCGGTGTAGAACTCCACCCGATCCGCGCCGACCGCCTGGGCCGCCGCCATGGCCTGCGGCAGCGGGTCCATGAACAGGCTGACCCGCACACCCCGTCGATGCACTTCGTCTATCAGCGGTTTCAGACGCTCGGCATCGTCGGGAAAGTTCCAGCCGTGGTCGCTGGTGAACTGGCCTTCGCTGTCGGGCACGAAAGTGCATTGGTGCAATGGCAGGCCCCGCGCCGACAGGTTGCGAACGAACGTCATCAGGTTATGCAGGGGATTGCCCTCCACATTGAACTCGCGGTCCGGCCAGTCTTTCATCAGCGCTGCCAGTTCATAGACATCGCTGCTGCGGATATGCCGCTCATCGGGCCGCGGGTGGACGGTGATGCCCTGCGCGCCGGCCTCCAGGCACAGACGCGCAGCACGCAGCACATCGGGAATGCCCAGATGGCGGGTGTTGCGCAGCAGGGCGACCTTGTTGACGTTGACCGACAAGGCGGTTTTGGAGCTTGAGGCGTGTGTTGCTGTCATGGGTGTGGCCTGTGAATTACAAAGCCTGCAGATCGATCATCATCTGCCGGGTCTTGAGAACCTTCACGCCGCAATGGTAGTGCAGCAGCGCGCGCAACTGGGTTTTGAGCTCGGGCAGGTGGTTGACGCAGGCCTGCACCGTGTCGGTAAACGGTGCGTTATCGCGCAGGGTGCCCTGCAGGCTGAGCCACTGCTCACCGTGCAGGCTGGCGCGGTCATCGTCGTGCGCTTCGCGCAAGCCGGCTTCGGCCACCAGCACGTAGCGGGTCTGCGCCTGAAGCGGCGCCAGCGTCGCGGTCTGTGCGTCCAGCGTCGGCAGCAGGCCGATGTCACGCAGCAGGCGCAACTCGAAAGCGCGCAAGGCCACCTGCAAGGTGCCCGCGCTCTGGCTGGCCAGCAGTTGCACGGTGGCGGCATACGCGTCAAACAGCGCCTGGTGCGGGTCGTCCCGCGCCAGCAGGCGCATCAGCAGCTCGTTCAGGTAATAACCCGACAGCAAGGCGTCGCCGGTCGGCATGACGTGGCCGCCCTGCCACTCGGCACTTCGGAGCATGCGGATTTCAGCATCGCCGCCAAAGGCAATATGCAGCGGCTGCAACGGCAGCAGGATGGGCCTGAAATTCGAACTTGGTTTTTTGGCGCCGCGCGCCACCAGCGCAATGCGGCCATAACTGCGGGTGAAGACTTCCAGGATCAGGCTGGACTCGCTCCAGTCGTAGCGGTGCAGCACATAGGCCGGTTCGTCGCTGATGCGTTTGATTGCCACAGAAAAGTGTCAGGAAAAAAAATGGCAGGCCAACGCGCGACCGGCAAAAGAAAATCCAAGCCGGGGCCGCGGAACCGGCTTTGCCGGGCCGCAGGCGCAGCGCCCCCTTGGGGGGCAGGAAGCCACACGAAGTGGGCGACCGTGGGGGCTAGTGTTCATCGGCTTTGCCGGGCCGCAGGCGCAGCGGCCCCCTCGGGGGGCAGAAAGCTACACGCAGTGAGCGACCGTGGGGGCATCATTCGTAACCGAAGGTTTTGACGCGCGCCTCATCATCGGCCCAGCCGGAGCGCACCTTGACCCATATCTCCAGAAACACCTTGCCGCCGGTCAGGGCTTCGAGCTCATGCCGCGCTTCGGTGCCTATGCGCTTGAGTTTTTCACCCTTCTCGCCAATGATCATGCCCTTGTGGCCCTCACGCTCGACGACGATGGTGGCGGCGATCCTGCGCAGCTCGCCCTCCTGCTCGAACTTGTCGATGATCACGGTCGAGGTGTAAGGCAGCTCGTCGCCGGTCAGTCGGAACAGCTTTTCACGCACGATCTCGGCGGCCATGAAGCGTTCGCTGCGGTCGGTCAGTTCGTCGGCGCCGTACATCCAGGGCTGCTCGGGCAGGTATTTTTCGCAGATGCCGAACAACCGCTCGACGTCCCTGGCATTGTTGGCCGACATGGGCACGAACTCGGCAAACTTGTGGCGCTCCTGCATCTCCTTGAGCCAGGGCGCGATCTCGGCGCGGCGGTGGATCAGGTCAAACTTGTTGGCCAGCAAAATCGCCGGGGTTTTCTCGGGCAGCAAGGACAGCACTTTGGCGTCGGCCTGGTTGAACTGACCGGCCTCGACGACAAACACAATCAGGTCCACGTCATTGACGGCGCCGACCACGGTGCGGTTCAGCGAGCGGTTCAGGGCGTTGCCGTGCCGGGTCTGAAAACCGGGCGTGTCGACAAACACGAACTGGGTCGCACCGACCGTGCGCATACCGGTGATGCGGTGCCGCGTGGTTTGCGCCTTGCGCGAGGTGATGCTGATTTTCTGCCCCACCAGTGCGTTGAGCAGGGTCGATTTGCCCACATTGGGCTTGCCGACGATGGCGATCAGCCCGCAACGCTGCCCTTCATCTGGTGGCGCGTTATTGGCCTGCGACGACATGGCTCGGGCCAGCATGGCTTCCAGCGCCTGGTTCTGCTCCGGCGCGTGTGCGGCTGCAACGCCCGCCAGCGCAGGCGGGGTGTCGATGGGCGCAGCAGGCCGCGCCGGTTTTTTGGAGGTTTTTTTGCCTGGCGTCATGGTTGGGGGGTCTCTGCTGGCGGCTGTGCTTGCAGCGCCTGGTTCATCACCATCAATCGAGTGTTTTCACGTAAGCCAGCATGGCCGCCGCCGCCGCCTGCTCACCGGCACGCCGCGAACCGCCAATACCGCGTTCGGCCCGTCCATATTCGCCGATTTCGCATTCCACATCAAAGGTCTGCTTGTGGGCCGCGCCCAGCGTTCCGACCACGCGGTAAATCGGCAGGTTCATTTTGCGGCCCTGCAGCCATTCCTGCAACTCGGTCTTGGCGTCTTTGCCAATCGCCTGCATTTGCGGGTTGATCTCCACGTCCTTGAACAGACGGCGCACGAGCTGGTTCGCCTTGTCAAACCCGGCGTCAAGGTAAACGGCGCCAATGACCGCCTCCAGCGCATCGGCCAGGATGGACGGCCGCTTCTGCCCGCCCGACCTGGCTTCGCCCTCGCCGAGGCGTACCAACGGCGGCAAGCCAAGATGAACCGCCACTTGGTGCAGCGTGTCCTGCTTGACCAGATTGGCGCGCACCCGCGACAAATCGCCTTCGGGCAGTTCGCTCAGGCGTTCATAGAGCAAACCGGCCACCGCCAGGTTGAGCACGGAGTCGCCCAGAAACTCGATGCGTTCGTTGTGGTCCGCCGAAAAGCTGCGATGAGTCAGTGCCTGCTGCAGCAGACGGGAATTGGAAAATACATGCTCCAGACGCTGTTGCAGCGCCTGAAGGCCAGGGCTCAAAAGGGGACTCGCACGCACTTACTTGGATCGGCCCGCGTATTTGAGCAGCAGGTAAGCCGGCCCACCAATATGAATTTCCCTGTTGTAGGCAAAACTGACGGTCACTTTGTCACCGTCCTTGCTGACTTCGAGGTCTTTGCCGCTGATCGACTTGATGTCGTCGATGGCACCCGCCCTGTCGAAAATCGCCCGCACTTCGGGAACCGTGTCGCCTTCGGCAGCCTTGTTGGCGGCTTTGGTGATGGCCTGAAACTCGATCAGCGTGGGAAGCACTTGGGCGACTATCACTCCACTGAAGGCCAGCACCCCGCCCACGAACAGGATGCCAATGAACGAAATGCCACGTTGCCGATTTTTCATGCGTTTCTCCAGCGTTGCCAATTTAGTCCAATAAACTGTTTTTGTCTCTGCCCTGCTGACGTGCCATGTCCAGGGCCGCCCCGATCAGTCAACCGCTCCAATGCGCTTGAGATTACCAAAGTTCATCCAGACAAAAAAGGCTTTGCCCACGATGTTTTTCTCAGGGACAAAACCCCAGTAACGCGAGTCCAGCGAGTTGTCGCGATTGTCACCCATCATGAAGTAGTGACCCGCGGGCACCTTGCAAACCACGCCCTCGCTACTGTAACGGCAATTTTGCCGATATTGGAAGTCATCTGCCCCGGCGATAAAGGCCGGACGGTCTTCGTCATTGAGCAGACGGTAGGCCTTGTTGCCGCTGGTTTCCTGAAACTGTTTGGCATAACGCAGGGCGTCTTCGTCAAAAAAATCAGGCAGCGCAACTTTAGGCAGGGGCTTGCCATTGACAGTGAGCGTCTTGTTCAGGTAGGCCACTTCGTCGCCGGGCACACCGACCACCCGTTTGATGTAATCCTGGCTCGGTTTCGGGGGGTATCGAAACACCATTACGTCACCACGCTGGGGGCTGTTGTTGGCTATCACCTTGAGGTTGATGACCGGCAGGCGTACGCCGTAATGGAACTTGTTCACGAGAATCAGGTCGCCCACCAGCAAGGTCGGAATCATCGAGCCGGACGGGATCTTGAAAGGCTCGAAAAGGAAGGAGCGCAGCAGAAACACCACCACGATGACCGGAAACAGACCCGCGGTCCAGTCCAGCCACCACGGCTGCAGCAGGATTTTGGCCCGGGCTTCCTCGATGCTGCCATCGACCTGGCTGATGCCCCTGCCGGCCAGCTCGCTGCGGCGCCTGGCCGCCTCCTGCTCAATGAGCACGGCCGCCTGGCGGCGCTGCGGCCAGAAGTAAAACTTCTCGGCCAGCCAGTAGATGCCGGTGACCACAGTCGCCAAGAACAGCAGCAGCGAGAAGTTGCCGTCCACCACGCCGAAATACCAGGCGCCGCCGTAGCCGACAAACACGGCCAGCACCGCCGCGGTGATTGGACTCATCAGGCTCAGCATTATTCTTCCACCTGCAATATGGCCAGGAAGGCCTCTTGAGGCACTTCCACCGAACCGATTTGTTTCATGCGTTTTTTACCCGCTTTTTGTTTGTCGAGAAGCTTGCGCTTGCGGGAGATATCGCCGCCGTAACACTTGGCAATCACGTTTTTGCGCAGCGCCTTGATTGTCTCACGCGCGATGATGTTGGCCCCGATGGCGGCCTGGATCGCCACGTCGAACTGCTGCCTGGAAATGATTTCCCGCATCTTGGCGACAACCGCCCGGCCGCGGTAGGCCGACTGGCTGCGGTGGACGATGATGGACAGCGCATCGACCTTCTCGCCATTGAGCAGAATGTCCACCTTGACCACGTCGGACGCC
Organism: Herminiimonas sp.; assembly: GCF_030655415.1. Next base: position 491,558 of record NZ_JAURVN010000002.1, on the reverse strand, counting down.
CTGAACTCCTTGAACTCGTAGTCCATGGAGGCGTAGCCGCGCGAGACCGACTTGAGCTTGTCGAAGAAGTCCAGCACGATCTCGCCCAGCGGCATTTCGTAGGTCAGCATGACCTGCTTGCCGTGGTAGGCCATGTTGAGCTGCACGCCGCGCTTGAGGTTGGCCAGCGTCATGACGGCGCCCACATAATCCTGCGGCATGTACAGATGCACGGTGACGATGGGCTCGCGAATCTCGCTCACCTTGCCGGCGTCGGGGATCTTCGACGGGTTTTCGACCCGGATGATCTCGCCATCGGCCTTCACCACTTCGTACACCACACTGGGCGCGGTGGTGATCAGGTCCTGGTCGAATTCACGCTCGAGCCGCTGCTGAACAATTTCCATGTGCAGCAGGCCCAAGAAGCCGCAGCGAAACCCAAAACCAAGCGCCTGGCTGACCTCCGGTTCATAGTGCAGCGACGCATCGTTGAGCTTGAGCTTTTCCAGCGCGTCGCGCAGCGAATCGTACTCGCTGGCTTCTGTCGGGTACAGGCCGGCAAACACCTGCGGCTGGATCTCCTTGAAGCCCGGCAAGGCTTCGGTCGCCGTGGCGGCCGCCCCGCCCGTGCCGGGTTTGATCAGGGTCACGGTGTCGCCGACCCGCGCCGCCTGCAGTTCCTTGATGCCGGCAATGATGAAGCCGACCTCGCCGGCCTCCAGCGCATCGCGCGCTTCGGTATGCGGGGTAAAAACCCCCAACTGGTCGGCGTTGTAGGTCGCTTCGCTGGCCATCAGCTTGATGCGATCACCCTTGGCCAGCCTGCCATCGACCACACGCACCAGCATGACCACACCCACGTAGGCGTCGTACCAACTGTCGACAATCATCGCGCGCAGCGGTCCGTCCGGATTGCCTCGGGGCGGCGGTATTCTGGCAATCACGGCTTCCAGAATCTCGTCGATGCCCATGCCGGTCTTGGCGCTGCAGGGAATCGCATCGGTCGCGTCGATGCCGATCACGTCTTCGATTTCCTGCTTCGCATTGTCCGGGTCGGCCTGCGGCAAATCCATCTTGTTGAGCACCGGCACCACCGTCACGCCGAGGTCGAGTGCGGTGTAGCAGTTGGCCACCGTCTGCGCTTCAACGCCCTGGCTCGCGTCGACAACGAGCAAGGCGCCTTCACAGGCCGACAGCGAACGACTCACCTCATAAGAGAAGTCCACATGGCCGGGGGTGTCGATCAGATTGAGGTTGTAGATCTGGCCGTCGAGCGCCTTGTATTGGAGCGCAGCAGTCTGCGCCTTGATGGTTATCCCACGCTCCTTTTCCAGATCCATGGAGTCGAGAACCTGCGCACTCATCTCACGGTCCTGCAAACCGCCACAACGCTGGATGATGCGGTCAGCGAGCGTGGATTTGCCGTGATCAATATGCGCAATGATCGAAAAGTTTCTGATGTGATTCATCAAAGGGAACGCCTAAGTACTTGAAAATATTGCGAAGAAACCAAGGCCAATTCGCGAGAGCCATAAAAAAGGGCGCGTCACTTGAGACGCGCCCTGAACCAACAATCTATGGCAACTGCGATAGTTGGAAGCTTCATTGTAGGCAAAAAGCCGGCAAGATATGGTCGCGAAATTGCCAAATTTTTCTCGTTGCAAGGCAGCAACATGGATTTTATGCACAGCTTACTCACAATTTCAATTTGAAGATTCTGGACAACTTGTGGGCGATCTGTGGAGCGATAGCGAATCCCGTCAATTCATGCTGAATCGCGATTTTTTGGTTGTTTAATATATTAAAAATATCAAAAATTCCATGTTCATTCTACCTAAATTCGTCATTAGACAGATTTTAATGTTAGTGATTACAAACATTAAAACCAGTGCCGGGGGCTTGAAAAAATATTTTTTTATTGTCTGAAAAAGGCCCGGCAGGCAAAACCCCCAGCCCTGAGCAGGGTATGGGGGTTGAAGAACGCAAGCGCCTGCGTCGAGCAGGCCCTCGCCTCGACGCTTATGACGTTAACGGGGCGAGCGAATCAGCGCGTATTGAGTCCACTCGCCACGCCGGAACAGCACGTTGACGGCTTTGCTCTTGTCAACTTTGGCCAGCGCCGCTTCAAAATCCTTGACGCCGGTAATTTCGGTATTGGCAATGGCCAGAATCACATCGCCTTCGCGCAGCCCGGCGCGGGCGGCAGCACCTTCACTGGCGTCGACCTTGACGCCGCCTTTGAGCTTGAGCTCTTTCTTCAGCGCGTCAGGCAATTCGCTGACCACCAGGCCCAGCACCTGGGCGGGGCCGGCCACCGGCGGCTTGCCCTCGGGCGACTGCGCCTTGCGCACCGGTTTTTCCGCCTCTACTTCACCAATCGTCACGCTCAGGTCTCTGGCGCTGCCGCGCCTGAACACCGTGATGGTGGCCCGGGTGCCCGGTTTCACGTTGCCCACCAGCCGCGGCAGGTCGCTCGCTTTATCAATCACCTTGCCTTCAAATCGGGTGATGATGTCGCCCGCTTCGATGCCGGCTTTTTCAGCCGGCGAAGCGGCCTCGACGCCGCGCACCAGCGCGCCCTGCGCCTTGCCCAGTCCGATGGACTCCGCAACGTCCTTGCTGACCTGGTCAATCTGCACGCCGATGCGTCCGCGGGTGACCCGCCCGTTGCTGCGCAACTGGTCCGCCACGCGGGTGGCCTCGTCGATCGGGATGGCAAACGATATTCCCTGGAAACCGCCGGAACGCGAATAAATCTGGCTGTTGATGCCCACCACCTCGCCGCGCATATTGATGAGCGGACCGCCAGAATTGCCGGGGTTGATCGCCACATCGGTCTGAATGAAGGGCAGGTAGTCGCCCGTGTCGCGCTGCTTGGCGCTGACGATGCCGGCGGTCACGGTGTTTTCAAGACCAAAGGGTGAGCCAATCGCCATGACCCATTCACCGACCTTCATGCGACCGGCGTCGCCGATTTTCACCGCTGGCAAACCCGCGGCTTCAATTTTGACCACCGCCACATCGGTGCGCTTGTCCGTGCCTATGATCCTGGCCTTGAACTCGCGCTTGTCCGTCAGCGTCACCAGCACCTCATCGGCGCCTTCGACGACATGGGCATTGGTCATGACCAACCCGTCAGATGTCAGGATGAACCCCGAACCCACGCCGCGCGGCTGCTCTTCTTCCTGCTGGCCGCGGTCCGGACGCGGCGGGCGCGGCAGGTTCGGCGGCACCGGAATGCCAAAACGCCGGAAAAACTCCAGCATTTGCTCGTCAGCGCTACCGGCTGCGCCGGCCTTGACTTTTTCCACCGTCCGGATATTGACGACCGACGGACCGACCTGCTCCACCAGATCGGTGAAGTCGGGCAGGCTGCGGGTTTGCGCCATCAGCGTTTGAGCAGGCATCAGGGCCAGGGCGCCTCCCAGCGCGAGCGCGACGACGACGAGGTACGAGCGACATGGTTTCCAATTCAGATTAAACATCATCAGCCTTCGAAAAAAATTGCCGGAACAGAAATTATCGGAAAAATGAGGCGCTACTTCATGCGTTCAAGACCGTCGGCGAACAGGCGCAGGGTGGTCATGGGCGCCTCGCCCATCACGGTCAGCCAGTAAGCGTCGACACGCCGGGTCAGCGACTGGGTGGCGCCCAGGGACAGCCCGGATTCCTTGGTGTGGCGCTGACTGTCGAAAGGCTCGACAAAAATCGACACGGAAGCCAGGCCGTCGGAAAAAATCCACTGCATGGGGTCGCCCCTGGACTGCGTCGCATCCGGGCGCTTGTAGCAGCTCATGGGCTGAAAGCCGGCCACCGGTGTTTTCAGCACCCAGCCCTCGGCGCTGGCCGTGGTTTTGACCAAGCCAGGCTTGTCAACCCGGTAACCATCGATCCTGCCCATCATTTGCAGCAGTTCGTCAATTTTGATGGGCGCGTCAAACTGCAATTCTGAAAATGCCGCCTGCTCAAGCACTTTGCCGTCGGTGTCCAGCGTTTGCAGCTTGACGACCAGTCCCTTCTTCTGCTCGGCCCAGACGCGGTAACCAAAGCGCATCGCGTCTTTCGGCGTCAAGGCAATGATGTCGGTCTCCACGCCCGCCACCCGCTCTCTGCCCTCCTGCCGGGCTTTGTAGAAGTCGGCAATCCGGTTGTTGGTGGATTTGAGCAACTCGGGAAAAAGGCCCAGCGATTCCCGCTTTTCAGTACGGACCACCTTGCGCTCAGGCATGAAGGTCACAACCAGGTCGTTATGCCGGAAGATCGCGCGCGGTACGCCTGTCAGCGTTTCGACCCGTTCAATTTGCTGCACACCGTCGCAGACATGCCAGATTTTGGCGCTGGCCATCACACCGCCGGAAGTCACCACAAACGTGCCCACATAAGAACGGTCTCTGGAGGCTTCATGCATGCGCATCAACCAGTCGTTGATGTTGTTGGCCTCCGCGGCAAGCCCCGAAGCGGCCGGTTCCCGTGTCTGAGCCGCCATGAAATCAGCAACTGTCAACGAACAGACGACAAGGGCAACAAGGCGAAAAGTCTTGAGGTTCATGGCGCTGGACAGGCGTGGCGTTGCGGACAGCGACCGCTTCAACGCCGTTCGTCCTGAGACGTTTCAAACGTGGCGTTCCGCAGGAAGCCCGAGGGCACCTGCAAAGCCGAGGTACCGCCAAACTGCTTGTGCGCAGCCAGCAGTTCCTGCATTCTGGCATCGCGCACCATGGTGCCCTGTCCGGACACGACCAGCACCTGCTGCGCGGTATCTGACCGGGCCAGTTGTGGCGCGGCAGAAGGCGTCAGCAGACCCGACCCGACGTGCCAGGCAATCGCCGCCACGGCCGTGATGGAAGCAAAACCCGCCACCAGCCTCCAGCGAAAGCCGGCATCGTTGGCGGCCTCGCGCGGAACATTGCCTGCCGGTTGCCCGGCTATCGGCAGGCTTTTTTGTCCTTCCGAATCGGCAGACGCAGCCACCCCCGGTTTTGCATCGAGGGCCGGCTCCAGGCTCAGGCGAGCGCTCAGGCGCGTGACAAACGCCGCATCAGACGCATGCGCCGTCAGCCCGGGCGAACGCAACACATCACCAATAAGATGATAGGCATTCCAGCGGGCCAGCGCCTGGGCATCGCCTTCGCACACCGCGAGTGCATCGGCAAAGTCCTCACCCTCCAACTGGCCGTCAACCAGGGCGGAAATCAGTTCACGGTTTTGCGTTATCGGTTTCATGGTGTCCCTGGGCAGCTTGTGCCTGCCGGTTTCAATCATTTACTCTGGTACTGCAACCCGGAAGTAGCGAAACATCATGAAAGTGATGGATTCGTACCCAGGGCAAGGCGCAAGCCGCAGCGAAGGCTGGTGGCCGCCTTCGCAAGGGTTGCAACGCCGCCATGGGTGCAAAGACGCGCTTTCATGTTTCGATATTTTTGGGTTGCAGTACCAGTGTCCTGTGGGTTCCTTTACCACCGCTTGCCGGACTGATTTTCCAGCAAGGGTTTTATTCTTTCGGAAATAGCTTCCCGAGCCCTGAAAATACGTGAACGCACGGTGCCAATCGGACAATTCATCGCCTCAGCGATCTCTTCGTAGCTCAAACCTTCAATCTCCCGCAAGGTAATGGCCAGGCGCAACTCTTCGGGCAAAGCGTCCATGGCGGCGTTGACCATTTGTGCAATCTCCTTGCCGGCAAGCACGGCTTCGGGCGTTTCCGAACTGATTAGTTCGTTTTCCAGCGGGGAAGTTTCATCGCCTTCATCGCTTTGGCCGGATCTAAAGGAATTTTCCGAGACCGTCGGGTTGCGCTTGAGCTCCATCAACGCCTTTTTCGCGGTGTTGACGGCAATCCGGTACAGCCAGGTGTAGAACTGGGCCTCGCCCCGGAACTGGGCGAGCGCGCGGTAAGCCCGGATAAAAGTGTCCTGGGCAATGTCTTCCACCAGGTCCACATCACGCACCATGCGACCGATCAGGCGCTGAATGCGGCGCTGGTATTTGATCACCAGCAGCTCAAACGCTTTCTGGTCGCCCGCGACCGTACGCTCGACCAGCATGGCATCGCTATCGCTGGCCGTGGCAGGTTCTTGAGGGGGCGTGTCGGCGCTCATGAATAAGGGCGCGGCCGATGGGGTTCGGTCAAACAATCCGCTGCGGCAACAGGTGGCATGGGATCAGGCGGCATGGCGATGGGCAATGCCTTGGACCGCGAATAGACGGCACGGCGCAAATCCAGCCAGCGTTCCGGCAGGGCTGTCCGGCCGGCCCACAGCCATAGGGTGGCGTGGTCGTGGTTCTCCAGCCTAAGCAGCAGGATGCGCTGAAAATCAAGCTCAACCGACAGCTCTCGCACCAGTGTTCCCGCCTGATAACCCTGACTTTCCCAACGCCAGACCTGCCCGTCCCAGCGCAATTGGCCGATGGGCGAGTTTTTCCATCCCAGCCCGGCCAATGCACCGGATGCCAGCGTGGCGGCAAGCGCCGCCCCCAGCCGCCAGTCAAACCCTGGCGCGGCATGCCACCACAGCGCCAGCACCGCCAGCCCGGCCAGCCAGAGGCCCAGCAGCACCAAGCCCTGAAAATGCGAGCGCCCCAGCGGATAGACAACCGGTGGGGCGTTATGCATGGTCAGGGCAGGACTTGACGGGGCTTGAGACTGATCGCGTGAAAGAAAGAAGCATCAGGCCCGCTTGAACACCAGCGTCCCGTTGGTGCCGCCAAAACCGAAGTTGTTTTTGACGGCAACGTCGATTTTGGCGTCACGGGCCGTGTTCGCGCAGTAATCCAGGTCGCACTCGGGATCCTGGCTGAAGATGTTGATGGTCGGCGGAATCTTCTGATGGTGCAGCGCCAGCACGGCAAACACCGACTCGATGCCGCCCGCGCCGCCGAGCAGGTGCCCGGTCATGGACTTGGTCGAGCTCACCACCATGCGTCTGGCATGGTCGCCGAACGCGGCCTTGATGGCGTTGCTCTCGTTGGTGTCGCCCAGCGGCGTCGAGGTGCCGTGGGCATTGAGGTAATCCACCGCATCGGCATTAAGGCCGGCATTGCGCAGCGCGCCCAGCATGGCGCGGCGCGGGCCGTCCATGTTGGGCGCCGTGATGTGCCCGGCATCGGCACTCATGCCGAAACCCGCCAGCTCGGCATAAATTCTGGCGCCCCGCGCTTTGGCATGTTCGTACTCTTCGAGCACCATCATGCCGGCGCCCTCGCCCAGCACAAAACCGTCCCGGTCCTTGTCCCAGGGGCGGCTGGCGGTCTTGGGGTCGTCGTTGCGGGTGGACAGCGCGCGCATCGCGGCAAACCCGCCTATGCCCAGCGGCGAGACCGTCGCCTCGGAGCCGCCCGCAACCATCACGTCCGCATCGCCGTACTCGATCATGCGGCCAGCATCGCCGATGCAATGCAAGCCGGTCGTGCATGCCGTGACGATGGCAATGTTGGGGCCCTTGAAACCGAATTTCATCGACACATGGCCGGCGATCATGTTGATGATCGTGCCGGGTACAAAAAACGGCGTGATGCGCCGCGGACCGCGCTTGGCCAGTTCATCGTGGGTGTCTTCAATCAGCGGCAAGCCGCCAATGCCCGAACCGATGACGCAACCGATGCGCACGGCCTCGTCGCCGGTCAGCGCTTCACCGGTTTTCAGGCCACTGTCGGCCACCGCCTGGCAGGCCGCCGCCAGACCGTAGTGGATAAAGGTATCCATGTGCCGGGCTTCTTTTTCGGGGATGTAGTCCCCGATGGAAAAACCCTTGACTTCGCCCGCAATCCTGCAGGCAAAGGCACTGGCATCGAATTTGGTGATCAGGTCAATGCCGGACTGACCCGCCAGCAAATTGGCCCAGCTCTCAGCCACCGTGTTACCCACGGGGCTGATGCAACCCAGACCTGTCACAACGACGCGACGACGGCTCATGCGCAAATCCTGAAGAAATTCTCAAAAGGCCGGAGACGGCCCTTCAAGCGGGATGAAAAAAGACCGGGGTCTTTAGGCTTTTTGATGGGTGTTCGCGTAGTCGATCGCGTTCTGGACGGTGGTGATCTTCTCCGCGTCTTCGTCGGGAATCTCGATGCCAAACTCGTCTTCCAGAGCCATCACCAGTTCTACGGTGTCAAGCGAGTCAGCGCCCAGATCGGCCACAAAGGCTTTTCCGTTGGTGACCTGGCCTTCTTCCACGCCAAGCTGCTCGGCAATGATTTTCTTAACACGTGCTTCGATATCGCTCATAGTTCCCTCTGAGGGTTGTGAATTAATCCGTGATTTTAGCGTTGTTGGAGTTGTCTCCCCAGTCCGCCAGCCGGACGGATAAAACCCGGCTTGTCCTCCGGCGCCTGCAGGCGGCTCCGCGTCACCATTATTCATGATCATGGTGACGCAGGGCACATGCCTGCATGCCGCCGGATGATTTACATGTACATTCCGCCGTTGACGTGAAGTTCCTGCCCGGTGATGTAGCCGGCCTGCGGGCTGGCGACAAAAGCCACTGCGTGGGCAATGTCCTGCGGCTTGCCCAGATGGCCCAGCGGAATCTGCCCGAGCAGCGCCTTCTGCTGCTCCTCAGGCAAGCCTGCCGTCATGTCGGTTTCGATAAAACCCGGAGCCACGCAGTTGACGGTGACGTTGCGGCTGCCCAGCTCGCGGGCCAGCGCCCGCGTCATGCCGGCCACACCGGCCTTGGCCGCCGCGTAGTTGGCCTGCCCGGCGTTGCCCGACGCACCGACCACCGAGGTGATGTTGATGATGCGGCCATAACGCTGCTTCATCATCGTGCGCATCACCGCGCGGCTCATGCGGAACACCGCTTTCAGGTTGGTGTCCAGCACCGCATCCCAGTCCTCGTCCTTCAGGCGCATGGCCAGCATGTCGCGCGTGATGCCGGCATTGTTGACCAGCACCTGCAGGCCGCCATGCGCCTTGACGATGCCGTCGATCAGCGCCTCTGCCGCCACGGCGTCGTTCACATTGAGGTTTTTGCCCGCGCAGCCAGGAAAAGCAGCCAGCGCCTGGCTGATTCTTGCCGCGCCCTCGTCAGTGGTCGCGGTACCAATCACTTTCAAGCCGCGGTGCGCCAGCTCAAGCGCTATGGCCGCGCCGATGCCGCGTGACGCGCCGGTGACCAGCGCAACCTGTCCTTCAAACTTGGTATCAGTCATGCCAGCAATTCCTTGGCTTGCGCCATGCTATCGGGATCGAACAGGGCCACGCCTGTCAGTTCCGCATCGATGCGCTTGACCATGCCGGCCAGAACCTTGCCGGGGCCGCACTCGACAAGGACGGACAACCCGCGCGTCTTGATGGCCTGCACACATTCGACCCAGCGGACCGGCCCAAAGGCCTGCTTGTACAAGGCTGCGCGAATACGGTCGGGCTCTGTCTCGACGGCGACCTCGATGTTGTTGATCAGCGGGAGCCGCGGCGCGGCGAAACTCACGCCAGAGAGTTTTTCCTTCAGCCTGTCGGCGGCGGGTTTCATCAGGCTGGAGTGAAACGGGGCCGACACCGGCAGCGGCAAGGCGCGCTTGGCGCCCCTGGCCTTGAGCACTTCGCAGGCTTTTTCCACGGCGGCCTTGCTGCCGGCAATCACCGTCTGCATCGGGTCGTTGAAGTTGACAGCCTCCACGACTTCAGCGGTGTTCGGGCCAAACGTGCGAACAGCTTCGGTGCAACCTTCAACGACCCGGGACGCCGGCATGCCCAAAATCGCAGCCATCGCGCCCACGCCCACCGGCACCGCATCCTGCATGGCCTGCGCGCGAAAACGCACCAGCGGCGCCGCCTGCGCCAGGCTCAAGACACCGGCGGCCACCAGCGCGGAATATTCACCGAGCGAATGGCCGGCAACGACAGAAGGCGCCGCGCCAGTCTCGGCCATCCAGGCACGGTAAGCCGCCACACCGGCAACCAGCATCACCGGCTGGGTGTTGGTGGTCAGCGCCAGCGCTTCCTTCGGGCCTTCCCTGATCAGTCTGGCAAGGTCCTCGCCGAGCGCGTCGGATGCCTCCCGGAGCGTCTCCAGCACGGCAGGGTGATCACCCCAGGCGTCCAGCATGCCCACCGACTGGGAGCCTTGCCCGGGAAAAACAAAAGCAAAAGGTTTCATGAAGTCATCAATAAAAACAGTTTCCAACCCCTAGGTGACAGGCGTAGGAGGCTATAGATTCAGGAGTACGGCACCCCAGGTGAAGCCCCCGCCCACGCCTTCGAGCATCAGGGTGTCACCCTTTTTGATCTTGCCGCTGCGCACCGACACGTCGAGCGCCAACGGAATGGAAGCGGCCGAGGTGTTGCCGTGCTGGTCCACCGTGACGATCACTTTTTCCATCGACATCTTGAGCTTCCTCGCGGTGCTCTGCATGATGCGGATATTGGCCTGGTGCGGAATCAGCCAGTCGATATCGGCCTCCTGCAGGCCAGCCTTGGCCAGGGTCGCGCGCGCCGCGTCTTCGAGCACACCCACCGCCAGCTTGAAGACGGCCTGCCCGTCCATCTTGAGCAGCGGGTCGCCCAGCACCTTGCCGCCCGCCACGGTACCCGGCACACACAAAATACCGACGTGTTTGCCATCGGCGTGCAAGTCGGTGGCCAGGATGCCGGGCGTCTCGGACGCTTCCAGCACCACGGCGCCGGCGCCGTCGCCAAACAGCACGCAGGTGGTGCGGTCTGAAAAATCCAGAATGCGCGAAAAGACTTCCGCGCCTATCACCAGCGCCTTGGTGGCCGAACCGGTTTTGATCATCGCGTCGGCAATGGTCAGCGCATACACAAAGCCGCTGCAAACCGCCTGCACGTCAAACGCCGGGCAGCCAGCCATGCCGAGCTTGTTTTGCAAAATGCATGCCGCCGACGGAAAGATCATGTCGGGGGTTGAGGTGGCGACGATGATCAGATCAATGTCTTTGGCTTCGACGCCTGCGGCCTGCAAGGCGTTTTTGGCAGCCTCGGCCCCCAAATCGCTGCTGCACACTTCGGGCGCGGCAAAGTGGCGGGCCCGAATCCCGGTGCGCTCGACAATCCATTCGTCAGAGGTTTCAACACCTTGAGCGGCCAGTTCAGCGACCAGTTCGGCGTTGCTCAAGCGGCGCGGCGGCAGGTAGCTGCCCGTGCCTGTGATGCGTGAATAAGGGCTCATTGTGATTAAAGTGGGTGCAAGGGTATTGAATCAGCAATCTGGAAAACCACCGGAGCGGCTGCGGCGCCCGGCTGCGCCGAGGCTTTAGCCAGTAGCGGCGCAGCATGGGCAATGCGTTCCCTCACCCTCTCCAGCAAATTGTTGCGAGCTGCATCATAAGCCCGATTCAGAGCCCGCTCAAAAGCGAACGCATCGGCCGAACCGTGGCTTTTAAACACCAGGCCACGCAGGCCCAGCAGCGCCGCACCATTGTAACGCCTGTGATCAACCCGGTTTTTAAAGGCAGATAACACCGGATAAGCAACGATAGCAGCAAATTTAGTGAAGATATTGCGTGAAAATTCAGCCCGCATGAAGTCGCCAATCATGCTGGCCAGGCCTTCGCTGGCCTTCAGCGCGACATTACCGACAAAGCCGTCACAGACCACGATGTCAACGACGCCTTTGAAAATGTCATTGCCTTCGACATTGCCATGAAAGTTCAAATCGCCGGCATTAGAGGCAGATCGCAGCAATTTGCCGGCTTTTTTTATTATTTCGCTGCCTTTGATTGCTTCTTCGCCAATATTGAGCAGGCCGACACTGGGATTTGATTTATTGGCGATGGCCGAAACCAGGGCCGAGCCCATCACCGCAAACTGAAATAAATGGTCTTCGGTGCAATCGATATTGGCACCCAGATCAAGCACAGTGGTCGCGCCGCCAGCCGCATTGGGCAACTGGGTGGCAATGGCCGGGCGGTCAATGCCGTCCAGCGTTTTGAGCACATAACGGGCAATGGCCATCAGCGCGCCGGTGTTGCCGGCCGAGACCGCGGCTTGGGCGGCACCGTCCCTCACCTGGGTGATTGCGACGCGCATCGACGAGTCTTTTTTGCGGCGCAAGGCGACCTCGATCGGATCGTCCATGGCCACCACCTCGGAAGCAGCCAGCACCTGACAGCGCGGATGGGACTGGAGGTGGGAATACTGGGGCTGCGAGGCCAGTGCGGCGGGCTGGCCCACCAGCACAATGGCGGCCTCCGGATGGCTGTCCAGAAAAGCCTGACTGGCCGGGATGGTGACGGACGGGCCGAAATCCCCGCCCATGGCATCGACGGCTATCCTGATCACGGCAGGACCTGTGCAGTCAAAATGGGGGAATTCAACAAAACAAAGGCCCGCAGTATCAGTGCGGGCCGGTCGTTAAAGCGCGAATTACGCTTCGGATTTGGTTTTCAGCACCTTGCGGCCACGGTAAAAACCGGTGGGGCTGATATGGTGACGCAGGTGCGTCTCGCCAGTGGTGGATTCGACGGCGATGCCGGGCACGGTCAATGCATTGTGAGCGCGGTGCATGCCGCGCTTGGAAGGTGATTTTTTGTTCTGCTGGACGGCCATGATCCGCTCCTGAGGGGGTATAGGGTGGGTAAATTACGCAGCCACCCATCAGAGGGCAGCAACGTCAAGCCTCGGATTATAGCGCGATACGTCCGGTTTTTCCAGTCGCCACGCCCATTGGCAAAACACCGGCCCATTCACCGCATGGGGAAAACCCCATCATTGCTTCGGCTTTTTGAGCTGAGCCAGCGCCGCAAAGGGATGGGGCTTGGCATCCTCTTGCTGCGCCAGCTCGGACTCCCCTGCGCTGAACACCGGGGTTTCGGGGCAGGTTTCATGCATGGGCACCAGCGGCAAAGCCATCAGCAACTCGTCTTCCAGCACTTCCAGCAAATCGAATTGCGGCGCCATGACCAGCAGGTCTTCTTCGGACTGGTCGTCCTCAAGCATCGCGATGTCTTCATCGGCGACGAAGCGGTACCACTGATCGACTTCCACCACGGTCGCCACGGCGCCCATGCAGCGCTGGCAGGTCAGCGGCAGCGTCGCCCTGGCTTCCAGCCGGAGCCAGACATCGTCATCGGACCCGGCACGGGGCCGCAACTCGCCGGTGGCCCGCCATCTGACCGTCAAGTCGGGTTCCAGCCCTTGTATTTCCTGCGCCAGGCGCTGTAAATTTTGTAGCGGCGTGATTTCGACGAGCGGCACGCCTTCCTGGGCAAAAACCCGCATATTGAGCCGCTGGGCGTGAAGATGTCTGGACATGGCAGCAGTGTAAGAGAATCGAAGCATGAACCCTGCACCGTCCCCGGATGCCCGCGCCGGCCTCCTTCCCCAAACATCGCGCCGACTGATTCTGGGCTCCACCTCGCCGTATCGCCGTGAATTGCTGCAGCGCCTGCAAATCCCCTTCGACGTCGCCTCGCCCGACGTGGATGAAACCCCGCGGCCCGGTGAAGCCCCGGCGCTACTCGCCCGGCGTCTGGCACTGGCCAAGGCCAGGGCCGTGGCCGCCAACTTCCCGGAGGCGGTGGTGATCGGCTCGGATCAGGTGGCGGACCTGAACGGCCAGCCGCTCGGGAAACCCGGTAGCCACGCCCGTGCCGTCGCCCAGTTGCGCCAGATGCGCGGCCAGACCGTCGTGTTCCAGACCGCGGTGGCGGTCGTGTGCCAGCAAAGCGGTTTCGAGCAGACCGATCTGGCGGCGGTGAAGGTGCGGTTTCGACTGCTCAGCGACGATGAGATCGAAAACTACCTGTACGCCGAGCAGCCTTACGACTGCGCCGGCAGCGCCAAGAGCGAAGGCCTGGGCATCGCCCTCCTGGCCTCCATCGAGAACGACGATCCGACCGCCCTGGTCGGCCTGCCCCTGATCCGCACCTGCCGGCTGATCCAGGCCGCCGGCGTGATCCTGCTGGCGAACAAGAAAAACGAGTCATGAGCAGCGTCAAAGGCAAGCTCTACCTGGTGCCCGCGCCGTTGGATTTCGGCTGCGATGTTCAAACGCCCATCCAGGACGTGATGCCGCTGGCCACGCTGCAGCGAGCCGCCGCGCTGTCCTGCTGGATTTGCGAAAACGCCAAAAGCACACGCGCCTACCTCAAGCGGGTCAATGAAGTGCAGCCGTTGCAGCAAGCCGTGCAATTGCAACAGATTCAAGAGCTGCCGCGCGAGGTACACAAAAAAGGCGACCATGGCGGCAACTTCGATGCCCGACCCCTGTTGCAACCGGCCCTCACAGGCCGCGACATCGGTCTGGTCAGCGAAGCCGGCATGCCGGCGATTGCCGACCCGGGTTCGTCGGTGGTGCGCGCCGCCCACGACCTGGGCCTGCAGGTGCTGCCGCTGGTCGGGCCGATGTCCCTGATGCTGGCCCTGAGCGCCAGCGGCCTGAACGGCCAAAACTTTGCGTTTGTCGGCTACCTGCCGCAGGACGGCGGCGAACGCAGCCAGCGCATCCGCGAACTCGAATCACTGGCGCTGAAGACCGGCCAGACGCAGATTTTCATTGAAACGCCCTACCGCAACACCGCCCTGCTGCAGGCGCTGCTGCAGACCCTGCAACCGGGCACCCGGTTGGCTTTGAGCTGCGGCCTGACGATGGCCAGCGGCTGGTCGCGCAGCGCGCAGGTCAGCAATTGGAAGCGCGACAAGGGCGGCGCGGCGCTGGGCCTGCCCACGGTTTTTTGCATAGGCCGCTGACACTGTCGGCGAGTGCGCAGCGAAGGGCCGCCCCGAGCAAGCACAGCCCCCCTCGGGGGGCAGCGCAGCACACGCAGTGGCAAGAGTGGGGGCGAGAACATGGGCCTAGCGAATCGCCGGTATCGCCTTGAACGCCGTCATCGCGCCGTTACCGATGGCCGCGCCAAATTTCTTGGCCAGGCGCTCAGCCACGTTTTCGCGGCGGGTGTAGTCAATGATGTCTTCGGCCTTGACAATCTCGCGGGCCACATATTCCAACGTGCCCAACTGGTCCGCCAGGCCCAGCTCGATCGCCTGCTGGCCGGTCCAGAACAGGCCGCTGAACATCTCGGGCTTTTCCTTCAGGCGCTTGCCGCGGCCGGTCTTGACCACCGTGATGAACTGCTGGTGAATCTGGTCGAGCATGGCCTGGGCATAAACACGCTGCTTGTCGGTTTGCGGACTGAACGGGTCGAGAAAGCCCTTGTTTTCGCCGGCCGTCATCAGCCGTCGCTCCACACCCACTTTGTCCATCAGGCCGGTGAATCCAAAGCCGTCCATCAATACGCCGATACTACCCACGATGCTGGCCTTGTCGACAAATATCCTGTCGGTCGACGCGGCAATGTAATACGCGGCCGACGCGCAGGTTTCTTCGACCACGGCATACACCGGCTTTTTGTGTTTGGTCTTCAGACGAACAATTTCGTCGTTCATCATGCCGGCCTGCACCGGGCTGCCGCCGGGCGAATTGATCAGCAACACCACGGCTTTGGCGCCTGTGTCTTCAAAAGCGGCGCGCAGCGCGGCATTGACAAACTCGGCACTGGCCTCGGAGCCGGCGGCAATCTCGCCCTTGATCTCGATCACCGCGGTATGCGGTCCGCTGACGGTGGGTGTGCCGCGATGCATCGCCAACCCCACCAGAAACACAAAAAACGCCAGCCAGGACAGGCGCACAAAGGTTCTCCAGCGGCGCGCGGTTTTTTGCTCGTTCAGCGACGCATAGGCCAGCTTTTCGAGCGTCGCGCGCTCCCATCCGGGGCTGGCCGCAGGATCGGTTCTGGCGCCGCGGTTTGCTATATTTTCAGGAGCTGTCTGCATAGTTTCGTCAAGGACTGGCGGCCGATCTGGCTGGTAGTCCGGGCTATCGGACGGGGCGGGGCGGTTTGAATCATTCATAAGGGTAGTTTAGGCCCTAGAACTCGATTGCCTTGAGTTGGTAGGAAGCGTGCCAAAAAACAAGGCCATCCCGTTCAGACAGACTGATTTTGACCAGCCCGCCATGGCAAGGCCCGCCGCTGCACTCGCCCGTGTCGGGCCGGTAGGCGGCGCCATGACTGGCGCACAGCAGCCACTGCCCGCTGTCGTCAAACACCCGATTCGGCTGCCAGTCCAGTTCCATCGCCACGTGGGTGCAGCGGTTCAGGTAAGCGTGGGGCCGGCCTTCAAAACGGATCGCAAAAGCGCGGCAGGTCTGACCGGCGTAGCTGACATCGAAAGGCACGGCCTCGCCACCTTCGGCCAGATCGCTGGCCCGGCACAGGGCAATGGAGGCGTTTGCCGGATCCGGCGCAGGGATCGCCATGCTATGCGTTCTGGAGCAGCCAGTCGTGCAACTCCTGCACGGAATGCGCGATGAAGCGCGGTTTGTGTACGCCAAAATCAGTACTCTGATGCGCCCCATAACTCACACCGACGCTGGCGCAGCCGGCGTTGAGCGCCATCTGCAGGTCATGTGTGGTGTCGCCAATCATCAGCGTGCGCTCCGGGCTCACGCCAAATTCTTCCATCAGCTCGTGCAGCATGCGCGGGTGCGGCTTGCCAGCGGTTTCATCGGCCGTGCGCGAGCCGTCAAAGCGGCCCTTGAGCTCCACCGCGCGCAGGGCCTCGTCCAGCCCCGCGCGGCTTTTGCCGGTCGCCACCGTCAGCGTGTGACCGCGCGCCTTCAGCGCGCCCAGCAGCGACAGCACCCCGTCAAACAGGCTGATGTCGTTCTGGTGCCCGATGTAGTGGTGGCGATAGCGCGCGCCGAGTTCGGGGTATTTGTGCTTTGGCACGTCCGGCGCGGCGTGGGCCAGCGCCTGCATCAGCCCCAGGCCGATCACATACCCGGCCGCCTCGTCCGTGGGCACGGTGCCGCCCACGTCGCGCACGGCCGCCTGGATGCAGCGCACGATGATTTTGGTGGAGTCAAACAGCGTGCCGTCCCAGTCGAAGGCAATCAGGTCAAAGGTCAATGGGTGTTGCATGGGCAATAAAACTCTCAAGATCGGGGGGAAGCGCGGCCAGCAGGTCAATGCGTTTGCCGCTGGACGGATGCGTGAACTTTAACCGCCAGGCGTGAAGAAACATGCGTTTGAGGGCCGCACCGGCGGCTTCTTTTTGCAAGGCTTTGTTCAGTTCGAAGTCGCCGTATTTGTCGTCGCCGGCAATCGGATGGCCCTCGCTGGCCAGATGCACGCGGATCTGGTGGGTGCGGCCGGTCTTGAGGGTGACTTCGAGCAGCGTGAAAACACGCCCCGGCAAAGACAGCGCCGCCTTGGCCTTGACCAGCGTCACCGCCCGCATGCCGTCCGGGTGCTCCTTGCCCACCACCTGGACCCGGCGCTCGCCGTCGGGCAGTAAATATTTTTGCAGCGGCTCGTCCAGCACTTTTTTGTTGACCGGCCAGGCCCCGCTGACCAGCGCCAGGTAAATCTTGTCGGTTTCACGCTCGCGAAACTGCTCCTGCAGGTTTCTCAAGGCCACTCTTTTTTTGGCGATCAGCAAAATGCCGCTGGTCTCGCGGTCCAGCCGATGCACCAGCTCCAGAAATTTCGCCTCGGGCCGCGCCATGCGCAACTGCTCGATCACGCCAAACGCCACGCCGCTGCCGCCATGCACGGCCACGCCGGCCGGTTTGGCGATGGCCAGCAAGTGTTCGTCTTCAAACAGGATGGGAAATTCCCGCGATGGCGCAAAACCGCCGATGCTCGACGCCGCCCCATGCCGGGCCACCAGGGCCGCCATGGCCCGGGCCTTGTCGTCCGCCCGCTCCGAGGTGCGCACCGGCGGCAGGCGCACGATGTCGCCGGCCTCGACCCGGGTGTCGGCCTGCGCCCTGCCCTTGTTGATGCGCACTTCGCCGCTGCGGATGATGCGGTAGACGTGGGTTTTGGGCACGCCCTTGAGCTGGCGGATCAGGAAGTTGTCCAGGCGCTGGCCCGCCAAGTCAGCGTCCACTGTCACCAGCGTCGCCTGCGGGGCCGCTTTCGCGGGCATGTCCGGCATGTCCGGCATGTCCGACAGGGCTTGCGGGGGCGTTGGGGGACTTGGGCGGTCAGGCACAGCCGCCGTCAGGGGTTTACCCGGACGGCGTGTTTTACCTGAACCTGCGCCTATAATGTGTTTCACTAGCGACAAGCTGTAAGTGGTTGATTTGTCTGGGAGTTTAGTCCACACACCCATCAACCCACTGCCAACAGCCTTGCTGGAAGGTCGACGCCACTGGCAGCAATTGCCCGCAAGCGCACGGTGCCAGGCACCCCGCGGCGGAAAAATGCAGTGCAGACGAGTCGACGTTATGCGAATACAACTACGGAATACGATGTGTCCAGCCCCACGGGCTGGACACGGATCCAGGTGAAATCTGGTCTTTGAATGGGTAGCCCTTTGACAACAACACTGGTTGGACTGATGTATCTGTGCCTGCGGCGCTTTTTAGCCCCGCTTTCAGGCATGGATCAGCCGCCAGCCCTTGTTTCACGGGCGCAAGCAGCTACTGTTTTGGTAGCAAACACCTGTCAGACCCCGACTCGCCCCATCCACGCGCCTACGCCCAGACCGCTCGGCTGACTGATTATTTCAGTCGCCATAGCGCGTCAAAAGCTCTCCGGCAATTCCCCACGTTCGCACAGCGTCTGCTCCCGGCGTCGTTTGCCCGTTTTTCGGGCAGTGATGTTTGAGACAGAGAAGAACGAAGGAAACCCCATGAAACGCATGCTGGTCAATGCCACCCAGTCGGAAGAACGCCGCCTGGCCATTGTCGACGGACAAAAACTCCTCGACTACGAAATCGAGATTGAAGGGCGCGAACAGCGCAAGGGCAACATTTACAAGGCCGTCGTGACACGTGTCGAGCCTTCGCTCGAAGCCTGTTTTGTCGACTACGGTGAGGACCGCCACGGCTTTTTGCCGTTCAAGGAAATCTCCAAGCAGTACTTCGCCCAGGGCGTGTCGGTCAGCCAGGCGCGCATCCAGGACGTGATCCGCGAAGGCCAGGAAATCCTGGTGCAGGTCGAAAAAGAAGAGCGCGGCAACAAGGGCGCGGCCCTGACGACCTTTGTCAGCCTGGCCGGCCGCTACGTCGTGCTGATGCCGAACAACCCGCGCGGCGGTGGCGTGAGCCGCCGCATCGAGGGCGATGACCGGGCCGAACTCAAG
The DNA here is from genome assembly GCF_030655415.1 of Herminiimonas sp. The sequence goes on along the minus strand of NZ_JAURVN010000002.1, from coordinate 472,528 downwards.
GAGGCGATGGACCAGCTCGAATACCCGGCCGGCGCCAGCATCATTGCGCGCACCGCCGGCATCGGCCGCAGCGCGGCCGAGCTGCAGTGGGACCTGAATTACCTGATCAAGCTGTGGACCGCGATTGACGGCGCCGGCAAAGAGGGCAAAGGCGCTTTCCTGATTTACCAGGAGTCCAGCCTCGTGATCCGCGCGATCCGCGACTACTTCAACAGCGACATCGGCGACATCCTGTTCGACACCGACGACGTCTACGAGCAAGCCAGGCAGTTCATGGCCCATGTGATGCCCGAGCATGAGCACCGCGTCAAGCGCTACCGCGACGACGCGCCGCTGTTCTCGCGCTTCCAGATCGAACACCAGATCGAGTCGGCCTATGCCCGCACCGTGCAGTTGCCTTCCGGCGGCGCGATCGTGATCGACCACACCGAGGCGCTGGTCTCGGTGGACGTGAACTCGGCCCGCGCCATCAAGGGCGGCGACATCGAAGAGACCGCCACCCGCACCAACCTGGAAGCCGCCGACGAAGTGGCGCGCCAGATGCGCCTGCGCGACCTGGGCGGCCTGATCGTCATCGACTTCATCGACATGGAAGAGTCGCGCAACCGCCGCGATGTCGAAAACCGTTTGCGCGACGCGCTGCGGCAAGACCGCGCACGCGTGCAGTTCGGCACCATCAGCAAGTTCGGCCTGATGGAAATGAGCCGCCAGCGCCTGCGCCCTGCCCTGTCGGAAGGCGCGTCGATTCCCTGCCCGCGTTGCGGCGGCTCCGGCCACATCCGTGACACCGAAAGCTCGGCGCTGCAGATCCTGCGCATCATCCAGGAAGAGTCGATGAAAGACAGCACGGCCTCGGTGCTGTGCCAGGTTCCGGTCGATGTGGCGTCCTTCCTGCTGAACGAAAAACGCTCCGAGATCGCCAAAATCGAGATGAAGCAGCGCATCAATGTGCTGCTGGTGCCCAACAAGACCCTGGAAACGCCGAACTACAAACTCGAACGTCTCAAACACGACGACCCGCGCCTGGACAACATCGAAGCGAGCTACAAGATGGCCGAAGAGATGGAAGACCCGACCACCGTCACGCGCCGCAGCCAGGAAAAACACAACAAGCAGGAGCCGGTCATCAAGGGCGTGCTGCCCGACGCGCCGGCACCGCAGGCCGTTCCGAAACCGGTCCCGGTGGCCGCGCCCGTGGCTGCCCAACCGGTCCGCGCGGTGGTCGCAGCGCCGGCTGAGAAGAGCTTTTTCGCGAAGCTCAAGGCCTTCTTTGTCGGCGAGGAAGCAGCACCCGCCGCAGCGCCCGCCAAGGAAGTCAGGAAAGACGAGCGCGGCGAAGGCCGTCGCGACGAACAGCAGCGCGGTGAACGCGGCGAGCGTGGCGGTGAACGCGGTGGCCGCGATGGCCGCGATGGCCGTCGCGGTGGCCGGGGTGGCCGTGCCGGTGAAGGACGTGGCGAAGCGCGCGGCGAAGGCCGCCCGGATCAGCGCGAAGGTCGTGGCGGCGAAGGCCGCGGTGGCGAGCGTGGTGAAGGCCGTGGCGGTGAGCGCCGTGAACGCAGCACCGAAGGCCGCGCTGAAGGCGTGCGCCAGGAACGTCCCGCCGGCGAAAACCGTGAAGCACGTCCCGAGCGCGCAGACCGCGCAGAACGTCCTGAAGGCCAGGGCGGCAGCGAAGGCCGCGGCGAACGTGGCGAGCGCAGCCGCCGTGGCCGTGGCGAGCGTGGTGGTGAACGCGGTGAACGCGCCGCCCCGCGTGACGCAGAACAGCAGAACCTCGCTCTGGCCAACCAGGCCGCCATGGCCGCGGCCATGGCCGGCGGCGACATCCCCCAGCGCCAGGAACGTCCTGCAGACGCCGGACAGGAAGGCGAACGCCAGCAAGGCGGCCGCAACGAAGCCCGCGCTGAAGGCCAGGGGGGCCGCCGTGAACGTGGCGAGCGCGGCAATGGCCGTCGCAACGAACGCCGTGACGAGCGCCCCGATGGCGGCAACGCACCGATCACCGGCACCCAGGCCGACAGCTTTGACGCCGCCCACCCCGGCGTCGTGGCGGGCTTGGACGAAGCCGGCAACCCGGCCTTCCCGGCATCGTCCACCGACATGCAGGCGCGCGCTGAGGGCCAGGAAGAAGGCCAGGACCGCCAGCCGCGTGAACGCCGCAGCCGTGACCGTTATGGCCGCGACCGCCGTGAGCGTTCAGAGCGCGGCGAGTCGTCTGCCGAGGGCACGGCTGAGGGCATCGCAGCGACCGACCGTGGCGCCGCTCCAGCCAAAAATTTTGAGGAAAATCAGGCAACAGCCCCTGCGGAACGTGCGCAAGTAGCAACTGAATTGATGGCAAATAGGGAGCCGGCCCAAGCCGAGCCGGCCGCACCTGGGGTGCCGACACCGGTCCCGGCCATCGTGGTACTTGCTGCTGCGCCCACAGCCCGCGCCCTGCCGAAAGTCCAGTCCTTCGATTTACCGCTGCAGGACCTGGCCCAGGTGGCCAGCGCTTCCGGTTTGCAATGGGTCCACTCGGACGCCGGAAAAATCGCCGAAGCACAAGCCGCCATGGCCGCCGAAGCCAAACCGAGTCATGTCCCGCGCGAACGTCCGCCGGCGCCCCAATTGGACGCCGGTCCGCTGGTGCTGGTCGAAACCAAACGCGACCTGCGCAGCATGACCCTGCCGTTTGAGCAGCCTGCCGCGCCGGCAGCAGGTGAACGCACGGGGTCATTGCACAGCCAGTGATGGCTTGGCATTTCAACGATCAAAGGCAGCTTTCGGGCTGCCTTTTTTTGGGTGCGGCTTGCCGGAAGCACTACGCAGGCAAAGCTGGCAACGGCCTTCGACAAACGCAGCGCGAACTGGCTGAGGAAAATTAAACCTCAGCCGCCCGCTTGTAAGCCTGCGTCGCAGCCACCTCATCGCCCCGTTGCTCGGCCAGCAGCGCCAGTGCGCGCCAGGCATTGCGGTGCAAGCCGGCGTCCTGCAAGGCCGGCACAGCCTGGGACAACAACTGCTGGGCCTTGCCCCAGAGTTGGCGCTTCAGGCAGGCCATGCCCGCCAGGTACTGCATGTTGGCATCGCGCGGGCGCTGTTGCTGCGCCGTTTCAATACGCGCCAGCCAGGCGGCGTCAATTGACGCCAGCCCGGCTTCGAGCACCTGGATCAGCTTGATGCGCAGGTTGTCGCCGATCTCCGAACGCGGCTGCATCACTGGCTCCCACACCTGCAGCAGCCAGGCGCGGGCCAGATCGGCGTCGCCGTGCAAAGCCATCAGGCGTGAGACGGCATGAATCACCAGCTCGGGCATGGCGCGCTCGTTGGCATCGAGCGACAACCAGGCGGCTTGCAACTGCGCCGGATCGTGCGCACCGCGCAATAACTCCAGCGCCAGCCCGCGCACAAGGCTTTGCGCGGCGGCCGGCGAAAACGCCCGGTGCTTGGCCAGCAAACGCGCGGTTTCCAGCGCCTGCGGCGTTTGCCTGGCCTGCTGCGTGGCGCGCAGTTTGATGCGCAGGGCCAGCGTGCGCCGCGCTGTGCCTTGTGGCAACTCGTTGAGCAGCGCCAGCGCCGCGGTGGGGTCGCGGTCGTCGGTTGCCCAGCCCGCCGCCCGCAGTTGCACCCCTTCGCGGGTCTCCTGGGCGCTGCGGTGCGTGCTGGTTTCCAGCGCTTGTTGCAGGTGCTCGTCACGCAAGGCTTTGTTTTGCAGTGCCTGCGCGCTTTCGGCCGCCAGCAGGTGCGCCAACAAGCGGAGCTGGGTCGCCCGCCCGGCACTGTAGCTGCCGACATCGCGGGAGGTTTTTGCCAACTGGCTCAGGCTTTTTTCCTGCGTCAAGGCGTTCTGCGCGAGTTTGGCCGCCCGAATAAACCGCCCGGCCATCAGGTGCGACAGCGCATCCATGAAAGCGGCGTACATGGCCCGTTCCTTTTGCTGGGCGCGCCAGCGCCTGGCCTCGGCCGGCAGCGAAAACACCGCCGACACAGCCCGCAGCGCCAGATACAGCAGCGTCCACAGCCCGGCCAGCAGCAGCACCAGCAGGTTGAAGGAAATATCGACCCGGTGCGGCGGCCAGAACAGCGTGACCACCGCCTGGTTGTTGCCGGCCACCAGGGCAACTGCCACCGCGATGCCAAACAGGGCCAGGAGCCAGAGTGCGCTGCGCATGGTCAATCGCTGTACTAACGGCCCGCAGCAGCCGTGGCCAATGCCGCCAGGGTGTCGTCAAGGCGCGGCAGCTCGCCGGACTTCATCTGGCTTTCCACCTGCGCCAGCAACTGGGTGGCCGTCTGCGTCCTGCGGGACGCCGGGTCGAAATACTTGCCCAACATCGCGCGGACACCGTCCAGGTCCGCGCGGGCGCTGGCGGTTTGCCGCGACAGCAGGCCAAGCCGGGCGTTGAGCACTTTGAGTTTGAGGTTTTCACGCAGGAAAAACGATTGCTCGGGCGCCAGCAAGGCCGCATCCGGCTGGTCGATGCGGCTGACCCGCAACAGGCCACGCACTTCGTCGCGTGTGCCCTGCCAGGTGCGCTGCCACCAGTCCTTCAGCCCCAGCCGGTCGAGCAGCGCCATGGCCGCATGAACCGGAGCCGCACTGCCGGAAGCGGCGCGGGCGGGCGCCGGCGCCGCGGCAGGACGCCCGCTGCTGCCCGGCGGCATTGCGTTGGCCAGCGGCAGCTCGTCCACCAGTCGCGCCAGTTCATCGAGCTTGACCAGCAGGCCGGGCACATCGGTCACCGTGGTGGCCTTGATGCGGTCCACATCCCTGGCAATGGCCCGCTGCAGCGAATTGAGGCGCGGCTGCGCGGCGCGCGAAAGCCGCTGGTCGGCCGATTTGAGCGCGGCCAGCAAGGGCTCGGCGCTGCCGGTGAGCTGGGCCTGTTGCTGGGCCAGCCGCAATGACGACTCCACATCGACCACCAGGTTTTCGTCGCGCGAACGCGACAGGCTTTGCATCAGCTCTTCGAGCTGCGTGCGCTGCAGGCTCACTTCGCTGAGCCGGGTCTCGGCAATCGCCAGGCGCGCCGTCAGTTCGCGTGCGGCTTCCTGCGCCTGCCGCGCCAGGGTGCGGGCTTCGATGGACTGCGCCGTCGAGTCCGTGCTGCGCCGGGCCAGCTCTTCCTGGATGCTGCCGAGTTTTTGCCATAACAAAGCGCTCAGCAGCAAGCCGCCAGCGGCCAGCAACAGGGCCAGCAGCAGCATCCATCGGCGCAGCCCTTCGCTGCGTTCGGCGGCTGACACCCGTTCCAGCACGGGCTCCTTGTCGGGCCTAGGCGATGGGGGTGGCGCTGGATCGCTGTCGCTCATGATTGCATTGATTCTATCGAGGCCACGATGTCCGCGAGCGCCGGGCGTGACTCGGCAACAACAGCCCAGCCGGCCGCGCGCGCCGCCTCGGCAATGCGCGGGTGCGTGGCAACGGCACGGGCCTGCGACCAATCGCGTGCCGGCAGGTTTGCCACCGCTTCGGAACTGCTGAACAGCCAGACCGAGCCGTCGTGCGCCGCCGTCTCCATCCGTTGCAGTTGCGCCGCCGTGAACACCGGCGCGCGCCTCTGGTACACCGCCACGAAATCAACCCGCGCGCCGGCCGCCAGGAGTTTCCGCGCCAGCCAGTCGCGCCCGGGCGCACCGCTGCGGGCGCTCTGCCCGCGCACAATCAGCACGCGCCGGCTCTGCCAGTCCCGGCGTCCGACCAGCGCCCACAAGGCTTCGGAATCAAACTGGCTGGCATCCGCTGCGGGTGCGTCGATCAATGCGTCTGGCACGCCTGCATGGCGCAACGCCGCCACCGTGCCCGGGCCGGGGGCCATGAAACGCGGCGCAGTGGCGGCTGCCAACGCGTCATTGGCCACAATATCAGCGGCTTCCTGCGCCCGGTCTGCATGGACTGGCGTCGGTTTCAATGCAAAAAAACAGTCCACCGCATTGCCGCTGACAAACATCAACGCAGCATACGCGTCGATCTCGCCCCAAGCCTGCTGCAAACGCTGTGAGTCCGGCAATGCCGCAATGTCAATCAGCGGCAGGGCCTCGGCCTGCAGGCCGTGCTGCTGCAAGTCCCGCACCCAGCGACGGGCATCGCGCTCGGGCCGGGTCACGACGACGCGCACAGCGTTCAAAGCGCCGGGGTGTTGGCGGCCCAGACCGCGCCGCCGGCGCGCAGCAAGGCGGCGACCTGCTCGCCCAGTGCTTCGGCTTCGGCAAAATTGCTCACGGGGGCGCTGTGCTGGACACGCACCAGCGGCTGGCCGGCCAGCCCTTGCCCGTCGGGTCCGGGGTCGCCCCAGGCAGCCTCCAGCCGCATGTCGCCGCGCCCCGCCGGCGGCTGCGCCCGCACAAAGGCCGCCAGCGGCATGGAGCAACTGCCGCCCATCGCGCGCGAGACGGTGCGCTCGGCCGTCACCGCCAGCCAGGTGGGCCGATGGGCCAGCGTCGCCAGCGCATCGATCAGGTCTTGGCGATCAGTCCGCACTTCGATGCCGAGAGCGCCCTGCCCGGCTGCCGGCAACATCTGTTCCGGCTCGAACGCGCAGCGAATGCGCGAGGCCAGGCCCAGCCGCTTCAAACCGGCCGCAGCCAGCACAATGGCCTGGTACTGCCCTTCATCGAGCTTGCGCAGCCGGGTGTCGAGGTTGCCGCGCAGCGGCTCAATCCTCAGGTCGGGCCGCAGCGCCTTGAGCAGCACCAGCCGGCGCAAGCTGGAGGTGCCGACGACGGCGCCTGGCGGCAGCCCGGCCAGCGACGAAAAATGGTTGGACACCAGCGCGTCGCGCGGGTCTTCGCGCTCAAGCACACAGGCCAGCGTAAAACCTTCCGGCAGATCCATGGGCACGTCTTTGAGCGAATGCACGGCCAGGTCGGCCCGCCCTTCGCCGAGGGCCACTTCCAGTTCCTTGACAAACAGGCCCTTGCCACCGACCTTGCTCAGCGAGCGATCAAGAATCTGGTCGCCCTGCGTCGTCATGCCCAGCAGCTCAACCTGCCAGCCAAGGCGCGCTTCCAGCAGCGCCTTGACATGTTCTGCCTGCCATATCGCCAGGCGGCTTTCACGCGTGGCAATGACAACGCGGGTGGAAGGTGAAAAATCTGCACTCACTCGTAACCTGTCTGTATCTGGGGAAGGTTCTGGATGCTAGCATGTTGCAGTGCAAAACAAGAGCCAACAAGAGGTGAAGCGATGGTGACGACGGCGCGTGCAAACAACCCCAAGGAACAGCCTGCGGGGCCAGCCAGGGACAGTGATCGCCCACGCGCCCGAGCCAAGGACAACGAACGCCCGCTGGTCGAAGACATCCGCCTGCTGGGCCGTATTCTGGGCGACGTGATCCGCGAGCAGGAGGGTGTCGCCGCCTATGAGCTGATCGAGCAGGTGCGCAAACTCTCGGTGGCGTTTCGCCGCGACGCCGACCACGAGGCCGACAAGGCGTTGAAAAAACTTCTCAAAGGCCTCTCCGGAGACCAGACCGTCAGTGTGATCCGCGCCTTCACCTACTTCAGCCATCTGGCCAACCTGGCCGAAGACCGGCACCACATCCGCCGCCGCGCCATCCATGAGCGCGCCGGCAACACCCAGGAAGGCAGCATCGAAGTGGCGCTGGCCCGCTTGCGCTGGGCCGGCATAGCGCCCAGGACAATCGCAAACATGCTGGCCCGCGCCTATGTATCGCCGGTACTCACAGCCCACCCGACCGAAGTGCAGCGCAAGAGCATTCTGGACGCCGAACGCGACATTGCCCAGTTGCTGACGGCGCGCGACGAAATCAAGGTACACGCCTTCGCGGCACATGCTGCCAAAGACGCGTTGACGCCGCGCGAGCTGACCGCCAACGAAGCGCAACTGCGCGCACGGGTCATGCAGTTGTGGCAGACCCGGCTGCTGCGTTTTACCAAGCTCACGGTGGCCGACGAGATTGAAAACGCGCTGAGTTATTACGAGTCGACCTTTCTACGCGAAATTCCCAAGCTCTACGCGGATCTGGAACGCGCGCTGGGCAGCCAGCCGGTACACAGCTTTTTGCGCATGGGCCAGTGGATTGGCGGCGACCGCGACGGCAACCCCCACGTCAACGCGGCCACGCTGGAATACGCGCTGCGCCGCCAGGCCGACGTTGCGCTGCGCCACCACCTGACCGAAGTGCATTACCTGGGCGGTGAATTGTCGCTGTCGGCCATGCTGGTGGACTTCACGCCCGAGATGCGGGCGCTGGCCGAGCGTTCGCCCGACACCAACGAGCACCGCCTCGACGAGCCCTATCGCCGCGCGCTGACCGGCATCTATGCGCGGCTCGCCGCCACGCTGAAGGACTTGACCGGCGGCGACGCCGCGCGCCACGCGGTCGCGCCGCAAAACGCCTACCTGAAGCCGGAGGAATTCCTGGCCGATCTCCGCACGATGGAGGCCTCGCTGCGGGCCAACCACGGCGGCGCCCTGGTGGCGCAACGCCTGCATCCGCTGATTCGTGCGGTGGAAGTGTTCGGCTTTCATCTGGCCACGGTGGACCTGCGCCAAAGCTCGGACAAACACGAGGAAGTCATCGCCGAGTTGCTGGCGGTCGCGCGGATTGAACCGAAGTACGCGGGCCTGGACGAGATGGCCAGGCGCGAACTGCTGCTGCGACTTCTCAACGATGCCAGGCCGCTGCGCGTGGTCGGCGCCGGCTACACCGATCTTGCCCGCGGCGAACTGGCGATTTTTGAATCGGCCAAAGTCATGCGTGAGCGTTTTGGCATGCAAGCCATCCGCCACTACATCACCAGCCACACCGAAACTGTCAGTGATTTGCTGGAAGTGCTGCTGCTGCAAAAAGAGGTGGGCCTGATGCATGGCATTCTGGACAGCCAGGACGCGACCTGTGACCTGATCGTCGTGCCGCTGTTCGAAACGATCAGGGACCTGCGCAATGCCGCGCCCATCATGCGCGAGTTTTATGCGCTGCCCGGCGTGGCCGCCATGGTGCAGCGCGGCCGCCATGACCAATACAGCGAGCAGGACATCATGCTCGGCTACTCGGACAGCAACAAGGATGGCGGCATTTTCACCAGCAACTGGGAGCTGTACCGCGCCGAGATTGCGCTGGTCGAACTCTTCGACCAGCTCGCCAACTCGCACAACATCCAGCTCAGAATGTTCCATGGCCGCGGCGGCACGGTGGGCCGCGGCGGCGGCCCGAGCTACCAGGCGATTCTGGCGCAGCCGCCGGGCACCGTGCGCGGGCAGATCCGGCTGACCGAACAGGGCGAAATCATCGGCTCCAAGTATGCGAACCCCGAAATCGGCCGGCGCAACCTGGAAACCCTGGTGGCCGCGACGCTGGAGGCGACCTTGCTGCAGCCGACCAAGCCGGCGACCAAGGCGTTTTTACAGGCGGCCGCCGAACTCTCACAGGCCAGCATGGCCGCCTACCGCGCGCTGGTGTACGAAACACCCGGGTTCACCGAGTATTTTTTCAGCGCCACGCCGATCCGCGAAATTGCCGAACTCAACATCGGCTCCAGACCCGCTTCCAGGAAAGCCACGCAGAAAATCGAAGACCTGCGCGCCATCCCCTGGGGCTTCAGTTGGGGCCAGTGCCGCCTGACCCTGCCCGGCTGGTACGGATTCGGCTCGGCCATTGCGCAGATGCTCCACCGCGGCGGCACACCCGCCAGCCGCAAGGAAGCGCTGGCCCTGCTGCAAAAGATGTACCGTCAATGGCCCTTTTTCCGCACCCTGCTGAGCAACCTGGACATGGTGCTGGCGAAAAGCGACCTGGCGCTGGCCTCGCGTTATTCCGAGCTGGTGAGCGACGCCAGGCTGCGCAAAAAGATTTTCTCCGTGATCGAAGCGGAGTGGCACCGCACTGCCGAAGCACTGACACTGATCACCGGCGAGAAGCAGCGCCTTGCCGGCAATGCCGCTCTACAGCGCTCCATTCGGCATCGCTTTCCCTACATCGACCCGCTGCACCATCTGCAGGTCGAGCTGGTGCGGCGCTATCGCGAAGGCAAGGCCGACGAACGCGTACAGCGCGGCATTCATATTTCGATCAACGGCATTGCGGCCGGCTTGCGCAATACGGGCTAAAGAAACAAGCCACGCAATTTCCCATGGGGTAATGCCTTCAGCGGCGCGGCGCTCGCGTCGCACCCGCTGCAAGGCGTGGTTCGGCGGCGCCTCGTTCGAACAGACTCGCGTAACGCCCCGCGTATGCGCGCGCAAGAAGAACCCCGCACACGATCAGCAACGCTGCCATCGGTATCCCCTGCGGATTGAGGACTGCGTGAAACAGCACGACGACCGCCATTATCGGAGCGAGCAGCGCCAAGCCTAGAGCGGGTGCTCGATTGGTCAACAGGCAGAGGGCGCCTGTCAGCTCCACGAGCTTCATGAACGGCCAGAAAAAGCCAACCGCTTTCAGCGCCTGTTCAAATGCCAACCCGCGATCAGATGTTGGCGGATGGATGAGATGAGCGCCCGAGAAAACGAACCAGAAACCATCGATGGCGCCCAGCAGGAAGATGATGCCCAGCAAGATGCGGGGAGCGGTCTCAAGAAACAGTCTTTTCATCACGGTTCTCCACAATCAATACAGCATCTTCACGGCATGTTCCGCCGAACGAATGAAAGGGACTTCCCCGTCCCGAGCAAGCCGCGCCCCGTCAGGGTTGCGGTTTACGGCAACTGAGTGCCAGGATGGAGAGGCCCGTCTGTTCATCAACTTATTCGAGAGGGGAAATCATGGCTATCGTATCGCATGAGCGGAAAACGCGGCAAGAACGACGCCGCTGATGCGGCGGCCATCTGCGAAGCCATCAGCCAATGAAAATGCCCAGTCCAGGCAACTCATGCAACCCCGTGGCATCGGCCCGACCACCGCCAGTGCCATTGTGGCCACCGTCGGCAAAGACCATGACTTCACCTGTGGTCGCCAGTTCTGCGCCTGGTTGGGCCTGGTGCCGGGGCCGTACAGCTCAGGCGGCAAGCAGCGCCTGGGCCGCCTCCGGGCAAGCAAACTCCCTCGGGGGCAGCGCGATAGCCTCAACCAGCAAGCTGTAGGCCTTGTTGTAGGCCTTGTCCTAGGGCGAACTTCAGATTCTTCCGATGGTTTTCCCGAGGAGTGCTGCTTAGCATGGTAGCTAGTGTGGTGTTGCATGCTATCCGGCACATAAACCGCGTCTTTTCGTCCATGACAGCGTTGCAAATCCGCGCAATAGCGGGTTATTGCTGTGGTTTACGCCTTGTCCTGAACAAAAATCCATTGGTTTTATTTGCGCCGTCAAGCATGCAACACCACACTAGCCATGAAGCGCACGCCAGCATTCCGCTGCGCCCTGTTACTCATTTTTATTCCCGGAGCGCAAATCATGAGTACCCTTGAGATCATGGCCGATTCGCCATCGGCTGACAGCACTGATTTTGTATCGGCGGACGCAGCCGACCTTGCGTCTCACATGAACCACTGTGCCAGCTCGCGCAGCCGTTTCTTCGCCCTGCATTCGGCGCTTGAATCGATCCATTCCTTGGTTTTCCCACGCATTGTCACGGTCGCCGCGCTGGTGGTGATTTGCCTCGGCCTGCTCGCCATGGCCTGACGGTGTGAATACGGCTGTCGTCAAGCGGCTGGAACCCTTAAGCGCCTACGCCAGGCAACTGCTTGAATCCCGTCAGGGTGAGATACACGAACCGATACGCGCCGAGCTCTTCGGCGCTCAGCGCTTTGAGCAGCATGGCCGCAGTCTGGCCAGCGCCCAGGCCGTCCTGCCCGTCGACAGTGCCCGTCGCGTGCCGCCCTTTTTTCCGCGGGTGCAGGAGAACATCGCCGCGCTTCGCCAGGCCTACGACTACATCGCCCTGACCTCCCATAGCGGCCACTACGTCACCCCTGCGGCCGAATGGCTGCTCGACAACTTTCATCTGATCGAGGCGCAGCTCCAGCAGATCCAGGAAGGTGTGCCGCACCGCTACTACGCGGATTTGCCAAAACTGGCCGGTAAACCGCTGGAGGGCCTGCCGCGTGTCTATGGCATTGCCTGGGCTTATGTGGCGCACACCGACAGCGCGCTCGACCCGGCTCTTTTCACCGCATTCCTGCATGCCTACCAGGAGGTCAGCGAACTCAATCTCGGCGAGCTCTGGGCCCTGCCGACCACCTTGCGCGTGGTGTTGCTTGAAAACCTGCGTCGCATGGCTGATCGCATTGCCTGGACCAAGGTCGCGCGGGAAGTTGCTCACGCCGTCTGGGATTCGGCCGATGCCATGCGCCCAGACGACCTCGATGACCTGCACGCACTTTTGCAAAACCATGGCCTTGAGCGCAACTACCTGACCCAGCTCTGGCAGCGCATGCCTGCCGAGCGTGTTGACCCGGTTTCTCCTCTGGTTCACTGGATCGAGCAGCACTGCCCGGATGCCTTGGGCCTGATCGGCGAGGGGCAGGCCGCGCAGGTGGCGGCCAACCTCACGGTCAGCAACATCATCACGACGCTCAGGCTGGTCGGACAGGTCGAGTGGGCTGAATTGATCGAGCCCGTCAGCCACTCCCTGCAGGTCTTGCGCCGCCTGCCGAGCTTTTCCAGAGAAAGCGAGATCACGCGCCAGCAGATCACGCACGCCATGGAAAGGCTGGCCCGGCAAAGCGGCAAGTCCGAGCGCGCCGTCGCCGAGGCCGTGCTGGCTGCGGCCAGGCAGCCCGACAATTCAATGGTCGCACGAACAGCGGGCTACCACCTGATTGGGCCGGGACGCCCGCTGCTGGAGGCGGCACTCCGCCCGACCGGTTCCCCCGTCAGGTCATCGCTCCGTGCTCAAACCCGGCTCGCATGGCGCCTGCCTCTTTTTGCAATCGTCTGGGTGGCAGGCACGGCAGCGGTCCTTTCATGGGCTGTGCCGCCACTGGCCAACCTGCACTGGACGGCCTGGGTGGCGTTATTCCTGATGGCCTGGCCCGCTTCGGAAGCCGTTGCAGCGCTGATTCACCGCCTGGTTGCAGAGTCCACCCGCATCCAGCCGCTGGCCCGTCTCGACTTCACCACGGGCATTCCGGCTGAACACCGCGTGCTGGTGGTCCTCCCGTGCATGCTCAGCTCGGCGGCATCCAACAGCGGGCTCGTCCACCGCCTCAGCCTGCATTGGCTGGCCAGCCGTGAAGCCAACGCCCAGTTTGCCCTGTTGACGGACTGGCTCGACGCGGACACCCCAACCCAAGCGGGCGACCAGGCCTTGCTCGATGACGTCGCAGCCAAGGTGGACGCCCTCAACCGCGCCCATCCTTGTGCCGCGGACGCGCCCCCGCGCTTTGTGCTGCTGCACCGCCCGCGCACCTGGTCGAGCAGCGAGCGCCGGTGGATAGGCTGGGAACGCAAACGCGGCAAGCTCGAAATGCTGTTGCGGCAACTGGCCGAGGGTTCTGCATCCCCATTTGCATCCGTTGGCGCCGGTATGCGCCTGGCCAAAGGCATACGCTATGTGCTCACGCTCGATAGCGACACCGGCTTGCCCGCGGGCGCGCTGCGGGAACTGGTCTCGATTGCCGCCCATCCCCTGAACACGCCGCAAATCGACCGCAAGACCCGGCGCATTACCTCCGGTCATGGCATTTTGCAGCCGCGCGTGGTGACGCCGTTGCCGGCGCCCCATGAGCGTTCGCCGTTTCATGCGATGTTCGCGGGCCAGTGCGGCCTGGATCCCTACAGCAGCGGCACCTCCGACCTGTACCAGGATTTGTTTGGCATGGGCAGCTTCACCGGCAAGGGATTGCTTCATGTCGCTGCCGTGCATGCCGTGCTGGACCGGCGACTGCCGGAAGGCGCCATCTTGAGCCACGATTTGCTCGAAGGCAGCATCGCACGCTGCGGCTACGTCGGCGACGTCGTGCTGATGGAAGACCACCCCCACCACGCCGGCGTTGCGGCATCACGGGTGCATCGCTGGACACGAGGCGACTGGCAGTTGCTGCCGCTGATGCTGCATGCCCGGCACTTCGGCATTGACGCGCTGGGTTTGTGGCGCATGGCAGACAATCTGCGCCGGTCGCTCATCGCGCCGGTCTGTCTGCTGCTGCTCGTGTGGGTCATCGTGACGGATTCACTGCCGGTGTTAACGGCCCTCGCATTTACCCTCGGCGCCTTCCTGGCCGGCCCGCTGATGGGCGCGCTGGCAGGCTTGACGCCCACACGCCGCGGCATTGCATGGCGCCATTTTTTCCATGCCGGCTTGCGCGATGTGGTACGCAGCCTTGCGGCCAGCGCGTGGCAGTTCGGCCAACTCGGCGTTCAGGCCGGGCTGGTACTCGACGCAATCACGCGGGCGCTATGGCGCATCGCCGTCAGCCGCACGCACCTGCTGGAGTGGACGACGGCCGCCCAGGCGCAAGCTTGCGCCCAATACGCGCTGGGCGCCTTTGTTCGCAAGCATGGCGCGGCGTCGGTTCTTTGGGCAGGACTGGCTGTTGCCGCCTGCTGGAGTCCGCATCCCTGGCTGGGTCCTGCCATCTTCCTGCTGTGGGCGCTGGCACCCGTGACGGCGTGGTGGGCCAGCAGACCGGCGCAGCGCCCACCCGGCATGACGCTCGACGCCAAGGACCGTGGCTACCTGGACACGCTGGCGCTGCAGACCTGGCAATTTTTTGAGCGCTGTGTCGGACCCGAGGACAACCACCTGCCGCCGGACAACCTGCAGATGGAGCCCGAGCCGATGGTCGCCCACCGCACCTCGCCAACCAACATCGGACTGTACCTGCTGGCGGTGGCCTGCGCCCGGGAATTTGGCTGGATCTCGACCGCCGACCTGATCGCGCGGCTGCAAGCCACGCTGGACACGGTGGAGCGTTTGTCCAAGCACAACGGCCATCTGCTGAACTGGTATGACACCCGCACGCTACAGGTGCTGACGCCAGCTTACGTGTCCACCGTGGACAGCGGCAATCTGGCGGGGCATCTGATCGCCACGGCGCAGGCCTGTCGTGAACTGGCCCCCACGCTTGTCGCTTCGCGTACTGCGCTGCCCCCCGAGGGGGCTGAACTTGCTCGGGACGGCCCTTCGCTGCGTTCGGCGGCCCCCACGCTTGTCGCTTCGCGTACTGCGCTGCCCCCCGAGGGGGCTGAACTTGGCTTGGGCGGCCCGGCGAAAAATTTGTCGGCTCCCCATGTGGAGCAGGCTGCGAGATTGAATCATTTGGCCGACCGTTGCGAGCGGCTGTGCATGGCCATGGACTTCCGCGGCCTGTACAACCCCAAACGCCATCTCTTTCATATCGGCTTGCGTATGCATGAGCAGGCGCTCGATGCCAGCTACTACGATCTGATGGCTTCCGAGGCCAGGCTGACGAGTTTTCTCGCGATTGCCAAGGGCGACGTGCCCCGGCGCCACTGGTTGGCGCTGGGCCGCGCATTTCTGACGGTCGGCAGCACGCCCGGGCTCAAGTCGTGGTCAGGCTCGATGTTCGAGTACCTGATG
Organism: Herminiimonas sp.; assembly: GCF_030655415.1. The sequence goes on along the minus strand of NZ_JAURVN010000002.1, from coordinate 457,101 downwards.
CCCTCGCTGGTCATGACCGAACCCGACCACGGCCTGTTGCACGTTTCCGGGCTGGCCGCCATCAGGGAGCAGCAGGTCTTTGGACGGGCGCAGCATCTGCCCTGGGGCGTTTCGGAGTCGGCCTATTTCGCGCAAGACCATACGCTGGCCTACCAGTACGCGCCCTTCGGCGTGCCGCGGCTGGCCCTGCGCCGAACACCGCCCGGTGACCGTGTTGTGGCGCCCTATGCCAGCGTGATGGCGGCCATGTTCGCGCCCCGCCAGGCCGTCGCCAACTTGCGTCAACTCGAAAAACTCGGCGCCCGAGGAGAATTCGGCTTCATGGATGCGGTGGACTTCACGGCCTCCAGCCAACCCGCTACGCAGGCACTGAGCGTGGTCAACACCTTCATGGCGCACCATCAGGGCATGTCGCTGGTGGCGCTATGCAATGTGCTGCGCGAGGAAGCGCCGCGCCGCTGGTTCGCCCTGGCGCCGCTGGTGCAGGCCCACGAGTCGCTGCTGCATGAAAAGACGCCGCGCCAGATCATCGAAAGCGCCGATCCACGCCGCCTGCCCGAGCCCGACGACGCTGAGAAGCCCCAGCTTTACCAGTCGCGCGAAGTCGATCCTGCCGTCCCAGGCTGGCAGCCCACCCAGTTGCTGTCCAATGGCCGCTACAGCGTGGCGCTGCGCGCCAATGGCGCGGGCGTGAGCCGCTGGCGCGCCCAAAACCGCACGTACAACATCACGCGCTGGCGCGATGATCTCCTGCGGGATGCGTGCGGCAGCTTTCTTTACCTTCACGTCAAAGGCCAGGCGCGGGTTTCGTCACTCACGCTCCACCCCGCCCCCAACCCCGACTGGAATTACAAAACCACCTTTTTGGCGGACCGGGTCCAGTTTGACGCGACATCGCAAGACCTGGAGGCGATGACCACCGTGCTGGTCAGCCCGGAGGACGACACCGAAGTGCGGACCCTCACCCTGCGCAACCTCTCCAGCGCCGTGATGACCTTCGATGTGATCTCCTGCTTTGAAGCCGTGCTGACCGACCCGCGCGCCGACGAGGCCCACCCCGCGTTTTCCAACCTGTTTGTGCAAACCCAGTGGTATCCCCAGTGGCGCGCCTTGCTTTTGTCGCGCAAGCCCCGCCTGCAGGATGACCCGGCCATGGTCGTGGCGCATTTTCTCGCCGATTCGGACGCCAATGTACGGGCAATCGACTTCATCGCGGACCGGCGGCCTTTCCTCGGCCGCAACCGGGTGGCCGGACAGCCGGCCCTGCAGGCGCAAGCCAGAACGGCGGATGGCTCGCCCGTCAACGGGCTGGACCCGGCGGCAGGCTTGCGCGTGCGGGTGCGCATCCCGGCGGGTGGCGCTGCACGGCTGAGCTTTGCAACGGCCGCCGCGGAAAACACCGAAGAGCTGATGACGCGCATCGACAAATACCTGCAACCCATGCACGTGGAACGCGCCGCCCGCATGGCGGCCACGCTGGCACAGGTGCGGTTGCGAGATCTCGGTGGAGACCCCGAAGAAAATGCGGCGCTGCAGGATCTCAACACAGTGCTGATGTACACGACCACCCGTCCTGCGGCCGAACGGGGCCTGGTGAACCAGCGTCAACTGTGGCGTTTCGGCCTCTCGGGCGACAAGCCCATCGTGCTGGTGCGCATCCACGCCAGCAACGGACTGGCGCTCGTGCGCTCCTTGCTGCGCGCTGAACCGGTGTGGAGTTTTGGCGGCATAGCCGCCGATCTCGTGATCCTCAACAGCGAAGTCAACTCCTACCTGATGCCTCTGCAGCGCGACATTCTGGCGCTGCGTGACCACACGCTCCAGCAGGCGGAAAACAGCTTTCCGCGAACGGAGGCAGCCGGTTTTTACCTGTTGCGCGAACATGAGGTTGCGCCGTCCGAAAAGGCCGCGCTGGCGGGCCTGGCGCGTGTCATCTTCATCGCAGATGGGCGCCCGCTGGCGCAGCAGGTGGCGGCTCTGCGAAGCACCGCCAATCTGCAGCGCCGCGCCATGCCGGCCGCCACCACCCCCTTGCTCGCCGCGCTGGCCGAGCCCTTGCCCGGACAGGCAGCCGCCGTGCAGCCGCCCCTGGGCCGTTTCGATGCCGTCACCGGAGAATTTCAGTTTGAAGTAGACAGCCGGCATCGCCCGGCGCGCCCCTGGGTGAACGTGATTTCGAATCCGTCTTTCGGGTTTCAGGTTTCCGAAGCGGGTGCCGGCTACACCTGGGCGGTCAATAGCCGGCTGCACCAGCTCACCCCCTGGTCCAACGATCCGGTGCAGGACCCCGCTTTCGAGCACTACCTGCTGCAGGACCTCGACACGCGCCAGCCCCTCGCCTTGAGCCCGTCCGCCGAAAACGGCTCACCGCTGGCATACCAGGTGCGCCACGGCCAGGGCTACACGGTGTTTGAATGCCAGCATGGCGACATGAAAGTGGAAACCACTTTCTTCGCGGACCGCAGCGATGCCGTCAAGATCGTGCATGTTCGCCTGCAGCATCAGGGTCCACCCGGAACCAGCAAACGCAATCTGCGCGCACTGGCGATGGTGGAGTGGCAGATCGGCGCAGCCCGCCACGAACGCCGTACCGTTCATGCCTGGAAAGCCAAGGAGCTGCCCGCCCTGTTTGCACAGCAACGCGAAAGTCGCGCCGGGTTCGGCGGCAGCACCGCCTTTTTGGCGCTCGCCGGATTGACCGGCCCGCTGCAGTGGACTTGTGACCGGAGCGAGTTTTTTGATGCGGCAGGCCGCCTGGTGCTTCCTGACGTGATGGGCCAGCAAGCCAACAGCGGCACTGACCCCTGTGCCGCGCTGTCGAGTGATTTCACCTTGTCCGCAGGCCAGAGTCTGGACCTGGCCTTCCTGCTGGGCCACGCAGCCGATGCGGCGCAGGCCGAGCAACTGGCGCTCACCTGGCAAACAAGGGATGTGAAGCAGGCGCTCGTTGGCGTGAAAACCTACTGGTCGGGTCTGCTCGGCAAAATTCAGGTGCGCACGCCCGATCCGCTGTTTGACGCCCTGGTCAACCGCTGGCTTCTTTACCAGACCCTGACATCACGCCTGTGGTCCAAGGCCGGCTTTTACCAGGCCGGCGGCGCCTTCGGATTTCGCGACCAGTTGCAGGACGCGATGGCCTTTGCGCTGATCGATGCCGGCCGCTTGCGCGAACAAATTGTTTTGAACGCATCGCGCCAGTTCCCCGAAGGCGACGTGCAGCATTGGTGGCATGCGCCCGGCGGTGAAGGCGTTCGCACGCATTTTTCGGACGATTTGTTGTGGCTTCCCTTTGCCTGCGCGCACTATGTGGCGGTGACGGGCGACACCGGCATTCTTGACGAAAACGTGGCGTTTATCGACGGGCCGGCCATTGCCGAAGGCGCGGAAGACGCGTACTACGCACCCCAGGCCAGCGCCCAAACCGCGTCCGTCTTCGAGCACTGCGCCCGCGCCATCGACCGCAGCCTGGCCACAGGCGTTCATGGCTTGCCGCTGATGGGCACAGGCGACTGGAACGACGGCATGAACCGCGTCGGTCACGAAGGACGCGGTGAATCGGTGTGGCTGGCCTGGTTTTTATGCAGCGTGGTCACGCGCTTTGCACCCCTCGCACAGGCGCGCGGCGACACGGCGCGTGCCGCACGCTGGCTTCAATGCCGTCAGGCGTGGATAGCCGCACTGCACGGCGATGGCTGGGATGGCCAATGGTTCCGCCGCGCATTTTTCGACAACGGCGCGCCACTGGGCTCGTCAAGCAACGAAGAATGCCGGATCGACCTGATCGCGCAAGCGTGGTCGGTGCTGTCGGGCGCTTCCAGCGACCAGTACACCGTGCCGGCCCTGCAATCCATGAAGCGCGAACTGATGGATCACGATGCCGGACTGCTGCGCCTGCTGCACCCGCCGTTCGTCAAGTCGGAAAACAACCCCGGTTACATTCAGGCCTACCCCCCCGGCGTCCGGGAAAACGGCGGCCAATATTCGCATGCCGGCGTGTGGGCCATGATGGCGCAGGCCCAAACAGGCGACGCGCAAGCCGCCTGGGAAAGCTTCCAGGCGCTCAGCCCGGCTCATCGAAGCCAGCATCCGGAACGCGGACCGCTTTACGAGATCGAGCCCTATGTGATGGCGGGCGACATCTACAGCGCAGCGCCCTATGCCGGCCGCGGCGGATGGAGCTGGTACACCGGCTCGGCAGCGTGGCTGCATCGCGCCGCGCTGGAAAACCTGATCGGCTTGACGGTGCATCAGGGCAAAATTTCCCTGTCACCGTGCCTGCCCGCCCACTGGCCCTTTGTAGAGCTGACGCTGGATGTGCAGGAACGCATTTTGCACATTCGCTGGCAACGTGCCGGTGTGGCGGCCGGGGACGGATTCAGGCCGGATCGCGTCGTGTCGGAAGGGCAGTGGCTGTCGCTGGCAGACCTTCCGGCGCGCTCCGTATTGCTTGTGCAGGGGGCTGTGGCCGATTTGCAGCCGATGCTGGCCAAGTCAGACAGGTTGTCATGACCCGAGAAACTCGCCAATCGGCTTCAGGTCATCGACCCGGTCGCAAATGGACTTGACGATCATCAGGATGGGAATGCCGAGCAACAGACCCCAGACGCCCCAGAGCCAGCCCCAGGCCAGCAGTCCGACAAACACCGCCACCGGGCTCATGCGGCCGGTGCGGCTGGTCAGCCAGGGGGTGATCAGGTTGCCGACGAGGGTGTGGATGAGCAGCGAGGCACCAGCGACCAAGAGCGCCATGTTGAGCGAGCCGAACTGCAAAAATCCGACCAGCGCCGAGGCCACTGCCGTCACCAGTGCGCCCACATAAGGCACCAGATTGAGCACGCCTGCGGCAATGCCCCAGACCGCGGCATTATCCAGCCCAATGGCCAGCAGGGCCAGCCAGGTCAACACGCCCACCAGTACACTGGTCAGCAGTTGCACCTGCAGGTAGCGCTGAATCTGGCCGGTGATCTCGTTGAGCGCCTGCAGCGTGATTTTCTTGCCGCTCAGGCTGGGGCCTGCCAGCTTGATGAGCTTGCGGCGAAAGGTGTCGCCAGAGAACATCAAAAAATAAGTGAGAAAAATGACCGCCGTGGTCTGACCGATCAGGGCGATCAGGCCGATGGTGCCCGTCCACAAATAATCTTTCACGTCGAAACGCGACCGCTCGACGACCACACGCACGGCCCCGCGGGTCGCGCCGGAAACTGCACCACTTTCCTGGGCCGCCTGCTCAATTTGCGATGCGGCTTTCTGCACGGTTTTCAGCGTGCTGTCGGATCGGTCGCCTCGTGTTTTCACAGCCTGCCTGAATTTTTGGGCCGCCGCCGGCAGCGACTCCAGTAATTGCGCCGCCTCATCACGAAGGGAATAGGCGGTCGAGCCGATCACACTGAAAATCGCCAGCAACAGCAGCGCAGCGCCCAGCCAGCGCGGCACGCGTTTGATCTCCATCCAGTTGACCACTGGCGAGAACGCGTAGCTGAACAGCACGCTGAGCATCACCGGGATAAAAACCGCCTTGGCCCAATGCAGCACAAACAGACTGGCCAGGCCCGCCAGCACGACCAGCGACATGCTCCGAATGTCCACCGGCATGTGCAAAAGCACCCGCTCCGGCTCTGGCAAAGCCACCGCCTCCACTTGGGCCAGCGGCGGGTCCGTTGGGTGTTCTTCAGTCATTTTTTCTCCTCGGCGACGTCCGTTGGCGCAGCCGCGCCAGCACACGCCAGCGAGCCCGCCATCGAGCGATTGCATTGTGCGTCCATTGCAACCGAAAAACAAAGGCCGCCGTGTAGGACAGCGGCCACGCCGGGAACCGGCCAAAGCGCCCTGGGGCTGCCGCGGCACCCGGACCCGGCCGCTTATGCGGCCCCGTAGCCCTTCTCAGCTTCTCAGCCCGTCAACCCGCAATCGCTTCCCGCACCGCACCAAGCTGGCGTCGCGAGACCGCCAGCAATTCGTTGATGCCCGTGAGCCGAACCGCCCAGCCTTCGCCTTCTTCGGGGTCAAAATGCTTTTCCAGCGCGCGCACCGCGCGGCGCGCCACCAGTGCATTGCGGTGGACACGCATGAACTGCCGGGCATAGCGTTCCTCGAGTTCGTTGAGGCTGCCGTCGAGGATGTAGCTTTTTCCGGCGGTGCGCACGGTGATGTATTTCAGTTCGGCCTTCAGGTACAGCACCTCGGCCAATGGCACGCGTTCGGTCCGGCCACGGTCCTGGATGACCAGGTGTTCTTCATTCGAATCGGGCGGTATCCCTTTTTTTGCAAGCGCAAGGCGCTCGACTTTTTGCAGCGCCTGCTGCAAGCGCGCCAGCCGCACCGGTTTGGTCAGGTAGTCCGCCGCTTCGAGCTCGAAAGCCTGCACCGCATGCTCGGAATGGGCGGACACGAACACCACCGCCGGCGGTTGCGGCAGCTCGGCAAGGGTCTGCGCCAGCGTGATGCCGTCGGCGCCCGGCATACGGATGTCCAGCAGCACGACATCGAAGTTGTCGCGGCGCAATGCGGCTATCGCCTGCACCGCGTGCGCGGCTTCGGCCACCACCGTGGCGGACGGCTCGGTGCATTCACCCAGCAGTGTGCGCAGGCGCGAACGCGCCAGCGCCTCGTCGTCCACAATCAGTGCCCTGAGGTTTGCCGTCATAAGGGAATCTCCAGCCTCACTTGAAAAACACCGTCCTTGAAAACGGTCTTGAACTGCGCCTGTACATCGTGCAGCAGCGCCAGGCGTTCGCGCACATTGGCCAGCGCCAGCCCGTGGCCGCGCTCGCCGACGCCGGCCGGCGAAGAATTGGTTACCTTGAGCACCACCATGCTGCCACGACGCGCGGTCGAGATTTTGACCTGCGCGCCCTGGGCGCTGGGCTCGACGCCGTGCCGCACCGCATTTTCAACCAGCGGCTGAAGCAGCAGGGGCGGCAGTTTGGCCGGCTCGGCCTCGGGATCCAGGCGCCACTGAACCCGCAGGCGCTCGCCAAACCGGATCTGCTCGATCGCCAGGTAGCGCTGCGCCAGCGCAATTTCCTGCCCCAGCGTGACCGACTCGGCCTGCTCGGCCAGCGCGTGGCGAAACAGCTCGCTCAGGTCTTCCAGCACGGCCTCGGCCTTGGCGGGCTCGGCACGCACCAGCGCAATGGCGCTGTTCAGTGTGTTGAACAAAAAATGCGGCCGGATGCGCGATTGCAGCTCGGCCAGCCGTGCCGCGGTCGCCGCCGGTGTGCGCGCCTTGGCGCGCCAGACCAGCCCGGCGACCAGCACCGACGACAGCAGGGCGCCGGCTGCGGCGCTGGCCAGCCACGGGGCCGGCGCCAGCAGACCCATCAGGGCCAACAGGCCGCAGCCGTACAAGCCCGCCAGCGCGCCCAGGCCAATACCGGCCAGCCACTGGTACCCCGTGCGCAGCCGGGCCAGGTAAGCCTTGAGGACACAGGCCCCGATCAGCCAGGTCAGCGTGGCCGGCAGCACCCCCCCGGTCAGCAGCGCAAAGCGCAGCAGCCAGTCGGCCAACAGGCTGGTGCCGAACATCGCGCCGACACCGACCACCGCCTCCACAAACAGCACGGCGCGCAGCACCACCCCGACATTGCAGGCATCGAACACATTGACGCGGGCCGGCAGGCGGACAGTCGGGTCTTCAGGCTGGCTAAGGCCGCCCAGCGCTGTGGACTCGTCAAATGGCAATAAAGCGGACTCGGGATGCATGAAATGGGTTGACCTGTCTCTTCCTGGTCGATTTTGCGGCCTGTTTTTTTTGAGGTTCGACATCCATTCTTTCAGGTCGCCCGGCACACAGATAAAATCGACCTCGTTAGTATTGCAGCATCGGCGGCCTTAAAACCGGCGCCCAACCCGTACTTTCACGAAAATAACGCCAGTTGCCGCCCGGCCCCGGCAATGCGCCATTGCTGCCGGCAGACAGCCGCCCAAAGAAAGCCCGACGTGAGCCAACTCGACAAAAAATCCCAAGCCTGGTCTGCTCTATTCTCCGAACCGATGAGCGATCTGGTCAAACGCTACACCGCCAGCGTCTTCTTTGACAAGCGCCTTTATCAAGCCGACATCGCCGGCTCGCTGGCCCACGCCGAGATGCTGGCGGCGCAGGCCATCATTGGCGCGGCCGACCATGCCGCCATCCAAAAAGGCCTGGCGCAAATCACGGCGGAGATCGAGTCGGGCGCCTTCGAGTGGAAACTTGACCTGGAAGACGTTCACCTGAACATCGAAGCGCGCCTGACGCAGCTCGTCGGCGACGCCGGCAAGCGCCTGCACACCGGCCGCTCCAGAAACGACCAGGTCGCCACCGATGTGCGCCTGTGGCTGCGCGGCGAGATCGACCTGATCGGCGCGCTGCTGCTTGATCTGCAAAAGGCGCTGGTCGCTATTGCCGAGAAAAATGCCGAGGTCATCCTGCCCGGCTTTACCCACCTGCAGGTCGCACAACCGGTCAGTTTTGGCCACCACATGCTGGCTTATGTCGAGATGTTTTCACGCGACGCCGAGCGCCTGCAGGACGTGCGCAAGCGCGTGAACCGCCTGCCGCTGGGCGCCGCCGCGCTGGCCGGCACCAGCTACCCGCTGGACCGCGAGCGTGTCGCCCGAACCCTGGGCATGGTCGATGAACAAGGCCTGCCGCAGGTCTGCCAGAACAGCCTGGACGCAGTGAGCGACCGCGACTTCGCGATTGAATTCACCGCTGCCGCCTCGCTGGCGATGATTCACATCAGTCGGCTCAGCGAAGAGCTGGTGCTGTGGATGAGCCAGAGCTTCGGTTTTATCGACATTGCCGACCGCTTTTGCACCGGCTCGTCCATCATGCCGCAGAAGAAAAATCCCGATGTGCCCGAGCTGGCGCGCGGCAAGACCGGCCGTGTCGTCGGCCACCTGATGGGCCTGATCACGCTGATGAAAGGCCAGCCGCTGGCTTACAACAAGGACAACCAGGAAGACAAGGAGCCGCTGTTCGACACCGTGGACACACTGAAAGACACGCTGCGCATCTTTGCCGAGATGGTGGGCGGCATCACCGTCAAGCCCGAAGCGATGGAGCGCGCCGCTCTCAGCGGTTACGCGACCGCGACCGACCTGGCCGACTACCTGGTCAAAAAAGGCCTGCCCTTTCGCGATGCCCACGAAGCAGTGGCCCATGCGGTCAAGGCGGCGATTTCACACCATGTGGACTTGTCGGAGCTGCCGCTCACCGTGTTGCAGCAGTTCAACCCGAAAATCGAAAAAGACGTGTACGACGTTCTCAGTCTGCACGGTTCACTCCATGCCCGCAACATCCTGGGCGGCACCGCACCCGCACAGGTGCGGGCGCAGATTGCGCGGCACCGGGCGCGGCTGTCGGCCGTCTGATCACGCCGCGCCAAGCCCGCCACCATGGCCTGATTCATTCAAGACGCAAGGAGACAAGAGATGACCGTGATCACCAGCATCGAAGACCTGCGCGTTCTGGCCAAAAAGCGGGTCCCCCGCATGTTTTACGACTACGCCGACTCCGGCGCATGGACCGAGAGCACCTACCGAGCCAACGAAAGCGACTTCCACAAGATCAAGCTGCGCCAGCGCGTCGCGGTCAACATGGAAAACCGCAGCACCGCCACCCGGATGATCGGCCAACCCGTGGCCATGCCGGTGGCGATTGCGCCGACCGGCCTGACCGGCATGCAGCATGCCGACGGGGAAATTCTTGGCGCGCGCGCGGCCAAAAAGTTCGGCATTCCGTTCACGTTGTCAACCATGAGCATCTGCTCGATCGAAGACGTGGCGGCAGCCACGGACCACCACCCTTTCTGGTTTCAGTTGTATGTGATGAAAGACCGCGACTTCATTGAACGCCTGATTGACCGCGCCAAGGCCGCGAACTGCTCGGCGCTGGTCCTGACGCTCGATTTGCAGATTCTGGGTCAGCGCCACAAGGACCTGAAAAACGGTTTGTCGGCACCGCCCAAGCTGACCGCCGCCACCCTCCTCAACCTGATGAGCAAGCCGCGCTGGTGCCTGGGCATGCTGGGCACCTCGCGCCGCGGCTTTGGCAACATCGTCGGTCACGTCAAGGGCGTCGAGAACATGGGCTCGCTGTCGGAATGGACCGCCAGGCAATTCGATCCCGGCCTCAACTGGGGCGATGTCGAGTGGATCAAAAACCGCTGGGGCGGCAAGCTGATCCTCAAAGGCATTCAGGACGTGGAAGACGCCGCTCTGGCGGTCAACAGCGGTGCCGACGCGCTGATCGTGTCCAACCACGGGGGCCGGCAACTCGATGGCGCCGAGTCATCGATTCGCGCATTGCCGAAAATCGTGGCGGCGGTCGGCAGCCAGATCGAGGTACACATGGACGGCGGCATCCGCAGCGGCCAGGACGTGCTCAAGGCCAGAGCCCTGGGTGCCAAGGGCTGCTACATCGGCCGCGCCTTCCTGTACGGCCTGGGCGCGATGGGTGAAAAAGGCGTGACCAAGGCGCTGGAAATCATTCACAATGAGCTGGACCTGACGATGGCGTTTTGCGGTCACACGACGATCAACACGGTGGACCAGGGGATTTTGCTGCCGGCCCCTGACTGAAACTGCCGACCGGCGTGCCTCAGTCCGCGCCCGGCAGCGGCATCGAATCGAAGCTGGGCGCCAGGCTCAGGTCCAGCAAGGGTTCGGCGGCGTCCCACCAGGCCTGCGCGTCGATCCGCCCCGCGAGATCGCAGTCCAGATAGACCAGCCTGCCGCGGCGAGCCGTCTGCTGCAGCGTGGCGTGATCGCAGGGCAGCGGCCCCAATCCCACCACCACGGGCCGGTGCGCAAGACGCACGCAGGCGGCCACCAGCCGCTGCATCAGATTGCCGTCACGGGTGCCGTCGCCGCTGAGCAACAGAATCACGTGCGAGTAGTCAGGCAAGAAAGCCTGCGTCAGTCCGATGTGCAGGCCATTGCGAGCCATGGCGATCACCCGCCGCACGACAGTGCCGGAATCGAGGTCCACATAGTCGGTCGCCACGTCCAGCCCGTCGGCGCGGCTGCCGGCGAACCGCCGATGCACCACCTCGGCATCATGCCTCTGGCCCAACCAACGCACCATGTCGAAGGAATCCGCGCCCTGGGCCGAGCAGACCATGACGCGCTGGAACCGGTCGCTGACAGCCTGCTCGGCCACGCCGGGATGCGTCAGCGGTGTGGACAGGCGCCGCCACACCGTCGCCGGGTCCGGCACGAGACCCTTGCGGTGCTCCTCGCGCAGGGTCATCACCCGGCGTGCGAAATCGGTGGGGCGCTCGCGCGTCTGCACGATGGCCATGGACCAAGGCTCCGTCAGCCGGCGCGGGCCGCCGCTCGAATGCAGCAACTGAAGGCCGCGGTGGCGCGCGTCGCGCGCCACGCGCCCCATCACGGCATGCACGCCCGCCGGCGGCCCTTCCATCCATTCAACGAACCAGCCGCTCTGATGCAGCAGCGCAACGTGAACCTCGTCCGCCACGTTGCGCTGCAACGCGTGGTCGCGAATGCGGTGCATCTCGGCAAACACCGGGCCGTCGAAACTGCTCAGGCTCGCGTACATGAGACGGTCCACCCCCGCACCCGGCGCGGCTGCCGCGCTGTCCCGCCAATCACTCGTCATCGAATCATGCACCGGACGCCTCTCCTGCGCCCGTCGCGGGCAACCTTTCGATCATGCGCGAACTGCCAAACCACGGTATTGAGCCTGGTCAAGTTTGCCGCGAATCAGGCCTACCGGATGGCCGCCGGACGGGCGCTATGCTTACGCTGTGACCACCCCGACCCGCCGCATCGCCCACCTCGACCTGGACGCGTTTTACGCGTCAGTCGAGCTGCTGCGTTACCCGCAGCTCAAAGGCTTGCCGGTGGTCATCGGTGGCGGGCGGCGCAAGGTCGATGAGCGCCTGGCGCAGGCCGGGCGGCAATTGCGCTTTATCCCGGTGGACGCGTTTGCGCGGCTCAAGGACTACACTGGCCGCGGCGTCATCACCACCGCCACTTACGCGGCGCGGCAATTTGGCGTGGGCTCGGCGATGGGGTTGATGAAGGCGGCCAGGCTGTGCCCCCAGGCGATTTTGTTGCCGGTCGATTTCGACGAGTACCGCCAATACTCGCGTCTGTTTAAAAGCCTGATCACCGAAATCGCGCCGCAGATGGAAGACCGGGGCGTGGACGAGGTCTACATCGACTTCACCGACGTGCCCGGCGGTCAGCGTGAAGGCGGGCGTGTGCTGGCGCGCCTGATACAAAAAGAGATTTTTGACAAGACCGGCCTGACCTGCTCCATCGGCGTGGCGCCGAACAAGCTGCTCGCCAAAATGGCCAGCGAGTTCAACAAGCCCAACGGCATCTCCATCATCGACGAAGCGGACCTGCAAGGGAAAATCTGGCCATTGAGTTGCCGCAAAATCAACGGCATCGGCCCCAAGGCCGGTGAAAAGCTCGCCAAGCTGCATATCCACACCATCGGTGATCTGGCTGCGCAAAAGCGTGAACGGTTGATCGACCATTTCGGAAAGGCCACCGGCGCGTGGATGCACGACAGCGCCTGGGGCCACGACGACAGGCCGGTGGTCACTGAAAGCGAACCCGTCAGCATGAGCCGAGAAACCACCTTTGAGCGCGACCTGCACGCGGTGCGCGACAAGGCGGCGCTGGGCGCCGTCTTCACCGCGCTGTGCGAAAAGCTGGCCGACGACCTGCAGCGCAAGGGCTACGCTGGAAAAACCATTGGCATCAAGCTGCGTTATGACAACTTCAAGAGTGTGACGCGCGACCAGACGATTCAAACCTACACGGCGGACGCCAAAACCATACGCCACGCCGCCGGCCTGTGCCTCAAACGCGTCCCGCTGAACCAGCGCCTGCGCCTGCTGGGCGTGCGCGTCGCTGCGCTGGTCAAGGCCGACACCCTCGAACAGGCCCGCCCGAAAACGCCTGTCGTCCGCACCGGCCCGGGGCAAGAGGCTATTGATCGGACGGCGGGAGCCGGCCAGCTTTTTTGAGGCGCCCGTGACCGCCGCCAGCCGCCTACTGCCGCGCAGTGCGGATGTTAGCCGGCAGCGCCTGCGGATAACTGGTCCGAAACGGGTTGATGTCCAGCCCGCCGCGCCGCGTGTAGCGGGCGTAGACCGACAGTTTCAGCGGCCGGCAGCGGGTCCAGACATCCATGAAGATGCGCTCGACGCACTGCTCATGAAACTCGTTGTGCTTGCGAAAACTCACCAGGTACTGCAGCAGGCCTTCCTGGTCAATGGGCGGGCCGGCGTAGCGGATCTGCACACTGCCCCAGTCGGGCTGGCCGGTGACCGGGCAATTGCTTTTGAGCAGGTTGGACACCAGGGTTTCACTGACCGGCGGCTCGTCGGCATCGGCAAACAGCGACTCCGGCGCCGGCGTGTAGTGCAGGCACTCGACGTCCAGCCGGTCCAGGTTCAGGCCGTCAAGCTCATGAACCGGCTCCTGGTCGAACAGCTCCGGCCCCAGGGTTTTGACCCCCACACCGGCCCCCACCACCGCATTGAGGTCGGCGCGAATGCGCTCACGCACTTCGCGCGCATCAAGAAAACGGGTCTGGTTGAAGCTGTTGAGGTAGAGCTTGAAAGACTTGCTCTCGACAATGCGGGGGGACTCGCAGGGCACGGTGATGTGCGCCAGCGCCACCTGCGGTTTCCCGCGCAGGTTCAGCCAGCTCAGCTCATACGCAGTCCACAGGTCGGCGCCAAAAAACGGCAGCGCTTCCTTCAGACCCAGCTCTTCACGCTTGACGGCGCGAGCAATCGGAAACAGCAGCGAGGCATCGTACTGGTCGATGTAGGCAGAGGTTTTGCCCAGTTGGGAGTTTTCCGGGGTGTTCATCGAAAGGCCTGCGCAGCGCCAGGGGCTTTGACTTCAATGCCGATTAATTTTGCGCTTGTTTTCATGGCTGTCTGCGCCGGAACACCAGGCGGTCCGGCCCGGACGCCGCCGGTTCAAAACGGTAGCCTTCGGCACTGAAGCTCTCGAGTTGTTTGACGCTGCCCAGCTTCTTTTCGATGGCGTAGCGCACCATCAGGCCGCGCGCGCGCTTGGCCATGAAGCTGATGATTTTGTACTTGCCGCCCTTGAACTCTTCGAACACGCAGCTCACCACACGGGCTGTGAGCGCCTTGCGGTCCACTGCCTTGAAATACTCTTCGCTGGCGAGATTGACGATGACGGGCAAGGTATCGGCCGCGGCGCGAACATTCAGGTAGTCGGCAATCTGCGAGCCCCAGAACTGGTAGAGGTTTTTGCCGTGGCCGGTGACCAGCGGGGTGCCCATCTCCAGCCGGTAAGGCTGCATCCAGTCCAGCGGCCGCAGCACGCCGTACAAGCCGCTGAGAATGCACACATGGTCTTGCGCCCAGCCAAGCTGCTGCTCGTCAAGCGTTTTGGCGTCCAGCCCTTCGTACACGTCCCCATTGAAGGCCAGCACGGCCTGTTTGGAGTTTTTGGCGGTGAATTTGCCTGACCAGGCCTGGTAACGCGCCACATTGAGGCCTGCCAGCGTGTCCGACAGCTTCATCAGCGTGCCGATTTGCTGCGGCGTTTTGGTTTTGAGCACGTCGATCAACCGGGCCGACTGCCGCGTGAACAGCGGCTTGCTGTGTACCGCACTATGCGGCGGAGTGTCGTAGTCCAGCGATTTGGCTGGCGAGAGTAAAAACAGCATGACTTTGAGTTTCTGACCGAAAGCCTGACTTTACTTGAGGCGTGGCCCGCCGCCGCAAACAATTCGACTCGGCGCTTTATCGCAAGTCGCAGGCCAGCGAGGCCAGCGTCTCGGCGGCAATCGTCACATGCGCCGGGTAGTGGGTGTGGTCGCAGCCAAGCTTGACGCTGGCACCGGCCTTGACCGCCGCGCGCATGGCCGCATTCAGCTCGAAGCGCACAAAGTGTACGGCCGATGTCTTTTCGTCGTTCTCCCTGGCCATGTCTTCGTCGGCAATCGCATACACCCTGGCGTGGCCTTCGACCTCGACAAACAGATGGTCTTCAACACCGATCAGGCGCGCCAGCTCACGCTTGCGCTCGTTGACGTCGGGGTACTCCAGCATCATGGTGGCTTTCCAGTTGCCGCCGTCAGGCATCAAGGGCGCATAAGCCTCGATCTCCTGCTCTATGCCCTCAGCCTCAAAGATTTTCTCGAGGCGCAGCATTTCCTGGATCTGGTAACGGATGCTGGTTTCACTTTCGAACTGCACGTTGATGTGCTCGCCCAGATGCACGCTGCGGAGCTGGCGGTGCGCCATGATGGCGGGCTTGTTTTCCTTGCGGTACTGGGTGTAGGCCTCCAGGGTCATGAGGCTGTCGCGGGTGATTTTTCCGGTGGTCTGCATAGGGGGCGTCCGAGTTTATTCAAGGCCGTAGGCCGTGCGTATCAGGCTCAAAGGATGTTTTTGCGGCGGTGCGCCCAGGTTGTTGACTTCAAAGCCCTGGGCGATGTGGTGACCACCCAGCGGGCAGTCGCTGCTGATGACGTCGGGCAGGCCGCCGTCCTTGTGATCTGCCATGGCCTTGAACAGCGGCTTGCCGATTTTCATCGCCTGCTGGTGATACGGCACCTTGACGCCAAAGGTGCCGGCATGGCCCGAGCAGCGCTCATGCGTGTGTACGCTGGTGCCCGGCACCATCTTGAGCATTTCCTCGGTCTTCTTGCCGATGTTCTGCACCCGGCCGTGGCAGGGAATCTGGTAGCTGATTTTACCGAGCGGCACGGGAAATTCGGTCTTCAGCAGACCGTCGCGTTTGCGCGCCATCAGGTATTCGAACGGGTCCCACATGTGCGCCTTGACCCGTTGCACATCGGCATCGTCAGGGTACATCAGCGGAATTTCCTGCTTGAACATCAGCGTGCAACTGGGCACCGCGCTCAGGATGGCGTAGCCGTCTTTCGCGTATTTGACCAGCACCGGGATGTTGGCCTCCTTGCTGGCGTTGACCGAATCCAGATCGCCGAGCTCCAGCTTGGGCATGCCGCAACACTTTTCTTTTTCCACCAGCACGTAGGGCACTTCGTTGTGGTTCAGCACCTTGAGCAGGTCGTGACCAATGCCGGGTTCGTTGTAGTTGACGTAGCAGGTGGAATAGATCGCCACCTTGCCCGGCGTCTTGGCGCCGTTTTTCACCGGGTGCGGTGGCGACTCCAGCGCGCCTGAACGGAATTTTCGGGTGGCCAGTTCAGGCAGCCAGGCGTTTTTGTCAACGCCCAGCACCATTTCCATCACGGCGCGCGCAGGCTTGGTCTTGTTGACCGCGTTGGCGACCTGGACCACGATGGGTATGCCGGCAAACTGGCCATGCACATCGGTCGATGACAAGAACTTTTCGCCGGCACCGACACCGCCTTTTTTGAACTTGATGGCCTTGGCGCGCAGCATGGTGTGCGGGAAGTCCAGATTGAACTCGTGCGGCGGCACGTAGGGGCACTTGGTCATGTAGCACAGGTCGCACATGTAGCATTGGTCGACCACCAACATGTAGTCTTTTTTGTCGACGCCCTCGACCTCCCCGGTCGTGCTTTCGTCCACCAGATCGAACAGCGTCGGGAAAGCGCCGCACAGGCTGACGCAGCGCCGGCAACCGTGGCAAATGTCGAAAATGCGCTCCATCTCATGGAAAGTCGCCTCCTCGTTGTAGTAGTCCGGGCCTTTCCAGTCGATGGGATGACGCGTGGGCGCTTGCAGATTGCCTTCTGTGGCCATGGTCTGTCTCTTGTCTTGTTGTGGGTTTCAGAAAAGACTTGTACTCGAAATTTTTTCCAAAACCCGCTACGCCCTGCGGCGCAGCGGGTAACAATCAATCCGCCAATTCAGCCAGGGCCTTGGTGTACCGGTTCGCGTGCGAACGTTCTGCCTTGGCCAGCGTCTCAAACCAGTCGGCCACTTCGTCGTGACCTTCGTCGCGCGCGGTTTTGGCCATGCCGGGGTACATGTCGGTGTACTCGTGGGTCTCGCCTGCGACGGCCGAAGCGAGGTTCTGCCGGGTCGCGCCGAATGGCATGCCGGTGGCGGGGTCGCCGCACTGCTCAAGCCACTCGAGGTGACCGTGCGCGTGGCCTGTTTCGCCTTCCGCGGTGGAGCGGAACAGCGCTGCGACATCTGGCTGGCCTTCAACGTCAGCCTTGTTTGCGAAATACAGATAGCGGCGGTTGGCCTGTGATTCGCCGGCAAATGCGGCTTTCAGGTTTTCTTCCGTTCTGGAGCCTTTGAGAGCAGCCATGGAAATCTCCTTCGTGGTTGGTAAAAATCGTTGCTTGCCTTGAACATCATCGTCAAAGACCGGTCAACCATAGCCGGATTCAGGCGCTGCGTCTAATTGCTTGGCTCAATACTGAGAATTGGCAAAGGCTATGAGCGCCCTTCAATTGACAAATATTCTCAATTAGGCAAGCATGAACCCGGTGTCGGGTTGCACGCTGTCGGCCCAGACCAGCCGGTCGAATAAAATCGGGGCAATTCCCCCAACCCAAGGCGGCATCCCGGCGATGCCGTTTTTCATTGCCCCATGACCGACGCTGCCCCCCCCACGCCCGCCAACGCTGCCGCCGCCGAGACCGCACCTGCCCGGGTGGCCGTGCCCACGCCGGAGCTGGACAGCCTGGCCAGGTCCTTCGAGCCCGCCGCGATTGAAAGCCGCTGGGCGCCGCTGTGGGAGCAAAGCGGCCTGTACGAGCCGACGCTGGACGCCGCCAAACCCTCGTTTTCCATCCAGTTGCCGCCGCCCAATGTGACCGGCACCCTGCACATGGGCCACGCCTTCAACCAGACCATCATGGACTCGCTGACGCGTTACCACCGCATGAAGGGCGACAACACCCTGTGGGTGCCGGGTACCGACCATGCCGGCATCGCCACGCAGATCGTGGTCGAACGCAAGCTGCAGGCCGAAGGCAAAAGCCGGCACGACCTGGGCCGCGAAAAATTTGCCGAGAAGGTCTGGGAGTGGAAGGAAGAGTCCGGCACTACCATCACGCGCCAGATGCGCCGCATGGGCGACTCGGTGGCGTGGAAGCACGAGTACTTCACGATGGACCCGAAAATGTCCAAAGTCGTGACCTCGACCTTTGTGCAGCTCTATGAGCAGGGCCTGATCTACCGCGGCAAACGCCTGGTCAACTGGGACCCGGTGCTCAAGTCCGCCGTGTCCGACCTGGAAGTCGAAAGCGAGGAGGAAGACGGTTTTCTCTGGCACATCCGCTATCCGCTGGCTGATGGCAGCGGTTCGCTGACCGTGGCGACGACCCGGCCCGAAACCATGCTGGGCGACGTGGCGGTGATGGTGCATCCGGAAGACGAGCGTTACAAGCACCTGATCGGAAAAAGCGTGAAGTTGCCGCTGTGCAACCGCGACATCCCGGTGATTGCCGACGATTACGTTGACAAGGAATTCGGCACCGGGGTCGTCAAAGTCACGCCGGCACACGATGTCAACGACTACGCCGTCGGCCAGCGTCACCAACTGCCCATCATCGGTGTCTTGAGCCTGGACGCCGCCATCAATGACAACGCGCCTGAAAAATACCGCGGACTGGATCGCTTCGCCGCCCGCAAGCAGGTCGTTACCGACCTCGAAGCCCAGGGCTTTCTGGTTGAAGTCAAAAAGCACAAGCTCATGGTGCCGCGCTGCGCGCGCACCGGCCAGGTGATCGAGCCCATGCTGACCGACCAGTGGTTTGTCGCCATGACCCAGGTCAGCGACACGGACCCCACCGGCAAATCGATTGCGCAAAAAGCCATTGACGCGGTGGACAGCGGCGCCGTCAAGTTTGTGCCCGAGCAGTGGGTCAACACCTACCACCAGTGGATGGGCAACATCCAGGACTGGTGCATCTCGCGCCAGCTCTGGTGGGGCCACCAGATTCCGGCCTGGTACGACGAGGACGGCAAGGTCTATGTCGCCACCAGTGAAGAAGAAGCGCGGAAACAGGCTCCCGGCAAAACCCTGCGCCGTGACGAAGACGTGCTCGATACCTGGTACTCGTCGGCGCTGGTGCCCTTCTCTTCGCTGGGCTGGCCCGAAAAAACCAGGGAGCTGGACCTCTTTTTGCCGTCCAGCGTGCTGGTCACCGGTTACGACATCATCTTCTTCTGGGTCGCCCGGATGATCATGATGACCACCCATTTCACCGGCCAGGCGCCCTTCCACCACGTCTACATCCACGGCCTGGTGAAGGACGCGCAGGGCAAGAAGATGAGCAAGTCCGAAGGCAATGTGCTGGACCCGGTGGACCTGATCGACGGCATCGAGCTGGCGCCGCTGCTGGACAAACGCTCGCAGGGCCTGCGCAAGCCCGAGACGGCGCCGCAGGTGCGGAAAAACACCGAGAAGGAATTCCCCGCCGGCATACCGGCGTATGGCGCCGACGCGCTGCGTTTTACCTTTGCCTCGCTGGCCAGCCTGGGCCGCAGCATCAACTTCGACAGCAAGCGCTGCGAGGGCTACCGCAACTTCTGCAACAAGCTCTGGAACGCCACGCGCTTCACGCTGATGAACTGCGAAGGCCAGGATTGCGGCCTGGCTGAGCACACCAAGGCTGAATGCGTACCCGGCGCGCCGTTTCACAATTACCTGGTTTTTTCACAGGCCGACCGCTGGATTTCATCGACGCTGCAGCGCGTGGAGGCCGAGGTCGCCAAAGGCTTTGCCGACTACCGCCTCGACAACGTGGCGGGCAGCATTTACCAGTTTGTCTGGGACGAGTTCTGCGACTGGTACCTGGAAATCGCCAAGGTACAGATCCAGACCGGCAGCGCCGCCGAGCAGCGCGCGACACGCCGCACGCTGATCCGCACGCTCGAAGCCATCCTGCGCCTGGCGCATCCGGTCGTTCCGTTCATCACGGAAGAGCTGTGGCAAAAAGTCGCCCCGGTGGCGGGGCTGAAAAAAGGCGCTTACATCGGCCAGGCCGCCTACCCGCAGAGCCAGCCGGAAAAAATGGATGCGCAAGCCGAGGCGCATGTGACCAGACTCAAAACGCTGGTCGATGCCTGCCGCAACCTGCGCGGCGAAATGAAGGTCTCGCCCGCCACGCGGCTGCCGCTGTTCGTGGTCGGCGACAGTGGCTTCATGCGCGGTGTTGCGCCCGTGCTCAAGGCCTTGGCCAAGCTCAGCGAGGTCAAGGTGTTTGAAAGCGAAGCCGAATGGGCCGTGGCCGCCCAGGCCGCGCCCGTGGCGGTGGTCGGCGAGGCCCGGATCTGCCTGCACATGGCGGTAGACGTCGCCGCCGAAAAAACGCGCCTGGGCAAAGAGGCCACACGCCTGGAAAGCGAGCTGGTCAAGGTCCATGCCAAGCTGGCCAACGAAACCTTCGTCGCCAAAGTCCCGCCCGCGGTCCTGGCGCAGGAGCGCAAGCGCCTGACGGAGTTCTCGGCAACGCTTGGAAAAATCCGCGAACAGCTAAGCCGGCTGGGTTGAGCGCAGGCACCGGGCTCGCGCGTGGAGGCCAAATTTCCCGCCGGACCGCCCCAAGGGAAATTAGCCCCCTCGGGGGGCAGCGAAGCACACGAAGTGGCAAGCGTGGAGGCCACACTCAGCGAGCCACGAATCACGGTTCGGACCACTGCGAGGGCGATACGGCGCCGGGCAGTTCCAGTTCCATCGGTGCGCTGGTCGGCACACTGTCCACGCCGCGCTCCTCCGCCGTGATGGCTTCATGGATGCGATGCGCCACATACCAGCTCGAGCGCAGGCGCGCTTCGCGGGTGTGTGAACCCAGCCGGGGCGTGATGAACAGGTTTTTCAGCCCACTGACCGGTGAGCCTTCACGGATGAAATTGTCTTCGGCACCGTCCAGAACGCAGGCTTCGATACGGCCATCACACAAGGCGCCGGCCAAAGCGGCTTCGTCGAACAGGGCACTGCGACTGATGCCCACCCACAACTGTCCGATCTTGCAGGCCGCCAGCAGCTTGTCGTTCACAAAACCGCGAAAGCGCGTGGCATACAGCATCTGCACCGACACCGCATCGGACTGGCTGACCAGCTCGGTCAGGGTCACGGGTTGAATGTGCAAACGCTCCCAGATCGGGGCCGTATGGTGGACGGCCGGGTCATAACCGATCAGGCGCACACCCAAGCCCGTGAGCATGCCTGCCAGCGTGTGCGCGGTCGGGGCCAGGCCCAGAATGCCGACGGTGCTGCCGTGCAGTTCGCGGCCCATCTGGGCCGTCGGGTGACGCCGCCCCATCAAGGCCGAGACGATACCGCGCCGGTACAGCAGCAGCAAGCCGCTCAGCAGGTATTCGGCATTGGAGCGCACATTGGCACTGCTGGCATGGATGACCTTGATTCCGCGCTCATTGCAAGCTTCCAGATCGGTGTTGTCGGTGCCCACGTGCAGCCGGCAGACAGCCTTGAGCCTGGGCAGAAAATCAAGAAAGTCACGGGTCACGACGGTGTGGCGGGGAAACACGACGCCGCGGGTTTTATAGGCCGCTTTACGCAAGGCAACGAGGTCGTCCGCCAATTCGGGACGATAGTCGACGCTGTGCCGGGTCCGGAGCCAGGCCATGGCTTCGGGAACCAATGCGTCAAGAAGTAAGATGTCCATGCAAAGTCCCTTTTTTACTGGCCGCGGTACGCGTTGTTATTTTTGCAATCAGTCGGGTTGCCGGTCTGTGTCAATATCGAGACACTCTAGCCCCATTCAAAAACGATGTCGATGAAAAAAGTCACAACTTTAAACAAGGCCGTGTTCCCGGTTGCCGGCTTGGGAACGCGCTTTTTGCCGGCCACCAAGGCCCAGCCCAAGGAAATGCTGCCGGTGGTGGACAAGCCGCTGATTCAGTACGCGGTCGAAGAAGCCTACGCAGCCGGCATACGCCACATGATTTTCGTCACAGGACGCAATAAACGGGCCATCGAAGACCACTTTGACACCGCCTACGAACTGGAAACCGAGCTGGCAACCGCTCACAAACAGGATTTGCTGGCCTTGGTGCGCTCCGTGCAACCCGACGACATGAATTGCGCCTATGTCCGCCAGCCGCGCTCGCTGGGCCTGGGCCACGCGGTTTTATGCGCCGAGCATCTGGTCGGCCATGAACCGTTTGCCGTGCTGCTGGCCGACGATCTGATGGTCGGCACACCGCCGGTGCTGGCCCAGATGGCGGCCCAATTTGAGCAACTGCAGCAATCGTTGCTGGCGGTGCAGGAGGTGCCTTTGGCCCACACGCGGCGCTACGGCATCGTCGCGGGAGAACCCGTCAGCGAGCAGTTGATGAAAGTCACCCAGATGGTCGAAAAACCCGCGCCGGGTGTGGCGCCTTCCCGCATGGGGGTGGCTGGGCGCTACATTTTGACGCCCAATGTGTTCAAACACATTCGCAATCAGTCCAGCGGCGTCGGCGGTGAGATTCAACTGACCGACGGAATTGCCGGACTGATGACGGAGGAAGGTGTCTATGCCTTCCAGTACAGCGGCAAGCGCTACGACTGTGGCAGCAAGGAAGGTTTTCTCGAAGCCACGGTCGAACTCGCGCTGGCGCATCCGGAAGTTGGCGAGCACTTCCGCAACTATCTGAAAAACCTTCAGGTGCGCTGAGACCTTAAAAGGCGCGAAGCGACAAGCGTGGGGACGAGTCAGCGGCGTTTGAGCACGTGGATGAAGTCGCCACCTTCTGTTTGCTGGTCCACCAGCTCGTTGCCGGTCTGTTTGGCAAAGGCCATGAAGTCGCGGGTGGAACCTGAGTCGGTCGACACCACCCGAAGCAGTTGCCCGCTGCTCATCTCGGCCAGTGCCTTTTTGGCCTTCAGGATAGGCAGGGGGCAGTTCAGGCCGCGGGTGTCGAGTTCTTTGTCGATGTGCATGCGTTTGTCCTTGGATCGCTGCTATTTTAAGCAATTCCGCGAATCGGCCTCTCTGTTTTTTTCAGGTCTTATCTGGCACGCAGTGTGCGACCCAGCAGCAGCACCGGCAACAGCCCCACCAGCACCAGCGCCAGCGCAGGCAGGGCCGCCTCGCCCAGGCGCTCGTCTCTGGCCAACTGGTAGGTCACCACGGCCAGCGTGTCGCTGTTGAACGGCCGCAGCACCAGCGTGGCGGGCAGTTCCTTCATCACATCGACGAACACCAGCAGCCCGGCAGCTCCCACGGAGCGTTTGAGCAAGGGCCAATGCACCCTGGCCAACAGCGCGGCGCCCGTGCTGCCCAGCATCCGCGCGCTGTCGTCAAAACTGGTGGGAATGCGCGAGTAGCCGCTCTGCACGGACTGTAGCGCCACCGCCGTGAAGCGCACCAGGTAGGCCCAGACAATGCCCAGCACCGTCGAGGTGATCCAGTAGCCTGCGGCGGTTTGCGGAGCCGCGGCCTGCAGCCAGCCCACCGGCAACAGCAAACCCACCACGATCACGGCGCCGGGCACGGCGTAACCCAGGCTGGCCAGTTGCACGGCGGCGCGTGTCAGCGCATGGGGCTGGTGGCGCAGCGCGAAGGCCAGACTGAGGGCCACCCCCGTGGCCAGCGCGGCGCTCAGGCTGGCCAGCCCCAGGCTGTTCAATGACCAGCGCACAAACTGCGTCCACGGCAGCTCCCCCCAGCCCGCAACCAGGGGACGCAGCATGAACAGCACCGGCAACACAAAACCCAGTGCAATGGGCAGCGCGCACACCGCCCACGCCATGCCGGCCCGCAGGCCGCTCAGCGGGATGGGCGCGGCGTCCGCCGCGCCGGCGCGGCCGCCTCGGCTGCCGGCAAAACGCATGCGCTTTTGCGCCTGATGCTCAATCTTCAGCAACACGGCCACCACCAGCAGCAAGGCCGTGGCCAGTTGGGCAGCGGCCAGGCGGTTGTCCATGGCCAGCCAGGCTTTGTAAATGCCGGCTGTGAAAGTTTGAATGCCGAAGTAGCTGGACACGCCAAAGTCGGCCAGGGTCTCCATCAATGCCAGCGCCACGCCGGCCGCCACCGCCGGGCGGGCCAGCGGCAACGCGACTTCGCGGATGCGGCGGGATAGCGGCGCGCCCAGCAGCCGGGCGGCTTCCATCAGATGCACCGCCCGCTCGGACAGCGCGGTCCGCGCCAGCAAATAGACATAGGGGTACAGGGCGACCGTGAAGACCAGCACCGCACCGCCCAGGCTGCGTATTTCCGGCAACAGCCTGCCCTGCAGTCCCATGCTGGCACGGAGCCAGCTTTGCAAGGGTCCGGCATATTGCAAAAAATCGGTATACGCATAGGCCACCACATAGGCCGGCATGGCCAGCGGCAGCAGCAGCGCCCAGGAGAAAAACCGCCGACCCGGAAACTCGAACAGCGTCACCGCGCTGGCTGTGCCCATGCCGACCCCCGCAACACCCAGGGCCACCGACAGGCACAGCAGCAGCGAGGTGAAGGCGTACTCGGGCAAAACGGTCTGCAGCATTTGCCGCAGGATGGGCAGGGCCTGGGCATCGAGCTCAAGCCAGGACAGCAGCACCGCCAGCACGGGCAGCGTGAGCACGGCCATTAGCAGAAACAACAGGACGGACGAGATGAAACGACGAAGCATGATGTCCCAAAAAAAGGCGGGCTATCGCCGATCAGGCCTGATATCCGCGCCAGCAGGCCGTCTTGACGTCAAGCCGGCGCAAATGAGAATTGTAAGCATCTACAATCGGGGGAATGTTTTTGAACCTTTCCCACCTGGTGGTGCAGTATGCGGGCCGCTCCCGTCCCGCCGTGGACGGCGTGTCGCTCGGTTTGCTGGCCGGGGAGATCGGCGTCCTGATCGGGCCTTCCGGCTGTGGAAAAACCACTTTGCTGCGCGCGGTCGCCGGCCTGGAGCGGGTCCAGGCCGGCACCCTCTTGCTGGCGCAAGAAACCGTCAGCAGCAGCCATCGCCATGTGCCCGCCGAAGAACGCCGCATCGGTATGGTGTTTCAGGACTACGCGCTGTTTCCGCATCTGGACGCCGGGCACAACGTGGCGTTTGGCCTGGCGCACTTGAAGCCGGCGCAGCGCCAGCAACGTGTCAGCGAAGTGCTGGACCTGGTCGGCCTGGGCAATGTACACAAACGCTACCCGCATGAATTGTCAGGGGGTCAGCAGCAACGGGTGGCTTTGGCGCGCGCCCTGGCCCCCAAGCCGCGCCTGCTGCTGCTGGACGAACCTTTTTCCAACCTGGACGTGGACTTGCGCGAACGCCTGGCGCACGAGGTGCGCGGCATTTTGAAACTGGCCGGCACCACGGCGCTGTTTGTCACGCACGATCAGCTCGAAGCTTTTGCCATCGGTGACCGGATCGGCGTCATGCATGAAGGCCGGTTGCACCAGTGGGACGACGCTTACGCGCTTTACCATCGGCCCGCAACCCGCTTTGTCGCCGACTTCATTGGCCATGGCGTGTTTATCCACGCCCAGATTACGCAGCACGGCGACAACGTGGTGGTGCATACCGCGCTGGGTGACTTGAACGACATGCTGGAATGCCCGCTGCCCGGCGCCTATCCCGATGGCGTGTGCGACGTGCTGCTGCGCGCCGACGACATCGTGCATGACGATGCGGCCCCGGTGAGGGCGCAGATTTTACGCAAGGCATTTCGCGGCTCCGAGTTTTTGTACACGCTGCAGCTCCAGACCGGGGAAACCGTGATGGCGCATGTGCCTTCGCACCACGACCATGCGCTCGGCGAATGGATTGGCATTCGGGCCGAGGTCGATCACGTGGTGACTTTCCCGCGCGAATAGGCTTTAAACCTAGAAACCGCAGTTGACCGCTCATTTTCCGCTGGAGATGCTCATGAATGCTGACATTCTTGACCACGACGAACTTCACCTTTTGGGTGAGCGCGCGACACACCCGATTGAGCCGCCCTGGGGCGGGCCGCTGCGCAGGCGCTCGACTTCTCTTTGCAGATCGGCCGCCCAGGTGCGCCGGTCCCGGCCGGCGCAGCGTTGGGGTGCGCCGAAAATCACGTCGGCGCGAAGGTTTTTGACGCACAGGGTTTCCCAGATCGACACGAAAATGGAGTCGTCATCGATATAACGCGGCGCAAAACTGGTTTGCCCGCTGCCGGCGTCAATAAAACGCAATGCCATCGGCTGCACCGGTGCATCCACAGAAATCGCCGCCTGGAGCAAGTTGGCGTGAAACGGCTTGAGACTGATGCTGTCGCCAGTCGTTCCTTCGGGAAACACGGCAAGCACCTCGCCGAGCTGCAGGCGCTCGACCATGTGATGCACGACACGATGGGCATCGCGCTTGGAATCCCTCTCGATGTACAAGGTGCCGGCACCGCCCGCCAGCGTGCCTACCAGCGGCCAGTGTTTGATGTCGGACTTGGAGACAAAGCGGCAGTAGCGCGCGGCATGCATCACCACGATGTCCAGCCAGGACAAGTGGTTGGCTACCAGCAGCGCGGGGCCGCCGGCCACAGGAATGCCCTGGACGGCCAGCGTGATGCCCACCCCCCGCAGCATGGCCTGGGCCCAGGCATGAACGCGCGCTTCTTTCTCGATTTGCCCAAGTTTTGGAAACAGGGTCAAAATGGTCCAGATGCCCCCGGCAATATGGCCCAAGGCCCACAGCAGGCGCCAGACCGCCCTTGCCCGATCCATGCCGGTCAAGCCTCGTAAGCGAGTTGCCCACCGACCAGGGTCCAGCGCACACGGGTTGGCAACGGGTAGCCGGAAAACGGTGTGTGCTTGCCCTGGCTGCGCAGCGTATCGGGCTGGACCGTCCACTCGGACTGCGCATCGAACACGCAGACATCGGCCACGCCGCCCTGAACCAACTGCCCGGCGCTGGCTTGCAAAGCACCCAGTGAACTGCCGAGTATGCGGGCCGGCTCACTGGTGAGCACCGCCAGAGCGCGGGGCAAACCCACACCGCTGTCCCGGCCCCACTTGCAGGCCAGGCCCAGCAACAGCTCCAGCCCGGTCGCCCCCGGTTCGGCTTCGGCAAAAGGCAGGGTTTTCGCATCGGCTTCCACGGGCGTGTGATCGGACACCAGCGCGTCGATGGTGCCGTCAAGCAGCGCCTGGCGCAGCGCATCGCGGTCGCGCTGCTGGCGCAGCGGCGGGTTCAGGCGCATGCGGCTGTCAAAGTAGCCAATGTCGGTATCGAGCAGGTGCAGGCTGTTGATGCTGACATCGGCGGTCACGCCCAACCCTTCGGCCTTGGCCTGGGCCAGCAAGGCCACCCCTGCGGCGCTGCTGACGCGGCAGACATGGACGCGCGCACCGGTGGCGCGCACCAGCTCGAACAAGGTGTGCAGCGCGATGGTTTCCGCCACCACCGGCACGCCGCTCAGGCCGAGACGGGTGGCCAGCGCCCCGCTGGCGGCCACGCCGCCGCCCAGCCAACTGTCCTGCGGACGCAGCCAGACGGTGTAGCCAAAGCTGGCGGCATATTGCAGCGCACGCAGCAGGACCTGGGTGTTGGCCAGCGGCACATCGGCCTGGCTGAAACCGACGCAGCCGGCCTCCGTCAGCTCGACCATTTCCGTCAGCGCCTCGCCTTGCAGCGCGCGCGTCAGGGCGCCCAGCGGAAACACGCGCGACTGGTGCAGCTTTTCGGCGCGGAATTTGAGCATCTCGACCAGACCGGGCTCGTCGAGCACCGGATCGGTGTCGGGCGGGCAGACCAGGCTGGTCACACCGCCCGCCACGGCGGCCGCCAGCTCGCTTTCCAGCATGCCTTCGTGTTCGTAACCCGGTTCCCGCAGGCGCGCCGACAGGTCGATCAGCCCGGGCGCGACGATGCAGCCCGTGGCGTCAAGCGTGCGGTTCGGCGTGAAATCCGCAACCGTGTTTTTCAGCGACAAAATGCGCCCGGCGGCAATCGCCACATCACCGATTTCGTCGAGCCCGGAGGCCGGGTCGATCACGCGTCCGTTCTTGATCAATAGCTTCATGTTGGTTCTCCGCGGCACGCGAAGCGACAAGCGTGGGGGTCGAAGTTTTTCCGCCGGGCCGCCCCAAGGAAAAATGCGCCCCCTCGGGGGGCAGCGCAGTACGCGAAGCGACAAGCGTGGGGGCCGAAGTGCGCCGCGCAGGGCCGCCCCAAGCAAGCACAGCCCCTTTTTCCCGTGCAAGGGGCGGCGCACCGCCATAGGCACGCGAAGCGACAAGCGTGGGGGTCCATGTTCATGCTTCATTCCCGGCAACAATGCTCATGACGGCCATGCGCACGGCGATGCCGAAGGTGACCTGCGGCAGGATCACGCTTTGCGCACCATCAACCACGGCAGAGTCGATCTCGACGCCGCGGTTGATCGGGCCGGGGTGCATGACGATGGCGTCGGGTTTGGCAAGCTTCAGCTTGTCGTTGGTCAGGCCGAAGCTTTTGAAGAACTCCTGGCTGCTGGGCAGCAAGGCGCCGGACATGCGTT
Organism: Herminiimonas sp.; assembly: GCF_030655415.1. The sequence continues at coordinate 428,784 of NZ_JAURVN010000002.1, read as the reverse complement.
CGCTCTGCAGCCTGAGCATGATGATCACATCCGCCCCCTTGATGCCCTCCTCCAACGTATGGCAGACGCGCACACCCATTTGCGCCATGTCGGCCGGCACCAGGGTTTTCGGGCCCACCACCCGCACTTCAGGGCAACCCAGTGTGGTCAGCGCGTGGATGTCCGAGCGGGCCACGCGCGAGTGCAGCACGTCGCCGACAATCGCCACCGTGAGCTGGCTGAAGTCTTTTTTGTAGTGGCGAATGGTGTACATGTCGAGCAAGCCCTGCGTCGGGTGCGCATGGCGGCCGTCGCCGGCGTTGATCACATGCACATGGGGTGCCACGTGCTGCGCGATCAGGTAGGGCGCGCCCGATTCGCCGTGCCGCACCACGAACAGGTCGGCGGCCATCGCGCTCAGGTTGGAGATGGTGTCGAGCAACGACTCGCCCTTGGAAGCCGACGAGCGTGCGATGTCGAGGTTGATCACATCGGCCGACAGCCGCGTGGCCGCGATCTCGAACGTGGTGCGGGTGCGGGTGGAATTTTCGAAAAAGAGGTTGAAGACGCTTTTGCCGCGCAGCAAGGGCACTTTTTTGACCTCACGGTCGCTGACGCTGACAAAGCTGGCGGCAGTGTCGAGAATTTGCGTCAGTGTGGCTTTGGGCAGTCCTTCAGTGGACAGCAGATGAATCAGTTCGCCGTTTTTGTTGAGCTGCGGATTTCGTCGGTACAACATGGTCAAGCCTTCCGCAAGGCCGCCAGGGCGCAAGGCTTCATGCCGTGACTCCTTGCACTTGGAAACTGAAATGGCCGTCGTCATCGCGCGCCAGCGCCAGCGACTGCGACGCCGGCAGGGCCACGCGGGCAGCAGCAAAGTCGGGCTGTATCGGCAGTTCGCGCCCGCCCCGGTCTACCAGCACCACCAGTTTGACGCTGGCCGGCCGGCCGTAATCAAACAGCTCGTTGAGCACCGCACGAATGGTGCGACCGGTGTAGAGCACGTCGTCGAGCACGATCAGGTCGGCCCCGTTGACATCGAAAGGCAGCACGGTCTGGCCGCCGGCCGATAGGCCGCGCCGGGAAAAATCGTCACGGTGCATGGCAGAAGACAGTGTGCCCACCTCGTCCGCCAGAGCCAGGTCGGTGCGCAGGCGCTCGGCCAGCCAGACGCCGCCGGAAGCCACGCCCACCAGCCGGGGCGCTTGAGCATGGGTCGTCACGAGCTGCTGCATGCCGCGAAGGACCTCGCGGTACAGCGCTTCGGCATCCAGGGTCAAGCTGGTCATATCGGTCCTCACGCTTCGCTGCCCTCCCGAGGGGACCTTCTCCGGTTGAAGCGGTTCCGCACTGCTCATGAAAGGCTCCTTAAAAACTGCTCCAGAATTATGCAGGCAGACGCCGCATCCGCATCGGATGCGCCCTGGGACAAAGCCTCGGTGGTGCTGTAGCGCTCATCAACCTCGAACACCTGCAGGCCAAACCGGCCGCGCAACTGACGGGCAAATTTCAGGGCGCGAACGGTATTGTCGTGGCTGGCGCCGTCGGGGTGGAAAGGAATGCCCACCACCAGCGCATCGGGTTGCCACTCGCTGATTTTCAGGGCGATGGCCGAAAAACGGGCATCGCCCTCGGCGGCAATGCTGCCTTGCGGTGTGGCGGTGCGCGTGAGCCGGTTGCCGGTGGCGACGCCGGTACGCTTGAGGCCAAAATCGAAAGCGAGGAATGTTTGCAGGTCAGCGGTCATGGCAGGCTGAGCCACTGCGCTCATGCGTGCCCTGCCTCGGGCGACAGCATCCAGCTCTGCAGGCCAAGCAACATCAGCGCCTTGTCGTAACGCTGCGCGACCGGCGTGTCGAAAATCAGCGACAGGTCCGCCTCGACGGTCAGCCAGCTATTGGCGGAGATCTCGGACTCCAACTGACCCTCCCCCCAAGCCGAATAACCCAGCGAGACAAACACCTTGCGCGGCCCGGCCCCGGTCGACAAGGCTTCGAGCACGTCCTTGGAGGTGGTCATCTCCAGCCCGCCAGGAATCGTCATGGTCGAGGCATACACCGATTCGCTGCCCGCGAGCATGCACTCGTGCAGCACAAAGCCCCGCTCGGTCTGCACCGGGCCGCCCTGGAACACCGGGGATTCGGTCAGATCACTGCGCCGCAATGGCAGCGCCACCTTGTCGAACAGGCTTTTGAGGTTGATCTCGCTGGGCTTGTTGATCACCAGCCCCAGCGCGCCACGGTCGCTGTGCTCGCACATGTAGACCACGCTTTTTGCAAAAGCCTCGTCATCCAGTCCGGGCATGGCAATCAAAAAGTGATGCGTCAGGTTGATCGATGCAAAATCCATGGCCATGCCGCCATTTTACGCACAGCGGGCCTGAGCGGGAAGAAAAACCATCGCCATGCAGCGCCAGCGCGCTTGCAGCAAGGGGAAAAGGCTTTCTTTCTTCCTATGAAACCGGGGCCTCTGCGGTGCAATAGTGGCGAATCAGGCTGAGCAACGCATCTTCGGCGTAAGGCTTGCCCAGGTAATGGTCGACGCCGAGCTCTTTGGCGTGTTCGCGGTGCTTTTCGGCAATGCGCGACGTGATCATGATGATGGGCAAACGACTCAGGCGCACATCGCCCCGGATATTGCGCGCCAGATCGAAACCATCCATGCGCGGCATTTCAATGTCGGACAGCACCACCGTGGGCCGCTCTTCCTGCAGGCGCTCCAGGGCCTGCAACCCATCGGCCGCCATGGACACGCGATAACCCTCGCGCTGCAACAGGCGCTGCGTCACGCGCCGCACCGTGATGGAATCATCGACCACCAGGATCAGCGGAATTTGTGACACTGCCGCCGCCGGCAAGGCGACAGGCGCACGCCCCTCCGTAGCCGTTTGAACACCGGACTGCTCCAGCATGTGCGGCTCGGCGCTGTCGGAACTCCATGCGCGCGCCTGTTGGCCATACACGGTGGCCAAAGCCACCGGGTTGTAGATCAGCACCACCGCGCCCGAGGCCAGCACCGACATGCCGGCCAGACCCGGTAGACGCGACAATTGGGGACCGAGGTTTTTAACCACCACCTCCTGGTTGCCGAGAACTTCATCGACGTGCAGCGCGAGCCGTTGGGCGGCACTGCGGAAGACAAGCACCGAGGCGGTTTTTCCTTGCGACTCGCTGCTGCGGCGCGAGGCCTGCAGCAAAGCGCCTGACCAAAAGAACGGAACGGCCTCGCCGGCGACATCAAGCACACCCGTGTTATAGGCCTGCTGCAAATCCTTCGCTGAAATCCGGCGCACGGTTTCAACCACGTTCGCCGGCACACCCACCAAGGAGGTGCCCGCGCGCAGCATGACCACCTGCGTCACCGCCGTGGTCAGCGGCAACACCAGCTTGAAGCTGGTGCCTTTGCCGGCCACCGTGCTGGTCTCAATGTGGCCGCCCAGCGCGTTGACCTCCGCGCGCACCACATCCATGCCGATGCCCCGACCGGCCAGTTCGGTGACCTGGGAGGCGGTGGTAAAGCCGGGCATGAAGATCATGTTGGCGGCTTCGTCGTCACCGATCTGCCGGCCTGGCGCCAGCAAGCCCGAGGCAAGCGCCTTCTCCCGGATACGCTGCAAATTCAGGCCGGCGCCATCGTCGCTGAACTCGACAGACACGTCATTGCCTGATTGCAGCAGGCTCACGGTGATCAGGCCGCTCGGGTCTTTGCCCGCGTCCGCGCGGGCCTGGGGAGATTCAATGCCATGGGCCACGCAATTGCGCAGCAAGTGTTCGAACGCCGGTGTCATGCGGTCCAGCATGCCGCGGTCCATCTCGATGGTGCCGCCCTGCAGATCAAGGCGGACCTGCTTGCCGGTTTCCTTCGAAGCCTGGCGTACCACGCGGTACAGCCGTTCGGAAATGCCTTCGAACTCCACCATGCGGGTGCGCAGCAGATCGCGCTGCAATTCACGGGTCTGGCGCGCCTGGGCGATCAAATCGTCCTCGGTCGCTTCGACCGTTCGCTGCAAGGTCCGCTGCACGGTTGCCACGTCGTTGACCGACTCGGCCATCATGCGGGTCAGTTCCTGCACCCGTGTAAAGCGGTCGAACTCCAGCGGGTCAAAGCCGAGCTGCGCTTCCTTGGCCTGCTGCAGGCGCGACTGCATCTGTGTTTCAGAGTGAAGTTCAACGTCACGCAGTTGCGCGCGCAAACGGTCCAAGTTGCCGCTCAGATCGTCGAGCGAACCTCGCAACTGGTTCAGCTCGGCCTCCAGACGGGACCGCGTGATCATGACCTCGCCGGCCTGGTTGACCATGCGGTCGAGCAACTGCGAACGCACGCGTATCGAGCCTGAGGCAGCCGTTCTCAAAGGCTGCAATGCTGTGGCCTGTGCCAGGGAACTCGTGACTTTGCGGCCGACAGGCTGCGCCCCCACAGCAGGGGTGTTCTTGTTCTGCGCCTCTTGCGCGTCAGCCGGTACCCGGCCCTCTGCCTGGGCAGGCTGCGCCAAAGGTTGAAGAGGTGCCCGCGCTTCAGGCGCCGCGCCTGGGTGACGCAAGGCCTCGAAGTTGGCTTGCATCGCGTCAAAGGTCACCAGCAGCGATTCAAAATCCTGCGAAGCGGCCGCATCGGTGCCCAGATGCTCGATATCGGACTCGATGCGGTGCGCCATTTCACCCAGCCGCATCGCACCGGCCAGCCGCGCACTGCCCTTGAGGGTGTGCAGGACGCGCAACACCTCGTTGCGCACGCCATGGTTGTCAGGGCGAGCCGCCCATTGCCGCAAAGCGCCGCCCAGTTGCGGCATCAATTCGGCGCCCTCTTCTTCAAAAATCGGGAACAGATCCGGATCGATCACGTCAACCGCATCAAACTCATCGTCCACGTCTTCACTGAAGGCGGCTGCCCCAGGCGGCTTGGCGGCCGCCGGCGCATCGGAAACAGCAGGAGCGGCGGGATGCATCGCTGACGGCAAAACCACGAGCCCATCGGCCACTGCTTTGGCGATAAGGCGCGCAGTCAGCCCTGCTGCGGGCGCGCTGGCGCTGGCCGCCTGCGCGGGCTCAATGGGTGGCGCCGGCACGACCGGCTCGATGCTGACTTCCGCGGCATTCGCACTTTCGACGACACGGGACCCGGCAGCCCCCGGGTCGGAAAAATCGATTTCGCGCAATGCCCGCAAAATCTTCGGGTCGGGCTGCTTGAGAAAGCCGGCTGCAAACTGATGCAGCAAGCGCCGAATATCTTCGGCAGCATCGATAAATAATTGGCTGTGCCTGGCCCCTCCGCGTCCATGCTGGACTTGCGACTGCTGCAAGGCATGCTCAAGCGCACGGGCCATTTCCGACAAGGCTTCAAACCCGACCGTCGCCGAACTGCCGGCCAGCGAATGGGTCAGCGCCAGGGCCGAATCCCCGATGGGGCCGTCCTGCTCCATCGTCCACTCCGTGACTTCAGTCACCAGCCGACGGGACCATTCGTCAGCCTCGTTCAAATACACGTTGTACAACGGAATACCGATGCGCAAGGAGCCAATCGCCTTGACCTGCTCGTCCCCGGCAGTTTCGCTGAGCGCCGGCTCGGCGGGAAAGTCAAAAACTTCAGCGCCCAAGGTTCCGGGCACCTCCTGCAAGGCGGACGGCGCTTGAACGGCCCGGTCTTCGGAAACGGTTGGGGTGAGGAAGTGCGCATCAAAATCAGTGACCGACAATTCGATCGGATTGGCCTCTGCCGCAGGCGCCAGTTCTGCGATGTCGAACTCGAAAATACCATCAACCGGTACCTGAGCTGCCACAGGAGCATCGGCACTGAGTCCCGTCAGCGCAGACAGGCTGTCAAAGTCAATGCCCTGTATATCGGCCAGAGGCTGCCCGGCTGGCGGCGTCTGCACATCCTCCAGCACAAAGTCAAAATCCAGACCCGGTGCAACCAGCAGGTCGGGAGTGTCCTGCACTGCTTGGACGACTGCGCTCGCCGGTGCGGACTGCTGCGGCACCGCCGCAGGCGCTGCCGGCAACCTGAGCGCGCTAAAACGTCCTTCCACGCGCATGGCATCGGCGCTGGCGCGAAACGCCGCGGATTTCCACGACGCGTCGCGGTTGGCCGCGATGTCTTCAATCCAGGCGGAAAACCCGTCCATCGCCTGTACGCACAAGGTCCGGAATTCGTCATTCGAGGGCTTTTGTTCAGCCAGCCAGCCATTGAGCATTTGCTCCATCGACCATGCGGCCTCGCCAAACTCGTTGAGCCCAACCATGCGTGAGCTGCCTTTGAGCGTATGAAAAGCGCGGCGCAGTATCGTCAGCTCACTGATATCCCTCGGTTCATCGGCCAACGCTGCAATAGCGGCTTGCGCCTGCCCGGCGACCTCGCGTGCTTCCTCCAGGAAAATATCGCGCAAGTCGTCTTCTTCCAAATCCACGGAGGCGGTCGCCGAGCCGTCCGGCGCGGCGACCGGCGCTGCGGCTGCAACCAGATGCATCAGCGAACCGGGGGCTGACTTCTCACTGTTTCCAGCCACGGCGACAGCCGCGTCACGGGCGGTCTGCGCGAGGCTCGGCTGGTCGGCCAGCGCAGCGTGGGTTGCCAGAACATCAAGCTTGATGCTCAAATTCTCGGCCGAGGCGCCCGCTTTGGCGTCCTGAACAACGGACAACACTTTCCGGGATAAGCCGCTGTCGACGGCCACTGCGGCGGCAGCATCAAAGGCGGTGTGGATACGCCCCATCAGGGGTTTGAGTTCGCCCTTCAGTTCGTCGTAGACAAAAAGTTTTTTGGCCAGCGCAGGCTGGTAATTGAGCATGTCAATCAAAAAGCTCAATGCGCCCAGGTTGTTGCCCAGTTGGTCAAACGCTACGGCGGCATCGGCCAGCTTCTCGTCACCTTCCACCAGCATTTGCTCTACGCTTTCACGCATACGCAGAACCGCCTGAGAGGCCTGGTCAAGCCCCAGCACGGACAGAACACCCCGCATCTGCGAAAGCTGGCCGGGGACGGCGGTCAACGCCGTTTTGTCCTGCGGATTTCGGAAAAACAGATCCAGCGATTTTTCCAGTTCACCGAGAGCAATGCGCAGCTCGCCCACGACACTTCCCATGGTCTGTTTGTCACTGACGCGCCGGTACAGCTCTTCCATCCAGGGCTCAAGAGGCTGCGCTTCGCCGCCAGTTCGGGCGTTTTCAAGCCGCTCCGCGAGCCGGGCGGCACGGACCACCAGTTGCGGATCGTTGGGATCGAGGTCATCAAAGGCGGCCTCCAGGTAGAGCACGGCCGTGGCCACCTCCAGCGCCAGTTCGATGGGCGGGACTTGCGCCGAGCGTACCGTGGTATCAATGACCCGCGACAAGGCCAGCGCCAGCGGCTGGCTGGGCGGGTGCAATTTGACCAGCGAGTCCGTCACCAGACTGAACTGGTCGGCCACGGTCTTGAATTTGTTGACCTCTCCGGCTGTCAGCGAAGACCATGTTTCCTTGACCGAGACAATCCGCTTGCGGGCTTGTGCCAGCAGCGCCGGATCAAAGCGTCCGAACTGGACCGCCTCATAGTCAACCGGTTTGAACCGGGCCAGTCCGCAGCTTGTGCGAACCGCCGACAACACCGGCGTGTCGCTGGCGCGAGGCGCCACCGCTTGCGAACAGAAGAAAAGCAGATCCTGCGCGAGCCGGTCCGACGCATCGGTACTGCCCTGGGCCAATGCCCCGTACTGCAGCAAGACGCGCGAAGCCGCCCGTTTGACGTAGAGATCGACCTTCAGCAAACCGTGCGCCAGCGCCTCAAAATAACCCGCAGCGATTTTCCAGAACACCCTGGGTTCGCCCTGCGCTTGCGCTTGCGCGAAACCCAGGCACACATCCCTGAGGCTTTGCGCCGCCTGCGGATCACCCGTGCGCATGATCTTCAATACCAACTGGTCAAACAACTGCCTGGATGCATCGTCGTAAGCCCTGGCATCGACGGTTAACGCCAGCGCCGGCTCTATCCAGCGCCACTCAAACACCCAGAGATCCGCCGGATGAATGCGATCCGCGCCGACCAAGCCCTGGATATCACGGTACTGGGGAAACAGGGACACGGCAGACACCGGTTTGTCCGCCAGCACCCCTTCGAGGTATTCGGTCAGGGCAAAACTGGCCCGTTCGACCTTGGCCACTGCGTCCTGATTGCATTGCTCAGGCCGTTGGACAAACCTTTGCACCGCCGCTTCCATTGCGCGCAAAACCAGTGCCGGCGCGCTCAAGCCCACCATCTCCAGCGCGCCCACGGCCTGGTGCAATTGCTGGCGGGCTATGCGCAACTGGCTGGCGTCAAGGGCGGCGAGATCGGAGCCACGCGCCAACTCGGCGTCCCGCACAAAGCGCTTCAAGGCCTTGGCAGACCCGTCGAGTGATTTCCGGAGTTCGTCCAGTACCCAGGCCAGCGGCCCCAGATCATTGACGGCCAGATCGAGTTCAGCAGTTGATGAATTCGGGGCGTTCGATTGCATAAATGGCAGGCCGGTTCATAAATCGGAGGTCACGGACAGGGAAAATCAGGCCTGTATCAGGCGATCTTGAATCGCGAGACGGACTGCCTGAGCTCTTCGGCCATCCGGGACAAGTCACGCACCTGCTGGGCGGTGGATCGCGTACCTTCTCCGGTTTGTTCCGTCACCGCGAAAATGTGCTGCATGTTGCCGGCAACCACGTTCGCCGATTCGGCTTCCCTGGAAGCCGCGGCGGAAATCTGCTCAATCAGCTCAGCCAGCCGGCGTGACACCTGGTCGATTTCGGTCAGTGCCGTACCGGCATTGTCGGACAGTTTGGCTCCTTCGACCACCCCTTGCGTGGAGCGTTCCATGGCGGCTACCGCATCCTGGGTATCGGTCTGAATCGCCTTCACCAGCGCCGAAATCTGTCGTGCCGCATCGGCGGAACGTTCAGCCAGACGCTGCACCTCTTCGGCCACCACAGAGAAGCCCCGCCCGGCTTCGCCGGCTGACGCGGCCTGAATGGCGGCATTGAGCGCGAGCACGTTGGTCTGCTCGGTAATGTCGGAAATCAGCTCGGTGATCTCGCCAATCTCCTGGGACGATTCCCCCAAGCGTTTGATCCGTTTGGAGGTTTCCTGAATCTGATCGCGGATCGAGTTCATGCCGGTAATGGCGTTTTGCACCGCCTGCAAACCCGATTCGGCGGCGGTCAGCGATTGGCGCGCCACCTGGGAAGATTCCTGCGCCTGGCTGGACACCTGGTTGATTCGGGTCGCCATGTCGAGCACCGACTGGCCGGTTTCGCGAATTTCGCGCAGTTGCTCGGTGGACGCCGCCAGCAGTTCGGTGGACGTGCTTTCCACCTGAGCGGTCGTTTGCGCCACCCGTGTCACCGTGTTTTGCACGTTGCCCACCAGTTGACGCAACTCTTCCACCGTGTAGTTCACCGAGTCGGCAATAGCGCCGGTGATGTCCTCGGTCACCGTCGCCTCCTGGGTCAAGTCGCCTTCAGCCACTGTCTGCAATTCGTTCATCAATCGCAAAATGGCGGCCTGGTTGGCATCATTGACGCGTTTGGCATCCTGCTCCTGCTCTTTGGCTTCCAGCCGCTGGCTCTCGGCAACACCCTGGCGTTGCCGGCTGTCCAGAATCTGCAAGCGGGCCAGACCTGCGGCGAAAAGCAGCGCAAAAGCGGCGGCCACCGCCAAGCTGGTCAGCGCCGCGACACCCAGACCGGTCTGCGATGACAGCTTGTGCAGAATATCCTCCAGGCCGCGACGCAAGGCCTCACTGTCGGAAATAATCAATGCTTGGGCCTCACGCGCCGACACCAGGCCCTGCAAGTTGCCCAGAATCGCACCCGCCTGTACGCGGGTCTGCTCATACACCACCAGCAGGGCTTCGAGCCGCTCCCGTGTTTGCGGGTCTTTGGAAGCTGCCAGACGCAGATCGGAACTGCCTCCGAGCAAGCCCTGAGCGATTTCCTTGAACGAATTCAAATCCTTGCCCAGCAAAAAGACGGCCTCCGGACTCACGCCTTCCATGGTCAGAAACTCATTGGCCGATTTACCGATACGCTGCGTCAGCATCACCAACTGGCCGGCTGCGGCAATTTCTTCCGGGGCCGCGTTTTGTTGAAGCTTGAGCGAGGAGACCGTTTCGGCGATTTCAAGCAGTTCCGAGGACTGCCGGTTAATCGTGCGCAAGGCGTTGCCCACCTGGGTCAAAATCGCCTGCTGCCCCATCACCGTCGCCGAGTTTTTCTCGGCGCGCTCCATGAGCGGCGTCACCGTGGCGACATCCGCCTGAAGCTCGTCGGCAACCGGCTCCAGGTGCATCGACGCCTCGCCGGCCTTCAGGCCGCGCACGGCTTTGGCCAGCGCGTCGGAGCTCTCGCGCACCTCGGGAAAGGCCGGGGCACTGCCCAGCATCGCCTGCGACACTGCTTTCGCAAGACGCTGCGCCTGCATCATGGAGTCCCCGGTAGCCGCCACCTGCTGCGCGACTCTGTCGGCCTGGTTCAGGGCGACAAATGTCACGGAACCCAGCACGACCACCGCGAAACCCAGCAAAATCACCAATATCCGCTGGTGCTCCCCCATGGGCCGCCGGCCCAATACCGGCAGCGACAACAACTCGGCCTTTTCAGAGGCGTCCCCCGAGGCCAGGCTGTCAGGGCCGGCGTTGGCACCATCGCCCGCCCGAGCCATGGCGGTCGTGCTGCTCGTCGCGTCCATCGCCCCCGTCGCCGAAGGATCGGCCGACATGTCCAGCGAAACATGATCCATGCTGTCCTGGCGTGACACGGGCTTTGTTTTGAATAGTTTCTGAATTTTTTCAATGACAGACATGGTGAGCCTTCCGGGGAAAACGTGATAACGCGCTAAGCGCTGATGGTCAAAAAATGGGCTTGCTGCGCAAGCGACTGCAGGTTGATTTCCTGCCAGGTGTCGCCGTTGGCATCGACGTAGCTGTGGCCGAAAAATTCCGGTGATTCGGGCAACTTTTCGGAAAAATCGGTGAACTCTTCCGGATGGCGCAATCCGGTCAGCTTGTCGATCTGCAGCGCACAATTGATTTCAAGCGCGCTGTTGAGCGCAACCAGCCGTGATTCGGTGCGCGCCAGTTCGCTGCGTGGCGGCGGGACTTTTCCGGTCACGAAACTCGCCAGGTCCACAATGCCATACAAGCCACCGCGCAAATTGGCAACGCCCGCAAACCAGGCTTGCGTGTAAGGCACATTTTGCGCACCGACCCACGGGAAAATCTCTCCGGACTGGTTCAGGGGAAACAGGTATTTTCCATCCCCCGCCTCCACGGCCAGCCAGGAAGCCGTCACACCCTGGGTCTTGGCGGCCTGCAGCCTGTCGGCCAGGCGGCTTTGCAACTCTCTAAGCGCTTGTCGGTTGGCCATGCTTTAGTAAAATTGGTGGGGGATCAGCCCAGCGCCTTGATTTTGACCATCAAGTCGCCAACATCGACCGGTTTGGTGATGTAGTCCTTGGCGCCCTGACGCATCCCCCAGACACGGTCGGTTTCCTGATTCTTGCTGGTACACATGATGATGGGTACATCGGCATACAGGGGATCCCGGGTGATGGCCCGCGTGAGCTGAAAGCCATTTTGCCCGGGCATCACCACATCCATCAAAATCATATCCGGTTTTTCCTCGGCAAGCCGACGAAAGGCGTCTTCCGCATTCTCGGCGGTTTTCACCGCGAAGCCTTTCTTGACCAGAAGATCGGTCATGTACATCAACTCGGTTTTTGAGTCATCCACGATCAGAATTTTTTTAATTGCCATTACGCTACTCCTTGTTTTGCGCTGCCAAGCTCCTGAACGGTTTGTAACAGCTGGTCTTTGGTGAACGGTTTGGTCAGGTAGTCTTGGGAGCCTACCATCCTGCCTCTTGCTTTATCGAAAACGCCGTCCTTTGAAGACAGCATCACAATCGGTACACTTGAAAATTTCGGGTTGCGCTTGATGATCGCGCAAGTCTGGTAACCGTCCAGGCGAGGCATCAGAATGTCGCAGAAAATCAGGTCGGGCAGATAGTCATTGACTTTGGAGAGGGCATCGAAGCCGTCGTCCGCGAGCAATACCTCATGGCCACCCTGTTTCAAGAATATCTCGGCGCTGCGCCGTATGGTGTTGCTGTCGTCTATGACCAAGACCTTGATCCCGGAACTGGTAATACTCACTGACTGCGCTCCTTATGAACGTGCCGCCGGCACCATGACGCCGGCGGCACGCTTGGCTAGTTAGAACTGACCGGGCCATTCAGACCTGAACCATTTCAAAATCTTCTTTTCGCGCCCCGCATTCGGGACAGGTCCAATTCATGGGAACCTGCTCCCAAGGAGTTCCCGCCGCAATGCCATGTTCTGGCGCGCCAATCGCTTCATCATAAATCCACCCACAAATTAAACACATCCAGGTCATCGTTTGAGTCACAGCTTAAGTTGCCTTCGAATAGAATGCAACAATTGTATCGAGGCGGCGTTGCTTATTCGTGTACAAGGCAAAAATCCAAGCCTATGGCAAACCCCAACCCACCTCCTCTGGATACGCTGCAAATCGAAGAAGACGACAGCGAAACTTCTCCCGCCTGCGTCATGACCTTCAACGCCAATGACCCCAGCGGTGCGGGCGGCTTGACGGCAGACATCACCGCCATGACGTCTGCCGGCGCACACGCGCTGGCGGTCGTCACCGGGACTTATGTGCGCGACACGGCCGAGATTTTCGACCATATTTCCTTCGATGAAGAGGCTGTCGCCGAACAGGCGCGCACCACGCTCGAAGACATGCCGGTCAGCGCCATCAAGGTCGGGTTTGTCGGAAATCCGGAAAATATCAGTGCCATCGCAGAGATCGCATCAGATTACGCCGATGTGCCGCTGATCGCCTACATGCCCAACCTGTCATGGTGGGAGGATGAGGCCATCGACAACTACCTGGATGCTTTCCGCGAGCTGATGTTGCCGCAAACCACCGTGCTGGTGGGCAACCACAGCAGCTTGTGGCGCTGGCTGCTGCCGGACTGGGCCGGCAAAAAAAGCCCGTCGGCACGAGATATCGCCAAGGCAGCCTCCGACTTCGGCGTGCCTTACACGCTGGTCACCGGCATCCCCTTGCCCGAGCAATTCATCGACAATGTGCTGGCCACGCCGCAAGCCGTTCTTTACAGCGAAAAATTCGAGCGTTTTGAAGCGGTGTTTGCCGGCGCCGGCGACACGCTGACGGCTGCTTTGTCTGCCTTGGTGGCCAATGGTCACAGCCTGCAGGCCGCCACCGCCGAGGCGCTGGCCTACCTCGATCACAGCCTGGATGCGGGTTTTCACCCGGGCATGGGCAACATCGTGCCGGATCGCCTGTTTTGGGCGCAGACGGACACCGGTGAGCAGGACGACGATGATGACGAGGCGGCAGACGGTGACCCGGACGACCCCCTGCTTCCCCTGCCCCCTTTCGATTTACCGACCCATGGCACCAAACACTAATCTTGACAATTCCCGCAACGCGATCTTGTTCGAGCGCGCCAAGGCGCTGATCCCCGGCGGCGTCAATTCGCCGGTGCGCGCCTTCAAGGCGGTCGGCGGCACACCGCGTTTTGTGCAGCGCGCCAAAGGAGCGTATTTCTGGGACGCCGACGGCCAGCGCTACATCGACTACATCGGCTCCTGGGGGCCGATGATTCTGGGCCACGGCCACCCCGCCGTCGTCGCGGCCGTGCAGCAGGCCGTGCTGGAAGGTTTTTCCTACGGTGCGCCGACCGAACGCGAGGTGGAACTGGCCGAAGAAATCGTGCGACGGCTGCCTTCCATCGAGATGCTGCGCCTGGTCAGTTCCGGCACAGAAGCGGCGATGAGCGCGATCCGGCTGGCGCGCGGCGCCACCGGCCGCAGCAAGATCATCAAATTCGAAGGCTGTTACCACGGCCATGCCGATGCGCTGCTGGTCAAGGCCGGCTCCGGGCTGGCGACCTTTGGCAACCCGACCAGCGCCGGCGTACCGCCCGAGGTGGTGCAACACACGCTGGTGCTCGAATACAACCACATCGCTCAGCTCGAAGAGGCCTTTGCACTGCATGGCCGCGCCACCGCCTGCCTGATGATCGAGCCGATTGCCGGCAACATGAACTTCGTGCGGGCCAGCGTGCCCTTCATGAAACGCTGCCGCGAGCTGTGTACCCAATACGGCGTGCTACTGATCTTTGATGAGGTGATGACCGGTTTTCGGGTGGCGCTGGGCGGCGCGCAAAGCGTTTATGCGAAAAGCATCCCCGGCTTCCAGCCCGACATGACGGTGCTGGGCAAAGTCATAGGTGGCGGCATGCCGCTGGCGGCCTTTGGCGGTAGCCGCGCGGTGATGGAGCAACTGGCGCCGCTGGGCCCGGTGTACCAGGCCGGCACGCTGTCGGGCAACCCGGTGGCCACGGCCTGCGGACTGGCGACCTTGCGTGAAGTCGCCAAACCCGGGTTTTATGAAGCACTGGGTGAACGCACCCGCAACCTGACCAACAGCCTGACGCAAGCCGCAACCAAAGCCGGTGTCACCTTTTGCGCCGACAGCGAAGGCGGCATGTTCGGCTTTTTCCTGCTGGACCGGCTGCCGCAAAATTACGCAACGGTGATGACGACCGACAGCCCGGCCTTCAACCGCTTCTTCCATGCCATGCTGGACAAAGGCGTGTATTACGCGCCGGCACTTTACGAGGCGGGCTTCGTCAGTTCGGCGCACACGGCGGCCGACATTGAAGCCACGGCGGATGCTGCCGCGCGGTTTTTCGCCGGGGGCTGAGCAGCGCAAGAAACCGGTTCAGTGCCGGAAGTGACGCACACCGGTCAGCACCATCACCACGCCGCGCTCGTCGGCGGCGGCAATCACTTCTTCATCGCGCATACTGCCACCGGGCTGAATCACGCAGGTGGCCCCCACATCGACCACCACATCGAGGCCGTCGCGGAAGGGAAAGAAAGCGTCGCTGGCAACCGCCGAGCCGGTCAGCACCAGGCCGGCATTGGCTGCCTTGATGGAGGCAATCCGCGCCGAGTCGATGCGGCTCATCTGGCCGGCGCCGACACCCAGGGTCATGCCGCCGGCGCAGAACACGATCGCATTGGACTTGACGTATTTGGCCACTTTCCAGGCGAACAGCAGGTCCTGCAATTGCGCCGGTGTGGGCTGCAGCTTGCTGACCACCTTCAGGTCGGCCAGCGCCAGCTCGTGGTTGTCGGCGGTCTGCATCAGCAGGCCGGAGCCCACGCGCTTGACGTCCATCAGGTTGCGGCCCTGTTTCCACGCGGTATCGCCGCCTGGCGGCAGATCAATCTGCAGGATGCGCACGTTGACCTTGGTCTTGAACACTTCCAGCGCCTGCGGCGTGAAGCTCGGGGCCATCAGCACCTCGACAAACTGTTTGGAAATCTGCTGCGCGGCGCGTTCGTCCAGCGTGCAGTTCAGCGCAATGATGCCGCCGAAGGCCGAGGTCGGGTCGGTCTTGAAGGCCTTGCCGTAAGCCTCCAGCGCATCGGCGCCGATGGCCGCACCGCAGGGGTTGGCGTGCTTGACGATGACGCAGGCCGCGGACTGTTCAAGTCCGCCTTTGGCGTCCGTGGTGAAGCTCTTGACGCATTCCCAGGCCGCGTCGGCATCGGCGATGTTGTTGTACGACAGCGCCTTGCCCTGCAACTGTCTGGCCGTCACCAGCGAGCCGGGAGCTGGGTGCAAATCGCGGTACAGCGCGGCCTGCTGGTGCGAATTTTCGCCGTAACGCAGGTCCTGCACCTTGATGAAGCGGCCATTGGCTTGGCCGGGGAACAGGCTGTGCGTGCCGTCGGGCTGGATGCCCGAGAGGTAATCGCTGATGGCGCCGTCGTACTGGCTGATGCGGTTGAACGCGGCCACCGACAGCGCAAATTTGGTGGCGTCACCGAGCTTGCCGGTCTTGATCTCTTCGAGCACGCCGGCGTACTGCGATGCATCGGTCAGCACCGCCACGTCTTTCCAGTTCTTGGCCGCCGAGCGCACCATGGCCGGGCCGCCAATGTCGATGTTTTCAATCGCGTCTTCCAGCGTGCAGCCGGACTGGGCGACAGTGGCTTCAAACGGGTACAGGTTGACGACCAGCAGGTCGATGGTATCTATGCCGCGGGCCTTCAGCGCGGCCATGTGCTCAGGCACATCACGGCGCGCCAGCAAACCGCCATGCACATTCGGATGAAGGGTCTTGACGCGGCCGTCGAGCATTTCGGGAAAACCTGTCAATACGGCAACTTCGGTGACCGGCAGACCCTGCTCAGCCAGCAGCTTGGCGGTGCCGCCGGTGGAGATCAGCTTGATGCCCAGCGCGTGCAGCGCGCGTGCAAATTCAACGATGCCGGTTTTGTCGGAGACGGAAATCAATGCGTTCATGCGTTTCTTTTATTTTCTTGGAGGCCAGGGCGGCCCCGGCTCACTGGATCAATTTGTGTTCGACGAGTTTTTTACGCAGCGTGTTGCGGTTCAGGCCCAGCCATTCGGCGGCCCGCGACTGATTGTGCTCGGCGTGCTGCATCACCACCTCCAGCAGCGGTTTCTCGACCACGCGCACCATCATGTCGTACATGCCATCGGGCTCGGTACCGCGCAAGTCCTTGAAATACCCCTCCAGACTGGTGCGCACGCACTCTTCTATGTATTTTTTGCTCATGCAGGCTCTCCCTCCTTCTTGTCCTGATGTTCATTGTCGCCCGCCGCAGCCTGCGCTGCATCATCCGCCGGCACCGGCATGCGGTCCACGCGCTGGCCCAGCGCATCAAAAAAATCGGCCACGGCCTGCCACTGCGCCTCGCAGTCCTCCAGCAGGTTCATGCGCCCGCGAAAGGCTTCTCCGCCCGGCAGCGCCCTGACATACCAGCCTATATGCTTGCGCGCGGTATGCACGCCGCGGAAAGCGCCATACAGTGCGTAATGGTCCAGCAGATGATCGAGCAGCAGGCGTTTGACCTCGGCCACCAGCGGTGGAGCAAGATGTATGCCGGTCGCCATGAAATGCGCGATTTCGCGAAAAATCCAGGGCCGGCCCTGCGCTGCACGGCCAATCATCACCGCGTCGGCCCGGGTGTAGGTCAGCACATCGCGGGCTTTTTCGGGCGTGGCTATGTCGCCATTGGCCACCACCGGGACAGACACGGCCGCCTTGACGGCAGCAATCGTGTCGTACTCGGCCTGCCCCTTGTAGCCCTGCGCGCGGGTGCGGCCATGGACGGTGATCATCTGTACGCCGGCGGACTCCAACACGCGCGCCAGTGCGACGGCATTTTTATGCGACTCGGTCCAGCCGGTGCGCATTTTCAGGGTGACCGGAACGCCCTGCGGCGCGCAGGCGGCGACGACGGCCTCGACGATGGCCAGGGCCAGCGGCTCGTCCTGCATCAGGGCCGAGCCGGCCCATTTGTTGCAGACCTTCTTGGCCGGGCAGCCCATGTTGATGTCGATGATCTGCGCGCCGTGATCGATGTTGTAGGCGGCCGCTTCGGCCATCATCCGCGCGTCGGTCCCGGCGATCTGCACCGCAATCGGCGCCACTTCGCCATCATGGTTGGCGCGGCGCGAAGTCTTCAGCGTGCCCCGCAGCTCGCGCCGCGAGCTCACCATCTCACTGACCGCGTAGCCCGCCCCCAGCGCTTTGCACAAACGCCGGAATGGCCGGTCGGTGACACCCGCCATCGGCGCGGCAAACAGATTGTTTGCCAAAACATAAGGGCCGATGTTCATGGGACGTGCGAAGTGAATCAATGCTGAAGAACGAAGGTCAATTGTAACTGCCTAAAATTTGGGCACTGAAAAAATCAACGCGCATTTGTAAGCGTCTTGCCTGCCGGCTAAACGTTTCCACGCTGCCTATACTCGGCGTTACATGGAAATATGGCTACGACACCTGATTGAAGCGCTGGCTTTGCCCGAGTATGGTTTGAGCACGGTGTTCGTGGTGTCGTTCATCTCCGCCACCCTGCTGCCGCTGGGCTCCGAGCCGGTGCTGTTCGGACTCGTCAAACTCAACCCGCACCTGTTCTGGCCGGCGGTGCTGGTAGCCACGGCAGGCAACACGCTGGGCGGCGCGCTGGACTGGTGGCTGGGTTACGGCGCGCACAAGGTGGTTGACAAATACGCGCACTCGACACATCACGGCCGGGCCATCCGCTGGCTGGAAAAGCTGGGGCCCAAAGCCTGCCTGCTGGCCTGGCTGCCGGCGGTCGGGGACCCGTTGTGCGCCGTCGCCGGCTGGCTCAAATTCCCATTCTGGCCATGCGTGGCCTATATGGCGGTCGGCAAGTTTGCCCGCTACGTCATGATGACAGGCACGCTGATCTGGGCCTTCCCGGGCGGCTTCAAATTTCTGGGCGCCTAGGCGTCGGCTAAAAGCGTTCGTGCGGCAGCAGATAGCGCCACTGGCCTGTCGGCAGGCTGCTCATGGGCACGCGGCCGACACGGAGACGCTTCATCGCCTGCACGCTGAGCCCGACGCTTTCGCACATATAGGCAATCTGCCCGGGCCGCTCGCCCTTGAGCGCAAAGCGCAGGCGGGTTTCGTTTTGCCAGCTCACTTTGGCGGGCGGCAGCAGCACCCCATCGAAAGTAAAACCATGCTCGATGCGGTTGAGCCGCTGCAAACCCTCGGGGGCGAGAGCACCGGTGACTTCGACAATCACCTCGTGTTCCATCACCGAGGCGTCTTCGCTGAGCTTGCGCGCCACGCGCCAGTCCTGCGTGAATACCACCAGGCCGCTGGCCAGGGTGGCCAGCGGCGTCGCCAGCGTCTGCGCGCTGAAATGTTTTCTCAAAGGCCGGATGCCGGAGCGGTCGTCCTTGAACTGGTTCGCCGCAAGGAGCAACTGCGCAGCCGGCGTGGCGGGCCGGGCCGGACCAGCATCCAGGCCGGCCTCGTAACCGTCCGGCTTGTGCAGCAGCAGAGTCACCGGCGCCAGCGCCAGCAGGCTGGCATCGGGATCGAGTTCGATTGTTTGCGCCAGCACCCGGAACTGCGGCTCTTCGACGACCACGCCGTCCACCCGCACCCAGCCGCCCTCGATGTACTGCTCGGCCTCGCGACGTGAGCAGGCCAGCATCTGGGCCAGGCGTTTGGCGAGGCGGACGGGTTCTGTCATGGGCAATGGCCTCTCGAAAGTCTTGAATAATTTGCTATTAAATTAATAGCTTATACGCCCATCAATAAAAGAGGCATGAAACACGCACAACCCGGCGGCAAATAGGCCCTTTTCAGACCCTGCTCAACTGCTGAACAAAAAGTTCATCACGTCGCCGTCCTTGACAACGTAGTCCTTGCCTTCGCTGCGCATCTTGCCGGCGTCCTTGGCGCCCTGCTCGCCCTGGTAGGTGATGAAGTCATCAAACGCAATCGTCTGGGCGCGGATGTAGCCCTTCTCGAAGTCGGTGTGGATCACGCCCGCGGCTTGCGGGCCGGTGTCGCCGACATGGATGGTCCAGGCGCGCACCTCTTTCACGCCGGCGGTAAAGTAGGTTTGCAGGCCCAGCAGCTTGTAGGCGGCGACGATCAGGCGATTCAGGCCGGGCTCGTCCTGACCAATTTCGGCGAGAAACATTTTCTTGTCCTCTTCCTCCATGTCGGCCATTTCGGCTTCCATCTTGGCGCAGATGGCCACCACCGGCGCGTTTTGCGCGGCGGCGTAGGCCTTCAGGCGGTCCAGGAAGGGGTTGCTTTCAAAACCGTCTTCGGCCACGTTCGCCACGAACATCGCGGGCTTGGCGGTGATCAGGAAAAACTGTTTCAACAGCGGCTGCTCTTCCTTGCTGAACGCCACGGTACGCACGGGCTTGGCTTCATTGAGCGCCGCCTGGCATTTCTCCAGAATGGCGACCAGCTTGATGGATTCCTTGTCGCCAGAACGCGCGGTCTTGGTCACCCGGTGCAGGGCTTTTTCGACCGCCGCCAGGTCCGCCAGGCACAACTCGGTCTGGATCACTTCAATGTCGGAGATCGGGTCCACCTTGCCGGCCACGTGGATCACGTTGTCGTCTTCAAAACAGCGCACCACATTGATGGTGGCGTCGGTCTCGCGGATGTGCGCCAGAAACTTGTTGCCCAGACCCTCACCGGTGCTGGCACCCGCCACCAGGCCGGCGATGTCGACAAACTCGACAATCGCGGACTGAATCTTCTCCGGCTTGACGATGCTTGCCAGCGCCGCCAGACGCGGGTCGGGCACTTCCACGATGCCGACGTTGGGCTCGATCGTGCAAAAAGGATAGTTTTCCGCCGCGATGCCCGCTTTGGTCAATGCATTAAACAGGGTGGATTTTCCAACATTGGGCAAACCTACGATACCGCACTTCAAACTCATGACAAACCTTCAAAAACAGGCCCTAAGAAGTGTATGCGATATGCGGCCAGCCGGGGACCAGGCTGCCTGTTGGCAGTCATGCTGTCGACCGCATTCTGCGTGATGTCGTCGCCGTGGGCCGGGTGGCCGGGTTGATGCGGCACGTCTTACGCAAAGCGGTAGTTCGCCGTGATGCTTTGCCCCACCTTGAGCAGGTGGTCGCTGCCCTGCAGCACGATGGCATTCATGCCAAAGCTCAAGGCCCCCTGCAGCCGCGGGTCCTGCCGGTAGGTCTGCAACATGTCATTGACTTGCGGGCTGCTGATGGCCGTGGCGGGGTCGATGTTGGGAATCGGGCAACGCGCGCAGGGCTTGACCGGCTTGAGCCGGACCAGCCCCTGCCCGGTGCCGATCCGGAGTTCATCGAGACGGTCCTCGTCATGGGCAAGCAATCCATCCGCAGTACCCCCGTCCGGATTGCCGAGGACGATGTTCGGCCGGAAGCGCTCCATGCCGACGGCCGCTGCGCCGCGCGCCCGCAGTTTTTCATTCAAAGCGGCGAGCGAGGCCTCGCCGAGCAGCAACAGGGGATAGCCGTCGCTGAACTGGTTCAGCGCTTCCACGCCCTCGGTCCACTGAGGGCTGGACACGCGCTTTTCAACGGGATCAAAACGCACCAGGCGCACTTTGGCGCCCAGAAAATCGCTGAACCATTGGGCCGCGACCGGCCCCATGTCATAGGCCTTGACCTCGTCGTCCCAGACCCGCACGCGCACCGGCTCCTCCACCTGATCGAGCGCAATGTGCAAAGCCAGCATGCCCGGCGCGCGCAGCACCATGTCACGGCCTTTGAGCTGGGGGCGGATCAACGCCATGCGCGGCAGCGCGCGTTGCGTCACAAAGACGCCGTACACGTCCACCACCATCCAGGCCCGGTCAAACGCCAGCCCGGTAGCCAGCAGCAGCGCTTCCTGCACCGGCACCCCGGCGCAGGACTTGACGGGATAAACCCACAGACCGGTGATCGCCGCCTTGACGTCGGCTGCTTCGACGCCAGATATTTCGCTCAATGCGTGACTCACTTGACAAGTCCTTCTAATTTTTCAGTTCGTATTCCACACCAAGTCGCGATTTTGCACTGCCTTCTAAAATGAGCCATGTCCAAGCCATTTGATGTGTGTATTCGCGGCAGCGGTGTGGTGGGCCGCACGCTGGCCCTGCTGCTGGCGCGCGAGCGCTTGCGCGTGGCGCTGGTCGCCCGGCCCGCCCAGGGCGGCAGCCCGGCCGAGCCCCCCCCCCAGGATGTGCGTGCCTACGCCTTGAACAGTGCGTCGCGGCAACTGCTGGAGTCGCTGCGGGCCTGGCCGGACGCACCGTTTTCCACCGCCGTGCGGGAAATGCACGTTTGGGGCGACGATGGCGGCAGGCTGGATTTCGCGTCCGAACCCGGCAGCAGCGCCGCCCTCGCGTGGATTGTCGATGTGCCGGCGCTGGAGCGGCAACTGGCCGAGGCCGTGCGTTACCAGCCGCAGATAGAAACCGTGCCTGAGCCGGTCAAGGCGGCGCTCACCGTCATCTGTGAAGGCCAGAAAAGCAGCAGCCGCAACGAGTTCGGTGCGGCATGGACCGTCAAGCCCTACCCCCAAAAATCCATTGCAGCCCGCCTGCAAAGCGACCAGGCTCACCATGGCGTGGCCCGTCAGTGGTTCAATCACGGCGAGATACTGGCTCTTTTGCCGCTATCGGGCGCCGACGGGAACTCCGTGGCGCTGGTCTGGTCTACCTCGGCAGGGCGCGCCAACGCGCTGGAAAAGCTGTCCCGGGAAGAATTTTCTGCCGCGGTGCAAACTGCCTGCAATAAAGAAGTGGACGAGGTCGGACGTCTGCAACTGGACAGCGCGCTGTCCAGTTGGCCGCTCACCCTGTCCCGGGCCGAACGCTGGGTCGGTCCGGGCTGGGCGCTGGCCGGTGACGCCGCCCACGCGGTCCACCCGCTGGCCGGGCATGGTTTGAATCTGGGGCTGGCCGACGCGGCGGGGCTGGCCGCCGTGATTCACGAACGCGAATACTGGCGCAGCCTGGGCGACGAGAAGTTGCTGCGCCGTTATGAACGCTCGCGCAAGGCCGATGTGGCGGCCATGGGCGCGGTAACAGATGGTTTGCACGGGCTGTTTGCGCAAACCGATGCGCGCTGGCAGGCTTTGCGCAATTGGGGCATGAAAGGTTTTGCACGCAGCGGCCCGCTCAAAGCATGGGTCACGCGCCGGGCCATGGGTTTATAGAACGACAGAACGGGAAAAAATGAAATTATTCAAATCAATCGTGACCGCTACCCTGCTGGCACTGAGCCTGGGTTCCACCTTTGCACAGGAGGCGGCGATCCGCAAGAACCTGGCCGAGCGCCTGCCCAATTTCCCCAAGATCGACGAAATCAACAAAACGCCGATGGCCGGCCTGTATGAAGTGCGTGTCAACGGCATGGATATTTTCTACACCGATGCCGAGGGCAACTACCTGATCCAGGGCAACCTGATCGATACCAAAGTCAGGCGCAATCTGACTGAAGAGCGTGTGGAAAAACTCAACGCGGTGGCTTTTGATGCACTGCCTCTCAAGGATGCCTTCGCCGTCGTCCACGGCAACGGCAAACGCAAGATGGCCGTGTTTGAAGACCCCAATTGCACTTATTGCAAGCGCTTCGAGCGCGACATGCAGAAGGTGAACGACGTCACCATGTATGTGTTTTTATACCCCATCCTGAGTCCGGACTCGACAGAAAAATCGAAAAACATCTGGTGCGCCAAGGACAGGGGCAAAGCCTGGCAGGACCTGATGCTGCGGGATCAGCCGGCGGCCAGCGCCAGTTGTGACGCCAGCGCGCTGAACCGCAATATCGAGCTTGGCAAGAAGCACCGTATCACCGGTACGCCCACCCTGATTTTTGCCGACGGCTCGCGGGTGCCCGGCGCCATCAGCGCCCAGCAGGTCGAAAAGTATTTGACCGACGCCAAAGCCCAGTAGCTTGCGGGTGCTGAACACAGATTGGACCAATGAATACGGTCGCAAGCAGCTATTGTTTTAATCGCTAATCGACCCGGACCTCGACAGCGCCCGGGTGCCGGATCGCCGCTGTGGGGTGTTCGGGTATTCTTTGAATCCCTATGCCCAAAAGCCGTACCAAGCCCCGCACCCCTGCGTCTGCAGCCATCCATTACCGCGTCGAGATGGCCGACCTCCATGCCCACCTGTTTCGCGTCACGCTGACAGTCGCCCGGCCCGACCCGCTGCAGCGGGTCGCCCTGCCGGTATGGATTCCGGGCAGCTACCTGGTGCGCGAGTTTTCCAAGAACCTGCAAGGCCTGCGTGTACGACAGGCAGCGCAGGCCCTGCCTGCGGGCCAGGTGCAGCAGTTGGACAAGTGCCACTGGCAGATTCGGTGCATGGCAGACAAGCCGCTGGTGCTGACTTACGAGGTCTACGCCCACGACGACTCGGTGCGCACCGCCTGGCTGGATGCAAGCCGCGGTTTCTTCAACGGCAGCTCACTGTGCCTGCGCGTGGAGGGTCAGGCGCAGGCTCCGCATCTGCTCGAAATTGTTGCCGCCCCATCGACCACGGGCTGGGCCGTGGCCACGGGACTGAGCCCGCAGAAGGTCAACAAGCAGGGTTTTGGCGGCTACCTGGCGTCCAACTACGACGAGCTGGTCGACTGCCCGGTCGAGATGGGCACGTTCTGGAGCGGCTCTTTTGTCGCCTGCGGTGTCCCGCACCGCTTTGTCGTGGCCGGGGCAGCCGCCAGTTTTGACGGTGACCGGCTGCTGGCCGACACCCGGAAAATTTGCGAAACGCAGATACGCTTCTGGCATGGTGGCAAAAAACCGCCGCATAAAAACTACCTGTTCATGCTCAACGCCGTGGACGACGGTCATGGCGGGCTGGAGCACCGCAACTCCACCGCGCTGATCTGCAAGCGCAAAGACCTGCCGCGTCGCGGCGACAGCAAAACGTCCGAGGGGTACACCACGCTGCGCGGCTTGATCAGCCACGAGTACTTTCACACCTGGAACGTCAAACGCCTGCGCCCGGCGGAGTTTGAACACTACCGGTACGGCAGCGAAAACTACACGCAGTTGCTCTGGTTTTTCGAAGGGTTCACCAGTTATTACGACGACCTGATGCTGCGCCGCGCCGGACTGCTGGACGACGCAGCCTACCTGAAGCTTCTGAACAAAACCGTCAATCAGGTGGTGCAGACACCGGGACGGCTGGTCCAGTCGGTCGCGCAGGCCAGCTTCGATGCCTGGGTCAAGTACTACCGCCAGGATGAAAATACACCGAACGCCACCGTCAGCTACTACACCAAGGGGGCCTTGGTGGCCCTGTGTTTTGACCTGAGCCTGCGCGCCGAAAGCAAGAAAACCACGCCGGCAACGCTGGACGATGTGCTGCGTTTGCTGTGGCTGCGTTGCCGGGGCGGCGCGATGAGCGAAGCAGACTTCGCCGCCGCGCTGCAAGAAGTTGGCGGGCGCTCCTACGCCCGGGAAATCGCCGGCTGGGTGCATGGCACCGGCGAGCTGCCGCTGCTGGACCTGCTGCAGCGCCACGGCGTGGGCGTGCTGCAGGAGCCCGCGCAGTTGGCCCAGGCGCTGGGCCTGCGCGTGCTGGAAACCAACGGCATTCAGGTCAAGACGGTCTTGCGGGGCGGTGCTGCAGAACGTGCCGGTTTTGCCGCAGGCGATGAATGGCTGGGTATCGAGCCCATCGTTGCGGCAAAAAAAACAACACCCGCGAACGGCTGGCGCTTAGCCAAGCTCGAAGATCTGACGCTGTATGCCGGATCGTGCAAAAAAGTGCTGGCGCTGGTCGCCCGCGACAAGCGCCTGCTGCGACTGGAACTGCGCTTGCCGGCTGCCGTGTGTACCTGGCGGCTGGTCTTGCGCGATGCGGCCCTGGCCGGGCGCTGGCTCACACCGGCCACCTGAACAGCACGCGCCGAATCAGGCCTGCGGCGTATGGGGTTCGATCTGCGCAATAAAACGTTCTGCCGCGGAAGCGCCCTTGATATCGCGCACGACATCTCTGGCCCGTTTGACGGCGCTGACAAATTCCGCCAGGTTGCCGGCGGACTCGATTTTCATGCACAACACGTCCGAAGTGGGCCCCAGCATGTCCACCAAGAGGTGCGAGGTGAAGCGCTTCGCTTCAGGCAGCGAAGCCGCCACCAGCGGTGCCGGTGTGGTCGCCACCCTCTCGGGGAAAGGAGCGTCAGACGCCGCACCGACAGGCAGGGTACCGCCGACCGGCTCGATCAGGCCGTCCTGCACCAGTTGCGACAACATCTGCTCGCAATCTCCGTCCGCGGTGGTCAGCGCAGTCAGATCGGGGTACGCGCGCTTGCCGTCGACCATGATCAACAGCGAACGCAGTTTGGGCGACAGGCCCGATTGCCGGTTCGCAATCGCTTGCGCCCCTTTTGGCGTCTTGTGGTAAATCGCTTGCTTGTCAAGCATGGGGAGTCTCCAGAACTTGCTGGCGTTTCAGTGTAAGGCCGAAGCCGCGCCACGTCGAGAGGGGTTTTAAGGCCCCCACGCTCGTCACTGCGTGTACTTCGCTGCCCCCCGAGGGGGCTGAACTTGCTCGGGGCGGCCCTTCGCTGCGTTCGGCGGCCCCCACGCTCGTCACTGCGTGTACTTCGCTGCCCCCCGAGGGGGCTGAACTTGGCTTGGGCGGCCCTTCGCTGCGTTCGGCGGCCCCCACGCTCGTCACTGCGTGTACTTCGCTGCCCCCCGAGGGGGCTGAACTTGGCTTGGGCGGCCCTTCGCTGCGTTCGGTGGCCCCCGAGGAGTCCGATTTCATGCAAGATTTTGGGCGAAACGGACTACTGGCATGAAGCACCCGCTTGCCAAGTCGCTATAATACCGGTCGCGCGGTGATATAGCTCAGTTGGTTAGAGCGCAGCATTCATAATGCTGATGTCGGTGGTTCAAGTCCACCTATCACCACCAAGAACTCCCCGCCGGATTTCCACGAATTCGGCGAAACCCCCAGAAGTCTTTAGCGCTGGGGCTCTATCACCGCACAGCCTCTGGACACACACCATGAAACGCTGCTCCCGGAACGACTTGTTTGGCCTGCGGGCCGCAGCGCTGGCCGTTTTGCTAACGCTGGCCGGCCTGCTGGCCGCGCCCGCTGCGGCGCAGACCAGCGACGCCAGCGCCAGCGTTCGCCGGTTCCCCCAAGCCGCCTTGCGCGGCCTGCTGGTGATGTGGACCCCGCCCGAGATCAGCCTGAACGGCAAGGCCGAGCGCCTGTCCCCCGGCGCACGCATCCGCAATACGAACAACAACCATGTGCTGCCGGGCGCGTTGGTGGGCCAGGAACTGCTGGTCAATTACACTCGCAACAGCGCTGGCCTCGTGCATGAGGTATGGATACTGAGCACCGAAGAAGCCCAGGAAAAGCGCGACGGCCTGCCAACGCGCAATTTCAGTTTCGGCTTTGAGTCTACTCCCGCGCCGCAGGACGACGGCAAGACGCCCTACCACCAACTGCCGAGCTACAAGCAGTAAGTCCGCTGTTTTTTCAAACCCAATCGGCGTTTGGCCCCTATTT
Organism: Herminiimonas sp.; assembly: GCF_030655415.1. The sequence goes on along the minus strand of NZ_JAURVN010000002.1, from coordinate 401,898 downwards.
AACGGGCACAAGCAGCTATTCGTCAAATAGCCAAAATCATGAGCAAAAAAGTCTTTATCAAGACCTTCGGGTGCCAGATGAACGAGTACGACTCGGGCAAGATGTCCGACGTGCTGCACGCGACGCAGGGCTACACGCCCACCCGCAATATCGATGAGGCCGACCTGATCCTGTTCAACACCTGCTCGGTGCGCGAGAAGGCGCAGGAAAAAGTGTTCAGCGACTTGGGGCGCGTCAAGCACCTCAAAAAAAAGGGTGTGCTGATCGGCGTCGGCGGCTGTGTCGCCAGCCAGGAGGGCGACGCCATCATCGAGCGCGCGCCGTATGTGGACGTGGTGTTTGGTCCGCAAACACTGCACCGCCTGCCGGACCTGCTGTCCAGACGCATCAGCCTGGGCCGCCCGCAGGTGGACATCAGCTTTCCCGAGATCGAAAAATTCGACCACCTGCCACCGGCCCGCGTCGAAGGCGCCAGCGCTTTTGTCAGCATCATGGAGGGTTGCTCCAAATACTGCAGCTATTGCGTGGTGCCCTACACCCGCGGCGAAGAAGTCTCGCGCCCGTTTGAGGACGTGCTGGTCGAAGTCGCCGGCCTGGCCGACCAGGGCGTCAGGGAAGTCACGCTGCTGGGCCAAAACGTCAACGCCTACCGCGGCCCCATGGGCGCCAGCGCAGAGATCGCCGACTTTGCGACGCTGCTGGAGTATGTGTCCGACCTGCCCGGCATTGAGCGCATCCGTTACGTCACCAGCCACCCCAACGAATTCACGCAAAATCTGATCGAGGCCTACGGCAAACTGCCCAAACTGGTGAACCACCTGCATTTGCCGGTGCAGCACGGCTCCGACCGCATCCTGATGGCGATGAAGCGCGGCTACACGGCCATGGAATACAAGAGCACCCTCCGCAAGCTGCGCGCGATCCGCCCCGACCTGGCGCTGAGCAGCGATTTCATCGTCGGTTTTCCGGGCGAGACTGATGACGACTTCAACAAGATGATGAAGCTGATTGACGATGTGGGCTACGACACCTCGTTCAGCTTCATCTTCAGCCCGCGGCCCGGCACGCCCGCCGCCAATCTGGCGGACGACACACCGCACGAAATCAAGCTGCAACGCCTGCAACGCCTGCAAGCGGCGCTTGACGACAGTGTGCGCGCCATCAGCGCCAGCCGGCTCGGCACGGTGCAGCGCATCCTGGTCGAAGGCGCGTCGCGCAAAGACCCGTCCGAGCTGATGGGCCGCACCGAATGCAACCGCGTCGTCAACTTCAAGGGCCAGCCCCGGCTGGTCGGCCAGATGATCGATGTGACCATCACGGAGACCTCGCAGCGCTCGCTGCGCGGGCAAGTACTGCTGCACGAAGAGGCGGCCTTACCGGCCTGAGCCCGCGTCGATCAGAACTTCGGCATGCCCTTCATGCCGCCCATGCGTTTCATCATTTTCATCATGCCGCCGCCCTTCATCTTCTTCATCATGCCCTGCATCTGCTCGAACTCGTTGAGCAGGCGGTTGACCTCCTGAACCTGCACGCCGGAGCCGGCCGCGATGCGGCGCTTGCGCGTGGCCTTGATCAGTTCGGGCTTGCGGCGCTCCAGCGGCGTCATGCTCTGGATGATGCCTTCCTTGCGGCGTATGTCTTTTTCGGCCTTGTCCATGTCCACCTGACCCGCCTTGGCCGCCATTTGCGCCGGCAGCTTGTCGAGCAGGCTGGACAGCCCGCCCATGCTCTTCATCTGCTGCAACTGGTTTAAAAAATCATTGAGGTCAAAGCCGCTGCCGGACTTCAGTTTGGCGGCGAGTTTTTGCGCCGCTTCCATGTCCACGCCGGCGGTGACCTGCTCGACCAGCGCCACGATGTCGCCCATGCCGAGAATGCGCCCGGCGTGGCGCTGGGCATCGAAGACTTCGAGCCCGTCGATCTTCTCGCTGGTGCCCGAGAACTTGATCGGCGCGCCGGTGATCTGCCGCACGCTTAAAGCAGCCCCGCCGCGCGAGTCGCCGTCGGTCTTGGTCAGGATGATGCCGGTCAGCGGCAGCGCTTCCTTGAAGGCTTTGGCGGTGTTGATCGCATCCTGGCCCTGCATCGCATCGACCACAAACAACGTTTCGACCGGGTTCAGCGCGGCATGCAGGGCCTTGATTTCGGCCATCAGCGCTTCGTCGATTGCCAGCCGGCCCGCGGTATCGACCAGCAGCACGTCGAAAAAATGCTTGCGCGCGTAATCCAGCGCGGCCAGCGCGATGTCCACCGGTTTTTGCTCGGTCGTGCTCGGGAACCATTCGGCGCCGGCCTGCTTCGTGACGGTCCTGAGCTGCTCGATGGCCGCCGGGCGGTACACGTCGCCCGACACCGTCAACACTTTTTTCTTGCGCTTTTCGATCAGGTGCTTGGCCAGCTTGGCGGTGGTGGTGGTCTTGCCCGCGCCCTGCAAACCGGCCATCAGGATCACGGCCGGCGGCTGCGCCGCCAGGTTGATGTCGCTGACACCCTCGCCCATCGTGGCGGCCAGCTCGCGATTGACGATGCTGACCAGCACCTGCCCCGGCGACAGCGAACTCATGACCTCCTGCCCCAGCGCCTTGTCCTTGACCCGGGCGATAAAGTCGCGCACCACCGGCAGGGCCACGTCGGCCTCCAGCAGAGCCATGCGCACCTCGCGCAGCATGTCCTGCACATTGGACTCGGTGATGCGGGCCTGGCCTCGCATTTCCTTGACGAGGCGGGAGAGTTTTTCGGTAAGGGCAGAGGCCATGAACAGGCTCCACAACTGGAGCAAAAAGGGAGTGAAAGAAGAAACAGAAACCCATCGGGCGGGCTCCTACAGCTAAACTGTCGCCATGATTTTAACTTTGAGCGCGGGGTGGGGTCTGGCCACGGCCATCGGTGCCGCGCTGGCCTATGCCGTGCTGGCGCTGGCCACACTGCGTTTGAGTGCCGGCACGATCCGCAGCGTGCTGGCGCTGGCCTGGCTGCTGCACGCATTGACCCTGGCGAGCGGCCTGCTCGGCGAACCGCCGCGTTTTGGTTTTGCGCCGGCCCTGTCCATGACCGTCTGGCTGGTGCTGAGCGTCTACGCGGTGGAAAGCCGGCTGTTTCCGCAACTGAAAGCGCGCTGGGCGCTGGCTGGTCTGGGCAGCGCCGCCGTGCTGCTGGCGCTGGTGTTTCCCGGCACCAGCTACCACGTGATTGCCTCGCCCTGGCTGCCTTTGCATTGGGCGCTGGGCATTGCCTCTTATGGCCTGTTCGCCGCGGCCGTGGTGCATGGCTGGCTGATGAGCCGATCCGAGCGCTCCATCCGTTCAGCCACGCAGCCCGATACCGGCGTGCCGCTGTTGACGCTGGAGCGACTGACCTTTCGTTTTGTGCAGGCCGGTTTTGTGCTGCTCACCGCCACGCTGCTGGTGGGCTGGCTGTTTGCCGAAACCCTGTACGGCCCCGGGCTGGTCTGGCCATGGAACCACAAAACCGTCTTTTCCATGTTGGCCTGGGTCACCTTTGCCGGCTTGCTGGCGGGCCGGGCGCGCCTGGGCTGGCGCGGACGCCAGGCGGTGCGGGTGCTTTATCTGGGCTCCGGCCTGCTGCTGCTGGGCTACGTCGGCTCACGGTTTGTGCTTGAAGTCATTTTGAAGCGCGCATGAAATACCTGATGGTGCTTGTGATCGTACTGGTCGGCCTTTGGTTCTGGCGCAACAACCGGCGCGCCGCGCTGCGCGAGAGGCAGTCACGGCATGCAACCGCCCGCCCGGACGCCAGCCCGGCGCAAGCGGCCACCGAAATGGTGGCCTGCGCGGTCTGCTCGGTCCACCTGCCGCGCCCGGATGCCCTGCCCGGTCATCGTGGAATATATTGCAGCGACGCGCACCGCCGCCAAGCCGAAGGGTAAGGATGCTCATTCAATGAACTGGGAAACCAGCAACTCCTGGTTTGGGCCGCCAGACAAAGAATCCGGCGCCTGGACACCGGATTCCGGCAGCAAGTCCTTGAGCCGTCTGTGGCGCACCTTCATGACGGCGCGCGTGACGATTGCCGGCGTGCTGCTCACGCTGCAAGCCTCGATTTACGCCCTGGGTCAACCGGTCCGTGAAGCAATGACTTTGTTGTGCGTGGCGTATTTCGTGGCCACGCTGATGGTGCGGCTGTGGGCGCGCCCGAAGCCGCCGGGCAACACCTTCGATGCGCAGTGGCTGTCCACGGTCGGAGTCGATGTTCTGGCGTTTTCAGCAATGAATTTTTTACAGTCGGGCACCCTCAATTACACCGCGCTGTTTGCCTTGCCGGTGCTGCTGGCGTCCGTGCTGGGACCGATTTTGCTGGCGCTGGGCACGGCCGCCAGCGTGACGCTGCTGCTGCTGGCCGATGCCTGGTGGGTGTCGCTGCAATCACCGGGCGGCGCCACGGCCCATTTCCTCCAGGCGGGCCTGAGCGGTTCGGGCTTTTTTGTCGTGGCCTTGCTGGCCAACCAGTTGGCGCTGCGCCTGTCGCGGGAAGAGCGGCGAGCCCGCAGCAGCCAGTCGGCCGCGCGCATGCAAACCCAGGTCAACGAACTGGTCATCGACACGCTGGCCGATGGCGTGCTGGTGGTCGATACCCATGGCATTGTGCGTGCGATCAACCCCGCCTCCAGGCGTTTTCTGACCACCGAAGACATGGCGCACAGCGCCCCCTTCCTGCTGGCGTCCGAGGAGGCCTGGCAGCCGCTGGCCCTGCTGGTAGACCTGACATTCCAGCAGCGAACACCGCAGCAAGCCGATCTGAGCCTGACGCACAGCGCGGGCCACGCCCGGCGTCTGCAGGTCCGCACCCGGCTGGCGGCCTCGCGCGACGGCTCGCACGAGAGCATGTGCGTGATGTTCCTGGAAGACCTGCGGGAAATGGAGGCACGGGTACGCACTGAAAAAATGGCGGCCATGGGCCGCATGTCTGCGGCCGTGGCCCATGAAATCAGGAATCCGCTGACCGCCATCACTCAGGCCAATGCCTTGCTGGAAGAAGACCTGCAGGACACCGGGCACCTGCAACTGACAGCCATGGTCCGGCAAAACGCGCAGCGGCTCGGAAGAATTGTCGATGAAATCCTCAACGTAGCGCGCGTTCAGGAGCCGGCACCACAGGCGCAGACGCTGCAGCTCGACGACATGGTGCGGCGCATCTGTTCGGACTGGACGCAGCAAACCGCGTCCAGCCACCTGCTGCATCTGCACCTGGGCGCGGGCGATTGCGCCGTGCTGTTCGAAGCCGAACACCTGCGGCGGCTGATGGTCAACCTGCTGGACAACGCCTTGCGTTATGCCAGCGTTGCGGCCGGGGCGATAAAGGTGACGACCGAACGGTCGGTGCCTGGACAGGCACGGCTGTCGGTCTGGAGCGACGGGCAGCCGCTGGAAAAAACGGTTCGGTCGCATCTGTTCGAGCCTTTTTTCTCATCAGAAAGCCGCTCCAGCGGACTGGGACTGTATATCTGCCGGGAACTGTGCGAACGCCATGGCGCCCTGATAGGCTATCAGCGAACCGCGCACGGCACGGTGCAAGGCAATGAGTTCTTTGTCATCTTCAGGTCGGCCATTGCGGGTGCGGCCCCGCCGCCAGCGACTGTTGACACCCTGTCGAACTGAAACCACGAGAGCAGCCAATGTCCACCCCGAATCAGGCGCACATACTGGTGATTGACGATGAGCCGGATTTGCGCACCCTCTACGAACTCACCTTGCTGCGCGAAGGCTACCGGGTCGAGGCGTCCGCCGACCTGACCCAAGCCCGCGCCCAACTGCAGGAAAAACGCTTCGACGCCGTGATTACCGACATGCGCCTGCCCGACGGGTTGGGACTGGAGCTGCTGCGCGAAATGGTGAGCCAGCAGCGTCCCGAGCGCTGCGTGGTCATCACCGCCCACGGGTCCGCCGAAAACGCGGTGGAAGCACTCAAGGCCGGCGCCTTTGACTACCTGACCAAGCCGGTGGACCTCCAGCAATTTCGCAGCGTGGTGGCGTCGGCCATCCAGGGCCAGGCCAAGCCTGCCGCGCCCGCCGCCAGCGAACGCGGCAGGCCGGACAGCCAGACCAGCCCGGCGGCACCCAACACAACCGGTGCCGGTGCGACGTCGTTGACGCTGCAGCGCCTGGTCGGCGAGTCCGCCGTGATGCAGGCGGTCAAGTCGCGCATCGTCAAAGTCGCCGGCAGCATGGCGCCGGTGCTGATCCACGGCGAATCAGGCACCGGCAAGGAGTTGGTTGCGCGCGCCGTGCATGACTGCAGTCACCGCGCGGCGGGGCCGTTTATCGCCGTCAACTGCGGCGCCATTCCGGAGAACTTGCTGGAAGCCGAGTTTTTTGGTGCCCGCAAGGGCGCTTACACCGGCTCGGCACAGGACCGCCAGGGTTACTTTCAGGCGGCCAAAGGCGGCACCCTCTTTCTCGACGAAATTGGTGATTTGCCCGTGCCCATGCAGTCCAAGCTGCTGCGCGCGATTCAGGAGCGCGTCGTCAGGCCGCTGGGTTCGGCGCAGGAAGACACGGTCGATGTGCGCATCGTCAGCGCCACCCACAAAGACCTGAGCGCCGGGGTAGCGTCCGGCGTCTTCCGTCAGGATTTGTACTACCGGCTCAACGTCATTGAAATCAATGTCCCGCCGCTGCGCGAGCGCCGCGAAGACCTGCCCGCCCTGTGCAAGGACCTGCTGGGCCGCATTTGCCGGGAATCGGGCTTGCACATGCCCGATATTTCCGCCCATATCCTGGCAAGCCTGCACGCGCACCCCTTCAACGGCAATGTCAGGGAACTGGAAAACATGTTGCACCGTGCCGTCGCACTCGGCGAAAGTGGCGACTTGCACCTGGAGTCGCCGCCGGCCGACGATGTCCCGGTGCCGGAAAATCTGCAGGCGTTTCTGGACGGGCAAGAACGCGGCATCCTGTCCAAGGTCCTGCAGGAAACCGGCTTCAACCGCACCGCGGCCGCGGCCAAGCTGGGCATCAGCCTGCGCCAGATCCGTTACCGCATCGCGCGCCTGAACATCGTCACGCCCGGCGGCGATGACGCGACCGATGAACCCTAGCCCCGACGCGGCGCCGGCGCTGTGGCGACAAGGCTGGTACCAGTATGCAAGAGCGCTGGCCTCGCCGAATTTCGGCCCACGCCCTGTCGCTGCATCCATTGACCTGATCGTCATCCATTCGATCAGCCTGCCGCCCGGCCAATTTGGCACCGGGCAGGTGCAGCGCCTGTTCACCAACCAGTTGGACTGGGACGCCCACCCCTACTTTCAAGGCATCAGGGGATTGCAGGTCTCCGCGCATTTTTTCATCACCCGTTCCGGCCAGTTGTGGCAGTTCGTCAGTTGCGACGACCGGGCCTGGCATGCGGGCGAGTCCGGTTACCGCGGCAGGAACAACTGCAACGACGACGCCATCGGCATAGAGCTCGAAGGCGTGGAAGGCGGGCTGTTTGAAGCCGCCCAGTACGAAACCCTCGCCAGCGTCTGCGCGGCGCTGCTGCGGCAGTACCCGGTCGCGCATCTGGCCGGGCACGAGCACATCGCCAGCGGCCGCAAACAGGACCCGGGCGCCGGCTTCGACTGGCCCCGGCTGCAACGTTCCCTGGGCTTGCCGGCTAAGTGTTTTCCCGCAAGTGTCTGATGGCAACAGGCTGCGCCCGACTTGGGACAGGCCTTGAGCGGCCGCGGTAGCCTGGCAGGCTAAACGTCCTGCAAGGCGCATGAACACGTGGTCGGGCACGCAGTCGGCGGATAGCGGGCAGTCCGGCAACAGACGCACGATGACCCAAAGATGTGCATTTTTCACCTGAAAAAAAAGCCACAAAAAGTAACCCGGACGTGACGGGGCGATACAGGACCGATACACTACCTGTAGTGCTTGAAATCACTCCAGACACTAGGTATAGTGTCCAAGCCCTCTACTCAATTGAATGTGTTCGGGCCCCCGCAACCCAAGGAACAAGCACCCACGAGCCGGCAACCGTCAGTCCTCTCCAGTTGCCCTGAATCACATCGAACTCGCCCAACAACAAAGCACAACGAGGAAGTCATGCAAACAGCCCCACACGCAGCACCCGCCTCCACCGACATGCCGGTCGCACCCCAGTCCACCGGCAGCAACACCCAATCCAGCACGCTTGCCCATTACCAGATCATCCGCCGCAACGGCGCAGTCGTTCCTTTTGAGCCGAACAAGATCGCGATTGCGATGATGAAAGCCTTCCTGGCGGTGCATGGCACCCAGGGCGCGGCTTCGGCCAGCGTGCGTGAAACCGTGGACGGTCTGACCCAGGCCGTCATGCGCGCGCTGATGCGCTCACGCCCGGGCGGCGGCACCTTCCATATAGAAGACGTGCAGGACCAGGTCGAGTTGGGCCTGATGCGCGGCGGCCACCACGAGATCGCCCGCGCCTATGTGCTGTACCGCGAAAAACGCACGCAGGAGCGCGCCCGCCAGCCGCAGGTGGCAACGCAGGCACCGCCACTGCATGTGCTGGACGGTGGCAAAAGGGTCACGCTGGACATCGGCCGGCTGCAGGCGCTGATCGAAGCCTCCTGCGCCGGTCTGGGCGCCGACATCAAGCCCGACCCCATCGTTCTTGAAACCATGCGCAATCTGTACGACGGCGTGCCGATCGACGAAGTCTACAAGGCCTCCATTCTGGCGGCGCGCACCCTGATCGAAAAAGACCCGGACTACACCTACGCAACCGCCCGCCTGCTGCTGCACACGATTCGCCGGGAAGTTCTGGGCGAGGAAGTCCCCCAGGAAGACATGCGTACGCGTTACGCCGAGTACTTTCCCCAATTCATCGCCAAAGGCGTCAAGAACGAATTGCTCGATGAAAGACTCCTCCAGTTCGACCTGGCCCGCCTGGGCGCGGCACTCAAGCCCGAGCGCGACCTCAAATTTGACTACCTCGGCCTACAGACCCTGTTCGACCGCTACTTCCTGCACGTGCGCAAGCAGCGCATCGAGCTGCCGCAGGCTTTTTTCATGCGGGTGGCGATGGGCCTGTCGCTCGACGAAATCGACCGCGAGGCACGAGCCATCGAGTTCTACGAAATCATGTCCTCGTTCGACTTCATGTCGAGCACGCCGACGCTGTTCAATGCCGGCACCCTGCGTTCGCAGTTGTCGTCGTGTTACCTGACCACGGTGGCCGATGACCTGGGCGGCATTTACGACGCCATCAAGGAAAACGCACTGCTGTCCAAGTTCGCCGGCGGGCTGGGCAACGACTGGACCCCGGTACGCGCGCTCGGCGCGCACATCAAGGGCACCAACGGCGAGTCGCAAGGCGTCGTGCCTTTCCTGAAAGTGGTCAACGACACCGCCGTGGCGGTCAACCAGGGCGGCAAGCGCAAGGGCGCGGTCTGCGCCTACCTGGAAACCTGGCACCTGGACATCGAGGAATTCCTGGAGCTGCGCAAGAACACCGGCGACGACCGCCGCCGCACACACGACATGAATACCGCCAACTGGATTCCCGACCTGTTCATGCGCCGCGTGATGGAAAAAGGCAGTTGGACACTGTTTTCCCCCTCCGACACGCCGGACCTGCACGACAAGTTCGGCACCGACTTCGAGAAAGCCTACACCACCTACGAAGCCAAAGCCGAGCGCGGCGAAATCAAGCCCTCCCGCAAATTGCAGGCCATCGACATGTGGCGCAAGATGCTGTCGATGCTGTTCGAGACCGGCCATCCCTGGATCACCTTCAAGGACGCCTGCAATGTGCGCTCGCCCCAGCAGCACGCCGGCGTTGTGCATTCATCCAACCTGTGCACCGAGATCACGCTCAACACCAGCGACACCGAAACCGCGGTCTGCAACCTGGGCTCCGTGAACCTGGTCCAGCACCTCAAGCAGGCGCCCGACGGCTCGACCGGCGGTTCGGTCCTTGACCACGAGAAACTGAAAAAAACCATCACCACCGCCATGCGCATGCTGGACAACGTGATTGACATCAACTACTACGCCGTCAAAAAAGCGCGCGATTCCAACATGCGCCATCGCCCCGTCGGTCTGGGCATCATGGGATTCCAGGACTGCCTGTACGAGCTGCGTATTCCCTATGCATCGGATGCGGCGGTCGAATTCGCCGACAAGTCGATGGAAGCCGTGTGTTACCACGCCTACTGGGCATCGACCGAGCTGGCCAAGGAGCGCGGCAGGTACACCAGCTACAAGGGTTCGCTCTGGGACCAGGGCATCCTGCCGCTGGACACCCTGGACATGCTGGCCAGGGAACGCGGCGGCTATGTCGAAGTCGACCGTTCCGCGACGCTGGACTGGGATGCGCTGCGCCAGAAAATCGCGAAAGACGGCATGCGCAATTCCAACTGCGTGGCCATCGCCCCGACCGCCACCATCTCCAACATCATCGGCGTGGATGCCTGTATCGAGCCCTGCTTCGGCAACCTCTCGGTCAAGTCCAACCTGTCCGGCGAATTCACCGTCATCAACCACTACCTGGTACGCGACCTCAAACGCCTGGGCCTGTGGGACAACGTGATGGTGGTGGACCTCAAGCACTTTGACGGATCGTTGCGCCCCATCGACCGTGTGCCGCAGGACATCAAGGCGCTTTACGCCACGGCTTTCGAAGTGGACGCCACCTGGCTGGTCGAAGCGGCATCACGCCGCCAGAAATGGATTGACCAGGCGCAGTCGCTCAACATCTACATGGCGGGCGCGTCCGGCAAGAAGCTCGACGACACCTACAAGCTCGCCTGGCTGCGCGGCCTGAAGACCACCTACTACCTGCGCACCATGAGTGCCACCCATGCCGAAAAATCCACCGTGAAAGCCGGCAAGATGAATGCTGTCGCCTCCGGCAATACCGATGACACCGGCAGCATGAATGCACTCGATGCGGCCGCGGCAACAGCGCACGCGCAGCTCAATGCATCGCCCGCAACCGACATCAAGTTTTGCGCCATCGACGATCCCGGTTGCGAAGCATGCCAATAAAAAAGGATCGCACCACCGGAAAAATCCGGTGCCCGATTCGATGTAATTGAGCAACACTAATTTACAGCGATGTGAATGAACACTTTTCATTTTGTATCCCTGCTTTCATAATCCAACCTATTGGAAACATCTATGTTGACCTGGGACGAAGAAACTAAACCATCGTTGCAAAACTCTTTGAGCGGCGGCTTGCCCGAAGGCCGCTCGATGGCGCTTCCGCCTCTTTCTTTACAACAGTCCCAAGCGGCGCCACGCATGCTTGACGACAGCGCTTTGACTTCCGCCCAAACCCGTGCTGCTGCGCCGGCGGCACGGCGCGTCAAAGCCGCCGACAAGCGCATCATCAACGGCCAGACCGACGTCAACCAATTGGTCCCGTTTAAATACAAATGGGCATGGGACAAGTATTTGGCTGGTTGCGCAAATCACTGGATGCCGCAAGAAATCAACATGCAGCGCGACATCGAGCTGTGGAAAAATCCTAATGGTTTGACCGATGATGAACGCCGCTTGGTTAAGCGCAATCTCGGGTTTTTCGTTACAGCCGATTCGCTGGCCGCCAACAATATCGTGCTCGGTACTTATCGCCACATCACTGCGCCTGAATGCCGCCAGTACCTGTTGCGTCAAGCGTTTGAAGAAGCAATCCATACGCACGCGTATCAATACATCGTGGAATCGCTGGGTCTCGACGAAGGCGAAATCTTCAACGCCTACAACGAAATCGAATCGATCCGTGACAAGGATCAATTCCTGATTCCGTTTATCGATGTGCTGACAGATCCGCATTTCACGACTGGCACGACAGAAAACGATCAAACATTATTGCGTTCGCTGATCGTGTTTGCGTGTCTGATGGAAGGCTTGTTCTTCTATGTCGGCTTCGCACAAATCCTCGCGCTCGGTCGTCAAAATAAAATGATGGGCGCAGCAGAACAGTATCAATATATTTTGCGTGATGAATCGATGCACTGTAATTTCGGTATCGATTTGATCAATACGATCAAGCTCGAAAATCCGCATTTGTGGACGCCGCAATTTCGCGAAGAAATCAAAGCGTTGTTTTTACGCGCAGTAGAGTTGGAATATCGTTACGCAGAGGATACAATGCCGCGTGGAGTGCTTGGATTGAATGCTCCGATGTTCAAAGGCTATTTGAGATTCATCGCAAATCGTCGCGCACAACAAATCGGTTTGGAGCCGATGTTCGAACAAGAGGAAAACCCTTTCCCTTGGATGAGCGAAATGATCGATCTGAAAAAAGAGCGCAACTTTTTTGAGACACGTGTCATCGAATACCAGACCGGTGGCGCGCTCAACTGGGAATGAACAAGTTGAGCAGCACCTTAAAATGCAGTCGCATAAATATGAATCACAAGACTGCAAAAACAGGAAAGGCAACAACCAAATTTAATGAACAGTAGAAGACCTATAAGATCTCATCTGCTCAAGCCGCACCACCTGATTCAGTCAGGTGTGGCGGCTTTTTCTTTTAAAAAAGGTTTGTTTTTTCTGAAACAGAATTCCAATGCCGGCATGAGTGCTGGCGTTTTTTTTGGCTAATGCAGTAGCGTCGCTACGAAATACGCATAGTCATGTAAGGCTGAAGTGCTGCATAAGTGAGGGGATGCAGCAGTTCAGCTGGTGCCAAATTCATTAGCGCAAGCAAGAGTACGCTTGTGCCGATGAATAATCCGCCGATTCCATCGCGATGGAATCGGCGGGTTTCCAATAGAAGCTTGATTTTTTCCATCACGTGAAGGAGAAACAAAATGGCAACAGCAGCAAAAAAATCAGCAGCCAAGAAACCGGCCGCCAAAAAAGCAGTAGCTAAAAAACCTGTCGCTAAAAAAGCAGCAGCTAAAAAGCCAGTGGCTAAAAAGGCAGTCGCCAAGAAGCCAGTAGCGAAAAAAGCAGTTGCTAAAAAAGCGGTTAAGAAAGTCGTCGCTAAAAAAGCGGTAAAAAAAGCAGTTGCTAAAAAAGCGGTCAAGAAAGTCGTCGCTAAAAAAGTAGTCGCTAAAAAAGTAGTAAAAAAAGCGGCAAAAAAAGCAGTTGCTAAAAAAGCGGTCAAGAAAGTCGTCGCTAAAAAAGCAGCAGCTAAAAAACCGGTCGCCAAAAAAGCGGCAAAAAAAGTCGTAAAAAAAGCAGCAGCTAAAAAGCCTGCGGCTAAAAAAGCAGCAGCTAAAAAGCCTGTAGCTAAAAAAGCGGTCAAGAAAGTCGTCGCTAAAAAAGCAGCAGCTAAGAAGCCTGCAGCTAAAAAAGTTGCGGCTAAAAAGCCAGTAGCTAAAAAAGTCGTCGCTAAAAAACCTGCAGCTAAAAAAGCAGCGCCTAAAAAGCCTGCAGCTAAGCCAGCAGCAGTGGCAGCACCTGCGGTAAAAACGGTATTGAACCCGGCAGCGGCTTGGCCGTTTCCAACGGGCACTCGTCCGTAAATCCAGGTTCGCTTGGGTGCGCCTGATTAAATTCAGGCACAATCCGCTGTGTGGCTTAGGTCGCACAGCGGTTTTTTTTTGAAGGAGTCTTTGTGCTGGACAGTATATTTACGCTGATTATTGATACCGTCGCCATCGTATTGGCGGGTGCCTTGTTACTCAGATTTTGGATGCAGGCAGTGCGCGTGCGTCCACCGATGGAAATTGCGCAATTTGTTTATCAGTTGACGGATTGGCTGGTGCGGCCTTTGCGTCGCGTATTGCCGGGTACTGGTGGCTACGATTGGGCCAGCTTGATAGGTGCATTCCTGGTTGCGTTGCTCGCCACTGCGGTTGAAGTTTGGTTGCGTGGCGGCTTTGAACCACATGCGATCTTACTGCTGACAATTCTGCGTATTTGTCATTGGGCGCTGTACGGTCTGATTGGTTTGTTACTGATTGAAGTGATCTTCAGCTGGGTCAATCCACATGCACCATTGGCACCGTTTGTACGCGCGCTGAATGATCCGCTGATGCGACCTTTGCGCCGGATAGTGCCCCTGCTGGGTACTATCGATTTGTCGCCGCTGGTGGCTTTGATATTGCTGCGTATTGCGATTGAACTGGTGACGACTATCGTGGCGTCACTGCTGTAAAAGTTTTGAGATATCTGCTGACGGCTGAGCGCCTCCAGCAGAATTACATCTTATGATCGATCTAGGAAGCTATCCTGGAGTCAATCTTAGAACCTATCTGAGATTCAATATCAGAAACCATAGCCGAACGCCTGATGGAAGCGGTCTTCGATTTCTGCGCGTGACAAGACGTGGTTTTGCGGGCCTTGATGGGTGATTTTGATCGAACCCATCAGACTGGCCAAACGTCCCGTCGTTGCCCAATCCAGATTGTTGGTCAAGCCGAACAACATACCAGCACGGAAGGCATCGCCGCAACCGGTTGGGTCCACGACTTTATCCACTTTCACACAAGGGATCGCCAGATGTTCACCGCCGGTGAAAATATCTGCACCTTGTTCGCCGCGTGTCACCACCAACGCTGATACGCGTTCTGCAATTTGCGCCAGCGACAAGCCAGTGCGCTCTGTCAATAATTCTGCTTCGTAATCATTCACTGCAACATAGGTCGCCAGGTCGATGAACTGTTTCAGTTCGTCGCCGTTAAACATAGGCAAACCTTGGCCTGGATCAAAAATGAACGGTACGTTCAAGTCCGCGCATTGTTGCGCATGCTGCAGCATGCCGTCGCGGCCATCCGGTGCAATGATCGCGATCGCGATGTCGCCCGCTTCTGCCACTGTATTTTCGTGCGCGAAGGTCATCGCGCCTGGGTGAAATGCCGTGATCTGATTACTGTCGGTATCGGTCGTGATGAATGCCTGGCCGGTGTAAGACGTATCTATGGTTTTGATGCACTGCTGAGAAATCTGTAATTTCTCCAGGTGCGCGCGATAGGTCGCGCCATCTTGACCGATGGTTGCCATGATCAACGGATCGCCGCCGAGCAGCTTCAGGTTATACGCGATGTTCCCAGCACAACCGCCGAACTCGCGGCGCATTTCAGGAACAAAAAAGCACACATTGATTTTATGCAGTTGGTCCGCCAGCAGCGCTTCGGAAAAACGGCTTTGGAACAACATGATCGTATCGAAGGCGAGGGAACCGCAGATGAGTGATTTCATGGGCTTAATTTATAAAAATCAATGGGAATAGGAAATTGGTCGCCATCATACACCGTGCTTGTTTTGTGGAGTGATTGTTGGCCTGGACAAAAAAATTTAAAGACTAGCTAAAAGTGACCCTGCGTCAGCGCTCACATCGTCAAGCAGATCGCATGCTCAAGGATAAAACAAGTACACGCGATAGCCGGATGCCTTGATCTGTGCCAGTTCAAAAGACAGTTTGACGCTGTGTTCGCTACTTGCGGCAAAGCCTTTGCGTATTTCACTTTCGCTCAAATAGTCAGCGGGTTTGAAAACGCGGCGCAAGAGCGGCTTCTCATTTGCATCGTTCAAGGTCAGCTCGATGTGCGGCCATGCTTGCAGCGTGTCGCTGTAATTGCGTAGCAGCGTAGTGAGTACAAACGATTCCTTGTTTTCGGCAAGAGTTTGCAGCTCGCTGGATTCAATTGAAACCGAAGCAATTTGCGCAGGCAGGTCTATGCGGCAGGCAATCACATCACACATTTGCGTCAAAAATGGTTTGGCCTGCGGGAACATGCCGGCGATTTGATTGCGGAATACATACGTCCCTTGCACCAGCGCTGCAATCAATAAAACAAAGCAGGCGATGCCGAGCGCGATACGCACTTTTCTGCCCAAGCGCTGATTGCGGCGGCCACGTTTAACGAAGGTCGGCTCATCGTCGTCAAACGATTCGGTGTCTTCTTCCTGAATACTGCTGGCTTTTCCCTTAGCCGACTTTTTGTTGCTGCGCCAAGGTTTGCGTTGCAAGTCCTCGATCGCTTCGTCGAGATCATCCTTGCTGTTCGTATCGAAAGCCGGGCCATCTTCTGCATTGCTGAGTTCTTGCCCGGCTGTGTTTGCCTGGGCCGTACTGGAGTTTTCTTCCGGATATTCGCGCGTGAAATCGACCAGCGTCATGCGCTGCAAAGGATCTTCGCGTTTTATTACTTCGGGTTCTGTCTGTTGTTCCGGCTTGCTATCGATTTCCGGCTCGAATGGTTCGGGAATATCGAAATCGATGTGGTCGCTAGGAGTGTGATTCGCTTCTTCTCGAATCTCGTCTTCCGCGACAGTTGTCGTATCAGGCGCAGTAGTATCGACAGCATAGAAAGCTTCTGCGCCTGGCATCGACTCGTCGGTAGTTTGTGCAACGCTGAATTCCGCGGGAGCAGAGGCAATACTTGCAGCTTCGAAAGCGGCTGGTTCGGCAGCAGTCGCTGCCTGTTTTATTGGTTCTACATCTGGTGGCGGCAGTAAATGCTCGATGCCGTTGAAAATTTCTTTGCAGTGGCCGCAGCGTACCAAGCCTGCGCGCAACTTCAATTGGTCATGTACGACGCGGAACGTCGTTTGGCAGTGGGGACATTGCGTCGCGAGTGCCATGGCGTTTGCTATTAGCTGGCTGACGACTGTGTAGCAGAAGATGAGCGGCCGGCCAAAGCGACCCAGCCTTCATGCTCTTTCCACACCGTCAGTTTAAGGAAGGGCGCATAGGCTGCGGTCACTTCATCAACTTGCGTAGCGAGCACGCCTGACAATACCAATTGACCACCAGGATTGACGCGTCCGGCCAGCATAGGCGCCATCAGTTTTAATGGATTGGCGAGGATGTTGGCGACGACGACGTCAAAGGTATGCGCGTGGCCAGATTCTGCAAAATCATCCGGCAGGTAATACGCGACTTCGCAACGATTACGTTCGGTATTGAATATGGCGGATTCAATTGCTTGCGGATCAATGTCGATGCCGACGACTTTTTCTGCACCGAGTTTTTTGGCAACCATCGCCAAAATGCCTGAACCGCAGCCGTAGTCGAGCACGGTCAAATCGACTGGAGCATTCGCTTCCAGCCATTCCATACAAAGGCGAGTAGTTGGATGACTGCCTGTGCCGAAGGCCAGGCCGGGATCGAGTTCGAGCACCAGAGCATCTGGATCGGGGGCATCGTGCCAGCTAGGGACAACCCAGATATTTTTGCCTATATGAATCGGCTCAAACTGCGATTGGGTTAAACGTACCCAATCCTGATCTTCAACTTTGCGCAAGGTGAATTTCACATCGCTGGCAGCCAAGCCAACGACGCTGGCTGCAGCAACGACGATTGCAGCTTGGTCTGCGTCTGCGGATGTTAACGCGACGACACGACTGTTTTCCCACGCCGCTTCTTTCGGTTCCATGCCGGGTTCGCCAAACAGCGGTTGTTCTGCATCAGTGCCGAAATCCGCATCTTCTACCGAGACCGATAATGCACCGGCGTCCATCAATGCATCGGATAGGGATTCCGCATGCGTACGGGCGACTTCGATGACAATTTCGGTCCAGCTCATGAATACCTCAATGAATTATGGTGCAGCCTATTATATTGGCTAGATGCCTGAGTCGGCAGGATGATGGATTTTAAATGATACTGGCCGTAACAACAGCGTCGCTGTGGTTACGGCCATTCCGGCGTATTGACTGGAAATCGAGGAGCTTGCGTCCGTCGATTATCCTTTTTTCGACAAGTCCGGTTTTTCCGCCAGCTTTTGTTCCAGGTAATGGATGTTGGTGCCGCCTTCGATGAAGCGTGCATCCACCATCAACTCACGATGCAAAGGAATGTTGGTGAGGATGCCCTCGACCACCATTTCAGACAAGGCGATTTGCATGCGCTTGATTGCCTGTTCACGGGTGGCGCCATAAGAAATCACTTTGCCCACCATCGAATCGTAGTTTGGCGGAACGTAGTAACCGGCATAAGCGTGCGAGTCGACACGAATGCCTGGACCGCCAGGTGCATGCCAGGAAATGATCTTGCCTGGCGATGGTGTGAACTTGAACGGGTCTTCAGCATTGATACGGCATTCAATTGCGTGGCCGTTCAACACGATGTCGCGTTGGCGGTAACGTAATTTTTCGCCAGCAGCGATACGGATTTGTTCTTGCACGATGTCGATGCCGGTAATCATTTCTGTGACCGGATGCTCAACTTGTACGCGGGTATTCATTTCGATGAAATAGAACTCGCCGTTTTCGTACAGGAATTCAAACGTACCTGCGCCGCGATAACCCATTTTGCGGCAAGCTTCTGCGCAACGATCGCCTATGCGTTCTATGGTTTTGCGTGGAATGCCTGGTGCTGGTGCTTCTTCCAGTACTTTTTGATGACGACGTTGCATAGAGCAATCGCGTTCACCTAACCAGATTGCATTCTTGTGTTCATCGGCCAGAATCTGGATTTCCACGTGACGTGGATTTTCCAGATACTTCTCCATATAGACTTCAGGATTGCCGAATGCAGCACCGGCTTCCGCTTTTGTCATTGTCACTGCGTTCAACAATGCGGCTTCGGTATGCACCACGCGCATACCGCGTCCGCCACCGCCGCCAGCTGCCTTGATGATGACTGGATAGCCGATTTGGCGTGCAGTTTGAATGATGACCTTGGTATCGTCCGGCAATGCGCCTTCTGAACCCGGCACGCAGGGCACGCCTGCTTTGATCATGGCCTGTTTGGCCGACACTTTGTCGCCCATCATGCGAATTGATTCTGAGCGCGGACCGATAAAGACAAAGCCGGATTGCTCTACGCGTTCTGCAAAGTCGGCGTTTTCAGACAGAAAGCCGTAGCCAGGATGGATTGCTTCAGCATCGGTGACTTCTGCCGCGCTGATGATCGCTGGCATGTTCAGGTAGCTGAGTGCGGATGGTGCAGGGCCAATACAGACTGATTCGTCGGCCAGCTTGACGTACTTGGCGTCGCGGTCAGCCTCGGAATGGACGACCACGGTTTTGATGCCCATTTCTCGGCAAGCGCGCTGGATACGGAGCGCGATTTCACCGCGATTGGCAATGAGAATTTTTTCAAACATAGTGGGAACGGGACTCGTCGTTATAAGGATGGAATCAAATCAACCGGCTTGAAAGCGGGAGCGGCATGGCTGCCAGGCTCCCTGATTTCAATCTCAGCCAATGATGAATAACGGCTGACCGAACTCAACTGGCTGACCATTTTCGACCAGAATTTCCTTGATGACGCCGGACGCGTCTGCATCGATTTCATTCAACAGTTTCATTGCTTCGATAATGCACAGCGTATCGCCTTCTTTAACTACCGAGCCAACTTCGACGAACGAAGGTGAGCCTGGAGCGGAGGAACGATAAAAACTACCAACCATAGGCGATTTGACGACATGACCTGACGGTACTGCTGCAACTGGAGCAGCCGCTGCGACCGGTGCGGCAACTGGCGCTGCTGCCGGGGCGTACTGCTGGCCACCTTGCGGCTGCATCATGACAACCTGGTTTTGCGGGACTGGCGAGGACTTGACGATGCGAACTTTGCTTTCGCCTTCGGTGACTTCCAGTTCTGCGATATCTGATTCTGCGACCAAATCAATCAGGGTCTTGAGCTTGCGTAAATCCATGTGAAATTCCTTGGAGATTTAATTTTTATGATTAAAGATGCGGGCAATTATAAGGCATTTGCCAGAAAATGGAAGAAATTAGAGCTTTTTGAGTGCGAATGCGATGGCGGCTGTGTAACCGTCAACACCTAATCCGCAGATCACGCCGACAGCGATGCCGGACAGATAGGAATGGTGGCGAAAACTTTCGCGCTGATGAATATTCGATACGTGTACTTCAACAAAGGGGATCGCCACACCGGCCAATGCGTCGCGCAATGATACGCTGCTATGCGTTAATCCGCCCGGATTGATCACGATCGCGTCTATACCTTCTTTTTTTGCGGCTTGAATGCGATCTATCAAAGCACCTTCATGGTTGCTCTGGAAGGCAGTCAATTTAGCGCCACCCTTGCTGGCTTGCTCAAGCGCAGCGCGCTCGACATCTGCCAAAGTGGTCGAACCATAAATCTCAGGCTCGCGCGAACCCAATAGATTCAGGTTCGGGCCGTTCAATAAAAGAATGTTTTTTGCCATGGAGATGCAACTCCGTTTGACGACGATGGCCGCATTTTGCCGCTAAATGGTTATCCTTGGCAAGGACAAATCCTGCTCTCGGGCTAAAGAGCCTGGATATCTGCACGCAACTGATCCATCTTCAATCGCCCAAGGTAAGTCTTTTTGACGTCGCCTTTAGGCCCGATGATCACGGTAAAAGGCAGGCCGCCGGTTTGATTACCAAACTGTTTGGACAGATCGGTCCCTGTCATTCCAGCCATGTAGAGCGGATAAGTGATTTTATATTTGGCGGCAAACTCTCGGATATTACTAGGAGAGTCGATACCTACACCCAGAATCTGTATGCCTTGCGGCGCCAGCTCAGTTTGCAGTGCGGTTAATTCCGGCATTTCTTCGACGCAGGGTGCACACCATGTTGCCCAAAAATTAACGATCAGCGTTTTGCCCTGCCATTGCGAGAATTTATGCAGCTTGCCGTCGGAATCAGCCATTTCCTGCGCATAGAAGGAGGCGACAGCCGGTGATTCTGGTTCTGCCGGCAGATGATGTTGAGTGCCGAAATACACGCCGACGCCTGCAAACACCAGGGCAATGACGCCAACTAACAATCTATTTCGCTTCATTTTTGTTCGCTTTCTAATATAAGTACACGGACGAATTCAATATCTGCGCGTTCTTTTCGGCCCGATGCAGATTTTTTAATGGCTCCACGTAGGTCGTCGGTTTCATAAAGCGCGAGATGTACGCCTTCCTGCTGCCAGATAAAACTGAGCGTTTCCACCGGTTCACTACGACCTTTGAAATGGCTGGATTCGGACACTTCGAAGTCGATACGCTTATTTAGCAGATAGATTTCGACATCTTTCGGGCTTTCAGAAAATAACTGAAGATGAATATCCGAGTGCTCACCAGCCGTACCGTTCAATACCGCGCCGGTTAAATGTGGCTGAAACGGCGCCAATTCGCCCATCAGGCGCACCGCCAAATTGCGCAAATGCAGCAGACGGGCCGGTTGCGTATCGCCGAAAAACAGTTCGTTATATAGACGAACTTCTTCTTCCAGCATCGCGTTATCCGGCAAAACATCGCCACGAACTTTATTGTTACCGAGTATCTGTTTAGCGGCCTTACGTTTGGCCGTGCCATAGTCGACGCCGTCTTCCGCAATCATGCGGGCCGCAGCTATCGCGATCTCGGCGCGCAGCAATTCGGTGTTGGATAGGGGATGAGTTGACATGCGCGAATGATACTCCCGCCGACAGCAGCCCGTCGTCGGGTAAAATCTCGTTATTCCAATCCGAAATTGTACAATGCATATCCACATACTTGGCGTTTGCGGCACCTTCATGGGTGGTTTGGCAGTGCTGGCAAAAGCCGCCGGCCACACGGTTACCGGTTGTGACGCCAACGTCTATCCGCCCATGAGCACGCAGCTCGAAGCACAAGGCATCAAGCTGATTGAAGGTTTCGGCCCTGAGCAAATCAGCTTGAATCCCGACTTATACGTAATCGGCAACGTCGTCTCGCGCGGCAACCCTTTGATGGAAGAAATCCTCAATCGCGGCCTGCCGTATACATCAGGTCCGCAGTGGATAGGCGAACATATATTGCAAGGTAAGTGGGTGCTCGCAGTCGCTGGTACGCACGGCAAGACCACGACTTCGTCGATGTTGGCATGGGTGCTGGAAGATGCCGGCTACGATCCTGGTTTTCTGATTGGCGGCGTGCCTATGAACTTTGGCATCTCGGCGCGCTTGTCCGGCAGTGGCAAGGAATCATCCTTCTTCGTCATCGAAGCCGACGAATATGACACCGCGTTTTTCGACAAGCGTAGCAAATTTGTTCACTACCGCGCGAAAACCGCGATCCTGAATAATCTGGAGTTCGACCACGCAGATATCTTCCCCGATCTGGCATCTATCGAAACCCAGTTCCACCATCTGGTGCGCACCGTTCCCGGCATCGGTCGCGTCATTGCAAATGCGCGCGAAGAATCCCTGCAACGCGTCATCAAGCGCGGTTGCTGGAGCGACACTGAATGGTTTGGTAGCGAAGATCAAAACGGCTGGGCGATCACGACACATGACGACGGTAACTTTGACGTCTTCTTCAATGGTGAAAAACAAGGCACGGTGAACTGGTCTTTGACCGGTGAACATAATCGTATGAATGCACTGGCCGCAATTGCTGCTGCACGCCACGTTGGCGTGGTGCCAGCGCAGGCGATTGCGTCATTGGCGCAGTTTGAAAACGTCAAACGCCGCATGGAATTGCGCGGTGTCGTCAACGATATCGCGGTCTACGACGACTTCGCGCATCATCCAACTGCGATCGCAACGACCGTCGCTGGCTTGCGCAAAAAAGTCGGCAAGTCGCGCATCCTCGCCGTACTGGAACCGCGCTCCAACACGATGAAGCTAGGCACGATGAAAGAAGCCTTGCCCGGCAGTCTGGTCGATGCCGATCTGGTATTTGGTTACGGCGCCAGTGGCAATGGCAAAGACGCGCTGGGCTGGGATTTGGGTGAAGCATTGGCTCCGCTCGGCGACAAAGGCCGTGCCTTCAATGATTTGAATACCTTGGTCGCGAGCATCGCAAAAAGCGCCCAGCCTGGCGACCAGATTCTGGTCATGAGCAATGGCGGCTTTGGTGGTGTGCATCAAAAAATTCTGGATGCACTCGCACAATGATTTTGTATCTGCACGGTTTTCGTTCTTCTCCGCAATCGTCTAAAACCAGTTTGCTGGCTGCGCACATGCAGGCGCTGGGTCTCGGTGACGAATATCTGTGTCCACAGTTGCCGGCATCGCCACGAGAAGCGGTGGAATTGGCGCTGGAGATTGCCAGCAAAGTTAACCCGTCGGAACTGACATTGATCGGTTCATCGCTGGGCGGATATTACGCAACATGGCTCGCAGAAAAATTGGGATGCCGTGCCGTTTTACTCAATCCTGCGGTATTTGCAGCGCGTGATTTGGCGACGCAAGTTGGAGTTAAAACGCAATATCACTCGAACGAGCCATTTGAATTCAAGGCCGCGTATATTGACGAATTGACGGCACTGACGGTCGAAAAAATCACGCATCCAGAACGGTATTTTTTAATCGCCGCGACTGATGATGAATTACTAGATTGGCGAGAAATGGTGGCGCAATTCGCCAATGCCAGACAGCATATTATTGAAGGCAGCGATCACGGCATGTCTGATTTCGCGGAATACGCGGGCGAGGTGTTGGCCTTCTGCGGAGTCGATGCTGGAGCGCTTCAGTGAGTCGATTGATGCGTCGTGTGAAGAGTCGTTCCGGTTCTCGTTCTTTATCGCAGGCGCAATGGTTTTCGCATGTGAATGGCGTGCAAGCTTCGCCGCAAATGCGCGGATGGTTGACCGATTCGATGTCGCTGACTAAAAAACTGATCGCGCGTTGCGACCATTTTCGCGTACAGCGTTTGGCGCAGCAACACGCGCTGGTGCTGGCAGATGAGTTTGCAGAAGTAGCGTTGCCACGTCGCGTACAAGTTCAGGAGCGCGAAGTATTTTTGCGCTGCGATGAAAAACCGGTCGTGTATGCGCACACGATAGTGCCTTTGTCGGCGACTGCATCCGACTGGCCGTTTTTTGGCCGACTCGGTGAACGTTCGCTGGGTACGACTTTATTCGGCGATCCGCGGGTGGCGCGTGGTGAATTGCAATATGCGCGACTGCCTGCGCAGCACCCATTAGTGGTGCGAGCGAAAGTAGCGTTGGGTGTTGTCTTGCATGGCCCCTTGTATGCGCGTCGTTGTTTGTATCAACGCGGCAATGGCTTGTTGCTGGTAACCGAAGTGTTTTTGCACGAGATAAAAAATATCCGACAAAGTCCGCACGAATGATTTTGTCGAACCGTATTGATAAAGAAGTTTAAAAACCAGCTCATCAACAAATTAAGTCATCGGCTCCATAGCGAGATCGATCAGCAAGTGAACCTGTTCCAAGAACACATTAATAAGCAAAGTATTGAATGAATCTATTTTTTGATGAATCCGGTGACTTCAAGGCCGGCGTCTCTATGTCGCAGCAAGGCGAGGCATATCAGGTTGAAATGCCTTCGGGTAAGCGCACCAAAGTGCGTGCTAAAGACGTGTTGTTGCAATTTGCATCGCCGGCTCCGGCTGAATTCATGACGGATGCGCAAGCGATTGCAGCAGAAATCGATCTGGATTTTTTGTGGGAAGTTGCAGGCCAGGATGAGTTTGGCTTTGCTGAATTAGGTACCGAATACTTCGGTCATGCGCCTAAGCCGCACGAAGCTGCAGGCTTGATCTTGCGACTTCATGCTGCGCCTGTTTATTTTTATAAAAAAGGTAAAGGCCGTTACAAGGCCGCACCAGAAGCGTCTTTGAAAGCCGCGTTGGCCGGTATCGAAAAGAAGCGTTTGCAAGGTTTAGTGCAAGCGCAGTACGTGGAAGAGTTGAAGGCGCATAAATTGCCGGAAGCAATGCGTCCGCTGGTTTTGCAATTACTGTTCAAGCCGGACAAAAATTCCATCGAATACAAAGCGCTGGATACCGCATGCAGCGAACTGCAGATTGCACCGCAACGTTTAATGCTGGCAGTTGGCGGCATCAAGTCGGCCAAGGATTTGCACTTCTCAAAGTTCCTGTTTGACTCCTTCCCTAAAGGAATCGGTTTCCCGGAAATCGCAATTCCTGCAATGCCAGAATTGCCGGTCGCTGACGTACAAGCGTTTTCCATCGACGATGTCACCACCACGGAAATCGATGACGCGATGTCGGTGACGCGCCTGGAAGACGGCAAGGTCAAAATTGGGATTCATATTGCCGCACCTGGACTCGGTATCGAACGCGACGACGCAATCGATGGGATTGCGCGTCAACGTTTATCCACCGTGTATATGCCGGGCGACAAAATCACGATGTTGCCGGATGAGTTGGTCGATGCATTCACGCTGGCCGAAGGCAAGGTTTGTCCTGCGTTGTCTTTATATGTGACGTTCGACTCCAGCGACTGGTCCATCATCTCGACCGAGACCAAGGCGGAAGGTGTGCCGATTGCCGCCAACTTGCGTCACAACGATTTGGACGAATACGTTACTGAAGAAAATCTGGCGAACGATGTGGGCGACTATCCGCACAAGGAAGATCTTTCGCTGTTGTGGAAGTTGGTGCAAGTGCTTGAGCAAGGTCGCATGGCCAAGCGAGAAAGTTTTGGTTTGCGGCCTGAACAAAACAATCGTATCGATTTCAACTTCTATGTCGACGACGACATCGTATCGATCCAGCGTCGCAAGCGCGGTGCACCGCTGGACAAGATCGTCGCCGAGTTGATGATTCTTGCAAATAGCAGCTGGGGTAAATTCCTGCACGAACATGGCGTGCCTGGCATTTATCGCGCGCAAGGTGGTGGCTCTGGCAATGGTTGGGCAGCAAAGATGCAAGTGCGTATGCAAACGCATGCCGCGCCGCATCAAGGTTTGGGCGTCGATCAATATGCGTGGAGCACATCGCCTTTGCGCCGTTATACGGATCTGGTCAATCAATGGCAAATCATCGCTTGCGTCGAACACGGTGTGACCGCGCCGCTGGTTGCTCCATTCAAACAACGTGATGCGGATTTGTTCGCTATCGTGTCTGCATTCGATGCTGCATACAGCGCGTATGCAGCATTCCAATCTGATATGGAACGTTACTGGTGTCTGCGTTGGTTGAGTCAGGAAAAAGCGAAACAACAAGAGCCAGAAGACAATCTGAAAGTCGAAGCGACAGTCTTGAAAGAAGAAATTCTGCGCCTGGCCGATATTCCACTCGTCATCAAATTGCCAGGCATGCAGCAAGTTGCGCGCGGTTCACAAGTCAAACTGGATCTGTTGCGCTGGGATGAAGTTGACCTGACGATAGAAGCGCGCTTGCTCGACATTACGCAGGCCGCCGATGCGAACGCAGCAGAGCTTGATGAAGAGGACGACTTGACTGAAGATTTGCTGGAAGGCGATGCAGAGCCGGTGCCGGATGAGCAGACCGTTGCAGCGGTGACGGAAGAGCCGGCCGCGATTGATTCGACGATTGCACCGGAATAAGGGATGGAAAGTTCATCAAATTCGACTGGGGTTTGTCGTAGAATTCATTCCTTCCATTCTTATTGTCTGTCCTTGCCAGCGTGAAGTCACTTTTCCAGAATCGCATACTCGCCACCGCCGTCACGTTTTCCGTGCTGGCGCATGCGGCGTTGCTGGCCGTGCATTTCACCGCGCCAGAAGCGTTCAAGTTCAAACCTACCGATCCGGGGCTTGAAGTGATTTTGGTTAACGCCAAGCACGACAAGCAACCGTTGAAAGCGGATGCGCTAGCGCAAGCCAATCTGGATGGTGGCGGCAATGCGGATGCCGGACGTGCCAAATCGCCATTGCCAGATTTGCGCAAAAGTGAAGATGGCGAAAGCGCAAAAGCTTCACGTCGCAAGGTCGAAGAGCTGGAACGTCAGCAGCAAAAATTGCTGGCTCAACTCGAAAAGAAAACGCCTTTTCGTACACCATTGGTGACGGACGTAGAGCCGGTCAAGGATGTGCTGCCGCAACGCAACGCGATGGATATGTTGGATAGCGCGAAAGCGTTGTTGCGCAGAGAAGCAGAAATTTCGCGCAACATCGAGGACTACAACAAACGTCCAAAGAAAACCCAGGTCACGCCAAGTACGCGCGAAGTCGGTTACGCCGCTTATTACAAGGCATTTCAAGACCGCATAGAAAAGTATGGCACGCTGAACTTCCCGCAAAAAGATGGCAAGAAGTTATATGGCAATCTGGTGCTGTATATTCCGATTTTTCAAGACGGCACGATCTACATGAAGGATGGCGGACCGCGCATTGAACAATCGTCAGGCGATCCGGCATTGGATCAAGCCGCGATGAATATCGTGCGGCGCTCCGTACCATTCGGCAAATTCCCCGACAATATGCGCTCGACCGGTAAAGACGATGTGTGGGAAATCATCACACGCTTCAGCTTTACCCGCGACGATGCACTTCAAACAGAAACACGAGGCCAATAAGTGAGCGCAACTTTGAATACTGCTGCCAAAGGAAAAGTTGATCACTATGCAGTGATCGGCAATCCAATTGCGCATAGCAAATCGCCGGATATTCACGCACGCTTCGCCGCGCAAACTCAGCAAGATTTGCAATATGATCGCCTGCTGGCGCCGCTCAATGGTTTTCTGGCGACGGTACAAAATTTTGTTCTTAATGGCGGTAAAGGTTTGAATGTGACGGTTCCGTTCAAGCTGGAAGCGTACGCGCTAGCGACAAAATTGACTGAGCGTGCGCGCGCCGCCGGTGCAGTGAATACCTTGAAATTCGACGGCACTGAAATGCTGGGCGATAACACTGACGGCGTTGGTTTGGTCACTGACATTATGCGTAATGCCGGCATAGCAATTGCCAATAAATCCGTATTGTTGCTGGGTGCTGGCGGCGCTGCACGCGGCGTGATCTTGCCGCTGCTGAGCCAGCAGCCAGCGAGATTGGTGTTGGCGAATCGTACGCATGCCAAGGCGCTGGATCTGGCGCGTCGTTTCTCTGCGCAGCCGCGGCTCAAGGTCAGCGAATTTGCCGAGCTGGAAGATTCCTTCGATATCGTGATCAATGCCACGGCCGCGAGTCTTGCGTCGGAAGTGCCGCCTATTTCGCCGCGTGTAATTGGCGCGCATACTTTGGCCTACGACATGATGTACGGCAAAGAGCCGACTGCTTTCATGCGCTTTGCGACACAGCATGGTGCGATCGCGCGCGATGGTCTCGGCATGCTGGTGGAGCAGGCCGCTGAATCGTTTTATCTATGGCGCGATGTGCGACCGGAGACCGCCGCTGTATTTGTAGAATTGCGCGAGCGCCTCTAAATTTTTTGATGCAATATTTATCAACGTAACGCACTAAGCGCTGCAACTTGAACGTATAAAAATGAAAATAATGCGCAAGCTGTTGTTCTGGCTGATCCTCGTACCAGTCTTGTTGGTTCTGCTGGTGCAGTTGTATTTCTTTTTGCAAATTGGTTGGTGGGTGAATCACAATCCCGATTCGACCAGCTTCATGCGCGAGCAACTTTCGACACTGCAAGAAAAAAATCCGAAGGCACAGCTCAAACAAAAATGGGTTCCGTATAAAAAAATATCGAATAACTTGAAGCGCGCAATCATTGCGTCAGAAGATTCCAATTTTTCCGGTCATGAAGGCATAGACTGGGAAGCGCTGGAAAAAGCCTACGAGAAAAATATCAAGAAGGGCAAGGTTGTTGCAGGTGGTTCGACCATCACGCAGCAACTGGCAAAAAATCTTTTTCTATCCGGTGATCGCAGTTATATCCGCAAGGGTCAGGAATTGATCATTACCTATATGCTGGAATTCTGGATGGACAAGGAACGCATCTTTGAAATCTATCTGAATGTCGTCGAGTGGGGCGTGGGGATTTTTGGTGCCGAAGCCGCCGCGCAACATTATTACGGTATCTCTGCCGCGCAATTGAGCGCTGAACAGGCAGCACGCCTTGCTGTCATGTTGCCGAATCCGCGTTTCTACGATGCTCATCGCGGCACAGGTTATCTGGGGCGACGTACCGACTTGATTTTGCGTCGAATGAACAGCGCGGCGTTGCCTTAAGCGCTTGGATTGCACAGCTTTATTGGCTGATGCAATCCACAATTCATTAAATGATAGACAACGATATTGCCGATATGAGGTGCGTATCCGGCAGGCGATCGATTCAATGCATAATTCAATGATAAAAACCGTGTCGACTGGCTTGCTAGCCTTTCGACTTATCAGTACACTTGCGCTGTTTTCGTTTCCGGAGACCCGTCTTGGGTAGTCCTTATTTAAGTTGTTCGCCGTTTTTGACGGTCAATCTGCGAGATAGCGCTTAACGCTTACGCTCCATAGCGCCTCTCGCCGATTCGGTGGGTGGTCGCGTCCAGGCCTGTTTGTTCTCTTTAATGGCCGCGTTCCCTCAAAATTAAATCCACTGCAGAGTCTGCTCTGCAGGACGAGTTGTGTGTTTCATCAGCGATAGTTGGTGTCTCTTACGCGACTGGGAGAGCTTATGATTAACGTATTTGTATTGCAGAATGGTCGCCTGAATCAGGTCAACATCGACAGCCGCGCCGATTTGGAAAACACCACGCCGGTATGGGTCGATCTGACTGATCCGAATGACGATGAACGCGACTGGGTCAAAGGCATCTACGGCGTAACTCTGCCGGGCGAAGATGAAGTCAAGGATATTGAAGCGTCCGCCCGTTATTACGAAGCAGAAAACGGCGACTTGCATCTGCGTACCGACTTTTTGCTAGAAGAAGACGACGGTCCATCAAGTGTTGTGACGGTCGCGTTTATTTTGGCCCGAGATATATTGTTTTCTGTTCACTCTGAGGATTTGCCTATCTTCCGTTTGGTGCGCATGCGCGCGCGCTCGCGTCCCGGCTCTATCAACGATTACAAAGACGTGTTGCTGGATTTATACGCGACCGATGCCGAGTATTCTGCAGATGCGCTCGAGGGTGTTTACCAAGCCCTTGAAGCTGTCAGCAAAAGCGTATTACAAAAAGAAATTACCGATCAGGATGCGGCAACCGCACTGAACGCGATGGCGCATGAAGAAGATTTGAACGGACGCATACGCCGTAACATGATGGATACGCGCCGCGCGGTCAGTTTCTTGATGCGTGGACGCTTGTTGAATACAGAGCAGTTTGATGAAGCACGCCAGATCATGCGTGATATCGAATCACTGGATGGTCACACTGCGTTCTTGTTCGACAAGATCAACTTCTTGATGGATGCGACGGTTGGTTTCATTAACATTAACCAGAACAAGATCATCAAGATATTCTCGGTGGCGAGTGTGGCCTTGCTGCCGCCAACGTTGATCGCGAGTATTTACGGTATGAATATGAAGTACTTCCCGGAGCTGGAGTTCTTTGGTAATTACGGTTATTTGTACACTGTGATTTTGATGGCTGCGAGTGCGGTTGTGCCGATGCTGTATTTCCGCAAACGTGGCTGGTTGCGTTGATTTGAATCGCAGAAAATTTAATAATAAAAAAGCGCCGATCAGGCGCTTTTTTATTGGTTGACTCAACTAAACGTTGGCCGTCTAATTTTGCAATTTTGTGAAAGCCGCACGCGCCGCAGTGATGGTTGTGTTGATGACTTCATCGCTATGTTGTGCGGAGACGAAGCCGGCTTCAAATGCGGATGGCGCCAGATAGACATCTGCATCCAGCATCGCGTGGAAGAAGGTGTTGAACTTCGCCGTATCGCACTTCATCATTTCTGTATAAGACAGCGGTTTCTCTGCCGCGAAATACATGCCGAACATGCCGCCTACCGAGTTGGCTGCGAACGCGACATTTGTCTCACGCGCTGCTGCGGTAAGTCCGTCCACCAGTTTTGTAGTTTGCGTGCTCAGCGATTCATAAAAGTCTGGAGCTTGTATCAACTTCAATGTCGCCAAACCGGCGGCAACGGTGACTGGGTTGCCTGACAACGTTCCCGCCTGATACACGCCACCCAATGGCGCAAGATGCTGCATCAAATCAGCGCGACCACCAAATGCGGCAACCGGTAAACCACCGCCTATGACTTTACCCAAAACAGTCAGATCAGGTTTGATATCGTAAATCGATTGCGCACCACCAAGTGCAACGCGGAAGCCCGACATCACTTCATCAAAAATCAATACTGCGCCATATTGCGTGCAGACGCTGCGCATGGCGTGCAGGAATTCCGGCGTGGCTGGTAACAAGTTCATGTTGCCGGCAACTGGCTCGACGATCACGCAAGCAATCTGATCACCGATTTCCTTGAAGGTATCAATTAGCTGTTGCGGATTGTTATAGTCGAGCACCAAAGTATGTTTGGCAAAATCTTCCGGCACGCCAGCTGAAGTTGGATTGCCGAAGGTCAGCAAGCCGCTGCCAGCTTTGACCAACAGCGAATCCGCATGGCCGTGATAACAACCTTCAAACTTGATGATCTTGTCGCGACCAGTCGCACCGCGCGCCAAACGCAAGGCGCTCATTGCGGCTTCAGTACCGCTGGAAACCAGACGCAATTGTTCTATCGATGGCACCAGTTGGCAAATCAATTCCGCCATCTGGATTTCGCCTTCAGTCGGCGCGCCAAAACTCAAGCCGCGCGTTGCCGCGTTTTGTACCGCTTTGACGACATCTGGGTGCGCGTGACCAACAATCGCCGGTCCCCACGAGCCGATGTAATCAATGTAACGACGATCGTCGGCATCCCAAAAGTAGGGGCCTTCAGCGCGGGTAATAAAACGTGGCGTGCCGCCCACTGAGCGGAAGGCGCGTACCGGCGAGTTGACGCCGCCCGGTGTGCTTTTTTGTGCGCGAGCGAAAAGAGTGTCGTTATTGGATGTCATGCGATGTACTTAAATAAAAGGTAAATGGTCGAGCTGACTTATTGCGCTCGCTTACTGAAGTGGCGGCGGCGTGAGATCGATTTCTTCATCCGATTCACGCGCCCAGAAGTAGCGATCTGGAACCAGCTTGCCCATGCCTAAGCGCTGTGCATTGGCGATAGACGCAATCGTGAACTCTTGCGCTTCGAATACAGCTTCTGGGATATCAAGCCCGTTTGCCAGCAATGCGGCAATCGTCGCCGCAAGTGTGCCGCCAGCGCCATTGTATGAACCTGAAATACGTTGCCAGTTGTCGTGACGGATTACGCCGCCTTCATCGAACAAGGTATTCGCAACATCGGTCAGGTCGGATGGCGTGCCGGTGACGAAAACATATTCGCAGCCCATTTCGATCAGACGCATCGCATCGACGGCCATCAAGTCTTCTTCCGACGGTTCGCGCCAGGTTTCGGCCATGCGCACCAATTCGACAGTCGAAATAATCAATACCGTGGTTTGCGGGATCAATAGTTCGCGGGTCGCCATCAACATGTCATCCGCGTCCGGTCCTTGATCGGGCAGGGACGAGAGAAATGGATCAAAAATCAGCGGAATATCAGGATAGTCGGAAACGATTTCAGCAATCGCCGAGACGTTTTCTATGCTACCGACCGCGCCCACCTTGAAGG
Organism: Herminiimonas sp.; assembly: GCF_030655415.1. Next base: position 369,816 of record NZ_JAURVN010000002.1, on the reverse strand, counting down.
CGGCGACCGGCATGTCTTCCAGCACGACACGCGCTTGGTCGGAAACCCAGTCTGGGTCTATAACTTGCATATCCTCTATGCGCGCGGTGTCACCGATGAAAAGTGCAGTAACCACGGACAAGCCGTGGCAGCCCATCGCGGCAAAAGACGCAAGATCGGCTTGAATGCCGACAGCGCCTACCGGATCTGTTGGGCCAAAGGTCAATATAAGCGGGGAAGTTTGGTTTTGCACGGCGGGTATATTAAGATAGCTGACTGTGCATTTTAACTTGAAGGGCTGTCAGCCGTGAGCATTAACGAAACAACATCGAACGAACCGTTCAAAACCTGGATGTGCCTGATCTGCGGCTGGATTTACGACGAAGCTGCCGGCTTGCCGGAAGAAGGCATCGCCGCCGGTACCCGCTGGGATGACGTCCCTATGAACTGGACTTGCCCGGAATGTGGCGCGCGCAAGGAAGACTTTGAGATGGTGGCGATCTAGTCTACAGCCGCAAGCCAGTGTTATGACTTTGGCATTTTTGTTGAAAAACCACGGGCATTGATTTGCACTGTGGTGCTTGACCTAAAGAATCTTGCTTTTTGTTACTGTTGCGCCGTATATTGTGGACACAGTTTAACGAGATGACTCATGACAATATCACTGGATAATGCTGACATGAAAATCATGGTGATCGACGATAGCAGTACGATTCGTCGGTCGGCAGAGATCTTTCTTGGTCAGGCAGGTTACAAGGTCGTGCTGGCGGACGATGGCTTTGATGCGCTCGCAAAAATGAACGACCACAAGCCTGCGCTTATCTTCTGCGACATCCTGATGCCTCGTCTCGACGGTTACCAAACCTGCGCACTGATCAAGAAAAGTGCCAAATTCCATTCCACGCCGGTGATCATGTTGTCGTCCAAGGACGGCTTGTTTGATCGGGCGCGCGGCGCGATGGTCGGCTCCGATGCCTACCTCACCAAGCCATTCACAAAAGACAGTCTGCTGAAAACCGTGCGCGAGTACACGGCGGAAGCAGTCGCAAAATAAATTTTGATTTAAAGGTTTCAGATGGCCATTCAAAAAATCCTCATCGTTGATGACTCCCCGACCGAGCGTTATTTTCTGACCGATATCCTTGTAAAAAAAGGTTTTTCCGTTTCTACAGCAGAAAATGGTGAAGAAGCTTTGTTGAAGATCAAGGCTGACAAGCCGCAATTGATTTTGATGGATATCGTGATGCCTGGCCAAAATGGCTTTCAAATCACACGCGCCATTACGCGCGATCCAGAAACACAAGACGTGCCTATCATTATCTGCACCAGCAAAGGTCAGGAAACTGACCGTATCTGGGGCTTGCGCCAAGGCGCACGTGACTACATCGTCAAGCCGGTTGATCCTGCTGAACTTCTCTCCAAAATTGCTGCGCTCGGATAAGTAACCCCTGATGAGCCAGCCTACGTCGGATCTGCAAGCGGGAAAGGTATTCGCCAAAACGGATATCGCTACACGCCGTACGCGCTTGCGCGAATTTCAGGTGCAGCTAGTTGAACGTATGCAGACCGCGCGTAGCGGCGAAGATACACGTGTTAATCAATTGGGCGTGATGATAGGTGGCAACCGTTGTTTGCTGAATCTGCAGACGGCGGGCGAGATTGTTTCGGTCGGCACGATTACCGAAGTACCTTTGACGCAGCCATGGTTTCTCGGTTTGACGAATATTCGCGGCAATTTGATCAGCGTGATCGATTTCGCACAATTTCAAGGTAACGCGCCCACGCCTATTGATAAAGACACTCGCATCATTGCGTTTGCGCCAGCACTTTCATTCAATAGCAGTTTGCTGGTATCGCGTGTACTGGGTTTGCATAACGTCGCTGAAATGGAAGCGCAATCCGATGTGCAGGATGAACTCGCACCTTGGGCAAGCAAGCGTTATCTGGATCGCGAATCGCAAGTCTGGACCGAGCTCGATCTTTCTTTAGTAATACAAAATCCTCAATTTTTGCACGTCGGTCTATGAGCGATCCGGGATAGATAATCCGGGCGCCGTATAAACAGAATCAGGAGAATCAGAATGGCGTTTAAATTACCGCTTTCCAAAAATAAAAAAGAGGCGGCCGCACAGGGAGCGGATTCTCACGGTGATACACCGGACACAACCACGCCGGTTGATCCAAGTGTAGTGCGCGCAGCGCGCGCCAACGTCAATCCTAATGCAACGTACATCGGCGACGTTCTGCAAAAAAGTGGTGACATTCGTCTACCGCTGATCGGCAAGCTGCCACTGCAACAACAGGTTCGTATTCTTCTGATCGCACTGGGCGGATCGCTCGTTCTGGGTGCCGCATTCGTTTGGTTGAACGCGGATTATTCCGGCTTGACCTCAACCCAGACGCAGATCGCCGGCGATGCGCTGATGCACTCGCAGCGGGTAGGTAAAGCGACACCGAATGCGATTCAAGGTAACAAGGAAGCGTTCAAGCAGTTGGCTGATAGCCGCAAAGAATTCAATAACGATTTGAATGTGCTTTCCAAAGGTGGCGTGTACCAGGGCCGTGATATCGGTACGCCTGACGCAAAAATGGAAAGCGCTTTGCAGGAAGTTCAAAAATTATGGGCAGGCTCCGACAAGGCAGCTGCCACGATTATCAAACTGGAAGCGCCGCTGACAGGCTTCGGTACCACACTGGAAGTCTTGAACGGCATTACACCTAACTTGCTTGAATTGACAGAGCAGATTTCAACGTTGAAATCACAAAGCGGTGCGACACCACGTGAAGTTGCAGCGGCTGGTCAGCTCGTGATGTTGACGCAACGTTTGGCGCGTAGTGCGAATGAATTTTTGAGTTCAGAAGGCGTGAACCCGGAAACAGCTTTCTTGCTGGGCAAAGATACCAATACCTTCCGCGACATTACCGAAGGCTTTTTGAACGGTAGTGAAGTTCTGCGTTTGAGCAAAACCACCGAGCCGGATACACGTGAAAAATTGATCGAGTTGCAAACCGCATTTGCCGACTATCAAAAATCGATCGCACTGATTCTGGGTAATCTGCAAAACTTTATTGCAGCGAAACAGGCACAGGAACTGATCTTCAAGGAAAACGAAGCTTTGAAGCAGCGTCTGACCGACTTGCAACAAACCTATCGTACCGAGCAGGATTCGCTGACGTGGCCGTTCTGGTTGATGTTGTTGAGCGTATTGACTGCGCTGGTCGCAGCGGCGGGTATCGCGCTGGTGCTGTTGCAGGATAGTCGCAACAGAACCAACGAAGCGGATGCGCGTCGTGAAGAAGCTGATGACCAACGTCTGGAAGCGCAGAAAAAAGAAGAAGAAGCCAAGCAGGCTAACGATCAGAATCAGGCCGCTATTTTGCGCCTGATGAATGAGTTGCAGGAAGTCGCGGATGGCGATTTGACCGTGCAAGCAACGGTGACTGAAGACATCACCGGCGCGATTGCCGATTCGGTTAACTATACGGTGGAAGAGTTGCGCGGTCTGGTAGGTCGCGTAACCAATACAGCGGAACAAGTTACCTTGGCATCTAATACTGCGCAGAATATTTCGACCGAACTGCTGGAAGCATCACACAAGCAATCACGCAACATTCAAGAAACCGGTCAGGCTGTACTGGAAATGGCGGTACAGATTACCGACGTTTCCAAATCAGCCAGTGAATCGGCAGAAGTTGCGCGTCAGTCAGTGACGGCGGCAGAACAAGGTTCACGTGCGGTGGAAAATGCGATCAAGGGCATGACCGAGATTCGCGAGCAAATTCAGGAAACCTCGAAACGCATCAAGCGTCTGGGTGAATCCTCGCAAGAGATTGGTGAGATCACAGAACTGATTTCTGATATTACCGAACAGACCAACGTCCTGGCGTTGAATGCGGCGATTCAGGCAGCGTCAGCCGGCGAAGCAGGTCGCGGTTTCTCGGTGGTTGCGGAAGAGGTTCAGCGTCTGGCGGAACGTTCGGGTGAAGCGACCAAGCAGATTGGTGCGCTGGTTCGTACGATTCAAACAGATACCCACGATGCGGTTGCCGCTATGGAAAAATCGACGCAGGGTGTGGTCGAGGGTGCCAAGCTTTCAGATGCTGCTGGTGCGGCGCTGTCCGATATTCGACGCGTTTCGAATCGTCTGGCGGAACTGATTCAAGGTATTTCGTCAGCGACCGAACAGCAGGCAACATCGGCTAACGGTGTGGCGCAAAACATTCAAGGCATTCTCACCGTCACGGAACAAACGCAAGAAGGTACGCAGCAAACTGCGCATTCAATTCGCGAATTGTCGAAGCTGGCCGAAGAACTCAAAAACTCGGTATCACGGTTCCGTGTAACGGCTTGATTTGTTTATTTTGATGCGTGTCTTTAACGCGCGTCTCTGACGCGATTTGTTAAAGGTGCGCATTTGTTTTGAGGCCCAACAGCAATTGCGGTGATCAGCTCATCTCTTGCTTGATCACCCCGCACCCGCGAGGCAGTCATGAATACCCCATCCTCTTCTTTGCCGCAAGGTAAGGACAGCTTCGATACCGGTCCCTTGTCATGGGTTATCGGTGAAATCGGCGAAGCGCTGACACGTTCCAAAGTGGCTTTGTGCGAAGCGCTGATGCAAGAGCCAGAAACTCAATCGACCACTTTGCGTCATGCAAAAACCTATCTGCATCAAGCGCATGGCGCTTTGCAAATAGTCGATGTCGATGGTGTGGCCATCATTACGGAAACTGTAGAAGATCTGTTTGATCGCTTCGAGTCGGGACAACTAGTGCTGACCGACGACAGCGTGCATGCCATTGCGCACGCTTATCAAGCCTTGCTGGAATATCTAGAAGAGTTGTTGGCTGGTATGCCGCATCAACCAGTTCGCTTGTTCCCTTACTATCGCTCGTTGTTGCAAGTGCGCGGCGCTGAACGCATACATCCGGCAGATCTGTTTTTCCCTAATCTGGCAATCCGTCCGCAACTACCATCAGCGTCGATTACTTTGACTGCTGAAGATTACGTCGGCTTGCGCAAACGTTTTGAACGCGCGTTGTTGATATTTCTGAAGGAAGCCGATAGCGAGACAGGCCTGGCAAGCGCACGGACTATGCGCGACATCGTGTTGCGTGTTGAGCAGGCACAAAGCACGCAACAAGCGCGCAGCTTCTGGTGGGTCATGCACGGTTTTGCTGATGCGGTTTCTGCCGGTCAAGTGCCGAACGAACTGTATGTCAAACAACTGTTTGCGCGCATCAATTTGCAAATTCGCCGCTTGAGCGAAGGCTCTTCCAGCATTACGGAAAGACTGTTGCGCGATGCCTTATTCTTCATTGCGCGCGTAGCACATCCTTCTGCTGTCGCTCAGCAAATTCGCAGTGCATATCAACTCGATGGCGTAGTGCCGACCGATTACGAGAAAAAACGTTACGGTCAGATCGATGCGCAGGCATTGGCCTCGGCTAAAGAGCGTTTGTCGCAAGCCAAGAATTTATGGAATCGGATTGCTGGCGGTGACGCCAGCGTCGCGCCATCCTTCGAGCAAGAAATGACAGGTCTGGCCGAAGCCGGCAATCATTTGAATGCGCCAGCATTGGCAAAACTCTTGCGCGAGCTTAGCGGCATCGCACGTCACGCCGCACATTCACGTCCAGGCGACAGCCTGAGTCTGGAAATCGCGACCAGCTTGTTGTTTGTTGAAAATGCGTTGCAGCAGATTGGCCATCTGGCCGACGATTTTGCCGAACGCGCTGATGCAGTGACGACGCGCTTGCTGTCTGCAGTTTCTGGCGAGACCTTGACACATTCTGCGCAATGGCTGGATGACATGTCGCGCGAAGCGCAAGAACGTCAAACCATGACGGCGCTGGCTGGTGAAATGCAATCCAGTTTGCGTCAGGTTGAAAAAATGCTGGACGAGTATTTCCGCGATCCTGAGCAACGTGCAGGTTTGTCGGATATCGATTCCGTTCTGTATCAAATTAGCGGCGCGCTTTCAGTGCTCGGTCATGAAGACGCAGTGCGTGCCGTGTGGCATACGCAAGCTGCTGTGCGACGATTTATCGAGGCCGAGGAAACGCCGGATTTGCAAGAGTTTCAGCAAGTTGCGCAAAATGTGGGTGCGCTCAGCTTCTTTATCGAGACGCTGCAATTGCATCCAGACGGCGTCAACAAGCGTTTTGCTTTTGACGATGATGCAGGTATTTTTCGTGCGAATCTGACTGAAAAAAACGGACCGTCGAACGCCGCGTTGGATGTCGTGGTTATTCCGGTTTCGGAAGTAGAAAATACAATTTCGACACTGCCTGAAATTCATGTTCCGGATTTGCCTACAGTCGAATCGGAACTCGCGCTGCATCAAAAGCAATCGGAAGAGCTGGCGATTTCACTTGCTGCAGAACCGACCAATCCCTTTCTGCAAGAGCAACTTAAAGAATCCTTAGAGCAAGTGCGCCTGGATGCGACCTTGGTCGATAATCCAGAAGCGAATGACAGGGCACGCGCCGTCATCGATATGCTGGAGCATCCTGACTTCGTTGCGTCGCAAGATGCAATGGACGACATTGCGTTGGCGACCGCTCCAGCCAAGACATCGCATGTGGAAGAGATCGCGCCCTTGGTAGCGCCAGCAACTGACGAAGCGATCGATGCTGAGCTGCTGGAAATTTTTCTGTCCGAAGCAGTTGAGGTATTGGATAGCGTCAAGCAGACAGTTCCAGAATCTCGCAATGCACCACACAATCAAGAATTCCTGACGACGTTACGTCGCTCCTTTCACACATTGAAAGGCAGCGGCCGCATGGTCGGCCTGGTTACTTTTGGCGAAGCTGCGTGGAGCGTCGAACAAGTGCTGAACTTGCGTCTGTCGGAAACGCGCGGCGGCGATGCAGATCTGTATGCATTACTTGAGAATGCGGTGCAAGTACTGGACGCATGGGTTGGCGACTTGCAGATGCAAGGTCGTTCTGATCGTAGTGGCCGTGCGCTGATCAACGCTGCTGAACGCGTAAAAAACGGTGCCGGTTTTCACTACGATGATCTGGAAGAAACGCTGTTGCTTGCGCCCGCTAGCGAAGCCTTTGACGCGCTAACTGAATCTGAAAATAATACCGAATCAGAAAATACAGCCGAAAGCATTGCTGAAAGTACAGCTGACTTTGGTAATGAAGATGCGCTCACCGCAACCGAGCCAGAAGAGTTGGAACTGAGCGATGAAGAACTTGCGCAGTTTCAAAAATTCAATGCGACCGCAGATGAAGTTGCGGAAGTTATTGACGCTGAGCCAGCAGCACCTGAGATAGTTGTTGGTGAACTCGATCATTTGAAACTCGATATGGTGGACGAAGTCGCGCCATTGCAAGGTGCCGCGGTACTCGACTTTCCAGGCAATCTTCCTGCTGCGCGCAAGTCAGACGACAACGTCAAATACATAGGCGATCTGGAAATCAGTTTGCCGCTGCATAATATTTATCTGGCTGAAACCGATGAGCTGGTGCGCTTGTTGTCGCAAGATATCGCCGAGTGGCGTCATGAGCCGGATCGTCATGTCAACATTCCAGCGGTGCATGCAGCACATTCACTGGCGGGGAGTTCAGCCACCGTCGGCTTCAAGCCTTTGCAGCAAATTGCCTACGCGCTGGAAGCTGTTCTGCAGTATTTGGCAAGGAAGCCAGTCAAGCTGCTGATATCAGAATACGACACACTGGATCATGCGATCTCGCGTATCCGTTTCATGCTGCAGATGTTCGCCTTGGGCGAGATGCCTGATTTTGAACCGGATCAAGTGGAAATCCTTGAGCGCATGCCGGAAGATTTTGAATTCCGCATCAGCTCTAAACACGGTCAGCCTGTATTTGATGCGCCGGTTGAGGATGAAGGCGAGCCTGCGACGGCGGAAGTTGTCGATGAGGATGCAGAAGCAAAGACAGAATTATCTGCAGTTGAGTCTGAACTTGAAATTGAGTCTGAGTCTGAACTTGAGCCTGAGCCTGAGCCTTCAGCAGCGGACGAGCCAAAAAATGTGGCCGACGATGCTCCGGTTTTGGAAGTCGCTCCAGCAGTAGAAGCTACTCCAGTCATTTTGGAATTAGAACCTGCGCCATTCGAAGAACCAGTCTATCCACAAAATAGTGAAGAGCTGACTGATCCTGCCTTGATCATCAAGGATGAGATCGATGCGGATCTGCTGCCTGTTTTCATCGAAGAAGGCAGTGACATGTTGCCGCAGATGGGTCAGGCATTGCGTGCGTGGCAAAAGGAACTGGGCGATACAGCATTGCCGCAATCTATCTTGCGGATTTTGCATACCGTCAAAGGTAGCGCGCGTATGGCCGGTGCGATGTTGCTGGGTCAGCATATGCACGAGATGGAAACGCGCATCGAAAATATTACGCATGCCGGTTATCCATCTGCCGCCGCTGTGGAAGATTTGCTGGCGCGTCATGATCACGGTTTGCAGTTATTTGAACACTTGCAAAATCCGGATGCGCCTAAACCAGCACCAGTCGAGACTGCAAATCTCGCTAAAGAAAATACGGCTGATGCTGCTAAATCTTCAGCAGAAGAATTACCAGTCATTCAAAGTTTGATGCCGATCACCGATCGCCGAACAACAGCGCTGGCCCCTGGTGTTTCACCTGCGTCGCGTGCCGTCGCAGCTGCCGCTCCAGTTCCTCTGGTGCGTGTACGCGCCGACATTCTTGATCGTCTGGTCAATCAGGCGGGTGAAGTGTCGATCTCGCGCTCCAAGTTGGAAACAGAAGTCGGTACTTTGCGCACCTCCATGGGTGAGCTGTCGGAAAACGTTAGCCGTTTGCGCGAACAGTTGCGCGAAATTGAAATGCAGGCCGAATCGCAGATCACCTCGCATATGGGTGTCTCGGCCGATCGCGAATTTGATCCGCTTGAATTCGATCGCTTTACACGTCTGCAGGAATTGACGCGGATGATGGCCGAAAGCGTCAACGACGTTGGCTCGGTTCAACAAAACTTGAGTCGGACCATCGATAGCGCTACTACCGATTTGACGAATCAGGCGCGTTTGACGCGTGATTTGCAACAGGATTTGATGCGCGTGCGCATGGTGCAATTCGCCAGTATCTCAGAGCGTCTGTATCGCGTTACGCGTCAGGCCGCGAAGGAAATGGACAAGCGCGTCAATCTGGATATTCGCGGTAGTGCCGTTGAAGTTGATAGGGGCGTACTGGAAAAAATGGCCGGCCCGTTTGAGCATTTGCTGCGGAATGCGATCGTGCACGGTATCGAGTCGCGCGAAAAACGCAAGGCTGCCGGCAAGAATGAAACCGGTGAATTGCGCGTCGAGATTCGTCAGGAAGGTAATGAAGTGGTTATTCATTTCTCTGATGATGGTCAAGGCTTGAACCTGAATAACATCCGCAAGAAAGCGCTGGAAAACGGTTTGGTAAAAGACGACGACAATCTGTCTGATGCTGAAGTTACCGATCTGATTTTCCATCCTGGCTTCTCGACAGCAGAAGAAATTACGGAGCTCGCTGGACGCGGCATTGGTATGGACGTGGTGCGCTCCGAAGCAGCATCGCTGGGTGGTCGCGTTGCGATTGCATCCGAGCCAGGCAAGGGCGCGTACTTCACGATTCATTTGCCATTGACGCTGGCGGTTACGCAGGTGGTGATTCTTTCGACTGGCGGCAAGACGTATGCATTGCCATCGGTGTTGGTCGAGCAAGTTCAACAATTGAAAAACGGTCCGCTGGCGATTGCGTATAACGAAGGCGCAGTGATGTGGCAATCGCAACGCGTCCCTATGCATTACCTGTCGACTTTGCTGGGTGATACGGATGCAGCGCCGGTAACGCAACAGTATTCGCCGTTGCTGATTTTGAAGAGTGGTAACGATCGCGTCGCTTTGCACGTTGATGAAATTCTGGGTAACCGAGAGGTCGTGGTTAAGAATATCGGCCCGCAGTTGTCACGCATGATCGGTATCGCAGGTGCAACGGTATTGGGTTCGGGTGAAATCGTTTTGATTCTGAATCCGGTGCCGCTTGCGCAACGCGCAGCACACGAAAATATTCGTGCGCCACGTTTGACGCCATCAGATGCGCCTAGTGATATGGGTGCAGTCGCAGAGATGGCAACGTTCGAACCGGCGGCGCGCAATGTCGAACCGGTGCAGGGCTTGCGTACTCAACATATCGTGATGGTCGTCGATGATTCATTGACGGTGCGTCGCGTAACGCAACGCTTGTTGACACGTGAAGGCTATCAAGTCGTGCTGGCCAAGGATGGTGTCGATGCCTTGCAGCATTTGCAATCAATTACGCCAGACGTGATGCTGGTTGATATTGAAATGCCGCGTATGGATGGTTTCGATCTGACCCGCAATATTCGTGGCGATGAGCGTACCCGTGATATTCCTATCATCATGATTACATCGCGTACTGCGAGCAAACATCGCAACTACGCGATGGAGTTGGGTGTGAATGAATATCTGGGCAAACCTTTTCAAGAAGAAGCGCTGGTCAAGTTGATCGCAGACTTCATCAAGAAAGAAATTCCAGCGAGTTAAATCTTGGCACTATAAAAAATCCCGCATGTGTGCGGGATTTTTTTTTGCCTTGCGTTTAACTTTATTTAATCGAGCAAAACTGCATTAGCTTGACGCAGCTCGATTCAAACCTTGCGTTTCATTCGACAAACTCCGCGACCTTTTTCACGACCGCATAGCGCTGCAATGTAAGTGCGCGCGCTTCGTCATGTTGTATCAGCGGTTGTGGATAGTTGCTGCCGAGTTCGACGCCAGCCATCTTCAATTCCAAGGCAGGTACACGCCATGGGGCATGGATCTGTTTGCTGGAGAGTTTGGCCAGCTGCGGCAGATAGCGACGTATGAACTTGCCATCTGCATCGAATTTTTCCGATTGTGTGATCGGATTAAAGATACGGAAGTAGGGTTGCGCATCGCAGCCGGATGACGATGCCCATTGCCAGCCGCCGTTATTCGCGGAGAGATCAAAGTCATTTAATTGCTCGGCAAAGTAACGTTCGCCCCAGCGCCAGTCTATGCCCAGATCCTTGATCAGAAAGGACGCGGTAACCATGCGCAAGCGATTGTGCATGTAGCCGGTTTGATTCAATTGCAGCATGGCGGCATCGACTAATGGATAACCGGTTTTGCCATCGCACCAGGCTTGGAATAATGTCTGCGCGTGGTTGCCAGATTCCCAGACGATGGCGTCGTAATCCGACTTGAACGCGCGGCCCACGACATGCGGATGCTGGAACAGAATCATGAAATAGAAATCGCGCCATATCAGTTCCGACAACCAGACCGCAGCGCCGCTGCCGCCGGTGCCTGTGCGCATCGCATCGAGCGCACGTCGTACAAGAGAACGTATCGACACCGTGCCGAAGCGCAGATGTACCGATAAATAAGAGGGGCCTTTTACAGCAGGGAAATCGCGCGTTTGATCGTAGCGCTGCATCCTGTCTGCAAAATCATCCAGCAAATCCTGACCGCCTTGCATCCCGGTTGGAATATTCAGGTCCGATAGATTGGTTTTTTCAAAGCCGATCTCAGCCAGGGATGGCATCGGATACTTATGGTCTGGCAGTGATGCAAAACGGTCTGCGTAGGTGTCGATTTCATAAGGATGCAGAACAGCCGCATCAGATTCTGCATGCAGTTTTTTCAACCAGGCATTCTTGTATGGAGTGAAAACCGAAAATGGCTTTTCTGCCAGCGTCAGTACTTCATTCTTCTCAAAGATTACCTGATCCTTGAAAGGATGCAGACTGCGTCCGGCGGCTTTGAGTACCTTGGCGACTTGTGCATCACGTGCAATCGCCTGTGGTTCATAGTCGTGGTTGGTGAATACTGCGTCGACGCCAAGTTCGGCAGCAAGTTCCGGTATAGCGGTCTCGGTCCATGCATGTTTGACGATCAAATCGCCACCCAGCGCTCGTAAGGCGGCGGCTAGTTCGAGCAGACTGGCGTGTATGAATTCAACGCGGCGGTCGGCTTTGGGCAAATCGTCCAAAATGGCCTTATCGAAAATGAAGGCGCAATAAACTTGCTTGCTTTGGGTTAATGCATGGTGGAGTGCGGCGTGGTCAAAACTGCGTAAATCGCGGCGAAACCAGACCAGTGTCTTTTTAAATTGGGACATGAACGATGAATATTGGGCAAATGGGAATAGCCAAAGAATGCAGGAAAAATCGATTTGAAGCGAGGTTTGGCGCAGAAAATCTGGGTAAAACTGCTAAAATAACGCCCATGTCGAAGCAACGTAAGACCAGCAAATCTCCCAACGATCCCGGTTCACCCTGGGAATCCCTCGCTTTTTCCGCCACACCTGACAATCCAGCACGTGATGAATTGAATCTCGCCGATCATTTTTTGATTGCGATGCCGTCCATGCTGGACCCGATTTTCGGTGGCACGGTCGTCTATCTGTGCGAGCACAATGCGAATGGTGCATTGGGTGTGATCATTAACAAACCCACCGATATGACGGTCGATGTTTTGCTCAATCGCATCGATTTGAAGCTGGAAATCGCGCCCGATCTGAAGCCGGTTGAAAAAACGCCGGTGATGTACGGCGGTCCGGTGCAGGCAGATCGCGGTTTTGTGCTGCACGCACCGCGGGGCGATTTTTCGTCGACGATGCCGGTGACTTCCGAGATCGCGTTGACAACATCCAAAGACATACTGGAAGCCGTCGCACTCGGTAGCGGACCGCAAAAGCTGTTGGTTAGCCTCGGCTGCTCCGGTTGGGGCGCAGGCCAGTTGGAGGATGAAATCGTACGTAACGGTTGGCTGACCGTGCGCGCCGATCCAAACATCATGTTCGATTTGCCACTGGAACAGCGGTTTTTTGCTGCGATCAAATTGCTTGGTATCGATCCGATGATGTTGAGTAGTGAGGCTGGACATGCGTGAGATTAAAACAGGAATCGCGCGCTAGTGGAAACCGTACTCGGTTTCGACTTCGGCTTGAAGCGCATAGGCGTTGCAGTAGGCAATACTTTAATAAAGCAGGCGCAGCCGCTGACCATCATCAGCGCCGCTACCAATGAAGCAAAATTCGCAGCGATCGCCGAACTGGTCAGCCAGTGGCAACCAGGTTTGTGCATCGTCGGCTTGCCGCGGCATCCGGATGGCGCCGAGCATGAAATGACAGTGCGCTGCCGTCGCTTCGCGAATCAATTGCATGGACGTTTTGACGTGGCAACGGTGCTGGTGGATGAGCGTTACTCATCCGCAGTGATTTCTCATCAACGCGGCGATCTGATCGACGATCAGGCAGCTGCAATCATCTTGCAACAATACTTCGATGACCATACCGAATCCGAATCCTGAACTAGACGCTGAAGCCTTGTATCAAGTGCTGGCGAAACAAGTAAAAACCGGTCTGGCAAAAGCCGAGAACGTTGCGATAGTCGGTATTTATTCCGGTGGTGCTTGGCTGGCGGAACGACTCGCGGCTGAGCTGCAATTGACTGAACGTTTGGGTTTTATCGACGTCTCTTTTTATCGTGATGATTTCGCGGAAAAAGGTTTGCGGCCCGACGTCAAGCCAACGCAAATTCCATTCGATGTGGACGGCGCAACCATCTTGCTGGTGGATGATGTGTTGTACACCGGCCGCACCACGCGCGCAGCGATCAATGAGTTGTTCGACTACGGTCGTCCAGCACGCATCATGCTGGCAGCGCTGGCTGATCGCGGCGGGCGAGAGTTGCCGATTGAAGCCGATTTTGTCGCACAAACTATTTCCATTCCAGACCAGCAATCGCTGGTACTTCAACGGGCCGACGACGGCCGCTTTTCCCTGACGGTGGATCATGCTTAATCCGCAACTGAATAAAAACGGTGAGTTGCAACATTTGCTCACGATAGAAGGGCTGCCAAAGTCCAACATCATTCACATCCTCGATACGGCTTCGTCGTTTGTCAGTATCGGTGATAGAGAAGTGAAAAAAGTACCGCTGATGCGCGGCAAGAGCGTGTTCAATCTGTTCTTCGAAAATTCGACGCGCACGCGTACTACATTTGAAATTGCTTCCAAGCGTTTGTCTGCCGACGTCATCAACCTGAATATTTCTGCATCAAGTTCCAGCAAGGGCGAATCGCTGTTGGATACGATCGACAATCTGGCAGCGATGCATGCCGATATGTTTGTCGTGCGCCATGCCGAATCCGGCGCGCCTTATCTGATCGCTAAACATTTGAGCGACACCGGGCAATCGCATGTGCACGTTGTCAATGCCGGCGATGGTCGCCATGCACACCCGACGCAGGGCTTGCTGGATATGTACACGATCCGTCACTACAAAAAGGATTTCACCAATCTGACTGTCGCGATTGTCGGCGATATTTTGCACAGCCGCGTCGCACGTTCAGATATCCATGCGCTGACGACTTTGGGTGTGCCCGAAGTGCGCGCGATCGGTCCTCGTACCTTGCTGCCTAGCGGCCTGGAACAAATGGGGGTGCGCGTTTTCCACAACATGGAAGAAGGTTTGAAGGGTGTCGACGTCATCATCATGCTGCGCTTGCAAAATGAACGCATGAGCGGCGCACTGTTACCGTCTGCGCAGGAATTCTTCAAGAGCTACGGTTTGACGACTGAGCGTTTGGCTCTGGCTAAACCAGATGCGATCGTCATGCATCCAGGCCCGATGAATCGTGGCGTGGAAATTGAATCTGCGGTCGCAGATGGCAAGCAGGCAGTGATACTGCCGCAAGTGACATTCGGCATTGCAGTGCGGATGGCAGTGATGAGTATTTTGGCGGGAAATTAAAAGATGAAAATCCACATCAAGAATGGCCATCTGATCGATCCAGCGAATGGCATCGATGCAAAGCAAGACGTGTATATCGCAGCCGGCAAAATTGCCGGTATAGGGCAAGCGCCGGAAGGCTTTGTCGCCACCAAAGTAATCGATGCGAGTGGCTTGGTTGTCGCACCTGGCTTCGTTGATTTGAGCGCGCGCTTGCGCGAGCCGGGTTACGAATACAAGGCCACGCTGGAATCGGAAATGCAGGCCGCTATGCAGGGCGGCGTTACCAGTCTGGTTTGCCCACCTGATACCGATCCAGTACTGGATGAGCCGGGTCTGGTTGAGATGCTCAAGCATAGAGCCAAGTCTTTGAATCAAGCCAACGTCTATCCGCTAGGTGCATTGACTATGGGTTTGAAGGGCACGGCGTTGACGGAAATGGCTGAGTTGACCGACGCCGGTTGCATCGGTTTTTCACAAGCTGATTGTCCGATTCTCGACACCACCGTGATGTTGCGTGCGATGCAGTACGCGAAGACATTTGATTACACAGTCTGGTTGCGTCCGCAGGATCCGCATCTTGGTATCAAAGGCGTTGCCCATAGCGGCCCAGTTGCTTCACGCCTTGGTTTATCTGGCGTGCCGGTGATGGCTGAGACGATAGCCTTGCATACGATTCTGGAATTGGTGCGTGTCACTGGCGCACGCGTGCATCTGTGCCGCATCTCGACTGGCGCTGGTTTGGAACTGGTTCGCGCAGCGAAAAAGGAAGGTTTGCCGATTACCTGCGACGTGGGTGCACATCATATTCATCTGACTGAAAACGATATCGGCTTCTTTGATTCCAACGCACGTCTGACGCCGCCACTGCGCAGTCAACGTGATCGCGATGCCATCTGTCGCGGTTTGCTGGATGGCACCGTCGATGCGATTTGTTCGGATCACACGCCGGTGGATGACGATGAAAAATTGTTACCTTTCGGTGAAGCCTCGCCTGGTGCAACCGGTCTGGAATTGCTGTTGTCGCTGTCCTTGAAATGGGCGGAAGATTGCGTCGATCAAGACAAGCAACCCTTGGCACAGGCCATCGCAAAAATTACAGCGGATGCAGCGCGTATTGTTGGTTTGCCGTCTGGGCAATTGGCGGTCGGCAGCGTTGCCGATATTTGTCTGTTCGATCCAGCCGTGCGTTGGACGGTTGCTGCAAAAGCATTGGCCAGTCAAGGCAAGCACACGCCTTTCCTCGGCTATGAATTAAGCGGCCAAGTGAAGACCACCATTGTTGCGGGTCATATCGCATTCCAGCGTTAATCCTGCGCTTAGCTTCTTGTGTTTTTTCATGATGCAGATGTTCTTTAACCCTTGCAGGTGAGTGCATGATCGCCGTGTCGTTCGTGCGTGTGATGCTGCATTTGCTGCAGGGTTTGTTGATTGCTGCGGTGATTTTTCCATGGATTAATTCGGCAAGTCGCGATCGTCGCATCAAGCAATGGTCAGCAGCTTTGCTGTCCATTCTGCACATCAAGGTTGCGTTGCAAGTGCAAGCTGGTGCGGAGTCCGAACCTGGCGCGCTGATTGTTGCCAATCACGTTTCGTGGCTGGATATCTTCGTCATCAATTCTCAAAATCCGTGTCGCTTCGTCGCCAAGGCCGACATACGTAGTTGGCCTGCGCTGGGCTGGTTATCTGCGCAAGCCGGTACGATCTTTATCGCGCGCGGCAAGCAACGCGAAGTACGTCGTGTCTACGAAGGCTTGGTCACCAGCATAGAAGCTGGCGAGCGCATTGCCTTCTTCCCCGAGGGGACGACAGCGGCGCAAGGTGGCGTGTTGCCGTTTCATTCGAATTTGTTTGAAGCAGCGATTGAAGCGAAAGTGCCGGTGCAGCCGTATGCAATTCGTTATATCGATGAACAAGGCAAGCTGCATCGTTCGGCGGATTTTATTGGCGACATGACGTTTGTCGACAGCATGTTGTTGATCATGAAGACGCGCAGGATGACTGCGCAATTGATCATGTTGCCGACCATCGATACTGCTGGTACACATAGACGAGAGTTAGCCCAACAGACGCGTGCCGCAATTGCAGAAGCTCTCGGGTATACCGCAAATATCCAAGAAAATCCGGAGCAGACAGCTTAGCTTTTCTTGCCCGGTTTTTGATGCTGCGGACATTCGACTTGTATCGTCGATCTATCCTGCAGATTGATAGCAGTCAGTTTGCCGCCCCATACGCAGCCGGTGTCCAGTCCCAGCACATTGGGACGGATTAGCAAGCCTAGCGTAGACCAATGGCCGAATACGACAGTATTGTTTTCGGTTTGGCGATTCGGACAATCGAACCACGGCAGCAAACCTTCAGGTGCATTACCTGCGCCCTCCACCGTTTTAAAATCCATACTGCCATCCGGCTTGCAAAAACGGATGCGCGTCAAGGCATTGACGATGCAGCGCAAGCGATCTGCGCCTTGCAAATCGTCGTTCCACAAAGCTGGTTCATTGCCATACATTTTTTTCAAAAATTCTGGCCAATCATCACCTTGCAGTGCGCCTTCGACTTCACGCGACAATGCCAGCGTTTGTTGTGCGTTCCATTGCGGCGGCACGCCTGCGTGCACGAATAAATTTCCATCTTGTTCTATCGCGAGCGGTTGATGACGCAACCAGGTCAGCAATTCTTCTCTATCATCTGCTGCCAAAATATCATCCAGCGTGTCGGAACCGTGCGGCTTGCGCAGCCCGCAAGCAACTGCCAGCAAATTCAAATCATGATTGCCGAGCACAATGCGCGCACGTTTCCTTAGCGCATATATTTGTCGAAGAGTTGCCAACGATTTCGGACCGCGGTTGACGATATCACCGACGAAAATGAGTTGCGCATTCGGCGTTGTCGCGTCAATTTTTTCCAGCAGTGCGATTAGTTGCGTGTGGCAACCTTGTAGATCGCCAATGGCATAAGTAGTCATGGATGAGTAAGTGGATAAGCAGATAGTTTTAAATTTGAACGAATAGCTATGCCAAGACCTGTAATTTTTACTCGTAATTAGTGGGTTCGGCGTCTTGGATCAGCATACCGGAATTATGGATGCAGTTTCAAATTCACTGATGAGTACGATTGGTAAAAGCGTTCTTGCAGGAAATTGAAACTTGAAGGCATCTCGCTTGTCGAAACTTGCGGCAGGCCAGACTCTCTCGATTATGCGGGTTATCATATCGGCTGCTGAATACGGTCGATAACGTTCGGCCTTCTTGCCTTGCCATTTTCGTATTACCACTATATCTAAGGATAAGCCTCAACATGCTGACTCTCTCGCAAAGTATTTTCAAGGCTTATGACATTCGCGGCATTATCGATAAGACGCTGGACACCGATGTTGCGCGCAGCATTGGTCGTGCCTTCGGTAGCGCAGTGCGCGCCAAAGGTGAACAGGTCGTTGTCATCGGCCGTGACGGACGCTTGTCCGGCCCCGAGTTAGCTGCTGCGTTGGCTGAAGGCTTGCAAGCGGCAGGCGTTGATGTTGTCGATCTCGGCATAGTTGCGACGCCTATGCTTTATCTCGGCACGCATGTGCTGGACGCGCAGTCCGGCATCATGGTGACCGGCAGTCACAACCCCCCCGACTACAACGGCTTCAAAATGGTATTGGCGGGCGAGGCCATTTATGGCGATACGATCCAGGCTTTGTATCAAGCCATCGTCGACAAGAATTTCACCGAAGGCGCGGGCGGCTATCGCACTTACGATATCGCTGACGCCTATCAACAGCGCATCGCTGGCGACGTCAAACTGGCGCGACCGATGAAGATTGCAATCGATTGCGGTAACGGTGTGGCTGGTGCATTTGCCGGTGACTTGTACCGCGCGCTGGGTTGCGAAGTAATCGAATTATTTTGTGAAGTAGATGGCACTTTCCCTAACCATCATCCTGATCCGGCCCACCCGGAAAACCTGCAGGATTTGATTCGTTGTCTGCAAGAGACTGATGCGGAAATCGGTCTGGCATTTGATGGTGACGGTGACAGACTTGGCCTCGTCACAAAAGATGGTCAAATCATTTATCCGGACAGACAGCTGATGTTGTTTGCGCAGGATGTGTTGACACGCCATCCGGGCGAGCAAATTTTGTATGACGTCAAATGCACGCGCCATCTCGCGCCATGGGTGTCCGAGCGTGGCGGCAAGCCATTGATGTGGAAAACCGGTCACTCGCTTGTCAAGGCAAAGATGCGCGAAACCGGCGCGCCTTTGGGTGGCGAAATGAGCGGCCATATTTTCTTCAAAGATAGATGGTACGGTTTCGATGACGGCATGTACGCGGGTGCGCGCATGCTGGAATTATTGAGCCGTGAAAAAGATCCTTCAGCGACCTTGAATGCGTTGCCGCAATCGGTCAGTACGCCGGAGTTGCAATTGAAATTGAACGAAGGTGAAAGCTTCCCATTGATCTCCAAGTTGCAGAAGGAGGCGCAATTCCCAGGCTCCGATCAGATCATCACGATCGACGGCTTGCGCGTGGAATATCCGGATGGCTTTGGTCTGGCGCGTTCATCGAATACCACGCCGGTGATTGTGATGCGCTTCGAGGCTGAATCGGAAGAGGCCTTGCAGCATATTCAGGCAGAATTCAAACGTGTGATTACTGCCGCCAAACCGGACGCCGTCATGCCGTATTAATTATTGTCATCGCCGCAACCGGTGCAATGCCGGTTGCGGGTTTCACGAGGTTCTTTTCAGTATCTTCTTGGCGTCACAATTTCACTTCAATTAGGCAGTGGCCGGGCCGAAGCGGCATAATACGGCTCATGCAATTTCAATCCCATTTTTCAATAATAGCAACCACCGGTCCACGTACTCAGGTCGGAGCAATGCTATGCGTTTGATTTACTCTATTGCGTGGTGGTTTGCCTTACCACTAGTGCTGCTGCGCTTGTTTGTCCGTGGTCGTAAAGAGCCGGGATACCGCCAGCACATCGCTGAGCGTTTAGGTTTTTATGGTGGCGTTGCTTACGATCGTGGATCGTCTGTGCTGTGGGTGCATGCAGTGTCGGTCGGCGAAACACGCGCCGCGCAACCTCTGATCGATGCCTTGCTTGCCACGTATCCCACGCATACCTTGTTGCTGACACACATGACGCCCACCGGTCGTGCTACCGGCAAGGATTTGTTCGGTACGCAATCGCGCGTGGTGCAAAGTTATCTGCCGTATGACACCGGCTTTATGGTCGGACGTTTCTTGCGGTATTTCAAACCGAAGCTTTGCATTTTGATGGAAACCGAAGTCTGGCCAAATGTTATGGCGCAGTGCGCGCGTCATGCTGTGCCGGTCGCTTTGGTGAATGCGCGTTTATCCGACCGATCGTTGAACAAGGCCTTGCGCCTGCCAGGTTTGTTTGTCGAAGCCGCTGCTGCGATGTCTTGCGTCGCTGCGCAAACTGAAAGCGACGCGGTGCGCATACGCCAGCTAGGTGCGCCTGCTGTGCACGTCACTGGCAGCATCAAGTTCGATGTGAGGCCGCCTTCAGAAATGCTGCAGCGTGGCGCGACCTTGCGTCAGCAAATTGGCTCGCGCCCGGTTCTTGTTTGTGCCAATACTCGCGATGGTGAAGAGGCCTTGATTCTGGATGCTTTGCTGCAGCAGAATCGACCTGAAATTTTATTGCTGCTGGTACCACGTCATCCGCAACGCTTCAATGATGTCGCGCAAATGATCAGTGCACGTTCTTTGCAATTAGCACGGCGCTCAACGATTGGTAGTGCTGAAATTAGTCCCGATGTGCGCGTTTTTCTAGGCGATAGCATGGGTGAAATGTTTGCCTACTATGCTGCTTGCGACGTCGCATTTGTCGGCGGCAGCTTGCTGCCTTTAGGCGGCCACAATCTGATCGAGGCCAGTGCAATGGGCAAGCCGGTATTGATCGGGCCGCACACGTTTAACTTTGCCGATGCTGCTGAAAATGCAATCGCAGCAGGTGGCGCGCAGCGTGTGACTGATGCATCCGATATGTGGCAGCACGCGATACGCTTGCTGGATGACGTGGCAGCACGTACAACAATGGGTGAAGCTGGACAGAAGTTTGCACAACAGCATGGCGGTGCGACGGCGCGTACCATGGCATTGCTGGCGCCGTTGATAAATTGAAGGCCGTCGGGCTTAACTCTTGATAAATCGGAATAGTGATGAGTACAGAAAATATTAAGCAAGCCAGCACGCTCGCTGAGCAAAAACAAAAAATTATTCAGCCGAAGACCGAAGAACAGTCTCTGTACAAACGTGTATTGGCGAATGAAGATACTGAAGAAAATACGCAACCGGTAGATTTCCGTCGTGTCCAGCATGGCCATGGTCCTTGTTCTTGCTGCGGACCGTATAGCGAATAATTACAAAGAATTAATCGGTATCGGAAATCATGCAGAGTCGAAATACCAGCAATATTTGTTGGCGCAGTATGCGGGAAGATGATCTAACGAAGATTATCGCGATTGCCGCCGAGCTTTATCCTACCTATCCCGAAGATGATCAGATTTATGCCGAGCGCCTGGCGCTACATCCGCATGGCTGTCTTGTACTGGAAGCGAATCGCAATGTAGTTGGCTATGCGCTCAGCCATCCGTGGCTGGACAGACAAGCACCCGCCTTGAACTCGCTATTGCAAGCCTTGCCGAGCCATCCTTCCACTTACTATATTCATGACGTTGCGCTTGCCTATTGCGCGAGGTTTGGGCGCCGTAGAACTGCTGTTGGCTAATCTGATACCGATCGTACAAGGCTATGGTTTGAACACCATATCTTTAACGGCGGTCAATAACTCCCACAACTTTTGGACGCGTCATGGCTTTGTTGCCATCGACGATCCTGCATTACAAAAGAAATTGAACACCTACGATCTTGCGGCAAGATTCCTTTTAAAGAATATTGCCGCAAGCTGAACCCTGCTTAGTAGCGATGCGGGTTGTTTGGACGACGATCATAGCGATTAGGAACGCCATCCCTATCATTGTCACGGCGATAATGACGATCATGATGTCTATGATGATGGCGATCACCATAGTAAGGCTGTGGCGCGTAATAAACAGGACGCGGTTGAACGTAGACAGGTCGTGGCTGCACATACACAGGCTCTGGTGCGTAATACACCGGGCCGGGAACGCCAATATTCACACCGACGTCAACGCGTGCCATTGCAGGTGCTGCTGAAAACATCAGGACGGCTGCTGCCAGAATACCTGCTGAAACAGTCATGGTTTTGTTCATGTTCATCTCCTTGATTGATGGCTCTATTAAATACCAGCGTTAGATCAAGAACTAGAGCGGAATCGTAAGGATTGTTACTACTTGTATCTGTGCGCGATGTGCACATTTTCTCTTGTGCAAAGCTTATCTCGCGTTGGTGGCTCCGCAACTGTCAGAGACCCAACGTCCGCTGGAATTGGCACGGTCATCGACCGCCACACCTCTCACAGAACCTTTGAACTGGGTTACGCCGGTAAAGCTTTCGGGCGTATTTAATGTCGCTTCAGTTTTTCCTTGTCCATTGATTTGATCACTGGCGCAGACAAGATCGGCGCTGTAGCGATTTTCAACCCGCGTTGCGTTTCTTGCTTCGCAACCTGATTGCGGATGAGAAAGATAGGGCGGGATTTTTTGCTCGGCCATTTCCTTGGTGATGCAAGCTTTGGAGCTGGCTGCGCCATTTTTTATTGCAGGCATATCAAAACCATATTGCTTGGCCAGATTGGCAAGATTCTGCATCTGGTCTGGTGGAATTTGTTCTGCCAAACTCAGCAAGCCGGATGTAGTGGTGATTTCCCATAGTCCCGGACGCATATTATTTTCAGCCGCATGTGCGTTGAGCGCGCATGCCGACATTAAACTCAGGAACAGAATTTTCTTGTGCATGAATTGCTTTCAGTTGTGAATTGCATATTCTTCAGAGTGCCGAATAGCGTGGGAGGTTCAAATGATTCGCTGTGAAATCGGCCAAACTCCCATATAGATGGGATACGAAAAATTCCGTAAATAACGCAAAATGATGCGTGAAACGGAGTCCATATCATGTCATTTCAATTACCCCTGAATATCACCGCGCAGCGCAAACCGATCTCGGCCACTGCTTACGAATACGTGCTGCACCATAGCGAGCTGGGGCAGCTGGGACAGATCATGTTAAGTGCCTGTATTTCTGGCGCGTGCAACGTCACTTCTCTGGTGCATGGTCAGCCTGGCGATCACATCACCGAGCAGCGCCGCGCCGTGTTTGAGCCACTGGCAAAAAGTCTGGCAGAGCAAATTCAGCTGACGACGAATTTTCCTAAAACAGAAAATACGAATAATGAGTCTGTCGCTGCGTAAGATTTAAATTTAGATCCAGAAATTATTTTTGTTCCGTTAATCGGTATCGATTTCTGGCATAGAAAATAAAAAAGGGAGCCCGTATAACGGACTCCCTTTTTTCATTACTACAGTTTTTTCAGTCTTTACTTGGCTGGTGCCGGCGCTGCAGCTGGTGCCGTAGCAACGGTGGTTTCCAGCAAACCACCACCGAGTGAACGATACAGATCAATCGCATTCGTCAATCGCAGCAAACGTGCTTGCACCAAGGTCAACTGTGCCGAGAATAATTCACGCTGTGCATCTAGCATGTCGAGCGAACTCGAAATACCATTCTGGAAGCGTTGATCGGCAAACGTAAGACGCTGTTCCTGCGCCACTGTCGCCAGGCGTTGTGCTTCGATTTGTTCGTCGAGTAAATCACGTGCCACCAAGGCATCCGCCACTTCGCGGAATGCAACCTGGATAGTTTTCTCGTAATTTGCTACCGCGATGTTCTTGCGTACTTCCGTCAGATTCAGGTTGGCGATGTTGCGGCCACCCTCAAAAATAGGCAGTACCAATTGCGGTGCAAATGACCATGAGCGCGAACCGCCTTCAAACAAGCCGGACAGCTCGTTACTGGCAGTACCAACGCCAGCCGTCAGTGAAATACGCGGGAAGAATGCTGCGCGTGCTGCACCGATATTTGCATTGGCTGCCAACAAAGTTTGTTCAGCGCTGCGAATGTCCGGACGTTGTTCCAACAGTTCGGAAGGCATGCCTATGAACAAATCCGTACGAATGATTTGTCCCGACAGCGGTTGTGCTGGTGGCAAATCAGTCAAGGGTTCACCGACCAACACCGTCAATGCATTCAGCGCTTGCGCACGTTGACGACGCAAGGTCAGTTCGGAGACCTTGGCATTCTGCATAAGTGCTTCATCCTGACGCAAATCCAGGCCGGATGATGCGCCAACTTCAAAACGTTGCTTGGACAGGTCTAGGGCGGCCGCACGAGTTTCATAGGTGCGTTGCGCAAGTTCCTGCTGTTCAGCGTAAGCGCGCTCTGACAAATAGGCTTTGGCGACTTCTGAAACCAGCGTGATGTGCGCCGAACGTTGCGCCTCTTCTGTCGCCAGATAGCTTGCTAATGCTGCATCGCTCAGACTACGAACACGGCCGAAGAAATCCAGTTCAAAGGAAGCCAGGCTCAAGCCGACCTGATAGTTGCTGCCGACTACGCTGGTACCAGTCGATGACAGCGCCGCTGGTGTGCGGCCACGGTTGCCGGTCGCAACACCATTCAGGTTGGGTAGCTGATCCGCCACCTGAATGTTGTACAGCGAACGCGCTTCTTCTATGCGCAACGCAGCGACGCGCAGATCGCGATTGTTGACTAGAGAGCGACTGATCAAGGCTTGCAGACGTTGATCATTGATCAGGTCACGCCAGCCCATTTCAGAAGCACGTTGTGCATTGCTGGCGTTAGTCGTTGACGTTTCGTAGTTCGCCGCGACAGGAGCGTCGGGGCGAGTGTACTTGGGCGCCATCGAGCAAGCGCTGAGCACGCTCGCTGCCAGTATGGTCAAGGTAAGTTGTTTGATCATAATTCTTCATCCTCATTGCGTGGCTGGTTCGCCGCATATTTGCGACGTTGGCGTTCGTTACCTTTGAAGAAGGTACGTACTACCACGAAGAACACAGGTACCAGGAACACCGCGAGTACCGTTGCCGTAATCATGCCGCTCATCACGCCGGTACCAATGGCGCGCTGACTGGCAGAGCCTGCGCCGCTGGCAAGCACCAGTGGCAACACGCCAAGGATGAACGCTAGCGAGGTCATGATGATAGGGCGGAAGCGCAGGTGGACTGCTTCCAGTGTTGCTTCTATCAATCCTTTGCCTTGTGCCTGCAAGTCTTTCGCAAATTCAATAATCAGAATCGCGTTTTTCGCAGAAAGCCCCACTACCGCAATCATGCCGACTTTGAAGTACACGTCATTCGGCATGCCACGCAAGGTGACACCGAGCAGAGCACCCAGAATACCTAGCGGTACCACCAGCATCACAGCCAGTGGAATCGTTGTGCTTTCATACAAAGCTGCCAACACCAGGAATACCGCGATCAGCGACAGTGCGTACAACATAGGCGCTTGCGAACCCGAGGTTTTTTCTTCCAGCGATTGACCGGTCCATTCAAAACCGAAACCGGCTGGTAATTTTTCTACCAGAGATTGCATTTCCACCATGGCGTCACCGGTACTGTAACCAGGTGCTGCACCGCCGGAAATTTTCATTGCCGGATAGCCGTTGTAACGGATCAATTGCACTGGGCCGGTAATCCATTTAGACGAAGTGAATGACGAGAATGGAACCATCGCACCAGTCGCGCTACGTGCATACAATTTGTCCAGATCTTCCGGTTGCAAGCGACGTGGTGCATCCGCTTGCACGATCACACGTTGTTGACGTCCCTGATTCGGGAAGTCATTGACGTAAGACGAACCGAGCAAGGTCGACATGACGCTGTTGATACTGTCGAAGGTCACGCCCAAAGCATTCGCCTTGTCGCGATTGATGTCGAGTTGCAATTGCGGCGCATCTTCCAAACCTTCAGGACGGACGCCTGCCAGGATTTTGCTTTGCGCTGCCATGCCGAGCATTTGATTGCGTGCGGCGACCAATGCATCATGACCCAGACCTGCACGATCTTGCAGACGGAAGGTAAAGCCGGTGGCGTTACCCAGTTCGCGAATCGGTGGCGGATTCAACGGGAAGACAATCGCATCCTTGATGGTTGAGAATGCGCCGAAAGCACGAGCTGCAATTGCATCGGCTGTATCGTCTTTGCCGCGCTCGCTCCAATCCTTGAACGGTGTAAAGACCAGACCAGCATTTTGTCCATTACCGGAAAAACTGAAGCCAGCGATAGCGATCACGTGTTCGACCGCAGGTTGTTTCAGGTAATAGTCTTCAATTTCTTTCAGAACTTCCAGCGTGCGGCCGGTGCTGGCACCTGACGGTAACTGGACGTTGGTGATGATGTAACCCTGATCTTCACTCGGCAGGAAGGATGCCGGCAAGCGCGCATACAGCAAGGCGACGCACCCGACGATCAGCCCATACACAATCATGTAACGGGTGGTTTTCGTCAGCATCACACCGATAACGCTTTGGTAGCGTATAGATGTCTTGTTGAAATGACGGTTGAACCAGCCGAAGAAGCCGCGCTTCTCATGATGATGGCCGGCTTCAACCGGTTTCAAAATGGTCGCGCAGAGTGCCGGTGTCAGTGTGAAAGCCATCAAAGCCGAGAACACCATCGAAGCAACCATCGACAGCGAGAATTGGCGATAAATCGCGCCAACCGCACCACCGAAGAATGCCATCGGGATGAACACCGCAATCAGCACCAGTGTGATACCGATAATCGCACCGGTAATTTGTCCCATCGCTTTGCGGGTTGCATCGCGCGGTGACAAACCTTCTTCGCTCATGATGCGTTCGACGTTCTCAACGACCACAATCGCATCATCGACCAGAATACCAATCGCCAACACCATACCGAACATCGTCAGTACGTTGATCGAGAAGCCAAACAGCAGCAAGGTGGCAAACGTACCCATCAACGCAACTGGAACAACAATGGTTGGGATCAGGGTATAGCGGATGTTCTGCAAGAACAGATACATCACCAGGAACACCAGAATAATCGCTTCGATCAGGGTTTTAACCACTTCCTCGATAGAGATCTGAACGAACTTGGAAGTGTCATATGGCACGGTGTATGTCACACCAGCCGGGAAGTACTTCGACAGCTCTTCCATTTTCTTGTGTACTGCAGTTGCCGTACCCAGCGCGTTCGCGGTAGGTGACAATTGCACACCAACAAAGGAGGTTGGCTTGCCATCGAGACGCCCCGAAGTTGCATACGATTGACCACCGACTTCAATACGTGCCACATCACTCAAACGTACCGAAGAACCATCCTTGTTTGCACGCAAAATGATTTTGCCGAATTCGTCCGGGCTGTTCATTTGCCCGTTGACGACGATGGTCGCTGTAATTTGTTGCGAGCTTGGGCTAGGCAAATCACCGAGCGTACCACCGGCAACCAGCGCATTTTGTGCACGGATGGCGCTAGTCACGTCAGCTGGTGTCAGATTCAAACCGACCAGTTTGTTAGGATCAATCCAGATACGCATCGCGCGTTCAGTACCAAACAATTGTGCTTGACCAACGCCAGGTACACGCTTGATTTCATTCAAGACGTTACGTGACAAGTAATCACCCAGCGCAACTGGATCAAGTCTGCCGTCGCCCGAAGACAAGCCGATAAACATCAAGAAGTTGCTGCGCGATTTGGTAACTTGCACACCTTGTTGCGTGACGGCTGCAGGCAGACGTGATTCCACACGTTTCAAACGATTGGAAACGTCAACTGCGGCTAAATCTGGATTGGTTTCTGGAGAAAACGTCACCGTGATTTGAACCTGGCCATTGGCCTGACTTTGCGATTCGATGTATTGCAAACCATCGGCACCGTTCATTTCCTGTTCGATCAAACTGGTAACGCTATCGTCCAGCGTTTGCGCTGTAGCACCCGGATAGTTCGCAGTAACGACAATCGTCGGTGGTGCGATATTCGGATATTGCGCGACCGGCAAAGTGGTGATTGCCAAGCCACCAGCCAGCATGATGAAGATGGCTAGTACCCAGGCAAAAACCGGGCGGTCAATAAAAAATTTACCCATTACGGTGCTCCCTTACTTCGACTTCGGTTGTTCTGCGGTCTTGGCTGCAGGGGCGGATGCTGCTGCGGCTGGCTTGGCTGCATCTGCTGCGGGAGCGCTAGCATCAGCTGGTGCAGCTTTCTTCCATTGCACTGCCTTGACTGTGGCACCTGGCTGGACTTTTTGCAGACCCTCGACGATGACTTGATCGCCTTCTTTCAGGCCGTCATTGATAACCCATGAGTCACCGCTGGCAGGGCCAGTTTTAACCGAACGCGAAACAACTTTGCTTTCTGCACTGACCACCATGACAGCCGAGCCGTCTGGTGTGCGTGTAATGGCTTGTTGCGGCACGGTGATGGCGTTTTCATTAATGGCTTGTTCAACGCGCGCACGGACATACATGCCTGGCAATAATTGACGATCAGGATTTGGGAACTCGGCACGCAAGGTAACGGCGCCTGAGCTTTCATCGACGGTCAAATCGGAGAACAGCAGTTTTCCTGACTGTGCATATTCCTGACCATCTTCGGTGATCAGCGTCACTTTGACTTGTCCTTTACCTGAGCTCTTCAATTTGCCGCTAGCCATTGCACGTTGCAGTTGCAGAATTTCGGTGCTGGACTGCGTCATGTTGACGTAGATAGGATCAATCTGTTGCACGGTCGCCAGTGGCGTGGTTTCGTTTTGACCAACCAAGGCGCCTTCAGTAACCAGTGCGCGACCGATGCGGCCAGAGATAGGCGATGTCACGGTTGCGTAGTCGAGTGACAGACGCGCGGTGTCACGCGAGGCTTTGGCTGAGGCCAGATCTGCTTCAGCTTGTTTCAAGGTAGCGGTGACGTCGTCGTATTCCTGCTTGCTGATTGCATTGGTAGCAACCAGCGGCTTGTAGCGTTTTTCTTTCAATTCAGCTTGCATCAAGGTCGCTTCTGCACGGGCAACAGCGGCATTCGCGCTGTTATATGTTGCCTTGAATTGAGCCGGGTCGATCAGGAACAAGGTCGCGCCTGCTTTGACATCGCTGCCTTCGCGGAAAGTACGTTTCAGTACGACGCCAGGTACACGTGCGCGGATTTCTGCGATACGGGTTGATTCAAGGCGACCTGGTAATTCGTTCGTTACTCCCAGTGGTCCCGGCTTGACGGTGATTACCGATACTTCGGTAGGAGGCGGTGCGGATGCCTGCTGATCGGACTTGCCGCAAGCGGCGACTGCAAATAAAACAACGATGGCTGCGCCAAGGGTGGTCAAACGGGGAAGTGAACTCATATACATCTCGCACGGTGAGTGGATGCGCTGTCAAAAATTCGACAGTCCGGTAAAGAAAAAAGGTAATGCTGAAAGCGCAAAAAGCATTCGTTGTTGAACGGCTACTCTTGCGCTTTTGTTTGATGCTGATGCTGCGGGTGAGGTATTATACATACATTCGCGAATGTATGTATATGGGGCAACTTAAGCTCTAGCATATATAAATATTCGAAATTTGTTACAGGACGATGATTTTATGGCTCGCTCGACGAAAGAAGAGGCATTAGAAACCCGCAGCCGCATCCTTGATGCAGCTGAGGAAGTGTTTTACGCGCGTGGTTTGGCGCAGACTTCGCTGGCCGATGTTGCGGTCGCTGCTGATGTAACGCGCGGTGCAATTTATTGGCATTTCAAGAACAAGAGTGATTTGTTCGATGCAATGTGCGAACGCGTGCGCCTGCCTATGGAAACCTTGATGGCGACGCCTGCAGAGAAGTTTGCAGGCGACCCTTTGGGGCATCTACGCAATTCCTGGATCTATCTATTGCAGGATGCGAGTGCCAATGTGCGGTCACGCCGAATCCTGGATATTATTTTTCTGAAATGTGAGCTGGTTGATAGGAACGATCCGATCTGGGTACGTCAGCATCAATGCTATCTGGATGGCTTGGCGAATATGGAGCGCATTTTAAAAGAGGCGATTCTGCTGAAGCAATTGCCCGACGATCTGGATACGCGGCTCGCAGCTATAACTCTGCATAGCCATGTAGTGGGCTTGCTAATGAATTGGTTGTTCTCGCCTAGCAGTTTTGATTTGGCCGCAGTGGCTGCGCCACTAATTGATACTTGCCTGGACAGCTTGCGTTACGCGCCAGCGTTGCGGGTAAAGAAAGAAGACTGAGTTTGATTCGCGTATTAAAAGAGCGCTGATGAACAGTGGCGCTCTATTGTCGAAATTGAATTGAAAAATGCGCTTGGATTGTCAGTAAATAAAACTGATGAATAAAATCAACGCTGCGCAGGTTCCACCAAGATCGTGTTGATCTGCACGATATCTTTTTCCTGCAAAGTGCCAGCGGCTGATTTGAGACGCAAGCTGTTCATGATCGTGTCATAACGCGTTTTCGCCAGATCACGTTGCGTTAAATACAACTGCTGCTGCGCATTCAACACATCAATGTTGATGCGTACGCCAACTTGATAGCCAAGACGATTCGACTCCAGCGATGATTGGCTGGATATCTCTGCCGCCTGCAAGGCTTTCACTTGCGCCAGTCCACTATGCACTCCGAGATACGATTGCCGCGCATTCAAGGCGGCAGTACGACGTGATATTTCCAGATCGGAGCGGGCTTTGTCTTCCAGTGCAATCGCTTGCCGTACCTGACTGGTTACCGCGAAGCCACTGAAAAGCGGAATCGCCCATTGCACGCCGACTGTATTGGTCGTGCCGGTGCTGGTTTGTCCCAGCACGGTATTACGTTGATTGGTATTGCCGCGGCTCGCTACCAGATCGACGGTTGGATAATGTCCGGCGCGATTGCGTGTGATGTCGCGCTTGGCAATTTCCAGCGCAAGCTGTTTGCTGATGACATCGTAATTCTGTTCTTCTGCGCTACTGATCCACGGTGCAATCTGTGCCGGTTCTGGCGGTCTTAATTCAATATCGGTGCGTAGGATTGCCAGGTTCTCAGGCGATTTGCCTATGATTTGTTGCAGGGCAGAGCGCTTGATGTCGATATCGTTCTGCGCGGCAAATTCCTGCGCGACGACCAAGTCATATCGTGATTGCGCTTCATGCGTGTCGGTGATGGTCGCAGTGCCCACTTCAAAATTACGTTGAGCCGATGCCAGTTGTTCACTGATCGCGACCTTTTGTGCCTGGAGTGCAGTCAGCGCATCTTGCGCAGTCAAGACATCAAAGTAGGCTTGCGATACGCGCAAAATCAAATCCTGCTGCACGCTGGCAAATGCTGCTTCACTTGCTGCGACCGATAATTTACTTTGCTCGTAGGTTTGCCATGCAGCGATATCGAATAGCGGCTGCGACAACGACAGCGTGTAACCATGTGAAGTCGTATCTGGAATATCTTCGCGCGTGATCTTTTGATTCGATCCGCTCAAGCCGATCAGCGGTAGCAGATTGGCGCGTCCTTGCACGGAAGCTTCTTGGCCCGCACTTAGATTGGCGCGCGCGCTGGCATAAACAGCATCGTTGGCAAGTGCATCCTGATAAACCTGCAGCAAGTTCACTGCCTGTGCTTGTAAGCTTATAAAAGCACCAGCGATCAGTGTGACTAGCTTGGCATTGCGCATTGAATTCCCGTGCAGGTGGAGGCGGTGGTTCTGGAGCTTGGTACAGGTAAAAGGTAATACAAAATCAATAGGTCGGCATCGCTGGATCCACTTGCTGCGCCCACGCGTGGATGCCGCCAGTCAAATTCGTCACTTGGCCGAAGCCATTGCTTTCCAAAAAATTGGCGACGCGCATGCTACGCGCGCCATGATGGCAAATGCATATGATGGATGCGTTCCTGTCCAACTGTTCGAGCTGGGCAGGAATGGTATTCATAGGCATAGACACCGAACCATTGATCTGACAAGTCTGATACTCCCAAGGTTCACGCACATCCAACAAGATGGGCGGGTTACCTAAAGGTGATTCAAGCAAAGCTGCCAGTTCGGGGGCGGTCAGGTGTTGCATGGCGTCCTTAGAATTTGAAGTGCGATGGTGTCACTGCATTGCGCAATGGTTTAACGATCGTTTCAAACAGATTGACCGTGCTGTAGCCGATATCTGATGTGCGGGTGATGATTTGCGCCGTCATTGCCGGTGCGTTACCAGCGATCACGAACATGCGGCCGCCGACTTTGATCTGTGCCAGCAGTGCTTCCGGTACGACAGGCAGCGAACCCGATACGACGATGACGTCATAAGGAGAGTTAGCTTGATTTGCGCCATTAAAGCCTTGTGCTGCATCGCCCAATACAACGTCGACGTTGCTGACGCCGTAGTCGGCCAGATTTTTTTCTGCCAGCGCTTTCAATTCAGGTTCGATCTCAACGGTCGTGACGTGACGTGCCTTGTATGCCAACAGCGCTGCCATGTAACCGGAGCCTGCGCCGATTTCCAAAACGTTCTCATGCTTCTTGATAGCCAGTTCCTGCAAAATGCGCGCTTCCAGCTTCGGGGTCAGCATGCTTTCGCCATGCGACAGCGGGATTTCGCTATCGGCAAAGGCCAGTGCACGGTACGCGAGTGGCACAAATGCTTCACGCTTCACGATGACCAGCAATTCGAGAACGTCCGTGTCGAGCACATCCCAAGGGCGAATTTGCTGCTCGATCATGAGGAAACGGGCTTTTTCAATGTTCATTTTGTCGACTCTAGGTAGCTAAATAAGAAAACCAGCATTTTATCAAATGATAGGCATTGTGCCGCGCAAAAGCACATCCTCGATAAATCGGGCAAAAACCATTCCGGGGAGGGTGATGTCGCGACGCGTATCTATGTGATTTGCCAATAAACACGGGGTTTTGCGGCCTTCGTAATGTAAGCGTCTGCTCGCGTAGCGTCAAGCCTTGTAAGACCTTGTGCCGTGCAAATCCACTGTAGAATCGCGCCTTTCATGCAAGTGCGCCACAAACCAAGTCGCGCAGCACTTCGGTTCGTTGAGATGTTGAACGAATTGCAGAATGAATAACGAATTACTCCCCGCGCTGAAAGCCTCGCTAAAGCATGTCTGACTTGAGTTGTCGCCCCGATTGCGGTGCCTGTTGCACCGCGCCGTCGATTTCGTCGGCGATTCCAGGAATGCCGAATGGAAAACCGGCTGGAATTCGTTGTGTGCAATTGGCGGATGATTATCGTTGTCTGATATTCGGCCAGCCTGAACGTCCGGCAGTCTGCAGCAGCTTGCGACCGCAACTGGAAATGTGCGGCGCTACGCGCAAAGATGCGATGATTTATTTGACGACTTTAGAAAAATTGACGGCTGCTTAAGTCATAAATCATTCGTCACGATCCAGCAAACATGTGATTGAATTTCATTGCGGAAATAGCTGCGGCTTTACATAAAATTGAGACAGCAATCAGCGTCGCCGTGGTAACCTTTGAGCCTTCAGAAAACGCTGGCTGAGGCAATCGCCGCAAGGTTCGCGCAATATTTGTGTTGCGATGTTGGTGTAGCAGAACCGATAGAATTATCGACTATGTTGTAACCCGCGCGGCGTAACCACCGGCGGGTTTTTTTATTACCCTTTTCTAGCTTAAATATTCCATGGATCCAGTTCTCGCGCTCAAAGCCATCATCATGGGCATCGTCGAAGGTTTGACAGAATTCCTGCCTATTTCTTCCACCGGCCATTTGATTCTTGCCGGTAGTTTGCTGGATTTCACCGGGCCCAAGGTCAAGGTGTTTGAGATCGCGATTCAAACCGGTGCCATGTTGGCTGTGGTTTGGGAATATCGCGTAAAGATCGCTGCAGTCTTGAGCGGCTTGTTCAGCGAACCGCGCGCGCAAAAATTTGCGTTGAATATCATCGTCGCATTTTTGCCAGCTGCGCTGCTGGGTCTGGTGTTCGCGAAGGCGATCAAGGAAAAATTATTTGCGCCGGTGCCGGTTGCGATTGCTTTCATCGTTGGTGGTTTCATTATTCTATGGGTAGAACGCCAGAATAAAAATCGCGTAGTCGCAGAGCGCGTGCAATCGGTAGATGACATGACAGTGATGGATGCGCTTAAAGTCGGCTGCGCGCAAGCGTTTGCCCTGATCCCGGGCACCAGCCGCTCCGGCGCCAGCATTATTGGTGGCATGATGTTCGGCTTGTCGCGCAAAACGGCGACCGAGTTTTCATTCTTTCTCGCGATTCCGACCTTGATGGGCGCGACGGTTTATTCCGTCTACAAAGATCGCGCATTGCTGTCGCTGTCCGACATTCCATTATTTGGTTTGGGCGGCTTGGCTGCCTTCGTTTCAGCTTTCCTGTGTGTGCGCTGGTTGCTGCGTTATATCAGTACGCATGACTTCACTTTCTTTGCGTACTACCGCATCGTGTTCGGCTTGTTCATCTTGCTGAGTGCGCACTACGGTTGGGTTGTGTGGGCAGATTAAGTTGAAGCAATGACTCCGCAGGATGATCTGGGCGCACAGGCGCTCCACGTACTGGAATCTGTTTTCGGCTACTCGTCGTTTCGCGGCGAGCAGGCAGAGATCGTCGATCTGGTGTCACGTGGCGGTGATGCGCTCGTCCTGATGCCGACCGGCGGCGGCAAGTCGCTGTGCTATCAAATTCCCTCTCTGTTACGCGATGGCGTCGGCGTCGTTATTTCACCCTTGATCGCCTTGATGCAGGATCAGGTTGATGCGCTGGCTGAGGTTGGCGTACGCGCGGCATTTCTGAATTCCACTCAAACATTCCAAGAGTCATCGCGCATCGAGCGTCGCTTGCGTAGCGGCGATCTCGATTTGCTGTATGTTGCGCCCGAGCGTCTGATGACGCCGCGTTGCCTCGATATGCTGGAAGCAAGCAAGATCGCCTTGTTCGCGATTGATGAGGCCCATTGCGTATCGCAATGGGGCCATGATTTCCGTCCTGAATACATTCGTCTGTCGGTATTGCACGAGCGCTTTCCTAATGTGCCGCGCATTGCACTTACGGCGACAGCCGATCATCAAACGCGTGAAGAAATTGCACATCGTTTGCAGCTCGATGACGCGCGCATGTTTGTGTCCTCATTCGACAGACCGAACATTCGTTATCAGATTGTAGAAAAAGCCAACGGCCGCAAGCAGGTCTTGGATTTCATCGAGAGCGAACATGCAGGCGATGCCGGCATCGTGTATTGCCTGTCGCGCAAGAAGGTTGAAGAGACTGCAGAATTTCTCCGTGAAAACGGCATCAATGCCTTGCCATATCACGCCGGTATGGACTTCGCGATACGCAGTAAAAATCAGGCGCGCTTTCTGCGGGAAGAAAGTATCGTCATGGTCGCGACGATTGCGTTCGGCATGGGCATCGATAAACCCGACGTGCGTTTTGTCGCGCATCTGGATTTGCCGAAAAGCATAGAAGGCTATTACCAGGAAACCGGTAGAGCTGGTCGTGACGGCACGCCTGCCAATGCCTGGATGGCTTACGGTTTGCAAGACGTGGTGCAGCAGCGCCGCATGATCGATGAGTCCGAAGCGGATGAAACCTTCAAGCGCGTGCAGGGCGTCAAGCTCGATGCCATGTTGGGTTTGTGCGAAACCTTGTACTGCCGTCGTCAACGCTTGCTCACCTATTTTGGCCAGCCATCAGCGCCTTGCGGTAATTGCGACACCTGTATTAATCCGCCGCGTTCATTCGATGCGACGATCGCTGTACAGAAATTGTTGTCGACGATTTATCGGGTCGATCAACGCTTCGGTGCGATGCATGTGCTGGACGTATTGCGCGGTGTGGATTCTGACAAGATCAAGCAATGGGGCCATGAACAGGTTTCCACTTTTGGCATAGGCTCGGATCGCAGCGAAGCCGAATGGCGCGCGATCTTGCGGCAATCAATTGCACTGGGTTTGGTCACCGTCGATCATGAAGCGTATAGCGCGTTGAAACTGACAGACGCGGCGCGTCCCGTATTAAAAGGCGGCGAGAAAGTGCAACTGCGCGAGTATCAAAAGCCTGTCAAATCCAAGCGTACAGCAAGCAAGCCGAAAGGTTTTGTTGAAACCGATTTGTCTGCAGAAGAGCAGCTCATTTTTGAGCGCTTACGTTGGTGGCGTATGGAAACGGCACGCACCCACAACGTGCCAGCCTATGTGATTTTTCACGATGCAACCATGCGTGAAATTGCCAAAGCACAGCCAGCATCGCTGGATGATTTGCGCGGCGTTAGTGGCGTCGGTGAGAAGAAGCTCGAAACCTATGGCGCTGATATCGTGGCCTTGATTGCCGAAATGTAAACGCGTTCAAGATGCCGGTTTATATCGCATCACCATTGCCTTGCGATTCAGAAAAGTCCGTATCAATACCACTATTTTTTCTGACTGACGATACTGGCAGCTGAAGTTTACAATATGGGCACCGTCTTTTCCCTGATGCCCACGCATGCTCACACTCATTTCTATTCTGGCAACCACAGCCTTGTTTAGCCTGGCGATGATACTGGTGCTCGCCTCTCTGTTGCGAACAGGCATTCCAGGAATTCGCGAATGGTTTGTGGCAAACATTTGTATTGTGATCGCATTGCCATTACTGATTTTGCGCGGTGCGATTCCAGATCTGATTTCGATTGTTTTGGCGAACGCGATGCTTGGTCTCGCTGGAGCCTGTTACTACGCTGGATGTGCACGCTTTTTAGGGCAGCCGCCACGCTGGTCATGGCTGACAATGGCCATACTCGCCTTAACCGCAGCGATTGCGTATTGGACCTATCTGGAAAATCATGTGCAAATGCGCGTGATTGTCATCACGACCTACAGCGCGACAGTGTGCACGGCGACGGCGATTTTACTAGTGCTTTATCGGCCGCTGAATCGTCGCCCCTACCATTACTGGTTTGCGGCCGTGGTTGCGATTCTGTTCGCTGTTTGCCAATTGTTGCGAGGCGCGTATTTCAGTTCGGTCGCTGTACCGACGAACATATTGAGCTTTGACACGGCCTGGAATGTTGCGATGTTGATTATCGGCGCGGTGACGTTGCCGACCATGACCATGGCTGCCATCATGATGGTGCATGATTCGATGCTGGCCAGTGTCGAGGATGCCGCCAATCATGATCACATGACTGGAGCCTTGTCGCGCAAATGGCTGGAGGCGGTTGCACGTGATCAACTCTTGCGCGCGCAAAAAACAGGTAAGCCACTTTCTCTGCTGGTCATCGATCTGGATCACTTCAAGCGTATCAATGATACCTACGGTCATGCAGGGGGCGACGAGGTGCTAAAAGAATTTACGCGCGTGACGCGCAATTCCTTGCGGGATGGCGACGCACTGGGAAGATTGGGCGGCGAGGAATTTGGCGTACTTCTGCCGAACACCGATACCGACGTTGCGATAAAAATTGCAATGCGCTTGCGTGAGCAGTCTGAGCAGCATCTGATCTCGGGAAGTTTTGGCGAGTGCCATTACAGCATCAGCGTCGGAATCGCGACCGCGCGTGCTGATGAAAGTTTTGATCGCCTGAGTGCACGTGCTGACGGTGCCTTGTACAGCGCAAAAAACAGCGGACGTAATCGGGTGGTTGCCGATGAAGATGCGGAGATGCTTGCTGTTAGCATTCCGCATTCATAAAAACGAGTTTATTGTTTTTCAAAAACCAGATCCCACACGCCGTGACCGAGCTTGATGCCACGGTTCTCGAACTTGGTGACCGGACGATAATCTGGACGCGGCGCATAAGCATCCGCCGTATTTTTTAACGTCGCTTCGCCGCTTAATACTTCCAGCATTTGCTCTGCATATTCCTGCCAGTCGGTTGCGCAGTGAATGTAGCCACCTTTTTTGATACGTGATGAAAGCAAAGCAACCAGCGGCGGTTGAATCAAACGACGCTTGTTGTGACGCGCCTTGTGCCATGGGTCAGGGAAGAATACATGCACGCCAGCCAGAGATTCTGGCGGAATCATATTCGTCAGTACCTCAAACGCGTCATGCTGAATGACGCGCAGATTCTTTAAATCCTGCTCACCTATCAACTTGAGTAAACTGCCCACGCCAGGGTTATGGACTTCCACGCCGATGAAGTTTTTTTCAGGCATGCCAGCAGCAATTTTCGCGGTGGTTTCACCCATACCAAAACCGATTTCAAAAATCGTAGGTGCTGGCTGCTCAAACGCTTGATCAATGATTAATGGTGCTTTGACGTAGGGAATGAAAAATTTTGGTCCTAGTTCTTCAATCGCACGGCCTTGCGCGGTCGAAAGACGACCAGCACGCGTCACGAAGCTGCGTATGCGATGGTCGGTAGGGTCGTAGAAAAGAGGTTTTTTGCCGTCGTCGGCTGTCTGATCGGTCATGCTGAATGTCTTATATGCGGGAAATTAAATGCGTGCTTGCCAGTAATGCAAACGCATAAGGTTTGGCTGTTCTGGCGAATCGCGCTTGCAGGGTGTATTGTACCGCGCGACATAAACTCCCAGCGTATTACAGATAATTTGTAAAGTCCTGGCAGTGTTTGGCAGTTACTTTTAGGCGCGATACGAGCCAACGCAAAATTATTTATAAAAATAGCTTGCAATTAAATAGCGCGCTATATATTATTCTTTCCATGAAATCGAAAACAACAAAAGCCGACCTTACTCCGCGACTGGATAACCAGCTTTGCTTTGCCTTGTATTCGACATCGCTGGCAATGAGCAAGGTGTATCGCAAATTGCTGCCGAAGTTAGGTCTCACTTATTCACAGTATCTGGTGATGATGGTGTTGTGGGAGCAGAACGAGTTGACGGTGTCGGATATCGGCGAACGCTTGTTCCTCGATTCGGCCACATTGACGCCTTTGCTCAAGCGGATGGAAGCGGCTGAATTGATTACGCGAGTTCGTGCAGCCAATGATGAGCGTCAGGTCATCATCACATTGACCAAAAGTGGCGATGTGTTGCGAGTCAAAGCGGCAGAAATACAGAATGAAGTTTTTTGTGCGACTGCATGCAATCTGGATGAAGTGATTGCAATGAAGGATCAGTTGATTGCGCTGCGTACCAAGCTGGCAAGCAACCCATAAATGATTTGTACGTAATAGATGCAGGAATTATTTGTAGAAATATGATTTAAGTAGTGTGCTATTTAGTAGTTGTCTATATTAATCCGGTGCAGCGGCGAGCCGGTAAAATCAAATCGCTGAATTTTTAATGAACCAACTTTCAGGAGAAATACCATGTCTATCGAAAAAGTCCTTTACCGCGCTCAAGCAACTGCAACTGGTGGCCGTGACGGCCGTGCTGTTTCATCCGATGGCGTACTCGATGTCAAACTTGGCACACCAAAAGAATTGGGCGGCGCGGGTGGTGAAGTCACCAATCCGGAACAACTGTTTGCTGCCGGTTATTCGGCCTGCTTTTTGGGTGCGATGAAGTTTGTTTCTGCACGTGAAAAAATCGCGTTTCCTGCAGATGCAAATGTGCAGGGCAACGTTGGTATCGGCCAAATTCCAACCGGCTTCGGGATTGAAGTTGAATTGAAAATTTCTCTGCCAGGTCTTGATCGCGCAGTTGCTGAAGCGCTG
This sequence comes from Herminiimonas sp., assembly GCF_030655415.1. The sequence goes on along the minus strand of NZ_JAURVN010000002.1, from coordinate 330,581 downwards.
GTTGAAAAAGCACACATTGTTTGCCCATATTCGAACGCAACACGCGGCAATATCGATGTGACGTTGACTCTGGTCTGATCTTCAAACTAGACATCAAATAAAAAAGCGAACTTGCTAATGCAGGTTCGCTTTTTTCACATAGTCTTTGCGTAAATATCTTGCGCGTACTTGCATTGTTATCCGACTTGCCACGCACCGTCGCTATACACAAGATCATCGTCGAGATAAACCGCCTCAGTGACCGCGAAGACGTCAACGTGATAGCGCGCAGTCGAACGTTTGATCAAAGCCTTGTTGTAGACACCGTGTTTCGCGCCAAGCGAAAGATGAATGCCGCACATGCGTTCATAAGTACCGATATCGCACACCGTCCTGGTTTGAGAAAAGGCGCGGTTCATGCCAAAGCCCAGCTCACGTAACCAGACTTCGCCTTCGTCCGCGCGTATGTTTGCCATCACTTGATCGAATTCGGGAGTGGAGTCGACGACATCCGTTACGCGCCCTTTGTTGATGACCAGAGTGATAGGTTTTTCTGGTTGATTGACTTGAAATGCAGTGTCGCCAAAAACAAAAATACGCACGCGGCCATTGACTGCTTCCAGGTCTTGCGCCTCGGTGAACACTTCGCCGATCGGGAATTGGCCACCGACGTTCGTCATCCCGCTGTAATCGCCGATATTCAATTTTGCCGATTCAAACGGCGAGCCAAACACTAGGCGTTCGCCACCGCTGTCGACCACGCCAAAGCTGGCGCTATCGATACGCGCTTTTAATGCACGGCCAACGCCGCGATAGTAGGCCGGATCGTAAGCCAGAGATTCTATGTAATACAGCGCTTGTTGCCCGGTCATGCGCGACAAATGTGGATGTTCTATGACCTTCAGCGAACGCTTGAAAAGCTCTATACGTATGCGGAAAGCTTCGAGGCGGAAGTTGGTTGATTGAATCAACACCACCAAATCATCCGCAGCAAGCTGAGCAAAGGCGGCGAGTATCGCGTCAGGCGATATCGTATCGAAATCGATGAAGGTCGCAGTAGGCAGGCAGCGTTTATACGCTTCAGTCAACGCAAGAGCCAGTTCGCAACGGGTATCGAATACGATCACTGCCGCATGCGGCGCCTTGTATTCGATGGCCATGGCAAGAACGTCGCGCAGATGGTTCTCTGCCGCGACTATGGCGTCCTCACTGATTGTGCTCAGCACGAGTGCGTCGCTTGTTTCTTGCGCAATGCTGGATGTAATCGGGGAACTCATCAAATTCAGGTATTAGAAGTCGCATCTGCTACGGTACAAGACGAAGTCTTCACGATCGTACATGTTGCTACTGAATCAGCATTTTAAACGATGATGCGGATAGACCTTGTAACGCGCTAATCAACGAGCTGGCGTTTCTTGTTCGTGCGGCGAGGTAGGTACAGTGATCGCGGCTCTACGTTCTATCTCAGTCACCATACCCAAAAACTGTTCAGAGATATTCTTGCGCATCATATCGGTCGCGAGAAAACTAGGTATCGCAATACCCGGTTCTATGGTTCCCGACCAGCGCAAGACGTAGAGATCTTCACCTATCTTTTCGATTTCGTAATGACCTTCCAGTCGCTTGAGATTGCCTTTGAGTAGCCGAACTTGAATCGCGAAAGAAGGATGTTCGGTTACCTCTACCGTTACGTCTATCGGGAAATGAAAGAACCAGAGATACGCATAACCGGATTGTTCGATCACGGCGACATTGCCTAGCCGTTCTACCAAACGGCTTTTTTTCATGCTCGGGATAAATTGCGCCAAGTGATCGTAATCCGTCAAGGTGCTCCATATCAACGCAAGCGGCGCTTTGACTGTGGCGCGGACGCTGACTTTTATGGCATCGCCGGAACGCGCGGCTTCGACAGAAAATGAGTGCTTGGTATTTGCTTCGTTTGCGGCGTGTGCTTTTTCCGCAGTGACTATGCATGTCAGCAGCAGGATGCTTACAATTCCCACTTTTACGGAATGCAGTTTGCCGTCTGTCATATGTTCGGCGCAGTAGAAGAAAGGCGGAATGGAAAAAATTGCATTCGTTTATATTAACCCTCAAGGTTTAAAAGAAGGATTCATTTTTTCCGCCAGCATGCAGCCACACGTATAGATGTTGGATGAACAATGTTATTGGGTAGATAAATGAGTGATGGGGACAAAATGAAGCGAAGCAAATCTCAACAAATGGTTAAAGCAGGCTTGCTCGCTTTGTGTGCGACTTTGCTTGTCTCGTGCGCACCTGAGACGCGCGTGCTTTCGCCTGAAAAAAGTACTGCCCCTGTTGATAATTCTTCGGATACTTATTACCTGCAGGCAGAAGCGCAGGGTAAAAAGATATTGCGCGTCAACTCGCAGCAATCCTTGCTAGTGCTGGAGGTTAGACGCGCAGGCGCATTTGCGCGATTCGGCCACGATCACGTGGTGGCAAGTCATGATGTTACGGGGTTTGTGTCGCCGATTGACGGCAGGGCGGACTTATCGGTTCCACTGGAAAAACTTGTTATTGATGAAGCTGCGTTACGTGCGGAAGCGGGATTTACTACTCAACCGACTCAAGACGATATTGAGGGTACGCGCCGCAATATGTTGAACAAGGTTTTGAACGCGTCGCAGTTTCCACTTGCGCTGATTCATATTGAACGCAAGCGTGCAGAGGATGCTTTAACTGTAACCATCAACTTGCATGGCGTTAGCCGCACTTTCGAGGTTCCTGCTGACATACAAAAGACAAGCGAGGGCTTGGTCATCAGCGGAAAAATGCATTTCAATCAAACTGACTTTGGCATCGTGCCGTTTTCGATTTTGAACGGTGCGATCCAGGTGCAAGACAGGCTGGATTTGCGCTTCCGTATTGTTGCCGACAGAACTAATTAGTTATTGCTAATTGCCGTTGGCAATACAGTTTCTGCCGCGTTGTTTGGCTTGATATAAACGCTTGTCGACTTCTTCTATAAATCTGATCGGATCATCTTTATCAGTTGGGATGATGGTGCTAACGCCGAGGCTGACAGTGACCATAGGAACAACCTCTGACTTTTCATGCGGGATTCTTTCCTTGCAGATCAAGCTGCGGCATCGCTCCGCAATATTGATTGCATCTGGCTCGTCCGTATCGGGTAGCACCAGCATGAATTCTTCACCGCCAAAACGCGCAAAAAAATCACGCGAGCGGCGGGTTGCTGAACTCAAAATTGCCGCGACACGTCGCAGGCAGTCATCGCCTTGTATGTGGCCATAGTGATCGTTGTACTGTTTGAAGTAATCGATATCCAGCATGATGATGGATAGCGGTTGATGATTGAGTTTGGCGTTCGCCCATTCTGCGGCCATGATGGAATCGAACATGCGCCGATTCGCGACGCCTGTCAGCCCGTCCTTGAAGGAAAGTGCTTCCAGCTCTTTCTGCAAATCGATCAATTTGGCTTCGGTTTTTTTACGCTCGCTAATATCGAACATGAATCCGATCAGTGCTTCGACTTCCCCAGCTGCGTCACGCACTACGTGGACGACGTCGCGTATCCACACATAATTGCCATCTTTGCCGAGCGCACGATAGTCGGCTTCGTGATCGGTGCCGGCTTTGGATTGCGACACGCAAAAATTCACCACCCATTCTCTATCTTCCGGATGCATCCTTTCAGCCCAATCCTGCGCGCTGACCCAACTTTCCGGCGTCCAGCCTAGCAAAGCTTCAATTTGCGGGCCGATATAAGCGAAGGTCATGCTTTTCCAGTCTATCTTCCATGGAATCGCTTTGGTTGATTCGAGCAGGGTTTGATAGACCGCGCTATCAATAGGTTTTTTAGTCGAGAGGTCTGACATCTTGTCGCGTGGATTCGTGATGGTTTATTTGCTGGCAGTGCTTTTGGGCGTTGCGATGGATATGCTGCACTGCAACTTTATCACGTTGCGTGAACTGCGAGCGGGGCGGCGGCTTGAGTCGGTCAATTGAAAAAAGCCAGCCTGTATCCCAAGTTTATGGGATATGGCAAAAAAACAACGCATGATAAATTCCTGCAGCTTCGTAGCCTGTCCGACCACCATCTTTTTGCATTTGATGGGAGGTCATAACTACATAATTTACTGATACAGGCCACCACCATTTCTACAACAGTTTGCATGTGGATTTGGATTCGAATTCCGGTTTGTGGACCGGAGCGGTTTTTTTCAAGGGGAGTAATAAATGCGTCAATCAACAAAAACTATGTTTTCAAACTATGCACGTCGGTCATTCTTGGTGTGTGCAACAAGTATTTTCATGCTGACAGGCTGCGCAACCCATTATGTGGATACTGCACTCAAAGATGTGCCTGCTGAAAAGCTGAAAAAAGTTGCGGAGCCAAAGCCGGTTCAACTTCTTTTTGAGTTTCAGACAAAAAGTGGATCGAATCCTGTTGCGACTAACCAGTTGAAATCTCAGGTAACCGATATTGTGAAAAGCACTGGATTGTTCTCCGATGTCAGCCCGACACCAGTCGCAAATGGAACAGTGTTAAGTATCGTTGTGAACAACGTGGTGATGACCGACGATGCGGCAAGTCAGGGCTTCGTGACCGGATTGACATTCGGCCTGGCGGGATCATCGGTAACCGACGGGTATGTCTGTACTGTCGTTTACATAGCCGACAGCAACACGCCAAAGATATCTAAAGTCGTGCGTCATGCGATCCATACAACACTGGGCAATGCCAAGGTGCCGGCCAATGCGGGTAAACCTGTTTCCATGGACGAAGCAGTAACTACCATGCTGCGCCAAATTGTGACGAATGGCGTGAACGATATTGCCACTGACGCTACATTCAAATAATCGGAACCATCATGCAAAAATTTTTACTAGTTTCTATCGCGTTGCTTACATCCATGTTGACGGGATGCATGCAAATGCCCCTTACCTATCAGCCTTCAATAGAAAATCTCGAAACATTGAAAGCGTCCAAAATGGCGCCGGCAAATGTCGGAACGTTTGCCTTGGCGGCTGGCAAGCCCGTAAGCATGGATCAAACTTCGAGTGCACGCGGCAGCACAGTAGTCCCGCCGAATAATTCTTTCGCTTTATTTTTGAAAGATGCGCTTAAACAGGAGTTGGTAAGTGCCGGGAAGTTTGACCCTGCTTCCACGATTGTGATTAACGGTCAGTTGACCAAAAGTGAGCTGGAAGCACCGATAGGCACTGGCAAAGGTACATTGGCAGCAAAATTTACTGTCAACCGCGATAACCAGGTGGCGTATGAAAAGGAGTTAGAAGAGTACGCTGAATGGCCATCCGTATTCTTGGGTGCAGAAGCGATTCCAACGGCCTTGATGCAATACGCCAGCCTTTATAAAAAATTACTTTCGCGTCTGTTTGGCGATGCAGATTTCCAGAATGCGGTCAAAGCCAAATAATTTCTGAAAAAATCGGTTGCATCGACGCGAGGCTTGGCTATGCGTCGATGCTTTTTTTTGCAAATGAATTCAATCAACTGAGAAAACAGAATCCATTTACACCCAATACTGCAGTGTGATGATCGACCATTGCATTTTGGCCGAACATGAAGTCAGTCAGCGGCAAGGCGTTCACATGCTTTTCCACCACGTCCATGTTGAAGAGGCACAGCAGCTCTTGTTCTTCGCAGCGACGCATGAAGGCGAGTACGCCATGCGGTGCGTCGATCAGCTCGATCGTCCCTTTCATCAGTGCCGGACTGATCTTGCGAATGGTGATAATTTCGCGATAAAAATTCAACACGGATTTTGGATCGGCTTCCTGTTTTTGGATGTTGAGGGCGCGGTGTTCGTCACCGACTGGCAACCAGGGTTCGACACGGCTGAAGCCGCCATGCAGCTTGCTGTTCCACGGCATGGGTGTGCGGCAGCCGTCGCGGCCCTTGAACTTGGGCCAGAACGATTTGCCGAAGGGATCCTGTATGCGTTCGTAGGGGACATCCGCTTGTGGCAGGCCCAATTCTTCGCCTTGGTACATGCAAATGTCGCCGCGCATGGCAAACAGTAGCGCCAACATTTCCTTTGCGGTCTGGGTGCGATCACGACCATTCGCCCAACGGGATACGACGCGTGGCTTGTCGTGATTGCTCAATGCGTAGCAAGCCGTGCCATCGTCTGAAATATTGTGTTCAAGTTCCGTAATCACATCACGCACACGTTGCGCGCTACTGTCTGCCTGCATCAATGCAAAACTGTACGCCGAGTGCAGGCGGCCTTTTTGTGTGTACTGCCCCATCAACTTGATTGGATCGACGCCGCCGACTTCTGCTAGGCTGAATGCACGGTACTGGTCGAGCAGGACACGTACTTTTGCCAGGAAGGGCAGCATCTCGGGCTGCCCTTGATCGTAGACATGCACTTGAAAACCGTAAGGGTGCAATGCCGCGCTGACGTCTTCCCGCGGTGGATTGTTGCGCAGTTGCAGATCCTGAAAAATATGATTGCAGGCGTCGAAACGAAATCCTGCTACGCCCATATCGAGCCAGAATTTCATCTCCGACAGAATCTGTTCCTGCACCTCTGCGTTGTGCATGTTTAGATCTGGCTGGCTGGAAAAAAACGAATGGAAATAATATTGGCGCCGTTCTGCATCCCAGCGCCAGGCAGTGCCGCCGAATACGGAAACCCAGTTGTTTGGCGGGCTGCCATCTGCTTGCGGGTTTGCCCACAGATACCAGTTTGAGCGACCGTTCTTGCCAACTCGGCTGTCCTTGAACCATTGATGCTGGTCGGACGTGTGCGAAATTACCATATCCACAATGATGCCGATACCCATCGCCTTCGCTCGTTTCAGCAGACTTTGAAAATCTTCCATCGTGCCGAATATTGGATCAATCGCACGATAGTCGGACACGTCATAGCCAAAGTCGACCATAGGCGACTGAAAGAATGGACTGATCCAGATTGCGTCGACTCCCAGACTTTTGATATAGGCAAGTTTCTGTTCGATACCGGCCAGATCGCCGATGCCGTCATTGTTCGAGTCGTTGAAGCTGCGGGGATAAACCTGATAAATGATCATTTAATTTCGATATGCTGCAGGCCAAAAAGTTGCCGGAAATTCAAATGTTTACACAAGTGCATTTTATAAGTCACTCAATAATAATCGGTCCATCATCATGCACAGACGCATCAGCATTATGAGATGAATTTCTCTTCGTATGCATAAGCAAACGCTGCAGGATATCGATATACTGTGTTTATATACAGTATTGGTGATAATGATGGATATCCACGACAAACTCGAAATTCTCGCTGACGCAGCCAAATATGATGCGTCATGTGCCAGCAGTGGCGCGCCCAAAAGATCATCTCTTGGCAAGGGCGGTTTGGGGGCGACGACCGGCGTGGGGATTTGTCACAGTTACACGCCGGATGGACGATGTATTTCGCTCCTCAAAATATTGCTCACCAATTTTTGCGTGTACGACTGCCAATATTGCGTCAATCGACGCAGCAGCAATGTGCCGCGTGCGCGTTTCACGGTACAGGAAGTGGTGAAGCTCACTGCGGATTTTTATCTGCGCAATTATATTGACGGCTTGTTTCTCAGTTCCGGCATTATCCAGTCGCCGGATTACACGATGGAGCAACTGGTCGCGATCGCCCGCAGCCTGCGACTCGATCATCAGTTTCGCGGATATATTCATCTTAAAACCATTCCTGATGCAGATCCAAAACTGATAGAAGAGGCCGGACGATATGCGGATCGGCTGAGCGTGAATATCGAGTTGCCGACGGTAGCTAGCGTTGAACGGCTTGCACCGGAAAAGAAAATGCATACGATCAAGCTGGCAATGGCGTCGATTCGTCGCAAGATAGATGAAAAGGCGGAAGAGCCACGCGCGCCAAAATTTGCGCCCGCCGGGCAAAGTACCCAGATGATTGTCGGTGCCGACCAGACCGATGACAGCACGATTCTCGCTACTGCCGAAACTTTATACAGCTCGTATAAATTGAAGCGCGTGTATTACTCGGCGTTCAGCCCCATTCCTCAAAGCCCAAAAGGCATGCCTGCCAAACCGCCACCGATGATGCGCGAACATCGTTTGTATCAGGCAGATTTTCTGGTGCGCAGTTATGGTTTTCAAGCCAAGGAATTGTTGCCAGGAACAGGTAATCTTGCGCTTGATATTGATCCCAAGCTGGCATGGGCGCTGGCGCATCGCGAGCATTTTCCGCTAGACCTGAATACGGCTGATGCCAGCATGATTGCGCGCGTGCCAGGAATCGGATTACGTAATACGCATCGCATCGTCCAATTGCGTCGCTCACGCAAAATTCGCTACGTTGATCTCACTCGTTTGCGTTGCAGCATGGACAAACTTAAACCTTTCATCGTGACAGCCGATTACCGTCCTCTGAACGACACGACATCATCGGAAATACTGCGGCGTGCAATGGCGGAACAACCCGAACAAATGACGCTGTTTCCTGCATTGCAGGAGGGCGCATGAGCGTCATCGACACAAGTGTTGTGACGGCACAATCTTTTGAAGAGTGGCGGCAGATTACGCGCTTGCTGCTCGCTGATGGTACGCCGCCGCATGAGGTGCAGTGGCAGGCACAATCAAATGACGGAGATTTGTTTGGCGGTGAACAGCCAATCAAGAATCGCGATCGTTCCGTTCCAGCCATGCATGTATCGAAAGAATTGTTGAATATGCTCGAGCTGGCGGCATGCTATCGCGCAGATGATCGCTGGTCGTTTCTTTATCGCGTTGTATGGCGCTGGCAGGGAGGCGATCGCACGGTGATATCGCCGGCGGATGAAGATGGGCAACGATTGCATGCAATGGTCAAAACCGTTAGGCGCGAAGTGCACAAGATGAATGCTTTTTTGCGTTTTCGCGAACGTGCAGCTGAACTGGGTGCGCCGCAATTCGTAGCCTGGTTCGAACCTTTGCATGATGTATTGCCGCGTGTATCCAGACATTTTGCAAAGCGCATGGGTTACGCGAGCTGGTTGATTGCGACGCCCGAGGCGACTGCAGTATGGGATGGGTCAACGCTACTGCAAGGTCCGCCTTCTGCGACTGGTCCGCTGGAAGTAGATGATGAAGGCGAACGATTGTGGCTAGCCTATTACCGCAGCACATTCAATCCGGCTCGATTGAACGTCAGTGCAATGGAAATGCATATGCCGGTGCGCTATTGGAAAAATATGCCGGAAGGTAAGTTGATCCCCGGTTTAATCAGTCACGCGGCGGCAGGCGCACAACGTATAGCGCAAACCGCTGCGGTGGGTGAACGCGTGGGGACAACGGTCCATGTCACTGCGGAGGCCGCACAGCCGGAAAGAGCGTTACCCACATCACTGGATCAATGCCGACGTTGCGATTTGTGGCGTCATGCGACGCAAGTGGTTGAAGGAATTGGTCCGCAGCAGGCGCGCGTCATGTTGGTCGGTGAACAGCCAGGTGATCAGGAAGATATTGCAGGCAAGCCTTTCGTTGGGCCAGCAGGACAATTGCTGGATCGCGCATTGCGGGCAGCAGGTCTGGATCGCGACAGCCTTTACATCACCAATGCGGTCAAGCATTTCAAATGGGAACCGCGTGGCAAACGACGCTTGCACAAGACGCCAGCGCAACTGGAAATCGATGCATGCATGTTTTGGCTAGAGCATGAAATAGATCTGGTGCAGCCCGATATTATTGTGGCACTCGGCAGCACCGCGTTGAAAGCATTATTGAAAACATCCAAAGTCAATTTGACGCACATGTTCGGGCAGGAAATATCACACGGCGCGCAACGCATCATTGCGACCTACCATCCATCTTATGTTTTGCGAGTGCCAGGCGATGAAGAAAAGAGTGCTGCTTTTGCTGAAATGGTGCGAGCGTTTTCGCATGCAAAGAATGTGACGACTTCATAACGTGCTTGAAACAGCGCGTGCATTCCGCTTTTGTCACGATAAATACAAACGCCCGCCATCCAGTTAAGGGTGACGGGCGAAACAGTCGCCGTTCAATCAAACATTAAACAGCGACCAATAGAAAGACAGGACTAGCCTGTCGATTAAATCAGATTATTTTGCAGTCGATGCTTTTACATCAGCAGCAGCTTCTGCTTTTTTCTCTGTAGTTTTAGCGTGTGCTTTTGCTTTTTTATGTTCAGCTTTAGCGTGTTCCTTGCTTACTGCTGCATCAGCTTTTGCATCTACTTTAGCTTCTGATTTTTCTGCTTTAGCGACTGATTTCTCAGCCTTTGCTTCAGCTTTTACAGTGGCAGGTGCAGGGCTTGTGGCTGGAGCAGGCGCTTGTGCAAAAGCGACGGAGGCAAACAGACCAGCAACCAGGGTAGCGATTAATTTGTTCATTGTTGTGCTCTCTCTCTAAAGTGTATAAAAGTGCGGATTGTTCGTAATCCGTACTACCTTTAACGCCAGCCCAAAGATGTGGTTGACGAAAATTTGTGTTGTTACACTTTGTTTCATCTGGGCGATTCTGTAGACATCCAGCTTTGCTGTGCTTATGCTGTCGTGCAAACAAAAATACATAAGCTTATTTGTTTTAAGCGAACAATAAATTGCACGGTGAGGTTTGCTGCAGCTATATAACTATAACGAGACAAGCGTGAAAAGATCTGCGCTCCTGAATGGATAATTTTGCTATGCGTATTCTGATTGTTGAAGATGATGCTGTACTTGCCGCCGCTCTGACGCGTGCGCTGAGTCAAGCTGGCTATGCAGTCGATTACGTTGATAACGGTGAAGATGCGCATCGCGCATTAAGTAGTGATGCTTATGCGCTGGTGCTGCTGGACATCGCCTTACCCAAGATGGATGGGCTTGCTGTGTTACGTCGCTTGCGTGAGCGCAAGTCGCGTGTACCGGTGCTGATCCTTACTGCACGCGATACCTTGGATGATCGTGTCGCGGGACTGGATCTTGGTGCGGATGACTACATGACCAAGCCTTTCGATTTGCCGGAATTCGAAGCGCGTGTGCGCGCCTTGATACGGCGCGGTCAGTTCGATGCAGGCAAAAGTTTGACGCACGGTAGCTTGCGTTTCGATCTGGAAGCCCATCGTCTATTTCATAACGACGTGCCAATTGAACTATCGGTACGTGAACTTGCGGTTCTTGAAGTATTGATGTCGCGCCAAGGTCAGGTCGTTACTAAAGAGCAGATGGTCGATCGACTATTTGGCTGGGGCGACGATGGCGGCAGCAATGCGATCGAAGTGTATGTGCATCGCATGCGTAAAAAGCTGGAACCCTACAACATCAATATTCGTACCGTGCGCGGTATGGGCTATCTGCTCGAAAAATCCAGCGAAAATGAACGTACCGAAATCTAAGATCAAGTCCGGCAATCCAAGTTTGCGTAGCAGATTGCTACGCTTGGTTCTGGTTCCTCTCTCATTGATATTGTTGATCGATATCGTCGGCAGTTATTTCGTCGTGCGCCACGTCGCCAACGATGTGTATGACGTAGAGCTGAACGAAATCGCGCGTGAAATGCTGTTGCATGTCACGCGTACCAGCGATGGCATGGGCTTCGATCTATCGCCGGATGCAGAGCGTACGCTCTTGCTCGATAAAGAAGATCAGGTCTATTACGCGATACGCACCCTGGACGGTAATCTGATTGCAGGCGATCCGACTTTGCCGGTACAGAAGGCGATCAAGAGCGGTAAGGAAACGGCATACTACGACGGCGTCCTCGGTGATCAAGCTGTGCGCGTTGCACTATTTCGCGGGCAGCCTTTGCTGCATCCGCCAGCAGAACCTGTAATGATTCAAATCGCTGAAACGCAGGTCAAGCGTGATCGCCACGAGCGGGCTTTATTGATTCAGCTGATTTTGCCGCAAGTATTATTGATCCTGATTGCAGGCATATTGATTTGGCGCGGTGTGGCGCAGGGCTTGGCTCCTTTGCGTAACCTGCAACAAGAAGTCGGCATGCGCTCCCATCTGGATTTAAGTCCTATTGCCGCTGATAACGTACCTGGCGAAGTCGAACCACTGGTGGGTGCCGTTAATGATTTGATGAAACGTGTAGATGGCGTGTTAGGTTTTCAGGGACGCTTCATTGCCGATACGGCGCATCAACTCCGCACGCCGGTGGCAGGTTTGAAAGCACATATCGAACTTGCGCTGCGTGAGAATGATCCTGTGCAAATCAAGCGCGCACTCGGGCATCTTTATACGAGTGCTGAGCGCTTATCTCGGCTGGTGTCGCAACTGCTTTCTCTGGCACGCAATGAGCCGAATAATGTAGCGGCGAATTTTGCTCCTTTCGATTTGAATCAGCTTGCCTTGCGCACCGCACAAGAATGGGTGCCGCTGGCTTACAAGAAACAGATTGATTTGGGTTTCGATGCGGCAGCACAGCCGGTGTTATTGAATGGTGAGGCAGCGCGTGTGACGGAGATGATCAACAACCTGGTCGATAACGCGATTCGCTATACGCCGCCCGGTGGGCGCGTCACCGTTCATGTACGTATGGATGATAGTGCGCATCTGGTAGTTAGCGATGACGGCACGCGCATCCCGGTGGAGGAGCGCAAGCGCATCTTCGAACGCTTCCATCGTTTGCTGGGCACGCATGAAGAAGGCAGTGGCCTCGGCCTCGCGATCGTGCATGAAATCGCCACCTTGCATAATGCAAGCATCACACTGGAAGATGACGCGGATGGCATCGGCAATACGTTTACGGTGTCATTTCCGATTACCCACTCGACTATCTAATGATTTCTTGATCGGACCAACTATCCCGGCTGTAAGCATTTTGTAATATTCGCGAAAGCAGAATGTAATTTTCGCGAAAGAACAGCGTAAGCGCTGATCTCTACTATGGACTGGCTTTCACAATAACCATAGAAGGAGACAGAAATGCTTGCATCATTAAGCGATTCAACCATGTGGGTGGCGTTATTTCAAATCGTCATCATCAATATTTTACTGAGCGGTGATAACGCCGTCATCATCGCACTTGCCTGCCGCAATCTCGAACCTAAGCAACAAAGAAACGCATTCCTGATCGGTACCGTTGCCATCGTTATTTTGATGACGATACTGACTGCATTCGCGTCATACCTGATGACCATTCCTTACGTCGAAGTTGTCGGCGCGATCCTGTTGTTGTGGATCGGTATCAAGCTGCTGTTGCCTGAAGAAGAAAACAGCAATGTCAGCTCCAGCGATAATTTTTGGGGTGCAGTCAAAACCATCATCATCGCCGACATCGTCATGAGTCTCGACAACGTGTTGGGTATGGCGGGTGCTGCGAACGGTCATATGGGCTTGCTGTTCGTCGGCATGGTCATCACGATTCCACTGATCCTGTTCGGTAGCGCAATGCTGATGCGCTTGATGGAACGCTTTCCTATCATCGTTACTTTGGGTGCAGGTTTGCTCGGTTACGTGGCGGGTGAAATGGCAGTCGAAGATCCAGCGCTCAAAGGCTTTATCGCCAACGCACATTATCTGGAAATCGCCTTGCCTATCCTGGGTGTCCTGATCGTGATTGGCATGGGTAAGTTTCTTGGTTCCCGTCAAACAATGGCTGTGCCTAGCGAAGGTTGATGCCTTGCCGTTAGCAGACATAAAAATTAGATAGCGAATTCTCAAAGGAGACAGATCATGACCAACGTATTGGTACCAATTAACGATAGTAGTGATGTGGAATGCGCGCTCAAACACGTAATCGAGCGTTATCGTACACAGCCAGTCACATTGTTTTTGCTGAACGTGCAAATGCCGATTTCAAAATTCATTACGCGCTTTGTCAGCAAAAGACAGGTTGAAGAATTTCATCAAGAAAACGGCATGCATATCCTGCAACCGATGATAGACAAACTCGACGCTGCTGGTGTACCGCATCAGGAGCGCATTCTGGTCGGTCACAAGGCAGAAAGCATAGTCCGTTTTGCGCGTGAACATCACTGCGATCAAATCGTGGTTCCCAAACATAAAGGCATGTTTGAAAACCTCGGTCTTGGTTCTGTCGGCAGCCAGTTGCGGCAGCTGATAGGCGCTGAAGGCACTTGCGATATCAGCGAGGTCTACTAGTAAAGAATTCTTGCTTCGCTGTATCGAATGGTCGATATCGAATAGTGCAGGAAGCAAGTGTGTATCAGGCTCAGTCCTCAAGCTGAGTCTCTTGGGCCCGGTTGATACCGGGCCTTTTTTTATTTTCAGTTAAAGCAGGTAATCTTCCTGCGCGCTAACGACCAGACTTCCATCTAATATTTCATAATCTGGCAAGCAGACTGGGCGTCGATATAATGCTGACATTATTTCTGCCGGGACGAATGGCAGAAACATCCGTTCCATAGCTAGTTCTTTCAGAATATGACTTCCTCATCCTATAAATACTTATTGCGTAGCGCATCATTGATGGCGGCCGCCTTGCTGCTGAGTGGCTGCAGCTTGGTGCATTACCACGTCAATGAACAAAACGCGGTGTATTCGCCGAATAGTGGTTACCGCGTGCAGTCGACCAATCTTGCGCCGGGTGCTAGCAAGATGTTTATGGTTGTGATGTTTTCCGGTGGCGGTGCACGCTCGGCTGCGCTTGGTTATGGCGTGCTTGAAGAGCTGGCGCGTAACAAGTTTGAATGGCAAGGCAAGTCTGAACGTTTGTTCGATGAAGTCGATCTTGTCTATGGCGTATCTGGTGGATCAATTCTGGCTGCGTATTACGGCTTGCACGGCGAAGATGTGCTGAAGGAATTTAACGACAAGTTTCTGAATCTGGATTTTGAAGATAAAGTTGTGAGCCGCGTTATTTCTGTATCGAACCAGTGGCGTCTTTCTTCACCACGTTTCGGGCGTTCCGATTTGCTGGAAGAACAATTGGATGAAGCGTTATTCAACAAGGCGACTTTTGCTGATTTGATCAACAAGCGGAAAGGGCCGTTCACCATCATCAGCGCGACCGATATGTCGTCCGGTGGGCGTTTCGACTTCATGCAAGAAACCTTCGATTTCATTTGTTCCGATCTCAGCAAGTTCCCGATTGCGCGCGCGGTCGCAGCGTCGAGTGCCGTGCCGCTGGTATTTTCGCCTATCACTTTGTGGAACTACGCCGGCAGTTGCGGTTTCAATGCGCCAGACTCTTTGCTGGCTTTGGAAAAGAGCAAGGGTGGCGGCTGGTCTGCCGCAGCGGCACGCTCACGTACTCGTGAATTGCTAAGTTATCTCGACCGCGAAAAGCGTCCATTCATTCATTTGCTGGATGGCGGCCTGGCGGACAACCTGAGTATTCGTGGCATGCTGGATATGGAGACGATGCTGGGTACTGAGGCGGTGCGTCGGGATTTTCATTTGGATGAAATGACCAAGTTGGTGTTGATCGTGGTGAACGCACAAAACAATATGGACCATACGATAGATCTGAGTGGTGATGTGCCAGGCTTTAGTGATGTAGCGCGTGCAGTCAGTGACATTCCGATTGCGCGCTACACACAAGAATCCGAGCGTGCGATGCAGGCATCGATAGAAAGATGGCAGCAATCGGCGAAGGCCGAAGCGCAAAAAAATAACAGAGCACCGCCGGATATTTATTACATCAATATCGGTCTCAAGAACTTGGAAGATGAAGAAAAGCGCAGGGAGCTGCTAAACGTGCAGACTTCCTTGTATCTTCCTAAAAAAACTGTTGCAGACTTAAGAGGTGCAGCGTCGGCATTGATGCAAGAGTCGTCTGACTTCCAGCGCCTGCTGAAGGATTTAAACGCAAGACGCGTTGACGATGCCAGATTGCCACCGCCGGCCGCCAAGCCGACATCATCGCCAGCAAACGTAACTGCTGCCGAATAGAAAGCACGCCATGAGCAAGGCCGATGAATTGCAGAAAGCGATCCTCAACAACATCCCCGATCAGGCATGGTTGAAGGATAAGGATTCGCGCTACATTTTGGTCAACGAAGCTTTCATTGCCGCCTGCCGTCTGCCTGAAAATAAAATCATAGGCAAGACACCGGCCGACGTGTGGCCCGCAGAATGGGGCCGTGAGTATATTGACACGGACCTGCGCGTAATGGAGCAGGGCGAACGTCTACGCTATGAAGAGCAGCGGTATGCAGAAGATGGCATGCTGCGCTGGTACGACACGATCAAGACGCCGATACGCAATGAGGCGGGCGACGTGATCGGCACTACCGGTATTTCTCGTGATATCACCGACCGTAAATTAGCCGAGCAGGAATTACTGAATTCGCGCACCCAATTGCGCGAGTTATCAGCGCATCTGCAAACGGTACGCGAAGAAGAACGTACGCGCATTTCACGCGAGTTGCATGATGAACTTGGGCAGTCATTGACGGCAATCCGTATCGGTCTTGATGTGCTGGAAACGCAGCACAAACTGCAAGATACAGATTGGCTGAATAATCTGCAGGGGCTCAAACATATTGCCGACTCGACTGTCGAATCTGTACAGCGTATCGCTGCTGATTTACGGCCAACCATTCTGGATGAGCTGGGTTTGCCATCGGCGATAGACTGGTTGTTGGAATCTTTCTCCGAGCGCAGCAAGGTTACGTATGAATTGATTTTGCCGGTTTCGACATTGGCTTTCACGCGTGATATCAGCACTGCGATTTTCCGTATTGTGCAGGAGGCATTAACCAATGTCAGTCGCCACAGTCATGCGACGTCGGTGGTGGTGGATCTGAAGGAAACCAAGGATTTCATCACGCTAAAAATTACCGATAATGGTCAAGGCATGACGGTTAAACACGGTTCACGCGAAAACGGTTTAGGCTTAGTTGGTATGCGTGAACGTGCCATCATGTTAGGTGGAAAATTAAAAATCCAAAGTCGAACCGGTGCCGGTACCAGCATAGAAGTACGGATACCAAAGTCGCTGAAAGTATCGAACGCAGTTGAAGGCAAAGTCGCTTTGTCGGGAGAGCAAAAATGATTCAGGTATTGATTGCCGACGACCACGCGATTATTCGCGATGGCTTGAAGCAGATCATTTCTTTCGTGCCAAATATGGAAGTCGCCGGCGAAGCAGGCGATGGCGAAGAAGTGCTGCAGAAAATACGTAGCTTGAAAGTCGATGTGCTGGTGCTGGATATGTCTATGCCGGGAAAAAGCGGCATCGCCCTGATTCAGCAAATCACGGCGATAAAACCAGAGATGCCGATACTCGTCTTGAGCATGCATCAGGAAAGCCAGTACGCCGTGCAGGCGATGCGTGCAGGCGCATCCGGTTACATCACGAAGAACACTGCATCGAGCCAGTTGATCGACGGCATACGCAAGGTGGCGGAAGGCGGCACTTTTGTTTCGCCGGGTATTTCAGACAAGCTGATCAAGCAGATGCACAAGCCGGAAACGGAGTTGCCGCATACCAAATTGACGCCCCGTGAGTTTCAAATTTTCAACATGTTGGTAGAAGGTCATTCAGTCAACGACATTGCCAATATCCTGTCGCTCAGCAACAAAACCATCAGCACGCACAAGGCTGCCGTGCTGCAAAAAATGGAAGCGGCTACCACCGCAAATCTGGTTTATTACGCGATGAAACACGGCTTGATCAATGAGGGTTACGATTGATCTTGTGAGCTGTGTGAAGAATATTCTTATCTAGGGAAATCCTTAGACAAGAATCAGGCAATCCCGATTCACGCCTGAAGCAAACCTGCCTATGCTCATCTTCCATGAACCCGATTCCTGGAGAAATGATGAGAACCACCCGCCCAGTCAGTTACGCCGAAAACGGCATGGTAGCCACTGCGCATTATCTGGCGACCGGCGCGGCGCTGGACGTGTTGAAAGAAGGTGGCACCGCCGTCGATGCCGCGATCTGCGCAGCCGCCACCATGAGCGTCGTGTTGCCGCACATGATAGGCATAGGCGGCGACGCGTTCTGGATGATCCACGACGCCAAGTCGAATACGCTCTCCGCGCTGAACGGCAGCGGCACTTGCGGCAAAAATATTTCCCTTAAAGATTATCAAGGCCTGGATGCGATCCCAAGTCGCGGTCCGCGTTCGGCGATTACAGTGCCTGGCGCAGTCGATAGCTGGGCGCTGGCGCATGAGCGCTTCGGCACGATGCCACTTGCGCGTTTGCTGGCACCGGCAATTCGCTATGCGCGTGTAGGCGTGGCCGTGACACAAGACATCAGCGGCTGGATTGCCGACGATGCAGACGTGTTTCGCAAAGATCCCGGTGCGGCCAGTATCTTCCTGAAAAATGGCGAAGCGTATAAAGCCGGTGAACGTCTGCAACAAGCAGCGTTAGCCAATACGCTGGAACAAATCGCACAACACGGCCCGCGTCATTTCTATGAAGAGACCGCTCAAACTATCGTTTCGTATCTGAAAAGCCAGGGCGGTTTGCTGGAGCTGGAAGACTTCCAGAACTATCAAGCCAAATGGGTAGAGCCGATCTCGACGACTTATCGCGGGTTTCAGGCGTTCCAGGTGCCGCCACCATCGCAAGGTATTGCAGGCTTGATGATTTTGAATTTCTTGAATGGCCTGGATCTATCCGGCCTCGACAGCAATTCGCCCGAGTATTACAACGCGATGATTCAGGCGATCAAGTGGGCGTTCAACAAGCGCGACCAGTATCTGACCGATCCCGATTTTTCGGATATTCCTATCGAAAAATTACTGGATCCCGAACTCGCGAATGCAGAACGTGCCGAATGGTTAGCTGATACAAAACGAACACATGAAAATCGTCCCGGTGGCAGCGACACCACCTTTATCAGCATCGCTGATAAATACGGCAATGCAGTTGGCTTGGTGCAAAGCTTGTACTTCGACTTCGGTTCTTGCGTCGCCGATCCGGCATCCGGCGTCTTGTTGCAGAACCGCGGCAGTTTCTTCTCGCTGCAGCCTGACCATCCGAATGTTTTGAAAGCAGGCAAGCAAAGCGCATCAACACTGATGTCCGGCATGTTGTTCAAGGATGGCAAGCCTTACATGGTGTACGGCACGCAAGGTGGCGAAGTGCAGCCGCAGACGCAGACGTCCGTCGTTACGCGTGTGGTCGATTTCGGTTTGAACGTGCAGCAGGCGATTGATGCACCGCGCGTGTTGTACGGTCGTACATGGGGCGATACCTCGAACAAACTGTTGCTCGAATCTGTCGCACCCGCTGAGACTTTCGAAGCGTTGCAGCAACAAGGACATCCGGTGGAAGCGGCGCAGTGGCCGTTCCCGCGTATGGGTACTGCACAAGCAGTTCGTTTGCCAGGACCGTGGTCAGAATTTTTTGAAGGTGGCGCTGATCCACGTGGCGAAGGGATTGCACTCGGTTTTTAGCTATTGTTTTTTGATTGATTCATCCAGAGGAGATGGTTATGGAGATGGACCTGTTAATACACAATGTTCGTGTGTGGGATGACAAACCACTGATGGACATCGGTATCAAGAACGGCAAGATCGTCGCAATAGAAGAAGGCATCAATGCCTCAGCGACTGATGCAATCGATGGAGAAGGACGTGCCGTTATTCCCGGCATGGTCGAGCCGCATTTACATCTGGAAAAAGCATTCCTGCACAGACGCATGCCGCCTGTGTTCGGCACGCTGGAAGAAGCGATACGCGTCACCGGCATCTTGAAAGGCAAGCAGGAACGCAAAGATGTATTAGAGCGTTCGCGCCAGGTACTCGACATGGCCGTAATGAATGGCACGGTCGCAATTCGTGCACATCCCGATGTCGATTTGATCCAGGGTTTGATCGGCGTCGAGACTTTGGTCGAGCTGCAGGATGAGTACAAGGATCTGCTGGATATTCAGATCGTCGCTTTCCCGCAGGAAGGCATCATCAAATCGCCAGGCACCACCGCATTGATGGAACAGGCGATGGGCATGGGCGCCGATGTGATCGGTGGTTGTCCGTATAACGAACTGACATGGGACGACACCAAACGGCATATCGACATGGTGTTCGAGATGGCACAAAAATATGACGCGCCCATCGATATGCATGCTGATTTTTCAGATGAAGCGAAAGATCAGCGTTTTGCTTCGACCGCTTATATCGCGCAAAAAACCATAGAGACCGGTTACAACGGTCGCGTGTCGCTCGGTCACGTCACCAGTCTTGGTGCGCTCGAACCGGAAGAGTTGAAGCCGATCATTGATTTACTACACCAAGCCGATATCAGCATCGTGACCTTGCCTGCAACCGATCTGTATCTGGGCGGACGCAATGACACAAAAAATCGTCGCCGTGGTTTAACGCCGGTGCGCGCGTTGTATGAGGCCGGTGTCAACGTCGCTTACTCGTCCAACAATATTCGCAATGCATTTACGCCGTTTGGCAAAGCCGACATGCTGGTCATCGGCAATATGCTCGCGCATGCGATCTCATTCGGTACGCCGGTGCATCAGGCGGCCGTGCTGGATATGGGCACCATCAATGCTGCACGTTCGATCGGCATCGGCGCCAACTATGGCGTTGCCGTCGGCAAGCAAGCGGATCTGGTGATTCTGGATACGTATCAGGTCGCCGATGCCTTGCTCGATATTCCTGCACGTTCATGGGTGATTAAACGCGGAAAAATAACCGTGGTCACCGAGCACAAATGCAAGATTCATCGTAATGGCTGTTGCGGTCAGCATGATCACGCCGATCATTTGCATGCAGCGAAAGCGCCAGCAACGGCAGCCGCAAAATAAACGTGACAGCAAAAATTGACGCAATCAATTACATAAACATTCCATAAACAAACAGGAGACAAACATGAAAAAGCCACCACACGCAGTCGTAGCATCTTTACTCGCAGTGACTACCGTCCTCATGGCGCAATTGCCCTGGCATTTGCCAGTCTGGGCGATCTTTATCAGCTGGGCCGGCACCTTTGCGATGGGCGGCCCAAGTCCTGCCAACATGAAACGCATCTGGGCCACATTGCCGATAGGTTCTATCACCGGCTTTTTGGTTGTTACCGGTTTTGGTATCGCATCGAAGAATCTTTCCGGCACCAGTTTGCTGATCGCAGAGTGCGTGATTTTGTTCTGTTTGAATTCAGCGATGATATTGATGGCACGCTTTCCCGTCATCAGCTTCGTGCCAGGCATGTTCTTCGGCTTCGCGTCTTACTTTGCCACGATGTTCGGCGGCTTCGGTCCTGTGCCTAAAGATCCTTTGGCTGCGCTGGGGGTCGTGCTCGTGATGAGTTTTCTCGGTCCTATCTACGCCTGGATCACAGCCAACTTCTCGCATCGTCACGCACCTCTGGAAAACACTTTCCCGAAAACGCCTGTACACGGCCACGTGCAGAACAAAGTCTAAAAAGTCATCCAGCCAGCGTCAAGCCGCAGCGCTTGATGCTGGTCTTTTCTTCCGTCAAAAAAATGTGAGCGTCCGCACAGGAGAGCTTGTGCGCGGCTGGTCTCCCGCATTGAATCGGAGCACATATGAGAAATAAATTTTTACCCAATATGAATAGAAGAGATTTTCTGTCAGCGTCAGGTGCGATGGCGCTCGGCAGCATGTCGCCTTTGTCGATGGCGCTCGAAG
The DNA here is from genome assembly GCF_030655415.1 of Herminiimonas sp. The sequence goes on along the minus strand of NZ_JAURVN010000002.1, from coordinate 309,132 downwards.
CCAAACCTAAAAATATGCTGGCCACATCCAACAAAGGCATGGTGACCAGTCCACACGAATTGGCAACCAACGCCGGTCTTGATGTATTGAAGTCAGGCGGCAATGCGATTGAAGCAGCGATTGCCATTGCATCATGCCTGAACGTCATCTATCCGCATTTTTCCGGATTCGGTGGTGATGCGTTCATGATTATCAGTGATCGGAATGGCAAGGTTAGAACGCTGTCTGGCATTGGTCAGGCTCCGGCAGTTTTACCAAATTACAGCGGTACGATTCCAGTACGTGGTCCGCAATCCATGCTGACGACTGCAGCGAATGTCGACACTTTGGGCAAGGCCTTTGATATCAGCCGCAATGAACTTGCAGGAAGCAAGAGCTGGGCAGAATTATTGAAGCCGGCGATAGGCTTTGCGCGAAATGGATTTCCAGTTTCACCATCCGAACGCTTCTGGATGGATTTCCGCCAAAAGGAAATGAATGAGTTGCCCGGCGTTGCACAAAACTTCATGGTCGATGGCAAAGTGCCGGAAGTCGGGCAGCTGTTCAAACAACCGCAACTAGCCGACACGCTAGAGATGTTGGCCGTGCGCGGGTATCGTGATTTCTACGATGGCAAATTGGCAGAGCGTATTGCCCGAGGATTGAAGAGTGCTGGCTCGCCTTTGACGGCTGCCGATCTGGCAGCAACGCAAGCGCGTATAGAACCGCCACTGCGCGTTGCATACCGCGATGGTATTTTGCTGGCGAATCAGCCACCAACGCAAGGCATCACCACGCTGGAAATCATGGGCATACTCGATCGCTTCGATCTGAAAAAAATCCCCGAAGGCAGCGCCGACTATTACCATCTGCTGGTGGAAGCAGTGAAGCGCGCGTTCATTGATCGAAACAACTATGTGGCCGATCCTGAATTCGTGAATGTGCCGTCTGCGAAATTGCTTTCCAAAGTAAATCTGGATCAGCGTGCTGGTGATATCCAAATGAATCAGGCCTTGGCGTGGCCGCATGTGTTTAAAACTGGTGACACGGTTTATATCGGCGCTACCGATGCGCAAGGTAATTCGGTTTCCATGCTGCAAACGGTTTACTTCGATTGGGGCAGTGGTGTGCTGGCGGGCGATACCGGTATCTTGTGGCATAACCGCGGTGCGTCATTCAGTCTGAAGCCGGATCATCCGAATGTGCTGCAAGCTGGCAAGCGGCCTTTCCATACACTGAACCCCGGCATGTATTTAAAGAATGACAAGCCGCATATTCTGTACGGTACGCAGGGTGCCGATGGTCAGCCGCAAACCTTGACGACAATACTGACGCGCATGATTGATTACGGCATGGATCCGTTGACTGCGTTGTCGCGGCCACGCTTCCTGTTGGGTAAAACGTTTTCCGATACGCGCGATTCATTGAAGCTGGAGAAAGACGCAGGTGAACAAGTGTTCCAGGAATTGGCAAAACGTGGTCATGAGATGAGTGTCATCTCGGCACAAAGCCCGCTGTCCGGTCATCCGGGAGCGATTGTGATTGATCAAAAGACGGGATTATTTTCAGGCGCACACGATCCGCGCAGTGATGGCAGAGCTTTGGGAGTTTGAATTGGAAATAAAAAATGGCCTGACTAGTATCCGGTCTGGCTAGGCACAAAAAAAGACAGGAGTTGCCTGTCTTTTTTATTTGCAGCTAACTACTTTGTTTAAGCGGCAGGAGCGGCTGCTTTTGCTTTCTTTTTGCTTGTTGTGTGTTTCTTTGCGTGTGTTTTCGATTTTGTTGTTTTAGCGTGCGCGTGTGCTTGAGTTTTAGCAGCGACTGGAGCAGGTGCAGCAGCAGGTGCTGGAGCAGCAGCTTGGGCGAAAACGGTAGAAGCAAACAGACCGGCAACCAGGGCAGCGATTAATTTATTCATTTGTATGCTCTCTTAATTAAGTAAGGAAAATAGTGCGAACTGTATTTTCAGTTCGTATGTACATAACGCCAGCCGGATGAAGCGGTTGACGATTTTTTCAAATTATTTTTATCTGTTTTCATAGGAGAAAAGCGATGTTTTTCGTGAGGATTACGTTAAGAATTCGTTGCGTAATTTTTGTGATTTTGAAGTCTTGTTAGGCGCCAGATGATCTCAGTCGTTTACTACAACTGTAGTCTTTACTTGTTCTGAATTGGTTGATACTCATCGCTGCGATGAACTACTTAGCGAAACATATTTTTTTAGATGAATAGTATGTGTGCAGATTCATTTCGTCATTTGTGCGACAGTGAACCCTGCAGTGATTATTACCGGCGATACGTCGACAGAAAGCATTAATCAAATCGTTGCGAGTCAGCTGAAAATTCTGCATAGTCCTTTGGATGCAGATGTGCGGCAGAATCTGCTGCGCGAATTACCTTAAATCTTCTTCGCAGCTTTCATACATCTTGCTTACTTGTTATTTAGGTCGCGGCTGTTGCAGATTTTTGTCGGGAACCGATAAGCGATTGGCTCTGAGTTCGACCACTGCGGCGGCTACTGCCTTGGCGACATTTTTTACTTCTTCCTGCATCGCGTGATCGTGATCCAGCGTCTCGTGGCTTTCCGCATACGATTCGTAATAGCCTATGTATCTATCGAGTTTTGAATGTGCGCCCGCATCGATCAAGCCCATCCAGTCCAGCCAATCGCAGAGTCCGCGTCGCACACCTTCGATGCCCGCCACATCGCCATGTACCACGACGCCATACGCACGACCGGCAAGATGTTTGGGATAGGACCAGCCAGCCATTTCTACCGCTTTGGCTTTTTCTGCATTCTTGCCCGAGGTCGTAGTCGGATCAGGATTGCCGCCATCGGCGCAGACCAATCTGTCTATCATCAACTTCAAGACGCTAGGCGTTTGATACCAATACACTGGGGTCAGAATAATCACCGCGTGGGCGGCAGTCCATTGTTCATAGATATCCGCCATCCAGTCGTTGACCTGACGTTGTGCATGATTCGGGTAGCAACTACATGGCCAGTGACACAGTGGCATTGCAGTCGATGCGCACGCTTTGCACGGATGGATATGGCGTTCGTAATCAGAAGTCAGCAAGCTCAGATCGAGCAGATCGACTTCGATGCCTGCGCTTTCCAGCACTTGCTGTGCAAGTTGCGTCAGGCGGAAGGTCTTGGACATTTCGCCGGGACAGGAGCCATCGTTTCTGGCGGAGCCACAGATTAATAAAACGCGCGAAGTTGTTGCAGGATCTTTTTGGCGCGCTTCGGCCGCTAATAATTTATCGTGAGTTGCGCGCCATTCATCAGACAAGTCGTAATCGGGATCAGCGAATGCTGGCCCGGCTTTTGCTGTGAATGGAGCTTTGTGCGAATGGCTGTAGTTATCCCATGCAATTTCTTCAATTTTCGCTATTGCCTCTTGTGCAACATCAAATGCCGGATCTTTAAAGGAGCCGACAAAGCGTAAATGAAATTCATCGCGGCCCAGCTTGGGTGGTGCTTGTCCTGTGCGTGGCTTGGTCATGGCGTCCTTTTCCTGTTGGATGGGTGTTGCAGCATGTGTATCCACGCGATTCGGCGTATTCACATCACAACAGACCTCACGAATCGGGAAAAGTTTGCTGCATAGTCAGCTTGTGTAGAGTCGCGGTTTGGGCGAATATGAGCGCCTAAATGTTACATAGCGCTAAATTATTCCCGTACTAGAATGTCTTGTATCTACAGGGCTGCCGTCAAAGTAGTAGTCACCGGATACGCTGATGCGATTGAAAAAAGCAGATAGATTGCGACTAGCCACACTGGTGACAATAGGTGTGTGCGCAACCGTCGTTGTTACGATGCTGTCCTTGTTGATTTTGGTCGACCATTTCGCAACGGGTTACGCCAAGCAGCAAGCGTACGAACGTCTGCAACAATTGTCCTGGCAGATGCGCGATTCTCTTGATCGCGGCATTACTCGCGTAATTGACCAGACCCGTGTCGTGGCAGATCTGAATACGGTACGCGATGCGAACAATCCCGACGAGATTCGTCAAATTTTCGACAATCTGCAAAATAAATTTACCAATTACGCGTGGATAGGATTGACTGATCCTTCGGGCGTCGTCTATGCGGCTACCGGCGGCTTGCTGCAAGGCGTCAATGTCAGCGAACGTCCATGGTTCAAGAATGGACAACAACAGTTGTTCACCGGCGATTACCATCCTGCACTTTTGCTCGAGAAGAAGCTGCCTGAGATAGAAGGCAACTGGCGCTTTGTCGATGTGTCATTGCCCGTCAAGCGCAGCAATGGAGAGTATCGCGGTGTCCTCGGTGTGCATCTTAGTTGGGAGTGGGCACGCGGAGTCGCCGATGCCTTGCTGATTCCTGCTGACAGACAGTACCAGGTAGAAGTGCTAGTGGTGCGCGACGACGGCATGATCATACTGGGGCCGGATTATCTGCAAGAAACAAAAATCAATACGTCCAGTCTTGGTTTGGCGCGGTCGGGTAAAGTCGGTGCGGTTTCCGAAAAATGGCCGGATGGCAGACGCTATCTAACAGGCTATTCACAAACCGGTGTGAACTCTACCGACTCTTCACTCAAATGGTCAGTGCTGATACGTCAGCCGGAAGAAATCGCGCTCGCCACCTTCCATGATTTGCAGCAACAGATTTTGATGGTTGGTGGCGGCATCGGTTTGCTGCTGGCGATTGTTGCTGTCGGTTTGACGCGTCGCTTGGCCAAACCGCTGGATGATTTGAGTGCGGCCATCATGCTGCAAAACGAAGACGGCATGATAGATACGATTCCTATTCTTGATGGTTATCATGAAGTGCATCTGCTTTCGATGACGCTGGCCGATATGGTCGCGCGAGAAAGACAGCATGTAATTCACTTGCGCAGCTTGAACGAAAATCTGGAGCATTTGGTGCTAGAGCGCACCAGCGAGATCGAACAAAAAGCCAAGGCGCTGGAAGATTCACTCGCGCAGCAAATCATGATTCAACAACGTCTGCAAGACAGCGAAGCAGAGTTGCGTGCGACTTTGCAGAATGCAAATGATGCGTTCATCGCGATGGATCAGGATGGCGTTATCGTGGATTGGAATGATCAGGCAGAACGTTTGCTAGGCTGGACTCGTAATGAAGCGCTAGGTCAGAAGGCCCTGGGCACGATGATTCCATCTAACTTGCTGGATGGCTTTCAGCGCGGAATGTATGGCTTCCCGAATGCGGAAAAAAGCAAGGTCATTAATCGCCGGGTGGAAGTCACCGCAGTGCGCCGTGATGGTGTTGAATTTCCAGTGGAGTTGGCTTTGGCCGCGGTGCCCTTGCAACAGGGCTATCGCTTCATCGCCTTCTTGCACGACATTACAGAAAGACAGCTGCAACAGGCCTCATTGAAAGCAATGGCTTTGCGGGATGCGCTGACTGACTTGCCGAATCGACGTGCCTTGATGCAAAAGCTGCCGGAATCGATGGCGCGTACCAAGCGTATAGGCAAGCCGATGGCAGTGTTCTTCCTCGATCTCGATGGCTTCAAAGGTGTCAACGATGGTTACGGACACGAAGCAGGCGACGAGTTGTTACGCACGCTTGCGCAACGTATTGTCGGTGTGGTGCGCGCGACCGATACGGTAGCGCGCCTGGCGGGAGATGAATTTGTAGTCGTGCTGGAAATGATAAATGGCAATGCAGATGCGCTGGAGGTTGCCGAGAAAATCCTGCAGGCGATTCAACAACCGTTTGCACTGACCGCCGCGACACTTACCTTATCGGGCAGCATAGGCATCGTCATGTATAGACCGGATGATGTTACCAATCCGGATCAACTGATTACGCTGGCAGATGGCGCGATGTACGCTGCTAAAAAAATGGGGAAGAACCGCGCAGTCGTTGTTTGATTTTTATCTGTCAATGATTGCTGTCAGCAAGTAGCTGTTTCTTGCCGCGCTTCTCTTCGTACATTCTCACGTCAGCTTCTTCACAGGCCACGCTCAAACCTTTTTCCGGATGACGTTGGGCAAGACCTATCGATGCTGACACTCCCGCATTATTAAAGCTCTGATGCAGACGATCCCGCAAGACACGCGCGTTATCCAGCGTGCACTCAATACACAATACAAGAAATTCATCGCCGCCAACTCTGGCAGCGATATCATTCAGTCGCACCACTTCCTGTATTGCATTTGCAGCTTTGATAATCAGCTGATCACCTGCTGCGTGGCCTTGACTGTCGTTGACGAATTTCAACGCATCCAGATCGATGGAAATCACGCAAGCCGGATTGCCATAACGTCGGCAGCGATCTTCTTCTCGTTCCAGTAACTGCTCCCAGCCCCGGCGGTTATAAAGCGAGGTAAGAACATCGCGTGCCGCCTCTGCTTCGGCACGCTCGGCGCGTCGCGTCGCGTCGGCAGCGGCCAGTTCCTTGTGAAGAATACTGCTTAACAAATCGGCCATCAATTCGATCAATCCTTGCTCGTCCCGGATTTGTTCCGATTGCGGATTAGGATCGATTGCACATAGCGTACCGAACAGAGACCCATCTTCTTTGGTAATAGGCACACCGACGTAAGCGCCTATCTTGACTGCAGATGCAATCGGCGCAGTTCTATAAACATCAATCAGATCGGATTGCGGTGCGATGCGCGGGCCCAAACCTTCCACCATGCGTGAACAGAATGAATCGGACCAGTTAAAAACTGTTCCCGCTTTGACGTTGTAGCCGGATTCTTCTACTGCCAGTACGATCCAGTCGTTGCCTTCTGTTCGTGTGGCCATCCATAAATCGAGATCGAATCTTTGACGCAAAAAATGAATGGTGGCGTGGGTTGCTGAAGCAAAATCGTGAACCATGCTATTCCCCTGATGTTGCTATTTTTGTTTTGATATCGCCTAGTATGTACCGATTTATGGAAGGAATAAACTGAATTGTTTAGCGTTAAAAGCGAGCCTGCACAGGTCTTGGTAATGCAGGTTTTGATGCTTAATTTGCAATAATTAAATCTCTATTCCACCGTTTCCCACGCATTCGGCTCTTTACGCATATCCAGCAGTCGACGATAGCGACGTCCACCCAGCCACAAGCTTATGGCTATCAGCGTAAAGCTCAGTTGGCCCATCGCCAGTGCAACCGGCGAATGCGATAACAAAGGCGCAATCACGCCGGCGACAAGTGCGCCCAACATGGTCAGAGTAAATGATTGGCAGGACGCGACGATGCCACGAATATTTGGGAATAAATCCAGCACTAACAAAGTAACGCCCGGTGCCACCATCGACATACCAAAAGTGTAGAAGAACAATGGCGCAACCGACCACGGCAGCATAGGCGGGAACAGTGCGTGATACAGCAGGTTGAATGTCGCTGCACCAATCAGCAAGCTAAATCCGATTAACACTTGTCGCGCTAGCGGGATATTGCCGGCGAGTCGATTGGCTGCGAGTGCGCCACAAAAAATGCCGCCCACCGTCGGTACAAACTGCCAGCCGAATTGATCGGGGCCTAGACCCAAGTGTTCCACTAGAAAGACCGGTGCGGCAGCGACATACAAAAACATGCCGGCGAAATTAAACGCAATCGCACCCGACTTCAAATGAAAGAGTGGTGAACGGAATACGCGTTTATAACTTTGATATAAAAATTCAGGATTGAAGGGTTGACGTTTTTCTGGCGGCAATGATTCCGGCAAGCGCTTATAGCAATAGATCAAGAGCAGCACCGCATAAATAAACAAGCCAAGGAAGATCGCGCGCCAGTCCAGATGCTTGACGACCCAGCCGCCAAGTATCGGCGCAATCGCCGGTGCAATCGAAAAAATCATTGTCACCAGCGAGAGTAATTTTTCTGCCGCAGATCCCGCATACAGATCACGAATAATCGCGCGACCGATGACGACACCGGCACCTGCCGCCAGACCTTGCAACATGCGGAAAGCCCAAAGATATTCGATGCTATGAGCGGAGGCACAACCCAAGGTGGCGACTGCAAAAACCGCCAAGGCAACCAGTATGATATTGCGCCGCCCGAAGGCATCCGATAATGCGCCGTGCCACAAAATCATCACTGCAAATGAAAACATATAGGCGGTCAGCGTTTGCTGTACCTCGATCGCGCTGGCTCCCAATGAAGCTTGAATATTCGGGAATGCCGGCAGATACGTGTCGATCGAAAACGGCCCGAGCATCGACAGCGCGGCCAACATGATGGCCAGCGCAGTATTGCTGATCACGACCGTTTTACTTGCGACGGACGATGGGCGTGTTTTTTCAACAGACATCAGACAGCTTTCTTTTTTCGGGTGTTAACAACAGGTATTAACAACGGATATTATAAATTTCATACCGGCGTCGTACGACCGTGTGATCGGACTGCCAGCGGTAGAGCAGAGGGCAAAGTATGCGCCTTTCTGCGATTGAAGTTTTGCTGCGGTAAGAATCGGGGTAGGGATTACTGCGACGCTGTCCGACGATTGAAGTCAGATCACACGATTTACGCGTGATCTGACTTTAGAATGAAAACGTTGGACAGGTATTTGAAATATCAGTTTGTAGACTGAAGTTATTAAAGCCAGTTTTACAAACCAAGATCCGACAAGCCTGGATGATCATCCGGACGACGACCCAAGGGCCAATGAAATTTGCGGTCCGATTCCTTGATCGGCATATCGTTGATGCATGCGTAGCGATTGGTCATCAAACCGTCGGCGTTGAATTCCCAGTTTTCGTTACCGTAGGAGCGGAACCAGTTACCGGAATCGTCATGCCATTCGTATGCGTAACGTACGGCGATACGATTATCGGTAAAAGCCCATAGTTCCTTGATCAAACGATAGTCGAGTTCCTTCGCCCATTTGCGTTCCAGAAATGCCCTCGCTTCTGCGCGGTTGGTAACGAACTCTGCACGATTACGCCATTTGGTATCGAGGCTGTAAACCAGCGAGACGCGTTCTGGATCGCGGCTGTTCCAGCCATCTTCTGCGCCGCGAATTTTTTGTAGCGCGGTTTCGCGGGTGAATGGTGGCAGCGGTGGACGGACATTAGGATTAACTGACATCTGGATCTCCATAGAATGAGTGGGACTGCATTGCATCAACTTCGGTGACGAGTAAAAATCTGTTCAAGATCGCAGCAATTTACGCGCGAGTTTTTTCGCATCGCGTGCAGCTTCCTTGTTACCCATTACCAAAGCAACCGTAATCGCGCCGTCGATCAGAATGAGGAATTCCGTTGCCAGTTCCTCCGGATCATCTGCGCCATATTCCTCTGCCAGCTCGCGCAAAAAATTGCGCAACTTGACCTTGTGTTTTTTTGCCACCGCACGAATCGGCGTGCTCGCGTCGCCGATTTCTCCTGCTGCATTAATGAATGCGCAGCCGCGAAAGTCGGGCGTGAAAAACCATTCTTCCAGTGCATCAAACGTCGCCAGCAATTTTCCGGCCGGTGTCTCGCCCTTGTTGCTGGTAGTGATAAACCAGCGCATCCAGCGCTCATCGCGTTTGCTCAAGGCCTCGGCCACCAAGTCATCCTTGGTGCGGAAATAGCGATAGATGGTTTTTCTGGCGACGCCTGACGATTTGACGATCGCATCCATGCCAGTCGCGCAAATGCCGCCGGCATAAATCAGGCGTTCTGTTGCTGCCAACAGTTTGCCCATGGTTTCGGTGCTTGAAATATCTTCCATGGAAAACATGGTAGAACGATCGTTCTACGTGCGTCAAGCTTTTTCTGAATTGGGCTAAAACGCAGGAAAAATGGTACTTACGGAAGGATCTTGATGGATACGCTGACTACTTTTTTTGCGACGGTTTCGGCGTGTGGATTTGAATGAGCAGGCACTCAGTTACAGTTGTCGCGCTTCATCGCGCGTACAAAATCAGCCAGGCGGCGATCAGCGACGCTGTCATAGCGCTCACCCTGTGTCAGCAATTGCACGCGGTCCAGGCGGAAGGAGCGAAAGTCGTTGCGCGTTTCGCACCATGCGGCAATCGACCAACCGCTGCCCCAGTAATACAAGGCTAACGGCCAGATAACACGTTGCGTGGCTTGCTGTTTGGCGTCTATGTAATGAAGTAGCAGCTTGTGTTGTTTGCCGATAGCCTGGCGTATGCATTCGAGTCGTTTGCCATGTTCGGGGTCGATGTGAAAGTCGGGTGCGAACAGCGGCGTTGCTTCGACAAAATCGCGTTTCTCGCGCGGCAGGGCGAGCGTGATTTTCGCCAAGGCAGCGGCGCTGGATGCTGCCAGTTGCGGCCCGCCCCAGGCTTGCACCATGCGCATGCCGGCGACCATGGCTTCGATCTCGTCGGTAGAAAACATCAAGGGCTGTAAATCGAAACCAGCCCTGACACGATAGCCGACGCCGGCTTCGCCTTCGATAGGCATACCTGATGTGGAGAGGTCGCGAATGTCGCGATAAATCGTGCGCTCGGATACCGCCAACCATTCAGAAAGCTGATGTGCGGTAGTCAATCGGCGACCGCGCAAATACTGCGCGATCTGGAACAAGCGTTCAGCGCGGCGCATGATATTTGCAGTGAGCGCCATCTTGATTGCTGACGCGTGCAGCACAACGGTGTGGAGATACAAGTTGAGAGATCACGTTGTGCTCAATCACGAATTAGAAACAAGAGGAACAAGCATAACGAAGCAGAATGAAGCCTCGCCTCATTCTGACAAATGCGCGCATCTCCGTCCAGCGATGCGTTGCCGAATGATGATGCGCAATTGATGCTTAGTGCTGAGAATGTAGCGCCAGCAGATTACCTTCGGTGTCGACGAAATGCGCGATATAGCCGATATCGTTGGGCAATTCCAGTTTAGGCAGGCGGATTCCCCTCCGGCCGATTCTACGCGCGAAAGCACTGCATCGATGGACGGGTTGGCATCCAGGTAGACCAAGGTGCCGTTGCTGCTTGGCGAGTGGCTTTCATAATGCGTGACGCAACCGCAAGGAATACCGCCGGCGTCGCTGAACAAAGCCATTTCAAGTGAATCAGAATCTGGTTTTTCGAGACGCAGCGTCGTGTCGAATAGCGTTTCATAAAAACGGATGGCGCGACCGAAGTCGGTAGATGGGATTTCGAACCAGTTTATTTTTGTATGCATGATGTTCTCGCGTGAAATGCCAAATGGCAGCACGCATCATGCAAGAGTGCTCCTGACAGCAGTGTGTCAGGAGACTTCAGGATTGCAGAAGAAAGTTGCGGTATTAAATGCTTATTCAGCAGATTCTGTTTTTGGCTTTGCTTGTTCACGACGATTGAAGCCGGCCACCATATCGAAGCGGAACAAACGGCATTCCAGCGCGCCATTGAAGAAAGGCGTTTTACGCGCTTCTTTTAGACGCAATAACTTCGGTAAGCCAAGATCAGCGGTAAACAAAAACACCTGCCAGCCGGCGAAGCGTTGTTTCAAAGTTGTGCCCAAGGCGCTGAAAAAATCTTTTGCCATGTCGTCAGCTTCTGCGGTGCTGTCACCACGGATGCCGATACGTTCGCCATACGGTGGATTTGTCAGCAAGATGCCTGGCACTTCGCTAGGCGCTTTCACTTCTTGCGCTTCGATCTGCTTCAGCGGGACGTCGAAGCGAATGCCGGCCTTGTTCAAATTATTACGCGTCATCGTGACCATATCGCCGGAAATATCGCTGCCGAAAATAGTTGGTTCTGTTGGCAATACATTTGGTTTGACGCTGCCCTTGATCGCTGACCATTCTGCAGTACTAAAGCCGGCAAATTTTTCGAAGGCGAAAGCGCGATGCAAACCTGGTGGAATACCTGCCAGCATTTGCGCTGCTTCGGCCAGGATAGTGCCGGAGCCGCACATAGGATCGAACAGAGTCATGCCCGGCTTCCAGCCTGATGTGCGCAACAAACCTGCAGCCAGATTTTCGCGCAAAGGCGCGTCACCGGTTTCCATGCGCCAGCCGCGCTTGAATAAAGCTTCGCCAGATGTGTCGAGATAGACCGTGAAGGTGCGTGCGTCAAGAAAGCCGACCACGCGCATATCCGGCATCTTGGTATCGACGGAAGGACGTTCGTTATAAATATCGCGGAAGCGGTCGCAGATCGCATCCTTGATTTTCAGTGTGGTGAATTCAAGACTACGTAGCGGCGATTTAATCGCGGTAACGTCGATACGGATCGTGTGATGCACGGCGAACCAGTCTTCCCACGGTTGCGCCAGCGTCAAATCATAAATATCGTTTTCAGTCGTGTAGCTGGCGTGCGCCATGCGCATCAACACGCGTGATGCAATGCGCGAATGCAGGTTGATGCGATACGCATCTTGCAGCGTCCCAGAGCAATGCACACCGCCCGGCACTTGCAAATGTACCTTGAGTGTATTGCCGCTGCCGGGCGCTGCTGCGATCTCGTTGAGTTCTTCTGCGAGGGCGATTTCCAAACCGCGCGGGCATGGACAGAAATAAGAATGTGGTGCTGACATGGGGGACCTTTTATCCGTTATGAAAATAGACGCGCGACCGCATCTTGATGATGCGTCGCGTGAGCTGGGTGCTGCAGTACTTCTTTAAAAATTATTCGGCAAAACTTGCTCAGTTACTTTTTGATAAAACTTCCGAAACAGAGCTGACTGCCGATTCTTGTTAAGCGCTTTGAAAAGCACGCTCAACGAAATCCAATCTGTCTTGGCCCCAAAACGCAACGCCATCGACGACATACCAAGGTGCGCCGAATACGCTGGCAGCCATCGCATCGTTAGTGAATTGCTCGTATTCGTTTTGTACGGCAGTAGTTTCCGATGATTTCAATAATGCTGCGCCATCATGACCGGCAGCATTCGCCAATCCGATCAGCGTCTCCGTATCCATGATGTTTTTTTCTTCCGCCCACAATGCGCGCATCACTGCGCTAGTCAGTGCAAGCGCCGCATCAGTGCCGTGTGCGAACTTGGTGGCAATGATCAGCTTCGCCGCGGGATCGCCCGATACCGGAAAAAACTGTGGTTGTGGATGCAACGGTAAATCAAGATATTCGCTCCAGCGTTTCAACTCGATCAGACGATAAGCCTGACGTTGCGGCGGACGTTTGGCCAAAGGCAAGCCGCCAGAGACACTAAAAATTTTCGCCAGATCGACAGGCTTCATATCGATTTGCACATCGTATTGCTTCGCTAATGCGAGCAGACGCTCATGGCCGAAATAAGACCAGGGTGATTGCGGTGCAAAATAATATTCACAAACCTTGGCCATGAAAACTCCCTAATTTAAAACGGTTTGACAACGACCAGGATGACAATCACCAGCAGCAGAACGACCGGCACTTCGTTAAACCAGCGATACCATTTATGGCTGCGCCGATTTGCGCCGCGTTCAAATTTTTTCAGCAAGGAACCGCAAGCGTGGTGGTAACCGATCACTAGCACAACCAGTGCCAGCTTGGCATGCAACCAGCCACCGTTGAAGCCGTAACTCATCAGCCAAGCACCAAAGATCAGCGCTGGAATCGCAAGTATCGTTGTGAAACGGTATAGCTTGCGTGCCATCAACAGCAAACGAGTCGTCGCGGTAGTGTCGGTTTCCATCGCCAGATTGACGAAGATGCGCGGCAGATAAAACAAGCCGGCAAACCACGACATCACAAACACGATATGCAGCGCTTTAATCCAAAGCATGGTGTTTTCCCAAGGACGAATCGACTGCGCGAAAATTAAGCGCGGACTTCACCGTGACCAAAGACGACATACTTCAATGACGTCAATCCATCCAAGCCAACTGGACCGCGTGCATGCAGCTTGTCGTTAGAGATGCCGATTTCTGCACCCAGGCCATATTCAAAACCATCGGCAAAACGCGTCGAGGCGTTGATCATCACTGACGCCGAATCAACTTCACGCAAAAAGCGCATCGCGCGCGTGTAGTCTTCCGTCACGATGCTGTCTGTGTGCTGCGACGAATAGTTATTGATGTGCTCGATCGCTTCATCCATGTTCTCGACAATTTTGACCGCAAGGATGGGCGCCAGATATTCTTCGCTCCAATCCTGTTCAGTGACTGCGGTCAAATGCGGATAACCTTTCAAGATCGCGCGCGCTTCATCGTCAGCGCGCAATTCCACTTCTTGGGTTGCATACAATTTCGCCAGCTCTGGCAAAACCGCAGATGCGATTGAACGCGCGACCAACAAAGTTTCCATCGTGTTGCAAGTGCCGTAACGATGGCATTTTGCATTGAATGAAATATCCACGGCTTTCTTCAAGTCTGCATTGCTGTCGATGTAGACGTGGCAAATGCCGTCCAGATGTTTGATCATCGGTACTTTGGATTCCTTCATCAAGCGTGCTATCAAACCTTTGCCGCCGCGTGGCACGATAACGTCCACGTATTCAGGCATGGTAATCAATTCACCGACTGCGGCTCTATCCGTGGTTTCCACAATTTGTACTGCATCGGCAGGCAAGCCCGCGCCGGCCAAACCTTCGCTGACGATTTTTGCCAGCGCCTGATTGCAGTGAATCGCTTCCGAGCCACCGCGCAAAATGGTCGCGTTGCCGCTCTTGATGCACAAACCTGCAGCATCGACGGTGACGTTTGGACGTGCTTCATAAATGATGCCAATCACGCCGAGTGGCACGCGCATTTGTCCAACTTGAATTCCGGTTGGACGATATTTCATATTCGAGATTTCGCCGATAGGATCGGGCAGGGCAACGATTTGCTCCAGGCCTTCTGCCATAGTGGCAATCGCTTTATCCGATAAGGTCAGGCGGTCGAGCAGAGCCGGTGCCAAACCGTTGGCACGTGCTGCATCCAGATCCTTTTGATTTGCTGCGCGCAAGATATCGGCATCACGATGAATCGCAGCAGCGATCAGCGACAAAGCCTTGTTCTTGGCAGCGGTATCAGCCTTGGCCATTGCACGCGAAGCCTTGCGTGCACGTTGACCGACTTCTTTCATGTATTGCTTGATATCCATTTTGTTCAGGAATGGTTGGTACTTCGATTAATTAAATACAGCGGATAGCACTGAAACTGTTTGATACGAATTCTTTGTCTTGATGTTTTGGCTACTGTTGCAACCCACCATTAGGGCTTGCAGCATATATGGTTGCACTAAGCGTTATCGCAAGCTCGCTGTTCTTTGCGCCGTGGCTTCTCTTTAGCCTCTAGCGATCTTCAAGCCCAACTGCAACATTGCATCCCAGGCATCGCCAGAAAACTTCTTGGCACGCAAGCCTTTCACCATCTTATCGATTTGTGCCGCTTCCTGCAGCGCGCTTTCCAGCGTAGCTAATTTCAGTCTGCGTAAGGCCGGTTCTATCAGTCGTTCACGCGGACCCCAGATGCGATGCTCTTTCGTCAACTGACTAAGCTGTCGACCTTGTGCGACGCCAGATTTCAGTTTCAGCAAAGTGCGAATTTCTTCTGCAACCGCCCACAACACCAGCGGTAATGCCTCGCCTTCGCCTTGCAAACCTTCCAGCATGCGCACCAGTCTTGCCGTATCGCCGCTCAGCATCGCTTCATTCAGTTTGAATACATCGTAGCGTGCGACATTCAGCACGGCATCGTGGATTTGCTCGAAGCTCAGTGGACCTTCCGGATAAAGCAGCGCCAGCTTTTGTATTTCTTGATGTGCGGCGAGCAAATTGCCTTCGACGCGTTCAGCGATAAAGTCCAGGCATTCGCGATTCGCGCTTTGGTGTTGCGCAGCCAGGCGCACACCCAGCCACGCCGGCAATTGCGCGCGTTCGACCAAGGGAATATCGATGAATACACTGGCTTGTTGCAAGCTCGCGACCCACGCCGCTTTTTGCGTGGCCCAATCGAGCTTGGGCAATGTAATCAGGGTCAGGTTGTCAGGGCTGAGCGATGCCGAATAATCCTGTAAGGCCTTGCCGCCATCCTTGCCGGGTTTGCCGGTAGGGATGCGCAGTTCAATCAATTTTTTATCGCCAAATAGCGATTGCGATTGATTGGCTGCCAGCAGTTCGCCCCATTTGAAGCTGCGATCAACAACCAGAACTTCGCGTTCGGAAAAACCTTGTGCACGAGCCGTCTTGCGTATCTTGTCAGCAGCTTCCAGCGCCAGCAAATGCTCGTCGCTCGTGATGACATACAAGCCGGCTAGCGGCTTGCTTAAGTGCGTATCAAGAGCATCAAAGCGCAGTTGCATATATGCGTTGCGTTATTGCGGTGTCGTTGCGTTGGCGTCCACTGGCTTGATGGCGGCCATACGACGCAGAATCTGCTGTACCAGATCAGATTGCATGTCGCGATACAGCATCGCTTCTTCCGCTTCTTTTGCCAGAACCTGATTTTCGTTATAGCTGATGTCGCGCTTCAAGACGATTTGCGTTGGTGCCAGCAGTTCAACATTCTTGTTGTCACGTACACGGATGGTGACGCGGTAGTACAGCACGTATTCGCGTACACGACCTTGGCTATTCAGTGACAAAATTACCTTGTCGCGAATCTCATTGGTGATGTCGAGCGTTGCTTCCGCATCTTCCTGTCTATCCTTTATCTCCAGCTCGCCGCTGCCCCGAATATAGCGGCGTAACTCGATGCCTAGCGCCGAGGTTTCTGGCACTGCGAGGAAAATCGATTTGAACGGCAAGTTGTTACCGAGGATAGAACCGCGCAACTTGAAACCGCATGCCGATAGCATGACGGTAGAAGCCAAAGCGATACAGAGAAGACGGCGATTTTTTAGCATGGATAATCCTGCGTGATTTTTACTTTAGAGCAGTACTTCAAACAATAAGCATTTCAGCTAAACCTTCAAAACGATTGTGCTGCACTCGTTGCACTATCAATCAAATCAGGCAACGATGTTGACCAGTTTGCCAGGCACCACGATGATTTTCTTCGGTGTGCCTTCGATGAACTTCTGTACGGTTTCATTCGCCAGCGCTGCTGCTTCAATACTGGCTTTGTCCGCATCTTTCGCAACG
Organism: Herminiimonas sp.; assembly: GCF_030655415.1. The sequence goes on along the minus strand of NZ_JAURVN010000002.1, from coordinate 292,262 downwards.
ATGATGCTGCCACGCAGTTTGCCGTTGACCTGAATCATCATTTCAATTTCAGCTTGTTCCAGCGCCGCTGCATCGACTTGCGGCCACGATGCATCGAGTATATCGCCATGCGCTTTTGCGAAGCCCAGCTCTTGCCACAGCGCGTGCGTAATGTGCGGTGCGATCGGATTGAGTATGCGCAGGAAAATAGACAAGCCTTCGCTGATCACTGCATTCGACGCAGCGGAATCATCCAGCTTGGCAGCTTCCAGCGTGTTCAGCATTTTCATGCTGGCGGAGACGACGGTGTTGTATTGAATCCGTTTGAAATCGCTGTCAGCTTGTTGCAGAATCTTGTGCACTTCGCGACGCAAGGTCTTTTGCGCTTCGGTCAGCTTGCTCAAATCGACAGTCGTTGCTGCAGCGATGCGGGCCGATTGATTGTATGAATAAGCCCATACGCGACGCAGGAAGCGGTTCGCACCTTCGACTCCAGCGCCCGACCATTCCAGAGTTTGTTCCGGTGGCGAGGCAAACATCGTGAACAGGCGCGCAGTATCCGCGCCGTACTGATCGATTTGCGCTTGCGGATCGATGCCGTTGTTCTTCGACTTCGACATTTTTTCCGTACCACCGATTGCAACAGGCTGACCATCGGTAGTCAGTTTTGCAGAAACAGGGCGACCTTTTTCATCCAATTCAAGCTGTACATCGGCCGGGTTGAACCAAATCTTTTTACCGTTGGATTCTTCACGATAGTAAGTTTCGTTCAGCACCATGCCTTGCGTCAGCAGATTGGTAAATGGCTCATCGAACTTGATCAGACCGAAGTCGCGCATGACCTTGGTCCAGAAGCGCGCGTACAGCAAATGCAGGACTGCATGTTCGATGCCGCCGATGTACTGATCCATCGGCATCCAGTAATCGTTACGGTCGTCGACCATTGCCTCGCTGCTGTTCGGCGAGCAATAGCGCATGTAGTACCAGGATGAATCGACGAAGGTATCCATCGTGTCGGTTTCGCGACGCGCAGGTTTGCCGCACTTCGGGCAATCGCATTTAAGGAAAGCTTCGTGTTTGTTCAGTGGATTACCGCTGCCATCCGGCACGCAATCTTCCGGGAGGACGACAGGCAAATCTTTTTCGGGAACAGGCACTGCACCACAATCGGCGCAGTTAATCATCGGGATCGGCGTGCCCCAATAGCGCTGACGTGAAATACCCCAGTCGCGCAGGCGATAGGTGATTTTCTTTTCACCCAAGCCGAGTTCTTCTAGGTCGGCAGCGATGGCGTCAACTGCTTGCTGGTGATTCAAACCATCGTATTTGCCGGAGTTAATGCAGCGACCGTTTTCCTTGTCGGCATACCAGTCGTGCCAGCTGACGTCAGAAAAAGTTTTGCCTTCAACATCAATCACTTGATGGATAGGTAGTACGTATTTTTGTGCGAATGCAAAGTCGCGTTCGTCGTGCGCCGGTACGCCCATTACGGCACCGTCGCCGTAAGTGATCAGTACGTAGTTACCGACCCATACTTCGACCAGCGAGCCGGTCAATGGATGTTTGACGAACAAACCGGTTGGCATGCCTTTCTTTTCCATCGTTGCCATGTCGGCTTCGATGACGCTACCGAGTTTGCATTCGGCGATGAAATCGGCCAACTCAGGATTCGATTTCGCTGCAAAAGCGGCGAGTGCGTGTTCCGGTGCAACTGCGCAAAAAGTGACGCCCTTGATCGTGTCAGCACGTGTGGTGAAGACCCACAGTTTGCCGTCATTGATCAGCTTGTCATCTTCCTTGATGTCATGCGTGAACGCAAAACGTACGCCTGTCGATTTGCCTATCCAGTTGGATTGCATGGTACGCACGCGTTCTGGCCAGCCCGGCAATTTATTGTCGACGTGGTCCAGCAATTCTTCTGCGTAATCGGTGATGCGCGCGTAGTACATCGGGATTTCGCGCTTCTCGATCAGCGCGCCGGAACGCCAGCCGCGACCGTCGATAACTTGCTCATTGGCGAGCACTGTTTGATCGATAGGATCCCAGTTAACTGTGCCGGTTTTTTTGTAGATGATGCCTTTTTCGAGCATCTTCAGGAACATCCACTGATTCCATTTGTAATACTCAGGCTTGCAGGCCGTCATTTCTCGTGACCAGTCGATGGCCAAGCCCATGGACGCCATTTGCGTCTTCATGTAATCGATGTTGGCGTAAGTCCATTGCGCCGGCGGCACATTGTTCGCCATCGCGGCATTTTCTGCTGGCATACCAAACGCGTCCCAGCCCATCGGCATCAACACGTTGTAGCCGTTCATGCGCAGATAGCGATACATCACGTCGTTGATTGTGTAATTGCGCACGTGACCCATGTGCAGCTTGCCGGATGGGTAAGGCAGCATCGAGCATGCGTAGAATTTTTTCTTGTCTTTGCCGTTTTTATCTTTGGCATGTTCGACCGCTTTGTACGCGTCGATTGCCTGCCAATGGTCGTGCGCCGATTTTTCTACGTCGGCGGGGCTGTATTTATCTTGCATGACGGATGGAGCCAAAAGTGAGGGTGAATGTATATACGAACCCATGATTATACTGGTTCGCCCACTCGGATGGCGTGTCGGCAGCGAGGCAATTGCAAGCTTGCCCGGGCTTAACTTGGATGAGTTTCGTTTTCGCTGAACTGCAGTGTTCAGGCGAGTTTGAGTTCCAGTGCCGGATTTTCGCCGTAATCGGCGTAGCGTTCGTTGATGCCTTCTATGCAGAAGGCGACTTCTTCGAGGAGGTCGGGAGCATTTTTACGTAAAATGTCTGCGTGATCGACGACGATTTGCAGCTTTTCATTTGGCTTCAGAATGAATTTCGTCATATTTTCTTCGTCGCGCAGATAACTCAGGCAATCAACCCACGCATCGATCGTGCAGCCGTAGAAATCGGGGAAGCCGAATGCTGTTTTGCAAGCAGCGTGAAAAGTGTTCCAGTCGGCGATGGTTTCGCCATTCAAATGTACGACAGCCATGAATTTACTTTTTTGTTGGAGGTACCGAAGTCGGCACCTCAGTGACGAAGCCCAACTTGGTCAAGCCGTTAGTTTGCGCCGCAGCCATGACTTGCGCGATAACTTCATAGCGCGTGCCTTTATCGGCGCGCAATTGTAATTGCGGTTGGGGCTGCTGCTTGGATGCAATGACCAATCGGCTATTTAATGCTTCTTGCGTAATCGGATCGTTGTTCCAGAAAATCGCGCCATCGCCATTGATCGACAGGGAAATCGTGCTTGGCTCCGTAGGCGCTGGTGCTGATTGCGCAGCCGGTAAATCCAGCTTGATCGCATGCGTGAACAGCGGTGCGGTGATGATGAAAATCACCAGCAATACCAACATCACATCGACCATAGGCGTGACGTTAATGTCCGCCATTGGTGCTGGTTGCTTGTTGTCGTTAAATCCGCCGAATGCCATGTTTGCTCCTACACTTTTTTACCAGTTTTCATAGCAAAAAACGATGTCATTTGCCGACGCGTGCGCCGGTAGTCAGATAAGCATGCAGATCATGCGCAAACGCATCCAGCTCTGCCAGCGTGACGCGATTGACGCGGGTAAAAGCGTTGTAGGCCAGCACGGCTGGAATCGCTACTGCGAGACCAAGTGCCGTCATGATCAGTGCTTCGCCGACTGGACCTGCGACCTTGTCGATTTGCACGGTGCCAGATGCGGAGACGGCGACCAGCGCGTGATAAATGCCCCACACAGTACCGAACAAACCTACGAAAGGAGCGGTAGAACCAACCGATGCCAATAACGTCAGGCCGCTTTCGAGTCGGGCTGAAACGCGATTGATTTCCTGACGTAAGGTGCGCGTAATCAATTCGCCAGGATCGGTGTTGGCGTTGAGTGAGTTTGCGTGCGGTTTGATGTTGGCGGCTTCGGCGCTTTGTGCGGCCAGCGGCGTGTAGACGTTTTCGCTATCAGCCAGCTTGATGGTGGCAATGGCATCGGTCAGCGTAGGCGCTTGCCAGAAACCTTCCAGCGCTGCGGCGCTACGACGTATGCGCCACGAACTCCAGCCTTTTGACAGAATGTAATACCAGCTGAGGATCGACATGATCAACAACACGTAAGCGACAGCGTGCGAAACCCCATCGCCTTGCGCCCAGTAATGCGCCAGACCCAATCCTTGTTCTGCAGTGGAGTTCATGTTATCGATCTGAGTAGGCTGGAATTAAGCTGGATTGATCGGTTACTGCTTTTGCGACGTTCGGGTTTTTCTTGTTACGTAACTGCTCTGCTGAGCTTCAGATTTCGCGCAAACCTAATACGTCTTGCATATCGTACAAACCAGTTTTCTTGTCAGCAAGGAAGCGTGCTGCACGCAGGCTGCCGTTTGCATATGACACGCGACTAGACGATTTGTGCGAAATCTCGATGCGTTCACCGTCGCCAGCAAACAAGACGGTGTGGTCGCCAATTATGTCGCCGCCGCGTATGGTCGCAAAACCAATCGATGACGGATCACGTGCGCCAGTTACGCCTTCGCGCGCCCAGACTGCGACATCGTTCAAATCCTTGCCTAATGCACCGGCAATCACTTCACCCATTTTGATCGCGGTGCCGGATGGCGCATCGACCTTGTTGCGGTGATGTGCTTCTATGATTTCGATGTCGTAGCCTTCGGAAAAATTCTTCGCGGCCATTTCCAGCAATTTCATCGTGACGTTCACGCCTACACTCATATTCGGTGCAAACATGATCGCGGTTTTTTCTGCTGCTGCGGCGATAGCTGCCTTGCCCGCTGCATCGAAACCTGTGGTGCCGATAATCATTTTGATGCCGTGATCAGCGCAGTACTTCAGATGTTCAAGCGTGCCTTCAGGACGGGTAAAGTCGATCAGGAAATCGGCATTTGCCAAACCTTTGGCGAAATCCGATTCGATCAGAACGCGAGCCGGTTTGCCCAGAAATGCTGCTGCGTCGTTGCCGATGGCAGGCGAAGCCGCGATATCCAGTGCGCCTGAAAGCGTGGCGTCCGATGCTTGCTGGATGGCTTCGATCAACATGTGACCCATGCGGCCGGATGCGCCTGCAACCGCGATTTTCAATTGATTCATGCGTAAATGGTATTCAGTTTGTTCAGCGAATTATTTGACTTTTGCTTTGTCGGCAATGCGTTCCAGATAGTCTTTTTCGGTCGGCAAATCGCCGCCTTCAAAACTCGAAACCAGTTTGTCCTTGAAGAAAACCGTCACGCGGCTGGTAGTGACTTCGCCATTGCCTTTTTGTAGGCGGAAGGAGTAATCCCAGCGATCGGAGTGAAATACATCGGTCAGCAACGGCGTGCCGAGCAGGAAGATCACTTGATCTTGCGTCATGCCTGGTTTCAATTGGGCGACCATTTCTTGTGAAACGAAATTGCCTTGTTGAATATCAGGACGATACGGGCGGAAAATGCCGAGGAAGCGTTTTTCCTGTTTGGTTTGCACGCCAGTCGTTGTACTTGCTGCTGCGGGAGCAGTAGCGACAGCAACCGGTGCTACAGGAGCGGCGGTCGGTGCAGAAGCGACCACTTTTTCTTCAGCAGGCGCTGGAGCCGGTGCTTGCGCTACAGGTGGCGCAGCCGTTTTGGCTTTAGCCGCGACTGGCGCAGGTTCTTCCATCAATGGATTTTTCGACGCACAACCTGTGAGGGCCGTTGCCAGCAACAAGCAAAATGTACCAGCGAGGGCTGGGGCACGATTAAAATATGGGGGCAGCATTTGCATAATGAATCTCAAGGGATTGAGCAATTGTACGAAAACGCTATATGATAAGGCAGATATCCTCAATCTGAACAAGAACATGCCCAACAATCCATCTGAATTAAAAGCCAGCGGTCTAAAAGCGACGCTGCCACGCCTGAAAATCCTCGACATTTTTCAGAATGCCGAAGTACGCCATCTGAGTGCCGAAGACGTATACAAGATGCTGCTGGCAGATAATCTCGATGTCGGCCTGGCAACGGTCTATCGCGTTTTGACGCAATTCGAACAAGCTGGCTTGCTGCAACGCAACCATTTTGAAACTGGTAAAGCAGTGTTTGAATTGAACGAAGGTACGCATCATGATCATCTGGTGTGTCTGGATTGCGGCAAAGTAGAAGAATTCTTTGATGCAGAAATCGAAAAACGCCAGGTCAAGATCGCACAAGAACACGGCTTTGAAATCGCCGATCACGCATTGGCTTTATACGGCCATTGCAAGAGCTGCCGCAAGCCGAAGAAATAAGTCGGCGCCAGTTTAGCCTTCATTAAAAAGCCACGCGCTCTTTATCGAGTGCGTGGCTTTTTCATATGGATGCCGCAATTAAATGCAGATTTGAATTCAGCTATGCGTATGACTGAGCGCATTCGATAGCAATTTTGCCGTGATATCGACAATTGGGATTACCCGTTCGTAGGCCATACGCGTAGGTCCGATCACTCCTAAAGTGCCGACTACTTTGCCGTTTACCGTGTAGGGCGATGTCACCACGCTCATTTGATCCATCGCGACCAAATTTGATTCGCCGCCAATAAAAATTTGTACGCCGGTTGCCTTGTTGGAAACGTCCAGCAATTGCATCAGGCTGGTTTTTTGCTCAAACAAATCGAATAGTTTTCTTAGCGATGTCATGTTTGATGACAGATCGGTCACGCTGAGCAGATTGCGTTCGCCGGAAATCACGACGTCGTCGCTACTGTCATTCATGGCATCGCTGCCGGCTTCTACCGCCGCTTGCATCAGGCGCGTCATATCATCTTGTAAAGCTTTCAACTCGCCTTGCAAACGGACTCTCACTTCGTCAAAACTCAGGCCGCCATAATTCTGGTTGATGTAATTGGCTGCGCGCACTAGTTGCGTAGGCGAATAATCGACGTCGGTCAGCAGCAGGCGGTTTTGCACATCGCCGGTCGGGCCGACGATAACCAGCAATATGCGTTTTTCAGACAAGCGTAAAAAGTCGATTTGCTGGAATACCGACTCACGCCGCGGCGTTAATACGATGCCTGCGAACTCGGACAGTGAAGACAGGATTTGCGCTGCATTCGAAATAATTTTTTGCGAAGAACCGGTTTGCAGCGTGGTCTGTAATTTGGATTCCAGTCCGCTTTCATCGATCGTTTGCACCGTCAGCAAGGTATCGACAAACACGCGATAGCCGCGTGGTGTTGGGACTCTTCCAGCGGAAGTGTGCGGGCTGGCGACGAACCCCATTTCTTCCAGGTCGGCCATGATGTTGCGTATCGTCGCAGGCGACAGATCAAGGCCGGAAATTTTTGAAAGCTCGCGCGAACCGACAGGTTGGCCGTCCGCTATATAGCGTTCGACCAGAGCTTTCAGTAATGTTTGTGCGCGATTATCGAGTTGCATGATGTTGCTATTGTAATGAGTGGCAATGCGGAACTGCAAGACTTGCAGCCTACACGATGTGCATGCTGTGTCGCTATTTATCTACTCAGGCAATTTGCTGTTGAAAGCCGGTTTGTCAGATTTTCATTCAGTTGATTATGCGCGCTTAAGCCACATATCGAGCTCGTACAGATTGGCGCAACTTGCCGCCGGCACAATATGCTCCGGCAATACCCGCTGAAAACGATTCATCCACACTGCTTGCAAGCCTGCATTTTGCGCACCTTGAATATCCAACAAGGGATCGTCGCCCACATACACCGCTTCATGCGGCGCAATGGCGAGCGCCTCGCACGCAGCAAGAAAGATTTCCGGATGGGGTTTGGCGCTACCGAATTGATGCGCCGCTATTGATGTTTTGAAATGTTCTGAGATCCCGATTGCAGCCAGATCGGCAAAACCGTTTGAAATCGAACCGATCACGTAGCGCTCGCTCAAACTCGCCAGCCCTGGTACCACATCGTCGAATAGCGCAACGTCATTGCGCGCTTCAGAAAATACTTCCATCGCTTGATCGACCAATGCCTTGTTTTCGCTGGTGAGGTGGCAGGCGTGCGTCAATGCAGCGTGGCGCAAGGCCCACACATTGAATTTGTATTCAGGTTTGGTCGGCAATAACTCCATGCGCAGTGCGCGCAATTCCTCGTTGCTGAAGCGCTGCACGACGCCAGGAATATGCTGAGTCAACCAGTCGTACAACACAGCTTCGGCTTTGACCAAGGTTGGCACCAGCGGCCATAAGGTGTCGTCCAGATCGAATAAAACAGCTTTGACAGGGGAAGACTTCATGCGATGACGGATCCGATTCTGTAAATGATTTTGCCAAACTATTAAAAAATTATTCCTGCCTATGCGGCATCGCATAGTGCAAGACAAAGAGGAATTATGGTCTAATCTGCAGCATGTTGCCCACCTCACATCCCTATACTGCCGAGTCTTTTCAAACTGTTGCGATTTTCGCCAAGCAGAAGCCTAGCGAAACAGCGCATTCAGCAGACGACATCGCCCACTCACTGACGCAGATTGCCGACTTTCTAAAAGAAACCGGCCGCCGCATTGTCTTCGGTACTCAAACCTCAGATCGTTTCCATCTTGATCGTTACGAATCCATGGATTTGGTCGAGCTTGGCGAAGTGGCCGACGTCGCGATCGTTGTTGGTGGTGATGGCACCATGCTCGGCATTGCGCGTCAGTTGGCACCGTATAACGTGCCGCTGATCGGTATCAATCAGGGCCGTCTGGGTTTCATTACCGATATCGCCCTCGACGACATGATGCCTTTGCTGCAAGAAATGTTGGGCGGCAAGGTCGCATCTGAAAAACGCAGTTTGCTACAAGGAACCTTGGAACGCGATGGCTCAGTGATGCATCACACACTGGCGTTCAACGATGTCGTGCTGTCGCGCGGCTCGGGTTCCGGCATGGTCGAATTGTGTGTGCATGTCGATGGTCACTATATGTATAACCAGCGTTCCGACGGTTTGATCGTCGCTACGCCGACTGGTTCGACCGCATATTCTTTGTCGGCTGGCGGTCCTTTATTGCACCCGAGCTTGTCCGGCATAGTGCTGGTACCGATTGCGCCGCATGCCTTGTCAAATCGTCCTATCGTGGTATCCGAATCCAGCGAAATCGTGATCGAAGTTGTCGGTGGTCGCGACAGCAACGTCAACTTTGATATGCAATCGGTCGCGCGCCTGCAGGTAGGCGATCGCATCATTGTGAAAAGCTCAGAACATACGATCACCTTCCTGCATCCTGAAGGCTGGAGCTATTACGATACGCTGCGCGAAAAGTTGCACTGGAATGAATATCCGTCGGTGCAGGGAAAATTGAAATAATTGGTGTGATTGGCGAGCTTCTGTTGCAGTCGTAGCTTGCAAATTTTTTAATCGAACTGATACGCTCATTCAAATCTAATGTGTCGCTTGCTGTGGCGGATTTTGTAGCTACTACAGCAAGCTTGAATTACTCGGGAAGAATCACTCCACATGTTGCGCACGCTTTCTATCCGCGATTTCGTGATCGTCGAAGCGATCGAACTTGAGTTCTCATCCGGCTTCTCGGTATTTACCGGCGAAACGGGTGCGGGTAAGTCGATCCTGATCGATGCATTGGCATTGGCTCTGGGCGGTCGCGGCGACGCAAGCGTAGTACGCGAAGGTGCGGCAAAAGCTGACATCACTGCAGAGTTTTCTGCCAGTGCTGAGCTCGATGCGTGGCTAGCCGAAAACGAATTCACTAATGAAGAAGGCGGCGCCTTATTGCGTCGTGTCATCGACAATGTCGGTCGCTCCAAAGCATTCATCAACGGCATCGCCGCCACCGCAACTCAACTGCGTGAGCTGGGCGAAAAACTGGTCGACATTCACGGGCAACATGCACATCAATCTTTGCTCAAGCAAGATGCACAACGCGTATTGCTGGATAACCAGGCTGGTTTGCAGGATGAAGTCAAAGCGGTCGCGACCGCGTATAAAACCTGGCGCGCACTCGCCAAGCAACGCGAAGAATTCGAAACCAATGCCAAGAATGTTTTGCTGGAACGCGAACGTCTGGAGTGGCAAGTTGGCGAACTTGAAAAACTCGCAGTCAAGCCCGGCGAGTGGTCCGACATCAGCAATGAACACAGCCGTTTGTCCCATGCAGCCAGCCTGATTGAAGGTGCGCAAGATGCATTGACGCTGATATCCGAATCCGATTCGGGACCAATGTTGTCGCAATTGTCGTCGTTGAATATCCGCATCGGCAAACTTGTTGATCTGGATGCTGGTTTACAACCGGTGCTGGATGCGCTGGAGCCAGCGCGCATTCAAATGCAGGAAGCAGTTTATGCATTGAATGATTATTTAAGCCGTGTCGAACTCGATCCCGCACGTTTGCGTGAAGTGGAAACGCGTTTGGAAAATATTCATTCTGCCTCGCGCAAATTCCACGTCGCTGCCGACGACTTGCCGCAAGAGTTGGAAACTTTGTCCGCACAATTAAAACAATTGGCCGACGCCAGCGATCTCGATGCCTTGCGCGCGCAAGAAGAGAAATTGAAGTCTGCGTACATGACGGCGGCGCAAAAATTATCCAAGGCCCGCACCAAAGCGGCTAAAGCCTTGAGCGATGCGGTGACTGTCGCTATGCAAGAACTCAGCATGACAGGCGGCAAATTCGCTATCGCGCTGCAAGCATGCGAGCCAGCTTCCTATGGCGTCGAACAAATTGAATTCATGGTTGCTGCGCACGCCGGTACGACGCCACGACCGTTAGCCAAGGTTGCATCGGGTGGTGAATTGGCACGGATCGCGTTGGCGATTTCTGTCATCACATCGAGTGCAACGGCAACGCCGACTTTGATTTTCGATGAAGTCGATAGCGGTATCGGTGGAGGCGTGGCCGAAGTAGTAGGGCGCTTGTTGCGCAAGCTTGGGCAAGACAGACAAGTCTTGTGCGTCACGCATTTGCCGCAAGTCGCCAGTCAGGCCAATCAACATTTTCAAGTCAGCAAGCAAAGCAATCACGGCAAAACTTTATCGTCGATTGATGCGCTCGATGCCGCAGCCCGCGTGGAAGAAATTGCCCGCATGCTGGGCGGAATAGAAATCACCGCGACCACGCGCTCACATGCACGCGAACTCTTGGCAACTTGAGTAAGTCGGCTGTTTTGACCGCAGCGTTTTTGCACGCACTTTTACAGCATTCATCACATACCAATCGCCATGTCATTTAGAACCGAACCGCCTTACGCCCATGGCAGCGTGCCAAAAACAGCTGTCGTACTGATTAATCTCGGTACGCCGAATGCGCCGACTGCGTCGGCAGTGCGCCCATATTTAAGAGAATTTTTATCCGATCCACGTGTAGTGGAAATCCCGCGTGCGATCTGGTGGTTCATTCTGAATCTGATTATTCTGCCGTTTCGCTCCGGCAAATCGGCCAAGAAATATGCGTCAATTTGGACTAACGATGGCTCCCCTCTCAAAGTGCATACCGAGAAACAAGCCAAGCTGCTCAGAGGATATTTGGGCGCGCGCGGTCATGAAGTCAGGGTCGAGTACGCGATGCGTTACGGCAGCCCGTCTGTGCCCGATGTGTTGCGTCAGTTGAAGGCTGACGGTTGCGACCGTATTTTGATATTGCCTGCGTATCCGCAATATTCGGCAACGACGACCGCATCGATTTTCGACGCGGTATTCAAGCATTATGCGCAAGAGCGCAATGTGCCTGAGCTGCGCTTCATCAAGCATTATCACGATCACGAAGCATATATTCGCGCCTTGCAAAAGTCAGTGCTTGCTCACTGGGAAATGTCTGGGCGCCCGGATAAATTGATCATGAGCTTTCACGGCGTGCCTAAGCGCACCTTGCTGCTCGGCGATCCGTATCACTGCGAATGCCACAAGACGGCGCGCTTGCTGGCGAAAGAATTAGGTTTGACCGAGGATCAGTATTTGGTGACCTTCCAGTCGCGCTTCGGCAAAGCAGAATGGCTGCAACCGTACACTGCGCCTACCGTGAAAAAGCTCGCGCAGGAAGGCGTCAAACGGATAGATGTGATTTGCCCTGGCTTTACCAGCGATTGCCTGGAAACGCTGGAAGAAATCGCGATGGAAGTACGTCACGATTTTATGCAAGCCGGCGGGCAGGACTTCAACTACATTGCCTGCCTGAATGAAGACGACGCGTGGATCAAGGCGTTGGCTCAGATTGCGGAATTGCACATGATAGGTTGGCCGACCATTCTGTCGCCTAGCATGCGCGAAGAGCGTGATGCGCAGGCGCGGATTTCGCAGGAAGAAGCGAAACGGTTAGGTGCTTCAAATTAAGAATTGATGGTTTCAGTGCTGAAAATAACTAGTGGCGGGACCTGCGGATAATACTTACGCGCTCATTTTGAGTGAAAAAGCTGGGTCAAAGTGCTGGATTGGAAGGCTAAAATAGCTGCCTGACGAGAATTTCCCCGCCTATCGCATTTGGCAGCGCATCCTGCGTTTACAAGTTGGCATAGCAGATCACGGCAACCGCGATAGCGGTATACGCCACTATTGAGACGGATATAACGGGCAGTTTCACGATGAATTCCTTGGCGGCGATGACTTAACACAGTCATCTCAGGCCTACAGCCTAGTTCGCGCCGGGAAAAATACCATCCCATGAATAAGTGATTTTTGTAACAAGACTCTCGTAACGAGCTTGCAAGGGGGATATCATTCCCCCCTTTTGCGCATTCATATAAATTCCGCAGTAATACCCCTTGAAATAGTAAGGGATAGCCCCATTTGCTGTCTCGCATTGGCAATTTTTGTCATAACTCATTGATTGTTGGAGATTTTTTCATGCAAGACCAGGATAAATACGCAGAGCAAGCAGCGTCTATTGATCAGCCAGCAGCGACCGATTCTGTAGCGCCTGAACAGACTTTGGAAGAGCAGCTCGCCACTTCGCAGCAATTGGTGCAGGAATTGCAGGATTCGTTCTTGCGCGCCAAGGCTGAAGTTGAGAACTTCCGACGTCGTGCTCAGGAAGACGTTACCCGCGCGCACAAGTTTGCGATCGAGGGTTTTGCCGAAGCAATGGTTCCGGTAAAAGACAGTCTGGAAATGGCATTGCAAGTCGAAACGCCATCCATCGAATCCTTGAAAGAAGGCGTCGAGATGACCTTGAAGCAGTTGAGTGCAGCCTTCGAGAAAAACCGTCTGCTGGAGATCAAACCGCAGCAAGGCGACAAGCTGGACCCTATGAAGCATCAGGCGATTTCTATGGTGCCGGCCGATCAAGAGCCCAACACAGTCGTCAATACGCTGCAAAAAGGCTATTTGATTGCGGATCGCTTGTTGCGACCGGCCTTGGTGACCGTTGCGCAAGAAAAATAGCTTGAAAGCGCGCAGTCGCACCGCATATTAGAAACATCAAATTTAGTATTTAACCAATTTCGTAATACAGACATTTAAGGGAAAGACCATCATGGGCAAAATCATCGGTATCGATTTAGGCACGACCAATTCATGCGTATCAATCATGGAAGGCGGCAAGCCTAAAGTCATCGAAAACTCGGAAGGCGCACGTACTACGCCATCCGTGATCGCTTATCAGGAAGACGGCGAAATTCTGGTTGGCGCGCCGGCTAAACGCCAGGCTGTCACCAATCCAAAAAACACGCTGTACGCTGTCAAGCGTTTGATCGGCCGTAAATTCGACGAAAAAGAAGTGCAAAAAGATATCGGCATGATGCCGTATCAAATCGTCAAAGCTGACAACGGCGATGCATGGATTTCAGTGCGCGACAAAAAACTCGCCGCACAGCAAATTTCTGCAGAAATCCTGCGCAAAATGAAAAAAACCGCTGAAGATTACCTCGGCGAAGAAGTGACTGAAGCAGTCATTACCGTTCCTGCGTACTTCAACGATGCACAACGCCAGGCAACCAAAGATGCAGGCCGCATCGCTGGTCTGGACGTCAAACGCATCATCAATGAGCCAACAGCTGCTGCATTGGCGTTCGGCCTCGACAAAGGCGGCAAGGGCGACCGCAAGATTGCTGTGTACGATTTAGGCGGCGGTACTTTCGATATCTCGATCATTGAAATCGCTGACGTTGATGGCGAAATGCAATTTGAAGTGTTGTCGACTAACGGCGATACTTTCCTCGGTGGTGAAGATTTCGATCAACGCATCATCGATTACATCATCGACGAATTCAAAAAGATCAACGGTCTCGATTTGTCGAAAGACGCGATCGCTTTGCAACGTATCAAAGCTTCGGCAGAACGCGCGAAGATCGAACTGTCGTCGTCGCAACAAACTGAAATCAACGAACCATATATCGCGATGGCGAACGGCGCACCTGTGCATTTGAACTTGAAAATCACACGTGCAAAACTGGAATCGCTGGTCGAAGAACTGATCAACAAAACCATTGCACCGCTCAGCATCGCGATTAAAGATGCAGGCGTCAAAGTGACTGACATTGACGACATCATTCTGGTCGGTGGTATGACCCGTATGCCTAAGGTGCAAGAGAAAGTTAAAGAATTCTTCGGTAAAGAACCACGCAAAGACGTCAACCCTGATGAAGCGGTTGCAGTCGGCGCAGCAATTCAAGGTTCGGTCTTGTCCGGCGATCGTAAAGATCTGTTGTTGCTCGACGTTACACCACTGTCACTCGGTATCGAAACCCTGGGCGGCGTGATGACAAAGATGATTCAGAAGAACACCACGATCCCGACCAAGTTCAGCCAAGTGTTCTCGACTGCTGACGACAATCAACCTGCGGTAACCATCAAGGTTTTCCAAGGTGAGCGTGAAATGGCAGTTGGCAACAAGGGCTTGGGCGAATTCAATCTGGAAGGTATTCCACCATCGGCACGCGGCACGCCACAGATTGAAGTTACCTTCGATATCGACGCTAACGGCATCTTGCACGTAGGCGCGAAAGACAAGGCAACCGGCAAAGAAAACAAAATCACCATCAAGGCAAACTCAGGTTTGACCGAAGAAGAAATTCAAAAAATGGTGCAGGATGCCGAAGCCAATGCTGAAGAAGACAAACGCTTGAAAGAAGTCGCAGAAGCGCACAACCAAGGCGATGCACTGGTCCATTCGACCCGCAAATCCTTGGCTGAATACGGCGACAAGCTGGAAGCTGGCGAGAAAGAAAAAATCGAAGCAGCGATTGCTGAGTTGGAAACAGCGTTGAAAGGTAGCGACAAAGCTGCCATCGACGAAAAATCCGCAGCATTGTCGGCAGCGGCGCAAAAACTCGGTGAAAAAATGTACGCCGATATGCAAGCGCAACAAGCTGCCGGTGCGGCTGGCGAAGCTGGTGCCGCAGGTGGTCATGACGCGGGTCATGCAGAAGCCAAAGCGCAGCAAGATGATGTCGTCGACGCTGACTTCAAAGAAGTAAAAGATAAATAATTGATTGGTCGAGCGGCCTGGATGTGAATGGCAAAGCTGCTTGGTACTTCGATTAATTATTCGGGGTGCTTTGATTTGCTGATCGTCTGATGTCGTAAGACTCGCCGGGTCCAAGGTTGAAAAACCTCGGCTCGGCGTTTTGCATAAATAAGTACAGAAAGAAACAGGGTGCCTACAGATGGCGAAACGTGATTTTTACGAAATTCTTGGTTTGGCGAAGAATGCTTCCGATGAAGAAATCAAGAAAGCCTATCGCAAGCTGGCAATGAAACACCATCCGGATCGCAATCCGGATAGCAAAGGTGCAGAAGATAAGTTCAAGGAGGCGAAAGAAGCCTACGAGATGTTGTCTGACCCGCAGAAGCGCGATGCCTATGACCGTTACGGTCATGCCGGCGTAGACCCAAACATGGGTGGCGGCGGTGGAGGTGGTGGTGGTTTTGCTGATGCCTTCGGCGATATCTTCGGTGATATTTTCGGTCAAGCCGGCGCTGGCCGTGGTGGTCGCGGCGGCCCGCAGGTTTATCGCGGTGCAGATCTGCGTTACAACCTCGAAATCACGCTAGAACAAGCTGCCCACGGTTACGACACAACGATCCGCGTGCCGTCATGGGACAGCTGCGAAACGTGCGATGGCACTGGTGCTAAACCAGGTACCGCGCCTATCACCTGTACCACTTGCGCAGGTCATGGCCAAGTCCGTATGCAGCAGGGTTTCTTCAGCGTGTTGCAAACCTGCCCAAAATGTCACGGTAGCGGCAAGATCAATCCTTCGCCATGTACCGCATGTAGCGGCGCAGGCAAGATCAAGCGCAACAAAACGCTAGAAGTCAAAATCCCATCCGGTATCGACGACGGTATGCGGATTCGTTCTTCCGGCAATGGCGAGCCTGGCATGAATGGCGGCCCGCCTGGCGATCTGTATGTAGAAATTCGCATCAAGCAACACGCGATGTTCCAGCGTGAAGGCGACGACCTGCATTGCGAAATTCCAATCTCGTTCGCAAAAGCAGCGTTGGGCGGCGAAATTGAAGTGCCAACCTTGAGCGGCAAAGCATCGTTCACGATTCCTGAAGGTACGCAGTCGGGCAAGACTTTCCGTTTGCGCAGCAAAGGTATCAAAGGCGTGCGCTCAGGTTATGCCGGCGATTTGTTCTGTCACGTTGTGGTGGAAACGCCAGTCACACTGACCGAACGTCAAAAGGAATTGCTGCGCGAGTTTGAAGAGTTGACGATAGAAGGCGGTTCGAAACACAGTCCGCAAACCAAGTCATGGAAAGACAAGGTTAAGGAATTTTTCGAATAAGTTTTCACAGCTTTTTCATGTGTTTCAAAAATGCCGGCCGAGAAATCGCCCGGCATTTTTTTATTGATCCTTGCCCAACAAGCTTCTATGCTGAATCCATAACAATCAATGGAGACACTATGAAACCGTTTAAAGCGATAGGCGGCATGCTAGCCGTATGTTGTGCGCTGTTCTTCTCTCATACCGCTACTGCGGTCGAACTGGCTGGTGTAAAGCTGGAAGACAGCATCAAGCTAGGCAATGAAAACCTGAGGTTGAATGGTGCGGGCATACGTTACAAAGTGGTGTTCAAGGTGTACGTGATTGGGCTGTATCTGACGGACAAGAAAATATCAGCGGCCGAAGTGTTGGCAGCTACCGGCGCGCGACGCGTCACGCTGGTGATGTTGCGCGACGTCGGCAGTGAAGAATTTGGCAAAGCGTTTGCCAGTGGCATTGAGCAAAATACCGATGCCGCCGAGCGCGCTGCGTTGGCTGCATCGATGACGAAGTTCAATGCGATGTTTGCCTCGGTAGCGGAGCTCAAGCAGGGTGATGTGTTGAACGTGGATTGGATTCCCGGCAGCGGCATGGTGGTGCTTCTTAATGGCAAGAAAATCCTGGAGCCAATTGCCGATCCCGCGTTCTATAGCGCAGTCTTGCGTATCTGGTTGGGGGCCAAACCGATAGACGATAAACTCAAACGCCAATTGCTGGCCGAGCAATAAGCTGCATATTGGTGCGCTGAGTCTTTTGTATAGCGCCTGCTCAAGCAAAATCTTTCAGAAAATCGCCGTCTGATTTAGTCGGCGATTTTTTTCGCCCATGAAATTGGGATGAAGCGCATCCGGCCCATCTCTTGTCGATAATTCCAGATAAAATGGCGCCATCGCTGATACGCCGCTTGCGTGTCGTGCTCGAAGCCTGATTGAATGAAATGACAGAAAAAAAGAAAGAAGTACTCGAACTGGAACAGCTGTTCCAGAAAAATCGTGCATGGGCAGCGGACAAAGTAGCGGAAGATCCAGAGTTCTTCGCCAAACTTGCCTCGCAACAATCGCCTGAATATTTGTGGATAGGTTGTTCTGATAGTCGTGTGCCAGCGAACGAGATTGTTGATCTGGCGCCAGGTGAATTATTCGTTCACAGGAATATCGCCAACGTGGTTGCGCACTCGGACTTGAATTGTTTATCGGTGCTGCAGTTCGCAGTCGATATGCTGGGTGTCAAGCATGTGATTGTATGCGGTCACTATGGTTGCTCCGGCGTGCATGCCGCGATGACGCGCAAACGCGTAGGCTTGGCCGATAACTGGTTGCGTCATGTGCAGGACGTGCATCAAAAGTATGGGCGTTATCTCGGCGATACCTTGCCGACGCAAGCGCAACACGATCGTTTGTGCGAACTGAATGTGATCGAACAAGTCGCCAATGTATGCCGCACGACCATCGTGCAAGATGCGTGGGAACGTGGTCAGGATTTGACGATCCACGGTTGGGTTTATGGCTTGAAAGATGGTTTGCTGGGCGATCTGGGCGTGACGATCAATTGCTCTGATGTGGCCGATGAAAAATTGAAAAATAGTTTTGCGCGCTACGAGGCAGAGACCTAAGCGCATTCTGCTTTCTGACTTTATTTAAGATCATTATCCGGTGACAGAACCGGGCTGGAGACGCCATGAAATGGGAAGGTAATCGCGAAAGCGACAACGTTGAAGATAGACGTGGCGGTGGCGGCGGTTTTGGTGGGCGTTCGATAGGTATCGGCACCATCGTTATCGCATTGCTGGGTTCGTACTTCTTCGGCGTCAGTCCAGACACCATCATCAGTTTGTTAAGCGGTGGCGGTGCTCAAATCACGCAACAAGAACCCGCGCAACGACCACCAGCTGATGATCCGATGGCGCGTTTTGTCGCCACGGTATTGGCTGATACAGAAGATACTTGGGGCCCGATTTTCCGTGAACAGGGTGCGACGTATATCAAACCGAAGCTGGTGTTGTTCACCGGCCAAACACCAACCGCTTGCGGCACTGGTGATACGGCATCCGGCCCTTTCTATTGCCCCGGCGATCAAAAGATTTACATCGATCTCGCGTTTTATCAAACCATGCGCGATCGCTTTCGCGTCTCCAGTGATTTTGCGCAAGCTTATGTGATCGCACATGAAGTCGGCCATCACGTGCAGCACATTAGCGGCATCACTGAAAAAGTTGAACAAGTGCGCCGCAGCGGCTCGCAAAAACAAGCGAATGCAGTCTCGGTCAAGTTGGAATTACAGGCTGACTGTTTTGCCGGTGTGTGGGCGTATCACGCTAATCAGGCGCGCAGCATTCTGGAAGACGGCGATGTGGAAAGTGCCTTGAAGGCAGCCAGCGCAATTGGTGATGACACCTTGCAGAAACAATCGCAAGGTCACGTTGTGCCAGACTCATTTACGCATGGCACATCTGCACAACGCGTGCGATGGTTTCAGCGCGGGATTCAAGGCGGTGATTTGAATTCCTGCAATACCTTCGCTGCCAGACAGCTTTGATTCAGATTAATGATTAAGAAATTTGATTATGATTGCGTGCCTGATGAATTGAATAGCGGGTCACGTAGATTTAGCAGGAGAGAATAAATGGAACATACCGAATTGGCAGCACTGCGCGCCGAGATCGACAAGATCGATGCCCACATCGTTGAGCTGTTAGCACAACGCTTTGATATTACGAATCAGGTTGGTGTGTTGAAGGCGCAAAAGAAGTTGAGCGCGATAGATCCTGAACGCGAAGCACGTCAGGCGCAACGTTATACAGAGCTGGCGAATGAATTCGGCGTGAAGCCGCAAGTGGTGCAGAATCTGTTTCGCGGCATCATCGATGAAGTCGTTATCAATCACCGCGCGATTGCCGTACAAACAGCATTCCAATAAAAATGCGGCAACGAGTCTGAATCGTTGCCGCATCAAATCATACTCATCATCTCAACTGTAGTTGCAGTCTTGCGTATCAAGCACTGTAACTACCGCATCAGACTTCTATCGTTTCAGAAGCAATGTTCAGGCGCAGGGAAGGTGCCTTCTTTAACTTCGCGTATATAAGCGCGCACTGCACCTTCAATACTGGTTTGGCCTTCCATGAAATTCTTCACGAAACGGGCTTTCTTGCCAGGGAAAACGCCGATGAAATCGTGCATTACCAATACCTGACCTGAACAATCCGGACCTGCGCCTATGCCTATGGTCGGCATCGTCAATAGATCGGTTACTTCTTTGCCCAAACCGGCCGGTATCGCTTCCAGTATCAACAGAGTCGCACCGGCTGCCTGAAGCGCGAGTGCATCGTCCTTCAGTTGTTGCGCAGCTTCCGCTGTTTTACCTTGCACTTTGTAACCACCAAAGCGATGTACCGATTGTGGAGTCAGGCCGAGATGAGCGCAGACCGGGATTTCACGTTCAACCAAAAAACGCACCGTATCAACCACCCATGCGCCGCCTTCAATCTTGACCATTTGCGCACCGGCTTGTATCAGCTTCACCCCGTTGTTGAAGGCTTGCTCCCGTGTCGCATAGGTGCCGAAAGGCATGTCCGCCAATAACAGCGCAGTCTTGTTGCCGCGCGCGACGCTGGCGGTGTGATAGGCGACGTCATCTATCGTGACCGGCAAAGTCGAGTTATGTCCCTGGCACACCATGCCGAGCGAATCGCCGACCAGCAAGGTTTCCACGCCACACATGTCCATCAACGCTGCGAAGCTGGCATCGTAGGCTGTCAGCATCGTGATTTTTTCGCCGCGTTCGCGCAGTGCAAACAGGGCCGGCACGGTGATGGCCTTGCTGCGGCCGGCTGTTTCATTTTCTTGCAAATAGCTCGCCATACTTATTCTCCACGGCTAAAAAATTCACGCTTGCCGCGCATGCTTGCAATGCGCGTCAGCAAGAGTGCAAAGTCTTCGTCACTATCGATAGGATTCAAATTTTCAGTATTGATGATCAGCAAAGGCGCGGCATCGTAATCGTAGAAAAAGCGGCTATAGCTTTCGCACAAGCGATGCATATATGGCTCGGAAATGCCGGCTTCCATCGAGATGCCGCGCTTGCGGATGCGATCGATCAAGGTCTCTGGTTCGGCTTGCAGGTAAATCACGAGATCAGGCAAGGGTGCTTGCGGACGCAGGTGATCGTACAGTTGCTGATACAAGGCCAACTCGTCGTCGCCTAATGTCAGTCGCGCAAAAATTGGATCTTTATCCAGCAAAAAATCCGACACGATGCGCGCGTCGAATAAATCTGGCTGGGCAAGTGCGCGCAATTGATTCATGCGTTGGAACAGGAAAAACATTTGTGTCGGTAACGCATAGCGGCTGGCATCTCGATAGAATTTTTCCAGGAATGGATTTTCTTCTGGCGATTCCAATAGCGTTTGCGCGCCTAATTGCGCAGCCAGTTTGCTGGCGAGCGTCGTCTTGCCGGCACCAATTGCACCTTCGACGACAACGTATTTGTAATTTGCAAAATCCATAATGATCTATCTAGCTTTGGTTAGCTGCGCGTACGCAAGTGTGTTGAATTTTTCATGCACGGAAGATGAAGTAAACCGCGCCGACCAGACATAAGGCGGCCCATACATAATCAAGTTTGAACGCTTGGTCCATGAAGATGATCGCGAACGGCACGAATACTGCGAGTGTAATCGCTTCCTGGATAATTTTCAGTTGGGCCAAACGGGCTGCTCTGATCGTCAACATAGATTTAATCTTCAGGAGGCTTACTCAAGCAATTTTTTGTATGGCTTGTGACGCAACGCCGGGCACGAATAGATGTGCCGCTCCCTGCCCGGGAATCTGAATAAACGGGTCTATCTGTATTAGCGGAATCAGGACGAAGGCACGCGTGGTCATGCGCGGATGCGGCACTGTCAGTGTCGGCGTCGCAATGACTTGATCGCCGTAAAGCAACACGTCCAGATCCAGCGTACGTGGTGCATTCAGATAAGAGCGCTCACGTCCGCAATCTTGCTCCACTTGCAGCAAAGCCTGCAGTAATTCTTCGGCGGATAAGCTGGTGCTGACGCGAGCGACGGCATTGACGTAATCGTCGCCGTCGGCATCAATTGGTGCTGTGCGGAATAGGGATGATAGGCCGGTGACGCTGGTTGATGGCAGTTTGGCTAATGCAAGCAAAGCATTGCGGACGTTGTCCGCTGCGTCGCCCAGATTCGAACCTATGCCTATGTAGGCAACAATCTGCCTGCCTGTCATTCAGGTTTTCCGGCTGCTGCGGTGCTAGGTTTGCGACGGCGACGTGGGCGTTTTTTCGCTGGGCCTTCATTAGTCGTGACCGCTTTTTTTGTCAGCAATTCTTCGCGCTCAGCACCATCGCCAGCGATGAACGCAGTCCACCATTCGCCGATTTCGCTATCGATTTCACCGGATGCACAACGCAGCAACAGGAAATCGTAGCCAGCACGCAGGCGCAAATGTTCGAGTAATTTATACGGGGTTTTGCCTACGCGTCGGTCGAAGCGCGGTTGCATCGCCCAGATGTCGCGCATGTCGGATGCGATCTTGCGCTGCAATGCGAGCTTGTCGGTTTGCGTATTCAACACATCGTCGGCTGCCAGATGCAGCGCAGGAATTGGATATTCGCCAGCCGCTTGATAGGCATTCCATTTTTCGACAACTTGATGCCACAACAATGAAGCAAACAAGAAGCCTGGTGAAACTGGTTTGCCTTCTCGGACGCGTTCATCAGTACTGGCCAAAGCGAGGCGAACAAATTTTTCGCCCAGCGGTTGTTCCAGCACGACGTCGAGCAAAGGCAACAAGCCGTGATGCAAACCTTCTTTGCGCAATTGCTGCAAGCAGGCGAGTGCGTGACCGCTCATCAACAGCTTCAGCATTTCATCGAAGACGCGTGCGGCAGGAACGTTGTTGATCAACGGCGCCATCACAGCGATCGGTGCGCGTGTATCGGGTGCAATCGTGAAATTAAGTTTTGCTGCGAAACGCACGACGCGTAACAGGCGCACAGGATCTTCGCGATAGCGTTCTTCCGGTACACCGATGATGCGCAATGTTTTGTTGCGAATGTCCGCAATACCGCCGTGATAATCCAGCACGATCTGCGAGGCAGGATCGTAATACATTGCATTGATGCTGAAGTCGCGGCGCAACGCGTCTTCGTGCTGTTCGCCGAAGGTGTTATCGCGCAGCACGCGACCGTGTTCATCTTTCGGTGCGCCATCCGTTGCAGAGCCGCGGAAGGTTGTTACCTCTAGCAAATCCTGGCCGAACATCACGTGCACGATTTGAAAACGCTTGCCGATGATGAAGGCGCGGCGGAACAATCTTTTGACTTGTTCAGGCGTCGCATTGGTCGCGATATCGAAATCCTTGGGTTTGACGCCAAGCAGCAAATCGCGCACCGCACCGCCCACCAGGAAGGCCTTGAATCCTGCATCTTGCAGACTGCTAGTCACGCGGATCGCATTGGATGAAACCAGCTTCGGATCGATGCCGTGTTCTTTCGCAGTCAGGATGACAGGCTTCGTGTGATCGCCTGTTTTCTGTTTGGTGCCGAGAATGCGACGGATGAACTTTTTAATCATTGAATAGGTTGATGATCGGCCAGCCATGCGCTTGAGCGTGCGCAGTCAGCAAGGCGTTTGGGTTGGTGGCAATCGGGTCGGTGACGATGGATAGCAAGGGAATATCGTTTTGCGAATCGCTGTAAAAATAACTGCGTGTGAAATCATTCAAGCTCAAGCCGCGTGCCGCCAGCCAAGCTTTGGTATGTGTGATTTTACCCGCACCAGAGGTCGGTACGCCTAGCAATTTTCCAGTGACTGAGCCATCTTCGCTGAATTCCGGTTCGGCCGCGATCAGATGCTCTACGTCGAGGGCGCGTGCAATCGGCGCGGTGATGAAACGATTGGTGGCGGTGACGATGGCAACCAGGTCACCGGCGTCTTGATGTTTTTTCACCAAATTGCGTGCTGCCGGAAGAATCGCCGGTTCGATGACTTCGCGCATATACGCCAGATGCCATTCGTCAATTTGCTGGCGCGAGAACTGTGCCAGCGTACCGAGTGCAAATTCCAGATATTCGACAGAATCCAGTGTGCCGGCTTTGTATTGCTCGAAAAAAGCATTGTTGCGGGCATTGAAGGCGACGGGTTCAACGGCGCCGGTGCGAGTCAGAAATTCGCCCCATTCGTGATCGGAATCGATGGGCAGCAGAGTGTGGTCTAAATCAAAAAGGGCAAGGTTCATGCGTGGATATTTATAAGCTAAGTTCGAGCTAAATTCGGGCGGGTGAAAGGCGATTCAAAAGCGCAATCATTCGCCGGTTAGTTTGGGTTCTGTATTCTGCGTTCTTTAATTTATTTAGTCATTTCGCTGCAGCAGTTCGCGCAACAAAGGCAAAGTTATCGGGCGTTTAGTTTCCAGTGAATACTCATCCAGCGCATCCAGCATCGCCGATAAAGAGCGCATATCGCGGGCAAAATGATTGAGCAAGTAGGGTAACACGCCGGGCGACAGCGTCAGACCGCGCGCAGTGGCTGCATGCGTCAAGGCGTCAATTTTTTCTTCGTCGCTCAAACCGTGCACTTGATAGATCAAGCCCCAGCCGAAGCGGGTACGTAAATCTTCCCGAACTGCCAAAGTCGCTGGCGCAACGTTGCCGACTGCCAGCAGGCAACCCCCAAGTTCACGGACTTGATTGAAGAGCGCGAAGGCAGCGATTTGCGCGTCTGGTGTCAGCTTATGAACATCGTCGATTAGGTACAGCGTGGTGGAAGGCGGATAAACAAAAGCATCGGCTCTAGCGTCGCCAGCGATGTACAGCGTGTTGTCGGATGCGGCGAGTGCGCGCAGCAGGTGAGTTTTGCCTGCACCAGCATCGCCCCACAGATATACGAAGCGTTCATCCAGCCCGGCTGGATTTCTTTGTTCCAGGCGCTGCAGCAGCTCGAACAGCTCTGCATTGGCGCCAATAACAAACGACGCGAGGGTTTGCGGTTTTTCGGCAGGTAAATCGAGTAACAACTGCCTCATACGTGATTCATCATATTGTTCTTGTTAAAAAATACAGTTTGTTTTGCTGGTTTCTGCAATTCGGCCGCAATTCGCCTGTCCATCCCCGCTTATTTTGCCGGTTTGGCAAAGAAAGTCTCATCAAATGCGGGAGGAGTGGGGGCGATTTGATAAAATACCGTTTTGCCCGAACGCTTGCTCAAACGCTTTTTCGAATTATAGAGCCTGATGATCCTGTTTTTTATTCAGTTTCGAAAGTGTGGATTCTACTGCGATGACTTTTTTCATTGTTGTTCTGATCCCGCCGCTTACTGATATCGGATCAACAAGCTAGCCATCCGGCCACAACCGCCATTTTACTGCCTCTGCTGACTATCACATCATGAGTTCCACTTCCAATATTTCCCTTTCCTACCGCGACGCCGGCGTTGATATCGATGCAGGCGATGCTCTGGTCGAAGCGATCAAGCCTTTTGCCAAACGTACGATGCGCGAAGGCGTCATGGGCGGCCTCGGCGGTTTCGGCGCCATGTTTGAAATCAGCAAGAAGTACAAGGAACCGGTTCTGGTTTCCGGTACTGACGGCGTTGGCACCAAGTTGAAGCTGGCATTTGAATTGAATCGTCACGACACGGTCGGCATCGATCTGGTCGCGATGAGCGTCAACGATATTTTGGTACAGGGCGCAGAGCCATTGTTCTTCCTCGATTACTTCGCTTGCGGCAAGCTGGATGTGGCGATTGCCACCGACGTCATCAAAGGCGTGGCTCAAGGTTGCGAGCGTGCCGGTTGCGCATTGATCGGCGGCGAAACTGCTGAAATGCCAAGCATGTATCCAGCAGGTGAATACGATCTGGCAGGTTTTGCAGTCGGCGCAGTAGAAAAATCAAAAATCATCGACGGCACCAAAATTACTGCTGGCGACGTCGTGCTGGGTCTGGCCTCGTCAGGCGCGCACTCGAACGGTTATTCATTGGTACGCAAGATCATCTCGGTTGCCAAGCCTGACTTGAATGCTGATTTCCACGGTCGAAAACTGGCTGACGTGTTGATGGAACCTACCCGCATTTACGTCAAGCCTTTGCTGGCATTGATGGACGCGATGGAAGTCAAAGGCATGGTGCACATCACCGGCGGCGGTTTGGTGGAAAATATTCCGCGCGTACTGCAACCACATCTGACAGCCGTTTTGGAAAGCAGCGCATGGGACATGCCACCATTGTTTAAATGGTTGCAAGAACATGGCGGTGTGGCTGATGCGGAAATGCATCGCGTCTTCAACTGCGGCATCGGCATGACCGTCATCGTTGCAAAAGAAAATGCTGATGCTGCCATCGCGCAATTGAAAGCAGCTGGCGAAACAGTGATGCGCATTGGTGAAATCCGCGCACGCGAAGAAGGTCAGGCGCAAACAATCGTGCAATAAGTTACAAAGGTAAGCTGCAAAGCTTGCGACATTAAAAAGGGCGGTAGATGCATTTGCATCTACCGCCCTTTTTGTTTGTACGTCGTGTTTTTATCGGGCTTCTAATCAGTTGAATACGAAGCCAGCTTTAGTCTCTAAGTACAGCTCAATGCTGCTTGCTGTTCGCATCATCCTGCGCCAGCGTTTGCAAAGGGCCAGGTGGCGCGGCATCGATGCCGAACAGTGGCGGTGGCGCGATACGCACCGGTTGACTCTTGCTGGAAACGCTGGAGAGCACATTGCTAGGCGCGTCAGGAGCGGCATTCCAGACTGGATCAGTGATGCTTTCAAACACGGCTTTCAATTGCTTGGCCCATGTCGTGCGGATCATCTGGAAGTACTGATTGCCTTCATCGATCGTGACAAAGCGCGTGACGGCGAGCGTATCGTTTTCGTAGATCAGCAGATCGAGTGGCAGGCCGACCGAGATGTTCGAGCGCAAGGTCGAATCCATCGAAATCAATGCGCACTTGGCTGCTTCATCCAAACCTGTAAGTGGAGTGACGACGCGATCAATAATCGGTTTGCCGTATTTGGCTTCGCCGATCTGGAAATAGGTGTTCTCGTCGTGCGACTCAATGAAATTGCCGGCTGAGTACATCTGAAACAAACGGCAACGTTCGCCCTTGATCTGGCCGCCAAAAATCATGCTTACATTGAAGTCGATGCCAAATTGTTGCAGCGAATCGGCATCGCGTTCGCGCACGATACGGATGACTTCGCCGACGACTTGCGCGGCTTCGTACATCGTCGTCGCATTCCAGATGCTTTTACCGCCAGCGGTGACGTGTTCGGCAACGATTTGACGTACAGATTGAGAAATCGACAAATTGCCGGCGGTCATCAAGACCATCATGCGGTCGCCTGCCGTCTCGAAAACCGTCATTTTTCTAAAGGTGCCGATATGATCGACACCGGCATTCGTTCGCGAATCGGAGAGGAAAACCAATCCTGCATCCAGACGCATCGCAACACAATAAGTCATGACAGAGAGATAGAAAGCAAAACGCGGATTTTACAGCAATCACCACGCCCCTGTTGATCTAGGGGAACAAAACAACAGTGTGGTCGTTTACACAAAATATGTTTTTCGATGCTCGAATCTTGATAAAAAATGCTGAAAAGTCCTGTGCTTTTCACAGGACTTTTTCTATTGTGGCAATAAGGTTACGTTGACGCGTACATCCAGCGATTCTTCACCACCGCCGCGTCGTACGCCGCTGACAGGCGCGGCAGAATCGTAATCGCGCGCTACTGCTAGTCGACAGTGCGCATCGCTGGCAAAACCGGCATGCGTTACATCGATGCTGACCCAACCCTTGAAATCATCTTCATCGACCCAGACATCGACCCACGCGTGGCTTTCTGCATGGCCGGTGCTACCGGAATTGATATAGCCCGATACATACCGCGCCGGGATATTGCGGGTGTGGCAGCAAGCGATGAATAAATGCGCATGGTCCTGGCAAACGCCTTGTCCCAATAATAGTGCGTCATTAGCGGTAGTTGTTACGCCTGTCGCACCACTTTGGTACTCGACTGCACCGCAAATGGATTTGGCAAGGTGCAGCAAGTCCTTACTGCCATTGCCGCGCAGATTTTGCGCTGCGAAGGCGCGTATCGTGTCGCTGGGTTCAGTCAGCCGCGTGGTGACGGTATAGACGAGCGGCGAGAGAGTGCCGTTTTCGAGCAATCGTCCTAGAAAAAGCGGCATGACTTCGATTTCACCACTGACCACGATGCGTACTTCATCATGCGTGCCGGTGATGGTCAGCATATGACACAGATTGCCGTACGCATCGGCGAATGCATTGCGCTGGCCAGAGGTCTCGATATTCCATGTCACCATTTGCTGATGGGATTCGATACGTGGTGTCAGGCGCAGTTGCTGGATCGTATAGGCCAAAGGCGACGTATAGCGGTAAAGCGTTTCGTGACGAATGGCGAGTCGCATCTAAGCCCCCACTGGCACCAGGAAATCGCCACTGACGCGATTTCCCAGTTCAAATATGTTTTCAAGAAATTCGGTCAGGTAATCGTGCAAGCCTTCTTCCAGAATATCCTCGATACGAGCAAATTTCAGGTCGGCATGCAGCTTCCCGGCGAAGCGCAGGGTATCGCTGGAGACATCATTGCTGACATAGCGCAAATTGCGCAAAACTTCCGTCAGGCTGGCCAATAGCGAGCGCGGCATGTCGATATTTAACATCAGCAAATCGGCCACGCGCGCTGGCGTGATCGCATCGCGATAAACCTTACGATAGATTTCAAACGCGGAAACCGAGCGCAAGATCGCCGCCCAGTAATAAAAATCGCGTTGATTTTCATTGCCGAGTTTTTCACCCGATTGTGTAGCGGCACTGGCACCGTGAAACTTCACATCCAAAATCCGCGCCGTATTATCAGCGCGTTCGAGGAAGGTGCCGAGCCGGATAAAGTACAAGGCTTCGTCTGACAACATGGTGCCGAAGGTGACGCCACGTGACAGATGCGAGCGATGTTTGACCCATTCAAAAAACTGACTAGGATCTTGCTGGAATTCGCTTTCGCGTAGTTGATTCGGCAATTCCAGCCACGTGGTGTTGTGGGTTTCCCAAACTTCTGTGGTCAAGGTGCCCCGTACTGCACGCGCATTTTCACGTGCGGCGCGCAGATAGGATGAGATCGACGCTGGATGCGAGGTATCGCTCACCATGAAATGCAGCACGTCTTTAGGCGTCAGCTTGGCGTACTTTTCATCAAACGCTTCTTGCAGCTCGGATATGCCGAGCGTGGCGCGCCAGCTTTGCTCGGCAGCGCGAGCAGATTGCGGTAGCAGCGCCGTTTGAACATTGACGTCCAGCATGCGTGCGGTATTTTCGGCGCGTTCCGTGTAACGCGCCATCCAGAACAGGTGATCGGCTGTGCGGCTGAGCATCTTAGTTCTCCAATATCCAGGTGTCTTTGGTGCCGCCGCCTTGCGACGAATTCACCACCAGCGAGCCTTCTTTGAGCGCGACGCGCGTCAGGCCGCCCGGCACCATCGAGATGGTTTTGCCAGACAACACAAAAGGTCGCAAATCAATGTGGCGTGGAGCGATACCTGATTCGACAAAAGTAGGGCAGGCCGACAAAGCGAGCGTCGGTTGTGCAATGTAGCCATCCGGACGCGCGATGATGCGCTGGCGGAAGTCCTCGATCTCGGCCTTGCTCGATGCCGGGCCGACCAGCATGCCGTAACCGCCGGCACCGTGGACTTCCTTGACGACCAGTTGCTCCAGATTGGCGAGCACATAAGACAATTCATCTTTTTTGCGGCACTGGAAAGTCGGGACGTTATTCAGAATAGGTTCTTCCGACAGGTAGAAGCGAATCATGTCGGGGACAAATGGATAAATCGATTTGTCATCGGCGACGCCGGTGCCGATCGCATTGGCCAGCGTGACGCGGCCAGCGCGATATACAGACAGCAAGCCCGGTACGCCCAAAGTCGAGTCGGCACGGAAAGCCAGCGGATCCATATAGTCATCATCGATGCGGCGATAAATCACATCCACGCGTTTCGGGCCGCGCGTGGTGCGCATGTAGACGGCATTATCGTTGACGAACAGATCCTGGCCTTCGACCAATTCCACACCCATTTGCTGGGCCAGGAAAGCATGTTCAAAGTAAGCCGAGTTGTACATGCCCGGGCTCATCACGACTACGGTCGGATCGTTGACGCCGATAGGCGCGACCGAGCGCAAATTGTCGAGCAACATGTCCGGATAATGTTCGACAGGCGCAATTTGATGACGTGCAAACAGCTCCGGGAAGAGCCGCATCATCATTTTACGGTCTTCAAGCATGTAAGAAACGCCAGACGGTACACGTAAATTATCCTCGAGTACGTAAAACTCGCCTTGTCCGGCGCGCACGATATCGACGCCGGCGATGTGGGCGTAAATATCCGAGGCTACGGAAATTCCCTGCATTTCAGGACGATATTGCGCGTTACGGAATATCTGTTCCGGCGGAATGATGCCGGCTTTGACGATGTTCTGATCGTGATAAATGTCGTGGATGAACATGTTCAGCGTGCGTACACGTTGAACCAATCCAGCTTCCATGTGCGCCCATTCCTTCGCAGTAATCATGCGGGGAATGATGTCGAATGGAATCACGCGCTCAGTGCCGGCTTCGTTGCCGTAGACGGCAAAGGTAATGCCGACACGACGGAAAATCAGATCCGCTTCAGCGCGCTTGCGAGCAACCGTGGCCGCTGATTGAGTGGCTAGCCAGGCTTCGAATTCCTGGTAATGGTCGCGCACGTTTTTCGCGCCATCGGTGTACATTTCGTCGAAAAAATTGGGCATCGTCTGGCCTGTCCTTGCGGTCTGTAATCTTTGTCAGGGGAGATGCTGCCTTAACCCTATCAAGAAATATGCCAGCCCGCTAGTCCTAAGTGATCAAGGTAAGCGTAAATCCTTGATCAGCATTTCGGTTCTATGGTCGGGCGGCGGAGTTAACAGGCTGACGATCACGATTGCCAGCATGCCTGCCGGCACGCCAAACACACCGCCAGAAATCGGCGCGATGTGGAACCATTGCGAGGCGGGTGTGCCGCCGAGTGCAGGATGCGTATGTAGCATGTAGAACGCACACACGCCAAAGCCGATCAGCATGCCCGCGATTGCGCCTTCTTGATTAGCCCGCTTCCAGATTGCGCCCAGCGCTAGAGCGGGGAATAAAGCGGAGCCGGCCAGCGAAAAAGCAGCGCCAACCAGCGACAGAATATCGCCGGGTTTGAGCGAGGCGATGTAGGCAGCAATCAGCGCCACCATCAACAATAATAATTTTGAAACGGTCACTCGCTTTTGCGTGGTCGCGGTTGGATCAACCGTTTTGAAATAAACATCGTGCGACAAGGCGTTTGAAATAGTCAGCAGCAAACCATCGGCGGTCGATAGCGCCGCCGCCAAACCACCTGCTGCGATCAGACCGGAGATAACGTAGGGCAGGCCGGCGATTTCAGGCGTGGCCAGTACGACCATATCGACATCGATCATGATCTCTGCCAATTGCACAATGCCATCTCGATTCACGTCGTCGATGGATACCAGCGGATGTATCTTGTCGATGTTGGCCCAGTAGGAAACCCATTCCGGCAACTTTGTAAAATCGCTGCCGACCAGAGAAGTGTAAATGTCGTACTTGACCAGCACCGCCAATGCGGGAATCGTGATGTACAGGGCCATGATAAAAAAGATGGTCCAGAACACAGAGTTGCGCGCTTCCTTGACGGACGGCGTTGTGTAATAGCGCACCAGTACGTGCGGCAAGGCGGCGGTGCCAAGCATCAGACAAAATACCAAGGCCATGAAGTTATTGCGTTTGATATCCGACGCTGCTTCATCCTCGCCGGGGAAAGGTTCAGTGTGCGGCGTTGGCGGTTTTGCGCGCTCACGATTGGCGGCTCTGTCTTCTATCCATTTGCGCTCGGCTTCTTCGGCATCTTTCGGATAGGTTGCGAGTTCGCGTCCGGTTTTCTTGATTTCCAGCAGTGGCGCATTACCTAGCTTGAGCGCTTCCAGATTGTGTTGAATTTCAGCTCTGCCGTTTTCCCATGATTCCGGCAGCATATGCAGCTTGTCATCCAGATCATCTGCGTACAGATTGAAGATGGCACGGACTTCTTTTTCTTTCGGATCATCGATCAGAATTTTTTCACGGTCGCTCAGCTTGGCGATGGCTGAACCGTAAGCGATGGGCGGCACCGGGATGTTCGTATGTTTAATCGACAGCCACACGACCGGGATCATGTAGGCAATGATCAAGATGATGTATTGCGCAACTTGGGTCCATGTCACGGCGCGCATGCCGCCCAGGAAGGAACACACCAAGATGCTGGCCAGTCCGAGAAAAATACCCACTGAAAAATCGACGCCGGTAAAGCGCGACGTGATCAGGCCAACGCCATAAATCTGTGCAACGACATACGTGAAAGACACGATGATGGTGGCACCGACTGCGATGATGCGCACCACGTTGTCGCTGTACTTGCCGGTGTAACGCGCGCTGAGGTAATCAGGAATGGTGTACTGGCCAAACTTGCGCAAGTAAGGCGCGATCAACAATGCGAGCAAGACGAAGCCGCCGGTCCAGCCCATGATGTAGGCCAGTCCATCGAAGCCCCATAAATACAAACCACCAGCCAGGCTGATAAAACTTGCAGCAGAAATCCAGTCGGCAGCAGTTGCCATGCCGTTGAAAAATGCCGGCACGCGGCGACCCGCGACGTAGTACTCCACCATGTTCGAGGTACGACTGATGACGCCGATGATCGCGTACAAAACGATAGTCGAAAACATGAAAACATAGCCGATCCAGATGCGCGGAAAACCTTCGTGTTCGAGGATCGCTAAAGCAAACAGGAACAGCACAAAACCGATCGTGAATAACGCGTAGTAACGCATCAACCTGCGGAAGAAGGATTTATTATTCATGATCGTTATTTTTGTTTTGCTGGCGTAGTGATGCGTGATAACGCTGATCGAGTTGATGCATGCGCACCGCGTAAAACGCGATGATGGCGACATAGATCAAGGTGCTACCTTGAGCCGCCATGAAGAATGAAATCGGCCATCCGAGGAAGGTATAGTTCGACAAAGGTCGCGCAAAAAATATCGCTGCGAAAGTAACCACAAACCATATCAGCAGCAACCACAAAGTCATGCGGCGAGTGCGTTGCCAATATGTTTTGGCGGCGTCAGATTGTTTTATTTTTTTTGACATATCAAATGATGTAGTCAAGCGGGACGGTGTTCGGTTCCAGATGCAAGGTGACACGCACTAAACATCCTGGTGATTTCTGCCCACTGCAATGCGGGTTGTTCAGTATTTCGATCTCGGCTTCATGTTGCTGCACAATTTCGCGCACGATTGCCAAACCCAAACCGCTACCTTCGACATTGCTGCCGAGGATGCGATAAAAGCGTTCGAAGATATGTTCGCGCTCATGCGCAGCGATGCCGGGACCGTTGTCTTCAACTTCGAGAAACGCGAGTTTGTTTGTTTCATCAGCGCGTACGCGTACCGTTGCCTGGCCGCCTGCCGGTGTGTAATTCAGCGCGTTGTCGATCAGATTGTTCAATAACTCTTGCAACATGGTGGCATCGCCTTTAACCAACACCGTATAGTCGGGCTGTTCAAAACCGAGATCAATTTTTTTATTGAACGAGGTCTGTACCCAGTTCTGCAAGGTGTCGCGCGCCAGCTCAGATAATTCCAGCAATTGCATGGGTTTGGTCGCTGGCGTTTGATTTTCTGCGCGGGCTAGTGCGAGCAATTGATTGACCATGCGTGTCGCTGAACTGGAGCTCTTGGCCAGTTGTTCCAGCGACTTGTGAATTTCTGCCTGATCGGTTTGGCGCAAAGCGAGCTCGGATTGCATGCGCATGCCGGCCAGCGGTGTTTTCATTTGATGTGCGGCGTCAGCGATAAAGCGTTTTTGTATCTTGATACTTTGCGATAGGCGTTCCAGCATGTCATTCAGCGAACCAACCAGTGGCAGGATTTCTTCCGGCACATAACCAGAATCGATAGGACTTAAATCATCTGGCCTGCGTTCACGTATGCGTTGCTGCAATTCGGCTAGTGGACGCAAACCGCGTGTCAATGCAAACCAAACCAGGATCAGCGCTACCGGCAGGATGATGAATTCCGGCACGATCACGCCCTTGATGATTTGATTGACGAGCTGCGAACGCTTCTCCAGCGTTTCGCCAACTTGCACTAAGGCCAGACGCGGTTCTATGCTCAGTTGCGGCTCGACCTGCGTTTTGTGCAAATCGACATACATATAGGCGATACGTACTTCGGTATTGCGGACAAAGTCGTAACGGAATTTAGTCGCCCACGGTTGTGGTGGATCTGACTCTTCATTCGGCAAGGGCATTTCAGGATCGCCTTCGACCATGATGCCGCGCGAATCGAGGATTTGATAATAGATATTGTCGACGTCATCGGCATGCAGAATATCTGTGGCCGGACCGGTCAGGCGCGTGATGACTCGGCCGTTTACTTCCTTGACCTGTTGTGCGACAACGGTGACTTTATCTTCCAGCGCGCGATCGAATGGTTCATTTGCGATCGACTTGGCGACCAGGTAAGTGATGGCGATGCTGAGTGGCCATAGTAATAATAGCGGTACCAGCATCCAGTCGAGAATTTCGCCGAACAAGGAACGATGGGTGCGTTCTTCGGCATGCGCAGTTGCTGCCGCCTCTGCATCAATTGCATCCAACGTGATCACATCGACGGTGGGCGGGTGCTGTCGGTGTGTGTCAGGCATCGCGGCGTTAGCGTGATGGTGTGGTTGTGTTTGGTGCTACGGTATTGGCAGGTTCGGCAAACTTTTCGAGGCAGTAGCCGAGGCCACGGACGGTGGCGATGCGCAGGCCGCCGATTTCTATCTTTTTGCGCAAGCGATGGACATAGACTTCAATCGCGTTATTGCTGACTTCTTCGCTCCATTCGCACAGATGATCGACCAACTGTTCTTTGGATACCAGACGACCGCTGCGTTGCAGAAGTACTTCCAGTAAGCCGAGTTCGCGTGCTGATAAATCAAGCATCTGTTCATTGATGTAGGCGATACGACCAACTTGATCGTAGGACAGCGGACCATGTTTGATTACGGTTGGCCCACCACCGGCACCGCGTCGTGTTAGAGCGCGTACACGTGCTTCGAGCTCGGATAATGCAAATGGCTTTGCCATGAAATCATCGGCGCCCAGATCCAATCCCTTGACGCGTTGCTCTATCGAATCGCCGGCTGTCAAAATCAATACTGGCAAACGTGAATTACGTGCACGCAAGCGTTGCAATACTTCGAGGCCGGACATTTTAGGCAGGCCCAGATCGAGTATCAGCAAATCAAAGTCTTGAGTAGACAAGGCGGAATCCGCTTCCAAACCATTCTTGACGCAATCGGTGACATAGCCGGATTGGCGCAAGGATCGCGTCAAGCCATCGGCCAGCACACTGTCGTCTTCGGCAAGCAAAATTCGCATAGGGGGAGGGAGTGAGAAAGTTGGTTTGTAGTCTATTGGGTTTCGTCAGTAGCGGCAAGACAAGTGTTCATGCTTTGCGCTACTGCTAGCTGCCCTCAGTTGTTATTCAGACAGCGCATGCTTTTATGTCCGCAATCATAGCGGCAAATAAGCCTAAGGTAATTTGACTGCTTGCTGCGACAGCGCATCTGCCATCTCATTTTTTTTGCGCGGAATCCAGACGAAGGTGACGTCCTTCATTTGCGCGATTAATTCTTTGGCCCGAGTTCGATGGTTACATAGTATAGGCGCGCCGGCTGTTTTGGTTTGTACGTCGTCAAGCACCACGCGGCTGTCGCCATAAACAATCAGTTTTGTCGCGCCGGCATCGAGAGCCGCTTGCAGGACTGCGAGCAAGGCCAAGTATTCTGCTTCGCTGCTGTCGCCTTGACCCGCCGTGTAGCTAATGCTGCTCACTACGTCGCCATCAGGGTTTTTAAGCAAGCCACCTATGCCCATTTTGCCGGGATTGGGATGCGTCGCGCCGTCAAACCATGCTAGCCATGCGTTTGGATCCGGCATGGATCTCGCAATTTTCTTTGCGCGGGCATCAGCTTTGGCTTGTTTCGCGGCGGTTATTTTTGCCCTTGCATCGTTTGCTGCTTGCCGACGTTTGCCTACCAAATCGTTGAGAGGCTGATCGCCAGCCACGCTTTCCATGACTTGCTGTAAAGCGCTTTCTTCTAAAATGGCTAATTGCTTTGCCAGTCTGCGGCCATGCACACGCTCTTTGTTATAAGCGACTTCAATTAAATCGGCGTACGTCGGCATAGAGGAAAGTGGCGTTAAGAGATGGCTGGCCCGCATATTAGCTGGATTTTACGTGGATTGTTGGGCTAGGTTAGTGTGCACACAATTGTCGATGTTCAGGTAAGTGTGAATTCGAACTTCAACCAAATCAAAGACATACAAATCATCTGCCAAGCTAAGTTGGAACAAATAGTTCAGCTAAACCTGAATTCATAAGGGTTTTGTTCATTTAAAGCTGAATTCGTCGAGACTCGTCGAAATCCATTGCAATTCCAATAAAAGCGCTCAGCTAATAAAGGACATGTGATCCCGAATTCTTAACCGATCAGAAAGTTACGGAAACGACAATCGGATGCTCGAATTTCTGCTTTGGTTCGGAAACGGAAGTCCGCTATTGGCCGATAGCGGATTAATTGCCTTTATCCCATTTCAGACGCTACACGCTGATGCCAAAAATCTTACCGCTTGCCAGACTTGAAATTGGCATCAGCGCTGCAGCTGTGCGGGTGGGATCTGCGCTTAGGTTACGGTGAACAGCGAGCAGGTGCGAAGTCGACCTGCAGACTGTTACCTAAATCGTTCGATTGAAAGCTTAAAGCGCAGCAGTGGATGGTAAATATATTGTCTTTCGATAGAGTAATTATTACCAAAAAAGTGTATAATGATGCAACTGGCTTTTAGCTCTCGTTGGAGAGCCAGTTCTTCGTATGAAGATTTGGAAAGTATTGTTACGGTGCCCGTGACAGCATCGTCCAAACATGACCTTACTTGCAAGACTGTAGTAGGCAAGACCGCGGAAGCCCCTGTGCAGCAAAGCAAAAATACTTTCGTCTTAGACGCTAAATTTAATGCTAACCAAGGAGCAAACGTGAAAACAAACCCTACAAAACCGTCGTTGATCAAAGCAGCATCATCAGTAGCAGCATCGCTTTATCTTGCAACAAGTTTGAGTTTGGCTCCGTAACAGTATTTGACTTAATTAGTAATCAAGTTTTATTTAAAGCCTCGCCTCCTCACGGTCGCGGGGTTTTTTTGTATGCGTAGACATACTGCCCTTGTTCTTAACGACGCACGGTCCAGCTTTTGACCGGACACAGCAGCCGGATTGGCTACCCGCCATATGCTTACGGCCGCTGGGACGCTGTAACCCGGTACCTGATTAAAATTTGTGGCTGCCGTTGTTATTATTTAGTTTGGCTAGTTGAAAATAGTTCCTTTGTGGAAATGCATACTTCACAATAGACCCCTTTCTGTTTATGCGGAGTGGGGATATGGCGCGGCACCGAGTAGGCAATACCTATCTGTCAGATGATGAAAAATCAGAACATGACGATACGATGTGGGCAGGTAAGGTTTTTATTGTGGGCGCGCTCATAGGCGGTTGTGTAGTACATGAACTAATCAAGCCATTGGCGTTTGCGAAATGGGGCATATTTATTTCAGTTATTGTCGGTGCTCTTGTTCTGGGAAGTATTTTCAGCACCTTTCGCAATGCAATAGCGTTCTGCTTAAGGTCACTATTGTATGTAGCTGTTATCGGGTTACTTGGTTTTCTCATCTGGAAGATTCTTTAACCAACGTTATAAAAAAAGCCACTCAAAATTGAGTGGCTTTTTTTATGGGTTGTTGAAGAAGGTAGGACTCCACGCGCTAAAAAAGTCGATGGAGCGCATCGAAACTGACCGTTACATTAGTTCCGATGCGCGCCGGGATTTGCATGGCGTGATGAAAGAGCAGTAGAGCAGGGCAAGCGCATCGCGGATCTGGAAGCAGATCGTCGGCGTGGTCGCTAATTTTAGAGCGGACGCTTGCTTCGCGTTACCTGGCGGGAGCCAGTATGCCTTCAATAATCTTTCCATTAGTTTTGGCAGGTAGGCATTCCTGATTCATTTTTTCGTATGAGCCTTTAGGTGGATTACCACCACTTTTGGCTATTGCATCAGCGTAAGCCGCTCCTGCGTTCTGGCATGCGTTAAAAGACCCCATAGATTTGTAAACCAAGACGCAGCCAATGACTGTAAGTAAGACAATAAGGCTGCCAAGAAAAGTTTTCATTTTTCACACATTGCAAAAGTATTGAAGGGTCGACGGTATAGTCGATAATTGTTAGATACTTGCGGCTGCTATTTGTAAAACGCCACCTATTACAATCAGCGCTATTCCCAGCCGAGAAAGATACATCTCGTTCCGGAGTTTTAAGCGTAGATCTTCTGTTGGAGTCGGTATCGTGAATGAAATGTCTTTTTCTTTGCCGCTTATAAATTCTTTGTGATTGTCATATGCCGCTTTTGCAATGAAATACCAAACCAAAAACGAGCCTACTGTTGTGCCGACTACGCCTGCGATATTCAGTTGATTTGCGAGTGTCATTATTAGGATTTAGCTAGTTATGGAGCGGCGTATTGTAGTCTGTTTGTGTATCTATCTTGGAGTCATATCAGACCGGGTTTTTCGTCCGTACTTATCGCTTGCGACGATTGTAATCCCCTGATTACTTGGCTTTGCTTGCTTAATTTGAATGCATTTCGGTAGTTTATCGGCGAAGTCTTGTTTGTGTTGAATTGCGTCGAATACTGACCCGGTTTTTGCATCGAATTCTGACCCACCCAATTAATGCAATTTTGAGGTTAGGTAGATGCTAATCGGGTCTTTTTCTCCTTTTGGTCGACTTGTGTTGAACTGTTCTTAAAGCGGTAACTATCGTTCCCCGTTTCAATAATATGACAGTGATGAGTAAGGCGATCAAGCATAGCGGTCGTCATTTTCGGATCGCCAAACACTGAACCCCATTCCGAAAATCCAAGATTAGTAGTGATGATCAGGCTCGTACGTTCATATAACTTACTAATCAAGTGAAACAAAAGTGAACCTCCAACCTGGCTAAAAGGTAGGTAGCCGAGTTCGTCCAAGATCACCAAATCGGTATAGAGGAGGCGCATCGCGAGCTGGCCAGCTCGTCCTTGTTGCTTTTCCAGTTCCAGCATGTTCACCAGTTCCACCGTCGAAAAATAACGTACGCGGCAATGATGATGCTCAATTGCGTGGGTTCCAATTGCCGTCGCTAGATGAGTTTTCCCAGTCCCTGGTCCACCGACAAGAACAATATTGTGAGCAGACTGCAAGAATTCGCACCGATGCAATTGCTTGACCAAAGCTTCGTTCACTTCACTGCAATTGAAATCGAAGCCGTTTAGGTCCCGATAAGCAGGAAACTTAGCTGTTTTCATTTGGTAAGCGAGAGACCGGACTTCGCGCTCTGCCATTTCGGCCTTGAGCAATCCAGATAGAACGGGCATTGCAGCTTGAAATGCTGGTGAGTCCTGTCCTGCCAGATCTTCCAAAGCGTGTGCCATCCCTCTTAATTTCAAGGATCTGAACATTTCCAACATGGCTTCATGCTGCATAGTTACCTCCTTGTTTCCGCAGGCGGTCGTAACGACCGATATCAGCTTGCGGCTCTACTTTGAGACTTAGTGCCTGTGGGGCATCGATTTTTGGCGCTGGCGTGCCATCCAGAAGGCGGCTAAGGATGTTCAGGATTGTTTGCTTAGAGGGCGCACCTGATTTCAAAGCCGACTCCACTGCAGAGAGAACAGTTTGTTCGTCGTGGAATAGAACCAATGCTAAAACTTCAACCATCTCTCGATCGCCACCTTGCCGTTTCATAAGGATGGCTTGGAGTTCTTTAAATGCAACCGGTAGTTCTGCGAATGGAGCACCATTGCGTAAGGCGCCCGGCTTCCTTTGTAGAACCGCTAAGTAGTGCCGCCAATTGAAGATAGTTTTGCCAGCTCCATTGTCGCGGTTGAATACCCGGGCATGTTCTGCGATGAGCCGGCCTTCCGCTACAAAGGCCAATCTTGACGCGTAGACGCGTAAGCTGATGGGCCGGTTGGCAAACGATGCTGGCACGCTGTAGCGATTTCTCTCAAAGGTAACTAAGCATGTAGGCGATACGCGTTTGGTATGCTCGACGAAGCCATCGAATCCCTGGCCGACCGGTAATAGATGTGGCCGTTCTATCTCCCAAGCTTCGCAGACCGTCATTTCTGCTTCCGGATGCCGGATTTGTGTTGATTTGCTCGCAGAATTGACCCTCTCTAACTGATCCACCTTCCACTGCCTGGCGAAGGCTGCGACCCGGTCATAGGACCCTTCATATCCCAACGAACACAAGTCGATGTGCATCTGTTTCAAAGTACGTCGTTGCTTGCGTGACTTCGTCGCCTCAGTTTTTAACCATGCTGAAAGCTTGAACGCGTATTTGTCGAGAGAAGTCGGGGAACGTCGATCAGCATAGGCTGGCTCGACAGTTTCAGCGCGTAGATAGCGCCTGACGGTATTTCGAGAGATACCCAGTCGTTTGGATATCTCTCTCAAGGACACGTGGTCACGAAGGTGCCAGCGTCGAATAAATCCAAGTAATGCCACGTCGATCACTCCAATCTCCCACTCACTTTGTAAGTAGGATTGTGTTCAAACGTGGGTCAGTTTTGGATGCAAATCAACAGCTACATACTTTTTTGTGAATCCGATTATATGGGGGCTCGCAATGTCCGCTATTGGCCGATAGCAGACTGTCTAATCTCGTATTTGCTAAGGTAATTAATGAACTGCCAAAACGTAAGAAGCTTGGCGGTGATGAAAAGTGCACCCACCGCATCTTCCAAGCTTGCTACAACCTCTGTACCTATGCGGAACTTGCTCTTTCGCTAACGATCAATATATATAGCGTTATTCAATAGGCGCCGCCAACCTATTGCCGGCAGGACTTTTTTAACAAAAATATTCATTATCTGAAACTGTTTATGTAATTTATAACCGTTTAAAAAACACAAATTCAAGTCGTGCACGAATTGAAAGCAAAATGAAGATAGCTATATTGGATGATGACCCAATCGAATCTAAATTCATTCATCGAATTCTCACTGCTGCCGGTCACGAGTGCACCACTTTTTTGAACAGTAATGCGTTGTTCGCCGCATTGCACCACCAAATTTTTGGGCTGTTAATACTCGATTGGCATCTACCTGATATGGCGGGAAAAGACGTCGTTGAATGCGTTAGGAACAATTTCGGCGAAGAGATTGCTGTGATGTTCCTATCAAAAAGCATGTGTGAAGAAAATATTGTGATCGGTCTGATGGCTGGCGCCGATGACTATATGATCAAACCAATACGGGTAGCTGAATTAATTGCGCGAATACACGCCCTGTCCAAACGAATGCGCCTTACGGGAGGGCGGGTCGATACCGTGATACCACTTCCAAATGTTATGCGAGTAGGTTTATATCAATTCGATTTGGTCAAGAAAATCGCTATATTACGCAGCGAGCCTGTTGAATTGAAACCGAAAGAGTTCGATGTGGCAGTTTTGCTTTTTCAAAATATTGGAAAACTTGTTTCAAGAGAAAGATTTATGCAGGAAGTCTGGGGGCGCGAACTCATGATGGCCTCACGTACGCTCGACACTCATATATCGCGAGTTAGAGTTATGCTTCAAATCAAGTCCGATAATAATGTACGACTTAGCACGGTCTATACCGTAGGTTATAGACTTGACGCAATCTAAGGCTCATTACACGAAGTTGAGTGAAGTCCGCTTTCGGCCGATAAATGACCGTAGGTTTCCTACCTAAAAACGAAAAGCCAAACAGCGTCACGATGATGTGCCAGAAGACAAATAATTCTTTGTACATCGAGTATGGATTATTTTAGAAGTGTCGCTCAATGATCTTCGGCGCTTATAGCTTCTAAGAGGGTTTCAGCATCGACCGGCCTAACGAAGTACGCGGCAAAACCGGCTTTCTGCGAGCGTTCTTTATCAATTTTTTGGCCAAAACCGCTTACTGCATACATCCTGCATGTTGATGGGTTATCTAAAACATTTCGCAAGTGGACGGCAAGATCATAGCCGTTCATGACTGGCATACCGATGTCGGTGATAACTACTTCGGGTTGATAAGATTTTGCGATAGCAAGCGCAGTAATCGGATCGTAGGCAACTTTGGTTGTATAACCATTCATGATCAACAAATCATTTAGCGTGTCAGCAGCGTCTTTGTTATCGTCAACGATCATAACGCGGTAAGAATGAGAAGATAAATTGTGCCTACTCGAAACAATATTTGCTTGAGAAACGTCTTCTAGCAAAGGCAATCGAACCAAAAATTCACTTCCTTTTCCCTCACCATCACTAAAAGCTTGCACTGTTCCGCCATGGGATAAAACCAGACTGTTCACCAGTGATAAACCAATGCCTAAACCACCTTTTGCACGT
Organism: Herminiimonas sp.; assembly: GCF_030655415.1. The sequence continues at coordinate 250,088 of NZ_JAURVN010000002.1, read as the reverse complement.
TCTGTTCTTCCTGGAACTTGATAAAACAAATCGAAGATTTTTGATAATGCTGTATTTGAAATACCAATTCCGTTGTCAGATACAGATATACAAACCTGATTATCTTCCTTCCAGCACCTCAACGTTATATGTCCTCCGTTTGGAGTGTAGTGAACTGCATTGGTCAACAAATTCGAGATCACTTGCGACAGTCTGATCGGGTCTCCGTACCACTCAAGTCCTAGCGCTTGATCATCAATATGAAGCGTGTGATGCTTCTGTTCAGCCAGTACGCTGACCATTTCTACTGCCTTCTTGATAACCTCACGGACTACAACAGTACTTTTGCGCAAATCCACTTTGCCGCGTGTGATACGTGAGACATCAAGCAAATCATCTACGAGTCGAAGTAAATGCTTAACCTGCCGCTGAAGTATGCCGTACTCTTTGGTCGAGCCTACGTCACCGCGCAACTTCATCAAATCTAGTGCAGTAACGATTGGGGATAGCGGATTACGCAGCTCATGACCCAGAATTGCTAGAAACTCGTCTTTTGCACGATCTGAGTCTTCCAATTTCCGCAGTAATGTCTCGCGCTCGACCTGGCTGTGTTTCTGTGCTTCTCTAGACTGAACGAGCTCTGTGATATCCACCGCCACAGCCATCATGCCGACGATGTCACCGGAGGCGCCCCTTAGCGCCTGCAAGTTGAACTTAAGAACAATATCTTCCTGCTTTCCGTCTTTCACCAGCTTCACTTGATACTCGTCAGAGGCGAATGCTTCGCCTGTCTCATAGACCTTCTGCAAAATGCCGGGCAGGGGTGTGCCTCTTAGCTCCGGAAATACTTCTAAATAGCTCTTACCTTCTAACTCGTTTCTTCCAACGATATGTTTATACATATCGTTCGCTAACTCAAAAGTAAACTCGGGACCAATTAGAAGGGCAGTAGCGACAGGAGCCTGCAGAAGTAAATTATTCCGTTCGCTCAGCACTTGCTCCCGAATGATCTTATCGGTGACATCTCGAGTGAAACAGCGCGTGTAGATTAACTTTCCATTTTCAAAGCGGCCGTTCGAATGGATAAGCACATGTTTGACGCGACCATCTTTGCATTTCAAGCGTGCAGGATAGTCGAGGATGGTGTCACCTGCGGTTAGTCGGCACAAAATGTCATCTATTGTTGAGGCGTCCGCATGAAACTCCGTAATATTGCGTCCGATATACTCCTCGGGCGTGTAACCCAAAAGATCAAGTTCAGCTTTATTGGCCCACAGTATCGTTCCATCAAAACCAACTTGATGCAGGCCGACAGCGGCATTTTCCACGAAATCGATGAACTCGCGGTCTCGGGCTACCAGCGCAGCTTCGGCCTGCTTCCGCTTGCGTATCTCATCATCAAGCATCGCACCTATATTTTGCTCTGTATCCATAAACTGCTCTATCTCGGTAAGTACAAAGGTATTGTCCTACGATGGTGTCCCACGAACTAAACTGCCGTGACTAATGACTCGATGACTGCAAGTATTTAATGTCACTGACCGTTTGTTCCATCTGGAAACAGATGACCCTGCTCAAATCCGTTAGGTTCAAGGAATTGATTGGTAATGGCGTTGTCTTAGAATAACTTTGTTACCCTAGGACCGCCAATTATAAATACTCCCGAACTTCGAAAATGAAATGGTTGTATTGGAATGTCCGGTTAGACCCAAGCAGCCGCTTATTCGGCTGTTATTGTAAACTCTCGAACGGAATAATTTCAGCTCCTACTGCATTCTTCGGTAATCGGCGCGCACAACGAGATGCTGCCAGTAACCGCGGTGTCCGTCATGTCCAAACATAACGCAACCGACGACATTCTCTCCATCGGTAGCAACGAAATTAAGACTCGGATTCTCTCTAAGTAGCGCACTGTATTTTCTAGGGAATCTGCGTCTCGAAAAGTTACACCAGGAATTTGTCTCATCAGACTAATGACTAAATCGTAGTCATTAATGGTCATTGGTCGTATGAAAACATGAATACCTAACGTGTTACCGATAGAAAGAATCTGAAGTACGACGAGAATTTATGCAGCCAATTCGAGTTCAAAACACGCATCATTTGCACAAGCATGTGTCCGGATCCGTAGTTGTGTGGGTTTATGAACAAACACCGGTTGATCATCTGCCAGAAGCATAATCATCGCCGGTATGTCCCTACCGTTGAGTGCTGCTTGAAAGCGAGCTATCAAATCGCGACAAAGTTTTTCGTCTGGTGACTCGAGACTATTGTCCACCCTCAACCGACGGCGTGCTCTCGCTAGATATTGACGCGTATTTTCTGTCTTCTTGCCAAGCATAGTGGCAATCTCAGCATGTTCGCAATCCAACACTTCATGCAGGATCAGCACCAACCGTTCGACCGGTGAAAGACATGAAAATATGTGATCGAGAGCCTCGCCAAGTTCAGCGCTTCGCATCAGATTATCGTAGGGTTCTGGCGGTGGCACATGAAATGTCAACTCCGTGGCGCACTGCATTGCATTGTTTCTCGAGCCCGTTTACGCAGTTGATCAATTGACCGATTTTGCACAATCTTGGTTAGCCAAGCTACAGGCGTCGTGAAGACGTTCGGTTCATGAGCGTGCCATTTAAAAAAACAATCCTGTACGACATCCTCAGCTTCAGCCTCATTGCCGACAATTCGGAGGCTAATCGCCTTGAGTCGAGGGCGTAGCTCTTCAAACAAAACACTAGTTTTAGGAATATTTGGTCGCATGATGACTTCTTCTATTAGGACATTATTTTGCATGACGCTTGAAGACAGTCGAATGTGACACCAACGATGTATTTATTTTTTGTCGTCACGTAAGACCACTTCAAGTCGTCAAGCATTTGCTTCGCCATTAAAAGATTAACTCTACATCGAAAGGATTCATATGAATAATTCAGGACACCAAATAGGGCATCCACTTGCAGAGCACATCACATTGTTACGTGCCGCCTACGCGGCTTTTAACGCAAGAGACATTGAAGCTGCGCTCGCCTTAATGACGAGAGACGTTGCGTGGCCGCGCGCGTTCAAGGGAGGTTTTGTCTGTGGACCTGAGGAAGTCTGTGCTTACTGGACGGAGCAATGGAGCGAAATTAATCCTAAGGTAGAACCCGTTGATTTTTATTCAGACAACAATGGGCACATATTAGTTAAGGTGCATCAAGTCGTGCGCAATATGGAAGGGACGGTTGTGGCAAGCGAACACGTTGGCCATCGCTTCACCATTGTCGATGGACTAATTCACAAAATGGAAGTTCGCGCACTGCCGCCGAGGTAAGCTCAAGTTGACTCAATTATAAAAAATCTATGGTATGGCAGCTGCTGGCGGGTGGTAGACAAAAAAATAATGTCATTAAGGCTGACCTCGTCAGTAGCATTGAGTAGCTTTTAACCTGCCGAAACTTGATCTGACGTACTATCAGTGATGTGTTGAAGGCGTGCGAGCCATTTAAGGAATCATAAGTTAACTAGAACAGTGTTGAGTCCACATCAAGTAAAGCACACTAAAAATTTCACTTCCCATTGTTAGGAAATCAAATTTCATCAACAAATACAATGTGCTGTTCTGGGGATAAAAATTTAACGAGTCCGCATCAAAATGCACATATTTCCCAACGATGAGGCACGCATGATCGCTCCAAACAAGGACACCGTTGGCTGTAGGGAATGCCTAAAAACAGATAAGCCAATCTTTGATTTTGAATTTGCCTTTCAGCCCATTGTTAATGTTGTCACTCAGACGATTTACGCTCATGAAGCATTGGTGAGAGGTCCTTTTGGAGAATCCGCCTACTCCGTCCTTTCACAAGTCACTGAATCGAATCGCTATACATTTGATCAAGCTTGTCGAGTCAAAGCCGTCGAGACTGCAGCAGGGCTTGAAATGAAGAGCCTCTTGTCGATCAATTTTTTGCCTAACGCCGTGTATCGCCCAGAAGCTTGTATTCGAACCACACTAGCAGCAGCGCGAAAGTATGGATTCCCAATCGAAAACATCATATTTGAAGTTACTGAAGGCGAAAAAGTTGAAGATCGTCCTCATTTAGTCAATATTTTTAATGAATATCGTCGGCTTGGCTTTCGTACTGCAATCGATGACTTCGGGGCCGGGTATGCGGGATTGAATCTACTAGCCGAATATCAGCCGCACATCATTAAAATAGACATGGATCTTGTGCGAAATGTTGATGCTAGCAAATCTCGACAAACGATTGTCGAGGGCATCGTCCAAATGTGTCGCAAACTTGATATCGTTCTAATAGCAGAGGGGATTGAAACAAAGCCAGAGCGGGATTTTTTGCGCGCGGTGGGGATTGAGTTAATGCAAGGCTACCTTTTTTGCAAACCGGCATTTAAGTCCCTTGGCATTGTAGAAGCAGAAGCTTGGATTTAACCTTCGTATGACGATGAAGTATCGTCGTATTGAACTGCGTCGAACCTAATTCACCTACACCCTATTCGCATTACAAATTATTAAGATAATTACTAATATTGAAGGCAAAAAAACAGCTGCTTCGAACCGAAACTGGGTTAGTGGGGCTTCAAAGCTGTAAAAGGGATTTAGCAACGTGGTCACCCTATGTACTAAAGTATCCGGGGCGAACGGTTTGGTCAGTACTTGCATCCCTTGCTCAAGATGCCCGTGGTTTAACACCGCGTTCTCAGCGTAACCGGTAATGAACAGTACGGGAGTTCTTGGCCGCTGCGTTCTAATAGCGTCGGCAACTGCCTTCCATTCATTCCATTTGGAAGGCCAACATCCGTAATCACTAGATCAATTACGGGAAACGCGCTAAAAGCCTTCATGGCGGAAGCACCGTCTCGAGACTCTACTGTGTGGTAATCGCGCTCTTTTAGAATTTCTACAACGACCATACAAACGAGAGGTTCGTCGTCTACTACCAAGATTGTCTTGGGAATGATGTAATCCCACAAGATTCCCCTCTGGTTGTGACAGTGAATCCCAATAAGAAACTTGTCTGACCTTAGAGCATCAATCGACCTTTTTCTGGCCGGGTGGCGGCGCTTTCGGTTTTTCTTTGTAGTCTGCCAGTAATTTCGCGCAATCGATTGCCTCAGTCCGCCCTGGATTAATTAAAGGAATAACTGCTGCCAGCGGCGTCAAAGCTCCCAATGCAATCGCACCGCCTGCTTTGGCCGCAAGTGCACCTTTGTGCAGACCAATATCCGGATTTTTGAAAGTGCCTTTTACATACAAGGGAGAACGCAAAGAGATGATACGCAGTCCTTTTGTCTTCGGACGCACATCAAGATTCATTGCTTCAGTTGACAAGTTGATCGTTCCATCGATAGCGACAACCGCGTCATCTGTATCCATCACAAAATATTCGGTTTGCATGAGCCCGGATTTAACTTCAAAGTCACTTGCAAGACAATTCAACTGCACCTGCTTGTCACCAAATAATTTCGCAAACACCGCGTTAGGAACATTCAAACCTGCTGCTTCCAAAATGAATTTACTAACAGAACCTTGGGTGACGGCGCCCTTCACCTCACCGTTAGCCGAGGCCAACATCGCGGCTATTGAGTTACCGGTACCGGATAAAGATGCATCTGCATTCACTTCACCCAGGCTGGCTTGCATAGTTTCCAGCGTCGGGAAAAGCTGCTTGATCTTTAAATGCCGTGCGGCCGTTTTGATTTCTGCCTGAATGACATTCGATTGCCCGTTGAGCTTAATGTTAGAGGTAAGGTCGCCACCTGCCACACCGAAGTTCAGCGGCGTCAGCGTCAAAACCTTGTCCTTCATGTGTATCTCGGTCACCAGATCGTCAATCGGCAATGCTGCATCGCGAATAATTCTACGGCCGGTAAATTTGACGTCTGCATCCATCGCGCCCCATTTTTCTGTCGTGAACTGCTCGGTCGGCAAAGCTTTGGCATCAGGCTGCACGGCTTTGGCATCGCGATTTTTCTTTTCGGCGTTGCTATCAGCTTTGACAACCGCACCTAGGTCTTCGAGCCGCAACTGGTTGGAAACCATCGCGCCGCGCAATAGCGGGCGAGGTTTTTGCACGAGGTATTCGAGCGTGCCGGCGAGATCGCTTTCGCCCACCTTACCGGTGAATTTTTCATATTTCCAGGTGCTGCTATCGCCGTTCAGATTCCCGATCAGATGTCCTTTTGTGGCATATGGCGGTGTATCTGGCAGCAGCACGCCGGTCAACGGATACAAGTTAGCCATGCTTGGACCGGCCAATGTCAAATTGAGATCGATTGCGGTAACCGCAGTTGGTTGGGTAATGTTGCCCTCGACGCCGATTGTGTTTTTACCGATATGGACGTTGGCTTGCACCGGGAAAATAGCGCCCTTGTCTCTCAATGACAAAATGCCGCCGGTTCTGCCGCCGCCGGTGATGGGCGCGTTATTGTAGGTACCGCCCGCTGTAAATTGAAGGCCATAACCTTTTGGATTATTATCGTCGAGCGTCTGCGCGGTGGCTTTCAAATCCAGTTTGATGTTTGGATCGAGGTAACGCAAATCGGCTTGCTTTAGTACCAATTTGCCAAACTCAAACGTCCAGGCTGACGGCTCGTCATCATCCTTCTTGAAGGACCAGTTGTTTTTGCCATCCGTGGTTCGCTCCAGGCCCAAATCCAGACCGTCGACATCGAGCTCATGCAATACGGCTTTTTTGATCAGCAAAGGAAAGGGATTGATAGAGAACGTCACCTGCTTGAGCGTAACCATTTGCGGCCCGGTTTTCGCCCAGTCCGGATTGCTCATCACAATGTCGCTGGCAGAAGGACGCGGCCACGGAATCCACGCGTGCCAACTATCTTCGCCCTCGGCGCGCTTCCAGTCCATGCTCAAATCGCCGCGAATTTCGAACACGCGTCCTGTTGCATCGCTTACACGCTGATTGATGGTTGGTTTTAGTCGATTCCAGTCAAAAGTCAGAATCACGATAACAACAATCGCGGCTATCAACAGCAACGCCAAGAGGCTCGACAATAGTATTTTTTTTGACCGTGATATAGCCATGTGAGTCCGACCTTAAAGTTAGCGCTGCAAACGCGAGAAGATCATGAACAATGTCCCAAATTCAGGGAAGGACGTTTCTGAAAGTGTGTTGCAATAGCGAAAGTGGATTGGGCAGCAAAAAAATGACATCAAGTCGAGACAATTTAATTCGAAAGAACGGCTAATGCAATGTTGAGCTGGCCAATTCAGGCTTATCCAAATAGTCTGCTACCGCATCAACTCGTGTTCCTACAGTTGAAACGGCAGCTCACAATTCATCTGTAGTGCAATCAAAACATATGCACCAATATTGAAATTCGTGGGATTCATTTATATTGATCTTCGTACGATCAACAGCTTTTTTGGGCTGTGTGTCGTCAGCCATTTTTTACTCCTTGCAACAATGATTCTTTAGTAGAGTACGACGGCATTGGAATGCATACGGTGCGATAACTCGCATTGAAATCATCATGTTTATACCTCCTATCGCTCAACAATAAAATAAGTTTATTTGGATTAAAGATAGTAAGTGGAGAGAGCAAAAATAAAACTTTTAGTCCCATCAATATGGTGATTGATAAAAGTGAACTGACCCACTAAATTCTTAACAAAGAGGGGCTAAGTATGGTGCGAATTGAGTGGCGAGATAAGTGGATCAATACCCTAGTGGATGCTGGCTATAGTTCAATACGGCGAAAGATACTTATCAGGCGATGTACGGACGGGATGGTCCAGACCTGACGAAAAACGCCGCGCATGAAGCCAAGGCAATGCTGGAAAAATAATACCGGTGGATGAGCTCTACATAAAACTAGCTTCCACAGTAGTTGAGCATTTACCTTGCGTTAATTAAGCTAAATTTAACAATGACTCACTTTATTCGCTCCCATCCCTTTTGGGAAGCATGCGGATTTATCGATTTAAAAATCAATATTCCCGATGTAATATGTTTAGCTTAAGCGCGTTTTGTGTTCAACCTATTTAAGCGTAGACATGTCCGAGGCAATCCCCCCATCTTCGTTGAATGATCTTCAATTTGTGGAGCTTCAGCGTTTTCGGCTGTTGGTCGAAGCAATTTCAGATTACGCCATTTACATGCTTGGAATAGATGGCACTGTCATCAGTTGGAATGAAGGTGCTCGGCGATTTAAAGGCTATGAACCGTACGAAATTATTGGAAAAAATTTCTCCCGGTTTTATGCGCTAGAGGATCAATCCGCTGGACTACCACAGCGCGCATTGCACCAAGCAGAGACGACAGGAAAGTTCGAAGGCGAAGGTTGGCGTTATCGTAAAGATGGAACACGATTTTGGGCAACAGTCGTCATTGATTCGATACGCGATCGCGAAGGCAAACTCTTGGGCTTTGCGAAAATCACGCGTGATATCACTGAACGAAAAGAAGCTGCCGAAGCCTTGCGCTTAAGCGAACAGCAATTCAGATTCCTAGTTCAAGGTGTGACCGACTACGCGATCTATATGCTGGATCAAAACGGCATTATCAGCAATTGGAACGCGGGTGCAGCACGGATTAAGGGGTATGAGCGATCTGAGGTAGTAGGCACCCATTTTTCGCGGTTCTATACTGCTGAGGATCAAAAAGATGGGAGGCCTGCATATGCGCTAGCTTCTGCATTAGCTACCGGCCACTTTGAGCAAGAAGGGTTTCGCGTCAGAAAAGATGGAACCCAGTTCATGGCCCACGTCGTGATTGATCCCATTTATGACGACTTAGGTAACTTCATCGGATTTGCCAAAGTAACGCGCGACATTTCAGAAAAAGTCGAAGCCGCCGCTGCTTTAAGAAAGACCGAAATAGCTCTCCAGCAATCTCGAAAGCTTGAAACGATCGGTAAATTAACCGGCGGCATCGCGCATGATTTCAACAATCTTTTGCAAGTTATCTCAGGCAATCTTCATCTTCTTAGTAAAGAGCTTGGGGATAACGATGGCGCGCAAAATCGAATCGCACGAGCTTTAACCGGGGTTAGTCGTGGCGCCAAGCTATCCAATCAGTTGCTCGCCTTTGGCAGGCGTCAACCACTTGAACCCAAGGTTGTTAATCTAGGGAAGTTTCTTAACAACTTTCAAGACATGGTTGCGCGAACGATTGGGGAGTCTATCGAGACGGAAGTAATGGCGTCTGCAGGTCTTTGGAATGCGATGGTCGATCTGGTTCAAATTGAAAATGCCGTACTCAATTTAGCGATCAATGCGCGCGATGCAATGGATGGCGTGGGCAAATTGACTATTGAAGTTGGTAATGCCTTTCTCGATGACGACTATGCGCGCAATCATTCCGATGTTGTCGCTGGCCAGTATGTAATGCTTGCTGTTACTGATACAGGCTCGGGCATGACTCCAGAAATTGCTGCGCAGGCGTTTGAACCATTCTTCTCTACCAAGCCAGAAGGCAAAGGTACCGGACTTGGATTGTCGATGGTGTACGGATTTGTGAAGCAATCTGGCGGACATATCAAAATTTATAGCGAGGTGGGTGAAGGCACCGCGATCAAGCTTTACTTGCCCCGCACATTTGAAGTTGAAGATTTCATTGAGGTCGAACAAGAACACGTAGTAATCGGTGGCTCTGAAACCATCCTTGTTGCAGAAGATGATGAGCAGGTTCGTGGCATTGTCGTTGATATGCTTAAGGAGCTTGGATATCAAGTACTTAAAGCACCGGACGCACAAAGCGCCTTCTCTATCATTGAAAGCGGCATCAAAATCGACATGCTTTTCACAGACGTAGTGATGCCAGGCTCAATGCGTAGTCCGGACCTGGCTCGTAAAGCGCGTGAACGCCAGCCCAATATCGCGGTGTTATTTACCTCGGGTTATACCCAAAATGCAATTGTTCATGGTGGGCGGCTGGATCCGGGCGTTGAACTCTTGAATAAGCCATATACACGCGAAGCTTTGGCCCGCAAAGTACGCGATGTTCTGGCAAACCAAAAACACAAAACGATTGCCGCTTTGAAGGAATCCCCACCGGCTTCTGGTCCTCTATTTGCAAACGCGACATCTCATCCTTCACTCACTATTCTTCTTGTAGAGGACGATGAGTTTATTCGACAAAATACGGTTGAGCTACTTCAGCACATGGGCCATCAGGTTTTCCAAGCAGGAGAGGGAAAGGCTGCGCTCGATATAATTGGTAAAGAATTCGTAGACGTCCTCATTACCGATATCAATCTTCCCAATATGTCGGGCACTGCAATTGCGAGCGCCGCACGGCATATACGACCGAATATTCAGGTTATCTACGCAAGCGGTGATATCAACTTCCCTGCTCCGCCAAGCTCGGTTTTGTTACGCAAGCCTTACGATGAGGCAGCGATCGCTGCAGCTCTTGGACGCCTATACTAAGGATTAGCACTATTTGGTCGACGCAAAGTCGATCACTCAGCAGCAGTAGTGTTTTGAGCCGATTTTTCATACTCTGTTTATTGGCTCGCAGAGTTGACCCTCTCCAACTGATCCACCTTTTACATCCAAAACTGCCGATCGTTTGGGATTGTTTTCGGTCATTTAACTTTGTCTGCAGGGTTACAATTGCTGTAAGAATCTTGGTGGTGGAGAAATCTTCTGTTTGCACAGAGTCTCGTCAAACTCAGCTCGCTTTCTCTATACGCGTTGAGGTTTCTTTGTCTTTGTTCGACATTACGCGTCGCAACACCGAGAGAATAAACAAGGCAAATAAGGTACTTAAAATCGCGGTCGATTCACGTCCCATCCCCGCCGCTACACCTATAGCTGCCGTCAGCCAGACGCTGGCTGCAGTCGTCAATCCCTTGATTTCCTGTTCCTGACTTAGTTTAATAATCGCACCGGCACCCAAGAAGCCAACACCGGTAATTACACCTTGCAAGACACGGCTCAAATCTGCCGGAGTGATACCCGCTTCCAATGGCACTAAAACAAAAAGCGCAGCGCCGAGTGCGACGAGCATGTGGGTGCGAAAGCCTGCTGAATTGCCATGGCTTTCGCGTTCATAGCCGAGCAAGCCGCCCAGCACTACGGCCACCAGCAAACGTACACAGACTCGCGTAACTTGTGAGGGGTCGCTAATATCGGAGAATTCTTCGCGCACAGTTTGTGCGACTTCCATCCACCATGGATTCATCGATTTATTCCTGTCTTTTTTGATGTTCTTATTCTGTATTTTTCTTTACGCGACCTTGATGTTAGATCGAGCATTATCTTGAGTAACTTTACTGAATGATAAAAGTTTTGAGGCAAAAATAAAACCCGCGCTATTGCTAGGCGGGTTTATCCATACGGCGAAAATTACTTCTTTTTTTCGATGGGATCAGTAGTCGAATGATTATTAGCCTGGCCTGAGAGCGGCATGTCTGTCGACTCCTGCTGTTTGGTTAATTCTTTAGGGTTAGTTTGTGCAGGACCGTTGGCATTTCCGCTATCGGAAGTACTGGCTGGCGCGGCAGGTAATGCTGAATCCGATGGCGGCAGCGCGCTTTCTGGTGAGGCAACCGAGCCGCCCATGGTTGGCGCAGGCGGTGTCTCTGCCTTTTTACAGCCGATCAACAGTGTCGCGAGAAAAGCGGAAACAAGAATGGAGCGGGTAAAAAGCATACGACCTCCTAGGTGAGTTGGCCAAGTCATTGTAGTGATTGAATGAGCGGATAGTAAGGGACTTATTTCACTTAAGGAACGAGATAAATTAAGAAGACGCCGATTTGAAAAAATTACACGGATGATGCACGCTCATTTTGCAAATGTGGCTAGCAAACAATGCGAAAACGATTCCGGCGCGTATCTTTGATAAACAAAATTAAGCGAATGTCGTGCTGAAAATTATTTGAAAATGATGGCAATGACCAACTTGTAACTATCGTGGTGGCCTACCTCAATGTTCGATTCACGCTATCCTGTCTGTCTTGTAGTCGTTCTTGCTATCGCTTGTGCGCATGGTCGCCGGGACGCAATTGCAACCATTCATCGCTTACAGATTGTTGTTCATGAAATCTCTGAAAAATACACCACTTTCCGTTTTAGATTTATCACCGATTCTGGTCGGCGGCACACCAGCTGATGCCTTCCATCGCTCACTTGATCTGGCGCAACGCGCAGAAAAACTTGGCTACAACCGTTACTGGCTAGCCGAACATCACAGCATGCCTGGTATTGCGAGTGCGGCGACCTCAGTGGTGATTGGCTATGTTGCTGGCGGCACATCTAAAATCCGCGTTGGCTCTGGCGGCATCATGTTGCCGAATCACGCTCCACTTGTGATCGCCGAACAATTTGGCACACTAACTTCACTGTATCCGGGCCGTATCGATCTGGGTCTGGGTCGTGCACCGGGATCGAATCAGGCCACTGCGCGCGCATTGCGTCGCGATATCGGTGAAGATGGAAATGAATTCCCACGTCAGTTGAACGAGTTGCGCGCCTTCTTGCAGCCTAGTGGTGGCGAGGCGCAAGTCCAGGCTATTCCTGGCGAAGGTTTGGATATTCCCATCTGGTTATTGGGATCGAGTAGTTATAGCGCGCAACTCGCGGGTCATCTCGGTTTGCCGTTTGCGTTTGCCGGACAGTTTTCGCCGGACTACATGTTGACTGCGTTGAACTTGTATCGCGAAACTTTCCGTCCATCGGCCACATTGGATGCGCCGTATGCAATGGTAGGCGTGAATATTTTTGCGGCCGACAGCGATGAAGAAGCGCAGCGTCTGGCGACTTCGCAACAGCAAATGCATTTGGGCTTGATACGTGGCAAGCCGGGTAAATTGCCGCCACCGATAGAGAACATGGATGATTCATGGCTGCCACATGAGCGCGTCTCGGTTGAGTCGATGTTGCGCGCTTCCATTATTGGAAATGCAGCGACAGTCAAAGAAAAACTCAATGGATTTTTAGAGACCACGCAAGCCAATGAGATCATCATCAACACGATGGTGTTCGATCATGCGGCGCGTGCGCGTTCTTATGAAATCGTGGCTGATGTCTGGCAGTCATAACGTATCGTCGTTCACATAAAAAACTTAAAGCGTTCCGATCATGCTGGATAACTCGCTCTACAACACTGAAGAAATTATTCGTCTGCTGAAAGTAGAGCAGATCGCGCCGAATCAATTCGTCGGTCAAAGTCATTTTATGGGCAGTCCAAATATTTTTGGCGGCCAGACTCTAGGCCAATCGTTGTACGCCGCTGGCCTCACTGTGCCGGATCGACGGCCGCATTCCATGCACGCGATGTTTCTGCTGCCGGGTAATCATCAATTGCCGGTGGAATATGAAGTGGAACGCGTGCGCGATGGAGGTACCTTCAGCACGCGACGTGTAGTTGGTACGCAAGAAGGACGACGCATCTTTGTCATGTCGGCATCGTTCCAGGTTGAAGAAGAAGGTCTGTCGCATCAAAAACCTGCGCCGCCCATGAGTGATCCTGATGCTCTGCCGTCCAGCCTTAAGGTATGGCAAGAGCGCGGCATTGCTACGGGTCGTGAGTTCCAGCCTGTGCCTGTGGATTTCCGTACTAATCGTGATGACAATTTGTTCGGTGGTCAGGTTGATTCAGCTACGCGCAAAGTGTGGGTGCGTGCGCCGCTGAAGCTGGATGACGATCCATTGATGCATGATGCGTTTTTCGCCTACGTATCGGATTACGGATTCTTGTGGACTGCCTTGCAACCGCACGGGATACGGATGGATGATCCGCGTTTGCAGATTGCCAGCCTTGATCATTCGATCTGGTTTCACAGACCTTTGCGCATGGATGACTGGTTACTGTTCTCGATGGAAAGCCCGAATGCATCCGGCGGTCGCGGACTGTGCTTTGCGCACATCTATAACCGCGACGGTGTGTTGATAGCGAGTGCGACGCAAGAAGGTTTGATACGTTTGCGGGAAACTAAAAAGTGACAAAACCGTATCGCCGTTTTGCCTTGATCAACTTGGTCGGATTAGTGCTGACAGGTTTGTTGTTCACATGGATCTCGCGTAATGGCACGCTGGATTTTGCGGTAGCGAATCTGTTTTTCGATAACGCCACGCAGCAATTTCCTTTACGCATTTCACACGCTTTGGATTTCTGGGGACACACCGTCCTCAAGGCAATTACGGTGTGGGCGTGGGTGCTTTGTATAGGTTTGGCGATAGTCAGCAATTGGATCGCGATACTCAAACCGTGGCGTCGTCTGCTGACCGTGTTTGTCGTGATGGCCGGTGTTGCCGCCTTTGTGGTGCAGACGCTGAAAGGCGCGAGCGTGCATTCCTGCCCGTGGGATATCATTACTTTCGGTGGACAGGCACTCTGGTTTCCCTTGTTCGAAACCGTCAATCACGTGACTGGTCCGGGTCGTTGCTGGCCGGGTGGGCACGCGTCCGGCGGCTTCGCGATCATCGCGGGCTACTTTGCGTTGAGAGAGAGTAATCACCAACTTGCGCGCTGGGTGCTGGCAATCGGCATGGCGTTTGGCATCGTGATGAGTCTGGTGCAAATGGCGCGCGGCGCGCATTTTCTGTCGCACAACTTGTGGAGTTTGTGGCTGGTGTGGGTCACGTGTTTTGTGATCGACGTCGTCTTGCATGCGGTGCAACGCGGGAAAAATCCGGCGCTATAAAGTTAGCGCATGTGTGCAATTGCCAACGCTCAAGATGGGATTTCTTCGGCACGGGCTTTGGCCGCAGCCGCTTCTTCATCCTGCCGTAAATGACGTCTGTCTAGCCACCAAGCCAATACCGGCAATACCAAGAATCCGCCCGGTGCGACAAACAGCACCATGTAAGGACTCAGTTCCACCAGCCTGTGTAAATGCACCTTGATGCGTTTGCGGTCCAGCTCGCTCCAGCGATAACCGTTACGTTGTTTCATCAACAACGGTAGCAGCCCACGCATCTGCGTCATCTCATCCCACAAGCGCACACGCTCACGGTTTTGTAGCGACCATACGCCGTATGCGGATTTCTTCACCAAACGAAAAGGCAGGACAACGACAGAGATGATGTGGTGACGCAAGGGGAAAGTCCGGGAATGTGAAGCAAACCCCGATTTTACGCGAAGCCACCTTGCCAGTCAGAAAACCTGTACACAGCCAATGGTTCTTTTCAAGCAGTCAAAATACGTTACTTCAAGTCGATTACCATTTCAAAACCTCCGAATATCATTCGCTTTGCATCAAAAGGCATCTTGTCTGGAGACATATCGGCGACACGTGGATCTTTCATCACTTTGTCGTTAACTTCATCGCGGTGCTCGCGCGAACGATAGACGATCCATGAAAAAATAACCGTTTCATCATCCTTCAAATCTACACTTTGGGGAAAGGATGTGAGCTTGCCAGGCTTGACGTCATCCGCCACGCATTCGCGATATTCAAGCGCGCCATATTCCTTCCAGATCACACCAAACTTGTGAGCGAACTCTTTGTATTCCTCAAGATTGCTTTTCGGTACAGGGACAACAAAACCGTCTACGTAAGCCATGTGGTTCTCCTTGGGTGGTTAGCGGTTTGGGTTCGACTTCTGGGCGGCGAGGCAGTTCGCTAACACGCTGACTTGAGAACATTTTTATTAATAGTTGAAGGCTATTACTTTCTTCAATTTAATCAAATTGCTCAATTAAATGAGAATGATTATTCTTTGCTTCAAGGCTTCAGACATAGCTATTAAGAAAAGGACACATCATGGTCACCGCAGCAAAAACCACCAGTCAAATCACCATGCATATGGGCGTGGCGTTCGGCATCATGTATGTCTTCACCGGCTCAGTCGCGCTAGGTGGCGTGGCCGCGGTGCTTGAACCTATCGTCAATGTGACCTTGTTGCCTTTGCATGACAAAATGTGGGAGCGTATTCGCGCAAAAGTTGAAGCGCGTAAAGCGAATGCAAAAGCTGTTGCTGCAAACAACAAAGCAAATCCTGTTGACGTTAAACCGTTGCAAACGGCTTGAGAATTTTACACAGCCCAACGTTATTGGAAATTGCATAAGCTGGATAAAAAAGCCGCTGATTGTTCAGCGGCTTTTTGATATGTAGCTATCGTCCGATCCGAATTTTTATTCAAAGTAAGTCCGCACGCGTTTTCACAAGCTATCGGATAATGCGACATTCTTTCTTTGCGCCGCCAAGGCGCAAATCATCCTTTAATGCCTTGCGGAGTTTGTTCATGAAAATCGCGATTCTTGATGACTATCAGGATTGTGTACGCCAGCTTGATTGCTTCGCTATGTTGGCTGATCACGAGGTCAAGGTCTTCACCAATGGCGCGCGCGGTGTAGGTCAGTTGGCGATACGTCTTGCCGATTTCGATGCGCTGGTATTGATACGCGAACGCACGGCACTGTCGCGTCTGCTGCTGGAAAAATTATCCAAGTTAAAACTGATCGCGCAAACCGGCAAGGTCAGCGGCCATATTGATCTGGCTGCCGCCGCCGCACGCAATATCGTGATCACCGAAGGTATCGGCGATGCAACTGCACCGGCAGAATTGACGTGGGCGCTGATCATGGCAGCAACACGCAAGTTGCCGCAATACGTCAGCAATTTAAAAGACGGCTTGTGGCAAATTGCATCCACCTCGCCAACACGGAACACGCTCGGTACAGTATTAAAAGGGCGCACGCTGGGTATCTTCGGCTACGGCCGCATCGGTCGTATGGTGGCGGCTTACGGCAAGGCGTTCGGCATGCACGTGCTGGTGTGGGGTCGTGATGCAAGTCGGGCAGCGGCAGTGCAAGACGGTTATCAGGCGGCAGCATCGAAGGAAGAATTTTTCAGTATGGCTGACGTCATTTCTTTGCATTTGCGCTTGAACGATGCAACGCGCGGCATCGTGACTGCAGAAGATCTGGGGCAGATGAAACCGTCCGCACTCTTCGTCAATACCAGTCGCGCTGAACTGGTAGCGACAGATACATTGCAGACTGCTTTGCAGCAGGGTCGTCCCGGTTTTGCAGCGTTGGATGTGTATGAGAGCGAACCATTAGCACCGACTTCGCCATTGCTGAAAATGGAAAACGTCTTGGCTTCACCGCATCTCGGCTATGTAGAAAAAGATAGCTACGAGATTTACTTCCGCAGCGCATTTCAAAACATCCTCGATTACGCCAACGGCACGCCGAAGAACGTATTGCAAATATCGTCCTGAATTGAGGCACGTATTGAATACGGAATGTGCGCTTGAAAAGTCGACTATGAAAATTCTCAGCATCAACGTAGCGACCATCGGTAATTTATTCGTGACGGAAGACGGCGAAGCACCACGTCGTGTGCCCACCGCATTTGACAAGAAACCAGTCGCCGCATCAGTGCGAGTAACAAGACTGGGTTTGCTCGGCGATGAGCAAGCCGATCTCGCCGCAAATGGCGGCATCAACAAAGCGGTCTATGCCTATCCGTTTGAACACTATGCGTTTTGGTCAGCACAACGTCTGGCTGTATTGAAACGTGATGTGCCTTTATCGCCCGGTGCGATGGGCGAAAATTTGACGATCAGTGGCTTGTTGGAAGATGAAGTGTGGGTTGGTGATCAACTGCACATTGGCGGCGCCATTTTTCAAGTGACAGAACCGCGCGTGCCCTGCTTCAAGTTCAATGTGCGCATGGGCTTTAGTCACGCCAGCAAGGCGATGCTGCAGAGCGGCGCTACGGGATTTTTCTTGCGGGTTTTAAAAGAAGGAAACATCAGTGCCGGTGACGCCATCACGCTGATCGCCGGCTCGCGTCAACAAACCATCCAGGCTATTAACGAACAGTATCGGAACGGTCCCCAGCAGGATCTTTTCTAGTTTTCGGCAAGATAGTCGCAGTCGTACTCGCCAGATGCGCACTTCCCCACAACTTCGCCCATCCCGGTGGCCATGGCAAAGGCGGACCGGCATATTCAGGCAGGCCGCGTCGAACCGGAATCACCGGCAGCGCATCGGGGATGCGGCCATCTTGTTTATCCCAACCTAGCGAGAAGGTGTAATCCGGCAGCAGTGCATCACACACCATGTCGAACCACGCCGCGTGATCTTCATCGCGACCAAGTGCTTGCGCCATACCGGCTGGATCGAACTGCGCCAATGTGCTGGCTAATTCTTCTGCAGTTTCGCCCGGCGTATCGCCCCAACCCATCACCGGATTGCAGTTGTATTCAGCACCGGAGCCGTACCAGCCTTCGCGCCATGGCCTTTCCATCCAGTTGCGCGGGCCGGTGAACAAATGCCAGCGCCAGTGCAGGCCGGATGGTTTCGGCCAGCTATATAAATACAATCGTTGATAACCAGCTCTATGCAATTCGCGCACCATTGCCATCAAGCGCGCATGCGGCATCGGATCGGGTGGCGTGCGGCGGAACAAAATCGGTTCACCATCTGCGTGCTGCACTTCGTCGGTCGATAAATTCAAATCCAGCGTACGCATTTCATTACCGAAGCGTGCAGAAATCCATCCCGTCATCAGATTGACAGCCGTGATCACACCATAACCACGATGGCGATGGAAAATGACGGTTCCGGGGGCGATGGGTTTCATAGCTAAAACGATACGATTTATAAATGGAGTAGACCGGCGATAGTGTAACGGCTTTACGCTGCACAGTCAGCGGGCAGTTTTGTCTAAAGCGCTTTGAAATGACGCAGGAATGTTAAATGGAAAGTAACAAATTATGCAGAGAGGATCAACGTGACAAGCGCACTGCCCATTCAGCATTCTTGCGCCGGTCTGCAAAGGTTAAAGCCCCGGTGTGCGTGAGTATCCCGTGTAATAGCGAGCCGTTCAGCAGTGCCGACGCAGCAATGAAAGTTACAAAAGTACAAGGAAGTTTTGCTGGTCTGTAATTTGCTTATTGCCTATGTGCATTAATTAGGTGATCAAGTCGAGTATCAAGTCTCGCTCGAGTGCTGCTGTGGAGTGGCATCGAAAAATTACAGACCAGGGAGCTTCAAATGAGTGACCATTCCGCACTGCAAATCGACACCTTCCTCCCGTACATGCGCGACGTCAGTCGCTGCGAAGAATCCTTGCGTGAACTGAATCTGATGTGGCGCATGATCGAAGCGTCCGCCAAGATGAACTGCCCGCTGGAAGCGAAGGCAATTTTGCCGACCATGGCCGCGACCCGCGCTGGTTTCAATCGTCTGGAGCAGGAGCTCGTTTCTAGTCTGGTGCGTGAAAAAGTTTCCAATGTGCTGGAAGAGATTGGCACCAAGGCGCAGTACGTAATCGATATCGTCGTGCGCAATTTGTTTGAACGCACGGCGGATGTTGGCTTCCTCGCCACTGATCGTGAACTCTGCACCTTTGTCGCTGGCCTGCACGAGAACCGCGACATGATCCGCGCGCGCTTGCGCGCTTACCGCAACAAATACACAGTCTATGACGAAATCATTTTGCTGGATGACGCTGGCAACGTTCTCGTACAAATCGATGAAGCAACTCCGCTGGAAGGCAGCACCGATCCGTTGCTTAAGCAAACCCTCGCATCCGAAACCTATGTAGAAACTTTTCGCAAAACGGATCTACGTCCAGGCAAGGAAGAGGCACTGATTTATTCACGCCGCATGCATCATCCGGAAACTGGTGCAGTAGTTGGCGTGTTGTGTTTGTGCTTCCATTTTGAAGAAGAGATGGCGAGTATTTTCCGTTCGCATCGTGATCCGGCTGAACGCTCCAACATGTTGCTGCTCGATGGCAGCAATCGCGTGATCGCCAGTGCCGATCCGCGCTGGATTCCGGTTGGCGCAGTGGTGCCTGTGAATCGCGATGCTGATCCGCGTTTAGTGGTGTACGGCGGTCGCGAATATCTTGCGCGGACATTTTCTGCAGACGGTTATCAAGGCTATATGGGGCCGCCGGGTTGGCAAGGCCAAGTCATGATCCCGGTCGAGCTGGGCTTTACTGGCATGGCCACTAATGCATTGACGTCACTGGATAAAAACGTCGCCGATGGTTTGTTGTCGCATGCCGAATCATTTTGCCCGCCGTTATTTGAAATCATGAGCGCGGCAGAAACCATACGTCGCGTAGTCTGGAACGGACAAGTCATGACCGCTGGTCAAAATGGCGAGCTGCTCAAACTCAAAACCATCCTCGAACAGATCAGCGAAACCGGCGCGCGTAGCAATGAATTGTTTTCGCAATCCATCCGTGATTTGTATGAAACGGTGTTGTCGTCCAGCTTGCGCGATTCAGAATTTGTCTCGCATTTGATGGTTGATTTACTGGATCGCAATCTGTATGAGCGGTCCGACGATTGCCGTTGGTGGGCATTGACGCCGGAGTTGCAAGTTGCACTTGCTGCGCCGGTTAAATCGCCAGAAACCGTCGCGCGTTTGACCGAGATACTTGACTACATCAACTCGCTCTACACCGTGTACACGCGCATTTTTGTGTACGACGCGACAGGCACGATTATTTCGAGCAGCGACCTCAAACAAGATGGTGCGATCGTGGTCGGCACATTGATCGACGACGCTACCTTTGAACAGGTCTGCGGCTTGGCGAATGATCAGCAGTACTACGTCACACCGTTTGAAAACACGCCTTTGTATGGCGATCGCCCAACTTATGTCTATCACGCAGCGATTCGTCACCCTGAGAATCCAGCGCAAGTTGTGGGCGGCATCGGCATTGTGTTTGATTCAGAGCCTGAATTTTCTGCAATGCTGCAAGGCGCACTCGGCGACAAGGAAGAAGTCAGCGCGCTGTTCGTTGATCGCAGCGGCCGAATTATTTCCAGCACCGATGCGACACGTCCAGTCGGTGACATTCTCGACATTGATCCTGAATTGTTGAAGATGGAAAACGGCGGCACCGCATCGCGCATCGTGATTCATGACGGTCATTACGCGATTCTCGGTTGCACGATGTCGCACGGCTATCGCGAGTTCAAAACCTCCGACGGTTATCGTGAAGATGTGTTGGCTGTGATCTACAGCAGCTTTGGAGAAGAGCGGCAACAGGTCAGCACTGGCAACAGCGCGGCAACCGCGCTGGAAATCGATCCAACTGCACCGGCCGGTCGCGAGTTCGCCACCTTCTTCATCGATGGTTCGTTGTTTGCACTCGCCGCAGAATACGCACAAGAAGCTTTGCCGGCCTCGGAGATTTCACCGATGTCCATGGGTAATCGCGCTGAACGAGTCGGCATCTTGGCCTTGCGTCATGAGAATGAAGCCAAGCACTTTGTCTGGGTATTCGACCTCGGCCATTTGATGCGCGGCTACAGATCAGAGATAGACAGCAGCAGCCAGGTCATCATCGTCAAACGCGGTACGCAAAGCATAGGTTTGCTGGTCAGCGAGTTGCATGGCGTGCCAGATTTCCAACCTTCACAAATCATACCGACGCCGTTGGCCGCGCCAAGTACGGGCATGTTGGTGACAGAAGTGATCAAGGCTAACCAGGGGCGTCTGCTGATCCAGTCTATCAATGTTGATCACCTGTTTGCGGTGCTTAACAATGAAGAAATTCCAATTGATCCAGAAATGAAAATCGCTGCCTGATCTGAAGGGTGACGATAGCACCACGATTTGAGTGTTTCTATTGTCAAAAGCTATGCACTATTTGCGTACTTATCGCGCGATAAGTACGCAGCTCTTTTCATTGCGACCTCGCTCGCGTTATGATGCGATATCCAAACTTGGACTATTTCTTGTTTCTTATTCAAAATGACTTTGCGCATCATCGCCACTGGTGGCACATTCGATAAACATTACGACGAAATCGAAGGCAAGCTTGGTTTCGGCCACGGCCATTTGCCGCATGTGATCAAGCGTGCACGCATCACGGTGCCGATTCAGCTGGAGCAATTGCCCTTCCTCGATTCACTCGATATGCATGATGCCGATAGACAGCGCATCGCCGCATCGTGTCTGCGTGCGGATGAAACCAGTATTGTCGTCGTGCATGGCACCGATACCATGCGTGAAACCGCTGAAGTACTGGCTGCGGCGCAATTGCCTAAGACCATCATCCTGACCGGCGCGATGGTGCCATATGAAGTGAAAAATTCGGATGCGCTATTCAACTTCGGATTTGCATGCGGTATCGCGCAAGCTTTGCCGCACGGCGTCTACATCGCGATGAACGCGCAAATTTTCACGTGGAATAACGTGAAGAAAAATCGCCTCAAGGGCGTATTTCAAAAACGCTGAATCCGATTCGGTCGCCCAAAAAAAAGCCCGCAGCCTTACGGCACACGGGCAAAAAATCCAATACATGAAGAAGGACATACACATCGTAACAAGCGATTGTTACTGCTGTATGACGTCTGAAGATTTCTGATGGGCTGGGTTAAGCTGGCAACAGTCATGGCCAATTGCCACTGTTACACTCTATTGATAGGTGCGCTTCACCTAGGAAGATTGATGCAGACTGACTATCGTCAGCGCTCTGCCGACGATCCGCAGCACTGATTACAGAACAAGGGAGATCAACGATGCACATGGCAACAGCAGAGGATGAGCAGTCCATACCGAAAGCTATCGTAAGCGGCCGCGTCGCAAAGTTGCGCCTGGCAACGGGTTTGCTTCAGGGCGTGATCCTTTACGCACTGTATTGGTTGTTCAAAAACACTGCCTTGCCCAACGCGAACATGTATCTGTTTGCACCGCTGGTGTTGTGCGCGCTGTTTGTGCCGATATTGTTTGTCTCTGGCCTCGGCCATCTTGATAATCGCCGCATCACCAAGTGGATGATAGGTGCTGCGTTGATCTGCATGCTTCTCACAGTCTGCGATGTGTGGCGTTCGGGCCATGTGCAGTTTGATTGGCTCTCGTTCGCCACCGTGAAGACTGAATATTCCGCCTCTGCTTGGCTGCTGACTTTTCTGCCTGTGGGTTTTTACATCGCACATGCGCTGGTGTTGGCGGCAGCGCGTGACGGTCGCAAGGTCGCGACGTATCCATCGTATTTTGAAATGGCGTGGAAGCTGATCATCCAGATCATGTTCGCCTTGCTGTTTGTCGGCGTGCTGTGGCTGATCCTATGGTTGGGTGCGAACCTGTTCATGCTGATCAAACTCTCTTTCCTGCATGACTTGCTGCAGCGACCATGGTTCTTCGTGACGGCGACGACGTTTGCTTTCGCCACGGCCTTGCACATTACCGATGTGCGTCCCGGCATTGTGCGCGGCATACGCAGTTTGCTGCTGGTGTTGATGTCATGGTTGTTGCCGATCACGACCTTGATTGTTGGCGGCTTTTTATTGAGTTTGCCTTTTGCCGGACTCGAGCCTTTGTGGGCAACACGTCACGCAACATCAGTATTGCTGGGCGCAACGGCAGTGTTGGTGCTGCTGATCAATGCGACTTTCCAAGGTGGTCAACTCGGCACGCAAGTCACGGCTTTCTTGCGCATCGTTGCGCGCGTGGCATGTGCGCTTTTGTTGCCGATGACGCTGATTGCCATCTACTCGCTTACCTTGCGCGTGGAGCAATACGGTTGGACCACGGACAGGATTATTGCCGCGGCATGTTTGTTGGTCGCGAGTTGTTATGCCTGCGGATATTTCTGGGCGGCAGTCGAGCGCAAGGTGTGGCTGGAGCGGATTGCACCTGTCAATGTCATGACGGCTTTCGTCATTCTGGGCGCCTTGCTTGCGCTGTTCACGCCGATTGCTGATCCGGCACGTTTGTCGGTCAACGATCAAGTCGCACGTCTGGAAAGTGGCAAGGTCAGCGCAGCAAAATTCGATTTCAACTATCTACGCTTCGATGGCGCGCGTTACGGTAATGAAGTGCTGCAGAAATTCAAGCTTACGACCACAGGCCCCGATGTCGCACTGTTGAACAAGCGTGCCGAAGAAGCTTTGCAAAGAAAAAATAAATGGGATGGGGAAAATCGTTTACCCGTAGCCGACAAAATTGCGCGCTTGGCGAATATCACCGTATGGCCAGATGGTAAAAGCTTGCCAGCGAGCTTTGCAGAAATGGATTGGAGCGCGTTTGAAAAGAACCATCTCTTCCCGCAATGTCTGCTGTTCCAAGACAAGAAGTGCGACGTCTATTTGATGGATTTAAATGGCGATAACAAAACAGAAATCCTGATCAAGAACGCAGAAAATTTTCGGCAGGCGGTCGTTTTCAGCTTGCAGACAGATGGCAAGTGGCAGCCTACGGGTTTGATAAATGGCATGAGTCTCGATTGCAAGGATGTCTCGCAGGCCTTGGCCGAAGGCCGTTATCAATTGCTACCTACGCCATTCAAGGATGTGCAGATCGCCGGCCAACGGCTATCTGTAGAAGCGTGGCCAACTGACCAGAGTAAATGCGCAGATGCGAAAAATTAACCGTCTGCGCTAGCGTATTGATCATCGTATCAAGATGCGCTGCAGCCGGGCCTGATGACGATGCATCATTTCAAATACAGACAATTTGTAGGGATAAAAAACCTGGCATCGAATTTTGTACTAGAATTTAAAACAGGCGGTGTGCAGATGTAAGCCACTTGTCAGGAATAAAAGCCAATATCAAATCAGGAGGATTCAGCTGAACTCTTAAGTATCTAAGTTATCGAACGAGATCAAATAGAGAGACAAATTGCAATCACTTAGGAGGAAAAAATGGATGCAGAATTAAAACCTTGCCCAGTTTGCAACAGCGAAGCAGAGCTGAAAGAAGCCCATTACCTTGAATCCGAATTGCCTTACAGCTATGTGCACTGTACCAATGAAGCATGCACATTGAATCACAACGCAGCACATTTCAGCGGTAGCAAATCCGAATCCAAAAACGATCAGGATGCGGTTACGGCTTGGAATAAACGGCAACAAATCCCCGCTCATCATTAACAGCACATTGCTTCACGCAAAGAAAAACAGCCCGAATAATCGGGCTGTTTAAGTTTTGAGGAAACCAATCCCAGACTTGGATGCTGAGTCTTATCTCTAAATGAACGGTAAATCTTAATCGGGTCTTGTTTGGTGTATTTATATTAGCGGTCTAGCCGCAAGTTTTAGTTCGCTTATCGTGAAGCCGCGACGATTACTGGCGAGCCTTCTGAAGGGCTTTCTGCCATCACCATGCTGGCGCAGAAAAAGCTTAGCGCTGCAGCGGCGGAAATCAAACTGATAGTAGGTAATTTGCGCATGTTGATTACTCCAATATTGCTTTTTTTAGTCTATGGGTTGGCGCGTGGCCGGTATGAGGATAATAGGCAAATCGCTGTAAGACTTGTATCAGCGCCCTCCTCATCTTGCTGTAGGAAAAGATGAGTTTGTTGCAAACTCTAATCGCAGCCTCGCTTTTCAATTCAGGATTCCAGTCGCAGGCGGCACCGCCGAATAGAAAAAAGCCCCATTTCACGTCTCCGTAAAATGGGGCTTTTTATTGCCTAAATCTAGTCCAAGCCTAAACGCTTAGCCCGGGTTTGGCATGGCGCTTCTTACCTTAGGCGATTGCGTCCAGCACTTGATTCAGAGTTTTGCTAGGGCGCATAGCCTGGCTGGTTTTGGTCGTATCTGGATGGTAGTAACCACCGATATCGACTGCCTTGCCTTGCGCCGCTTTCAATTCAGCGACGATGGCGGTTTCATTGTCGGTCAAGGCTTTGGCCGGTGCTGTGAAGTGCTGCTGCAAAGCGGCATCTTCAGTTTGTTCTGCCAAGGCTTGCGCCCAGTACAGCGCGAGGTAAAAGTGGCTGCCGCGATTATCCAGGCCGCCGACTTTGCGTGCTGGCGATTTGTCGGTATCGAGGAACTTGCCGGTCGCCTGATCCAGTGCTTTTGCCAATACCAAAGCCTTGGCGTTTTTGTTGACTTGACCCAGGTGTTCCAGCGATGCGGCCAGCGCCATGAATTCACCCAGCGAATCCCAACGCAGGAAATCTTCTTCGACAAACTGTTGTACGTGTTTAGGTGCCGAACCGCCGGCGCCTGTTTCGAACAAGCCGCCACCAGCCATCAAAGGCACGATGGACAACATCTTCGCGCTGGTACCCAATTCCAGAATCGGGAACAGATCTGTCAAATAGTCGCGCAACACATTGCCGGTGACCGAGATCGTGTCCTTGCCTGCGCGTATGCGTTCCAGCGTGAAGCGGATGGCTTCTACCGGCGACAAAATACGCAGATCGAGTCCAGCGGTGTCATGGTCTTTTAAATAGACATTTACCTTGGCGATGATTTGCGCATCGTGCGAGCGTTGCGCATCCAGCCAGAACACGGCTGGCGTGCCGGTCGCGCGTGCGCGATTGACTGCGAGTTTGACCCAGTCCTGCACCGGCGCATCTTTGGTTTGGCACATGCGGAACAGATCGCCAGCTTCGACTTTTTGCTCGATCAATACTTTGCCGCTGGCATCGACAACGCTGACTACGCCATCAGCAGCGATCTGGAATGTCTTGTCGTGCGAACCGTATTCTTCAGCCGCTTGCGCCATCAGGCCGACGTTAGGCACACTGCCCATCGTGACTGGATCGAAGGGGCCATTCCTTTTGCAATCGTCGATCACGACTTGATAAATACCGGCGTAGCAGCGATCAGGAATTACCGCCTTGGTGTCTTGTAACTCGCCTACAGCATTCCACATCTTGCCGGAATCGCGAATCATCGCAGGCATTGATGCATCGACGATCACATCGCTAGGAACGTGCAAATTGGTGATGCCCTTGTCGGAATTCACCATCGCCAGTGGCGCGCTGCGTGCATACAGTGCTTGAATATCTGCGGTGATTTTTGCTTGTGTATCGGCCGGCAAGGTTTTGATGCGTGCATATAAATCGCCGATGCCGTTGTTAGGATCGAAGCCAACCTCTTTCAACGCATCTGCGTATTTGCTTAATACATCTTCGTAATACACCGCGACCACCTGACCGAAAATAATCGGGTCAGATACTTTCATCATCGTGGCCTTCAGATGCACCGAGAACAAAACGTTCTTGGCTTTTGCATCCGCGATTTGCGCTGCGAGGAAGATACGTAATGCATTGCGGCTCAATACTGCGGCGTCGATGATCTCGCCAGCTTGAACGGCTGTCTTTTCTTTCAATACAGTTTTACTGCCATCGGCAGTCGTCAGTTCAATCTTCACATTGCCGGCTTCAGCGATCAGCGCGGATTTTTCGCTGCCATAAAAATCGCCACACTCCATATGCGCGACATGTGTTTTTGAATCGGCAGACCAAGCGCCCATTTTGTGCGGATGTTTGCGTGCGTAATTTTTTACAGACAATGGTGCGCGACGATCGGAGTTACCTTCACGCAGAACCGGATTGACCGCACTGCCCTTGATCTTGTCGTAACGCGACTTAGCATCGCGCTCTGCATCGGTCTGCGCATCGTCAGGATAGTTCGGAAGTTTATAACCTTGTTGCTGCAATTCCTTGATCGCTGCTTTCAATTGCGGAATCGACGCACTGATGTTTGGCAGCTTGATGATATTGGCTTCCGGCGTGGTCGCCAGTTCGCCGAGTTCGGCCAAGGCTGGTGCAATCTTTTGCTTCTCATCGAGGAAATCAGGGAAGGCCGCAAGGATGCGCGCCGCCAAAGAAATATCACGGGTTTCCACAGCGATACCGGATGAGCGGGTGAATGCCTCAACGATAGGCAGCAGTGAATAAGTCGCCAGCGCAGGCGCTTCGTCAGTAAGTGTGTAAATGATTTTTGAGTTGTTGGACATGGTCTTGAGCTACGTGGCGGTGTAAGGGAAATTCAATGCGTCGACCGGCAAGTTTACTATCGATCGACACATTGAGTTTTATTGCGGAAAAAGCCGGCCAAATTGACTATCTTGTTTAGGCTTTTCAAAGACAGAATTATTTGCCAATACAAAAGCGACTGAAGATTACGCCAAGCAAATCGTCCGATGTAAATTCACCAGTGATGCTGCTCAAACGATCTTGCGCCAGTCGCAATTCTTCAGCGAACAAATCGAGTGCCGGATCAGTTGCTTCGCTATCGTGTGCTGCGTGTTGCGCCGCCAGTTCCAGATGATCGTGTGCGGATTTCAATGCGATCAAATGACGTTCGCGTGCCATGTACAAGGACTCGCCGGTTTGCTGCCAGCCGACCAGATGCAACAATTCACCGCGCAATAAATCCATGCCAAGTAAATCGGTGGCGGATATATAGATGTGGGTTGCATCCGGCATGCGATCAATCGTCGGTCTATGGCCGGACAGATCGATTTTGTTCCAGATGCGCATTACCGGCACGTTGGCTGGGAAGCGTGCAGCGATTTCTTCATCGCCCTTGGTCGGGCCGCGATTGGCGTCTAGCATGTGGACGATGACGTCAGCGGTTTGCACTGCAGCCCAGGTGCGTTCGATACCGATGCGTTCAACTTCGTCACCGGCGTCAGCCGCATCGCGTATGCCGGCCGTGTCGATCACATTGACTGGTATGCCTTCGATCTGGATAGTCTCGATCACTTTGTCGCGCGTGGTGCCAGCGATCGCAGTCACGATGGCGATGTCGCTACCGGCAAGCGCATTTAACAACGATGATTTACCCACGTTCGGTTGTCCGGCCAAGACGATGTTCAAGCCGTCGCGCAGTAACGCACCTTGCGATGCCTGGCTGAATACTTTTTGCAATGCTTCGCGTATGCCGTTGAGCTGACCACGTGCATCGGATTTTTCCAGGAAGTCGATTTCTTCTTCAGGGAAATCCAGCGTCGCTTCGACCAGCATGCGCAGGTTGATAATCTTGTCGACCAAGGTCTGTATGGTTTTTGAGAAAGCGCCCGACAGCGATTGCGATGCCGACTTGGCTGCAGCTTCTGTCGATGCCTCGATCAAGTCGATGACGCTTTCGGCTTGCGCCAGATCCAGCTTGTCGTTCAGGAATGCGCGGTGCGTAAATTCACCCGGCTCTGCCATACGCAAACCGATATCAACGCCGGCTTCCAAACAGCGTGTCAGCAGCATTTGTAAAACAACCGGGCCGCCGTGACCTTGCAACTCGAGCACGTCTTCGCCAGTATAGGAATGCGGGGCCTTGAAGTAGATCGCCAAGCCTTGATCGATGACGCTGCCATCGGTATTCAGAAAGTCGAGGTAGGTCGCGTGACGCGCTTGCAGGGATGAGCCCTTGTCAGCGCCGCATACCGCGGTCATCACACTGGAAAGATTTTTGCCGGAGACGCGCACGACGCCGATGCCGCCGCGACCTGGCGCGGTGGCGATTGCTGCGATGGGAGAGGAATCAAATGTCATGTGTAATTTATAAACGGTTTAAATGGTGAGCGCAACAAAAAGCCCGTGTAATTGCACGGGCTTTTTGAGGTAAAACAATTCTTTGTCGAGAGACAGAGTAGAGCGTTTAGCTTATACAGCTTTGCCTACCAGTTTCTCGTTGATGAACCATTGCTGTGCGATCGACAGAATGTTATTCACAACCCAGTACAGCACCAGACCAGCCGGGAAGAAGAAGAACATGATCGAGAACACGATAGGCATCCACATCATGACTTTGGCTTGAATCGGATCAGGCGGCGTTGGATTCAACTTGGTTTGAATGAACATCGAGATCGCCATCAAGATAGGCAAGATACCAATCGTCAGATGGAAACCAAAGATGTGATACGAACCAAACAAGATATCTGGTGACGCCAAATCGTGTACCCACAACCATGATGCATTGCGGATTTCTACGCTGGCCAGCAAGACCCAGTACAGCGAAATGAAGACCGGAATCTGCACGATCATCGGGAAGCAACCGCCGATAGGATTGATCTTCTCTTTCTTGTACAACTCCATCATCGCCGCATTCATTTTTTGCGGTTCGCCTTTGAAGCGGGTACGGATGTCAGTCATCTTAGGCGTGACCAGTTTCATCTTCGCCATGCTGCGATAACCGGCTGCCGACAATGGGAAGAATGCGAGTTTGATCACGATCGTCAAGACGATAATGGTCCAACCCCAGTTGCCGAGGATTTGGTGAATCTGAATCATCAACCAGAAAATCGGTTTAGCGATAATCGTCAACCAGCCGTAATCCTTGACCAGATCAAAGCCAGGAGCAACTGCTTCCAGACGTTTCGATTCTTGCGGACCGGAGTACAAGGTTGCGTCCATTGACGCAGTCGCGCCTGGTGCGACAGTACCCATAGGCAAAATGGTGCCGACTGCGTACAAATTGGTCGCCAGTTTTTTGGTGAAGAATTCGCGCGCTGTATTACCAACTGGTACGAATGCCGAAACAAAGTAATGCTGCACCAGCGCGATCCAGCCGCTGTCGCCTTTCAAGACGTGTTCGACTTTGCCTTTTTCGATGGACTCGAAAGTGACTTTCTGGAACTTGTCGGTATCGGTGTAAATCGCAGGACCGGTGAAGGTGCTCGCCATGAACATCGAGCCGCCGCCAACGCCAGAGCCGTCATGTACCAGTTGCAGATACAGCGATGGAGTAATTGACGCGCCTGTGTTGTTGACGACATCATGTTTGACATCGACTTTGTATTCGCCACGTTTGAAGGTAAACGTTTTGATCAGCTTGACGCCTTGTTGCTCGGACTGCAGTACCAATTGCACTTGATCAGCGTTATCCAGCGTGCGCGGACCTGCGACTGCGGTGAACGTCGATTTGTGATTTGGATATGCTCCACCGATCAAACCGGTTTGGCCGAGATATGAATGTGCTGCATCGGAATTG
This sequence comes from Herminiimonas sp., assembly GCF_030655415.1. The sequence continues at coordinate 219,543 of NZ_JAURVN010000002.1, read as the reverse complement.
AACAGCACGACGTTCTTTTTCTCGTCGCCACTTTCGTGATGTTGCAACAATTCCAGACGACGAACTTCGCCGCCGGCGGTATCGATATCAACCTTGATCAGATCTGTCGTGATCGTGATGACTTCACTTTTAACCGGAGTCACGCCACCAGTTGGTACGCCGGCGGCACCGTTCGCACCGCTAGCCGCTGCAGTAGTAGTAGCGGTCGGCACATCTGCAGTTTTCGCAGTGTTGTCGGTAGTCGCTGGGGTTGCAGGTGTCGCAGCTGTTTGTGTGGTCGGGTTATCGAAGAAAATCGATGGCTTGCCGGTATAACGATTGTAGTTATCCCACAGCAACAGCAACGAAAACGAGAAAATAACCCACAGGACGGTACGTTTGATATCCATAAGTGTCTTAATCAGTAATCAGGAATGGCCGCAACCGCAAGCGGTTGTAGAAGTAGTTTTTTCGGATGACGATTTTTTTGGCACCGGATCATGGCCGCCGGGATGCCACGGATGACATTTGCACAGACGTTTGGTCGCCATAAAGCTGCCCTTCAAGGCGCCATACTCGCCAATGGCTTCCATCGCATAAGCGGAGCAGCTTGGATAAAAACGGCAATTCTGCCCGAGGAAGGGGCTGATGCCCAACTGATAAGCGCGTACCAGTAATAACAGGATGGTCTTCATTTTTGCCCTTCTGGCAAAACCGGCGTTACATTCTGAGGCCGATTTTGTGAAGCAAATAGCCGTGTTAATTCTTCTCGCAATGCGACTTTCAGGCTGACCGTGGTGGCAGGCCCTTTTTTCGTATTGACAGAGTGTGACAGGCGAACGATGCAATCGATGGACGGCAATGCCGTTTGTCGAAACAGTTCACGCGTCACGCGTTTGATCGTATTGCGCGTCACGGCGCGAGGCGCGAGGCGTTTGGCAGCGACCACACCCAAACGGGCATGCGGCAGTTCGGTAGCGCGCGTATAAAGAACAAAATGCGCGGTACGATACACGGGTCGCAAACGAAAAACGGATGAAAATTCATCCGTTTTAACGATCCGCCGATCGCGTGCAAAGTCGAGCGAACGATCGCCGGTCACGCCATTCGCTTATTAAGCAGCGAGGCGTTTGCGGCCTTTGGCGCGACGTGCGTTAAGCACAGCGCGGCCACCGCGGGTTGCCATACGGACGCGGAAGCCATGGGTGCGCTTGCGGCGTACGACGGAAGGTTGGTAAGTACGTTTCATGTTGGTCTCGCTAATCGGCAAATAATAAATCGGAAGTCACGCGCCCATCGCCAAATCTCTGGCAGCTGGTGCATGCTGAGCCGTACGGCGACAACATAAATACCAACACCCTGGGTAGTGAACCCTGAATTAGACAGCATTTTCTGCTTCCCTGTCAATCACTTAGCGCATTTGTGCGACTTAGTTGCTCGATAATTACTTGATGAAATAAGCGTCCAGCCTGTGGATAACTCTGGCCGGTCAGGTTAGAATAGGCCAACGCGTGGCATGCCACCAGGCATATAAATAGACCACCCAAGGGCAGTAACGCAACACCCCTGTATCAATTCAAGTAGACGATTCAATGGAAAATTTCTGGCAGAGTTGCTCCGCCCAGTTGGAGCAGGAGTTGACGCCTCAACAATATAGTGCGTGGATCAAACCGCTCGCCCCCCTCGATTACGAGGATGGCAGATTGCGGATTGCTGCGCCGAATCGCTTCAAGCTGGATTGGGTGAAAACGCAATTCGCCAGCCGCATCACCAGCCTCGCCGCGCAGTTTTGGGAAGAGCCGGTCGATGTGCAGTTCGTCCTCGACCCACGTTTGAATGCGCCCAAAAAACCGACAGCGCAATCCAGTGTTGCTCCCAGTCAATCTGACGACGTGCCGTCCAATGTGTTGGAGCCGATCCCGTCCAACGCGACAGATCACACACCGCGCCGCGATCAAAGCCGTATTAATACAGCGCTGACATTTGACAGTTTTGTCACCGGTAAAGCCAACCAGTTGGCGCGGGCCGCCGCGATCCAGGTTGCGAATAATCCAGGTAGTTCATACAACCCACTGTTTTTATATGGTGGTGTCGGCCTGGGTAAAACCCATTTGATCCACGCCATCGGCAATCAGGTACTGGCTGATAATCCTAACGTCAAGATTCGTTACATCCACGCAGAACAGTATGTTCGAGACGTAGTGACCGCTTACCAGCGCAAAGGTTTTGACGATTTCAAACGGTATTACCATTCACTCGATCTGTTGCTGATTGACGACATTCAATTCTTTGGCGGCAAGAGCCGCACGCAGGAAGAGTTCTTCTACGCGTTTGAAGCTTTGATTGCAGCCAAGAAACAAATCATCATTACCAGCGATACCTATCCGAAAGAGATATCGGGCATGGATGATCGCCTGATTTCACGTTTTGACTCGGGTTTGACGGTTGCCGTCGAGCCACCAGAGCTCGAAATGCGCGTCGCCATTTTGCTCAAAAAAGCCGTGCAAGAAGGTGTGACCTTCTCCGATGACGTGGCGTTTTTCGTTGCTAAACATTTACGTTCCAATGTCCGTGAGCTGGAAGGTGCCTTGCGCAAAATCCTCGCTTACTCACGTTTCCACGGCAAAGACATCACGATTGAAGTTGTCAAAGACGCACTGAAAGATCTGCTGTCGGTACAAAATCGCCAGATCTCAGTCGAGAATATTCAAAAGACCGTCGCCGACTTTTTCAATATCAAAGTTGCCGATATGTACTCCAAGAAGCGTCCCGCGAATATCGCGCGGCCACGCCAGATTGCGATGTACCTTGCCAAAGAATTAACGCAAAAGAGTCTGCCGGAAATCGGCGAATTGTTCGGCGGTCGCGACCATACGACGGTTTTGCACGCAGTTCGCAAGATCGCTGCGGATCGCGGCAAGAGCCCGGAATGCAATCATGAATTGCATGTCCTGGAGCAAACTTTAAAAGGTTAAAGGTAGGAGCCTAAGCAAAATTCTGCTGCCTATCAGCCTGTGGATAACTTTGTGGATATCCTCGGTATAAGTTGTGAATAGCAGGTGAATAAGTAAGAAGACAGAAAGAAGCGCCAGAAAATGGCGTGGAACCGGCTTTTAGGCGGGTCTTTCTGTCAAAATACGGGTTGTTGTTTACAGGTTTAATTATCAGTGCCGATTCAGCAAAAAGAGCGTCATTTTCATTCAGCCTTTAACGGGTGATAGAACGATGAAAAAGTCGCAAAAACAAAACGAATCGCGAACCGATAAAAGCCAGTGTTTTACATTTGTCTTTAAGCTCATCAAGTGTAGGTACTGGCTAAGCAAAACAAGCAAGTTGCAGCACGTCTGCACCGCGCATGGCAATAATGAATACCGCACCGTTTAACCATCGATAAGGATCTAACTATGCAATTGGTCAAAACCCAACGTGACGCGCTTCTACGTCCGCTGCAGATTGTGAGTGGTATTGTCGAGCGTCGGCACACATTGCCGATTCTGGCCAATATCCTCATACGCAAGGATGGCGAGCGCGTTTCATTCCTGTCGACTGATATCGAAGTGCAGATCACCACGCACGCACAAGTCGGTAGTGGCAACGATGTTGCTTCGACGACTGTCGCAGCACGCAAGTTGCTCGACATTTTGCGCGCGCTGCCGGATTCCGGCGACGTCTCACTGACACTCACCAACAAGCGCATGACTGTGCAGTCGGGCAAGTCGCGTTTCGCTTTGCAAACATTGGCTGCAGAAGAATTCCCAACCGTTGCGCAAGCCGAGCAATACAACGCCAAAGTCACGCTGCCGCAAAAAACATTAAAGCACCTTTTCAACATGGTGCACTTCTCGATGGCGCAGCAAGACATTCGTTATTACCTGAATGGTTTGTTGCTCGTCGTTGATGGCAAAAACGTCATCGCCGTTGCAACCGATGGTCATCGCCTTGCATTCTGCCAAGTCGCAACCGAGCAAGAGTTCGCGCGTCAAGAAGTCATCATTCCGCGCAAAACGATTATCGAATTGCAGCGCCTGCTGGAAGACACCGATCAGCCTGTCGATCTTGAGATCGCCAACAACCAAGTCAAGCTCACCTTCGGCGACATCGAACTGATCTCGAAGCTGGTTGAAGGCAAGTTCCCGGATTACACCCGCGTCGTACCTAAGGGTTATAAGAACAACTTCACGATCGGCCGCGATGCCTTGCTGCGTTCGCTGCAGCGCGCTGCGATCATGACGTCCGACAAGTTCAAAGGTGTGCGTTGCATCATGAGCCCGGGCAGCATGAAGATCAGCTCGACCAATGCCGACCAGGAAGAAGCAGTCGAAGAAATTGAAATCGATTACGGCGGCGATAGCGTCGATATCGGCTTCAACGTGACCTACCTGCTGGATGTATTGAACAACCTTAAAGGCGACAGCATCAACATCGCTTTGGGCGACGCCAATTCATCTGCATTGATCACGGTGCCGGACAATCCGGACTTCAAATACGTCGTCATGCCGATGCGTATTTGATCCGGAATTCGACCCGAATCAGCAGTCATAAAAACGGGGCAAAACGCTTTAAAATCAGCGCTTTGCCCCCATGTAGTTAAGAGTAAAAAGTAGTAAGCAGAACGTACACAAAATGTATTAGTACGCTGAGTTAGATAAGTCAGTACTGACTTGCTAAATTTCAAATTAGTTTGAGCAGTTTTCCGTAATACGCTTTAGCAGCACGCAACATGAGTAAGAGGCCAAGCCAGCGCATTTATCCGCGCAAGCCAGTTTGTCCCCCGCCGTCGAAAGTCGAGCAGCGACATAAAGACCCCCTCGTTTTGCGCAAGTAATCAGTAACCGTTTTTTAAAGGTAGCCATGTCCGCGATCCCGAACGACAACACCCCGCAAACGCCATCCGCGCTTTCCGCCGCATACGGCGCATCGTCCATCCAGATTCTTGAAGGTCTGGAAGCCGTGCGCAAACGCCCGGGCATGTACATCGGCGACACCTCGGACGGCACCGGCCTGCATCACTGCGTGTTTGAAGTGCTGGACAACTCCATCGATGAATCCCTGGCCGGTCATTGCACCGAGATCCACGTCACCATCCATTCCGACAATTCGATTTCTGTCACCGATAACGGCCGTGGTATTCCGACCGGTATCAAATGGGACGACAAGCACGAGCCTAAACGCAGCGCTGCAGAAATCGTCATGACCGAATTGCACGCAGGCGGCAAATTCGATCAAAACTCATACAAAGTCTCCGGCGGTTTGCACGGCGTCGGCGTGTCGTGCGTCAATGGTTTATCCAAACTGTTGAAGCTGACGATTCGTCGCGACGGCAAAAAACACGAGATGGAATTCGTCCGTGGCGTGCCACAGAATCGCGAGATCGAAACCATCGACGGCATGGTCGTTTCCCCGATCAAAGTCGTTGGTGAAACCGACAAGCGCGGCACCGAAGTTCACTTCTGGGCCGATGAAGAAATTTTCAACAATGTCGAGTTCCACTACGACATTCTCGCCAAGCGTATTCGCGAACTGTCCTTCCTCAACAACGGCGTCAACATCAAACTGACCGACCAGCGTACCGGCAAGGAAGAAGTGTTTGCGTTCGAAGGCGGCACCCGTGGTTTCGTTGAATACATCAACAAAGCCAAGAGCGTCTTGCACCCAACAATTTTCCAGGCGACCGGCGAACGCATGTCGGACCAGAACACCAACGTCAGCGTTGACGTCTCCATGCAATGGAACGACGCCTACAACGAACAAGTGCTCTGCTTCACCAACAACATTCCGCAACGCGACGGCGGCACTCATCTGACCGGCCTGCGCGCCGCGATGACGCGCGTCATCAACAAATACATTGAAGAACACGAGTTCGCCAAAAAAGCCAAAGTCGAAGTCACCGGCGACGACATGCGCGAAGGCTTGACCTGCGTCTTGTCAGTCAAAGTACCTGAACCAAAATTCAGCTCGCAGACAAAAGACAAACTCGTATCGAGCGAAGTACGCGGCCCGGTTGAAGAGATCGTTGCTAAAACTCTGGCCGATTACCTGCAAGAAAAGCCAAACGACGCCAAAATCATTTGCGGCAAAATCGTTGAAGCCGCACGTGCGCGCGAAGCAGCACGCAAGGCGCGCGACCTCACCCGTCGCAAAGGCGTGATGGATGGCCTCGGCCTGTCCGCCAAGCTGGCCGATTGCCAGGAAAAAGATCCAGCCCTGTGCGAACTCTACGTAGTCGAAGGTGACTCCGCGGGCGGCTCCGCCAAGCAAGGTCGCGATCGCAAGTTTCAAGCGATCCTGCCACTACGCGGTAAGGTCCTCAACGTCGAAAAAGCCCGCTTTGAAAAAATGCTCGCCAGCGAACAGATCACCACGCTGATCGCAACGCTAGGCACCAGCATCGGCGCGGACGAATTCAATATCGAAAAGCTGCGCTATCACCGCATCATCATCATGACCGATGCTGACGTCGACGGCGCCCACATCCGCACCCTGCTGCTCACGCTGCTGTATCGCCAGATGCCGCAACTGGTCGAGCGCGGCCACGTCTACATCGCGCAACCGCCGCTGTATAAGGTCAAGCACGGCAAGGACGAACGTTATCTCAAAGATGATGTAGAAGAAGCCATCTACATGATGCAGATCGCATTGAACGACGCCGTCCTGATCCCGTCAGAAGGCGCAGCGCCTATCAGCGGCGACGCCTTGTCCGAACTGGTCCGTCAATACAACACCGCCAACGCCATCATCAACCGCCTAACACGCGCAGTCGATGGCGCAGCACTCACCGCCATCATGACCGGCGTTACGCTCGACCTCAGCGACAGCGCTGCAGCAGAAGCATCGGCGATCCGTCTGCAAGACGGCATCGGCGAGCCATCGGTCACCGTGCACACCAAGTACGACGAACTGTCCGACAAGTACGCATTGCGCATTCACCGCATGTACCACGGCAACGTCAAAGTCAGCGCCATCGACGCCGACTTCGTCACCGGCCCGGACTACACCGTACTGGCCAACGCCGCTGCAACCTTCAAGGGTTTGATCGGCGCAGGCGCAATGGTCCAACGCGGCACCGGCGAGAAAGTCAAAACCATCGGCGTCAACGACTTCCATCAAGCGATGAACTGGTTGCGCAGCGAAGCAGAACGCAACGTTGGCAAGCAACGCTACAAAGGTCTGGGCGAGATGAACCCATCGCAACTGTGGGAAACAACCATGGACCCAACCGTGCGCCGCTTGTTAAAAGTACAGATCGAAGACGCGATCGCAGCCGATCAGATCTTCACTACATTGATGGGTGATGATGTTGAACCACGCAGAGCGTTTATTGAGTTGAATGCGCTGTCTGCTGGGAATATTGATATTTGACTTGGCACGTAGCGTTGAAGTGAATCAATGCCAAAGAAAATAAAAAAGCTCCGTTATGGGAGCTTTTTTTATTTAGCCATACGTCATATACCGCAGTTGACCGGTGTAGATGCCCTATAAAGGAATAAGCAGATGAGCATCGCAGGCATACGTTCCAACCGAGGGGACAGTTATCAGACATTGGTGGCATTTGATTGGGCATTGGACGTGCTGTCCAACCCAAATTATCAATGGCTAGAAATCGATTCGATAATCTATTCAGTGGACGACGTTGTAGTTGGCAAAGCTGACGGAACTCTGATTGCTTGTCAGTGCAAAAAGAATCAGGTTGATTTCAAAGCGTGGACAACAGTCGAACTCGGAGACGAGATAGACAAAGCTTCCCGTTTGTTAGCTAGTAACCAAAATGCGGAAGTGCGCTTTTACTCACGAAACAACTTTGGCGCGCTTGCAAAACTTCGGGAATATTCGGCAACGCAACATGATGAAACCAGCTATCGAGTGAGTTTAAGTAAAGAGCATCAAGGAACAGATGCAGCTTTGTCTGCAAGGCTTGCGATATCTGCCTCTAGTCTCTCTGTCTTTGAATTCTTGCGCCGAACAAAGTTTGTGACAAGCGATGAGCTGGATCGCATGGAGACTCTACTACGAGAACGCTTACGAAGTATGGTGAGCAATCCTGATTCTGTATTTAATGGACTTTGGACATGCCTCGATCAACTTGGCGCTCGAATAGGCCATGAAAGCGCATCCGCTACTATTCAGCATCGATTAACTAAAGATGACCTGAAGACCATTGTTCATAAGTCTGGAGGATTGCTGGTTCCACCCATGGACCTTGCAGAGATACGTTTATCGTTTTCCAGCACCTCTGCCATCGGCAGATCGTGGCGGCGAGATATTGCAGGCCAGCGCATTATCAACCCAATAGTGAATGAGCTACTCGCAGCCATTGATGAAAAAAAGAGAGCTATCTTGCTCACCGGGCTTCCGGGGTCAGGAAAAACCTGTGTGATGCTTGCATTGCAAGAGGCATTGGAAGAGCGCGTAAAAATCTGTTCTGACATCGTGCCCCTCTTTATTCAATCTCGTGAGTTTGCCGATTTTTCTTCGTCCGAAGATCGCAAAGCTCAAGGTCTGTCTGAGCAGTGGGTTGAAAAAGCGTCTCGTCTGGCTGACGAAGCAGACGTGATTGTAGTCATTGACTCTTTGGATGTGCTGTCTATCGCCCGAGATCATCGTGTATTGAAATATTTTCTCGCTCAAATTGACCGGCTGTTATTGATTCCAAATATCACCGTCGTTACATCTTGCCGTGATTTCGACAGGCATTACGACCGACGAATTGCGGAGCGACAGTGGAATTGCGAATTGAAGTGCCAGCCTTTGGACTGGGATGCCGAAATCGTGCCGTTACTCGACACGTTAGGCATTGCAACTTCCACTATCGATACCGTTACTCGTGAATTGGTCAGAAATCCACGCGAGTTGGCATTATTTGTTGAGCTTGCTGAGAGAGATGGTAGTTTCAACGTTGTGACTAGCCAAGCTTTAGCTCAGCGCTATCTTGAGATCATCGTTCGAGCTAATGATTCGCTGGGCGATGCGGCGATACAGGCAATTGAAACGATGGCCTCAGAAATGCTGAAGCTAAGAAGCTTAGCAGTGCCATATCAGCGCTTTTCTGCCTCGCAGGATATTCAGCGGGAGCTGTGTAGTCTCAACGTACTGCAAGAAACGCAGGATGGGAAGCTGACGTTCGGACATCAAACTTTACTGGATGTGCTGGTTATAAGTGGGGCTGTGCGTAGTGGCGTTACGTTGAATGAATTTATACATGATCTACCCCCTGTTCCTTTTGTACGCCCCAGTATTCGGAGCTTTGTTTCTCAGTTGTCCCTAGGAGAGCGCCGTGAATTTAGAAAGCAACTCAGAGCAGTATTGACTGGAAATGCGGCATATCACATTAGGCGTTTAGTAGCAGAATCATTTGCTGAGCAAATACCTCACGACGGTGATTGGCCGCTGATACGTGATTTGCAAGAAAAACACCGTGACGTTTTCCAGGTGATTTACGCTTCAGCAACGGCAATTGAGTGGCATCATTTTTGGCTCAAGCATCTAATTCCTTTCTTTAAATCGACGCACGATATAGAGGGATTGGCAACCCATGTACATCGTATATCGCTGTGGAGCAATGAGGATTGCGCAGGTGTACTGGCGTTTTGGATGGATGTGCTTTCCCTTGATTGGCTTGATGGCAGCAGATTTGCAGAGCGGCTAGACATTCATCTGTACCAAATCAAATCAGAAAACTTAGGCCTAGTTGTTCCATTGCTTAAACGGCTACTTGATATGAGCCGATCTGAGCACAGCTTTCTTGGTCGAGTCGTTGCTCGTTGTGTGGCTGTAGGAGTGATGGAAGACTCTTGGCTATGGCGCTATATGACAGATGGTATTAGTGAGAAGGATTTACTTGAGTACAGATTCGATAACAAGCTGCGTTGCCGAGCCCATGAATTCGGCGACCAAAATAAGAATTTTCTTCGTCAACATATGGAGCAATCGAGCGCTTTACTTGATCTCGCGTTGGATTCAATCGAGCGGTGGAGTATTTCGCATGCGTCCAGTTATGGAATTAACCGCTATCGGCATGGATTTCTAGACGATACATCTTACGGTAATACACACAGTCAGCAAGATATCAGACACGCAGACAGTATGAACATTTTGCTGGACGCAGTTGAAGCAGCCATTCTTCATCACTCAACAACAAACTCAGCCTGGTGGGAAACCAACCGTGAACGTCTTTGTTTCAATCAAGAAGGTGCTTTGCTCTATTTCGCCATCCTTGCTTGCACCGCATCGCCAGAATTCAACGTTGATTTAATTGGCCGCATGTTATGCGATCAAAAAATGTTGGAATCTGAACTCGCCTACGAGTTAGGAACATTATTGCAGTCGGCTTTCAGATTCCTTGATGCTTCAATACAAGACGCCGTTATGGCAAATATTTTGTCTGTGCGTGATGAGAGGATCGCCGACGAAAGTAGGTATTTTTGGATATTAAAAGAGCGATCTGAATTGATCGTAGCTATCCCTTGCCACCTGCGTCTGCCCGAAGTGCAAGCGGTGGTGGATGAATATGAACAAATAGCTGGGGTATTAATTCGTCAACCGGATATTCGTTCAAGTGGCGGTATGGTCAGAGCGCCATTTTCGTTTGAAATATTTCTTGGTTGTAGTGACCGCGGTGTGCTGAGCTTGCTTGCACACTACAATGGCTATTCAGATCATCACGGGTTTGGGCCTGACTTTTTGGTCGGCGGTGCGAGCGAAGTTGGCTGGCAACTAAGAGAGGCTTCATCTCGCCATCCAATCAGATTTTTGGACTTGCTATCTTCTAGTTGGATAGATATTCCTGAAAGGTTTAGAGAAGACATCATGGAAGGTGTCGCAACATACTTAAACCACCGTTATGGCAACTTACAAACCAACGAAATGTGGCTTCCTGTCGAAGAGCCGAATGCACCCCTATTAGCGAGTCAAATTCTTGATGAGCTAGAACGACATCCAAACGACTGGCGGCACCGTCGTTCTGCGGCCAAAGTATTGGAAGCCTGCGCCAATGTCATAAACGATTCCAATAATGCTGAGCGGTTAATATTCTTAAGTATAGGTTTTGCTAATCTTCAAGAAGACGATCCAATCAAGGGAGACAAAGTTGGTCTGATCGAGTTAGGCATCAATATGGTGAAGGGCGACGTTGCAGAAGGCTTGATGATTTTAGCCAATAATCTTCAGGAACACGGCATCGTTTTTCCTGAGTTACTTGAGCCCACATTACGTCGTTTTGCTAATGATGAAAACCCTGCGATTCGCGCTCTTACCTTGCGTCGCTTACCGTATTTGCAAAGTAAGAATCATATTCTAGGCTGGGATTTGTTTCATCTTTCGATGCAAGATGCGAAAGGACTGTGGCAAATTGCCGAACCATGCCTTTATTACGCGTATCACAATCATTTTGAAATAATCGGCCCTTTGTTGGCGCGTTTGCGCAACGAAGGCAACGGTAAAGATCTAGAGACATGGGGCCGCATTTCGGCTTTATCAGCCATGACTAGGAATATCGAATTTGACGAATTCCTAAGCAACTTGACCGCTTTTGATAACACAGAGGCATGGCGGGGCGCGGCTACTGTCTGGACAAACTCGGAAAATATCCGGCTGCATCGAGAGCAGTGCCTTACTGGTTTGAGTGCTGGTTTAAATGCAGAAGGTCTTCATGCCAAAAAGGTTGCGGGGCAGATAGATCGTATTTTCGATAATAAAGCAGTCGCTATTCCGATAGCGTTGATCCAACGTTGTATTTCTATATTCGAAAACGATTCCGAGAACAAACATCATCGTCTCTTTGGATTTCATGAATGGTTAAATGCGACTTCCGAGGTTAATCCAGAACACGCTTTGACTGCATCAGAAATTTATGTGGCCTATATCAGCCGTAGCAAGCCCGATCTATACGACCATAACAATAGTCTTACTCAGCTTATGACCCGTCTCTTTGCTGAGGCAGAAGAAAGAGAAGAGTCTGATAGTGGCGCGATGCTACAACGCGTTGTGACGGTGCAAGACACGTTACTCTCGTTGGGACTTAATGGTGTCGTCGATTGGTTGAAAGCTGCAGAGCGGCCTTAATATTAATATGGTGGGCGGTACGCCAATATAGTCGACAACTGCGGTGTCGTTGCTGCCTATATTTTTATAAATTCGGGAGAAAAGAATGCTGGAAGGGATTCGCGGCGGGCTAAATCTTTTGGGAAGTTTTGGTGTTGCATTGCCAGTCTTCGCCATAATTGCTATGGGAATAGTGGGGTTTATGATTTGGAAACGAACTCGTTCGATGCATCCGTTGATGGCGCGGATTTGGAGAGTTTTTCATGGGAACAAGGATTGCAAAGACACAACTGTAGGCGCATTTCTTGATGAGCAAGCAGCATTAATGGAGTTCCGTTTTATCACAGGAGTAAATGTCCGCACTCGTAAGCAAGCGCATGCGGTTATTGATTGGACTCGTAAAAATAATGAAGATATTGGTGATGTGGCTGCGTGTGGTTTTTATTTTGATTTAGAAAGACCGGCGCTAAAAGAAAAAGAGCATTTACCACGCAAAGGGATACTTTTTTTAGGACTGATATGCGCGACATTTTCGTTTTCAGCTACGGTTTTATTCACATTTGGTATTACGGTAGACAGAGCTTTATTACAAATGAAAGAAAGTGGTACGTATTTTTTCTTGTCGGAGGAATACGCAAAACCACTGTTCTCCAAGCAGGGCGTTTCGACGAGTCAGTGTAAAGACAGAAGTAGTTTATTGGAAGGATCTTTCAGTCCCAATGACGCGCAAACTATTTGCAAACTGCTTGGCGAAGAAAAATTAGCAACATACATAAAGACCACTGTAAAAGAGCAACGAATTGCGTTTGGCTTTGTTGCTTTAATTTTTGCTTGGTTCTTTAGAGAAATTCTTGGATGGTTTAGACATGGCACTAATGCTCAGAGCATGAATCTGCGGTTGACTTCAGTAGCTGGTTCGCTGCAGTTGAATTTGTGCGATGAAGAACAACGAATATCTAGTTAGGTTCTTGATCTTTGCCATACATACGCGAGAGAGCTCTGTTTGAAGTTGTTGTCCTGGCTAACGCTGCATCGATATGATTCAAAAGTAAAAAGGGCAGTACTACTTAATCAGATTAAGCAGTACTGCCCTTTTCGTTCAGGCATTTAAGCCAGCAAAATTATTAGTGGTGCTTGTGGTTATGCTTGTTCTTCTTTGGTTTTTTGTGTGGCTTGTGATTGCCATTGTCGTGGCGGTCATGATGATCTTCCGCACGCCATTGCTCAGCGCGTACGCGACGTTCACGCCAATCGTTTTCATATTGAGGCTGCACATATACCGGGCGTGGCTCAACATAGCGGCCTGGCAGACCAATGTTGACGTCAACGCTTGCGGCGATACTTGAGCCAGCTGCAATCAATGCGAGTCCGGCTAACAGTCCACCGATGATTTTTGTTGTTTTCATTATTGTTCCCCTTTAGATGATCGGCAGGCCAGTGTTGTGACACCGGCCGTATGGTATCCAGATAAGCGGCGCTTATGTGGTTTGCCTTCAGTCTGGCGACGAGTGCTTGCATCAATACGATAACGTGGTTGATAAAAGACTCCCTCCGCGGACGGAGTATGGCTCACCTGGCACGGCTGCACGGTGCGCTGACGAACATAGGGAAAATACTTTGGGGTGCGAGGGATGGGCACGATCACTGCGGCCAATTTGTATGACAGGCTGAGTACATCTAAGTAGATTCAGGCCACGTCTGCAGCAAGTGCGCGGGTCTGCTACTCTAATTCGCTCATCCATCAATCGGATCAATCATGAGCAAACTGTTTTCGCCCTACACCCTCCGCAGCCTCACCCTCCCCAATCGAATTGTCGTTTCCCCTATGTGCCAGTACTCCGCCGACAACGGTGCGGCGACTACGTGGCACATGATTCATCTCGGCCATCTCGCCTTATCGGGTGCCGGCATGTTGATGATTGAGGCGACGGCGGTTGAGTCGGCAGGGCGCATCACGACTACGGATCTGGGTTTGTGGAATGACGCTAACGAGGCGGCGCTGGTGCCTATCCTTGCTGCGATCCGCCAGCATTCCAATATTGCCGTGGTCATGCAGCTTAGTCATGCGGGGCGCAAGGCGTCGAGCAAGTCGCCGTGGGAAGGCGGTCAAGTGTTGCCGGTCGCGGAAGGTGGCTGGATAACGTATGCGCCGTCGGCTGTGCCGCAGAAGGAAGGCGAAGTCGAACCGTTGGCGCTGGATGCCGCAGGACTGCGTCGCGTGCGTGATGCATTTGTGTTGGCGGCCAAACGCGCTGCGCGCCTTGGTATCGACGGGCTTGAAGTGCATGCCGCGCATGGTTATTTGCTGCATCAGTTTCTGTCGCCGATTGCGAATAAACGCACCGATGAATACGGCGGCTCGCTGGAAAATCGCATGCGCTTTCCGCTGGAAGTATTCGACGCAGTGCGCGCAGTTTTCCCGGCAGATAAACCGGTGGGTATTCGCGTGTCAGCCACTGACTGGATGGAGAACGGTTGGAACCTGGAGCAGACCATCGCCTTCGCCGCTGAGTTGAAAAAACGCGATGTCGATTGGATCGATGTGTCTTCAGGTGGCATTTCACCTTTGCAGAAAATTACGATCGGGCCGGGTTATCAAGTCGCCTTTGCACAAGGTGTGAAGGAAGCGACAGGCGTCGCGACAATGGCAGTGGGCTTGATCACCGAGCCGCAACAGGCAGAAGACATCATCGCTAGTGGCAAAGCCGACTTCATCGCAATGGCGCGTGGCCTTTTATACGATCCACGTTGGCCGTGGCATGCGGCAGCTGCGCTTGGTGCGACTATCGAAGCGCCGCCGCAATACTGGCGCTCGGCTCCGCATGGTCTAAATAAAATATTTGGCGATACGGTGTTTGGCGGGCGTTGACGTTTGAGAGGAATACCAATGAGGTATTCCGCAAGATCGTTACTCTTCCAGTTTGTATCGCCAATGATTGAGACTTAACGTATTTCAGCTCGCGGTTTGGCGAGACGCTTGAGCGCAAGCATAACTGCAGCCGAGCCGGCTATCCACGCCATCGTACTGCCGGAAAATCCAATCGCTGTATCCATCGCAATTTTGCCTGCTTTGGGCGCCACCAACTCCAAGCGGCGCTTCGTCATTTGCACACCAAGCTCGCTTAAGCGGTCTTTGTTGTAGGTGAGTTCGGCTTTTGGCAGTAGTACGGTTTCTTCATCCGCAACGTGATGAATCACATCGCGCATCAACTGCATAACGATCTCGTTATGGCGGCTACTTGACGCACTAGTCGCGCGCAGTTCGGCGATCAGCTCACGCATTTCCTGATGTTCGGGCACGCTTTTTTGCAGCACATCGTTTTGCGCATCAAGCATTTCCATCGCCGGATAAAAAATCTCTTCTTCCAGCGTCGCGTGGATCTCCAACGCGTTGCAAATCGTATCTGCCAGGGCCTTCCTGACTTTGGGATTTTTGTCTGCAGTGTATTGATGGAAGGTGACCAGTACATGCGAATGGTCAAAACGAATCATGTCAGTAATGGTGGGGGATAATTTTTTCGACAGGCTAAACATGGTGTATCTCCTAAGAATGTATGGAGGGTCTGGTAGTTTGAGAATAGCGCTTGAGCAGGCTGTTGCGGATAAGAGATACACGTATTCTTCTGTAGGAAATACTGCAAATAAAATAGACATTGATTGCCAGAAATAGATGAGCCTGCAGCCTGGGTTGATATGTAAATAATTCGACCTTCGGCAGCAGCTAAAACCTTGTGTTCATATGTGAGCTTGCGTACCGAAAAGCCCAAGTGAATTTGATTTACTGTTCAATACTTAAATGGTTGAAAGAGAAAAATGGACGCGCCTGAGTCTGCCGGCAGGGAATCAAACAATCATTTATTGCCAGGCGCTGATAACGCGTTCGCTAATAAAAATTCTCCACCAATTTCTGCTGGCGAAATAGGTATAGGTATCGCATGTGCTGCCGGTATCAGTTACGTTTTAACGCGCAAGCGCAAACCTCGCGTCTCTGCCGTCAAGGTGGCAAGGCCGGTCAAGAAAATCAACGAAGATCAGATCAGCGTTCCTCATCAAGCCATCCTCTTTCTTAAATTGCTTTTGCCAGTAGTGCTTGCCTCGGACGCTGACGTAAAAACAAAGAAGTCATTAAGCGATCCAGACAAGGTTGTTGAGTTACCTGAGCAATACCAAAAAGATCCGGCGCCCGACGTCGCCACCATCGCGCAGGGCAATCGCTTGCAGCAAGCGTGGCAGCTGACCAAGGCCGCAGTCAATGCGTGGCTGGACGACTTTGCGCCTAGCATGGGCGCGGCTATCGCTTACTACACAATATTTTCCATCGCCCCCATGCTGGTGATTGCGATTGCTGTCGCGGGCTTTATCTTTGGACAGGATGCAGCGCAGGGTGAAATCGTCTCCCAGTTGCGCGGCATTATTGGAACCGAAGGTGCGGTAGCGATACAGGGATTGTTGAAATCTGCCAGCGAACCTGCCGAGGGCATCGTCGCCACCGTGATCAGCGTCATCACATTGGCAATCGGTTCGACGGCCGTCTTCGCAGAGTTACAAAGCGCGCTTGACCGCATCTGGCGCGTACCAGTTGCGGTAAAAGAAAACGGCATCTGGGCATTGATCCGCACGCGCTTGTTGTCCTTCGGCTTGATCCTCGGTCTGGGTTTTATGTTGATGGTGTCGCTGGTCGTCAGCGCTGGTCTAGCCGCATTAGGTAATTGGTGGGGTGCGTGGTTTGAAGGATGGGAAGTCGTCTTGCAAATTCTCAATCTGGTGATTTCATTCTTTGTCTTTGCGGGCTTGTTCTCTGTCATTTACAGATTCATGCCGCGCGTGCGTTTGTCTTGGCACGATGTGTGGGTAGGCGCGGTCGCCACCACGATCCTGTTTATCATCGGCAAATATTTGATTGGTTTGTATCTCGGTACGACCGGCATGACGACAGGATTCGGTGCGGCCGGCTCGTTCGCATTGCTGCTCGCTTGGATTTATTATTCGGCGCAGATATTTTTATTAGGTGCCGAGTTCACGTGGATCTACGCGAATAATTTCGGCTCTAAAAGACGGTCGCTTAAAGTTCTGTGAATTAAAGTTTGTTGCATGTGGATGATTCAGCTGTGGTCTGTTGGTGAAGTTAAGTGTGCGGGAATTTTCGTAGAGCGAATGTAATGCTGGCGATGCCAGCTTGCTTCGATAAAAGCACTCCATGATGTGACAAACAAAAGCCCCGATAAATTGGGGCTTTTGTTTAGTGTGAAACTCTTATTCTTTGCTTGCGGATTTTTTGCTGGTAGTAGCTTTATCCGAAACGGCTTTCTTGCTGTCTTTGCTCGGTTTGTCCGATGTCGCTTTGGCCGGTTTCGCTTTTACTGTTTTGGCAGCGGTGGTTTTGCTTGCTGCTTTGGCGGGCTTGGCGGATTTAACGGCTTTAGCTTTGACAGGCGTTGAGGCCTTCTTTTTCTCAGCACTTTTCGCAGTATCTGCTGGGGTAGCAGCGCGTGGCTGACCTTTGATTTCGTTATGATACTTTGCCGCGGCCGCGGCTTTTTTCACAGCTTCCTGGGCAATGTTTGAGGCCTTGATTCTTGCCTTCTCTTCTTTGCTGCGCTGATGCGCTTCGTCTTTATTGCCGATTCTGTTTGTCATAGTGATCTCCTCAGTGAAAATTAAGCACATGGCTAATTCAGTTCAATCCTGAAAGTCAGGAGTGCATGCCCATCAAAGTATCAGGCTAGCGAGCAGAGGTATGTGCGAACCCGAACACTGGGCGCGAGCAATGCGGATCAAGTTTGTAGAAGTTTTTCGCTATGAATATCGGTCTGGATCTGTGCCAAACATCAAGCTCGTCTGTTGAAATTGATTTTTTACCGAGCTTGCAGAGTGACAACAAAGTAGTCGTCTTCAACTTTGATAGACAATAAGCGTTAAGCTGTTTCTTCAAATACTTTTCGCCGCGACTTTATCTAGCGGCTACAAGCCGCAGGTTATATTTCACGCCAACGAAAGAAGGAAGAGAAATCATGGAAGACAAGCTCGTCAAAATTCCCGGCCCCGATCATCCGATTACGCTCACGCCAAACCTTACACGCATCAAAGTTACCGTAGCGGGGCGCGTCATTGCCGATACGACGGACGCATTGACCTTGCAGGAAGCATCGTATCCGCCAGTGCAATACATTCCGCGCAAGGATGTGGATATGTCGCAACTTGAGCGCAGCAATCACGTGACGTATTGTCCATACAAGGGCGATTGTTCTTACTACGGCATACCCGCAGGTGGCGAGCGTCCCGCGAATGCGGTGTGGACGTATGAGATGCCTTATCCGGCAGTTGCTGCGATCAAGGAATACGTCGCTTTTTATCCGAATCGTGTGGATGCGATTGAAGTCGGTTAACGATGAATTGTGTATGCACGCAGCAAAGCTATTTGCTACGTGATCGAATGTACTTTGAAAGTAATGGAATGAAACCACCTGCTCAATATTTCATCAGCCGCTTCATCTTGGTGTTGCTGGCTTCTTCCATGCTTGGTGGATGCGGCGGCTATGCACGCACACCGAACAGCAATTCAGGCGTGGAAATGTACGGCGTGATTGATGTCGGCGTGCAGCACGACAGTCGCTGAATGCTTAGCTTTGTTTGCGTTGCGTTTATACCGCATCAGCTTTCGGCTAAAAACTGATGCAAGGCTTGAATCGCCGCCGAGCCTTCGCCCACTGCAGCTGCTACGCGCTTGACCGATCCACTCCGCACATCGCCTACTGCAAAGATGCCAGGATTGCTAGTTTCCAGATGATGCGGTGGACGTTCTAATGGCCACTCAACTCCTTGCACTTGCGGGCCCGTCAAAACAAATTCTTTATCGTCCAGCTTGACACATTTGTTGAGCCAGCTCGTGTTGGGTTCTGCGCCTAGGAATAGAAAGACGTGTTCGACGTTAAATGCCTTTGGTGTTGCATCACGCGTTTGACACATCACGCATTGCAATTTGTCTTCACCTTTTAAATCTACAATTTGCGTGTGCGTATGTAGCGTGATGTTGGGTGCAGCGTCTATTCTCTGTATCAAATACTGCGACATGCTGGCGGCGAGTCCGCTGGAGCGCACCATGATGTGCACGTGACGTGCGTGACCAGCAAGAAATACCGCAGCTTGCCCGGCTGAGTTGCCGCCGCCGACGAGGATCACGTCTTCGTTCGTGCAAAAAGTTGCTTCCATAAACGACGCGTTGTAATAAATGCCGCGCCCTTCGTAGCGTTCAAGATTGTGGATGGATGGCTTGCGATAACGTGCGCCGGTGGCGATCACTACCGAGCGCGCTTGGATGTGCTCGCCATTGTCGAGCGCGATGTCGAACGTTTTGCCGGCACGACAATCGAGAGAAGTAACTTCTATAGGCACCGCAACTTCTGCGCCGAACTTGCGCGCTTGCGACAAGCCGCGTCCCGCCAATGCCACGCCAGAAATCCCGGTGGGAAATCCAAAGTAGTTTTCTATCTTGGAACTGGTGCCCGCTTGTCCGCCCGCAGCCTTGGTGTCCAGTACCACGACGCTCAATCCTTCCGATGCGCCATATACCGCGGCGGCTAATCCTGCCGGACCTGCACCGACTACCGCGAGATCAAATTGCTTGCCATTGAGATTATCGGCACTCATGCCCAGTGCATCGGCTAGTTCACGATTGTTAGGCTTCTTCAGTACGACGCTGCCCGGTGTGACGACTGCTGGAATATCCGCTAACGAAATGTCGAAGCGTTCCATCAACGCCGCAGCGGACTCATGTTGCTCTACTTCGAAGTAAGCAGCCGGTTGCCCGTTGCGCGACAAAAATTCGCGTAGATTAAGTGAGTGTGCAGATTGGCGCGAGCCGAACACGATGACGCCGCTGCCATCTTTGTCCTGGATAAATGCGACGCGCCGCAAGATATAGGCGCGCATGATCAGTTCGCTCAAATCTGCTTCGGCAACGACGAGTGCGCGCAAGCATTCTTCATCGACGACGATCATTTCGCATTCAGTTTGTGTAATGGCAGTCGCAACCGCAGCCCTGCCAGCCAAGGTGCCGATATCGCCAGTGAACATACCCTCGCCAAATGTGCCCAGTGCGCGCGATCGCAGCGCGGTGCCGCGTTCGATCTGGATAGTTCCGGCGACAATGACATACATGCTGATATGCCGTTCGCCTTGCGTGAACAGCACATGATCAGCAGGAAAGCGTCGCCGCTCCCCGTACTTGCTCATCAATTCAACCTGCGCTGCTGTCAGCGCCGGAAAAAGTTGATGACGACGAGCCTGAAAAAACGACTGCAGCGCGGCTTCTGAATCTGGCGTATCTGACATGCGACTCTTTCTGTTGGAAGATGGAAGTCGAGCGACGGAACAATCAACTGTTGACGATTCGGTTACTGATGCAATTACCTTTAATATTGCCACGAAGGTTTGATGAGTGTCGCGCGCTTTGTTTAAATTAGAAGCTCATAGTTCTAGAATGTCGATTTAGATATTCAAGATACTTGTCTTGCACTTGCTTAGTGCATTATTGGTGACGGCGTGACCAAAAAATCAAGCCGGATTCGCTATCCACCAATAACCAATACCACTATCGTTGCGTAGTACGTAACGCACGTTATTAACAAATCGCTGCGGGAATTTTCCACCATCGTTATTCGCGCTGGACTCTTGCATCATGTCGTATGCCAGCGCCGATGCTTTTTGTTGATTCAGATTTGGACTGGTCGCTTCGGCAATGACTTCTGAAATCGCCAGTACAGCTCCACGATCAATTACATCTGGATTGCCGGCGACTACAGCCGTGACGCTGATGATCCGCCCAGTCTCTTTCGAGACGCTCACAGTCAGTGACGTTTGATTGGTGAAAGCCTGCTTGAAATAGTCGTGTACCGCACCGTGCTTGACGTCGAATTTTCCAATGCGAAATGACTGCCCGGATGATTTGGCTGCAGCATTAAAGGCATCAACGAATTGTTCCGTATTGAATGTGAACTCAACTTCCTTGGTGATGCTGACTATTTTAGTAGGTGCCTCTATCACGTCAGACGATGCGGTCTTGACGTCGCTACTTTTGCTACACGCGATCAAACAGAGCGCCAATATGACGCAAGCTAGTTTCTTCATGTCTCCTCCATAAACCGTTCGACCTCGTGCAAATCGATGGTTGTTTCTTTTGTACAAACGGATTCGTTGATCCGCTTTAATGGAAGATTACACCAAGCAGTCCCGGCTTGCGATCAGCTCGATAAAACTCGTTAGTTGCTGATAACACGGCAATATTTATGTGGAAAATCAAACAAAAGACCGGACAGATTAAATCAAAAAAGCAACGTAAAATAATCACATTAATTACACGCAAGGAATCAACATGAAACCAATTCCAGTAGATCAAATACAGATCGTCTGGTACCAGGACTCCATTTCTGGCGAAACGATGTCGTCCGGCATGGGCGGCAAAACGGTTAACTTTTGGGTGCACATGGAATTCTTTCCGCGCGAAGTGACCGAGGCTTTTCTGATGGACGAAGGCGAGCCGCGACCGCATCCAAAAATTGGCTGGTCGTATGCGCGTGGAATGTTGCGTTAATTGATGGCGTTGCTGAAAATAAAAGCGCGCCGAGTTTCAGGCGCGCTTGATGTGGATGTCTTGATTAGAGAGTTACTGCTGCAAGGCGACTATCGTAAATTTTGATAGTGCTGCTTATTTCGGAAACATGTCGAATGCTTCGCCAACTTTGAGCGCGACCAGGTCGTACAGCGAGTGTCGCGGTTGCGGGCCGGCACGTTCAAAGCCTTCTACCGTATCCGGCTCGACGCCTTCAGGTGGTGGTACAAATTGCATCCACTCTTCGTAACCCGGGTGATCTTTCAGGTTGCGATTAAGTTCATCCAGAAACTCTTGCGTACTCAGTTTTTTTTCAGCCATGATGACCTCCTAGAAGAATAATTCATCTTAGCATGTCACATTAGATACGACAGTGCGCTACGCCGCATAAGGCAAGGCACTGCCAGCTCTCTTCGCTTCTTAAAACAGCGCACCACGTGCCAGCACCGGCCATGCCTGCTGCACGACATCGCCACGGATTGCAATCAACCAGTCGTGCAGATTGACGGTGGGGTCGCAATGGCTAGGGATTATGCGTACCTTGTCGCCGACTTGCAGCGGCACTGCATCCGGCCCCGGCACAATGGTGGTGTGCTCATCCGATAAGGTTTTTACCGACCAGCCCGGCAGTTCTATGCGCGGCAAGCCTTGATCCACTGCAAATGCTTTCAAGCCGCCATCCAATACCGCATGGCCGGGCTGCATGCTGATCACGGTGCATAGACCGAATAGCGCGTGGCGCAAGGGCGCGCTGCCTACTTCCAGTTTGTTGGCGGCGTAATCGGTATCCATCAACGCGTAGGAGCCTGGCTGCACTTCGGTGTACAAAGCGGAGTCGGCTTCATACCCGTAAGTGCCGGTGCCACCGCCGGTAATGACGGGACAAGCGAAGTCGGCGGCTTCCAGTTGCTGCACGATGGAGCGTACTTTTTCTACTGCGGATGTCACGGCGGCAGCACGTTGTTCGGGTTGGCGCATGTGCTGAGCCGAGCCGCGAAACGCGTGTATGCCTTTGAAATTTAAATGCGGTGCGTACTGCGCAATGGCTTGCGCCAATGCCAGCGCTTGATCGCCGTCGATGACGCCGCAACGTGCATGGCCGATATCGATTTCCACCAATACATCGAGTTGCGTGCCTTGGCTGCGTAGGGCATGGCCTATCTGCTCGACTTGCAAGGCGTGATCCACGCACACACCTATTTTTGCTTGCCCGGCCAACACGGCGAGGCGCGCGGCTTTGCGTGTGCCGACTATCTGGTTGGTGATCAATACATCCTTGATGCCTGCTTGTACAAAAACTTCGGCTTCGCTGACTTTTTGGCAGCAGATGCCATGCGCGCCCGCTGCTAATTGCAGATGCGCGATAGCTGGTGTCTTGTGTGCTTTGCCGTGTGGACGTACCAGCAAGCCTGCCTGCAGGATGCGCGCGTGTACTCGTGCCAGGTTGTCTTCAAAGGCATCGAGGTCTATCAGCAACGCTGGCGTATCTACGTCAGCCAGCACGTCACCGACAGCGGCTGGCGCGCCCTGCATGCAAGCACCGATTACGGATAAATCTTTTTGCGTCATGTATTTTCCTAATGCGGAAGTATGTTGGAGAGGAAATGCTGCGCGCGTTCCGAACGTGCTCGCAGGTTACCGAAGAATTCATCCTTACTGCAATCTTCGACGATAAAACCTTGATCCATAAAAATGATTCTATCCGCTACTTTACGAGCAAAGCCCATTTCATGGGTGACGCACATCATGGTCATGCCTTCTTGCGCCAGCTCGACCATGACATCAAGGACTTCGTTGACCATTTCCGGATCGAGCGCTGAGGTCGGTTCATCGAACAGCATGCAGATCGGATCCCTCGATACCGCACGAGCAATTGCCACGCGCTGGTGCTGACCACCGGAGAGTTGCGCGGGATATTTATCGGCTTGCGCCTTGAGGCCGACGCGCTCCAGATAGAGCAAACCTTTTTCCATTGCTTCCTCTTTGCTGCGATTCAACACATGGATTTGTGCCAGCGTCAGATTTTCACGGATGGATAAATGCGGGAACAGTTCGAAGTTTTGAAACACCATACCGACGCGTGAGCGCAGCTTTGGCAAGTCAGTGTTGTGCGCATTGACCGATACGCCATCGACTGAAATTTTGCCGGTTCTAAACGGCTCTAAACCGTTGACGGTTTTGATCAAAGTCGATTTGCCCGAGCCAGATGGGCCGCACACAACGACGACTTCGCCTTTTGCGATTTGCGTTGAACAATCGGTGAGAACTTGAAACTCACCGTACCACTTCGATACACGATAAATATCGATCATGATTTTGTTGCTCCTGATAAGCGCTTGACCAGCGAAGACGCGGTGAAGCAGATAATGAAATAGACGGCGCCAGCGATCAGCATCATTTCTTCGATGCGGCCATCGCGTTCGCCTATGCCTTCGGCGGCAGTAAAGAAATCCGCCAGCGAGATGATGTAGACCAGTGAAGTGTCTTGAAACAGCACAATCAATTGCGTCAGCAATAGCGGCAGCATGTTGCGAAATGCCTGTGGTAATACCACCAATCGCATCGCTTGCAGGGGACGCATGCCCAATGCAAAAGCTGCAGACAGCTGACCTTTGGCGACACTCTGTATACCGGCACGCATGATTTCCGCGTAATAAGCAGCTTCAAATAATGCGAAGCCGATCAATGCCGACAGCAGACGCGTGTCCGTGTTTTGCGGCACCCACGGCAAGCTCTTCAGAAACTGCGGCACCACTAGATAGAAGCCGAGCAGCAGCATCGCCAGCGGCATTGAGCGGAAGAAGTTGACATACGCTGCGGCAAAAAGCGACAACATGCGAAAGCGTGACAGTCGCATCATC
Source organism: Herminiimonas sp. (assembly GCF_030655415.1). The sequence continues at coordinate 195,060 of NZ_JAURVN010000002.1, read as the reverse complement.
GCCAACGCCGTGCCCCAAATCAGCCCGACTACCAACGCGGTGCCAGCAACCTTGAGTGAGATCACCATCCCTTCCATCAATACGCTGAAGGCTTCCGGCGTAATAAAACTAAAGTCCAGACCTAACATGATGATTCCTTTCAGCGGCCTGTGGTGCCGGGTATGCGTACGCGTTTTTCCAGCATATTCATCGCCAGCATGACCACCAGATTGATGAGCAAATAGCAGGCAATCACGGCAACGAAGGATTCATAAGCGCGCGCGGTGTAGTCGTTCAATTGGCGCGTGCGGGCGAACAGATCGATCACGCCGATGGTGGCGGCGATGGATGAGTTCTTGAAGATGCTCAGCATCTCGGATGTCATAGGCGGCAGGATGGTGCGATACGCGATCGGCAACAACACATAGCGATAAGTCTGCGGTAGCGTGAAGCCCATCGCCAGCGAAGCATTACGCAAGCCGCGCGGCACTGACTGGATGCCGGCTCTTACTTGTTCACACACGCGAGCAGCGGTGAAGAATCCGAGACCGATGGTTGCAGTGACGAATGCGGTGGTCGCAGGTGGTTGCGCGAACAACCAGTTGCGTGTGCTCTCGGGCAAAAACTTTGGTGCCAGGTAATACCAAAGGAAGAGCTGCACGATTAGCGGGATGTTGCGCACTACTTCAACATACGCGGCGGCGATAAAAGCCAAGGTGCGATTGTTCATGGTGCGCATGACGCCGAGCACCGAGCCCAGCACGAATGCGATGATCCAGCCGAGCACACCCATCTTGACCGTGGTCCAGAAGCCGGAGATCAGCCAGTCCAGATAGGTTTCGTGGCCGCTCGCGGATTCGAGGAAAATTCCCCAATACCAGTCGTAACTCATGATGATTTCCTTGTTATGTACAGGCGTGTTGAGACAGAGCGGCAGTCGCCGCCGCTCTGTTATTACAGCTATTGTTGTGTGCTTACTGGATAGCGATGTCGTTCGGCTTGGCGTACAACTGTTTCAAGTCTTCCGACATCGGGAAGTCGAGCATCAGTTGACGTGGTGGGATAGGTGCTTCAAACCATTTTTTGTAGATAGGCATGATCTTGCCGGACTTCATCAAGTCGGCAACGACGCCATCGACCGTTTTCTTGAACGCTGGATCATCTTTGCGCATCATGCAGCCATAGACTTCGCGCGATTGCGGTGTGCCGACTACATGCCATTTTTCTGCGTTCTTAGATTTTGCGCGCTCACCGTACAGGATCGCGTCATCCATCATGAAGGCAACGGCGCGGCCGCTATCGACTGACAAAAATGCCTGGCCGTTTTCCTTGGCGGCGATGATGTTCATGCCAAGTTTTTTGTCTTCATTGACCTTGTTCAGCAGACGCTCCGAAGTAGTGCCTGCTGTGGTCGACACATTCTTGCCCTTGAGATCAGCGAAATCCTTGATGCCGGAATCCTTGGCGGTCAGCAGACGTGTGCCGATGATGAAGATGCTGTTCGAAAATGCAACTTGCTTTTGACGATCTTCGGTATTGGTGGTGGTCGAGCACTCCAGATCCAGTGTGCCGTTTTGCATCAACGCAATGCGGTTTTGTGCAGTGAAAGGCAGGATGCGATATTGCAGATTTGGAATTTTCAAATCGGTTTTAAGTTGCTCGACGACCTTCATCATGATGTCGACTGAGTAGCCGACGAACTGTGTGCCTTCGAGGTTGTAGCTAAAGGGCGCGGTGGATTCGCGTGCACCCAATGTGATCATGCCGGTGTCTTTGATTTTTTTCAAAGTGCCGGTGAGTTCTTGTGCGTGAACAGCACCCGCGAGCAAGCCGAAGGTCAATGCAAGTGCAATACGATTAACGATTTTCATTTGTTGATTCCTGAAAGATTGACAGCGACGCAAAACATTTCGTGCAGACATCGTTGATGTCGGAAGCACTGATGCTTAGCTATGGGTAGAGCTGACGATGGGTCAACATCGCTCGCGTCGAAAATTAGCCGCCCCTCTGTCCTATTTACCTGAGAGTTTCACGGGCAAGCCCGCTTTCCCCTTCGGTGGATTGCGTAAATCGCAGTCTCTCTCCAGATCAGCCAAATTACGCCGCAGTCGTTGTTGCCTGAGTGATTATGGGGATGCACCTTCGGCGGGGTATGAGCCCTCTCTCCTGCGGAGTACTCTTTATGCAGCAATTGTTGTGCCATAAAAATCGCACGCTCTTGGTGAATCAGAGGGTGATTTTTACAGTGTTTCTTTAACAATAAATAAAGTGGTGTGCGATTTATTGCGACGAAGTAGGTTGAAGAAAACGATGAAGAGTTAATGCTGTGTGGAAGGTTGTCTTGCCGGAGTTATTTGATTCGTACCGCAAATCAATTTATGCATTTGGCCATTTATATAGTGGCCAAATGCATTTGTGGTGATTACGTTTTTGCTTTGAAGTTGTGCAGCTGTATTACTCTTTATATACGCCGCAACCGATGATCAGATTTTCATAGCGGTCCAGATACATGGATTTGGCTTCGACCTGTTTAGAGATTGGGTTGAGGAACATATAGTCTTGCCAGCCTTTGCCGGTGTTCTGAATGATAGCGATACGTTCTCTGACGAATGGATTGCCGGCGCCATCTTTCGCGTCAATCAAGTCTTTGCCTATCAGCGCTGGATTGGCGCCATGCGCCAGATTGCGGCCACTCATGTCGTACACAACGACGTATAAATCGCGATCGCAGAATTGACCGAGCTTGTTGCTGATTTCTGCAAATGTTTTTTCAGGACCTATTTCGTACATCGATTCGATCGCCTTGCTGACCATTTCTCTTGCTTCGGCTGTGGAGCCGTGGCTGCCGCTCTTGATAGTGAAGATGCTGACGACGTTGATCAACTCGGTGGTTTGCGTTTGCAATGCTTCGGCTGATGCTGCAGCCTGTTCTACCAACGCAGCATTTTGCTGTGTGACTTGATCCATCTGCGCGATGGCTTTGTTGACTTGTTCGATGCCTATGCTTTGTTCGCGGCTGGCGGTACTGATCTCGGTCATGATGTCATCGACGCGTTTTATGCTGCTGACCACTTCATCCATCGTGGTGCCCGCATGCGCTACCAGCTTGCTGCCGCTTTGTACTTTGTTGACCGAGTCTTCGATCAGCGATTTGATTTCGCGTGCTGCTGCTGAGCTGCGTTGTGCCAGGTTGCGTACTTCACCTGCGACGACTGCAAAGCCGCGACCTTGTTCGCCTGCGCGAGCCGCTTCTACCGCTGCGTTCAAGGCAAGAATGTTGGTTTGGAAAGCGATGCTGTCGATAACGCTGATAATGTCGACAATTTTCTTCGACGATTGATTGATCGAATCCATCGTGTTGACGACTTCAGCGACTACGTTGCCGCCTTTAATCGCGACTTGTGACGCGGTTCTGGCCAACTCGTTTGCTTGCACTGCATTCGCTGCATTTTCTTTCACGGTGGAAGTCATCTCTTCCATCGCGGATGCGGTTTCTTCGAGTGAGCTGGCTTGCTGTTCTGTGCGTGATGACAGATCCAGATTGCCGGCTGCGATTTCGCGTGTGGCGGTGGACAAGGTTTCGGTACCGTGACGAATGGTCCATACAACGTTCGCCAAACCTTGGCCGATGCCGTTGATGGCAGACAGTAGCTGGCCGATCTCATCGACACGTTTTGTTTCGAGTCGTGTAGTCAGATCGCCGCTGGCAAGTTGTCGGGCAACTTTTGTGGCCTGGCCAAGTGGACCGGTAACAGTTTTGCGTATGACGCTGTACAACAGCGTTGCCAAAATCAGCAATGCGACGAGTGCAGCCGCGCCCGACATATTGCGCAAGGCGGTCGCTTCGCGGGTGAATTCGTGGGCGTAAGTATCGCCGACCACGACCCAGTTCTTATCCTGTACGTAGGTGAAGGCGGCGACGCGATCGGGTGAACCCGCATCAGCGGCAGAGCGATAGTGAATCACGCCGTCTTTTTTACTGAGGATTTCCTTGATGTAGGCGCGGCCGTCAATGGACTTATCGGCGAGAATATTTTGACCTTCATTGTTGGCTGCGATGATGAGCTTGCCGTAATCCGCGCCGGCATTTGCATCGAGTACGTAATAGCCGCCGGTAGTGCCGACTTTAAGTGACAGCAATTTGCTTTTGATCAGGGCCACATCGTTGCTCATGCCGACGACTAACTTGCTCTTCGCAGTGACTTCTTCCGCCGCGCGATGTTCCAGCATGTCGGAGGTTGCTTGCCCGGTTGCCCAGACAAAAATGCCGAAGACGACGGCAATCAATAGGAAAGAGATAGCAGCCAATTTTACGCCGACACCAAGCCTTGCTAGATAACGCTTTACGCTGTTCATCGCTTACTTCCATTCATGAATGTAGAGATCAAAAGATTGCCTGGCGGCGACCATTCTTGATAGAAACATCATAACTGTATACATACGATTTTTGCCGAAACCGACTCTCGCAGAAGGTGAAATGTTGTGTACTCGCACCAAGGCGGGGCGACACTGTTACAAAATCAAGAGCTCGGGAGTACGCAGAGCTGCGTATTCCGCAGAATTAATTTTTTTATAATCGTTTAACATTTGATGTCTCTGCACTCTGTATCGACCAGTTTCTGGAAAACAATAGTGATTGAAATACGCTGTTAAAACCCGATGTTTGATATGTGGCGCCGCACCATTAATCTGATGCTGGCGAAATGAACGCTTATGCACTAAAACATGCAAGCACATGACGAATCTAAAAAGTTACAACGCAATTGCTGATACTTGGGCCAAAACCAGGACCGCGTTTTATGGTCGCGAACAGATTTATCTGGATGCATTTCTCAATGGCTTAAGTGTGCCATCGCCTATTCTAGATCTTGGTTGTGGCACTGGTAAGCCGATGGCCGAATACATCATGCATCGCGGCCATGAAATCACTGGCGTTGATCAAGCACTGGGTTTACTGAGACATGCGAGTGCATCTTTCCCGCAAGCTGTCTGGATCGAGTCGAGTATTGAGAACTTCACGACACAACAAAAATTTTCAGGAATCATCTGCTGGGATGCGTTATTCCACATCGAGCGATCGCAACACGAAGGTTTGTTGCAGCGTATGTGTGATTTGCTGGATGAAGACGGTAGATTGATGCTGACCATGGGCGGTTCTGCACATCCGGCTTTTGAAGATACGATGCTTGGCGAAATCTTCTTCTACGATTCGCATCCCCCTGAGAAAGTGCTGGAGTTGCTCGGCAAGTTGGGATTCGAAATCGTGATTGGGGAATTCATGAATCAACCTACGACTGGCCGAGATAAAGGGCGTTATGCCATCGTGGCGCGTAGAAAGTAGCCGCGAAACTAAAAAGCGGCTGGTCTGATATCAGACCAGCCGCTTTTTATGTGATGCTAGAAATGATTAGAACTTGTACCCCAGCGAAATGAATGTCACGTAAGGATCAAGCGTCAAATTGGTTTGGGAACGGGAAATGACTGTTCCACCTGCGGTTTTGCCTGTGATATACGCATCTGTGTCCAATGGAATGTAAGACAGAGACATTCCGAGAGACCAATTTTTATTGAAGTTATAAGTCACACCTACGTTGGCAACAGGTGCCCACGAGGAGCTAAGTTCGGCGCTGGCAGTACCGCCAGGTACTGGTGCGGCAAGTGCCTGCATGGATGATGATAGTTGGACGCTTGTATACCAAACATGTGTAACGCCAAGGCCAACAAATGGACGCCATTTATCATTGGCCCCGCCGAAATACCATTTCGCAACAATAGCAGGGCTCCATTGTTTGGCGGTACCAAGCTGTCCGCGCGAGGCTAATGTGCCTTCACCTTTCAGTTTAAATTCAGGTGGTATCCCTGCATCCAGTGCAACAGCAAAGTTATCAGTGAAAAAATGTGTGAATGCTATCCCGAGAGTGTCGGCACTGCCTACACTAGCACCGCTTCCTGCATTGGTACCTGGGGTCGGGAAAGTCTGTCTTAATGGCTCGCTGGAATCATCCGTATACAAATGAAACCAACCAACGTTGACGATGTTATCGCCCGCACTTTGCGCAGCAGCAGGCAAAGAAAAAGCCGCGGCTAATGAAAGGGCGGCGACTTTTGACATTACGCGGAAAGGCAAAGGTGTTTTCATTTACTAGTCTCCTTTTGTGGGCCAATCTATACATCGCTTCTTTGAGCGATGCCGTCTCGTATGTAATAACTGTCATGACAACAATATTTTCACATTGGTCTTGCAACGTGTTTTGAAATAATAGCCCTATTCTTTCAACTTTAATGTGAACTATCGAACGGATTGGTTTGTACGCAACATGTTTTCATATGGCGTGCTTACTCAAGGAGAATCAAATGTATATTGGAATAGGAACCCTACTCGTCATCATCGTGCTCTTTTTAATATTTCGATAATTTCGTCAGGAACATAAAAATACCGTCTAACGACGGTATTTTTTATTGTGCGCAGTGATTTGCTTTATCCTCTCGCCTATAGATGCCTCGCGCATCCACGCATTTGATAAAGCCCCTCATGAACAAGATAGACGCAATCAAGCTGGTCAATCAAGACTTGCACGCCAACCTGCTGACCGAGCGCAACACGATATTTGCGACGGTTGTGCCCTACGCTGGCGATGAAGGTTGGTGGCTAAATATTCCGCTGTCCGGCTTTCGCCAGGAACAGCATTTTTTGCTGTGTAGTGAAAGAGCCAAGGTCATCCGTCACATCAGGATCAAGGCCAATACCATCTTGAGCCCGGCGACCCGGTTTCGCTGCAAGGATCAAACGGCGGATGTCTTTATCTCGGCAAAGAATACAAAGCGAGTGGTCGATACGCTTCCGGGCGGTAGCAAGTTCAGTTTCGACAAATATCTATTCGGCGAATACAGCTTCTAAACAGGCTGCGGGCGCTTGGTTCTTGCTTAATCCTTCACGCCCGCTTGTGCAGTTACGCCAATAGTTCGACCAGACTCCACGCGATCGCTTTGGTCGCAACCGGCAAGGTAAACAGCGGGACTTTTTCATCTGCTCGGTGACCATTTGCTTCCAGTAGCGTGCGTGGTCCGGCGCCATACATCACAGTGGCAACGCCGGCTTCCGCATACAGGCGCGCATCGGAATACAGCGGCACGCCTATTGGTGTGACTTCGTCACCGAGTGCAGTCGATGCTTCTGCACAAACGATATCGCGCAAGCGTGCTGCATCGCCGACCGGCTTGAACGGACTGGCTAGAAGAATACGTTCTACAGCGCAGCTGATGCCCGGCAAATCCTGTAAGGCTTTTGCTATCACGGCGCGCAATTCTGCTTCGACCTCGGTGGGGATTTCTTCCGGGATGATGCGTCTATCGAGTCGCAAGGTGACTTCGTCTGGTACCACATTGGTATTAATGCCGCCAACGATGGTGCCAACGACTAGTGTTGGTGATGTAATGCCGGCAGTCGCTGAAGTGCGGCTGTGCAAGGTATCGCGATAGCTGTAGAGCGCGTTGAGTAAACGCGTTGCGGCTTCCAGTGCGTCGTAGCCGGTATCGGGACGAGCTGCGTGTGCGGAAATGCCGCGCACTTTCATTTCCAGATGTAGGCAACCGTTGTGCGCCGTGGTGACATTGTATGAAAAACCTGCGCAGATTGCGTAGTCTGGCTTCGTCAAACCTTGTTGCAATAACCAACCTGGACCAGCCAGGCCGCCGGTTTCTTCATCGTAGGTAAAGTGCAATTCAACATTGCCGCGCAAAGGTACAGCCAATTCTTTCAATGCACGCAGGGCAAATGCGTAAGTGGCGAAATCGGATTTCGAAACCGCTGCGCCGCGACCTATCATCCAGCCATCGCGCACTGTGGCGGAATAAGGATCAACGCTCCAGCCCGCGCCAGGTGGCACCACATCACCGTGTGCATTCAGCGCCACCGTTGGTCCATCTGCAAAGTGTTCGCGCACAATCAGATTGATCGCGCTTTCGAGCCCAGTGCTACGGGCGAATTCATTTGGTACTGCATGTTGCTCTACCGTGAACTGCATATCTTCCAGTAATGCGGCTGTCATTAATGCGTGTGGTGCGCAATTGCCCGGGGGATTGTCGGATGGGCATTGCACGACCTTCGCCAGAAAATCAATTTGTTCAGCGGCGTGTTGATCGACCCATGCGGCGATCTGTTCCTTGAGTAAATTTTTATCCATCTTGTCGATTCAGTTCTTAGAATAATCAGCTTGCAACGCCATCTTGTGAAAGCGCATGCAGCTAGTTGAAAGTAATTGTTCAGTACGCTTAGGATGTCTTTTTGCTTGCCGACAGCGTGTCGAAATGTTCTACAAAATCCATAAACACATCAGCCGCTAATGCAGCATCTTGCATCTCCATCGTTTCCAGCGGATTGTGGCTAATGCCGCCATTGCCACAACGGACGAACAACATTGCGATAGGTGCAACTGCCGCAATCGCCATCGCATCGTGACCTGCACCGGATGGCAGGCTGCGTACTTTGCAGCCTTTGCGTTCCAGTGCTGCATGCCAACCTTGCTGCAACCAATCGGCGCACACCGCGCTGGATGTTTCGTAAGTTTTTTTCAGAGTGCTGCGCACATCACGTTGGACACAGATGCGTTCGAGTTCTGCCGTAATGTCAGTCGTCGCCGCGAGGCGTTCTGCATCGTCACCGGCGCGCACATCCAGCGACAAAACGACGTGTCCTGGTATGACATTGGTTGCGCCATTCGGTACGTTCCATTGACCGATGGTGCCAACCAGATCAGGGATGCGGCTGCAGCGCTGTTCAACATACAGCGCGAATTCTGCTGCGGCCATGGCTGCGTCGTGGCGCATCGTCATCGGCACGGTGCCAGCGTGACCGGCGACCCCTTTGAATTCCAGCATATAGCGCGTGGCGCCGGCAATCGCGGTGACTACGCCTAGCGGTAAGTCTTCATTCAGTAGCACCGGTCCTTGTTCGATATGCACTTCTACAAACGCCGCGATGCTGCCAGGTGCAGCGGCGGCTGCAGGAATTTGCATAGGGTCGAGATCTGCGGCTTTCATCGCGTCGATCATCGTCACACCTTGATCGTCGGTGTGTTTCAACACGCGTTGTTCGAAGGTGCCTGCAATCGCACGACTGCCGAGCATAGGCGCCTTGAAGCGCACGCCTTCTTCTTCACTAAACGCGACCACTTCAATCGGGAAGGGAAAACGTTTGCCTTGTTGGTGCCAGTTCGCGATACAAGTGATAGGCAATAAAATTCCCAGCAAACCATCATAAATACCACCGTTGCGCACGGTGTCAAAATGCGACCCGGTCATTAGCACCGGCACCTTCGCGTCGCTACCTTCGTAACGCCCGATGATATTGCCTGCCGCATCACGCCGTACCGACATGCCGGCGTCGCGCATCCATGCCGCGATCTGTCCGGCGGCGCCACGATGCGCGGGCGTCAGATAGGTGCGCGTCATCATGCCGTCTTGCTCAGTATATTGCGCCAGCAAATGCAGACGCTCCATGATCTCATTGCCGATGACTGACGTGGCCTGGTTAAAAATATTGCTCATTATTAAATCGTTTACTAATTTTTAATTCGTTGAATGTTGCTCGGATGATGATTACTTCGGTGATTACTAATCAGGCAGCTATGCCTAAAAATTGTTTCAGTTCCGGTGTTTGTGGATTTGCAAAGATGTTTTCCGGCGCACCGATCTCATGCACTTTTCCTTGATGCATGAAGACCACGCGATCGCAAACTTCACGCGCGAAGCGCATCTCGTGTGTGACCATGATCAGTGTCATGCCTTCATCGGCCAGGCTGCGGACCACACTCAAAACTTCATTCACCAATTCCGGATCGAGGGCGGATGTTACTTCGTCGCACAGTAAAGCTTGTGGCTGCATGCTCAGTGCGCGTGCGATGGCGACACGTTGTTGCTGTCCACCCGAAAGCTGCTCCGGAAAGCTATCGAATTTTTCACCTAATCCGACGCGCTCCAGATTCTTGATCGCCAATGCGCGCGCATCTTTTTCCGATGCGCCTTTGACGATCATAGGAGAAATCATCACGTTGCGACCAACCGTCAAATGCGGGAATAGATTGAATTGCTGAAAGATCATGCCGACTTTCAAACGCAGATTACGCAGCTCAAGTTCGCTCTTCCCAAGGTGCGCACCAGCCACGCTGATCGCGCCTTCGTCTATGCTTTCCAGCCCGTTAATACAACGCAGCAAGGTACTTTTACCCGAGCCGCTTTTGCCTATGATGGCAATCACTTCACCCGGATCGACATCCAACCGGATACCTTTCAGTACCTGATTGCTACCGTAGCTTTTCTTGACGTTGTCAATGGCGATGAGAGGCATTGAATTTCCTTTCCAGGAATTGGCTGTACTTGGATAAAGGCCAGCAAAGAATGAAGTAGAAGAAACCGGCGGCCGCATACACGGTGAACGGCATGAAGGTGGCGTTGGTAATAACAGTGGCAGCTTTCGATAATTCAACGAAACCGATGATCGAAGTCACCGCAGTGCCTTTGACGATCTGCACGCTGAAACCGATAGTCGGCGGAATCGCAATCCGCAATGCTTGCGGCAAAATTACATAACGCATTTGCTGCACGTAATTCATCGCCAGCACCGATGATGCTTCCCACTGTCCCTTTGGAATTGCTTCGACGCAGCCGCGCCAGATTTCTGCAAGGAAGGATGCGCTCCACAATGTCAGCGTCAAACCTGCAGCCAGCCATGCTGGTACTTCGATGCCGAATAAGGCGACGCCGAAGAACACCAGGAACAACTGCATCAGCAACGGTGTGCCTTGAAATACTTCGATGTAAACACGGGCAAAATTGCGCAAGGCTCTGTGCTTCGATGAGCGTATGAACAAAATCAATAGGCCCAACATGCCGCCCAATACAAAGGTGGCCAGCGACAGGACGATAGTCCAGCGACCAGCCAGCAACAGATTGCGCAGGATGTCCCATAGCGAGAAGGAAATCATGTGCTTCTCCTTCCGGAGATGAAGTGCGTGCCTATCAAGCGCAGTATCTGCCGCAGAATAATTGCCAGCACCAGATAGATCGCTGTCGCCACCAGATACGCTTCAAACGCGCGGAAGTTGCGTCCTTGTATGAAGTTGGCAGCGAACGATAATTCTTCTACAGCGATCTGTGAACAAACCGCAGAACCCAACATCACGATCACAATCTGGCTGGATAAAGCTGGCCAGATTTTTTGCAATGCTGGCCGCAAGATGATGTGACGAAAAATCTGTACGCGCGTCATCGACAAACTGAGTGCTGCTTCAATCTGTCCACGTGCGACAGCGACTACACCGGCGCGGATGATCTCGGTACTGTAGGCGCCGAGATTGATGATCATGGTCAATAGTGCGGCTTGCATTTCAGTGATTTGCACGCCGATGCTGGGTAAGCCAAAGAAGATAAAAAATAGCTGGATCAGAAACGGTGTATTGCGTATCAGTTCGACGTAGGCGCTGACGATGGGCCGCAACCAGCGCGGTCCTTGCGTACGCGCCCACGCGCCGAAGATGCCGACCGCGACACCGAGCACGCCGCCGACCGCGATCAATTCCACCGTAGTGATCACGCCCTTGATGAGCACGCCGGTGTAATCGAAGGTCGACAGAAAATCAAATTGGTAAGCCATGATGTGCCCACTTCCTGCTAGGTATGTGCATTCCAGACCAGCTTTATTTATGCATCCGCAGCCGTGACTGCGGATGCGCCTTCTTTACAGATTCGCCGGCAATGGCAGACCCAGCCATTTTTCAGTCAACGCGCTCAGTGAACCGTCTTTCTTCGCTTGCGCGATGATCGCGTTCACTTTTTCTTGCAATTTTTCTTCGCCTTTATTCATGCCTATCGAGCATGGCGAATCCTTGATCAGGAATTTTGTTTCCGGCTTCTTCGGTGGATTTTTTGCGATGATGGATGCAGCAATCACGTTGCCGGTCGCGACCAGTTGGACCTGGTTCGACAGGAAGGAACTGATGGTGCCGTTGTTGTCTTCATAGCGTTTGATGGTGGCTGTCGCTGGAGCAATTTTCGACAGTTCCAGATCTTCAACCGAACCGCGTGTGACACCGATTGTTTTTCCTGCGAGGTCAGCCGGGCCGGCGACTTTCTGATCAGCTGGTCCAAACACGCCGTTGAAGAATGGTGCGTAGGCTGCGCTGAAGTCGATGACTTTTTCACGCTCAGGATTTTTGCCCATGCTGGAAATCACCAGATCAACCTTTTTGGTTTGCAAATATGGAATGCGATTGGCGCTGGTGACAGGAACCAGTTCAACTTTGACGCCAAGTTTTTGTGCGATCAAGGTAGCGACATCAATGTCCAGGCCTTGTGGTTTCATGTCGGTGGTGACAGAACCGAATGGTGGGAAATCTTGCGGTACGGCGACGCGCAGTACGCCTTTTTTCTGAATGTCGTCAAGCGCATCGGCGCGCGCAAAGCTGGTGAACAAAAGAGCGCCGGCCATCAGGCCGATCAGGATTTTAGAGAGCTTCATTTTTTCATTTCCTTTCCAGTTGAATACGAAGAGACGTGCGACAGGGATGACGAGATGCTTGCTGCAGTGGCCGCCCGGCTCGTCTTTACCCGTGCGGTGGTTTTATTTGCTACTGGTTTTCTGGTGGCGCTGGGGGCAACAGATGCATGTTTGCCGGTGCTGGCTGTTGACTTCGATTTCTTCGCTGCAGAAACGGGTGTCAATGCGGTGCGTAATGCATTGAGTGGGTCGTTGGGGATGACGTCGTACAAGGTGCTTTCAACGACGTGCAAGTGATCCAGCATCAAGCGTTCGGCCTCGTCGATGTCTCCACTTTCAAGCGCTGCAACAATGTGTACGTGGTCTTCGCAAGAGTCAACTGCTTGCGATGATGATTGGCGCAACATTGCGGTCAGCGTGGTGCGTGCGGTGAGGTCGCGCAAGGTTTCGGATAAAAGGTTGTTACCCAGGCATTCGCACAGGCAGACATGAAAGTCTCCCAGCAAATAACTGCGAGCGCCGACGTCGTCACCAGCTATGGCGGCTTGCTCACGTGTGATGTGGTCGCGTAACTGGGCGATCGCATCTTTGCTCAATGGACGTGCGTGGCGCAACAGACCAAGTTCGATTACGCGGCGTGCCTCAAATGCTTCGCGGGCTTCGCTGGCAGTCGGTTCGATGACAAACCAGCCGCGGCGTGCGCTGACCATCACGATGCCGCGCGTGGCCAGCCGCATCAATGCTTCGCGGATGAGTGTGCGCGATACGCCAAACAGATCGGCCAATTGCTGCTCGCCGAGGCGGGTGCCGGGCGCAAGTTGCTTGGCCAGAATCGCTTCGGTAATGCGGGCGGCGATCTGGATCGACGATTTGAGGGAATGTTCAGAAGTCATACCCAAGCTTCAGCAAATTGCATGCCAATCTTGTGGACAAGTCTGGTATACAAGATTCGCGTTGAAGGTTTTAGCTATGAAAATGCGGTAGAAATACAAAGTCCAATCCAGCTTGCATCAACGTCGCCTGCGCCGATTTGGCGATCACTATTCAGGTGCAAACGAAGGATTTTGGTGCATGTTTAAGTGTCGCTGCGGCGGCTTTAGTGCGAATCGAGACCAGCACAAAACAGCGATGTCCTTGCCGAATTTACTTCGGTAACACGTGAAAAAGTTTCGGTAATGCAGCTTTTTCGAGCAGTCATCTTCGTTTAATTCAGTGGAACTTGCCTGTGCGATAAGGGACTAACTGACGCGAAAATATTTGTAATTAAAAGGAATGAAATGAAAAATACACACATCGCAGCACTCATCATCGCCGTGTCGGCTATGGGATTATCAGCAGCCGCATCCGCGCAATACGTAGGTCCTTCATCCCAAGCCACGGCAACTTCCATTGCGCAAATCCTCAAGCATCCAGTGGATGATCAGCAAGTGACGCTGAGTGGCTTTCTCATTAAAAAAGTTGGGAATGAGAAGTATATTTTTTCTGATGGCAAATCAGAAATCCGGGTCGATATTGATGACAAACATTTCGTCAATATGAAACTCGATGCAAAAACCAAGGTTGAAATTCGCGGAGAAGTTGAAAAGGATTTTCTGGAAACACCTGAAATCGATGTCGATGTGTTGACTCTGGCAAAATAAACTTTATCCGAAATCACAGGATTGCGAAAAAATTAAACCTGTGATTTTCAGTGCAATAAAAAAAGCCGCATCGCTGCGGCTTTTTTGTGCGTGCGATTAAAGTTTAAGCAGTGACTGCTTCACCTTTAACTTCAACGACTTCTTCATCAGTATCTGAACTGCGGATCAGATGATCGAAAGCACTCAACGCTGCTTTTGATCCTTCGCCTACTGCAATCACGATCTGCTTGTACGGCACTGTTGTGACGTCACCCGCAGCAAATACACCTGGCACTGAAGTCTGGCCACGCGCATCGATTTCGATTTCGCCGTGACGCGACAAGGCAACGGTGCCTTTCAGCCATTCGGTATTTGGTACCAGACCGATCTGAATGAAGACGCCTTCGAGTTCTACGGTTTTGATCTCCTCGGTCTTGCGATCCTTGTAGACCAAGCCATTGACACGTTTGCCGTCGCCAGTAATTTCTGTCGTTTGTGCCGACGTGATCACGGTAACGTTTGCCAAGCTGTGCAACTTGCGCTGCAATACTGCGTCGGCACGTAACTCTGCACCGAATTCGACCAGCGTGACATGGCCAACGATACCGGCCAAATCGATCGCAGCTTCGACACCGGAGTTACCGCCACCGATAACCGATACACGTTTACCTTTGAACAGCGGACCGTCGCAATGCGGGCAATACGCTACACCTTTGTTACGGTATTCGTTTTCGCCCGGCACGTTGATGGTTTTCCAGCGTGCACCAGTTGCGAGGATCACGGTTTTGCTTTTCAGCGAGCCGCCATCTTTCAGTTTGATCTCGATCAGTTTGCCCGGCACCAACTCGGAAGCGAGTTGCACGTTCATGATGTCGACGTCATAGCTGCGCACATGCTGCTCAAGAGCGACGGCGAATTTCGGACCGTCGGTTTCCTGTACTGATACGAAGTTCTCGATCGACAAAGTATCCAGCACCTGACCGCCGAAACGTTCCGCCACCACACCGGTACGAATACCTTTGCGTGCTGCATAAATTGCAGCTGCTGCACCCGCAGGTCCGCCGCCCACGATCAACACATCGTAGGGTGCTTTTGCGCTGAGCTCTTCTTGCTTACGCTTGTTACCGCCGGTGTCGAGTTTGGCCAAAATTTGTTCGATGCTGACGCGACCTGATTCAAACGGTTTTCCGTTCATGAAGGTCGTCGGCACGGCCATGATTTCGCGTTCTTTAACTTCGTCCTGGAACAAACCACCATCGATCGTGATTGCACGAATGCGTGGGTTGATCAAGGCCATGACGTTAAACGCCTGCACGACTTCCGGACAGTTATGGCACGACAAAGACATATACGTTTCGAAGGTGTAGTCGCCGTCCAGATTACGGATCTGTTCGATGACCGAGTCTTCGAGTTTCAATGGATGGCCGCCGGTTTGCAGCAAAGCCAGTACCAGTGAAGTGAATTCGTGGCCCATAGGAATCGCGGCGAACTGAATGCCTGCGTGTGCATCTGGGCGTTTGATTTGAAAAGACGGTTTGCGCTCGTTGTCGTCGGTGCGCTCGATCAAAGTGATCTTGTCGGTCAACACAACGATTTCTTGCAGCAGTTCCTGCAACTCACGAGATTTGTCGCTGCCATCGAGTGACGCGACGATCTCGATCGGTTGCACGATCTTTTCCAAGTAAGCGGTTAATTGGGTTTTGAGATTGGCATCCAACATGATGGTCCCTGCTTTCTTTACAGTTTGATAGAGGTCTTGCACGTCCGGACCACACGGTCCGGACATTTGCTTCAATTACAAATTGCTACTTAGATCTTGCCAACCAGGTCCAGTGATGGAGCCAAGGTTTTTTCGCCTTCTTTCCATTTCGCTGGGCACACTTCGTTTGGATGCGAAGCGGTGTATTGAGCAGCTTTCAGTTTGCGCAGTGTTTCCGAAACGTCACGTGCGATTTCGTTCGAGTGGATTTCCAGAGTTTTGATGATGCCGTCTGGATTGATCACGAACGTACCGCGCAATGACAGACCTTCTTCAGGAATGTGCACGCCGAATGCGTTGGTCAGTTGGTGAGTTGGATCGCCAACCAATGGGAATTTTGCTTTGCCAACTGCTGGCGATGTTTCGTGCCAAACTTTGTGCGAGAAGTGAGTATCGGTTGTGACGATATAAACTTCTGTGCCCAGTTTTTGGAATTCAGCATAGCTGTCAGCTGCATCTTCAACTTCTGTAGGGCAGTTGAATGTGAATGCTGCTGGCATAAAAATCAGGACAGACCATTTACCCTTCAACGATTGCTCGGTGACTTCAATGAACTTGCCGTTATGGAAAGCTTGGGTCTTAAAGGGCTGGACTTGGGTGTTGATAAGAGACATGTCGTGTTTCCTTCAGGGTTAATAATTGGTGTGAGTACGAATAATAAGTGGGTATCAATCATTTGTATAATTGATTTACTTTAGTCATTCGATTTGTTTTCGCTATCGACTTGGCGGTTAGCTAGTCAAATTTCGTAACGAATTGACTATTATGCAGCTTTACGGCTTTTGGTGTTGTCGGGGCGAAGGTACCGCAGTAAAAGCCGTTTGCCGAGCAGAATTCGCCTCGCCGCTTTCATATATAGGGCCTGTAGCGCAACTATTCAAACAAACTGGCCTTGGCAAAATACCCGCAGAAGCACGCCGGCTCTTGCTTTACGCCGCGTCAGCCCGCATATAAGTAGCTAACCGAAAGGACAGTTTCATGAAAAAAGTCATCCATGTATCCGACGCGCCACGCCCACATTGGGTAGGTGACGGCTTCCCGGTGCGCTCTATGTTTTCGTATCACAGCCACGGTAAACAACTCAGCCCCTTCCTGCTGCTGGATTACGCTGGTCCGGCTGAATTTGAAGCGGCGGATCACCCACCGGGCGTCGGCTCGCATCCGCATCGCGGGTTTGAAACGGTCACTATCGTCTACAAGGGCGAGGTCGAACATCGCGATTCCACCGGCAAAGGCGGCGTGATTGGCCCTGGCGACGTGCAATGGATGACGGCTGGCTCAGGCATCCTGCATCAAGAATTTCATTCGGAAGAATTTACTCGTACCGGCGGCGCACTGGAGATGGTGCAGCTGTGGGTCAATTTGCCGGCAAAAGACAAGATGGCAGCGCCCGGCTATCAAGCGATCGTCAATAACGATATTCCGGTTGTGGCTTTACCGAACGATGCGGGCAGCTTGCGCGTCATCGCCGGTGACTACGACGGCCGGGCCGGACCAGCGCATACCTTCACACCCATGCAAGTGTGGGATTTGAAGTTGAAACAAGGCAGCACGAGTGAGTTCACTTTGCCTGAAGGCTGGAATTCGGCCTTGATCGTGTTGCACGGAACGGTGCTGGTAAATGGCAACAGCGTCGCGCGCGAGGCGCAGATGGTGTTGCTGGATAGCGCAGGCAGCAAGGTCGCTATAGAAGCGAATAACGATGCCGTCGTGTTGCTGCTCAGCGGCGAACCTATCGACGAAGAAATCGTTGGGCACGGACCTTTCGTGATGAATACTCAGGCTGAAATTATTCAGGCGATTGATGATTTCAATAGCGGTCGTTTCGCGCAGATTCCTGCGTAGTTTTTTGTGACTGGAAAGCATGTCGGTATTTTGCTGGCATGGCTTTTCTTTTTCCTGCGCGCTTCTTCGTGCACCTCGAGGCACGTACACAGCGAATCTCCTGCGCTCAAGCCGGACATAGCACCGCTAATGACTTTATAATTTGCGTCTGTATTCGCACGCCAATGTGCGAAGCGCATTTTCATTTCAGATTTCAATGCAAGGCAATATGAATACTCAGTCCAACAAAGCTGCGCCCCAAGGCATCAGCGAAGCCGAATGGCAAGTGCGCATCGATCTCGCCGCTTGCTATCACTTGTGCGCGCTGAAAAATTGGGACGATCTGATCTACACGCATATTTCTGCGACGGTGCCCGGTGAAGAAAATCATTTTTTGATCAATCCATTTGGATTGCGCTTTGAAGAAATAACCGCGTCGAATCTGGTCAAGATCGATTTGCAAGGCAAGATCATTGGCGATCAAAACGTACGCGTGAACGTAACTGGCTTCGCGATTCATGGCGCAGTTCACAGCGCGCGTACAGATGCGATGTGCGTGATGCATTTGCATAATGAAAACGGCGTGGCGGTCGGTATGCAACAAGGTGGCTTGCTGCCGCTGTCGCAACACGCGATGCGTTTTTTTCAGCAAATGGGTTATCACGATTATGAAGGTTTGGCCTTGTCGCCAGTTGAGCAGACGCGCTTGATAGAGCGCCTCGGCAGTTATCCAGCGATGCTGTTGCGCAATCACGGCACGCTGATCAGCGGCCGCACGATTGCCGAAGCTTATACGCTGATGGATACGCTGGATAAAGCCTGCGCCTTTCAATTGAAAGCACAATCCGGCGGTGGCGCATTGAACATTCCGCCACCTGCAGTCTGCGCAAAAACCTATAAGGAACTGCTGGGCGACGGTTCGCCGGAGGGCATACTCGAATGGCCCGCATTGTTGCGCAAGCTGGATGCGGTGTCGCCTTCTTATCGCAACTGATTTGCCAAACGCATCAACGTATTTAAATATCGCTTCAGAATTTATTGCTTAACTAAAATTCACTAAAAAGGAAAACCCATGCCAACCATCAACGTCCAATTATTCGAAGGCCGCACCGTTGAACAAAAACGCGCATTCGTCAAAGCAGTGACGGAAGCAACTGTCGCTACGCTCGGCGCCAGTGTTGAATCAGTCGACATCATCATCGAAGAAGTGAAGCGTGAAAACTGGGCAACCGGCGGCAAGTTGTGGTTCGACGTCTGAACCAAATCAATGACGCAAGCTGCCCTAACAAGCGGCCGCTTGCAATCAACACGCCGAACTATTCGGCGTGTTTTGCCTAAACATGCAGATCACTGATTCACTCGCAATCGACGATTGCGAAATCGATCTGACCGCCATCCGTGCGCAAGGCCCGGGTGGACAGAACGTAAATAAAGTCGCGACCGCGATTCATCTACGTTTTGATATTGGTGCGTCTTCATTGCCGGATTATTTGAAAAAGCGCTTGCTCTTGCTGAACGATCAACGCATCACCAAAGAAGGCGTGATCGTCATCAAGGCGCAGCAAGGTCGCAGCCAGGAACAAAGCCGCGAAGAAGCCTTACGCCGTCTGCAAGAAATCATCGCCGGCGTCACCATCCTGCCGAAAGCGCGACGCGCAACCAAACCTACTTACGGTTCTCAACGTAAAAGACTAGACACCAAAAATGCACGCGGCCAGACCAAGGCCATGCGCGGCAAAGTCGCACTCTGAAATTCTTTTCAAGTCGTATTCAAAACAAGGTCTCCTGCAACAAGCTCGTATGTGATCTAGCGTACTGACATTCAGCATCCTTGCGGCGATGCTGTTAGCTCAATTATCGTGAGGCCTATACATCATGAACAAAGCCTTCGTAAAAGAAAGCGACGACGAACCATTGTCGACTTTGCCGGAAATGCCGGCCGGTGTGCGTAACTACATTACGCCCCATGGTTATCAAAATATGCAGACCGAGTTGCGAAATTTACTCGGATCTTTGCGTGCAGCGAATGCGACAGACAGTGGCGAGCGCGATAGGGATTTGATCGCCGATTCATCTGAAATACCTATGCGCGAAATGGAACAGCGAATTCACTATTTGCAAGTACGTTTGGACACGGCAGAGATAGTTGATCCATCTGTGCATATCGACGAACAGCAAATATTTTTTGGTGCCACGGTTGCTTATCAGAATGAACAGGGTGAGCAACATACTGTGACGATTGTCGGTTTGGACGAATTGGATCCGACCAACGGCAAGATCAGTTGGTTGTCGCCGGTTGCACAAGCTTTGTTGAGTGCATTTGAAGGCGATAGCGTAATGTTGCAAACGCCGGCTGGCGATGAAGAGCTAAACATTCTGACCGTGCTTTATCCAGCCAAGGTTGAACTGGATGCGAACAGCACAGGTCTTACTAACAAGAGCGTTGAATAAGGTAAATGTATTCAACCTGCTTGGATAAAGATTCACCTTGCCAATATTTAAAGCAGCAAGTAAATCGCGCAAGGTTTTACTGCGATACAAAAAAGGAGTTCTATATGGCACACGATAAAAAATCAGGTGATAAATCCAGAGAACCTATTGATGCTTCGGATAACACCAAGAAGCGCGGTACCGATGCGCATCAAGAATCGTTGTTGGACAGTGCACTGGATGAATCCTTTCCAGCGAGTGATCCTGTTGCAGCTGTAGCGCCAGTGCCATTGGCCACTGAAAAATCCGGTCAAAAATCGGTGCAGCAAACCGCCAAGGAAGAGTTGCTGGACGTCGGCATTGAAATGACTTTTCCGGCCAGCGATCCGGTTTCTGTTTCGTCAGGGATTACGCGTATCGAGCGTTCGCCGGATTCGGTTGATGCACATGACGATCATCAAAACAGCAATGAAGTCAGCGAAAATGAAAAGGCAGCCAAGAAATCCGGTAAGTAAGTTTTCTTGATAGCCTTGACTAATCATTGTTAGCAACAATCCGGGCAGTCGCGGCACCTTAAGTGATGAATCAAGGTCTTGATTCATCACGCGTCCTTCTCTTTACTATTCCCAAACTATCTCGTCAGCGTGGTGTTGGATAATCCCAACGCCATGCTAGTGGTACGCCTTCCATAAATTGACCGTGGTTAAGATCGACGATATTTGCAACAACTTTCGTTAAAAAGGCGGTTACGGGCGCTACTTTTTCCATGTTAGTATCCGCTCCACGCTAGGGGTCCTGAAGACAAACGTCTTCGGGTGAGATGAAACCCTTGAACCTGACCTGGATAATGCCAGCGTAGGGAAGCGCAAAGCACCTCAAGGTTTTTATTCCGCCAGAGATTCTTTGTTCGTTCCTTCGCACGTTTGTCCATAACGCGATTGAGTGAGCAAAATATGTCCGCATTTCCTTCCCGTCACAAACTGATTGCTTTGGCTGTTGCCTGCGCGTTTGCGCCTGCTGCTTTTGCACAGACCGCTGACAATTCCGATAACGTTTTGCCTGAAGTGGTCGTCACCTCGGGGCCGGTCGATGGCATCGCACGCAATGCGAGCGTCGGTGGTTTTTCAGAAGCGCCGCTGCGCGAAACCCCCGCGTCCATCAGCGTCATCACTCACGAACAAATGCAGGAACGCAGCATCCGCACCGCGACCGACGCAGTGAAGTACGATGCCAGCGTGCAGAACTCATACAACGCGGTGGGTTTGTCAGATTGGTTTGCGATCCGCGGATTTACTCTCGATATGGGAAGCAACTATCGCAAGGATGGCATGGTGATTCTTGCGCATTCCGCTATCCCGATGGAAAACAAAGAGCGCTTGGAAATCCTCAAAGGCCTGGCTGGTTTGCAAGCCGGCATTGCGTCTTCAGGCGGCATTTTGAATTATGTGACCAAGCGTCCAACCGATGCGCCTTTGCGTTCGGTAACGTTTGAAGTGCGCGAGCGCGGCTCGATCTACGGCGCTATCGATCTTGGTGGCCGTTCGGACAATGGCGTATTCGGCTATCGCATCAACGCAGCGGCAGAAGATACCAAGTCCTATGTGCAGGGATCGAATGGCGATCGCAAGTTTGTATCAGGTGCGTTCGACTGGCGATTGAGCTCGCGCGCCTTGCTGTCGGTCGATATGGATTATCAGCACAAGTCGCAACTGACCGTGCCAGGCTTTCAATTACTTGGTCTGGATCAGCGCTTGCCGACCGGCGTGAGCGGCAAAACCATGTTGAATAATCAGACCTGGAGTTTGCCGGTTACTGATGACACCAATAATCTGGGCGTCAAATTCGAATACGAGTTGAATGACAATTGGCGCACTACGCTGCAGGCAAACAAATTCGAATTGCGTCGTGATGATGCAGTTGCGCTATCTTCAGGATGTGCAACTCCCGGAGAAGTTTTAAATTTCGGCTATTGCTCAAATGGCGACTTTGGACTGTATGACCTGCGTAGGGACAATGACAAACGGTCTGTCATGACGACGCAAGCTATGTTGCAAGGTAAGTTTGCGACAGGCAGTATTGGCCATGAATTGACAACCGGTTTGTCTACGCTTAACAGAAGAGACAATTTTGCTGATTATTTATTCAATCCGACAGTCGGTAATTTACAAGGCAATATCTATACAACGCCACAAAGAGATTTGGTTCTGCAGCCAACCAATCCAGTAGGACTACGTCGTAAAGAAGAAGAGCAATCTGTCTTTGTTCAAGATGTAATGGCGTTAAATGAGCAGTTTAAATTGCATGCCGGCGTACGCTATACAAAATTGAAGCGCGTTCAGTTCAATGCAAATGGTGGTTTAATTCGAACCACGGATGACGACTACGTTTTGCCGAACGTCGCCTTGGTCTACAGCCCAACCAAGACCTTGTCTTTCTATGCATCCACTTCGCAAGGCCTGGAGCCAGGTGGAGAAATTCCATCGGGTCTGTCAAATGCCGAATCTGTTCTTGATCCATACAAGTCGAAGCAGCTTGAGTTTGGAGTTAAAGCAGACATCACTCCAGACGTGAGTGTTTCCGCCGCCTTGTTCCAGATCAAACGTCATAACGAATACGCGCATGCATCGTCTGACGATGCGACCGCATCAATTGATGCGTACGTAACTGCAGGCGAGCAAGTTAATCGCGGTATTGAATTCGCTGCGCAAGGTCGCGCTACACGTGACCTTATGTTGGGCGCGAGCTTCGTCGCATTGCAAGCCAAGGCAGAAGGCACCGGCGATCCTGATATCGAAGGCAAGCGCGTTGGCAACGTGCCGAAATTCAAATCGGCGATTTACATGGATTACGCATTACCGCAAATGCCGGCGGTAAAACTGAATGCAACGTGGATTTATTCGACGAGCAAGACCTTTGCACCGAATAGCCAGATTGCATCGTTGGACAAAAAAGTCGATGGCTATCATGTGTTGAATCTGGGTGCGCGCTACGCAACCAAGTTTGGTAACACGGCAACGACCTTCCGCTTCGGAGTCGATAACGTTTTCAATAAATTCTATTGGGGCGATGCATCGAACGCATTTGGTGGTTACTTGATTCCAGGTGCGCCGCGTGTGTTCCGCTTATCGACGCAACTCGATTTCTAAAATCTATACGCGCAATAAAAAACGCCGCTTTCAAGCGGCGTTTTTTATTGGCAGTTTCAATTGATTTTATGCTGCGCGAGATAGCTCGCTATCTGTGAAATCCGTTGCTGCGTACTGCCATCCACCAGCAAATACTTAACGCCACCGCCATCCAGTTTGCGCAGTAATCGGGCGTGGATTTGTTGTCGTACAGAGTCTGATTCGCGCTGCAAACCATCGGGTATCCACGGCGTGGTGGGTGCTGTCACGATGGTCGCTGCATAATCATGCAGACTTGCCAGTGCATTCAACTCCGCATCCGCCTGGCCAAAATAGTGTTCACTATAAACCACCGTCATCAGCGGCGAGGTATCGCAAAACATAAAACGACGCGCAAGTGCTTCGCTTTTTTTCTCGCGTTCACGTTGCGTGATGGCGATCGGCAGTTGTTCCTCTTCCCATGGCGTGCGTTGTTTTGATTCGACAAATTCACGCAGATATTCGGCAACCCACACCGTTTGATAATGCGCCGCGAGCGCCGCTGCCAGCGTTGATTTTCCTGTCGATTCTGCACCGAGTATGGCAATGCGTTGTATGGTCGCGCTCATATTATTGATTCCTTTGCAGCGAAGGATTTTTTCCAGGCGAGCAGGCCGACCAATGCGAGGATCGCGAACAAGCCATACAGGACGGCGCTGAGGTACAGATCTTTGTGTAGATACAGGCCAATGTAGAGCAGGTCGATTCCTATCCACAGATGCCAGTTCTCTATTGTCTTGCGCGTCAATAGATATTGCGCGACCAGACTGCCTGCGGTCAGAAATGCGTCGATATGCACAACATCAGTATCGGTAAATGCTTGCAGGATTGCCGCAACAATTGCGTAAGCTAGTGCCCAAGTTGCCGCCACAATGAGCCAGCCTTTTGTCGTCAGGCGCGAAACGGCAATTCCCTGTCGATCACCACCGCCGAACAGCCATTGATACCAACCCCATAGCGAAATCGCGACAAAGACAAATTGCAGCGCCATGTCGCCATAAATTTTCGCTTCATAGAAGACGATCGCATACAGCCCGGCCGAAGCAATTGCAAACAGCCACGCCCACGGCGATTGCTTGATGTTCAGCAAGACCATTGCAATTGCGAGTGTAAATGAGAGTATCTCTAACGATGAAGTATTGATCAGGCCGAGCAGGAGGAAAGTGTCGTTCATGCAGTGCTGCGAGCCGAGATTGGATGTAAGTCAGCACATGCGTGCGGGAATCTCGCAGTATAGAGAAAAAACATCCAGCGCAGCACGCGAATGAGCCGCTGCGCTGTGTCTAGATGTCGAATGCAGAAGATCGATTAAATAATCGTAAAACGTTAGAGTTTGATTTCCACGTGTTCGCCGACATCGCTCGGGCGCTGGCCAGTCAGCACGCCTTTGGCCATCGCAAATAATTGAGTCATTTTGCTCGATGCGCTGTCCCAATATTCAGCATCACGAATATCTACGTTGATTAAAGCAAGGTGCGGGTCATCTAGCCCACCCGGGAACCACGCGCCCACCATCGGATTCCACAACTCTTCCGCCTTTTCGCGATTCTTAATCAACATCGCGCGGCCGGATATCGACACATACAAGCTGTCTTCAGGTTTAGCGAAGGTTACATTGACCGACGGTTGCGCCTGCAGGTTTTTAACGAAAGCAGATTCATCCGACGTAAAAAACCAGAGTTGACCTTGCGTATCGATTTGCTGGCTGGTCATGGGACGGCTGGATAAAGACAGATCGGGATTGGTCGTGGTGAACATACCAAATTTGACGTCTTCTACCTTGTCACGTAATGCGGCTAATTGTTCTTGATGTCGGGTACTCATGTTGCGCTCCTTAAGGCATGGGATATGTGCTGACGTGCCCAAGGTAGCGCGTCGCCGCTTGCACTTCAGTGCGCCAGCACACGTACGTCCCATATGAATACTGGAGGATTTTGTCGGAATTTTCTTACGGCAGATCGCGCTGAAATCCTATGGTTGCTACGGGTCAATTTGGATAAATTAGCAACTCTAAAAACTTTTTACAAAATTTCACAGTGTTGTAAAGAAATTAATGAACATATGGCAAAAATCTGGATCAACTTAATTAAATCCTTATCTTTTTTTGGGATGTTTGCTGCAGCCGCATGGTTCTTCGTAATGCCTGATTTTGCGGCTGTTTTGACAGGGATTTTGTCGTTGTCTGCTTTCATGTTTACTTTCCTGCCGGTGGCTACCGATCAGCAGACTTAAGAAATCTGTTCATATTATTCACCACTCTTTTCGTATTTATTTCAATACAAGCCGAGCCAGATGCTGCTGGGTACTTCACCGCCGAACGAAATTTCGTTTTTTGATGAAAATTACAATGCTTTCCCAGTAGCTCGAAAAATCATTGCATCGTAGTTTTTCCCGCGCTCGATGGAAGACACGCTGACGGCGTGTCAAGAAAATCAGGGAATAAAAAATAAAAAGGGAGGATGTTGCATGATTCAAAATAATAAAAATTTAGATTCGGACAAAGTCCTTTCAACTGGCATTCCGGGACTCGACAATATTCTGAGTGGCGGTTTGACACGTGATCGTTTGTATTTGATTGAGGGAGAGCCAGGAACCGGCAAGACCACGGCAGCTTTGCATTTTCTTGCAGAAGGGGTGCGGTTGGGCGAGTCAGTTGTCTACATCACCCTGGCGGAAACGGCAGAAGAATTGCGTGATGTTGCTGAATCGCATGGGTGGTCCATGGATGGAATATATATACATGAAGTTGTGCCTTCAGAAAATATTCTCGAGCCAGACCAACAGTACACGATGTTTCATCCGTCGGAAGTAGAGATGAGTACGACGACGCAGCTAATTCTTTCTGTCATTGATGAGCGCAAGCCCACGCGTGTAGTACTCGACTCATTATCCGAGTTGCAGTTGCTAGCAGAGAATTCCTTGCGTTACCGTCGTCAGGTTTTGGCATTAAAGCAGTTCTTTTCAAATCGTTCTTGCACCGTCATGTTTCTCGATGATCGTACTGCATTCAATGGTGATTTACAGGTGCGCAGTATTGCGCACGGTGTGATCGTACTTGAGCATTCGAGTAAGGACTATGGTGCTGATCGACGTCGTGTCCGTATTGCAAAATATCGTGGCAAGGCCTTCCGCGGTGGCATGCACGATTATGCGATTATTCGTGGTGGCATCGTGGTATATCCGCGCTTAGTCGCGTCTGACACGCGCGTACAGAAAGCACAGCACCAATTAACTACAGGTTTGGATGCCTTGGATAACTTGTTGGGTGGCGGTTTAGAAGAAGGCTCGAGCACCTTGTTGGCAGGACCTCCCGGTACGGGCAAGTCTTCGTTAGGCGTACAGATTGTATACGCTGCTTTGCAGCGCGGTGAGCGGGCCGCGATGTTTTTGTTTGAAGAATCAAAAAATAAATTATTGAATCGGGCAGACAGCTTCAACCTAAATTTACGCCCCTACGTTGATAGTGGCGCGTTGACGATTCAGCAAATTGATCCGGCCGAATTATCGCCAGGTGAATTTTCAGACGCGGTTTGCAAAGAAGGACTGAACAAAGCAAAAGTCATTGTTATCGACAGTTTGAATGGTTACTTGCATGCGATGCCGGATGAACGTTTCCTGACCACGCATTTGCATGAACTATTAACATTCTTGGGCCAATTGAATGTTGTAACTATTTTGGTGGGCGTACAGCACGGGATGTTGGGCGGCAATATGACTACTTCGGTGGATGCTAGCTACTTGGCCGATAACGTGATTATGTTGCGCTACTTCGAAGATGCGGCAGAAGTTCGTCAGGCGATCTCCGTATTCAAAAAACGGGCGAGCACACATGAGCGCACCATTCGCGAGTTGACTATTACTCGCGATGGTATTTCCATCGGACCGATTTTGCGTGGCTTCCACGGCATACTGACTGGTGTACCGACTTATGTTGGTGATCCCCTCGGCCATAAATCCGACCTGATGTCGGATTGATCGCTAACCATGAATAAACGGATACTTATCTATGCGCCAGAAGGAAAAAATGCAAAGCTTGCAGCGCAGGTATTCGACGCGTCCGATATAGAGCACCACATTTGTGCTGATGTCAGTGAACTGATGCTGGAACTGGGCCGCGGTGTCGGTGCACTTCTAACCGTTGAAGAATCACTGACCGCTTCGGTGCTCCAGCCCTTGATGCAATATGTGAATGCGCAGCCAACCTGGTCCGATATTCCGATTCTGTTAATGACTAAACGAGGTGCAGATTCCTCAAGCGTGCAGCATGCGGTTACCAGCTTGGGGAATGTGACTCTGCTGGAGCGGCCAATACGCATCAGTGCTTTGTTAAGTGCGGCGCGTTCTGCCTTGCGTGCGCGTACGCGTCAGTATCAGGTGCACGACGCTGATTACCGCAAGGATGAATTTCTCGCCAGTCTGGGTCATGAGTTACGCAATCCATTAGCGCCTATCCGTACCTCGGTCGGCTTGCTCAAACATTTGTATCCCGATCTGGCGCCGGTTGCCAAAACGTATGCGGTGGTTGAGCGCCAAATTGTGCATTTGACGCGACTGGTGGACGATTTGCTTGATGTGGCGCGTATCACCAGCGGCAAGGTTGCGCTGCAGCCTGCGCCTATCATGTTGTCCGATGCGGTAACGCACGTGATGGAAATATGCGGCGGGCTGGCAGAAAGTAGAAAACATTGGATAGAAATCAGCTATCCATCCGAGCCGATATTGTTGCAAGCAGATCGCGCGCGACTCGTACAAACATTGGCGAACGTGTTGGCGAATGCGGTCAAGTTTACTCTGACGCCGAACCGAATTATTTTTAACACTAAAGTTGAAGACAACAACGCTATATTCTCGATACGCGATTTTGGTATCGGGCTGGAGGCGGAATCGCTGTCAAGCATCTTCGATATTTTTGTGCAGGCACAAACCTCGGCAGGCCAGGCACCATCCGGATTGGGTATCGGCCTGAGTTTGGCAAAACAGTTTACTGAAATGCATGGCGGCACCATCGACGTAAAAAGCGATGGTCTGGGACATGGCAGTGAATTCATACTCACCTTGCCGATTGTTGTGCAATCTGAAATTGGCAGTGTGGAAAAAAACGCAACGACAGAACAATCATTCACACAAGAAAGTGCACACTCGCGTATCTTGATCGTCGACGATAATCAAGATGCCTGCGATACATTGTGCGCCTTGTTTGAAGCCGATGGTTACACAGTCTCCGTTGCCTATGATGGATATCAGGCGGTAGAGGTCGCGAAGGAAGTACTACCGGGTGTTATCGTGCTTGATATTGGTTTGCCTGGCATTGATGGATACGAAGCGGCGCGCCGTATACGAAAGCTGCCGGGCGGCGAAAAAATTCGAATGATCGCGCTCACAGGCTGGGGCCAGGAAAACGACAAAAGACTGGCGATGGAGGCAGGCTTTGATCACCATCTTGTGAAGCCAGTCGATTTCAATGTATTAAGCACGTGTATTGCCGAACGCCGCGTAGCGTGACGATGTGTGGTGCCCGCAGTAAAGCAAGTTTGCTGGACGCGAACATTGCTGAAACATATAAATTTAATTAAACAAAATTGCAGGCCATAAAATGAAAACTCCGGACAAGCGCTTACGCGTTTTACTCGTTGAAGATAATAGCGACGCATTGGAAGGCATGGTCGAAATGACCGACTTTCTTGGACATCAACCGCATGGCTGCTTAAGCGGAGAAGATGCGCTGGTCATGCTGCGTCAACAGCCCTTCGATTTGATGATTACCGATATCGGCTTGCCGGGTATTTCCGGTCTCGATCTGGCGCGCCAGGCGCGTGAAATTCAGCCAGTGGAAATTGTTGTTTCCAGTGGCTACGCCCGCGGCCCGGACGTCATGCCCAATGTCGGTTGGTTGATGAAGCCGTTTGGCATAGACGAATATGCGGCCTTGCTTGAGAACGCATCCAAACAAGAAAAATCGCCTAGCCTCTAACTGACTGGTCTTGTACTTATTTTTGTTGATGCAATATTAAAAGAGCCTGAATTCTGCAGGTTTGACTAGTCCAATTCCCGTTTATCACAGGTTTTAAACAGTTTAATGCAATCAAATGATTTAATTAAATCATTTGATTGATTTATGTGCTTTAATACGGCTCATGAAACCTGCCATCACACCCACTCCGTCCAAACCTCACGCCAGCGCCTCTAAAGAAGCTGCCGAGATCGGCGATACGCGCAAGCCACGTTCTGATGGTGAAGAAGCGCGTGGTCGTCTGCTCATGGCGGCCCTTCGTTTGTTCGCCGAAAAAGGTTTTGCCAAGACTTCCACGCGTGAAATCGCGCAAGCGGCCGGCGCCAATCTGTCCTCTATCAAATATTATTTCGGCGATAAAGCCGGTCTCTATCGGGTGGTCTTTAGTGAGCCAATGGGGACGGCGTGCCAGGAAATTGATCTGTCAGATCCGAGTTTGAGTCTCCGTGAGGTGCTGCGTCTTTTCTTTGAAGATTTTGTCATGCCTCTCAAACAGGGTGACGTCGCACAACTCGCCGTGCGCCTGCATTTTCGCGAAATGCTGGAGCCGACTGGATTGTGGATGGAGGAGATAGAAAGGCATATCAAACCCTCGCATCTCGGGCTGGTCGCGGTATTGCTGCGTCATTTGAATTTATCCAAAGCCGACGATGATGTGCATAGACTGGCGTTCTCACTGGCGGGCCTTGCACTGCAACTTTTCGTCATCCACGACGTGGTCAACGCGATCCGTCCCAAGTTGTTCGATACGCCTGCTGCGGTTGATCAATGGGCGATGCGACTGGTTGATTTTGGCGAAGCAATGGTCGCGATGGAAATTGCGCGTCGGCAGACTTTGCTTGGCTCAACCGCATCGGCGCCCTCTAAAAAAACAAAAAAATCATGATGAAAAAAACTCACCTCGTTCTTGCCGTCAGCCTGCCGCTATTGCTGAGCGCATGTGCGCTGAATGCGCCGCCTGACAAAGTCTCCGTTAGCACGCCATCACAGTGGTTTTCGCCTATGCCGAAAGCCCCGGTTGTTGACAGCAATGCTGCAAGTTTGCCTCATCACGGCACGCTGACCGATTTATCGCAATGGTGGCAACAGCAGAATGATCCGTTGTTAGTTGAGCTGATTCAATCAGCACAAACGGTAAGCCCTACTGTCGCCACTGCTGTTTCGCGTATCGAACAATCGCGCGCTTCGCGGGTCGCTGCCGAAGCCGCATTGATACCGAAACTGGATGCGTCGGTTAGCTCCAGTCGCACCAATACGCAAACCAATTTACCTTTGGGAACAACCACACAAGCTGCTTTGCAGCCATCGTGGGAGGCGGATATATTTGGCGGCAATCGCGCGACCAGCAGAGCAGCGTTGGCGCGTTTGCAAGGCGCACAAGCGAACTGGCATGACGCACGCGTCTCTGTCGCAGCGGAAGTCGCGAATCGTTATTACAGTCTGCGTACCTGCAACAAACTCGCACTTGTGACTACCGAAGATGCCGGTTCGCGCGCAGAAACTTCGCGCTTGTCTGACCTGAGTGCCAAGGCAGGATTCCAGGCGCCGGCGACGGCAGCGTTGGCGCGTGCCAGTGCTGCGGAAGGTCGCGGTCGTGCGACCCAACAAATTGCCTTGTGCGATCTGGATGTAAAAGCCTTGGTTGCATTGACGGCGATAGATGAGCCGACGCTGCGCAAAAAAATCAGCGATACACCTGCGCCGGATACGTCGACCACGGTGCTGGATATTTCCAGCCTTCCAGCACAAACCTTGACGCAACGCCCTGACGTGTTTATCGCAGAGCGTGAAGTTGCCGCAGCCAGCGCCGAAGTTGGTAATGCACAGGCTCAGCGCTACCCACGCTTGAGTTTGAGTGGATCAATTGGCGTGGCGAGTTTCCGTTCGAGTGGTGTAACGACCAACATGGATACATGGTCGGTAGGCCCGGTATCGCTGACTTTGCCATTGTTTGATGGCGGTGCGCGCAGAGCAAACGTCACCGCAGCCGAAGCAAATTACGACGCAGCAGTGGTCAGCTATCGCAGTAGTGTCCGACAAGCAGTACGCGAAGTAGAAGAAGCTTTGGTGAATTTGCAAAGTACCGCAGCTCGCAGTGAAGATGCGCGTGTTGCAGTGGAAGGCTATCGCGCCTCGTTCAATGGTTTTGAAGCATTGTACAAAAACGGCCTGGCCAATCTGGTTGACCTGGAAGAGGCGCGTCGTCTGCGTCTGGCATCTGAGTTGAACGCAGTATCGCTGGAACGTGAACGCATGTCTGCATGGATTGCACTATATCGCGCCGCTGGTGGTGGCTGGGTCAATCCTGATTCTGCTGCAGCCAATAATTCAAGTTCGGATGCAGCTCCGGTAACAAGCACACAGCAATAAAAAATAACGCGAAACAATAACGGACTAATAATATGAAACGTTTCAGTAAAAAAACCATCATCATCGCCGCCATTGTGCTGGTCGTATTGATTGCGATCATCGTCGTACTCTTCGGCGGCAAACCGGCTGCAGAGAAAAAGAAAGAGGACACTGCGCCCAAGGCTGCGCTAACCGTTACCACCGCACAGCCATCGCAAGCACGTCTGCCGATCAAGATGAGTGCAAACGGTACGATTACCGCTTGGCAGGAAGCAATCATCGGTAGCGAATCGAACGGTTTGCGTTTGACTGATGTACGCGTCAACGTTGGTGACACAGTACGCAAGGGTCAAGTACTGGCAACTTTCTTCGCTGGTACGACGCAAGCTGAGGTGTTGCAGGCACGCGCCAGTGTGATGGAAGCGGAAGCCAATGCGGCCGATGCAAAAAATAATGCCGAGCGTGCACGCACTCTGGAAAGCAGTGGCGCTCTGAGTACGCAACAAATCAATCAGTATCTGACTACAGAACAAACCGCCAAAGCCAAAGCTGATGCAGCGCGCGCAACCTTGTCTGCGCAAGAATTGCGTCTGACACAAACGCAAGTACTGGCGCCGGATGATGGCGTGATCTCGGCACGCAATGCAACCGTAGGTGCAGTGGTTGGTGCAGGCACTGAACTGTTCCGTTTGATCCGCCAAGGTAGATTGGAATGGCGTGCAGAAGTTACTTCAACTGAGCTCGGCAACATTGCTACCGGTACTCCCGCGTTAATCACCGCAGCCAACGGCACAAAAGTCAAAGGCAAAGTCCGCATGATTGCGCCGACTGTTGATGCGCAAAATCGTTCTGCGATCGTCTATGTTGATTTGTCAGCTGCTGCAACAGGATCATCGCCAGCACGCGCAGGTATGTTTGCTACTGGCGAATTCGACCTCGGCATGTCGTCGGCGATCACTGTGCCACAACAAGCGATCGTGATTCGCGATGGCTTCAGCTATGTATTCCGTTTGAATGCAGACAATCGCGTTACGCAAATCAAGATTCAACCAGGCCGTCGTTTGGTGGATAGCATTGAAGTGGTGTCTGGCATCGATGCAAATGCCGTCGTGGTTGCGAATGGTGCCGGCTTCTTGAATGATGGCGATTTGGTAAAAGTTGTTGCAGCGACCGCCTCAGAGCCAGCAGCGACGACTAGCAGCGATGCAGTAGTGCCCACAGCTACCGCCAGCAAGCCTGCCATTTCGCAAGATGCTGCGACTGTCAAACAAGCTGGCAGTGCGCCAGCCGCGCCGACAGTTGGCGCACCACAGACGACCAAATAGGAGCAAGCGTGAATTTTTCTTCGCTTTCAATCAAGAACCCGATCCCGGCCATCATGCTGTTTGTGTTGCTGAGTCTGGCGGGTTTGCTCTCGTTCAAGTCTAGCGCCGTACAGGACTTCCCTGATATTGAATTGCCGATTGTTACCGTTA
Organism: Herminiimonas sp.; assembly: GCF_030655415.1. The sequence goes on along the minus strand of NZ_JAURVN010000002.1, from coordinate 161,958 downwards.
CCGCATCCTTGCCTGGCGCTGCGCCAGCTCAGCTGGAAACGGAAGTTGCGCGCAAGATCGAGGATTCAGTTGCGACTTTGCAAGGCATCAAAAACATTTACACCAAGGTTCTGGATGGCCTGGTAACTGTCACCGTTGAATTCGTATTGGAGAAAAACATCTCTGATGCGGTCAACGATGTGCGCGATGCAGTGGCGTTGGTGCGGGCTGACTTGCCTAGCGAGTTGCGCGATCCTTCCGTTACCAAAGTATCGACCGCCGGTCGCGTTGTATTGACCTTCACCGCTGCGCCCGCCGAAGGCAGCAAGATGGATGAGCAAGAGCTCAGCTGGTTTGTCGATAACACAGTGTCGAAGCGCGTATTAAGTGTGCCCGGTGTTGGCGCTTTCAAACGGGTGGGCGGCGTCAATCGTGAAATCCGGATTGAACTGGATGCCGCAAAAATGGCGGCCTTGAATGTCGCTGCTGTTGATGTCTCGCGTCGTCTGCGCCTGGTGCAACAGGAAGCGCCGGGCGGACGCGGCGATGTCAGCGGCGCCGAACAGGCTGTGCGCACCATTGGCACGGTCAAGAGCGCTGCCGAACTGGCACAAATGGATATCCCTTTAGCCGACGGCCATCACATTCGTCTCGATCAGGTAGCGAAGGTGACCGATACGATTTCCGAGCGTCGTTCTTCGGCGTCGCAGGATGGCAAGACCGTTGTCGGCTTCGAAGTCTTCCGTACCAAAGGTGCGAGTGAGCTGGATGTCGCCAAAGGTACGCAAGACGCCATCGCAGAACTGCAAGCCACAAATCGCAACATCGTTTTCAAACAGGCTATCGATAACGCGAAACCAGTCGAGGAAAATTTCGACGGTTCGATGGAGCTGTTGTATGAAGGCGCCTTGCTGGCCGTGTTGGTCGTGTGGTGGTTCTTGCGCGACTGGCGCGCCACCTTGGTCGCGGCTGCTGCGTTGCCGCTGTCCGTGATCCCGACCTTCCTCGGCCTGAAATATTTCGGCTACACACTCAATACTGTGACTTTGCTTTCGCTCGCGCTGGTGGTCGGGGTGCTGGTCGATGATGCGATTGTCGAGATCGAAAATATTTCGCGACATCTACGCATGGGCAAGACGCCTATGCAGGCAGCTATGGAAGCTGCGGATGAAATTGGTATGGCGGTTATCGCCACCACCTTCGCATTGGTCGCGGTGTTCTTGCCGACTGCGTTCATGGCCGGTATTCCAGGTCTGTTCTTCAAGCAGTTTGGCTGGACCGCGGTGCTGGCGATTCTAGCGTCTCTATTAGTGGCGCGATTATTGACACCTATGATGGCTGCGTACATTCTGAAGCCGGTCAAGGCGCATGAAGAAAAAGACAGCTGGTTGATGAAGCGTTATATGGCGACGATGAAATGGGCGTTGACGCATCGTTTGACAACGGCGATTGCCGCCGGCATATTCTTTATTGCATCCATCTTGTTGGTGCCGCTCTTGCCTACCGGTTTTGTACCGGCTGCTGATCGCGCACAAACACAAATCAATATCGAGCTGCCGCCAGGTAGTACGCTGGCAGAAACCACGTCCGTTGCCGAACGCGTAAGTGCGGCTGTGTCGAAAGACAAGAACATCACCAGTATCTTTAGTTCGGTCGGTGGCGGTTCCAGTGGCGATGCATTCGCACCGGGTGCGTCTGCAGAAGCGCGCCGCGCCGTGTTGACGCTGACAACTACACATCGTAACGACAGGCACGAAACGATGGCGGCGATAGAGTCGGGCATACGCGCCAACATTGCAGACATTCCTGGCGCGCGTTTCAACGTTGGTCCACCTGATAGTGGCGTCAAGATGCAATTGGTATTGCGCAGTGAAGATCCAGTTGCCTTGCAGCAGGCAGCACAAAAAGTCGAACGTGAACTGCGTACCTTAAAAGGAATTGGTAATGTCAGTTCCAGTGCCTCGCTGGTACGTCCGGAAATTATCGTACGTCCCGATTCGGCACGCGCAGCAGATCTCGGTGTGACTGCAGCGAGCATAGGTGAAACAGTCCGCGTCGCAACAGCTGGCGATTACGATATGAACTTGCCCAAGCTTAATTTGAGCGAACGTCAGGTGCCTATCCTCGTCAAGTTGCCGGATAACGTACGCGCTGATTTGTCAGCGATCGAACGTCTGACGGTGCCGGGCAAAAACGGTCCTGTGATGTTGGGCACCGTTGCCAGCGTCACGATGGAAAGCGGACCAGCGCAGATTGATCGCTTGAATCGCAGTCGTAATGTCACGCTTGATGTTGAGCTCGGCAGTCGTTCGCTGGGCGATCTGAATGCAGAAGCACGTGCCTTGCCATCGATGCGTAATTTGCCGCCATCAGTGAAAATTGCCGAGCTGGGTGATGCGCAAGAGATGTTGCTCTTGTTTGAAAGTTTTGGTTTGGCGATGCTGATTGGTGTGCTGTGTATTTACGGCGTACTCGTATTATTGTTCAAGGACTTCATGCAACCGATCACGATTCTGGCGGCTTTGCCTTTGTCTATCGGTGGTGCGTTCGTGGCCTTGCTGCTCACCGGTCGCGCCTTGTCCATGCCGTCGATGATTGGTCTGATCATGTTGATGGGTATCGTGACGAAGAACTCGATTCTGCTGGTTGACTACGCAATTCTTGCGCGACAGGAAGGCATGAATCGCTTCGACGCGCTGGTTGATGCCTGCCACAAACGTAGTCGTCCGATTTTGATGACAACGATTGCGATGGGCGCAGGCATGATGCCGCTGGCACTGGGCTGGGGAGCCGATCCTAGCTTCCGTTCACCGATGGCGATCACCGTGATCGGTGGTTTGATTACATCGACCTTGCTGAGTTTGTTGGTGGTGCCTGCGGTATTCACGTATATCGATGATCTGGAACACTGGATGAAACGCATGATGCGCAAGGCGCGCGGCATTAAAGAAGAATCATCAGTGCCACCGCAAATCGCGTTGGAAAAGTAAAAGCAGTTTTTGCTTAACGTTGGTATCGATGTCGATACCAACGTTGGCTGATTTAAAAAACCAAGGAACATCATGACTCGCCCTGTTTTAAGTTCAGAAAAGTTGTCGCCAGAAGTCGCTGCCTATATGGCTAGCTACCATCAACAAACTGTCAATGAAGTAGCCAGTACAGTCGCCACTAACAAGATAGTAGTGGTCGGCATGGGCATGAATCCCTTTGTTAAGAAAGCACGTGCCGCTTTGTCTGAAGCTGGCGTTGATTTCAAATATCTTGAATACGGCAATTACTTTTCGCTTTGGAAGCCACGTCTGGCGATCAAGCTGTGGAGTGGCTGGCCGACGTTTCCGCAAGTTTTTGTCGATGGTAAATTAATCGGCGGTTACAAAGAATTAGTGACGGCATTGAAAGCCGGTACGATCACTCGTTGATAGAGGTCTGATGGTGTTTTCTTCACTGGATACGTCGGCTAAAAATTCAGCGCTGAACCTGCTTCAGCTATCTTTGCCATCGCCACTCACCATCGTGGTGCTGGCGCCGCATCCGGATGACTTCGATGCAATAGCTGCGACGCTGCGATTTTTTCATCGGCGTGGCGACGTCATACATTTAGCCGTGCTAACGACGGGTGCGAGTGGTGTTGAAGGCGGTTACGCTGGTGCGCATACTGATGCTGACAAGGCAGCCTTGCGTGAGCAGGAACAACGCGCAAGCTGTGCATTTTTCGGCCTGCCGCTTGAACGTTTGAGCTTCTTGCGTTTGCCGACAGATGAAAAAGGCAACCCGCGTCTTGACGTAGATAATCACGAACGAATAAGCGACTATTTATTGTCGCGCACGCCGGATCTGGTATTCATGCCGCATGGGAATGACAGCAACGTCACGCATCAGCGTACCTACGCCTTGTTTCGTGCAGTTGCGCTAGCCGAACATTTGCAACTGTGGGCAGTATTGAATCAGGATGCGAAAACGGTGGCGATGCGCACTGATTTATTTACCTCATTCGATGCGGCAACTGCGACATGGAAAGCCGCGATGTTGCGTCTGCATCAATCGCAACATCAGCGTAATCTGAATACGCGTGGTCATGGATTTGATGACAGGGTGTTATCGATCAATCGAAAATGCGCTGTCGATTTGAAACTGGGTGACGATGAATATGCCGAATGCTTTGAACTGGAACGCTTCGGCTAAAGAACTAAGAACAGTAATAGAGGATTTGAAAATGGCTTGTGATCACAAAGAAGTATTGGATCTTGCAAAAGCGGGAAGCTGGGAAGAGGCGCACGCGTTAGTGCAAGTGCATGGCGATGTGTTGTCGTGCCAGATTCACGGTTATCTGCACCGTGTTGAAGGCGATTTGAGCAATGCCAGTTATTGGTACAGCCGCGGCAAAACGAGTGTGCCGAAAAATACGCTGGATGAAGAATTCGATCGCTTGAGCGCAAAGCTCGCTGAAGCTTGATAGTCGTCAGCGAACTGTTTTAACAGCTCAGGCTTTATGCACCTGACGTGAATCCGTCGGTGCTTCGGCTCTCTCATTGAGCCCGTAATCGCGCAGCACATGCGCAACCCGCAGCCGATAATCGGCAAAAATATTTCCGCGTCCCGCAGCTTGCACCTTGCGATGCTCTTCCAGATTGCGCCATTGCTTGACTGCTTCTTCATCGCGCCAGTAAGACAGCGATAGAATTTTCCCCGGCTGACTCAGACTCTGAAATCGCTCGATGGATATAAAACCATCTATCTTGTGCAGCAGTGGTCGCAATGCTGCAGCCGCATCCATGTAATCCTGCTTGTACTGGTCGTGTGGAATGACTTCAAAAATAACGGCAATCATGTGAATGCTCCCTTGATGATGTCTCCGCCATATTCCTGTAGCAATGTATGCGGCAGAATTTTTAGCGAATTGTTTAGCAAGTCATTTAGAACTAGGGCCTGCGAAATTCGTTTTCTATCCACTGCTCTGCACTTGCACGCGTCAACTTGAAGTTGGGTGCGACGCGTACTTCTGCAATTTGATCGCCACCGTCATCCAAGGCACTCAGCATCGCATACGGATCATCTTCATCCGGCACGATATCCAGATTAACGGTAATCGTTGCCGATGCAGTATTCACGACGACGCTTTTATGCAGCGTCGCATGCAGTTGCTGCTCATGTCTGCGCAAGACTTCTGATGCAGTTTTCACTAGCGTGTGAAACGCTGGCGTATCAAGCGGCTTCGGATTCTTTTTGTCGCGGCCCATGGTCCACGGGCCGACCAGCGCTGGTTCTGCTTCACCATCCTTGATCATTTCGACCGCCCAGCCTTCATCATCATCGTTCTTGATCACGCGCGCGGTCCAGCCGTCGTCGCGCCACATGCGTGGCTCGTGAATTGAACCGTTTTGATCTTGCTCGGAATAATTTTGTGTTTCGTCGTTGTTCATTGAGGTGCGCTTATTTCATCTGGTCAGGGTGCATATCATAGTGGCTTTTGCATCGGCTGTACGACAGCACTTCAGATGCGTCTATATGGCTAAATTGTATGCAAAACAGGTGTGGAGCACGGTAGGAGCGCACGGAATCTGCAAAACGGCGCGAGTGCGTGTAGACTTGCGCCCTTGCGCAGCTTATCGCTAGTAAAGATAAGCCTGCTGTACACGCCGACCGCCGTCGGCATCAAGAATAATAATCCTAGAAGTCAGAATTCCATGCGTACTACCTCCAGAATGCCTTGTGTGGATGCACTCAAGGCGATTGCCTGTTTATTGATTGTGTTGCATCACCTCGCGTTTTACGGCCCGATGTCGGATGCTGCGCACACGCTCGTCCCAGCCTTGATCGATTTGTTTTATCAATACGGTCGGATGGCGGTGCAGGCGTTTTTTGTGATTGCAGGATTCTTGATGGCGGCGAAATTTGCGCCGCATGGCAAAGCTTTGCTGACGCAACCTGTGCACGCGATTTATCAGCGCTACTTGCGTTTGGCGATCCCGTATCTAGTCGCATTGGTGTGCGCTATCGTATGCGCAGCGCTGGCACGTGCCTGGTTGACGAATGATGCGATTCCGGACGCGCCAACTGCGATGCAATTGCTGTCGCATGTTTTTTTCCTGCAGGATTTGGTCGGACAAGATGCCTTGTCCGCTGGTGTTTGGTATGTGGCGATAGATCTGCAACTCTTTTCGCTGGCAGCATTGCTGATGTGGTGTGCAGCGCGGGTTGAGGCACGTTTTACAAAACTGAGTTTGCTGGGACCGATTGCGATCGCCGTGTTGACTGCGACCTCGCTGTTCTTCTTCAATCTGCAGAAAGATTTGGATACGACGGCGTTTTACTTCTTTGGCTCTTACGGTTTGGGTGCGCTGGCTTATTGGGCGTCGCGTCGCGAAGACGGCATGTGGTGGCTGGCGCTGTTAAGTACTGCGGTGTTAGCGGCTTTGCTGTTTGATTTCCGCTCGCGTATCTTGGTGGCTGGCGGCGTGATGCTGGTGCTCGGTCTTGCTCGTCAAACCGGCGCGATGGAAGCGATGCCTATGCCACGCTTCCTGGTTTATCTGGGACGTATTTCGTATTCAGTTTTTTTGATTCACTTCCCTTTGTGTCTGGTCGTGAACGCAGTATTTTTCCACTTCTTCCCTGAGCAAGCGATCGCCAGCCTGATCGGCATGACGGTCGCATTAGCGGCAAGTGTGGGCGCTGGTGCGCTGCTGTTCAAATGGGTTGAAAGCCGACCAATGACCAACAGAAAACGCTTGCTGGCACCGGCCGGCTTTATGGTCAGCGGCATGTTGGCGGCGCAACAAGCCAGCTAATTTCAGACTAGTTTCAAGCCTTGCAGCCTGCGCTTAGATCCAGCGATTTGTCGTAGTGCGTAGATTCGATTTGCAGCATGCCCAGGATAGAGTGAAACAGATTGTCCTGGCTGACCGGCGTGTTGGCCAATTTGCTCATGCAATCCTTGTTCACGCCAAAGCTTGATGCAAATCCTGGCGACATCCACATCACCATCGGTATCTGTGTTTGCTCTTTCGGCGCGATCGAATAAGGCAAACCATGCAGATAAATTCCGTGTTCACCCAACGATTCACCATGATCTGACAGATACAGCATGGCTGTGTCGTAGGTGGTTTGCGTTTTCAAATAATTGATGGTCTGCGCCAAAAAGTGGTCGGTGTACAGCACGCCATTGTCATAGGTGTTGACGATCTCTTCCTTGCTGCATTTGCTTAAGTCTGCGGTATCGCAAGTCGGCGTGAAAACGCGCATCGCGGCCGGATAACGTTTGTAATATGCCGGGCCGTGATTGGCCAGCTGATGCAGGACGACGAACATATTACCCTTCTTGGCTTTTTGTATTTCGCCATCCATGCCATTGAGCAGAATCTCATCAAGGCAGCGTTCGTCATCGCACAGCGCGGCGTTTTTGCTATTGTCCAGATGCTGTTCTTCCAAGCCATCGCATACACCTTTGCAACCAGCCTGATTGTCGCGCCACAGCGTTTTTACGCCTGCGTGGTCGATTACGTGTAATAGCGATTCATGCGCGCGTATGGCTTTTTCATCGTAGTTGCGACGGCCATAGGTTGAGAACATGCACGGTACCGATACTTCAGTGTTGGTGCCGCATGAGGTTGCATGCGTGAAGTTGATCACATCCAGCTTGCTTAATTCAGGCGTGGTTTGATGTGCGTAACCATTCATGCCCCAGTTCGCAGCGCGCGTGGTTTCGCCCACGACCAGCACGAATAACATAGGCTTTGTACGATTGTTCCAGCCGGCTGCCATGTGCGCATCTGCACTGATGGGAATTTTAGGGGTGTTGGCTTGTGCGGTATCGGCGACCACAACGCGCGCCAATGAGAACAAATAATTACTTGGTGTGATCAAGAAGCGCACTTCTTTTTGATTGCGCATCAAAGAAGAAAAATCCTGAAACACCAGCATGATGGCGCCGCCAGCGATGACGAATGCACCCACCAGATAAGCGATGCGCATCAGCGTGGCACGACGCCAGGATGTCTTCGTCAGACGCAGCTTCCACACCAACAGTGATGGCAGCACGCCATAAACCAACATATGAATACAGAAGTTCAGCGAGAATAATTCGCTGGCTTCCTTGACGTCCGTGCGCAGAATATTTCTGACCATTTCCGAATTGAAGAAAACGGTGTACTTGTCCATGTAATACGTTGCTGCCGCAGTGACGATAAACAGCAGCGTCAAGATAGGTTTGGCGCTCCAGCGATTCAGCACGATAAAAAGTCCGACGCTCTGCAAGGCCGTGATGGCAATAAACACCGCTGCGGCAAACAACCACGAGCTCGCATGCGACCAGTCGCGCTGAGCCAATGCGGCGGAGAAAAACAGATGATTACAAGTGATTGAAAAAAACAGGCTGGCAAGAATCGCCAGCCTTTCAACGCCTATGGCGGGGAGACGATCAAACGGGAAAAAAGACGCGTGGCTGCCGCTTTGCGGAAGGGCAACCGGGCTGTTTGCAAGGTGAGATGTTTTCAAGACGCACACCGACTTCTATATGAGAAGTCGCTACGCTATCGAGGGCGCCGTTAAGTGGGCGTTAAGGTGCCGGAGCGGGTCTAAACCGAGGCAAAGACAGATCAAAAGCGGCTCAAATCCATGTGGTCAAAATGACATGGAAAGAATCGCTCTTATCCAATCACAAAGGCAGCAATAACGCGCTTATGTACCTGTTAAACCGTTGTGGAGACTGGCTCAGACGGGAAGGTCAGTATGAAACGACTGCCGCCGCCGTCAGGCGTCTGATGTTCTATCTGCCAGCCCAAATGATCGGCGACGCGTTTGACTATCGCTAGGCCCAGGCCGGAGCCGACGTGAGGGTTTTCCTTGCCGCGCACGAAGCGCTCGAACAGTCGCGCACGTACGTTTTCCGGCACGCCGGGACCATTGTCTTCTATGGTTAATTGATGCGCAGCGAGCTTGATTTTGACTGTGCCTTGTTCAGTGTATTGGCAGGCATTGCGCAACAGATTGCCGATTGCAATTCCGGCCAATTCGGTGCGCGCATACACCCACACATCGCCCACATCTTCGAACACGATTTGTACGGGTTTGTCGCCCAACAATTGCTGGCAGCGCTCAATCTCGCGCTCGATCAAATGCGTGAGCGACAGCTGACTACCACCTAATGTTTCTGGCGATTGCGACAGCAACAGCAAAGCGCCTACGCGTTCAGATGCTTCTGCCGCTACTCGGCGTATGCGCTCGGCGACTGCCAACTCATCTGGCGATCCAGCGAGCTGTACTTTCAATAGCTCGGATGCGCCCAGCATGATGGTGAGTGGCGTGCGCAATTCGTGGCTGACGTCGCCGGTAAACAATTTTTCATCAGCGAGAAAGCGCTGCAGTTGATTGGTCCGTTTGGCGAATGCGCGGGCCAGCATGCCGATTTCATTTTGCGTATCCAGCGATGGTAATTCGGACGGATCATCATTGCGTTCAACCGCTTCGGCCAATGCCGTTACTGGCGCAATGATCAGTTTTGACGAAGCCAATCCCAGAAAGATGGACAGCAACATACTGGCGAAAAAACCTGCGGTTACTGCAATGAAAATAAGTAATTCTGTATCTTCAAAATCGGTAGTGTCGTCGCTTAGAACAAAGCGATGGTTATTCATATTGCGCACGACTACATGCAATTCTGTTTCGCCGATTTCAATTTCGTGGATGCCGTTAGGTAGCTTGCGAAATGTCTCAGGAATATCGTCGTCAACGTAAAAAGTGATATCCGGCGGCAGCTCGTATTTATCGTTACTTAAATATTGACCAATGATTTGGTTCGTTAATTTATCGAGGTTGTGATCGATCAATTTCGCTTCTGCCATTTCAACAGCGACATACGATGAAAGCGAAAAGAAGCTGCACAAAATGAGTGCCATCAATATGAATGTGCCAGCGATGCGTCGTCTTAGCGACTGCTTGCTTTTCGATGGATTGCTTGTCATTTCACGCTTCATTTTCGATCTTCATTTTCATTTACCAGACGATAACCGCTGCCCGGCAAAGTACGCAGCATAGGCGTGACAAATGGTCTATCCATCGCCTGGCGCAGCGCATGGATGTGCGTGCGCAATGCATCGCTATCCGGTGGATCATCACCCCAGATTTCACGCAATAATTCTTCGCGCGTGATCAGTGCCGGCGCTTTGCGCATCAAGGATTCCAGCAGCTTGTAACCAGTTGGTGTCAGTGCAAGTTTGTGTCCGGCGCGCGTGGCTTCGTAACGACTGAGGTCGAAGCGCAACTCGCCGAATTCCAGTATGTGTTCTACCGTTTCATTGCGAGCACGACGTACCAGTGCTTTCAAGCGAGCTTCGAGTTCTATCAGTGAAAACGGTTTGACCAGATAGTCGTCGGCGCCTACTTCAAAGCCGACCAATTTGTCTTTGACGGTATCGCGTGCAGTCAGCATCAGAATCGGTGTCGCGAGTCGTCGCTCTTTGCGCAATTGGCGGCAGACTTCAATGCCATCAAGGCCGGGCAATTCAAGATCCAGCACGATGACGTCGTAGTGCGATTCGATGGCGCGCGCGACGCCAGCGGAACCAGTGAGCGCGACATCCAGGGTGTAACCCAATGGTTCGAGAAAACCATACAGGTTGGCGACGATGTCCGGATTGTCTTCGATGATCAGTGCGTACACATTATCTTTCCGTTCAAGCGATGCATTGAAGTCGCGCTACTGAAGATATTTATTCGTCGATCGCGGTAAACCGTTGCATGGATTTACCTTCGTGTTCGATGATTTCAAAGAACACTTTTTCCGGCCGGGTCCAGAACGAACCATCGGCCGCGGTGTACACGATCATGACCGTTTCCGGATCCGATTCGAGTTTAGCGGCGCATACAAAATCGTAAATGCCGCCTTTGTAATGTCTGAATTGCATAATTTTTATCCCCGCAATTTATGACAACACTTCATTCCATTTTTGCAATCCAGCTACCGACAACCAATACCAAACCGATATTGATGGGAATGTTAATGCCCTTGGTTGCGCGGCCGTAAGCTTTGAGCAGATTCAATACTGCAAAGGCGCCCCACAACAGTAAATTGCCACCGCCACGTAGCCAGTCGGCTTGCTCGGTACCGGTGAATAATTGATGCGCACCGGCCAAGGCCAGATACAAACACATTGCCGCAAGAACCAGGCGCGTGCTCTTTTTTTGAAGAATTTGTTCGAAAGTTTGTCCAGAAAACATATGAGCTCCATTTGATGTGCCGTTATTGTAAGTGAGTACGGCGACAGACATCGTTTATCGGCATCTTTTATCAGCATGTTTTGCAAAAATTTGAGGGCGGTTTGGCAAGCTGAACTGGCTTGTGAGATTATCCGCTCAATTTATCGGCGGCAAAAATACCGCCAACAATGCAGACAAAACAGAACATGGAATGCGAAATGAGCGAAACGACAACGGTACTGATCGTCGATGACGACGAAGAAATTCGCGACTTGCTGGCGAACTATCTGGCTGGATTTTCCATTCAGGCGCAGGCGGTGGGCGACGGTGCCGCGATGCGCAGTGCAATGGCAGAGAATCGCTTCGATGCGATCATTCTCGATCTGATGTTGCCGGGCGAAGATGGTTTGTCGCTGTGTCGGCAACTACGCGCGAGTACCGATATTCCCATCATTATTTTGACTGCACGTGGCGAGTCGACTGATCGCGTGGTCGGTCTGGAGCTGGGTGCGGACGATTACGTGATGAAGCCGTTTGACCCACGCGAACTGGTGGCGCGCATACACACGATTTTACGCAGGACCAAGGATGGAAAGAAGCGTGAACAGGCCGCGGATGGCAGTGACGAGCAATGGCATTTTGAAGGATGGACCATCAATCGCCTGGCGCGTCAGCTGATCACGCCGCAAAAAATGGTGGTGCCTTTATCGAATGCAGAATACCGCTTGCTGAGCGTGTTTATCGAACGACCGCATCGCGTGTTGAGTCGCGATCAGTTGATGGATGCGGCGCGCGGACATAACGTCACGGCATTTGATCGCAGTATCGATTTGCTGGTTTCGCGACTACGACAAAAGCTGGAAGAAGATCCGAAAGATCCAAAATTTCTGAAGACGGTACGCGGCGAAGGCTATCTGTTTGATGCGAAGGTTGTGCGATGAAACGCTTTTTGCCGAATACCATTTTCGCGCGCTTGTTTGCGCTGATTGTGCTGGCGATTATGGTCAGCCATGTGATGACCTTCATCCTGGTCGTGAATTTCTATGGACGTGACTTTCCACCTCCGGGCTTTAGACAGCATGCCGAAGTTCAGTCAGGTGAGTTCTCTGAGCATCGCCGACCGCCGCCAGCAACATTGAAGATTGCCGGTTTTGAACTGCCACCTTTACCGCCAGGATTGTGGATAGGCATCATCATGCAACTGCTGACGCTGACTGCGACTGCTTGGTTTGGCGCACGATTCCTGGCGAGACCTATGCAGCAGATTGCCCATGCATCGGCGCAGCTGGCGAATAATTTATACAGCGTGCCGATGAAGGTGCAAGGTCCTGATGAAGTGCGCCAGACTGCCAGTGTATTTAACGATATGCAGCACAAGGTACGTGAGCAAATCGAAGAACGTGAGCGTTTTTTGGCGGCGGTGTCGCACGACTTGCGCACCCCGCTGACGCGTATGAAGTTGCGGATAGAAAATCTGGCTGAGAATTATGCAAAGCCAAAATTGCGTGACGATATCAGCGAGATGGCAGTAATGCTGGACGCCACGCTGGATTATTTGCGTGGACGTGTCTCCAACGAAAATTTGCAACTGCTCAATGTGCAAGCTTTGATCGAGGTCATCGTCGAAGATGCGAGTGCAAATGGCGACAGTGTTCGCATGCAGGGCAATGCCGAACCTTTGTTCACCAAGCCTATCGCGTTGCGTCGTTGCCTGACGAATCTGGTGGAGAACGCTTTACGCTACGGCGAGGATGCGGTGGTGTCGTTAATCGATACGCCGACCACGCTGGTGATCGAAGTGCGCGATCATGGGCCTGGTATTCCGCCAGAAAAAATGGCGGCAGTGTTCGAGCCTTTTGTCCGCCTCGATGCTTCGCGCAACAAGGCGCTGGGAGGCGTTGGTTTGGGATTGTCGATTGCGCGTGAAGCAGCAATGCAATGCGATGGCCGGCTGACTTTGCGGAATGCGCCGGATGGCGGATTGATTGCCAGTATTGCTATCAAACGTTGAGGGTTAGGCTCAGAAGAGCGCTCAGTATTTTTCCGTTTTGTGCTTGATTTGCCGAATGTATCAAACTTGATACAAACCGCACATGCGATGGATACATAGACCTGACATGCTCAGTTCGTCAGCATGGGAATTGGTGTCTCTGCCGGCGTCAATCAAAGGGGAATAACATGGCAATTAGTGGCGTAGGCAGCGGCAACAGTGCATGGACAGTACAACGTCCCGATGCGACAAAAATAGCGAGCGACTTGTTCGCCAAGGTGGACACCAGCAACAAGGGCTATATCGACAAAGCCAGTCTGCAATCCGCACTGGGCGGTAACGCTGCGGATTCTGCATCTGATGTGGACCAGCTTTTTAGCCAGATCGATTCCGATCAAGATGGCAAGATCACCAAACAAGAATTAACCGATGGGGTCAAGCAGTTGTCCGATGCGCTGGATGCGCAATTCGACAGCTCACGTGTAGCGCGCGCTAGCGGTGGTCAACAGCCACCAGCACCGCCTTCGACCGATGATATTTTCGCCAGCCTTGATACAAAAAATCAAGGTTATATCGACAAGGAAGAATTGCAGGCAGCCTTCGATGTCAATTCAAGCGATAAGGCAGCGAATACAGAAAAGGTCGAACAGCTTTTCAAAACGCTGGATGCGGATGGCGATAACAAGATTACCAAAGCTGAGCTGAGTACTGGCCTGCAGCAAATGGGTGGACCAGAACAGCAAGCTGACGGTGCGGTTGGTGGCGTCGATGCAAGTGCGGCGGCTGGGTCAGCGAAACCGGCAGGTGGTGCGCGTCCATCTGGTTCCGGTGATGAATCATCTGATTCGGATAGCACTTCTTACGAAGCCGCTGACGCGAATAAAGACGGTACGGTCAGCTTGCAAGAACTCGTCACATATCAGGCGAGCCATCCGACTACTGAAACATCAGAAAGTGATGCGCAAAACAGCATGCAAGCCGTGCTGAAAATCGTTGCGCAACTGACGCAGACTTATGGTCAGTTCGATCAAACTATCGCGAATAGTGCGACTAGCCTGAACACGATTTCAGAAACGGCCTGATCGTACTCTACTGCGCGGGCAGCAAACGCAATAGCTGCCCGCGTCCTTCATCCGTTAATACGTATAACAAGCCGTCCGGCCCTTCTCGCACATCGCGTATGCGTTGTTCGATATCCGGCAACAAGCGCTCCTCGCGTACGACCTTGCTATCCTTGATTTCCAGTCGCGCCAGATAACGGAATTTGAGCGAACCGACGAATAAATTCCCCTGCCATGCCTTGCCATATTTATCGCTGCGCAGAAATGCCATGCCTGAAGGTGCAATCGATGGCGTCCATTGATGCAGCGGTTGCTCCATGCCAGTTTTTGAAGTTTGGCCTTCGCCTATTTTTCCGCCGCCATAATTTTCACCGTAAGTGATGACTGGCCAGCCGTAATTCTTGCCGGCTTGCTCCTTATTGATTTCATCGCCACCTTGCGGCCCATGTTCATGCGTCCATAGTTGTCCATCAGGGCCAAGCGTTGCGCCTTGGACGTTGCGATGGCCGATGCTCCATATCTCTGGCAATGCGCCGGCCTTGCCGACATACGGATTGTTCGCAGGGATAGAACCGTCTTTGTTGATGCGGATGATTTTTCCGTGATGCGTGTTCAGGGTTTGCGCATCTTGCATGCGACTGAAGCGATCGCCCAAGCTCAGGAATAAAGTGCCGTCGGTATTTTCAACAATGCGGCAACCGAAGTGCGCGCGGCTATTGAATTTAGGCTGCTGGCTGAACAATACTTTTACTTGTTCCAGTCGTTTGCTGTCATCAGATAAACGTGCGGATGCGAGTGCGGTTGAATTGCCATTGCCGCCGGTTTTTGCATTGGCTTCTTCGCTATAACAAAAGTAGATGGTGCGATTGCTGGCGAATTTGCTATCGGTAATCACATCCAGCAAGCCGCCCTGACCGTCGGCTTCAATTTTAGGTAGGCCGGTAATTGGTGCTGACGGTGCTGAGCCTGCTTGCACCATGCGCAGATTGCCGGAGCGTTCTGTGACGAGCATGCGTTTGCTATCGATGAATGCGACCGCCCACGGATGATCAAGATTTTGTGCGATGACTTCGGTGCGTATGCCGTTTGCTTTGCTGGCGTCTTGTGCGGATGCAGAAATGATCGTTGCGCAGGCAAGCGTCAAAACGATGCTGTTGCCGATGCGCATGCGAACGGACGCATTAGTCGTGGAGGATGCGTGCATATAGTTGATCACCAAAGAAGGATAAAACCCGGCCGCTCACATGCAGTGAGCTAGAGCCGGTTTAGATAAGAATACTAGTGCGTTGATCTATAGATCTTTGACGCTGGTGATGGCATATCCCTTGGCTTCGATTTGTGCCATTGGTTGATCGATCGCAAAATCTGCCAGATGCGTTGCACCGTCATCCAGATCGACTGCGCGATCTGTCGGCTCCCAGTCAGTGTTGACGACTTCTTCTGGAATCATGTTGCCTTCAGGGACAGCCAGATAAGAAAAGTGGCCAGCGTGCTCTGCTCTTCTATAAATATCTATGCGCATGAGAAATCCTTTGAAAAGTGGGATGACCTTTTGTGACTCTACATCGACAGAATGGTTGCGTGAAGTCCTGAATCAAATTTGTATGAATTACACGATTGGCCTGGATCTTGCCTTAAAGCTACGGTTGGCATTAATTTGTTGTCAATGCGGGCGGGAAAGTGCGAAATGTGACGAATTTCATACATTTTGCACGCTGATACGCGCTTTATATGACAAAAATGGTGTTTTTTTATAAAGAAACGTTACATCCAGACAATGAAAGTCTTGCACCATATTGGTGTTTGCTACATTCTAGGAGGAGTAATGCGGACTACTCGATTCTGTGAGAGGTATTCATGTTGAAATTTGATTTTTCAGTGAAGACGCGCGAAGGCCAAAAAATAGAAAGCATCGTGATCGGTGGGATGGATCGCGCAGATGCCGAACGCAAATTAAAACAGATGTATAGACATTGCGAAGTATTGCGTTGTGATATCAAGGGCCAGGTAATGCGCCCAGGAATTGCTCACTCAGTTGACGACATTCTGTCCCTCATCTCGCGCTAATTCGGATTCTTCTGTTTCTTTGATTTTGATAAAGCCGTCGGCTAGTAACTCATCGAGCAGACTGTCGTAGTCTTGCGCGCCGCGGCTGTTTGGCGCGTGCTCGAAAATAGTTTTGTTATACGCCGGGCTCTCCGCCAAGCTGACATTTTCCGAGATGTGCGTGCGACAGACATCCGCGCCAAATTTATCTTCCAGCATCTTGCGTACTTCCCACGCCATCTTGCGGCGCCCATCAAAACGCGTCAGCAGATAACGTCTGTCGATGCGACGCTTCAATACCGGTTCCAGTGCTCTCAAAGTTTTATCGATTTGCATCGCGCCTTTTGCCGATAGATGATCGGCCGATACCGGCACGATCATGCAGTCGCACGCGAAGATCGCATTCAAAGACAAGACTCCGATCAATGGACAGCAATCAATCATGATCGGCGTTAGCTCGTCATTCAATTTCTCTCCACGCAAATGTGCGTTGAGCATATTGACGACGTCATAGCCTTTACCGAATAGCGTATCGACTTTCGAAAGTTCAAGATGTGCGGGAATAATGCGGATGTCGTTATTCGGTGAGATACGCACCAACTCGCGTAAGGGGCGATTGCGTTGGAATAAACTGAGTATCGTATCGTCGCCAGAACTGGCGACGACGTTGGCGATGGAGCTTAAATGCGCTTGCGGATCCAGATCGATGCCGTAGGGTAAACATCCGCGCCGCATTAACGCCGCCGCGAGATTCAGAGCAGTCGTGGTTTTGCCCACGCCGCCCTTCTGGTTGAATACCGTGACTATCGTCATAAGCTTTCCGCCTCTGTTACTACGATGCTATTTGCATGCAGTTTCAGAATAGTAACATTCGCTTATTTCTAGGCATCAAGTATTACTGCTCGATTGTTTTCTGCAAAATTCACACGTATGGAATGCGCACTTCACTTGCGGTGTATTTGTATGGCTTTTTAAACGGCTCTCAGTTTTTTCCCTAATCTGCGCCATCCAATAATGACGCCAGTAATGCTGAGTGCAGCGCCTCCTAAACTTAATAGAATCAGCAGCATGTCCCACAGTGGACGACGCTCCAGCAGAGGCAACCAGTCCCAGCTGTGCAGCATCGCAAAGAGCCAGCGACTCGTACGTCGATGGCTATCGATCTTGCCAAGTACGGTGCCCGTATGCAAATCAATGTGTACCCAGGTAGCGTGCGGATCATCAAAAATCACCCTTAATATAGGTAAGGGCTTCTCGCTGCCGCCACCCATCGTGTGTGGGTCGCGTGCGTAGTAATAAAGATCGTATTGATTGAGCTGCTCGACACTTGCTACTGGCTCAGGTAACAGTTCTCTGGCACTGGCTAGTAGTGCGTCGGGATCGATAACCCGCGGCTGTGCTGTCTGACTATTTAGAAGTGTAGGTGTGCCTGCTGCGCCATACGCTTGCACCGTGGTTTGTGCAAGCGTCTGAGTCCAGCGTAACTCACTAATCGGGCGATTAACCGCAGCTAGCAAAGTTTTAGGCGCGGCATCTTGTGCGGAAATAGTCAGCGCTCCTCCCTGCATCAACTCGGTTTGCAATGGCGGTGCGCCGCTGTTAAATATGCGCCAAGGGTTCATCGACATCAGGCCGCTGAAGATCCACGTGATCGTGATCAACGCAAACAGCAAGCCTGTGATGTGATGCCAACGCATGACTCCAACATGATAGGGTGAGCGCGAGCCACTACGATAAGGCTTGGAAAATCGCCAACGCATAATGCCGACAATTGTCCCAGCTACTGCAGCTACCGTACCGAGGACGGACAACCAGATGACGATATCCGCTTGGTAGGGATCGAAAAAGTTGCCGCGAAACGGATAAAGCCAGTGTATCCATGCGCCCGCATAATTCCATACACGTTCGGTACTAGTTGCGTCGCGCACGACTTCGCCTGTTGCGCCAGAAACATAAATCTGCGTTCCCTCTTCGTCAGCAAGTTGAATACGATGCAAAGGACGGTGCGCATCCAATCCGCGCGAATGGGTAAATGCATCTTCATCCACGCTGTCGAGATAAGTGACAGGTATGCCATTACCTGCATATGCAGCAGCACTGGCAAGCGCGTGCGGAACATCCACACTGCGCAAGCGCTCGCCGCTTTGTGCATCGATGACCACCGTACCTTTGCCGGGAGGCGTTCGCTTATGTCCAGACGCATCGTGATTCGTACTCTTCGGAATGACGAGATAAACCGGCTTGCCACCACTCGCATTCGCCAGCCGCAGTTCAGTCAACGGACCCGTGATGTCTGCAGCATCAAGTGCCTGCTTCGGCGAAAGCAGATTGAGCTGAGCATCAAGTGCTGGCAAGTGTTGCAGGCGTTCCCGTTCCGTGAGTTTGGGATAGCCGATATACATCATGACCACACCCGAGATAAACCACATCGCAAAGAAGACGCAGGCAACAATTCCTAGCCACCTATGTGTTAAGAACAAATAACGTTTAAAGCGGATGCGCATCAGTTTTTCCGATTAGAAGTTGATACGCAGCGTCACATCTGCGGTACGTGGCGCACCGAGATAGGCCGAAGTAGCACTGACGTTGGCGGCGTAGAGCTTATCGGTGACATTGCGGATACGGCCTATCAGCGAGACGTTGCGATTGATCTGATAGCCCATTCCTAAATCAATCAATGTATAACTCGGCCAAACCATTGTATTGGCGGCATCAGCATAAACCTTGCCGACACGGCGAATGCCGATATTGGCTTGCAGAGCCTGCGTAATAGCATATGAGGTCCACAGATTTGCTACAGTTGCCGGTATGTTGGTTGGTGTTTTACCTGCGAGCGAAACACCGCCTTGTCTCAAATCCTCATACTGTGCATCGACATAGGTAAAGTCACCGCGTATAGCCCACTGACGTGTGGCTTGCAAGCCAACTGACAGATCAATACCCTTGGCACTTTGTTCTCCCACCAGTACTGTCAACGCACTATTGTTGGGGTCTTGGCTCGCAATGTTCTTGCGATTGATACTGTAGATTGCTGCAGTCGCATTTCCTTTTCCTTGCCAGAAATCCAGCTTGGTGCCGACCTCTAACTGACGCCCCGTTGTGAGTTCAGTATTGGTAATGGCGTTCGCAAAAGACGCTGTCGCAAGCGAGCCCGCTGGTGGATCGGCTGCCGTCGCATACTGCACATAGGTCATCGCACCAGGAGCGACATCCCAGACCAACCCCACACGGCCGGTTGTCGGGTTGTAGCTGCGTTCATAACTGGCTGGACTACTTGCGGTTACCGCGCCACGATTGATCAGGTTCAAGTCAATACGTTCATGACGCAATGCTGTTACGAGATTCAACGCTGGTAGCAGTGCGGTGTGGTTTTCTACATATAGCGCAGTAGTTGTTATCTTGTTGCTCATGCTAGGTACGAAACCTGGCGTCATACCCGGCACATTAAAGAAATTTTCCGTCACAAAGTTGTAGGGATCAACGGTGCTCACTGTAGCGGGTAAACTTTTTGGATAGCGAGTCTGCTTATTTAATGCCATATCCAAACCGAAGGACCAGTCGCTGCGATGCCCCGCGATTTCTCCTTTATATGTGCCGTCAATTCGATTGCCGACCACGTCTTGTTCATGTCGCTGCAGTAAAGCCCCCGAGCGAATCACCGCCGTGTTGCTTGCGTTAAACCTGTAACTTTCGACGTTGCGATAATCACGCTGAGCATCATATGCGTAAAAAGTATTCTTGAAATGCAGAGCATCATTGACCTGCAAATCAGTGATTGAACGCAGCCATTGCACACGCTGCTCATAGATGCCATCAGCACTGTTATAGTTTTTGAAGCGCGTGCCTTCATCTACCCGCAAGGTGCCAGTAATTGGATTAAGCAACGGTGTACCCCAGTAAGGACGATCAACAGTATCGTTCTGATACTCATACGCTAGAGTATGAGTAAGGCCTCGTCCGAAATCAGACAGTAATGAAGTTGCTAATTGGGTGGAATGTGTTTTGGTGCCATCTGTCCAGCTATCAGAATGATGGTCATTCAAATCGATGCGTACGTAATGCGATGGAGTGCCTGAGTCATCGCCGGCAATGCGACGATTCAATCCGATCGATGCCTCCTTCAAGCCCTCGCTTCCTAAACGTAGGCGTCCTTCGGAAATATCGTCACGTTGAGCGATCTTTGTAATGTAGTTGATCGAACCACCGACGGCACCTGCACCATATAAAAAGCTGGATGGTCCACCGATGGCTTCGACGCGATCATAAATCCAGCTATCGACTGCTCTGTTCGCGATTGTGTAATTCAAATCGATGCCGTTATACAACTGGCTGACAGAGCCGCCACTAAAACCACGATAGCGAACGGTGATGTTGCCCGGCGCGTTATGTGCGGTAACGCCGGGAATGGATTTAAGAATCTCCTGCGTATCTTCTGCGCCACGTGCATCTATGGTGGCACGGTCTACTACGGTGACAGTTGCTGGCGTTTCGCGTGGTGTCAGGCCAAGACGACTCATTGATGTAGCGGGAGTATCCAGATTGATTGTGCCGTTTGCCGAGGGTGCAATTACCTCAACAGCGGGGAGCGTCGCCTCGGTTGTCGATTGTGCGTGAACCTGACGCATAGGCATAGCCGTTGCAGAAAACAGTAATGCCAGCAAAAGCGCTGTCCTTGCCGGTTTAAAAGAATCTGCCATGCGTGTGAAGTCGTGAGGACTAATGCGAATAACGCGATAGGATTCGCAACGATCTGCCACTAAAAGCACTATTGTGTGTTGTGAGAATCTTGGTGAAGACATGTCTGTTTTCTTTTCTGAATAAATATATTTAACGCTCGCCGTACATCGTTAGGCGGGGCGATAACGCTGGTGTCTCATGCAGGTCTCAGCGCTGCTTCAATTTGCTATGCCGAGCGCAGCACGGCTCGTGATCACACATGACGGAGCACATGCAGAATGACGCGCATCAGCCAGGTTCTGGATCGGAAGCAGTTGCATTTCAACTGCAGGCAGTGAGGCTGGCATTTGCGCGAGGGTGTAGCGATGCACGGCGTACGACAGTGATGCAACGCAGACGGCAATGACATTCAGTGCAATAAAAAACTTGCGTCGGGTAGACATGACAAGCTCCTGTTTCGATAGAGATGATCGATAAAGATCAACACCGACATGTGTTCGCCTGCAATCAGCAAGCGCGACTGTCGGGCCTTAACGAAAATCAGGAAAAAGCGGGAGGAGCGCGAGGTTGTGCAGCGGCCCATGCAAACAGCGGGCGCGATGACTGATAGAACAGGGAGGGAAGGACATGATCGCCAGCGACAACCGGCATCACGAAATCAGGTGAAGGCGGCATGCCTGCCGACACAGTGTGGTTCAAGCAAAACGGGCAATGCTCGAAGTGCATCGCTTTTTCGACAGGTACCGGGGTTTGTGAATTCTCTGCATCGACCATCACCATCTTGCTGCCGGTAACGGTACAAATTTCCATCCACGCATTCGGTGCGTTTTTGGCAGCGGCGACCGCGTGAGAAATCGAAGGCGCAAGCGATGCCATCAAGATCGCAAAACAAGCGATCCATGTAGCAAATCTATGCGTGGCTTTCGTCATTCTCATGGCAGGTTTTACCGGGATGAGGTTTCAATTAAAGTTGTGTATCGGTCGCCGCATATATAAACACGGCTTACAGACACCTGCTTTGCGGCTGATTATAGCCGGGCTGTTACCCAAAATGTCAGGACGAATTGTCCAATGTGTCGCGTGATTGCAGCATTATCGTAATATGGGCGGCAACGATTTATTGTTGCTACCCATATTTTTAGAAAATCGACCTCATGCAAATCGAATCATCAAATCTTGCCGATCCAGCACAACGCAAGCAATTGCTGATTGCCGCCGCGATCCTGATTATCGCCTTGTGCATTTCCGCCATTCGTCCCTACGATAGAGCGACATGGATTATGGAAGTCATGCCGGTGCTGATTGCGCTGCCTGTTTTGGCATTTACCTACAAACGCTTCCCGCTAAGTAATCTGTTGTACTTCCTGATTTTTCTGCATGCACTGATTCTGATCATTGGCGGCACGTATACCTATGCGCGCGTGCCAGTTGGTAATTGGGTGCAGGATTGGTTATCGCTGGCACGTAATCCTTACGACAAGCTTGGCCATTTTTGGCAAGGTTTGGTACCGGCTTTGGTCGCGAAGGAAATCTTCGTGCGCGGGAATTATGTGAACGGTAAAAAGATGGTCGCCTTTTTATCGATTTGCGTCGCGATGGCGATTAGCGCCTGGTATGAATTGCTCGAATGGTGGGCGGCGCTGATCATGGGGCAGGGCGCGGATGAATTTCTCGGTACGCAAGGCGATCAATGGGATACGCAATCCGACATGTGGATGGCATTTCTCGGTGCAACGGTAGCGATGATATTGCTGGCGCGGCTACACAACCGCCAGTTGCAACGCTTTGTGCCACTTAAGTAAACAAGTATCAGGAAAAATCATGCACAAGCACGACGCAGCGGCCCAAAAATTATTTGGAAAATCTTACGAACAATTGGACGACAGTGCGCAAAAAGTTACGCACCACGTCGCCGCCCGTACACACATCGCGCGCGATACCGGTAAGGATTATGAAGCGAAAGCCAGCCGAGGACAGCGCGCTGCGGATGCGGTCGCTGCATTTGGTGGCTCATGGACTTTCATCGGTTTATTTGGTGCGATCATGTTCATTTGGATATTGTTGAACTCCTTTGTTCTGCTGCATTACGACAAAGCTTTCGATCCCTATCCTTATATTTTATTGAATCTGGTTTTATCGATGTTGGCCGCGATTCAAGCGCCTGTGATTCTGATGTCGCAAAATCGACAGGCAGAAAAAGACAGGCTGAATGCGAAGCACGATTACGAAGTGAACTTGAAGGCTGAGCTGGAAATCATGTTGCTGCATGAGAAGCTGGACGCACTAAGAGAACAACAGTGGAATACTTTGCTGGATATTCAAAAAGAACAGCTGGTCTTGCTGACGCGGCTAAGCGAACCAAGGCGAGCTGACTAGTCGCAAGCATCAATGCTCACAGAGCATGTGGAGAAAAATTTGAATGAGCAAGCAGTGCAGAAATATCTGCACGATCACATCCCACTATCCAAAGCGATGCAGGTAGAAGTACTGAGCGTCAAGCCCGACGAAGTTGTTCTAAGCGCACCGCTCGCACCGAATATCAATCACAAGGAAACCGTGTTTGGCGGCAGCGCTTCCGCGGTCGCGATTCTCGCAGCATGGTCTTTGCTGCATACAAAACTGAAAAGCACTGCGATCAATAGTCAGCTGGTTATTCAAAGCAATACGATGAACTATCTATTGCCGATCAACGGCACGTTCACCGCGCGCTCGTTTATCGAAGGTGCAGCTGATTGGTCACGTTTTGTGCGCACGCTGCAGCGTAAAGGCCGTGCGCGCATCGCGGTAACCGCGGTGCTGGAATACGAAGGGCAGCAGGTTGGGCGTCTGACGGGCGAATTTGTTGCCTTTGCAACCGAGGCGCACTAAGCGCGTAGGGGAAATTGCTCTGCCCGGCAACTTTAGTCAAACGTGGCCTACGTCAATTAAGGCGTTTTAATTTTGCGCTATAGTGCTGCAAACGCAAAATGCAATGCTGTTCAAATCCGCTGGCAACTTGGTTTAAAGCCGCAAGGCAAAATCTGCCGCGCCAGAGAATGCTCAGCATTTTTAGCTGCTGAATCTGTTAATACAACTCTTATTCCATATTTTTAATTTAGATAATCATCATGAGCGACGACAACTTCCAAGCCAAAGACATTTCCCGTAAACCGCCTGCACCACCGGACCCAAATCAAAAATTTTGGGATATGGCGGATACCTTTATCCAGCTTGCGAACGAGAATTCAAAAGGTGCAGCAGCAGGTCAAGTCTGTGCTTCGATGATGTTCGCGAGCGCCCGTTTCGGTGCGTTCGTGGCATCGGGTGATGCGCCATCAGAGGCGACCTTCAAGGATCAGATTGAAGGTGCGGTTACGTACTTCCGTACCGAATATGAAAAGATGTTGCGTGAGAATTTCCGCGATTATGCAGAGAATTTCAAAGGCTATCATCCTGAGAAAAAATAAGGATGCGAGCATATTGCTCGCACCATAAAAACCTCGCCTCTGGTAATCCAGTCGCGAGGTTTTTTTACGCGTGTACTTGAGTGCTGCGGGCTCTCAGCAGAGGACTTAAGCCGATTTCGACAATTGATTGAAATGCTCAACAGTCGGTGGGCCAGCAAAGAATGGGCCGACGATAGCGCGCCAATCCTGGAACGCCGCTGACTCACGGAAATCGACGGTATGGTTTTCCAGCGTTTCCCAGTAAATCTGCACTACATAGCGCTCAGGCGTCTCTATGCATTTGTTGATAACGTGTCCCTTGTAGCCTTTTGCATTGGCGATGACTTGTTCCAGCCCGCGCTGCACGGCGGCGTCAAATTCGGTTTGCTTGCCTGGCTGGATGCGGATATCAACGAGTTCGAGAATCATGATCGGTTCCTGTAGAGATGAATGGATGCGGAATTATTACATTTTGGCTCAGACGCTGCAGCTATTCCCGCATCGTCGGCCAGAACGCATCGATAGAATTTGTTTGATTGCACCACTGGTCAGTTGCCGACTATATGCGTAATCTGTCTGCTTGGCGTAGCAAGTAGAGTGCGTGGCTAGCGAGATGCCGCACTTACGACTGTGAAGGTGCGTGCTAACTTGTTAAAAACAAAGGAGAAATCATGCGGAAATTTTTTGCAGTAACCATGCTCATCGCGACTGCATGTGCATTGCCTGTGCATTCGGAAGAAATTGGCGAAGTCAGTACCGTATTTCGTTTCCTCGGCAAGAATGATCGCATCGTGATCGAAGCGTATGACGATCCAAAGGTAAAAGGCGTGTCCTGCTTTGTCTCGCGTGCGCGTACCGGCGGCATCAGTGGCACTGTCGGCTTGGCGGAAGATACTGCCGATGCATCCATCGCCTGCCGTCAGGTCGGTGACGTATTGCAGTTCGTCGGACAATTGCCGAAACAGGAAGATGTATTTTCCGAGCGCCAATCGATTTTATTCAAGCGCTTGCATATTGTGCGCGTGGTTGATCCTGTGCGTAATACACTGGTGTATCTGACCTATTCCGACAAGCTGATTGAAGGCAGCCCGAAGAATGGCGTGGCAGCAGTATCGGTGCCGCACAATAATCCTATTCCTTTGAAAAAATAATCCTTCACCTGTATCGGCGCATTCATGTCCGTCCCGTCAAAACCTAGTCTGAGTCACGTAGCAATTGCTTCTTATGTCATGGCCGCTGCAGCATTGCTGCTCGTCATGCATCAGGGTTTGCTGGCGGCATTGTTCTCCGGCTTGCTGGTGTATTCGCTGGTGCAGCAGTTAGCTCCCAAGTTGGGTAAAAGGTTGGTCGGTCGCAGAGCGCAGGTCGTCGCAGTTGCCTTGTTGAGCGTCGTGATAGTGACCGTTTTGATAGCCATCATTTGGGGTTCGATTGCGTTTTTCAGAAGTGACGCTGGACGGATATCGGTTCTTCTGCAAAAAATGGCCGACATTCTGGAAGCCTCGCGCAGTCAGATTCCAGCATGGCTGGCGACGTATATTCCGGTCGATGCAGAAGCATTGCGCGAGATGATTACGAATTGGTTGCGTTCACATGCACTCGAGGCGCGTTCCATGGGACGTGAAGCGGGACGCATTTTGGCGCACGTACTTATAGGTATGATCATTGGTGCGATGGCGGCCTTGTATGACACGACATCCTCGACACCTGCTTACCGTCCGCTTGCTGCCGCTTTGCACGCGCGCGTGGTCGCTTTGCACAATGCATTCCGCAATGTTGTTTTCGCACAGGTACGTATCGCGGCAATCAACGCAGTGTTGACTGGCATTTATCTGATCGTGATTTTACCTATGGCCGGCGTCGAATTACCGTTGCGTAAAACCATGGTCGCCGTCACCTTCTTTGTAGGCTTGTTGCCGGTGCTGGGCAATCTGATTTCCAACACCATACTGGTTATCATCGGCTTGTCGCATTCGCTGCATATCGCGATGACTTCATTGCTGTTCTTGATGACGATACACAAGCTGGAATATTTCCTGAACGCGAAAATCATCGGTCAACACATCAACGCGCGCACCTGGGAATTATTGGCGGCGATGCTGGTGATGGAATCGATCTTCGGCATTCCCGGTGTGATCGCAGCGCCGGTGTTCTATGCCTACGTCAAGAAGGAATTGTCGGATAAGGGGATGGTGTAGCACGCGTTGTCCACTGTGTTCACTGCGCGTTGAATGCTCGCGCTGATGCAGATGTTGCATCAGTGCTGATTGATTTAGATGATCAATTGGCTTTTGCTTCGAGCCATGCTGCTGCACCAAGACCTGCGCTGCGGCCGCTGGCAAAACAGGCGGTAAGCAGATAGCCGCCGGTCGGTGCTTCCCAATCCAGCATTTCACCAGCGCAAAATACGCCGGGCATGTTTTGCGACATCAACTGTTCATCCAGCGCTTCAAATAACACACCGCC
Organism: Herminiimonas sp.; assembly: GCF_030655415.1. The sequence continues at coordinate 135,121 of NZ_JAURVN010000002.1, read as the reverse complement.
TGCACTGCTGATCGCTTCGTCGAGTGGACGCGTCGCGATCAGTTTCAAAGGCAAGGCCTTGATGGCGTGTGCGAGTTTCTTTGGATCGGCATAGTCTTCCTTGCTGGCGCATTCGCGCAGCAAGCCAGCCTTCACGCCGGTAATGCCAACCTTGCTTTGCAAATGACTGGACATTGAGCGTGAGCCACGTCCTGCTGCGACTTCGGCTAGTACGCGTTCATATGTTTTGCCGGGAGCCAGATCCAGATGTAAAGTCGCGCTGCCGTTCTTGACGATTTGTTCGCGCAGAGGTGCAGACAACGCATAAATCAAACCGCCTTCAATGCCATTCGATGTGATGACGCATTCGCCCTGACGCTTGATCTCATTGCCATCGATATCCATACAATCAGCGATGACGGACTTCAGCGGTTGACCGGCAAAGCGTTCTTTAAAATGCTCACTCCACGCGATATCGAAACCGCAGTTTGCCGGTTTCAATGGCGCAGCATCTATGCCCTGTTGCGCCAGCAATGGCAGCCACGCACCATCGGAACCAAGTCGCGCCCAACTACCGCCGCCTAATGCGAGTACGACAGCATCAGCTTGCACGGTTAATTCACCGTCAGGCGTGGCAAAACGCAGTGCTTGTTTATCGTCCCAGCCCAACCAACGATGACGCATGTGAAAAGTGACACTCGCATCGCGCAGGCGTTTCAACCATGCGCGCAATAGCGGCGCAGCTTTCATGTCAGTCGGGAATACGCGGCCGGAAGATCCAACGAAAGTTTGAATACCAAGTTCGTGTACCCATGCACGCAAAGCTTCCGGGCCGAAGCTCTCCAGCATAGGTGCGATGTGCGCTGCACGTGTACCGTAGCGCGATAAAAATCCTGCACCCTCTTCGGTATGCGTCAGGTTCATGCCGCCCTTGCCAGCCAACAGAAACTTGCGGCCGACGGATGGCATTGCATCGTATAAATCCACCGCGATGCCTTGCGCAATCAGCACTTCAGCCGCCATCAATCCGGCTGGTCCGCCGCCGATGATGGCTACTTTGCGTGTTGATGATGTAGAAGGCATACGTCAATGAGGTAGGTGATAACAGACAAAATTTTTGCGTGTCGCTTGCGTGCAGAAACATACGGCGCTGCGATCTTACTTGCGCACGACGCTTTCGAATCAAGGCGCCATTCTTGATCAAGCTATAAATTTGTACAAGCGATTAAATGCGCATGTATGATCACGCCGCGCTTAAGCGATAATATTCTGCATCTGTTCACTCATCCGCACATTCCAAACCATGACGATCAAACGCTGTAGCTGGGCCAGTCCCACCAATCCGCTTTATCTGAAATATCACGATGAAGAATGGGGCGTGCCCTGCCACGATGAAACCCGCTTGTTCGAGATGTTGAATCTGGAAGGCGCGCAAGCAGGCCTGAGTTGGTCGACCATACTCAACAAACGCGAAAACTATAGAGCCGCCTTCGATCAGTGGGATGCTGAAAAAATCGCCGCTTACGACGCAACCAAAGTTGCCGAGTTGTTAGGCAATGCGGGTATCGTGCGCAATCGCCTGAAAGTGGCTGCGACCATCAACAATGCACAAGCTTATTTGCGCTTGCGTGAAGAAGTCGGCAGTCTGGATAGCTTTTTGTGGGCTTACGTAGATGGCAAGCCGATACTAAATACGCGCAAGAGCATCAGTGATACACCAGCCAAGACGCCTTTGTCGGATCAATTGTCCAAGGATCTGGCCAAGCGCGGCTTCAAGTTTGTCGGCTCGACCATCATCTACGCGTACATGCAGGCGATCGGTATGGTGAACGATCATGCGAAGGATTGTTTCTGCTACAAGGCACCCAAGATATAAGCGCAGACGCAGGCGGCCTTGCTTGCGGGCAAAAAAAAGCCCGCTACGGGAGCGGGCTGAATCTATATCAAAGGAGGAGACATAGAGGAGACAACCGAAGTATAGGGCGACGCCCCTGACCAAGGCCAATTCTCATTTCTGATATCCGATATGCGATTCGTGAATACCATTCTAGAGGCACTATAGCCATGTTTGGTATTCCTGCTGCCTCAGGTAGAATTTGTGCTCAACAAAAAAGCGGGCAAAAAAAAGCCCGCTCAAAAGAGGCGGGCTAAATCTATATCAAAGGAGGAGACATAGAGGAGACAACTGAAGTATAGGGACTGTTGCCGCGTCGCACCAATTTCGATTCGCAATATCAGACATTCGCTTTGTGAATACCATTTGTTTTCTTGCCTTAAGTAAAAAAAAATCCCCGTTTTGATGCATTTCTTCTAGTTCTCTTTCAATTGAGCCAACATATTCTGTGTGCTCAGCCAAACATTTCGTTCTTTGCTAAGATTTGATTGCGCATCAGTAACGCCGATTGTCGGTAAACAGCATCATGTTTCCCGATGTGCGTACTTCTCTTAAGGCGTGGGGACGACCTCACCGCCTCATTATCAATCGAGGACGGCCTCGGCAATATGAGGAATCAAACTATGCCTTGGCTTATTCTTGTAATCGCAGGTCTGTTCGAAGTTGTGTGGGCTATCGGCCTGAAATACACCGATGGCTTTACGAAGTTGTGGCCGACAGTGGGCACCGTGACGGCGATGGTGATCAGTATCGCGTTGCTGGGCTTTGCGATGAAAACATTGCCGGTGGGGACTGCTTATGCAGTGTGGACCGGCATAGGTGCGGTGGGTACGGTCACTCTGGGGATGATATTGCTGGGTGAACCGGCTACTGTGGCGCGCATCATCTGTATTCTGTTGATCGTCAGCGGGATTATCGGACTGAAGATTTTTAGCCCGAGCTAATCGGTAGTTATCGTTGTAAAAAAGGCGGGTGACTTTTCAGTCATCCGCCTTTTTTATTTCATCAGTCTTTTTTGCTTTTCTTCGCTTTGGTCTTTTTCTTGGCCTTCTTTTTTTCTGGCGGTGCCAGCATCGTGTGGCGGCACGTCTCTGCGCCGCAACGGCATTCGTAGGCTTTCTTCAACGCCTTGGTCTGCTTATCTTCAACCACCAGGCCGTAGTCGTAGTTCAATTCTTCACCGCGTTTGATATCGCGCAACGAATAAATATTGACGCGCTTTTTCTCTTCGCGTGCTTCGCAGTTAGGTTCGCATGCGTGATTGATCCAGCGCGCATCGCTGCCATCGACACCACCATCGATCATTTTGCCGCTTTCCAGGCTGAAGAAAAACGTGTGATACGGGTTCTCTGGGTCCAGGCCGTGTCGTTTGGAGGCTTCTTTATCGCTGATGCGCTCGCCTTCGTACTCGATCAGAAAAGTATCCGCTGGAATATTACGGGTGGCGAAGACGCCGCGCCCGTGTACCGGGGAATTTCTGACGATAATCGCTGGCTTGGCGGAAGGTGTGGCGGCGGTTTTCTTGCTCGGTGATGTCATGTTCAATTCAGTGAAAAATGAGAGATGTGAGGAGCGATTCAAGTTCAACAGTCATTCGCAAGAAGCATTCCACTTGCCTGGCGCACTATTGTCTATCAAAGCTCGTACAAGAACAATTGCCGCGCTACTTTTTTATCTGTAATTACAGCCGATGCTTGTTACCGGGCCATTACATCATCACGGCTGTCATACGGATTTTTCGTTCAGGCTTTGCCTATACGCCGCCAAAACATAAGGAATGAATAGCGCTCGGCCATCTGCTCGCCCAATGAAAAATGCATGCAAAGCAGACGAACTGTTTTGCATGCATCTTGTACTGCGCCGAGTTTCAGGAGGAGCGAAGCAGTCTTTGCCCTCGTCCACCAGCTATTTGCTCGGCTTAAAACTCTTCCCAGTCATCGCCGCTTTTCTCAGTGGTGATCGTCTTTTGCGGTTTGGCCGCAGCCGGCTTCTGAGTCGTGGTCAATCTGGCTGCAGGTTTTACCGATTTCAACGCTGGCGTTGCACGCTTCGCGATGGGTGCCGGTGGAGCGCTGTTACCACTCAGGCGGAAGATACTGACCGCGCGCGATAACTCGACAGCTTGATCCTGCATGCTCTGCGCCGCAGCCGCAGCCTGTTCGACCAACGCAGCATTTTGCTGTGTCATCTCATCCATCTGGCTGATGGCTTGATTGACTTGCTCGATGCCGTCGCTCTGTTCCTGGCTAGCCGAAGTGATTTCACTCATGATATCGGCCACATGTTTGACCGAGGTGACGATTTCTTCCATCGTGCTGCCGGCTTGATCAACCAGTTTGCTGCCGACGTCGACTTTGCTGACCGAGTCATCGATCAAGGCCTTGATCTCTTTTGCGGCGCTGGCGCTGCGTTGTGCCAGATTGCGTACTTCACTCGCAACCACTGCAAAACCACGACCTTGTTCGCCAGCACGCGCCGCCTCCACCGCAGCGTTTAGCGCCAGGATGTTGGTCTGAAACGCGATGCTATCGATCACGCCGATGATGTCGACGATCTTGCGTGAACTATCCTTGATCGATCCCATGGTCGTGACGACTTGACTAACTACGCTGCCGCCTTTGACCGCGACTTCGGATGCCGATACCACCAACTGATTTGCCTGCCGCGCATTGTCTGCATTCTGACGCACGGTCGATGTCAGCTCTTCCATCGAGCTGGCGGTTTCTTCCAGTGAGCCGGCTTGCGATTCTGTACGGCTAGACAGGTCGGCATTGCCGGAAGCGATTTCGCCGGAAGCAACGGTGATGGTTTCCGTACCGCGACGCACGCTGGAAACCGTATTCGCCAGGCTCTCGTTCATGTCCTTCAGCGCTTGCAATAACTGTCCGGTTTCATTGGTGGAATCCACATGAATTTGCTGCGTCAGATCGCCGCTGGCCACACTTTTTGCAATGTGTACTGCTTCGGCCAAAGGACGTGCAATCAAGCGGATCAGCCAGAAGGCCATGAAGCCTGCCAGCAGCACGCCGAAGATAATGGTGGCGATCGAGATATTGCGCACCATCGTAAAACGACGTTGTGAATCTTCGAACTCTTGATCCGCGACGCGCAGTTGTATCTCGATCAGCGCGGCGACGCCAGCGCGCACCGGCAAGATCAATTCTTCCATCGGGCCGTTGACGATTTCTGTCACACGCAACACGTTACCGCCACGAGAAGCAGCGATCGCTGGAGTCAGAGCCTTGTTGACGAAGGCGGCGCGATCAATGGCAAATTTCTCCGTCAAGGCTTTTTCTTCCTGCGTCGCAGAAGTCGCCGCATAGGCGTTGAATGCCGCATCGATTTGCTTCTCGCGCTTTTCTATCGCATCCATTTTTGGAACGATCAGGCCGGGGTCGCCATAAATCGATGTCACCAGATCAAGCTGATTGATCGTCAGTTGCGAGATCACCGTATTTAACTGACCTAGCGAAACGGTTCTATCTTCATAGACAGTCTTCAAGGCTTTGTTGGTGGTATCAAGTGAAGTGAGTCCCAGAATGCCGGTGACGACCAGCAGCAGGGAAAGTATGCCCATCACGAACAGGAGCAGCGATTTGATTGTTATATTTTTTAGCATGTCAGTCTCGAAGCAAACAGATGTGAATCAATACAATCAAGATAGCTATCCGTGATTGCAGCGTGGGAGTCTTGCTGATGAGGTGTGACGGAGTAGTGTCGTCAGGTGAGGTCGGGATTACCCAAGCCCATTTCAGCGCTGGACATCAACTTGTCGATATCGATCAATATCAACATGCGTTCATCTATCGTCCCTAGTCCGACCAGATAATCAGACGCCATGGAACTATTCATGTCTGGCGCTGGTTTGATTTGCTCGGGACTCAAGGTAATGACGTCCGACACGCTATCGACCACCATGCCAACCACCCGACCGCTGACGTTCAAAATCACGACAACGGTGAATTGATCGTAGGTCGGTGTGCCAAGATGGAACTTGATGCGCATGTCGACGATAGGCACGATGATGCCGCGCAGATTGACGACGCCTTTCACGAACTCCGGTACGTTAGCGATGCGGGTGACAATATCGTAGCCGCGCAACTCCTGAACCTTTTGAATCGAGATGCCGTACTCTTCTTTGCCCAGCGTGAAAGATAAAAATTCCAGTGGGCCATTTGCTGCAGTGACAGATTGTGCGCTGTTCGCGGTTGCGTTCATGTGCACTCCTTTCCCAGTCTCCGTTATGCGTTCTATGAACGTCTCTTTTTGTTGAGTGGATATACACCGTCATCGCAGTGCAAGACTGCAATGGCGTCATTTACCATAATCAATTAGTTTCCGAGAGTCAATGCAGCGCGCGCCTAACTCAGCATTTCTCGGCATTTAAAACAACATGCGTTGCGCGGACGATAAAGCCGCGTTGTCTCAGGAGAAACCTTGGGCAATTTCAGTGCAAATTCCTAGCGAAAAATCGTGAAATCGCAAGAAAGTGTTAAATCCTGCGTGCGCATTCGTGGCAATTTATTCGAGACGATTCTTCACATCGAAATGGATGCGCAACTCATCCTTGATTTGAATAAAAACGACTAGAGTAAAATAGCGCGCTGCCGACTGAAACAGGCAGATGATTTTTACAAGATTGGCTAGAAACAAGCATGCTGCGACTCACTGACGTTCAACTCCCCTTAGACCATACCGAAGAAGACCTTCTGGCTGCGATCATCGCGCGTCTCGGCATCAAAGCCGAGGACCTGATCCAGCACACGGTTTTCCGTCGTGGTTACGATGCGCGCAAGAAAAACGCGATCATCATGGTCTATACGCTAGACGTCGAAATCCGCGATCAAGACAAGCATGCGAAGCGCTTGCAAGGCAATCGTCACGTCACGATTGCGCCCGACACCAGCTACCATTTTGTGGCAAAAGCCCCGGCGGATTTGACTACGCGTCCAGTCGTGATCGGCTTCGGCCCTTGCGGTATTTTCGCGGCATTGATACTCGCGCAAATGGGCTTTCGCCCAATCATTCTGGAGCGCGGCAAGGAAGTACGCGAGCGCACCAAAGACACCTTCGGCCTGTGGCGCAAGCGCGAACTGAATCCGGAATCGAATGTGCAATTTGGCGAAGGCGGCGCCGGTACTTTTTCCGATGGCAAGTTGTGGAGCCAGGTCAAAGATCCCAAGCATTACGGTCGCAAGGTCTTGATGGAATTTGTGAAAGCCGATGCTCCACCAGAAATCATGTACGTCAGCAAGCCGCACATCGGTACTTTCCGCCTCGTGAAAATGGTCGAACTGATGCGCGAAGAGATCGTCAAGCTGGGCGGTGAATTCCGTTTCGAGAGCAAGGTCGATGACATTGAAATCGAAGACGGCAAAGTGTGCGGCCTCAAACTCTCTGATGGTTCGCATATAGCAAGCGATCACGTCGTATTGGCGATCGGCCACAGCGCCCGCGATACCTTCGAGATGTTGCATGCACGCGGGATTTATCTGGAGCCGAAGCCGTTCTCCATCGGCTTCCGTATCGAGCATCCACAATCGTTGATCGACGCTTGTCGATTGGGGCCAAACGCCGGTCATCCAGTCTTGGGCGCAGCCGATTACAAACTGGTCTATCACGCGAGTAATGGCCGTTCGGTCTACAGCTTCTGCATGTGCCCAGGCGGCACGGTGGTAGCTGCATCATCGGAACCGGGTCGCGTCGTCACTAACGGCATGAGCCAGTATTCACGCAACGAACGCAATGCCAACGCCGGCATCGTGGTCGGCATTACGCCGGCTGATTACCCCGGCAATCCGCTGGCCGGTATGGAGTTTCAACGCCAGTGGGAAGAGCGCGCATTCGAGCTCGGCGGCAGCAACTACGATGCGCCTGGCCAGTTGGTTGGCGACTTCATCGCCGATAAGCCTTCGACTGAATTCGGTTCTGTGATCCCGTCCTACAAACCGGGCGTCAAGCTTGGCGATTTGAATACATCGTTGCCTAGCTACGTGATCGCAGCGATACGCGAAGCATTGCCAGCGTTCGAAAAACAGATCAAGGGTTTCTCGATGAACGACGCGGTGTTGACCGGTGTGGAAACGCGCACCTCGTCACCGATCAGCATCAAACGTAACGACGACGATTTGCAAAGCATCAACACGCGTGGCTTGTTCCCGGCTGGTGAAGGCGCAGGTTATGCAGGCGGCATCATGTCGGCAGCGATTGATGGCATACGTGTAGCAGAGGCGTTGGCGCTCAGCATGTTGGATAGTGTGAAGAACGGTACAACGAAGTAAACCTCAATTAAAACTCGTAATAAAAAACGCCGCAATCTTGCGGCGTTTTTTATTTCAAACAAATATATCGAATCAATAAATCTATAACCAGCCGGATTTTCTGAAGCGGTAGTAAAGATAACCGCACACGCTGCTCACCATCAGTACCGACACCGGATAACCGTACTTCCATTCCAGCTCCGGCATGAACTTGAAGTTCATCCCCCACAAACCGAAGAAGGCAGTCGCCACCGCAAAAATCGCAGCCCATGCGGCGAGGCGTTTATTCACTTCGCTTTCTTCAATTGTGACCATGGACAGATTGACCTGAATCGCGGTGGCGATCGTTTCACGGAAGGCATCGGCCATTGCGTTGATGCGATACAAATGATCGCCAATGTCGCGGAAGTAATCGCGCGTGCTTTCGCACAGATTCGGTACGCGTCCACCGTAGAGTTTGCTGACCGCTTCCATCAATGGCGCGACCACATGCTTCAGCATCACGACTTCGCGCTTGAGTTCATATAAACGTTCGATGTTGGCGCGCTGTGAACCTTTGTGGAAAATTTTCTCTTCTATCAATTCCAGTTCGCTTTCCAGCGCTTCCACCACCGGGAAGTAGCGATCAACCACGGCATCCATCAATGCATACAGGACGAAGGCGGAACCTTTACGTAATTGTTCCGGCTCCCGCTCACAACGTGCACGCACTCCGAGAAAGCCTTGTGCGCTGCGATTGCGCACCGACAGAATGTAATTAGGGCCGACGAAGATATCCAGCTCGCCGATGTGGACTGTGCCTTCGACCATTTCAGCCGTTTTCACGACCGCAAAGAGTGAGTCACCATATTCTTCAACCTTGGGGCGTTGATGACCGTTCATCGCATCTTCAATCGCCAGGTCGTGCAAGCCGAATTCTTCCTGCATCTGCTCGAGTTCGGCTGGTTCGGCATCCTTCAATGCGACCCACACAAAGCAGTCGGGGCGCTTCAGGTAATCGCTGATTTCTTCAATCGAGATATCGGATAATTTATTGCCATCCTGATAGGCAACGCAGTTGATAAGCATGGGCAAAAATCTCCGGAATGGGGCGCGATTTTGATCGGTCGTCGATGCGCGAGTGTACACGTGCTCGCGGTCTGTTCGTCAAGCATTCGGTGCGGTGCAATTTGCACAAAATACGACAGGGATAGATAACTAACGTCGCTGCAAGTTCATGGTTGACCGATGTTGACGCGATCAATCGCAGTCACGCATTTGGCTTTCACTGTGTTTGCTTTAACAGCACCTGTTTTTTCGATATCAGTGTTTGCCGATTTTTCCTTGCGGGCACAGCTCCGATAATTTTCTACATACGCATTGAAAACAGTTTGCGCCTGCGCAACTGGCAAAGCCGCCAGCCGTTTTGCCAGCCCTCGACTGATTTGAAAATGCTGGTAATCGATGGGCGCATCCCAATCACCGCCCCAGATCAGGAAACCGTTATCGGCGAACACGTCCACCACTTCTTCCGCCATCCCTTTACGCGTGGGTTTGCCAGGACGCACGGCCAGACGATTGGCATAGGCACTTCCAATAGCAGGCAAGTAAGCGGCCTTGCCGCCTTCTTCAAACTGCACAAATGGATTTTGCACCGGGTTGATGTCGATGGCAGCGCCGTAAGCATGCAGCGAGGGTGCGCTGCCGTTGGTCACGGCGCGGTCGTTGAAGGCCGAGGTATTGTTGTCGCGCATCGATGCCATATCGTCACCCATGTAGTGATCCATTAACTGCGCACCGGCAATCGCGAATTTTTTCTGCAATAGCGTATCGAAGATTGCCTGCACATGATCTACTACGGCAGCCATTACCATCACGGCGCCGTCGTCATGTATTTTTCCGTCAAATCCCAGATAAGAAAAATGCACGATGCGCAGTTGCGGGCAGCTAACAGGCGCAGTTTTATGCAAGACGCCCAGATCCTGCATGGTGCGACACATATTGGTATCGACCTCGACAATGCGCGATGTAGGCGACTTTGCCGCCTGACTATTCATCGCAACAAACATCAGCAACAGCAGACTGGATCCGGCGATATGCGATAAAGATGGCATGAATTGTTCTTTTGGAAATGGATGGCGTCTCAGCTTCGCATGACACGAAATATGCGGGCAAAAGAATGACTCATTATAGGAAGAGACGGCGGCCAGATGTGCGCAAACTGCGTGTTTTTCAATCGAGGCGGCGTAGAATGAGCGCTTCCCTACCTGTTGCGCTTGCCATGACCATTCTGCTTTCCACACTTAACGCCCGTTACACGCATGCCTCACTGGGTTTGCGCTGCCTGCTGGCGAACATGGGCGAGCTGCAAAGTGTGACGCAATTGCAGGAGTTCGTACTCGGCGCGCGTGCCACCGATATGGTCGAAAAGCTGCTCGCACATAATCCGCGCATCATCGGCTTCGGCGTCTATATCTGGAACGTCGAAGAAACCACCAAGCTGGTCGCGCTGCTCAAGCGTGTCGCACCCGAGGTTGTAATCGTGCTCGGCGGTCCGGAAGTTTCCTACGAATCGAATGAGCAAAGCATCGTGCAGATGGCTGATTATCTGATCACCGGTTGGGGCGATGTCACCTTCCCCGATTTGTGCAGACAGATTTTGAACGGCCCCAAGCCTTTGATGAAAACGCATCTCGGCGTGCAACCGCCGCTGTCTGAATTACCGATGCCCTATCAGCTCTACACCGACGAAGACATCGCACATCGCACGCTGTATGTAGAAGCCTCGCGCGGCTGTCCATTCAAATGCGAATTTTGTTTGTCGGCGCTGGATAAAACCGCATGGCCTTTCGATATTGATATCTTTTTGGCCGAGCTGGAGATCTTGCATGCACGCGGTGCGCGTCTGTTCAAATTCGTCGATCGTACGTTCAACCTGAATATCAAAACCAGTTTGAAGATCATGGATTTCTTCCTCGCCAAGCTGGCGGCGAATCCTGATGATCCGGTCTTCGCACATTTTGAAGTGGTGCCCGATCATCTGCCCGATGCCTTGAAAGAAGGCATCATGAAATTCCCGCCTGGTACCTTGCAGTTTGAAATCGGCATTCAAAGTTTTAATCCGGAAGTGCAGGCGCTGGTCAGCCGCAAACAAAATAACGAGAAGGCTGCAGAAAATATCCGCTGGCTATGCGAGCACTCGCATGCGCACATGCACGTCGATCTGATTGCGGGTTTGCCGGGCGAAGATATCGCCAGCTTTGCACGCGGCTTTGACAAACTGGTTGCGCTGCAGCCGCATGAAATTCAATTCGGTATTTTGAAGCGTCTGCGCGGCACACCGATTATTCGTCACACCAAAGAGTACGGCCTCGTATTCGATCCGCATCCGCCTTATACAATTCTGGCGACTGATCGCATCAGCTTCAATGAGATGCAGCAACTGGTGCGCTTTGCGCGTTACTGGGATTTGGTTGCCAACTCTGGGCGCTTCACGAATACCTTGCCGCTGATTCTGAATGCGGCCATGACAGATTCTCCGTTCTTCAATTTCATGCAGTTATCGAACTGGTTGTATGAAACGACTGATGCCACCAATCGCATTGCGCTAGAACGCCTCGCCGTGTTGGTGGCGAAATGGCTGGTCACTATCGGCATGGATGAAGAACAAGTTGCGACCGTGTTGCGCAGCGATTACGCGGGGCAAGCGAATACCAAATTGAAGGCGCAGGCCAGCAAGAAAGCGGAACATACAGCTGAGAAAAAAGCGGAGCATGCAGCGCTGCCGCAACGTCAGGCGCGCCACATGGCTGCCTAAATTTTTTACTTGAGTTGTTTGATGTAATTGTTGAAGTGATTATTGCAGCAAATTTTTAGGCAGCTTGTTTGCGCCAGCCTTCTATTAATTGCAGGCAGACAGGATCGAGTGCTTCTAGCGGAGTAGTTTTTTGTCTGTGAAAAATCATCAGCGCATACAGCTTTGCCAAGCCATTTACTTCAGGCGATAGCGCGCGTTCTTCGCCGGTTGATGGGCGTTCGGTGCGCCAGTAATTGATGATCTGTTCCAGTTCGGGCAATGTGATATCCATAAGCTTATTGTACCCGCCGAAAAAGATGCGGTAAAACGGTGGGTCATAGGTCTTGCACCGTGGAAAAATTAAAAGCAAGCTTAGGCAGTTTTGTCCGCGGCACTTCAATATCTTGCAGCAGTTTATTTTTTGCTGGTGTCGTTTTTGATTTTGTACCTACCATCGTTATTGTTTCTGTCTCCATGAATACAGCTTTCGACATCAAACGATTCTTCCCCTTTCTGCGCTGGCCGCGTCCAACTCTATCCTCGCTGAAAAGTGATGCATGGGCTGGCTTGAGCGTTGGTATGGTGTTGATTCCGCAAGCGGTTGCGTATGCAACGCTGGCTGGCATGCCGGCTGCGACGGGTTTATACGCGGCCTTGATTCCAAGTTTGATCGGTGTGTTGTGGGGTTCATCGGCATTGTTGGCAGTTGGTCCTGCTGCGCTGTCCAGCTTGCTGGTATTCGGTTCGCTGTCGTCGCTCGCTGTGCCAGCGTCCGAACAATGGGTCGCGCTGGCGATCTGGTTGTCTATCTATTCTGGCGCGATACAGTTTTTGCTAGGGGCATTCCGTCTCGGTCGTCTGAGTAATCTGGTGTCGCAACCTGTGATCGTCGGCTTTATCAATGCGGCGGCGATCATCATCATGATGTCGCAATTGCCTACGCTGTTTGGTGTGGTGGATATTTTCAGCACGCATCCTGTTGCGGTACTGGATCGCGTGATCGCCGATCCATCGCATATGTTGATGACCAGTGCATTTGGTTTGGGCACGCTGTTGCTGTTGGTACTGAGCAAACGCTTCTTTCCTACTTTCCCTAGTTTGTTGTTCATTACGATCTTAGCGACTGCGCTGAGCTGGGCGCTTGGTTATTCAGCAGCGGGCGGCGAAGTGGTTGGTGAAATCGCCCGCGGCTTGCCGCCGCTCGTATGGCCGTCATCGATTTCATTTGAACATCATCGCGAACTGTGGTCGGCTGGTTTGGTATTGGCCTTGATCAGCTTCACTGAAGCGATGTCTAGCTGTCGTGTACTGGCGCGCAAGCGGCGCGAACGCTGGGATGAAAATCAGGAATTGATAGGTCAGGGCTTGGCGAAAGTGGCGAGCGGATTTTCTGGTGCGTTCCCGGTCAGTGGATCTTTCTCACGTTCTGCGCTCAATTTATATGCTGGCGCTACCAGCGCCTGGGCCACGGTTTTCACACTGGTTTGCGTATTGGTCTGTCTGTTGTTCTTCACGGACCTTTTATATTTCGTGCCGCGCTCGGTGTTGGCTGCGCTGATTATCATGCCGGTGTTCAGCCTGTTTGACTTTGGCGCGTTCAAGCGACTGTTCACGATTTCACGTGACGATGGCGTGATCGCAATCGTGACCTTTATTGTGACGATCGCTGCAATGCCGCGTTTGCATTGGGGCGTAATGGCCGGCATCGTGCTGACGATGGTCTCGTACTTATATCGTCACATGCAGCCGCGCATCATCGAGGTCAGCGAACATGCAGACGGTACTTTGCGCGATAGACAGCGTTTCGATTTGCCGCGTTTGGCGAATGATTTATTGGTGGTGCGCATCGATGCAGCCTTGAATTTTTTGACTGGCGGTGCGCTCGATCATTTTGTGGTTGAGCAATGCAGTCGCGATCCGCATATCAAGCGCTTGCTATTATGCGTGGGCTCGGTCAACGATATTGATGCAACCGGTGTCGATACGCTGGAGTCCTTGCAGATCACGCTGAAAAGCATGGGCATCGATCTGTATGTGTCCGCGATCAAGAAGCAAGTGTGGGACGTACTGGAAGATGCCGGCTGGATAGAAGGCTTGAATCAGGATCACATCTTCATGACGGATCGTGAAGCCATCGCGGCGCTACGTGCTGCAAAGTAATTCGACTATTTGATGAGCATCGAGAATTCCATGTGGATTCAGATGTCCAATTTTTTCTCAATTTAATTTGCCGACTTCATGCCTTCAGGCATGTCTTAGTGTTGAGCAACAGGAGCAGTGTTTACATGCGTCGTAGCCGTTTTTTCAAGCATATTCCGACCTCAGAGAGCATTCAGCAAAATCGTTTCCTGAAACCATTTAGTCGTTACCTGCATCATCATTTTTTGTGGCAGTTCAACCGGCGCGGTGTGGCGGGTGGGCTGGCAGTTGGCTTGTTTGTCGGCATCGCGATTCCATTTGCACAGGTATTGTTTGGCACGATAGGCGCAATTTTTTTGCGGGTTAATTTACCTATCGCCGCATTCGCCACGTTTGCAACCAACCCATTCACAGTGCCACCGCTTTATTACGCGGCGTATCGTTTGGGTAATTTCTTGATTGGATCGGACGAGGCGTCCGCTGGTGCGGGCTTAGGCCCGGGTATGTTTGAGAAGGTCGTCAACGAGCAAGGTCAGGTCACTCATTGGTACGACAATTTGATCACCTGGGTACAAACAGTAGGCCCCGAATTAATGACAGGCTTGCTCATCATCGCGGTGGCATCGGCCGTCGCTGGTTATGTGTTGGTAAATGTGATCTGGCATTTTCAGGCACGTTATCGCTGGCACAAACGACGCTCGCGCATCTGCGTAAAATGAGCGCATAGCTTGCTGAAAAGCGAGTGAGTCCTAAAGAATAAAAACGTAAAAAAGGGGCGGCATCTGTTTAAGATGCCGCCCCTTTTTATTTACTGCGCTTACTTAGTGTTTACTTAGTCTCTGCTGCGTTTTTCGTATCGTCCGAATATGACGCGTGCAAATGCACAGGCGCGGGCTTGGCTTTGCGCATGCGGATATTGATCAGCTCCACGATCAATGCAAACGCCATCGCGGTATAGATGGTCACTTTTGGCACATGGTAATCAAAACCTTCGGCAATCAACACCACACCAATCGCTACCAGGAAGGCCAGCGCCAGAATTTTGATTGATGGATGGCGTGACACGAAGCGACCGATAGGCCCGGCGAATAACATCATCAAACCGACCGAGGCAATCACTGCCGCCACCATCACCTCTATGTGATCGACCATGCCGACTGCAGTGATGATCGAGTCCAGCGAAAACACCATATCAACCACCATAATTTGCAAGATGACCGCTGTGAAGGTTGCCTGCACCGCGCTGGACGCGTGGCCTTCTTCGCCTTCCAGCGATTGATGAATCTCGCCTGTGCTTTTCCAAATCAGGAAGAGTCCACCGCCTATCAAAATCAAATCTCGCCCCGAAATTTCTTGCTTGAACACAGTGAACAACGGTTCGACCAAGCCTACGATCCAAGCCAATACCATCAACAAACCTATCCGCATAAACATCGCAATGAACAGACCGAGCTTGCGGGCGAACTCGCGGCGTTCGACTGGCAGTTTGTCGACCAGGATGGAAATAAAAATGATGTTGTCGATGCCGAGCACGAGTTCCAGCGCGGTCAGGGTAAAGAAGGCCAGCCAGATTTGCGGGTCTGAGATGAGTTCGATCATGGGCAATTCTCCAGTGACATTCAATGTGAAAACGAAGCGCAGATTCTGTGCTGCAACGACGTTGTGATGTGGTGGCTGATGTCTCCAGTAGTTCTATTTTTTCTTAACGTTTTCTTGACATCTTCAGTCGTAAATAACGTGTTTCAACATTAGCAGGTAACGTTAAGCGCGCCAACAAGATCATGTTGAGCGCTGGTTTTCTGGCGACAGATTTGAGGCTTTATTTACTCACTCGATGTTGGTGGCGCATGCAGTGGTTTAGTCCGCACCGTAAAATAAGCGTGGCTATATAAATTAACGAAACCAAATAAACTAAACCGCATTTCAAGCAAAACTCGCATGCATATATTCACTTACGGTTCGCTGATGTTCCCGGAAATCTGGCAGCGCGTCGTGCGTGGCGATTACCTCTCGGCACCCGCCGTCGCGTCAGGCTACGCACGCTATGCGCTGGCCGACGACAGCTATCCCGGCATGATCGTCAGCGAAAAAGCCTCGGTAGAAGGCGTGCTGTACTTCGATGTGGACGCGCAAGACCTCGCCGTGCTGGATGCATTTGAAGGCAGCGAATATAGGCGCGATTCAATTGATGTTGTGATAAATTCAGGTGAAAGCGCGATAGCGTGTACTTACATTTTTATGGCGGAACAAAGACTGTCCGATTTGCCGTGGGAGCCGAAGGGCTTCCAGATGTCGCGTTTCATAGACTCTTATTGCCACGACAAATTGGGCGGATGAACGCTGGCTAGCCAGTATAATTCCGCCTACGTTTATTCCAATTCAAGGCGCGGTCTTGCACCGCCAGAAACAAATCCCATGCTCGCAGCACAAAAACAACGTCTCACCGAACTCTTCCAGGCCGCAGTTGCACCGCTGGTCGCCGGCACTGAACTCAATCCGACCGTCACGCTGGAGCGCCCGCGCGATCCTACCCACGGCGATGTCGCTTGCAATCTGGCAATGCAAATTGCCAAGCCGCTCAAAAAGAATCCACGCGAAGTTGCGCAGGCGCTGGTCGCTGCCCTTCTCGATAATCCGGCCAATCGCGATTTGATCGAATCGGCAGAAATCGCCGGTCCAGGTTTTATCAACTTGCGTTTGACCGCGGCTTCACGCCAGGCCGTTGTCAAAACCGTGTTGCGAGAAGGTGCGCAATACGGCAAGAGCGAGCTGGGCGCAGATAAAAAAGTCGTCATCGAATTTGTTTCCGCCAACCCGACCGGCCCGTTGCACGTAGGGCACGGTCGCCAAGCCGCCTTGGGCGACGCGATGTCATCGCTTTTCGACGCGCAAGGCTACGACGTCACGCGCGAGTTTTATTACAACGATGCCGGTGTACAAATCGCCACGCTCGCAACGTCAGTGCAAGCGCGCGCCAAAGGTTTGAAGCCGGGCGTGGAAGGCTGGCCTGAATCGGCTTACAACGGCGACTACATACAAGACATCGCCAACGATTTCATCGCGAAGAAAACCGTTTCCGCCAGCGATGGCGTACCGGTCACTGCCAGCGGCAACATTGACGACATCGAATCGATACGCACATTCGCCGTCGCGTATTTGCGTCGCGAACAAGATCTGGATTTGCAAGCATTCGGCGTCAAGTTCGATAACTACTATCTCGAATCATCTTTGTACAACGATGGCAAGGTTGTACAAACCGTCGATGCCTTGATCAAGGCCGACAAGACTTATGAACTGGATGGCGCGCTCTGGTTGCGCACCACCGATTATCGCGACGACAAAGATCGCGTGATGAAAAAGACCGACGGCACTTACACTTACTTCGTGCCTGACGTCGCGTATCACACAGTCAAATGGCAACGCGGCTTTACACAAGCGATCAACGTCCAGGGCAGCGATCACCACGGCACCATCGCCCGCGTGCGTGCTGGTTTGCAGGCACTCGATATCGGGATCCCGCAAGGCTATCCAGATTACGTGTTGCACAAGATGGTCACCGTGATGAAGAACGGCGAGGAAGTGAAAATTTCCAAACGCGCCGGTTCCTACGTCACGCTGCGCGATTTGATCGAGTGGTCGAATGGCGAAACCGCTGAAGGCGAAGTGCGCGATCTGACCCGTGGCCGTGACGCCGTACGTTTCTTCCTGATCTCGCGCAAGGCCGATACCGAGTTCGTATTCGACGTCGATATCGCGTTGACGCAAGGCGACGAAAATCCGGTCTACTACGTACAATATGCGCACGCGCGTATTTGCTCGGTGTTGAAGCAAGCCGAAGGTTCTGACTTCGATGAAGCCGCGTTGGTGAATGTCGATCTGTCGCCATTGACCGCACCGCGCGAAGCATCGCTGCTCGCCAAGCTTGCCGAATATCCAGAGACCTTGCAAAAAGCATTGGAAGAACTCGGCCCGCATCAAGTCGCATTTTATTTGCGTGACTTAGCAGGCGAATTGCATAGCTACTACAATGCAGAACGCGTGCTGGTAGATGACGTCGCATTGAAGATGGCGCGCATTGCCCTGCTGCATGCAACACGACAAGTATTACGTAACGGTCTGGCCTTGATTGGCGTTTCAGCACCGACCCGGATGTAACAGGAAACTTATGACTAAGAACACGAATAGCAAAAGCAAATCGAAAAGTAAAAAGCAGGCAGGCGGCACGCTACTCGGTTTGATCATCGGCCTTATTCTCGGCTTGGGTATTGCAGTGGGCGTCGCGATGGTGATTTATAAAACACCATTGCCGTTCACGAACAAAGCCGGCAACGTTGATAGAGCCGCACCAGCCAGCAATGAACTGAGCGATCCAAACAAACCGCTGTACGGCAAAAAACCGCCAGCCAAAGAACCGTTGCCGGTTCCTGGCGCGCCAGCACCTACCGTTTCTGAAGAAACCATCAAGCCACCAGTTGTCGACAAGGCAACCGCAGCTAAAGAAAAAGCGCAGCAAAAAGTGGAAGCGGCCAAAGCCGAAGCCGCCAAAGCCGAGAGCGCAGATGAAAAATGGATCTACTATCTGCAAGCTGGCGCGTTCGGCGCAATGGCCGATGCAGAAAGCATGAAAGCCAAACTGGCATTGATGGGTTTTGAAGCCACCGTTTCCGAACGCCAGGCAGAAACCGGCACCTTGCATCGCGTGCGCATCGGTCCTTTCGGCCAGCTGGAAACAATGAACCGAGTTCGCACCAAGTTGTCTGACAATGGCGTCGATGTCGCAGTCGTACGCATCGGAAAATAAAATTGGCACATAAGGAAAGGTCTACCATGCGTTTTTTTAAACATCTGTTGGCAGTCGCAGCAGTAGCAAGTTTCAGTTTGATGGCCTCCACCGCTGGCGCGTCGCCGGCAGCTCCGGTCAACGGCACCGATTACCGCACGCTGGAAAAAGCGCAGCAAACTGACGCCGGCAAAAAAGTCGAAGTCACAGAATTCTTTTGGTATTCCTGCCCGCATTGCAGCGCACTCGACCCATCACTCGAGGCGTGGATAAAAAAGAACGCTGACAAGATCGTCTTCAAACGCGTGCCGGTCGCCTTCCGCGATTCGTTTATCCCGCAACAAAAGCTCTACTACACGATAGAAGCATTGGGTCTGGTCGACACACTGCATCCACGTATCTTCCGTGCGATTCACTCAGAGCGTCAGCCGCTGGATACGGACAAACAAATCCTCGACTTCATCGCCAAGCAACCAGGCGTAGATATCAAGAAATTTACCGAGACCTACAACTCCTTCGGCGTACAAACCAAAGTTGGTCGCGCAACGCAATTGCAAGCGGCCTACAAAGTTGACGGCGTACCGATGATCGCGATTGACGGCCGTTATGTCACCTCGCCATCCATCGTCGGCGCATCGCTGGGCAATCGTCCAGAAGCTGTGTTGCATGAAGCGACATTGCAAGTGATGGATCATTTGGTTGCCAAGTCCGCCAAGTAACTCGACGCGTTTTAAATAAATACTGTTGCTGAAATTTTCAGCAATCATGTAAAACAAAGAAGTCCGCAACTCGCAAGAGGGCGGACTTTTTATTTGAGTTGGAAATAATGGGAGTTGCCATGCAAGCAAAACGAGTTTTCATCACTGGTGCATCCAGCGGCCTGGGCGCAGCACTCGCGCGACAGTACGCGAACCAAGGCGCAACGCTAGGCCTAGTCGCACGACGCGGCGAAGTCTTACGTGAACTCGCCGCCAGCTTGCCGAACGCAGAACGCCATCGCATCTATGCGCTCGACGTCAAGGACAGCGCAGCACTTGCGGACGCCGCCGCCGACTTCATCGCCGCTGCGCAAGGCATAGACATCGTCATCGCCAATGCTGGCGTATCACGCGGGACGCTGACTGAGTGTGCAGAAGATCTGCAAGTCTTCGAACAAGTCTTCGCCACCAACGTCACCGCAACCGTCGCAACGTTTGCACCATTTATCGCGACGATGAAGGCGCAAGCCGCAGCGGGCCAAGCCGGCGCACGATTGGTCGGTATCGGCAGTGTCGCCGGCATACGCGGTTTGCCGGGATCAGGCGCTTACAGCGCGTCCAAAGCTGCGGTCATCAGCTATTGCGAATCACTGCGTGTGGAATTGAAGAAGGACGGCATCAAGGTTGTCACGATTGCGCCTGGTTATATCGATACGCCTATGACGCAGGTGAATGATTATGCGATGCCGTTTTTGCTGCCAGCTGAGAAGTTTTCTAAGCGAGCCGTGGCATCGATCGCATCCGGTTGTAGTTATCGCGTGATACCTTGGCAAATGGGGGTCGTCGGGAAGTTATTGAGAATGCTGCCGAATGCGCTTTACGACGCGTTGTTTTCAAATGCCCCAAGAAAGAAGCGAAATATTTAATTAACAAGGGACGCATGATGAAAACCGATTTTCAAGAAATCAGTCATTCCGGCGGAATAATTACGTTTTATATTAAAACGACGATAGAGGGCAACAAAGGTTACAGCGTTGGAATCCGTGGAAGCCGACCAGTACCAATGGTTTGGATTCAAGTCTATGCGCTTCCACAAGGAATTGTGGTTGAAGCGCTACCAATTGTTGGTATGGGAGTTGCCCAAAATTCACCCACTATTCCAGGATCGCTACCTGTTTTTATATGTTCCGATAGTGAGGGTAAGTTCGGTCATAACTGCCCTTCTTGTGATGGTTACTGGCGAAGCGGGCCATGGCCAAATATTTGTCCATATTGTGGACTTTTGGCTCCCTGCCATGATTTCTTATCGCATGCACAAAAACGCTACGTAAAACATTACTGTGAAGTGCTTCATACGGCGTTATGCGAGCATGAAAATGCAGAGCTTCAGATTGATATGGATAGCGTTGCTGACGCAGCGGGGACGGATAGAGATAAACCTGCTTTTTATGTTTCTGAAGAAAGCCAACAGCATAAATTTATTTGTAACTCATGCGGCGAATTTAACGATGTATTGGGAAAGTACGGATACTGCTCACTCTGTGGAACAAGGGTTGATTTGTCCGATTTTGAACTGGCTACAATCCATGAAATACGCACCCGACTCAACGGAGGGTCAAGCCCAGAGACGTGCATTCGAGATGCGGTTTCCGCGTTTGATTCTTTCTTGTCACAATACGCCAAACAACTAGCCAATTTAGTGCCAATGACTGCATCGAGAAAGCTGAGGTTAACAACAAAGCGGTTTCATAATTTAACGGAAGTCTTAAAGATATTTAGTCAATGGTTTGATATTGATCTTGTTGCAAAAATTAAGGAATCTGACGTGCAGTTTCTAACCTTGAAATTCCATCGGCGCCATATCTACGAACATAATGGAGGTGAAGTTGATTCAGTTTATCTTGCTAAAAGTGGGGATCAATCAGTGCGATTAAAGGAAGTAATTTATGAAAACAAAGAAGATGTTCATAAAACTTTGGATTTATTGATGCGAATAGCGAACAATGCCCACGATGGATTTCACGCAATATTCCAGCCAAATCCTGAACCAATAGCTGCATACAAAAGAGCCAGAATTTAATGGATTTGAAATCTAATAATTCCTTCGCAATGGCTCATCCATTTTAAAACCTCATCAAACCAAAGCTTGTGCAACTGAGCCAGCGCTTCGTCTAGGCATAATTCTTCATCCAGAATCAACAGCTTAAACCGAGAAATTGCTGATGCTGCGACCAAAAAAACGCACGCTATTTCCTGCTCGCAGGAAATTTAGAATGCATAGTAGGCGTCAGCATCGAATTGCTTGTTGTCGTAGACTACAAAACACCGCAGCGTCAATTCACATGGAGAAAACATCATGGATTTAGGCTTGAAGAACAAACTGGCTTTGGTATCCGGTTCAACCAAAGGTATTGGCTTTGCCATCGCGACGGGGCTGGCGCGCGAAGGGGCGCAGGTGATTATCAATGGCCGCTCACAGCAATCGGTCGATGCTGCATTGGATGGGTTGCGCAAAGCAGTCCCGAGCGCGCAGGTGTTCGGCTTTGCGGGTGATCTTTCCGATCCGCGTCAGATTGATGCGCTGGTTGCTGCTTATCCTGCGGTCGATGTGTTGGTCAATAATCTCGGTATTTTCGATCCCAAATCGTTTGAAGAAATTCCAGATGAAGATTGGCTACGTTTCTTCGATGTGAACGTCATGTCCGGCGTGCGTCTGTCTCGCGCTTACCTTGCGGGTATGAAGAAAAAGAATTGGGGACGCGTGGTCTTTATCAGTAGCGAGAGTGGTATTCAGATTCCGCTGGAAATGATTCATTACGGTGTGACCAAAACGGCGCAGATCAGTCTTGCGCGCGGCCTGGCAGAACATTGCGCCGGTACCGGCGTAACAGTGAATTCAGTGTTGCCGGGACCAACGAACTCGGAAGGCGTGTCTGATTTTGTTGAAAAACTATCTGGCAACTCAATCGAGTCGTTCGAGAAAGAGTTCTTTGAAAAAGTACGTCCTACATCGTTAATTAAGCGCTTCACGACACCGGAAGAAATCGCCAACATGGTTGTCTATGTTTGCTCCGAGGCGTCGTCCGCTACCAACGGTGCGGCATTGCGTGCGGATGGCGGCGTTGTGCTTTCGGCGTTTTAATCTCGATCGAGATTATTGAGGTTGGACTGAGTCAGAAATCCGTATTGCATCTTGATGTAAATTTCTGATTCAGCAAGCGCCATTTGCAATGGCGCTTTTTATTTTCGAGCGTGATCAGCGGACTCTGAATCTGATCGTGCCATCGGCGCAAATGTCTCGCTTCAAAATTCCATCAAACCAAAGCTTGTGCAAATGCGCCAGCGCTTCGCCCAGCGCAAAACTCAATTGATGTGAATCCAGCTTGCGTACAAACATGATCGGCACGATGTCGGCTGCTGATTGTGGTGTGACGCAGGCGTCCAATACTTCCTGCAAGCGCGCGGCGTGATGATCGACGTACTGCTGTATGCGCGTATGCAAACCGCGGAAGGGTTTGCCGTGTGATGGCAGTACTAGTGTGTCGTCCGGCAAATCCTTGTATTTCAATAACGAATCAAGAAATTGTTGTACCGGATTCGATTCCGGTTCGATCGCAAAGACCGAGACATTAGTCGAGATGCGCGGCAAGACCATGTCGCCGGAGATCAGTACGTTCAATTCTTTGCAATACAGCGATGCATGTTCGGGCGCATGGCCGAAGCCGGTGATGACGCGCCATGTGTTCTCGCCTATGCGGAAGTTTTGCGTGTCGTGTATGCGCACATAGGTCAGCGGCACGCTTGGTACAAGTGTCGGGTAATAACTGCGGCGGCCTTCCAGCTCTTGCAACATTTGCGGATCAGCGAGGCCGTGCAGTTTGAAGAAGGGGAACATAGCCGTGCCGTCTGAACCCGGCAAGGCGGCCGACATCATTCTCGCGAACGTGTATTCGCCGGTCGTCATCCACAGCGGTACATTCCAGCGGCTGCAGATCCAGTCGGCGAGGCCGACGTGATCGGGATGGCAGTGTGTGCAGATGACGCGTATGACCGGCAGGCCTTCCAGTTGCGTAGCAAAAATTTGCTCCCACGCGTCGCGCGTGGCGTCATTCGCGATGCCGCAATCGATGATGGTCCAGCCTTTGACCAGGCCGCTTTCACCTTCGACTGACTCTTTCAGCAGCCACAGATTGATGTGGTTCAGCGCAAACGGCAAACCCATGCGCAGCCACTTGATGCCGGGCGCGACCTCGAACGCGCCGCCAACGTCGGGCAAGGTGTCGTCAAAAGGGTAATTCAACTGGGCTTCAAGCAGATTCATCAAGATCTCGCGTGGGGCAATACGGTTCACATTCCAGTCGGGCGCGCCTACAATAGCTTCCTGAAACACTATGGCAACGCCTTGAGGCTGCATTTTGAACATCAAGCGCCATTTTAAACGGTGCATTAGTGCGGCGCTCCAAGATTGCTAAGGGTAAGGCAGGCAAAGAAAGTATGGCAAAACAAAATTCCACGGCGAGCGCCGCTTGCCCTTGCGGCAATCATGGTGGCAAAGACAGTTACGCGCTATGTTGCAAGCCTTTCCACGATGGCACAGACGCTCCGAATGCCGAAGCACTGATGCGCTCGCGTTACAGCGCGTATGTGTTGGGTCTGATGCATTACGTGCATGCGACGTGGCACGCATCTATGCGCCCGCCTTTGACGGATTTTGCACACGATGCAGCGACTAAATGGCTGGGACTGGAAGTGAAGAAATTTGTGCCGGGCGAAACCGAAGCAACGGTGGAATTTGTTGCGCGCTCCAAAAGTGGTGGTCGCGCACAACGGCTGCATGAAGTCAGCCGTTTCGTCAAAGAAGATGGCCGCTGGTTTTATATAGACGGCGTGTTTCCCGAATAAGTTGTACCGCGTTTGCAGTGGCAAACGCATGGCAAGAATACGAGCGAGGTTGGCGAAATGAATAACATACCTGGCAAACAAAACGATCTGGTCGCGCGCAGCTTGCGTAGCGTTTGGCATCCGTGCACGCAGATGCAGCATCACGAAACATTGCCGCTGATCCCCGTCAGTCACGGTCGCGGCGCGTGGTTGTATGACGTCAACGGTAATCGCTATCTGGATGCGATCAGTTCATGGTGGGTCAATTTGTTTGGTCACGCCAATCCGCGCATCAATAGCGCGCTGAAGGCGCAACTCGATTTGCTGGAGCACGCGATGCTCGCCGGTTTTACGCACGAGCCGGTGGTGCAATTGTCGGAACAACTTTCTGCACGCACCGGTCATGTACTCGGTCATTGTTTTTACGCGTCTGATGGCGCGTCGGCAGTTGAGATCGCGTTGAAGATGAGCTTTCACGCGTGGCGCAATCATGGCAAAACTGCCAAGCGCGAGTTCGTTTGCCTGAAGGGCAGTTATCACGGCGAAACCATAGGCGCGCTCGGCGTAACCGATGTCGCGATTTTCCGCGATGCCTACGATTCTTTGCTGCAGCATGCACACGTCGTCGCGAGTCCTGACGCACGCGCCGCTGAACTAGGCGAATCCGCTGCCGATGTCGCACGTCGCGCCGCGAAAGATCTGGAAAAATTATTGCAGGAACGCGCACCACACATCGCTGCCATCATCATCGAACCATTGGTGCAATGTGCGACCGGCATGGCGATGCATGATCCTGTGTATCTGCAGGAAGTGCGTTTGCTGTGCGATAAATATGAAATCCACATGATCGCGGATGAGATTGCGGTTGGTTGCGGTCGCACTGGTACTTTCTTCGCGTGTGAACAAGCGGCGATCTGGCCTGACTTCTTGTGTCTGTCGAAAGGCATCAGCGGCGGTTATCTACCTTTGTCTTTGGTGATGACACGCGATGAAATTTATCAATCTTTCTACGACGTCGATGTGAAGCGCGGCTTTTTGCATTCGCATTCCTACACGGGTAATCCGTTGGCCTGCCGCGCGGCGTTGGCGACGCTGGCGATTTTTGAAGAAGACGATGTCATCAATAGCAATCGCGCACGTGCTGCACATTTGAGCAAGGCGCTCGCACCGTTGGCTAATCATGCGCTAGTCGCGAACTTCCGCCATCGCGGGATGATGTGGGCCTTCGATGCAGTGGTCGATAGTCCGCAAGCGGCAGCGACTTTCTCACAACGCTTCTTCTCGACGGCGCTGGAACATGAGTTGTTGCTGCGCCCTATTGGCAACACGGTGTATCTGATGCCGCCGTACATCTTAAGCAGTGAAGAAATCGAAGGTCTCGCCGCGCGCGTGCAAACCGTTTTTGCCAAAGTGATGGCCGCATGAGCAAGTTGATCGCGGGACTGGATGCGCAGCTTGCGCAAATTGATGCGCAAAGTTTGCGTCGTCGCCGTCGCATTACCGAGTCGCCATCCACGCCGCGCGTGCAAGTTGATGGTCGCTCCATGTTGGCGTTTTGCAGCAATGATTATCTAGGTTTGGCGGCGCATCCAAAAATCATCGCAGCCTTGCAGCAAGGCGCAGAACTCTATGGCGCAGGTAGCGGCGCATCGCATTTGATTAGCGGTCACTCGCGCGCGCATGCAGCGCTGGAAGATCGCCTCGCACAATTCGTCGCGCCGCAAATCGAAAACGCGCGTGCGCTGTATTTCTGCACCGGCTATATGGCTAACCTCGCGATACTGAGTGCGCTGGCTGGCAGCGATGCTGACCTGTTTTCAGAATCCTTGAATCACGCATCCTTGATCGATGGCGCGCGTTTATCGCGTGCGAACGTACAGGTTTATCCGCACGGCGATATCGATAAATTATCTGCGCTATTCGCCGCCAGTACTGCCGCGAAAAAAATGGTCGTGACCGATAGCGTCTTCAGCATGGATGGCGATCTGGCTGATTTGCCACGCTTACTGGCTTTGTGTGAACAACACGATGCTTGGCTGGTGGTCGATGATGCGCATGGCTTTGGCGTGCTCGGCGCGCATGGTCGTGGTGTGCTGGAACATTTCAATCTGCGTTCGCCGAATCTGGTTTACATGGGCACGCTAGGCAAGGCTGCTGGCGTTGCCGGTGCCTTCGTCGCGGCGCATGCGAGTGTGATCGAATGGATGGTGCAGCGCGCGCGTCCGTACATTTACACCACCGCTGCGCCGCCAGCTGTTGCGCATGCCTTGCTGACCAGCCTGGATATTATTGAAGGTGCGGAAGGCGCAGAACGTCGCGCCCAATTGCAAAGTCTGATCGCACAATTTTCAGAATCCCTGCAATTGACTAAGTGGCAGGCAATGGCATCCAGCACCGCGATTCAACCGGTCGTGATAGGCGCGAATGATGTGGCGATGCAAGTTGCGGCGAATTTATATGAGCGCGGCTTCTGGGTGCCGGCGATTCGTCCGCCGACTGTGCCGGCTGGTACCGCGCGTTTGCGTGTGACTTTGTCGGCTGCACATACCGCTGACGATGTCGCGCAGTTAGTCGGTGCGCTGCATCAATTAGAAAAGGAGACCTGAGGTGACAGCATCTTTCAGTTGTTTCGTAACCGGCACTGATACTGAAATCGGCAAGACGCTGATTTCGACCGCGATCCTGCATGCGCTGGTTCAAACCGGCGTGCGGGCTGCAGCCATCAAATCTGTGGCGGCCGGCGCGCATCCGATTCAGACAGCCGATGGCGAGGTCTGGCACAATGACGACGCTGACGCTTTGGCGCAGGCTGCAAATGTCGTTTTACCAAGAAATTTGGCAGTTCCGTATATGTTTAAAGCCGCCGCTGCGCCGCACGTTGCAGCGAAGTTGGAGTATGTTGTGATCGATATCGCGCATATTCGCAGCTGTTACGCGCAAGTTGTTGAAATGGCAGATGCGGTGGTGGTGGAAGGCGTGGGCGGTTTTTGCGTTCCCTTGACGGATGATGCCAATACTGCAGATTTGGCCCAACAACTGGCTTTGCCGGTCATAATGGTGGTCGGGCTGCGGCTCGGTTGCCTGAATCACGCTTTATTGACTGCCGATGCGATCGCTGCACGTGGTCTGAAGTTGGTGGGTTGGGTGGCGAATACCGTCGATGCTGGCATGGCATATGCTGGGGATAATGTGGAAGCATTGTCGGCCCGTTTGTCCGCACCGTTGCTGGGTTGTGTGCCGCGTTTGTCTGTTGATGGTGATCAACAACATGCGCCCTTGCCTGCTGCAGCGGCTGCTTTTCTGGATTTTTCGTGTTTGCCTGGCTGGCCCAAGTCAGCCTGACAAACATTAGCTTTGAATTTTAGTCAGGAGTTTTTATGTCGTCGCAACCAGTAACCTTCCAAGCGCCAGTCGCTGCTATCGTCCCGACCACGTGGCCGGTAGATGATGTGCTCGCTTTGTTCAATCTGCCATTCAATGAATTAATGTATCGCGCACAAACCGTGCATCGCGAAAACTTCGATCCGTCTGAAGTCGAATTGGCGACTTTGCTGTCGATTAAAACCGGCGGCTGCCCTGAAGATTGCGGCTACTGCCCGCAAGCTGCGCGTTACGACACTGGCGTAACGGCACAAAAGATTTTGCCACTGGAAGAAGTATTGGCTGCCGCACGCGAAGCAAAATCGCACGGCGCGACGCGCTTCTGCATGGGTGCTGCATGGCGCGAACCAAAAGATCGCGATCTCGAAAAGGTCGAAGAGATGGTGCGCGAAGTGAAAGCGATGGGCATGGAAACCTGCGCGACGCTCGGCATGCTCGGCGAAGGCCAGGCTGAAAAACTGAAAAACGCCGGCCTCGATTACTACAATCACAATCTCGACACCGCACCTGAATTCTATTCAAACGTGATCTCGACCCGCGACTACCAAAACCGTATCGACACACTCGGTCGCGTGCGCGGCGCCGGCATCAAGGTTTGCTGCGGCGGCATCGTCGGCATGGGCGAATCGCGTTTGCAACGCGCTGGCCTGATCGCGCAATTGTGCAATATGGATCCGTATCCTGAATCGGTACCGGTCAACAATCTGGTGCAAGTCGAAGGCACACCTTTGCACGGCACTGATCCTATCGATCCTTTGGAATTCGTTCGCACTGTCGCGGTGGCACGTATCACGATGCCTAAAGCGCGCGTACGTTTGTCCGCAGGTCGTCGTGAAATGGGCGAAGCGATTCAAGCGCTGTGCTTCGTTGCTGGCGCGAACTCGATTTTCTACGGCGACAAATTGCTGACGACCGGCAATCCTGAAGCGGTAGCGGATCAGGAGTTGCTGGAAAAGCTCGGCATGCATACCCGTAAAACTTCGATCGATGCGCGTTGCGATGTAACACCATCGTAAGAGTTTGATGCTTGGTTGATGTGTTGAATTTATATAAGCGGCCGGTTGAATCTTCGACTGGCCGTTTTTACAGCTAAAGTAGATTCGTTCTGATTATTGTTTTATCGAGGTGATGCAATTGATTTCTTCCAGCCTGCCGAAAGCCGTCAAGATCATCGAAGTTGGTCCGCGCGATGGATTGCAAAACGAACAGCAAACCATCAATGCTGACGTCAAGATCGAACTGGTGAATCGCTTGTCGCAAGCTGGTTTCGTCAATATCGAAGCGGCATCATTCGTCTCGCCAAAATGGGTGCCGCAAATGGCGACATCGACGGAAGTGATGGCCGGTATTACGCGTCGGCCTGGCACTTTGTATTCGGCTTTGGTGCCGAACATGAAAGGTTTCGAAGCAGCATTGGCCGCAGGTGTGGATGAAGTGGTGATCTTCGCCGCAGCGTCGGAAGCATTTTCACAAAAGAATATCAATTGCTCGATAGCCGAATCGGTAGAGCGCTTCCGCGATGTGGCGCGTGCGGCCAAGGAAAACAATTTACGTTTGCGCGGCGCAGTGAGTTGCGCTTTCGGTTGTCCGTATCAAGGTGAGGTATCGACAGACAGCGTAGCGAGCGTAGTGCAGCAATTGCGCGATCTTGGTTGCGATGAAATTGATATTGCTGACACGATAGGTGTCGCAACGCCGCGTCATGTGCAAACGGTGATGCAACGCGCAGCGCAGGAATTCCCGATTGCGGGTTTGTCCGGTCACTTCCACGATACTTACGGTCAGGCGTTGGCAAATATTTACGCGAGCCTCGAAGTCGGTATCACGATTTATCACGCATCGGTCGCGGGTCTCGGCGGTTGTCCGTACGCCAAAGGTGCGACTGGCAATGTTGCGACCGAAGATGTGTTGTACATGATGCGCGGCCTCGGTATAGAAACCGGTATCGATTTCGACGCGGTGGTCGATGCGGGGCAATTCATTTCTGAAAAACTTGGTCGTAAGGCAGTCAGTCGTGCAGGTAATGCGATTGCAGCGAAGCGGCAAGGTGCCGCTGCATGCGGATAAGCGCAAAATGATTTGAATACTTTGAAAACGAAAGCACGTTAAAAAATACAAATCGCAGCAGAATAAAAAAACGGGATGCGCCAAATTGGCCGCATCCCGTTTTTACTTTACGACGCTTGATTACCGCGTCGCTCAGCGATCAATTCCCATACAGGAATTCCGGTAACCACAAGGTCATACCCGGCCAGACGTACATCAGGATCATGCAGAGAATCACGATGAACATGTACGGCATCATGCCGGCAAAAATCTGGTTCAGCGTGACATGTTTAGGTGCCACTCCTTTCAGATAATAGGCCGACATCGCCACCGGTGGTGACAGGAAAGCTGCTTGCAGATTGACGAATACCAGCGTGCCCCATAACAAGGGATTGATGTCAAAGTGATGCAGCATAGGCAGGAAGATAGGGACGAAGATCACGATGATCTCTGTCCATTCCAGCGGCCACCCCAGCACGAAGATAATCGCTTGCGACAGCAACATGAATTGCAGCGGCGTCATGTCCAGCGACAACACCCATTGTTCGACCAGCGCTTGTCCACCGAGGATCGCAAACACGGCAGAGAAAATCGCTGAGCCGACAAACAGCCAGCACACCATCGCCGTAGTTTTAGACGTCAGGAAAACTGCTTCCTTGATCTTTTTCCACGTCAGTGATTTGGCTTGTATCGCCAGCAGGAAGGCGCCGAACGCACCAACCGCCGCAGATTCAGTTGCGGTGGTGATACCGAACAAAATCACTGCGAGCACGAGGAAGGTCAATGTCGCCAGCGGCAGCGTCGATGACATCAGCAGCTTGAGCAACTGGAACAATTCCGCTTCCATGATCCAGTAGTAATACGCCAGCAACAGCACCGAGATCACGACTGCAATCGAGAAGGTGATGTAGAAGCCGGATGGCGGGCCTGTATATTCATGCACAGGGGTTTGCAAATCTGCGTCGCCCATTGCCTGCAGGCCTTCTGGTTCAGTTGAAACGGTATCAACAGGATCACCACCCAGTTCTTCTGGTGGCGCTTCTGCCAGTGCGTTTGGATCGCTGGCGGTGCTGCCCAGAGCTTGAGGTGCGTCAGTAGGGGCAGATGCTGAAGAGAGTTGCATTTCTTCGGCAACGGCGCGCGTGGACACAACTTCATCCGGTTGCTGATGGATCACGATGAACCACCACACGGTAGCCAAAGTCAACGCGGTAATCGCCAGCGGCATCAATGCGGCCATCAGATTTTTCAGCAGCTTCCAGTAGGTGATACCCACGCCTTCGATCTCTATGCGCATCGCTTTTCCTGGCATTGCGACTGCTGCCAATAATGCCGGCAGCATTTTGCGGGTATACGCTTGCTGCAGTTTCACAGCCCACGGATCGACCGGAATATGCGTGGCGCTTTCTGGCAATTTCGGCGCAATCTTCGGATTGATCATGGCCCAGCCGATGATGTACACCAGATACAGAAACGCGAGGAAGAAGCCCGGTAACATCGCAGCTGCATATAGTTTGACGATCGACTCACCCGCGACGGCAGCGAACACAATGATCATCACCGATGGCGGGATCAAAATACCCAGCGTGCCGCCAGCCGTGATGACGCCTGCTGCCAGCCGTGTGTCATAACCTGCTTTCAACATTGGGTTGAAAGCGATCACGCCCATCAACACGACCACTGCACCCACCAATCCGCTTGCGATGCCCCAGAAGGTACAAACGATCAGCGAAGCGACAGCCAGCGATGCCGGTACACGACGGAAGGCGAGCTGGAAGGCGTAGAACATTTTATCCACCAGCGCCCCTCGCTCCATCACGTAGCCCATCAGCACGAATAGCGGTATCGACACCAATACATCATTGGTCATCGCGCCATACGCACGCTGCACCATCAAATCGAATACCCGATTGTGAAACCACGATTGCGATGGATCGTAAAACGCGATGAAGCCGAACGCAGTACCTAGCCCCATCAATGTGAAAGCAGTCGGAAATCCCATCAGGATCACGACCACGATCAGGGCCAGCATTAACATTCCCATTGCCGGTTCGCTCATAGCTTTACTCCATCGCCCATGCCGCGTTGTTTTGCCGTCTCTTCAATTGAATGCGCGCGCTCGATTGCGTCCTTGCGCGTTTCTGCATCGACGTATTCACTATTGGCTAGCTGCTGTTCGACGACATCAATCTCTTCAGCGTCTTTCAAACGTGCAGGCCATTCACCGTTTTTCAGGCAAACGACACAGCGCACGATTTCCGCTATACCTTGCAGCATCATCAATCCACCCGCGAGTGGAATGATGGCTTTGAAGTGGTAGATAGGCGGCCCGTTCGCCGTCAGTGTGGAGTGCTCGTTGATGCGCCATGAGTCGCCGGCATATTCCCATCCCGCATAGCAGAGCGCGAGTATGCCGGGAATGAAGAAAACGAAATACAGCACCAGATCAAACGATGCCTGCGTGCGTGGTTTCATGCTGCTGTAAAGAAAATCGCCGCGCACATGGCCGTTTTGCGCCAAGGTGTACGCGCCACCTAGCATGAACAATGTGCCGTACAACATATTGGTGGCGTCGAAGATCCAGGCGGTGGGGGCATTGAGAAGATAGCGCTTGAAAACTTCGGCGCATATCAACAGCATCAGACCAACGATCAACCAGGACGCGGCTTTACCGGCCCAGGTATTGACGCGATCGATGCCGTAGAGAAAATTCTGGACGGTCATGAAGACACCTTTTACAAAATAACAGTGCTGCTGGAAAAACGGGCATCGATCCGGATCAGTAATCAGGAAAGATGCCCGTTCGATTCAGTCAATCATCAGGATTTGGCCGGTGCTTTTTTCTGTCCAAAGTAATGATTGAATGCCATGCGGCGGTTATTGTTGGTGTCCATGTCCCAACGCATTGCGCGTTCCGCAAAGACGCGCTGCGATTTTTCAACTTCCTGGAACAGTGGATTGTCGGCGCCTTTTTTCTTGACGACGTCGTCCCAGATTGTCAGCTGGGTTTGCAGGATGGCGTCAGGTGTTTTGTAGAACTTGACGTTGTCCTTGGTTTGCATTTCGCGATAATCCTTGGAATAGCGATCGATTGCTTTCCACGACATATCGGCTGATGCGGCTTCGACGGCATTGGCGATGATGGCTTTCATCTTCGGTGGCAATGCATCGTATTTGGTTTTGTTAAAGCTGATCTCGAATTGCTCCGAGCTTTGATGGAAGCTTTGCAGCATGCAGACTTTGGAGACGTCAGGGAAGCCGAGCAGGCGATCCGAACTGGCGTTGTTGAACTCTGCGCCATCCAGCAAGCCGCGATCCATCGCCGAGACGATTTCGCCACCTGGCAATGCATTCACCGCTGCGCCCATCGCTGTAAACAAATCGATCGCGAGGCCATTGGTGCGGAACTTGAGGCCTTTCAGATCATCGGTTTTGGTGATTGGTTTTTTGAACCAGCCTAGCGGTTGAGTTGGCATCGGTCCGCTGAGGAAAGACGTGACGTTGGCGCCTATCGATGTGTAGAGTTTTTCCAGCAGCTCTTTACCACCGCCGTATTTATGCCATGCCAGCACCATGTTCGCATCCATGCCGAACACCGGGCCTGAGGTCCACAATGCAATCGCACTTTGCTTGCCGTAGTTGTAGCCCATGACACCGTGGCCGCCATCCAATGTACCTTTTGATACCGCATCCAGCAGACCAAATGCAGGGACCACTGCACCAGCCGGCAGCACGTCAATCTTCAGTTCACCGCCGGTCATGTCATTCACTTTTTTAGCGAAATCCAGCGCGTATTCGTGGAAGATATCTTTGCTAGGCCAAGTACTTTGAAAGCGCATCTGCGTCACAGATTGCGCGGTGGAGATCATTGGAAAACTGAGGGCGGCTGCTGCGGTGCCGGCGGTTGCGGTACCCAGAAACTTGCGGCGGGCGGTGGTCTTGTTCTGATCGTGATT
This sequence comes from Herminiimonas sp., assembly GCF_030655415.1. The sequence goes on along the minus strand of NZ_JAURVN010000002.1, from coordinate 101,332 downwards.
CTTCTTCATTGTGTATCTCCTTTTATATTTTTAGAAATAACTTTGATTCATCACCGACAGACAGCATCCATATGAAATGGCGGCCGGGCTGACGAGCCTAGAATGCGCTTTAACAAAAAGATGTCAAGGTGCGATGCAGCAAGTTCCAGGTTTTTTGCTCAGTGATTTGAGGCTTGGGTGACGGTGTCTCCTTCTTTTTTATTGATGCGATGCCGTGCTTCTTGGTTGACGTCTAGCGCGTCTAAGGCAAAGCGGTAATACAGCATGCTGCTACAGAGCAGGTTGGCGTGTTGACGTAAAATGCCGTGGCCTGCATCAATCTTGATGAGATGAAAATAACGCCGGAGCGGACTTCATTTTTTGCCAGTAGGTTTATCTGGTTAAAATGACTTCACTATTTTCCTGCACTTAATTGATTTGCCATTATTCGGGCCATTCCCTTACGTGATGCTTACAGCTGCATTAACTTATATTTTGAAGTGACTTCGTAATCAGATGCAAACAATCAAATTGATTCAAATTGGTGCGGCAGGTAAGCCGCTATCCAGCGTCGGCAATGCTATTTCTGCAAAGCGTCATTACTGATGCACGTCCAGCTCATTCCGATTGATAAAAAAGGCCAGCCGACGGATGTCTCCGGCCGTCTTGATATGCACGTTAAGCAAGTGTGCAAGGCGACTGCCGAGTTGTATCGCAACAGCGGTTTTCTCGCGCCCTGGATAGGCTATTTAGCCGTGTACGATAGACGCTTGGTCGGTGCTTGTGGCTTCAAGTCACCGCCGCAAAAGGATGGAGATACGAAGAAGGTCGAAATCGGATATCTCACCTTTCCGAAATTCGAGGGACAAGGTATCGCCACCGAAATGGTGCGCGAGCTATTGCATATTGCACATGCAAGCGATGCGACGCTCACTGTCGTTGCGCACACAGAAAATGTCGAAAACGCAGCAAATACGATATTAAAAAATCTGGGCTTTCAGTTTGTTGCGGAACAGGTTGAGCCCGATGGCGACGTCGTGTGGCAATGGCATCGTACTTTGGCGCGCAAAGCCGCGCGTAGCTAAGTAGCTGCATCCGACTTCTATAGCTTGCCCGGCAGACGTTCGCTCTCCTTGTGCATGGAGTGCTCGATTGAATGCCGAGCTGGGTCAATAGAATGGATTAAAAAATCGGTGGAACAGCCACAGGAAAATTCCCATGTTTGAAATCAAAACCATCGCGTTATTCGTTGTCACTGCGCTTGCAGAAATCATCGGCTGCTATTTGCCGTATCTGTGGTTGCGTCAATCCGGTTCGGTATGGTTGCTGATTCCAGCGGCTTTCAGCCTCGCGCTGTTTGCCTGGCTGCTTACGCTGCACCCTGACGCCAGCGGGCGCGTCTACGCCGCGTATGGTGGCGTCTACGTCGCAGTTGCGCTGTGCTGGTTGTGGGCAATCGACGGCATCAAGCCATCGGTGTGGGACGTGGTTGGCGTTGCCTGCACTTTGCTAGGCATGGCGATCATCATGTTTGCACCGCGCAATGCGTAGTAAAAAAGTTGATCCTGCCGAATTCAGTCAACGGCTGGCCAGCATTAATCTGGAAGACAACACAGATATTCTGCCTTCACCGTGCATCGGCATCTGCAGGGTAGATACAAGGACACATTTCTGCGTAGGCTGTTTGCGTACCATAGATGAAATCGCCACATGGGGTGGCGCCAGCGAAGGTGACAAGCGCCTCATTTGGCAGGCGCTCCAGCAACGGTACGATGCGAGCTTGTCCTGATGGCAAGATAGACGGCAAATTAAATAATATGTGCGATCATCCGTCGCATGAAATTTTTGGAAGAAGTGCAATGGAACTGAATTTTTACAAGCCTGCCACAACGGTCAACGGTCCTGCATACAGCCGCTGGTTCAAGCTGTTGGCGACAGTTTTTTCTGCCACGCTGGTGGTGTATGCAATCGATATCGCGCGTCGATTTCCGCTGCTGGAGTACGGGTTCAGCGTGAAGGCATTGCTGGTCTTTGCTGCATTGATGTTAGCCGTCAGTTACTACTGGTTTTTGCGGTCGAGAATTACGATCGACGAAAAAGGTATTACGCAAACCTGGATGTACAACCGGCAAGTCGAATGGCGCGACGTGCGCAGCGCCAAGATGATAGGCGTGCCCTACGCCGGTTGGATATTCCCGCCGCGATTGGTGGTTCGCACGGGTAATTCCTTCACTACCTTCAACGGTGGCACCCAAGAAATCTTGATCGAGTTCGCACAAATATCGCTGGCATTCCAGATGCAAAAAATGGCAGGGAAATAATCTGGCTCGTAGGTTGAAGCGCGCCATTCAAGCATATTGTCAGCAAAGCCAGCCTTGTCCGAAAACGGCTAGACGCTACTAGATCCTGCGCGTATAAATACGCCCATGGACATCCCCAATAGCAATCACATGCAGGACAATGCGACTCTGACGGATGAGAGTTGCTATCGCGCCTTAGCAGCAAAAGATGCACGTTTCGACGGCGTGTTCTTCACCGGCGTTAAAACTACCGGCATCTATTGCCGCCCTGTCTGCTCGGCCAAAACACCGCGCGCATCATCGTGTTTATTTTTCAGTACTGCCGCTGCAGCGGAAGCCGCGGGTTTTCGTCCCTGCTTGCGTTGCCGTCCCGAGCTTGCGCCGTATGCACTCCAACAAAATCTTGCGTACGCCGTGTGGCAGCGCATCGCTGCAGGCGCATTGAATGATGGCGATACAGAGAGATTGGCGGAAGAAGTCGGTTTGTCATCGCGGCAATTGCGCCGCGTTTTGTTGCAGCACTTTGGCGTGACGCCGATCGAGCTCGCGCAAACGCAACGACTTTTGTTTGCAAAAAAATTGCTACAGGAAACGCGCTTGCCCATGAGCGACGTCGCGTATGCGGCAGGCTTTGGCAGCATACGCAGATTCAATGCGCTATTTCTCACGCGCTATGGCATGGCACCAACCAGCATACGGCGCGCCGCTGAAAAATTATCCAGCAATGGTAACGATGCCATCACCTTGCGTCTTGCATACAGACCGCCATTTGCATGGACAGAAATGCTGCATTACTTGTCAGGGCGCGCAATCGCCGGTGTTGAAACTGTGATCAAGGATGACACTGGTGCGATGTCATATGCACGTAGCGTGCGGCTCGGCGAAGTAGACGGCTGGTTGCATGTGCAACACCTTCCTGAAAAAAATCAAATCGAGTTGTCATTATCGGCCTCGCTTGCACATGCGTTGATGCCTTTGCTGGCACGCATACGCAGCCAGTTTGATCTCGATGCCAATCCTGAAGTCATCGCTGCGCATTTAGCCGATGATCCCTTGTTGCTAAAGCAGATCAGCAAGACGCCAGGTTTGCGTGTGCCTGGCGCTTTTGATGTATTTGAATTGGCGATACGCGCAGTGCTCGGCCAGCAAGTGAGCGTAGCAGGTGCGACGACGTTGTCAGGACGTCTGGTTAATAAGTTTGGCAGCCCGACAGACACGCCGTTCATCGGTGTGACGCATCACTTCCCAACGCCGGAAAGACTGGCACAGGCAAGCACGGCAGATATTATCGCGATCGGTTTACCGACCGCGCGTGCCGATGCGATACGAAATCTCGCACAGTTTGCAGCAGAAGATGGTTTGAAAATAAAGCCGGGTACGCCCTTGCCCGAAGTACTTGAGCATCTAAAAAGTGTGCGCGGCATAGGTGATTGGACTGCGCAATATATTGCAATGCGCGCTTTGCGATTTACAGATGCCTTTCCTGCTGGCGATCTGGGTTTGCAAAAAGCGGCGATTGAACTTCAGGGCAGCGTGCGCCTGACGGAAAAACAATTGTTATTGCGTGCTGCAAACTGGTCGCCATGGCGCGGCTATGCAGCGCTGTTGTTGTGGCATTCGCTGGCTTGATGATTCATATCATTGCTCAGGCGATAGCGGATTTGATTGGCGATTTTTAATATAGCAGCCGACATTACGGTTCAAAGGAACATCATGATTTCATTCATAAAACATCCAAGCCCGATCGGCGTCTTGCTGATCGCGGCAACTGACGCTGGCATTTGCGGCATTTATTTTGAAGAACACAAACACTTCAAAGGCAAAGATAGTTGGCTGGAAAAACCAACGCAAGCGGCGATTCAGCATTTGAAGAAAGCCGCGACGCAGCTGGATGAATATTTTGCCAGACAACGTACCGAATTTGATGTCGCACTGGATATGACCGGCACTGAATTCCAGCGCGGCGTATGGACGGCCTTGACTGCGATACCGTTTGGAAAAAGTGTCAGCTATGCACAGCATGCACAAGGATTGGGCAATCCAAAAGCGCTGCGCGCAGTAGGTTCAGCCATCGGAAAAAATCCCGTGTCCATCATCGTGCCCTGCCACCGCGTGATCGGTTCATCAGGCGCGGTGACAGGTTATGCAGGTGGTGTGGAGCGCAAGCGCTTCTTGCTCGCGTTGGAAGATATCGCGGTCAGTTAATTACTTGCCGCCGTGAGATGTCAGCCATGCAATTACATGTTCGGCATCAGCGTCTGACGGGAACACCGGATAAAACACTTCTTCGATTTTTCCTGCGCGAATAATCAAGGTAAGGCGCTTGATCAAACCAATTCCTGCGAAGTGAAAGGTAGGCAGCTGCAAGGCTTGAGCAAAAGTAAGTTGCGCATCGCTCAGCAAAGCAAATGGCAGATGCAATCTTTCAACCAATTCGCTTTGATAGGTCGTGTCTTGCGTGCTCAGACCATACACCGTCGCGCCCAACGCTTTTAATTCCGCATAATGATCGCGATAGGCGCAGGATTGCGGAGAGCAACCGCGTGCGCCTGGGATGGCGTTCCACGCAGTCATGCCACCCGGCAGTTCTTGATCGGGTCGCCCGGTTCTCGGATAACAATACACAACGATCCAGGGCGAGGTATCTTTCGATAGATCGACTTTCGCTCCTGAGGTCGCCTGCAATGCAATCGACGGCAGCGTCAAGCCACGCAAGTGATCGCACGCTCCATCGTCTTGAGGAACGGGCAGATTGTCGGGAACGGATAGCAGATTATCTGTGCGCATATCTGAGCTGCGTTGATGTAAAAAACGAATTATAGATTGGAAGACGTCACGTCTTTTCTTCTGCCATGCTTCTGTTTTTTCAGTACGTCGATATTTGGAATGAACGACAGAAGGCTTGTCTACATCAAGCCTTCATTCACATTACCGCGCGCTGATGTCCTTGGTCCATCGAACAATTTCGTCTATCGATGCAGATGGCGCGCCCACATGTGTTGCATCGGGCTCATACAGCACGGTGAGCGGGTTGGCAGGCAGCGCGTTGAACATTTCCTGTTTGACCTTCGCCAAACCCGGATGGTCGGCCTTCGGTGCGATAAATAATACAGGTGTGCGCGGATTTACATTCTTCGTTGCATTGATCTGGTTCAATGCGCCTTCTGGATTGAACCAGTCGAGATACAAAGTCGCAGTCGTATTCACAGGCGTCAGTCCCTTGGAACCTTCGTAATCGGAGAAGCGGGCTTTTTCATTTCCCTTGCCTTCGGCGATCATCTTGCGTGCATCAGCAACGGCAGCGCCCAGTTTTTCCTGGAAAACAGGACTGCCTACATTGCCGCCCGGTGCGATCGCGATGATGCCGTCAACCACATGCTTGTTTGCAAAATAGATTGTGAATAATCCACCTTGGCTATGGCCGGCCACGAACACGCGACTTGCGCCCTTGCTACGCAATGTCGCAAGGGCTGATTCAACCTCTGCTTCGGCAGCACTCACGCTGGCATCATAATCGCGTCGCGCTGACCAAGGCATGTCGAGATTCGCGACGAGATAACCTTTTGCTTCCAGTGCGGATGCCAGTTCAGCTACATTTCGCGTTGGCGTGCCACCCTTGCCGTGCATGATCACTACGCCGATTTTCGGCGCGACGTCATTCGCCGCAAAGGCCGACATCGCGAACAATGCACTCGCCAGAAAAGCTATCAATCGTTTCATGAGCGTTCCATTCTTGTTTGCTTGTGTGACGTACGCGCAGACGCCATACGGCTTCTGCCTAGCTTTTTATTGCACCAGACGAACCGCAAACGGATAGCGATATGCTTGACCCTTGGATGCGGCAATCGCACCGAGTATGCAGAAAATCAAATTGGCGACATACAGAATTGGCACCAGCACAAAGCCAATCAAGATAAACGCCAGCACCCATGCAATCAAAAATCCTATCGTGATAGTGATCTGAAAATTCAATGCTTCCTTGGCTTGCGAGTTGGCAAAGCCTGGGCTGTCCTTCTTCACGATCCAGATAATCAGCGCACCAATGAATCCAGTAAAAATCCCCAACAGATGTGCGAGCATCGCAATATTGCAATCGTCTTTGCTTGGACTACCTGCTTCGATTTGATCCATGAAAACTCCCTAGTTGGTTCGTACAAGATTACGTTGAAAGATGATGCGGTGTGAATTTTGTGGCGTGATGAATTGTTATGGGAAACAGCATAAGACGACAAGGCTGGCTTTAGCAACAGTAATAAGTTTTGCTGCAAACAAGAGTAAGCGCTACAAAGCAGAAGGGGCGCTTGATGCGCCCCTTCTGTAATGTGAAGAACTCTGATTTTACGCCGCCGCTTTTTTAGCCGCCGGTTTCTTCGCTACTGCTTTTTTGGCAGGAGCTTTCTTAGCCGGTGCCTTTTTCGCAGCCGGTTTCTTCGCCGCTACCTTCTTGGCGGCCTTGGCCGGTGCTGCTTCAATCGCTGTTTCTTCCGCATCGTCAGCTACCTTCGCCGCCTTGCCTTTACCCGGCACCTTCTCTTTGCGAGGTTCAAATTCAAAGCTGGTTTTGCCATCTTTGCCTCTGACTAGATACGCCTTGAATGCGCGACGTGTGCGTTGCGAAACGAATCCTGGCAACAAATCTGTCTTGCCTTCGTTGAGTAGTTTGCTCATTTGCTCAGGCAAAATTTCCTGTTGCAGAATGATGCGGCCGCTGCGGAAGTCGCAGGTTTTTGGTTTTGCTACCGAGTTTTCGCAGACATAGGACAAAGGCATTTCGTACACACCGCCTGCGCATTTTGGGCATGGGCCGATAGGCGTTTGTTCGCTGAAATCTACAGGCTCTGCATTTTCATCATCGTTCTGGCCGAAATCGAATTCCAGTTTGAAGTTTTTGATTTCTTCGTCGCGTGAAATTTTCAGAACGGCAGCGAACGGACGGCCCATCTTCGAGCGGAAGCCTTGCAGTGGACCGATGGTTTTATTCGTCAGCAGTTCTTCAACCTCAGCGACTTCAAACTGACGGCTGCCTGGCGTTTTGCTCATCGAGAATTCACACTTGGTGCAAGCGAATCGACGATAGTTTTCCTTGACCACGCTGCCGCAATTCGGGCACGGTGTTTTGAGTGTCGCGTAATCGCCAGGAATCGTATCGTTGTCGTATTCCTTGGCGCGCTTGACGATCACTTGCGTCATCTGTGCGATCTCGCGCATGAAATCTTCGCGCGTGATTTTGCCGCGTTCCATTTCCGACAGCTTGTATTCCCACTCGCCTGTCAGTTCCGGTGCAGTCAATTCGTTTACGCCGAGGCCGCGCAACAAAGTCATCAACTGGAATGCCTTTGCGGTCGGCATCATTTCGCGACCTTCGCGCAGCAGGTATTTCTCGTTCAGCAAACCTTCGATGATGGCGGCGCGCGTGGCTGGTGTTCCCAAGCCTTTGCCGGTCATTGCGTCACGTAGATCGCTGTCGTCGATCAACTTACCTGCGCCTTCCATCGCGGACAACAGGGTTGCCTCTGAATAGCGTGCAGGCGGTTTGGTGACGAGGCCATTGGCGACAACCGATTCGGTTTTTACCTTTTCGCCTTTGGCGACAGGTACCAAGGTGCCGCTATTTTCCGGATCTTTTTCATCGATGACTTCTTTGCCGTAGACCGCGAGCCAGCCCGGGTTGGTCATGACCTTGCCTTCAGTTTTGAACTGATGACCGGAGACTTCGGTAAAGCGCGTCGTGACCTGGAATTCTGCCGCCGGGAAGAAGATCGACATGAAGCGACGCGTCACGAGGTCGTACAACTTCTGTTCCGGCTCGGACAGATTCTTCGGTGCTTGCGTGGTCGGGATGATCGCAAAGTGATCACTGATTTTCGTGTTATCGAAAATCCGTTTGTTCGGCTTGACCCATTTATTATTCAGGATCTGCTTGGCGAACTGATGATAGTTATTGTTCTCGGCGACGACTTCAAGCGTTTCCAAAACAGTCGGCAAATAATCTTCCGGCAGATGGCGCGAATCGGTACGTGGATAGGTCAATACTTTATGACGTTCGTACAGCGCCTGCGCCAGACCGAGTGTGTTCTTCGCGGAGAAGCCGAAGCGCGCATTTGCTTCACGCTGCAGGCTGGTCAAATCGAACAGCGCTGGCGCCATCGATGTAGTCGGTTTCGATTCTTCGGTGACATTGCCCATCTTGCCGCCACGACAGGCGGCGACGATGGATTCTGCAGCAGCTTTGCTCCACAGACGTTCGGCGCGACGCTCTGGATCGACTTCATCCTTCTTGAATGCGGTATCCAGCCAGCGACCTTCATAGATGCCGGCGGCGCAAATGAATTCTGCGCGCACTTCCCAGAAATCGCGCGAGACGAATTTTTTGATCTTCTCTTCGCGTTCGACCACGATCGACAGCGTCGGTGTTTGCACGCGACCTACGGTCGTCAAATAGAAGCCGCCTTCTTTTGAATTGAACGCGGTCATCGCACGCGTACCGTTGATGCCGATCAGCCAATCGGCTTCGCTACGGCAACGTGCGGCGTCGGCCAGCGGCAGCATTTCGGCGTCGCTACGCAGGTTCTTGAATGCTTCGCGGATGGCGCCTGGCGTCATCGATTGCAGCCACAGGCGCTTGATCGGTTGTTTGGCTTTGGCATTTTGCGCGATCAGGCGGAAAATCAGTTCGCCTTCTCGCCCGGCATCGCATGCGTTGATCAGGCCGGTGACGTCCTTGCGCTTGATCAGCCTGTTCAGCACCTTGAGGCGCGATTCGGTTTTGGCGATCGGGTTGAGCGCAAAGTACGGCGGGATCATCGGCAGATGCGTGAAGGTCCACTTGCCGCGTTTGACATCGAATTCTTCCGGCACCGCGATTTCGAGCAGGTGACCGACTGCGGACGACAGCACGTATTCATCAGATTCAAAATAGTCATCATGCTTGGTAAAGCCACCAAGCGTTTTCGCGATATCGTTCGCGACCGAGGGCTTCTCGGCAATGATGAGGGTTTTTGTCATGGTCAGGTAATCTCTAAAGAAGGTGCCGACACACATAGCTGCGTGCAGGTTGAGGAATACAGCTTATGGCGAGGGCGGCTTTTTCAAGAAGACCCGCGCTAATATAAGAGTTGCATAGCCGTCAAGCGGCCAATGATAAGCGCGTTGCGGCGAAATCCGCAAGCTTGTGACAAAAGAGAAGTGAAATGGGAATAACGGGTGTTGCTGAAGTGACATGTCCGGCGCTTGTAGATTTGCGGCCGGACATGCTTGAGGCTTTATGACTTGTTAGTGCAGCATGCGCGGTTCGGCATCGTCATCATCGAGAAAGAGTTCGTCGAAGATCAGGCCGTCAGGCTCTTTGCCCTGGCTCCACAAGACCATCAAGACGATGACTTTGAGCTTATCCAGAGAAATCGGCGATTCGCCCGCAGCCAGCGCGCGCTCGATCACGATTTCGCGTTGGATAGGGTTGATCAGCTTGGCCGATTCAAGGAATTGAATGAAGCCGATTGCTGGTGTACCGATCACGTCGGTTTCGCGGTCAGCATAAATGCGGGTGCCGAACGAGAACGCCGTCTGATGCGGATAGGAATCGGAAAATTCGTTGGTGGTTTCGGCCAGTGCAGTGAGCCAACCCAGCGCTTTGGAAATTTCTTCTTCCTCAAAGCCGATGGCGGACAATTTTTTTGTCAGCGCATCAGAGTCCGGGCAGGCATCAGGCCGGTAGTAGGTTTCGTACAGATAAACTAGAACATCAAACATGGCGTCACCGTAGCGCTTAGGTTAAGACGACACCATCGCTAGTGTCGTCAGGATCGGATGCGTATGAATCACGCTCTTTACACAACGAATTACAAAGAGGTGTTACGACAGCGGCAGATCAAAGACAGCGCTTACTGGGTTCAAGGATACCCTAAAAATGCTGATGCCAACAGTGTTAGAGAATTTTGTGGCGCAGATGCGATGTCAAAGTGAGATGACAGTTTCGCATGATGCGGCTTTGATAATTGTGCGGTTATTAACTTATGTTCAACCGACGCGGCGATACAGGCCGCCTGGCAATATTTCCAGCATGCCATTCAGCTCTAGCGTCAGCAGTTGACCATTCAATGTTGCAATGTCAGTTTGGCAGCGTGCGGCTAATGTGTCTGCATCGACTGGATCGAAACCTAATGCGTGCAAGAGCAACGCAGATTGCGGATCGGAGGCAGGATCGGCGCTTGCTATGGAATTTGCTGCGGTTGATGTCGCGATTGAAGCGTACTGTAATTCTTCCAGAATATCTTGTGCCGATTCCACCAGTTTGGCGCCTTGCTTGATCAACTGATGACAGCCTTTTGATAGCGGTGAATGTATCGAACCGGGAATAGCGAACATATCGCGCCCTTGTTCTGCCGCCATGCGCGCAGTGATCAGTGAACCTGATTGCAACGCTGCTTCGACTACCAATACACCGCGCGCCAAACCACTGATGATGCGATTACGACGCGGGAAATTCGATGCGATCGCCGGCATGCCAAGTGGATATTCGCTGAGGATGCAACCGACTTCAGCGATTTGATGCGCAAGTGAGCGATTGCGCGCCGGGTAAACCAGATCGGCACCGGTGCCGATGACAGCAATGGTCGAGCCCGCGCTGGGTGTTTTTTCAATCGCCAGCAAACCACCGCGATGCGCTGCCGTGTCTATTCCCAAAGCCATGCCAGAAACGATGCTTAAGCCAGCCAAACTTAAAGCTTCAGAAAACTTTTCTGCATTGACGATGCCTTGCGTGGTGGCATTGCGGCTGCCGACGACTGCGAGCGATGGTCGCGATAATAAATCCACGCGACCTTTGGCGTACAGCAGGATCGGCGGATCGGGAATTTCCAATAATGCAGGTGGATAGTCGGCGTCCGCCAACGTGAATACATAATTGCCGGGGTGCGCGGCCCATGTCTGCGTTTGTTCTATCAGTGCGCTGACTGTTGCGGATATCGGCGCAAGCAATGCATGCGTGATGCGATCAGGGACGACTTGATTCAGCGCAGAGAATTCAGTGGTGAAAATGTTTTCCGGCAGGCCGAATGCGATGAGTAACTTGCGTGCAGTCTCGGGCCCAACGCCCACGGTTTGTTCGAGGCGCAACCAGCTTGCAAGATCGTCTGGCGCCGGCATCAAGCGGGCACAGTGCGATAAATCGGCAGCAGAAATGAAAACCGGCCCTGCAGCTTCGACATCAAATCGCATATTTGTAAGCGCATGATGTGTAGCGGCAGGGCCGGAAGATGGATGACTTGATTACTCAGGAGATCTGGCGACGTCTGCAATCTGTACGGTATCGGTAACCTGCATCACCAAGCCGTATGAAATATTGTTGAAGACACGGAAGATCAACAAGGTGCCGTAGGTTTCATCCGGCAATTTGATCAGGTTGCGACCTTTGCCTTCGGTGCGATCTGCGGTGATTATGCCTAGCCGTTGCAACTCAAGTACCGCGCCAATATCGATGCCGTCCTTGCTGCCACGATTGATAGACACGATTTGATTCTGGCCCGCTTGGGACACGCCGCCATACACGGCGACGATTTGCGCATCGACTTGCTGTTCAGGCGCATGCGGCACGTGATTCATGAAAGGCTGAGGTTCGACCGCGATCAAACGATCGTGCACGCCCATTTCTTCCTTGACGTTGGTCACGGTGAAAGTGTGCGGCTCATTGTCAGCTCTGCTCAAGCGCTGCAATTTCAAGGTGCCGAGGTAGACGGATTCATAACCGATGATTTGTTTTGTCGCTGGGTCTTTCAGCGGCTTGCCCGGACGGAAAGCTTCAAATTCAGTGTGGCCGCCCAACTCGCCGCGCACATATGCTTTGTCGCCATTGCCCAGATAAACGTGGCCCTCTTGCACTGCCACGATGCGTGGAGCGCCATTGAGTTCGCCAGCTTCAATAATCAAGGGCTTGGTCAAAAACGCCTGGATTTCTGCCAGAGTAATGGTCGAGATCGCATCGGTAGGCGCATCTGACGAGCGTACTTGTGGCGACAGGCGCACGGTAGATGAATCGTTATAGTCGGTACCTGCGCCGCGGCCCAGACGCAATTTGCCGGCTACACGATCAAAATAAATAACTTGTCCCGGATAGATCCAGTGCGGATTGCGTATCTGGTCGCGATTCAAATCCCAGACTTGTGGCCAGCACCAAGGTTTCTCTAAAAATTTCCCCGAAATGCCCCACAAAGTATCGCCGCGTACGACCACATGCTGATCAGGCGCATTAGACAAAAACGCGCAGCTTGTTTTGCCGGCGACTGCTTTTGTCGACGTTTGGGCATGGGTAGTAATGGGTAAAACGACTGAGGTTAAAGCGAGGAAGAGTGCAGCTGTGCTAAAATTTTTCATGGTTTGTCCGGTGAGCTTGACCAATTGTGACGCCATTACTGTGCTGCAGCATGTTATGAGTGAAATAACACATTCGTCAAAAAACTTGCTAAATTGAATCAAATTCTGCACATAAATCATTGAAGTAGCAAGAAAACCACGCTATTAACCTGCCGCCTTGTTGCGCAAAAGCTGTATGTCCATATTAAATATTCTGCGATACCCCGATTCAAGGCTGCATAAAATTGCCAAGCCGGTCACCGTATTCGATGCGCGCATCAAGACCTTGGTCGCCGATATGGCGGAAACCATGTATGACGCGCCTGGCGTTGGTCTAGCCGCGTCGCAAGTCGACGTGCACGAGCAAGTGATCGTGATTGATACGTCGGAAACCCATTCCGAACTGCGTGCCTATATCAATCCCGAGCTGATCTGGGTCAGTCCTGAAATGCAAATCTACGACGAAGGTTGCCTGTCGGTGCCTGGCGTGTATGACGGCGTCGAGCGCCATGCCCAAGTCAAGGTGCGTGCTTACGATGCAGATGGCAAACAGTTTGAGCTGGAAGCCGATGGCCTATTGGCGGTGTGTATCCAGCATGAAATGGATCACTTGAAAGGCAAGGTATTCGTCGAATATCTGTCGCCGCTGAAGCGCAATCGCATCAAGACCAAGCTGCTGAAGGAAGAACGCGAGCTGAATCGTCACAACAAGGCCGCGCAACGCTAATCGGCAAGATTAGCTGCGCTACTGCAATCGCTGCTTAATCGTTCTACTGCTTTCAGCCTGAGATTTTGGCAAATGCAATTGCGCGCAAGGGTTCGCATAGTCGGCTTGTAGTACTACAATTCGTCCCATGAAAATCATATTTGCCGGTACGCCGGAATTTGCGGCAATTGCTTTGGCAGCCTTGCACGCGGCTGGTCACGAGATCACGCTCGTGTTGACGCAACCCGATCGCCCTGCCGGTCGCGGCATGCAATTGCACGCGTCTGCCGTCAAACAATTCGCGTTGGCGCACAACATCCCTGTGGCGCAACCGATCTCCTTGAAGCTGGATGGCAAATATCCCGATGTCGCAAAAGAAGCGCACGACTTGCTGCACGCAACGCCCCACGATGTGATGGTAGTCGCGGCGTATGGTTTGATCTTGCCGCAATCTGTGCTCGACATTCCACGTCTCGGCTGTCTGAATATTCATGCCTCATTGCTGCCGCGCTGGCGTGGTGCCGCACCGATACACAGAGCGATTGAAGTTGGCGATGTAGAAACTGGCGTCACTATCATGCAGATGGAATTGGGTTTGGATACCGGCCCGATGTTGTTGATGGAACGCTTGCCGATTGCAGCCGACGATACGACGGCCACTCTGCATGACAAACTGGCAAAACTGGGCGGCGACATGATCGTCGAGGCTTTGGATAAATTAGAGCAAGGCGGTTTGACGGCAACGCCGCAGCCAGAAGCTGGCGCTAACTACGCGGCGAAAATTGCGAAGGAAGAAGCCACGCTAGACCTGACACAGCCGGCTCAAGAACTGGCGCGCAAGATACGCGCATTTAATCCTTTCCCGGGTGCGATGGGTATTTGCAATGGCACACCAGTCAAGTTTTGGCAGGCGGAAGCAGTTGAGTCTTCCAATCACTGGCAAGCGGGCCAGGTTATTTCGGCGAATGCGCATGACGGTGTGGTGATCGCTTGCGGTGATGGCGCATTGCGTGTGACCGAATTGCAAAAGCCTGGCGGCAAGCGTTTGCCTGCTGCAGAATTCATTAAAGGCTTCCCTTTGGAAGATCAGAGATTCGACTGATTTCTGCCGGTTTTCATAGGTGGCGCTGCATTCCGCAAACCCTTGATTTCACGTATAATTTTTACTGCGCCGATTTGATTGAACAAGTCAAAACCAGCTTGCGGGCGCCAGACTAAATTCCTCACGAATTTGTTCTAAAAATACTGCTAAAGCGGCGCTTGGTAACCCGGTCCCGTTTTACAGACCGGGTTTTTGCATTTTTGCATGGCAACGATAATCACCAATAAAGAATTCACGATGAAACGCGACGCTATTTCCGATACTGAAGTCCTTTTGCGCGACCTGATGGCGCGCCGCATCCTGATTCTGGATGGTGCGATGGGGACCATGATTCAGCAGTACAAGCTGACAGAAGAGGATTATCGCGGCGAGCGTTTTGCCGATCTGGCTGCTGCTGGTATTCATGTTCCAGCGGGTAGAGAATTGTTCGTCAAAGGCAATAACGAATTGCTCTCCTTGACGCGTCCGGATGTGATCAGCGCGATCCATGAAGAATATCTGGCCGCTGGTGCCGATCTGATTGAGAGCAATACCTTCGGCGCCACCACGGTCGCGCAAGACGATTACCACATGGGTCATTTGGCTTATGAAATGAACGTGGCTTCTGCGCGTCTCGCGCGTGCTGCTTGCGACAAGTATTCGACGCCGGACAAGCCGCGCTTTGTTGCTGGCGCATTGGGGCCGACACCAAAGACTGCGTCGATCTCACCGGACGTAAACGATCCTGCCGCGCGTAACGTCACCTTCGATCAACTGGTTGCTGCGTATTTGGATCAGACGCGCGCGCTGGTGGAGGGCGGCGCGGATGTGCTGCTGGTCGAAACTATTTTTGATACGCTGAATTGCAAAGCTGCACTGTTCGCGATTGATCAATTTTTTGAAGAGTCAGACAAGCGTTTGCCGATCATGATTTCCGGCACGGTGACCGATGCATCGGGCCGTATTCTGTCGGGCCAAACTGTTCCTGCATTCTGGAATTCCATTCGCCATGCAAAGCCGCTGACCGTTGGTTTGAATTGCGCACTGGGTGCGGCATTGATGCGTCCGTATGCAGAAGAATTGTCGAAGATAGCTGATACCTACGTTTGTATTTATCCGAACGCGGGTTTGCCTAATCCTATGAGTGATACCGGCTTCGATGAAACGCCGGATGTGACTTCATCGCTGCTGCAAGATTTCGCAAACAGTGGTTTCGTTAATATCGCCGGTGGCTGCTGCGGTACCACGCCCGCTCACATACGTGCGATTGCCGAAACGATCAAAACCATAGATCCACGTCTGGTCCCATCCGTTGAGCCGACCTTGAAGTTGTCAGGTCTGGAGCCATTCGTCATTGATGATCATTCCTTGTTCGTCAACGTCGGCGAGCGTACCAACGTCACCGGCTCGAAAGCGTTCGCGCGCTTGATCATCAACGAGCAATACGATGAAGCATTGGCTGTCGCACGTCAGCAAGTGGAAAACGGCGCGCAAGTCATCGACATCAATATGGACGAGGCGATGCTTGATTCGCAGGCTGCGATGTCGCGCTTCCTGAATTTGATCGCATCCGAGCCAGACATCGCGCGCGTGCCTATCATGATCGATTCGTCGAAATGGTCGGTCATCGAAGCAGGTTTGAAATGCGTGCAGGGCAAGGCCATCGTCAATTCGATTTCGATGAAAGAAGGCGAAGAAAAATTCCTGCACGAAGCAAAGTTGTGCCGTCGATATGGCGCAGCTGTAATCGTGATGGCCTTCGATGAAAAAGGTCAGGCGGATACCTTTGAGCGCAAGATCGAAATCTGCGAACGCGCCTACAAGCTGCTGATCAAGGAAGTCGATTTCCCGCCGGAAGATATTATTTTCGATCCGAATATTTTCGCGATCGCGACCGGTATCGAAGAACACAATAACTACGCCGTGGACTTCATAAATTCGGTTCGCTGGATCAAAGAAAATCTGCCGCACGCGAAAATCAGCGGCGGTGTATCGAACGTCAGCTTTAGTTTCCGCGGCAACGACCCGGCGCGTGAAGCAATCCACACCGTGTTCCTGTATCACGCGATCAAAGCCGGCATGACGATGGGTATCGTCAACGCCGGCATGGTTGGCGTGTACGACAATCTGCCGGCAGAGTTGAAAGAACGCGTCGAAGACGTCGTGCTGAATCGTCGCGAAGATGCGACCGAGCGCATGATCGAAATCGCCTCGACTTTGAAGGCCGGCGACAAGAAAGAAGAAGCCACGCTCGAATGGCGCAGCGGCACCGTGCAGCAACGTCTGGCGCATGCGCTGGTGCAAGGCATCACGCAATGGATCGTCGAAGATACCGAAGAAGCGCGACAGGAATTGCTGGGCAACGGCGGTCGTCCTATCCACGTGATCGAAGGCCCGTTGATGGACGGCATGAACATCGTCGGTGATCTGTTTGGTCAGGGCAAAATGTTTTTACCGCAAGTCGTTAAATCGGCGCGCGTGATGAAGCAGGCCGTTGCGCATCTGATTCCATTCATCGAAGAAGAAAAACGTTTGCTGCAAGAGCAGACCGGTATCGTCAGCAAGCCAAAAGGCAAGATCGTTATCGCCACCGTCAAAGGTGATGTACATGACATCGGCAAAAATATTGTGTCGGTCGTTTTGCAGTGTAATAACTTTGAAGTCGTCAACATGGGCGTGATGGTGCCGTGTTCGGAAATCCTCGCGAAAGCGAAGGAAGAGAAAGCCGACATCATCGGTTTGTCCGGCCTGATCACGCCTTCGCTGGAAGAAATGGCTTACGTCGCCAAAGAGATGCAGCGCGACGAATACTTCCGTGGCTTGAAAACACCTCTGCTGATTGGCGGCGCGACTACCAGCCGCGCGCATACCGCAGTCAAGATCGCGCATAACTACGATGGCCCGGTTGTCTATGTGCCGGATGCCTCTCGTTCGGTATCAGTCGCGCAATCGCTGCTGACGCCGGAAAGTCGCGATGCCTACATTGCAGATATAGCGACAGATTACGAGCGTATACGCGTGCAGCATGCGAACAAGAAAGCTGTGCCGATGTTGACCTTGGCAGATGCGCGCAAAAATAAAATGAAGCTGGATTTCACCGGCAAGAACGCGCCGGTCAAACCCAAGTTTATCGGCCGTCGCGTCTTCAAGAATGTTGATCTGGCGACGATTGCGCAATACATCGATTGGGGTCCGTTCTTCCAGACCTGGGATTTGGCAGGGCCATATCCGGCGATTTTGAAGGATGAAGTGGTAGGCGATGCTGCGACCAAGGTATTTGCTGAAGGCCAGGCTTTGCTGAAAAAGCTCATAGACGGTCGCTGGCTGACAGCGAACGGCGTGATTGCACTTTTGCCAGCGAACACGGTCAATGATGACGATATCGAAATTTATACCGATGAAACGCGCACCGAAGTCGCTTTTACCTATTACGGTGTGCGGCAACAGACAGTCAAGCCGCTGATTGATGGTGTACAACGTCCTAATCAGTGTCTGTCTGACTTCATTGCGCCTAAATCATCAGGCATCGCTGATTACATCGGACTGTTTGCGGTAACGACAGGTTTGGGTATTGAAAAGTACGAGAAGCGTTTTGAAGATGCGTACGATGATTATTCATCGATCATGCTGAAGTCGCTGGCTGATCGTTTGGCCGAAGCATTTGCCGAACATTTGCATGAGCGGGTGCGCAAGGATTTATGGGGTTATGCACCTGACGAGTCGCTGGATAACGAAGCGATGATCAAGGAAGAGTATCTCGGCATACGTCCGGCGCCAGGTTACCCGGCGTGCCCGGAACATACGGTAAAAATCGATATGTTCAAGGTCTTGCAGGCAGAAGAAATCGGCATGATGCTGACTGAATCGTTTGCGATGTTCCCTGGCGCTGCGGTATCCGGTTTTTACTTCGGTCATCCGGAAGCAAAGTATTTTGTAGTCGGCAAGATCGGCGACGATCAAGTCAATGATATGGTCGAACGCCGCGGCGCATCCAAGGAAGATGTGGAGCGTTGGCTGGCACCGAATTTATCCTGATAAGGTTTTGAATATGCGCACAAGAATAATCTGGAAAGAACGCCCATTAAAAAGCAAACTCCTGATTATTTTTGTCAGCGTGGCCGTCACCCTGCTGCTGGTGTTACTGGGCCTGAACCTGTCGCTGGGCAGTAAAAAAGTACAAGAAGAAATCCCGCGTCTTTATTCAGTCGCGGATCCGCAATTCGAGCGCTCCATGGGCGCGTTGATGGGCCCGGCCATCGTCGGCGGCAATCGCACCCAGGCTTTGCTGAACGGATCAGAAATTTTCCCGTCCATGCTGCAAGCGATACGCGGCGCGCAAAAAACCATTAATTTTGAAACCTATATCTATTGGTCGGAAGCCATAGGCAAAGAGTTTGCCGAAGCCTTCGCCGAACGCGCGCGCGCCGGCGTCAAGGTGCATGTACTGATCGATTGGGTAGGCAGCAGCAAGATGGACCAAGCCTATCTGGATACGATGGAACAAGCTGGCGTAGAGGTACAAAAATATCATCCGCTCAAGTGGTATAACGTCGCGCGCATCAACAACCGCACGCATCGCAAATTACTGGTGGTTGACGGCAAGATAGGTTTCACCGGTGGCGTGGGCATCGCTGGCCAATGGACCGGCAATGCCGACAGCCCGGACCATTGGCGCGATTCGCATTACCGCGTTGAAGGCCCGGTGGTCGCGCAAATGCAAGCGGTGCTGATCGACAACTGGATCAAAACCACCGGCAAGGTACTGGATGGCCCTGACTATTTCCCGGTGCTGAAGCCGGTAGGCGACGATCACGCGCAGGTGTTCAGCAGTTCGCCGCAAGGCGGTAGCGATAGCATGCGTCTGATGTATATGCTGGCAATGACGGCAGCGGAAAAATCTCTGCATCTGTCGATTTCCTATTTCGTGCCGGACGAGCTGACGCGCCAGATTTTGATTGATGCCGCAAAGCGCGGTGTCAAGGTACAGATTATCGTGCCCGGCGAACACATGGATGTCGATCTGGTAAGACGCTCTTCGCGCAGTATGTGGGGCGATCTGTTGCAGGCCGGCGTAGAGATTTATGAATATGAGCCGACCATGTATCACTGCAAGGTGATGATCGTTGATGGCTTGATGGTGTCGGTTGGTTCGACCAACTTCGATGATCGTTCATTTCGGATGAACGATGAAGCCAATCTGAATATTTATAATGCGGCATTTGCAGAGTCGCAGATAACTGTGTTCAACGACGATCTGAAACACGCACGCCGCATCACATACGCGCAATGGAAGCAGCGCCCATTCAGCGAAAAAATGCACGAGCATGTCGCCGGCCTTCTAGGCCCGTTGCTGTAATCTGCGCTACAGTTTAGGCGGCCGATTCAGCCAGTGACCCTATAGGTTGGCCGTCTATGAATACCTTCAATTCACCGGCTGCAAATTGTGTCCACGTTTCATTCGTCGTCAAGGGCGCAGTAACGATGATCGCCACGCGATCGTTCGGCGTCGTCACCTCTGAAAAATCTACTTTCATATCTTCATCGCACAGCACGGCTTCGGCAAATGGATACTGGCGCACGATGTAATGCAGATTGGTTGAGCAATGCGCAAACAATGCAGAGCCGTCCGACAACATCATATTGAAAGTACCGTGGGCCGCGATCTCGCTGCACAGCTCATCAATTGCCTTAGTCAATTGCGGCAGTGTCGGCAGTGAGTCGTCGAAACGCCGACGTAGTTCCTGCAAGATGTAGCAGAACGCTGCTTCGCTATCGGTGGTGCCTACCGGCTGATAAGGACCATTCAATTCCGGATTGAAATCCTTCAAATCGCCGTTATGTGCGAAGACAAAATAGCGTCCCCATAATTCACGCACGAAGGGGTGACAATTTTCCAGTGCGACACGGCCTTGGGTTGCCTTGCGTATGTGAGAAATGACATTCTTGGATTTGATCGGGAAACGTCGTATCAGCTCTGCAACCGGTGACTCGACCGCCGACTGATGATCAACGAAATGACGCACGCCCGCACCTTCAAAAAAGGCGATGCCCCAACCATCATTGTGAATATCGGTACGACCGCCACGCGTCGCAAAGCCGGTGAAGCTGAATACGATATCGGTGGGAACATTGCAATTCATTCCGAGAAGTTGACACATGTGTTTTCGTAAATTTATCTGGTAAAGCGAGATGCTTAGATTGAAACAGGGTTTTCAACACAGTATCACGACTCGCCTTTGGGTTTGTCATTCGTGCGGAGCAGATAGCTTTGATTATCTGTCGCGTTTTGTGCATAAAGTGGCGAAATATGGCACGCATTTCCTGTCGAAATTGAAATGTCAAAGTCCCGTCATAATCGGCAACTAGCATTGGCTCAATTAATTTATTTGTTAACTTATCCATTGGGTGACTTATGAGCGTGCGAAATTTACTGATCCAAGGTGGCACCAGCCTCGTGCAAAATGCGCAGGGCGAAACTAACTGGAGCACCAAGGCGATAGCAACCTCGCACGCCTGCATAGACAGCATTACGGCCTCATCGAATGATTCCGCGCGCCCGCCTACAATGTTCGACGCTGGTGGTTTGCTGGTGTTGCCGGGTATGGTGGATATTCATGGCGATGCGTTTGAGCGGCAATTGCAACCACGGCCTGATACTTTCTTTTCGCACGATATTGCGCTGGCGGATACGGATAGACAATTGGTCGCCAACGGCATAACCACCGCTTGCCATGGCCTGACTTATTCGTGGGAAGGCGGTTTGCGTGGCCGTGAATCTGCGATCGCTTTGCTGGAACAAGTTGCGCGACAACGCAAGACGGCACACGTCGATCACCGCATCCATCTACGTTTTGAAAATCATCACATCGATGGTTTGGCAGATGGCTTGCAGTGGATACATCAGGGGCGGATTGATTTCTTCGCGTTCAATGAACACTTGCCGACTATCGCAGAAAAATCCTTGTCGCCGGAAAAACTGGCCGTCTACAGCGAGCGCGCTCGTTGCGATACCAATACTTATCTGCGTCGTTTGAAAAAAGCGCAGGAGCGTGCGGACCAAGTGCCCTACGTTATTGCGACCTTGGCCAAAGCTTGCATCACACGCGGCGTGCCTATGGCTTCGCATGAGGATCAGACATTCTTGCAGCGTGAGCGGTATCAGGAACTGGGCGTCAACATTAGCGAATTTCCACTGACGCAAGAAGCCTTGCTGACTGCGATGGGTCTCGGCAACCAAGTGGTCATGGGTGCGCCGAATGTATTGTTGGGCGGCAGTCATTGCGGCAATCTGGCAACTGAGGATGCAGTGAAGAGCGGCATGTGCGACATGCTGGCTTCTGATTATTATTACCCGGCGATGTTGCATGCGCCCTTCAAACTCGCGCACATGGGTTTGTGTACGCTGGCGCAAGCATGGTGTCTGGTAGCGCAAAACCCGGCGCGTGCATTGGGACTGGAAGATCGCGGACATATCCGCAATGGCGGTCGCGCCGACATGATCATGGTTGAAGTATCGGCCGCAGGGACGGCGCGTTTGGTGGCGACAATTGCCGCTGGCAAGATCGCCTACTGTGCCGATCCTGCGCGCTTGCACATGCCGCATCCATACGAACTGGCAGCCTGATCATGGCGTGGATGTTTTGATTTGTATGTAGCAGTTGATCTATGAAAGTTGTATCTGACAACGCCACAACGCATGTCCAGATGCTTGATATTTTTGTTCGAACGGCGTCATCGTCTGTTCGGGCACATACGGCAGACAACTCACTTCTTGCTGCGTTGCCTGCGTCAAAGCCTTGCTGAATTCTTCAATATAAATACGCCAGTTGCTGCGGCATTCCAGCGCTCCACCGAGCGCAACGATAGTCGGGAAAATAGCGTGCCCATGCCAGCGCCGAGCCAGATGCACACTTTTCGGCCATGGATTTGGATACAGAATGTAATGATGCTCCAGCTTTATTTCGCTCTGCAATAACAGCCGCCAGTAGTCCACCAGATCTGCACGCACCCGTGTGTAATTCGTCGGCATTAAATGCGGCCATTGCGTATTGCGCGCAATACGATCTGCCGATTGATCGACACCAATCACAAAGTGATCGGGGAATTGCGTCGCCAGATGCAGAGTCGATAAACCGACCCCACAAGCTGCATCGAGAATCAAAGGCTTGGCACCTGCAGCTTGCCAAGCGTCTATGCTGGTCTCAAATGCTGCGCGATTGTAATCAGTGATTGGTTTTTGAAACGGATGTGCAAGGTGCTTCGCAAGCAGTCCATCCAAATGTTGATGCACGTCGCTTTGGCTGCTGCTGATTTGATGAGAGTTCGCCTGCATCGCGATAAAACGAGAAAAATTGAATAGAAGAATTGCAAGGAGAACTGCAATGAGAATTGCGCTTGCGCTTCACCAGAATGATAAATGAAAGTTGATTAAATCGGGCGCAAAAAAAAAGCGACCCCCAAGGGATCGCTATGGCAGCTACAAAGTATTGTTAATGAAACACGACAGCCTGGCTCATGAATGAATCATAGTTGCCAAGAAAATCATCGATCTCTTCCACGCTGGGTTCAGAAGCAATCAAATCCTTCACTTCACGGCGAAACGATTCTGCCAATGCACCGGCAATAAATACTTCGCGCTTCGAAGGTTTATCCATGATTTCGTAACCACCAAAACGCAATGCATCCTGATCGGCATCCGCACCGAATTCCACTACGCTGTATTGATCGCTGTTGTAGATAACATTCATATAATCTCCTGGCGGCTATGCAATAAAAATCATTGCGTTGATACAGAAATGGCGCAGATTAGAAAAATTTCAAGTCCTAAGCAATGTCCTTAGCTTATAACTTGGTAACGGCGCGTAACAAGAAATATTGAGAAGAACTAACGATCGTTAACAATGTGAGCGAAATGACATTGTTAAGTTCATTTTTTGGAATTGCGTTTTTTGATTTTTTATTGCGTGCTGCACACGATATCGTCTGTGAGCGTTATTAAAACGTCATACGGCGTTTGTGTGAGAAAGAGGCGGAGTTGTTCTATGTGCTCGCTATTGGCGACGCTGATGTAAAGCCGTGCCGGCTTGGTGCGCAAAATGCGATTTAAATGCACGCGCATGATCATGTTGCCGACGCAGCACATGCAGCCGGGAGCAATGCGGGCAATGGTCAGATTGGGGCTGGACGCGAGGGTATCGAGTTCGCTGAGGCCGTCGGGCAAACCTTCGAGAATGATGGCGGTTTGCAGGCTGCTATCGATGTTGCTGAGAATGACGGCTTCGCGATCTTTGGCTCGCGCGCCCATCACCAGAGACGTCAGTGTCATAGTCCTTTTTTTGCAATCTTGCCGGGCTCGACGCCTAACTGTTTGAGCTTGCGGTAAAGGTGGGTGCGTTCCAGCCCGGTTTTTTCCGCGACGCGTGTCATGCTGCCGCCTTCCTGGCCGAGATGATGTTCAAAGTAGGCGCGCTCGAAGGCGTCGCGTGCTTCGCGCAATGGCAATTCAAATGAGGCGGTGAAAAATTGTGTATCAGCTGACATCAGCGATACCGGAATGCTGGCTTGATAGCTGAGGTTGGAAGTCGATGGCAGATTTTTATCTGCAGACAAATGATGCGATTGCATATCGTTGGATGCGATCGGCGCGCGCACCGGGATGGAGGCAACGCGCGTTACTTCCTGTCCGCGAGAAATACCTTGCTGCACGGCTTTCAACAGCTTTTGCAGCGAGATAGGTTTTTCGAGGAAGTTGAGCGCGCCTATGCGGGTTGCTTCGACGGCGGTATCGATGGTGGCGTGGCCAGACATCATGATCACCGGCATCGTCAGCAAACCATCGCGTTGCCATTCCTTGAGCAAGGTTACGCCGTCTGTATCCGGCATCCAGATATCCAGTAAAACCAAATCAGGTTTTGCAGCAGCGCGCAATTCCCGCGCTTGCTGGGCGTTCTCCGCTGTAGACACGACATGCCCCTCGTCCCCCAAAATTTCGGAGAGCAATTCGCGTATTCCCATTTCGTCGTCAACAACTAGAATGTTTGCCATCTGTTCACCTCCCTCAACGTAGTGTCATCTTCTATACAAGTCCTGTAGTTCGAACTTTGTCAGGACGATAACTTTAACAGTAAAATTGCTATTTTTGCACCATTCGCAGTGGTTCGATTTTTAATGTCGATACGCCCACCGTGTTCTTCAATAATCTTCTTCACCATTGCAAGACCTAGGCCAGTCCCGCGCGGTTTGGAAGTAATGTAGGGTTCAAATGCATGCGCCAGAATCTTTGGCGAGAAACCGGGGCCATTATCGGTAATCGTTAGTTGCACCGCGTTACTGACAGCGCCGTCCGAACTTCGATAATGAATTTCTTCCGTAATAATATCAATACGAGCGGCTGTATCCTTGTTTGTGCGATCTGTTACGGCGTCTTGCGCATTCTGCAGCAGATTGTGGATGACCTGACGTAATTGTGTTGCGTCGCCCATGATGGACGGCAAGCCATCGGCTAAATGTGCGTGAATGATATCGCGCTCATCGCCAGCCAGATACAGATGCAAAATTTCTTCTATTAACGCATTCAAGTCCAGTTCGGATAACACGGCCGGCGGTGTTTTTGCATAATCACGGAAATCATCGACCATGCGTTTCATTGCGGTGACCTGATTGACGATGGTTGCGGTGCTGCGTTCCAGCACTTGCGCATCCTGCTCGTTCAATTTTCCTTCCAGCTTCATGTGCAGACGTTCGGCCGACAACTGAATCGGCGTCAGCGGATTTTTGATTTCGTGCGCCAGACGGCGTGCGACTTCGCCCCATGCAATCGAGCGCTGGGCTGAGATCACATCAGAAATATCATCGAATACCACGACATAGCCGCTATCGCGTGCCGCTGGCAAACGTGAGCCGCGAGCAAGCAATGAAATATCGTTTTCTGCTTCTGGTCCGCCCATGCGGCGTGGCACGTCGATCTGATGCTGCCAATGCAAATTCTCGGTGGCGCCGCCCGCTGCGGACTGCGCACTTTTTTCTGAAAACGATTGTGTGATGACTTGTGCAAATGCGCTCAGGCCTTCGATTTCTTTGAGCGGCTTGCCTATGTGCTGGGCGAAGTCGTGTTCCAGAATACGTTCTACCGATTCGTTACAGGTGACGAGTTTGAAATTTCTATCCAGCACCATCACGCCCGCTGACATATTCGCGAGTACTGATTCCAGATAGCCTTTGGCGTTTTCCAGTTCAGTACGATTTTTTTCTACCGAAGAGCGTGCGTCGAATAATTGTCGCGTCATCGTGTTGAAAGATTGCGTCAGCGTGCCGAGCTCATCCGAAGTCGCGACAATCGGTCGCGGCGAGAGATCACCCTCGGCCACCGCCTTGGTTCCTTCCGCCAGCAACAGCAGTGGTTTGGCCAGATCGCTGGCGATCAGGAAGGCACCGGCGATCGCACCAAAAATCGCCAACAACAAAGTCAGCGTCAAGGTCACGATGTAGATTTTGCGCAAACCGGTGCGGGCAATATAGCGCTCTTGATATTCGCTGTAAGCCACACGTAGCGCTTCGGCATTGGTCGCTAGTTGTTCCGGTACTGGTTGCAATAATTGCAGATAGCGCGACTCGCTTTGCAGAGACAAACCCTTGCTTGAACTCGGGATTGCGACGACGACGCGCAGCCGCAGGCTATTGGCCGGATTGGCGGCTGGCGTCGTAATCGTATTGGTTTTTGCGTCGGTGACTGAGGGACTATTGTCTTGAAAATCGGTGTTGCCTTCGATGACTGCATAGCCCCGCGTCAGCCTGGCCTGGCGCAACATGGCTGCAGTCGGCAGATCTGGCAGGAAGGCGCTGAGCTGCGAGCCAGAGCTTGCTACCATCTGACCGTTGGCGGTGACGATGACTGCTTCTTGCGATAAATTTTGATCGCGTATGCGCGAGAGTTGTGTGATCTGCGTAGCGTCGGATGAATCTGATAATTCCAGCGCCATGTTGCGCGCTTTGGTGCGTAATTCATCGAGGGAAGAGTCGAGCGCAGCGCGACCCAGATTGAGGCCGGACTCAAGCGCGGATTCAACCCGTACATCGAACCAGGATTCAATCGAGCGCGAGACAAACTGCACGGACACCGTATAAATTACTGCGCCCGGCAAGATGCCTATCATCGCAAATAACAATACCAGCCGCGCCATCAATTTGGAGCCGAATTTGCCGCGCTTGTAGCGTTTGTATAAACGTATCAGTAACAGCACAACCAGCGTCAGCAAGGCTGCTGCAACGACTGCATTAAGAATCAGCAGCCAAGGATAATTTCGTTCAAACAGGTTGGAGTTTTCTGACGCGGAGGCCAGCATGAATAGCAGGATACTGATAACGGCGCCGCCAACTACCAGCAAATACCGAAGTAACCTGGTCACTGCCGTTCCGCCGTATAGAGGAAGTGCTTCCAGTTTGAGGTCAGGCGCCAGTCACTGCTATTGAGTGCATGCACCTGAAATGGTTTTGGAAGCTGAGCAACGTCGAGCTGCATGCGAACCGAGACAGAATAAGTCTCGCCGACTTTCAATTCATTTCTGTCCGCGACGACCCAGCGGTTCGGACGACGAACTAAAGAGAGTGCATCGTCAAGCGTAGAAAAACTTTGTTGCAGACGTCCAGTAATCGCCGCGTGATATTGCCGCGTCAGGACGTTGTAGGAAATACGTATGGTTTGCGAGTCGACTACTGCTTTGGCATCAAACCAGTACCAGCGCGGTTTGGTGATTTCAATTTCGGTGGTGAAGTACAAGGGAATGCCGCGATTCAGTGCGTCTTCCAGTCCGCGATTCAACTCAAACACAAAGGTCGACGAGAGTCGATAACCTTCACTACTGTCTTCCAAATGCGCTTGTTCAATTTCAATACCGTCCGCCGCCTGTGCGGTTACCAACTGCAGCGAGAACGCCAGCAGCAAGGTGGCGCATAGCCAGTAGAGGGAAGTGGAAAAGTTTTTTTTCACGCGTGAGGACAGTGCAATCGCCTGGCAGATTGAATGGGTTGAATATAAAGGTCAAGCACCGGATTTTTGAAACAGTGCGTAAAACAGGCCGTCATGGTCGTTTTCCAAACTCGTGCTTGGTAACAATTGTCCCGGCGCCGGTAATCTGGTCGCATTATTGCGCACAGCAAACGCAGCTGCTTGCGCTTCTGATTCTTGCGGCCACAAGGAGCATGTCACAAATAGCAATTTACCATCCGGTCGCAGCATCTGCCAAAGGTTGTCGAGAATTTCGCCAGAAATTGTTGCAAGCTGCGCAGTATCGCTTTTGCGCCGCAGCCAGCGGATATCAGGATGACGGCGCACGATGCCGGATGCAGTACATGGCACATCGGCCAGAATGCGATCGAAGGGTTTGCCATCCCACCAACTGTTTTCGCTGGCGTCGCCGGTCAGCAAGTTTGCCTGTAATTGCAAGCGCTCTAAATTTTCGGTGATGCGCGCCATGCGACGTTCGTCGCTATCCAGTGCGATCAGTTCGACATTGGCTGTTTCCAGAATGTGGCCGGTTTTTCCACCAGGCGCAGCACATGCATCCAGCACGCGCATGCCATCTTGCACATCCAGCAAAGGCGCGGCTAACTGAGCGGCGGCATCTTGTACAGAAACCAAGCCTTCGATGAAGCCAGGGATTTGACTGACTGGAGTTGCCTGCGCGAGTCGCACGGCAAACGGTCCAATCTGCGTGGCCGCAATACCTTGTTGCTCCAGCATTGCAAGGTAATCCGCAACATTGGTTTTGCGCTGGTTGACACGTAGGGTCAGTGGCGGCGCAGCGTTGCCGGCGGTCAGTATCGCTTGCCAGTCCTTTGGATAAGCCGAACGCATGCGATCTATCCACCAATCCGGATAATTCCAAACAGCCATTTGCGTGCCGGCTGCACTTTTCATTAACGCATCGCGCTCACGCAAAAAGCGTCGCAGGATCGCGTTGACCATGCCTTTGGCATGCGCCATGTCCGGATCTGCGGCTGCTGCTGTCACTGCTTGATCGACCACCGTGAAATCGCTGTAACGCGCGCCAGCTGTTGCGGCTTCTGGATCAGAAATCAGCGCCAGCGCACAACATAGCAAGCCGTGCAAAATTGCCGGCTCGGTTTGCTTGGTCGTCATCGCATTGAGCAAAGACTCCGCGCGACCGATATGGCGCATGCAATGATATGAAATATCCTGAATTGCACCGCGTGCTTGCGGCGTTGCGCTGGTTTGCGCAAAAATCCGCGCCAGCGATTGTGGCAATGCGATGCCACGACCAACATCTGTGACCGCCTGCGCAGCACCGTGCAGAGTAAAGGAAAGTGAATCAGGTTTTAAATGAATAGTTGCCACATTAGATTTTCGTTAGGGCGGGTTGCCGAGCGCGATGCAGTGATCGTTCCAAGCTGTTCCTGCCTGAGCAAACTTGCAAGAATGACCATGCAAAATGCCCGTGATTTTCAATGACGTGATTGTAACGGCAGCGGCCTGTCCGCGCGCGTTATGGTGGGATAAATTGCGGAAGTTCATGGCTTTGTTCGTTGAGTGGAATTCCGGCAATGGATTTAACTGGAATTTAACAAGACTTGCGGGGCGATGAGATTTGCAATGACGTCGAACTTGCTTGACCGAAGTTGCTTGAATCTAGCAAGAGCAGTTTCGATATTACAAACTGCTCCGCTTACATAAAGTATGACTAGTTGGAGTAGAGCTTGTCGTGTTGCTTAAGCGCGCCGGCGTAGTTTTTTGATGACTGCCGACGCGACTTAAAATATTTCAATTTCGCTTAAACGCCCCACATCACATCTTTGTTTTCTTCTCGTGCGGCGCGCAGCATTTCAAGTAGCGGATAGGCTCGTGACGAAAAATGCACAGCCTCTGGTTGTTCGTGATCGTTGTCGTCACCATCTTCGCCATGATGGGCAACGATGTCGCGTTGTACCGCTTCGGACGCGAAGTGCGCCTTGCTTTCTGTTATTTCGCCTTCCAGCAATTTGATGGCATTGGCTGTTTCTGCTGCGGTAATGACACCGCGTTTATGATCTTTATGCAGAAGGTCGAGAATACGTTTGGCATGTTCTTCATACATCAGGACCTCGGCCGCAGCTTTGGATTTAAACGTAATTAACATGAGCATCCTCCTTGATGTGAGCTTGATAAAACGATAGCACGATTTCAAAACGGCTTCTAGCGCCGTTATTCATTCCTGTCTTTACAGGATATACCTCTAAAGACAGAAATGCTTGTGTGCTAGTTCAATTTGAATGAAGAGAAGAACGTCGTCACCACATCGCGACTAATCGATTTCTCGGAGCCGACAACGATCAATTGATAGACGCGTTTTTCCTTCGCCAGAAAGCGTGCAAACAAAATGCGATTTTGTCCGTTCGCAGTCGCACCTAGCGCTTCAATTTCTGTCAATGCGATTGTGCCTGGAGCATTAATGGATTGCGGCATGGTCAATACTTTTTCCTGTTTGACGGTGCCACCGATATTGTTGATCATCGCGGTCTTCATCGCCGCCAGCGAAACCTGCGCTTGCGTGGCGTCCGGCAATTCCGCACTGCCGACAGCGAAGGTGACGCCGTCGACTTCGGATGCGACCATCGTCATCGAAACTTTAATGTCTTTTAAATCAATATCGCGTGTGTGCGTGGTTGGCTTGGTCGGTAACGCAATGACATACGGCGCGTTATCGCTACGTATTTCGCGCCAATCGTATTTGGGCGAGCAGGCACTGAGCAATAGAAGGCCGAGCATGAAAGTTATATTGCCGAATGGTGTGCTTGGAAAATTCATGATGATGGCTTCGTAGGCGAGGCAGCTATGGTACACCGCGCGCTGTGTGGATCTATTTTTCAGGCCCGCACATATACATTGATATGCATGGAATGTTTAACTCGATGCCAAGGCGAGTAAAATCTTCGAATTCTAAAAAAGCAATTATTGAAACCGAGTCATAAGGCCACAACTCATGGGAAAACTGCTGGCGATCGACGGGCTGAACATTGTGCGGCGTGTGTACGAAGCCAATGTCGAGCCCGATTCTTCGGCCAAGGCCGAAAGCGCACTGCGGCATTCGCTGACCTCGTTCCGCAAATTGCTCGCAACGCATGAGCCTACGCATGTGTTGCCGGCTTTCGACTTTGGCGGTCATACCTGGCGTCACGATTTGTACGCGCGCTATCGTGAAAACCGTGAGCCTATGCCTGCAGTTTTGAAAGAACGTCTACCGGATTTTTACGACCAATTAACTGGACTCGGACTCAAGGTGGTTGAGATACCAGAAGTGGAAGCCGACGACGTCATTGCAACCGGCGTCATGCGCTGGTTGGCCGAAGGTCGTGGCGATGCCATCATCGCGTCAACCGACAAGGATTTGCATGTGCTGATTGCGCATGGCGCCACGGTGTGGGATCACTTCAAAAGCGAATGGCACGACAGCAAATGGGTGGAAGATAAATTTGGTGTGCCGCCAGAAAAATTAACCGATCTGTTGGCCCTGATGGGCGACGTGTCGGACAGTATTCCCGGTGTGTCTAAAGTGGGCGTGAAGACTGCCGCCAAGTTGTTGCAGAGTTACGGCAGCATCGAACGCATCATGGCTGGCGCCGGCATACTCAAAGATGCATTGGGTGAGCGCCTGCGCAAGGACAGCGCGCAGCTCGCCATTTCTCGCCAACTGGTTGAACTGAAAACAGATGTGCGCATGGGCGTGACATGGAACATGCTGGCCTTTGATGCCACGCACATCAATTAATACACATCACGCACTTTACTATTTTGAAATCGAACTTTTATGACTGAAACCAATCAAGCCTATATCGTCCAGCAACGCAAAATGAATCCGGGCGAAAAAGATTTACCGGTTTATGCAAAAGCCATGCGTAGCAAAGAAGGTGTATTCGAAGGCGTGTCGTTTATTCGCAATCGCGAAAAGGCATCCGTCATGACGCTGGCAGAAGCGCAAGAAGCAGTCGCTTGGGCCAAGAAGAAAAAGCCGCTGGCTGGTTTGTATGAAACAAGCATTATTCCAGCGGAATAAATTCGGCTGCATGCAATATGCATTCGTAGCAAAGCACTAAAGCTCGTTGCCCGGATATGGTTGAAAAATTTTGAGACTTATGGCGAAAGGATATGTATGAACTTAACTATGCGACGCATGATTACCAGTGGCGCTTTTGCTTGCGCAGCATTGAGTGCGGCTGGGTATTCTTTTGCATCATCTCCTGATGCATGGCAGGTCTTGTACGACACAACGGCTCAAGCTTGTTTGAAGCAAAGTGGTTTAAAAAAAGCCAAGGTGATTGAAGGGCCAGTATTGTTTTCCAATACGATTCTGTACAAGATCAAAGGTGTCTGGCCGCAAGCGCATATGAAGGATAAGACCGGCAAAGTATATTGCTCGCATCCTTATCCAAATGGCGAACCTGAAATTGTCGATGCGCCTTGATTGAGTGAACGCGTACGATTCACCAATCTCTATTTCCCTGAGTTTTTAAAACTGCTGTTGCCCGCACGATGTAATCACATCGATGGGCAACAGCATTAGCACTCCTGCTTATTTCAATTCAGGTGTAGTGCTTGGTGGTTTGCGAACCTTGGTTGCCTGTTCAAATGCATAAGCTACTTTGACCAAGGTTGCTTCATCAAACGGTTTGCCCATGATATCCATGCCGATAGGAACGCCTATCGGCGCGTTGGCGCTAGGCTTTGAAAAACCGATCGGCACTGTAAATGCAGGGAAGCCGGTCATCGCAGCCAGGATACCGTTGCGATCAGCCTGATTCAATTCACCAATTGGAACAACCAAACGCTTCTGCAATGGATAGATGATCGTATCGACATTCTGTTCTTTCATGCGCATCAACAAGCGATCGCGCAAGCCATCCAGTTTCGACAAACGCAGCAAGTATTCCTTTTGTTCACGTGGCGTTTCAATTGCATTTGATGTGGTCAGGAATTTTTCCAAGGTTGGTTTGTTGAACTTGCCGGACGCAATAAATTCGCTCAATGTTTTCACAGGTGTTGCATCGCCCAGGCTTTGCAGGTACGCATTGAACAGAGGTTTGAATTCCCATTTTTGTACATCGTAGTCATTGTTGATTGCGCCAGCATCGAACATCGGATCATCAATTTCGACTACGGTTGCGCCGGCTTTTTTCAAAGCGGCGACGGCATTCGCCATCGCAAGATTAACTTCTTCATGTTCAGGCTTGGTGCCCAAAAATGTTTTCAAGACAGCGATGCGTGCGCCTTTCAAACCCTTGGCATCAAGATAAGCCGTATAGGTTTTTGGAATGTGGCTGGCGCCGCGTGCGCTAGTCATATCTGCGGCGTCGAAGCCTGCGATAGCGTCGAGCATGATCGCTGCATCAGTCACGGTGCGCGTAATCGGTCCGACCACGTCTTGCGTATCCGACACCGGCATCACGCCAGCGCGGCTGACCAGGCCCAAGGTCGAACGAAAGCCAACTAATGCATTGGCCGAAGCGGGCGAGCGTATTGAGTTGACTGTGTCGCTACCCAAACCTGCAGTGGCAAAGTTGGCAGCAATTGCAACGCCAGTGCCGCCACTTGAGCCGCCTGGTGTGCGCGTCAAGTCATACGGATTGCGGGTTTGTCCGCCCAGCGAGCTGACAGTCGTGCCGGACAATGCCAGTTCATGCATATTCGTTTTCATCAAAATGATGGCGCCGGCTTCGCGCAGCTTGCGTGTGACAGTGCTTTCAATCGCTGGACGTACACCTTTCAATGCTTCCGAGCCGCCGGTGGTTGGCATGTCCAAGGTGTTGTAATTGTCTTTGGCGGCGATTGGAATGCAGTGCAAAGGTCCGCTCAGTTTGCGGGTCTTTTTAAATTCAGCATCTTTGGCTAGCGCGAGTTCATGTGCTGCAGGATTAATGGTCAACACGGCATTCAGCGCGGGGCCTTGTTTGTCGTAGGCTGCAACACGCGCGAGATAGGCGTCTACCAAATCAGTGCAACTCAGCTTGCCGCTTTTCAGGGCAGTTTGAATTTTGCTGATCGATGCTTCTTCGATAGGAAATGGTTGTGCTGCGTGTGCTGTGATCTGCAGAAGGGCCGTAAGGGAAAAGGCGAGAGCTTTGAGTTTCATGGCATGTCCTTGGTTGATGAATGCGTTATGTACGCAATTACCATGCCTGTGACATGTCAGATTTTGGTGCGTTAAATGATCACTAAGTTGCTGATTGATCATTGTTCGCGTAAGGCGCGTCGATATTGAATCGCTTCCGCGATGTGTGCTTGCCTGATGGTTGAAGCATTACTCAGATCAGCAATCGTGCGGGCGACTTTCAATACACGATGATAGGCGCGAGCTGACCAGTTCAAGCGGGTCATCGCTGTGCGTAAGAGCTGTTCACCGGCTTCATCTGGTTTGCAATAACTATCCATCTCAGTGCCGGACAACAAATTATTGTGTTTGCCTTGCCGCGATAGCTGGCGCTCGGATGCATGCGCAACACGCGCGGCGACATGCTCCGAAGATTCACCGGTCGATTGTTTGAGCAAGTCTTCATGCGCAAGTGCTCCGACGTGAATTTGCATGTCTATGCGATCAAGCAAGGGACCAGAAATTTTTCCCTGATAGCGCGCAATTACATCGGGTGTGCATCGGCATTTATTCGCTGGATGTCCCAAGTAGCCACATGGACATGGATTCATGGCGGCGATCAATTGGAATCTTGCCGGAAAATCCGCCTGTCGTGCGGCGCGCGAAATAGTGATCTGTCCTGACTCTAGCGGTTCGCGCAAAACTTCCAGCACCGCCCTGCTGAATTCGGGCAATTCATCGAGGAAGAGCACACCGCGGTGAGCTAAAGAAATTTCTCCCGGCCGCGGTGTGCCACCACCACCAACTAGTGCAACACCAGACGCCGTATGGTGCGGCGAGCGAAATGGCCTCACCTTCCAACGCGCAGTAGTAAAGCCGCTGGTCAGGGATTGAACGGCTGCTGATTCCAACGCTTCATCATCTGTCATCGGCGGCAAAATGCCTGCAAAGCGGGCGGCCAACATCGATTTGCCAGTACCGGGCGGACCAACCATTAATAAACTGTGTGCTCCTGCAGCTGCCACTTCCAAAGCACGTTTTGCTTGTGCCTGTCCTTTTACATCCGCCAGATCAGGGTAGCTCGGTCGCTCACTTACCGGTGCTGCGATATGGCGCGTCAAACGCGCATCCGGATCTGTGGCGGCGAAGTGCGCGCAAACCTGTAACAACGAATCTGCCGGAAAAATTGTGACATCCTTTACCAAGGCAGCTTCATCGGCATTCATACGCGGCAAAATGAATGCGCGTTGCTTGCCGCTTTTATCGCTGCTGCGATGCATGGCGAACGTCATTGCCAGTGCGCCCCGGATAGGACGCAGTTCTCCTGATAAAGAGAGTTCACCTGCAAATTCATACTGCGCTAATTTGTCGGCAGGCATTTGGCCCGACGCGGCGAGTATGCCGAGTGCGATGGGCAAATCAAATCGACCCGACTCTTTTGGTAAATCTGCTGGCGCGAGGTTGACGGTGATTCTTCTTGATGGGAATTCGAAACCTGCATTCTGTAAAGCCGCACGTACGCGATCCTTGGCTTCCTTTACTTCAGTCTCCGGCAAACCAACAATCATAAAAGAAGGCAATCCATTCGCCAGATGAACCTCTACCGTTACTTCAGGCGCTTGCATTCCTGCCAGCGCACGACTCGTCAAAACGGCTAGGCTCATGAGACTCCTTGGGATTTACTGCGGGTCAGCGGATGCTGTAATCAGTGTTTGCAGTGCTTGGCGTGTTCTAAGTGAGCAATAGCCGCTTTGACGATCGCGTATCTCAATGCTTGATCTTGGTTCGGATGATGCGAGATATGCACAACGATGGTGCCAATATGGATAGCCTTGCCGTGCGGATCGTCGGCAAGGTCTTGAAAGGTGATAGCGAATGCGTATTCTGCAATCAATGGGCCGCAGGCTTGCCAGTCGCGAGTCCATTTGGGCAAAATCTGGGTGTTTTCCCATAAAGAGCCGGCACTCTCGTAGAACTCTTCGATGTTGTGATGTCCCCGCAACTGCGCCAGATGGCGCTCTTGGGCGATGCAACTACGGAAGTACTCTTCGTCGCTCATGCGCATGGCGCCCCCTGTTATTGGGATGGTATTGCCGGCTTCTCGTGAAAACATAAAAGCAATCCGCCGTTGGTAAATTGCGGCACGCTGAGTTTGCCGCCGAGATATCAAGTTTGTCGCATCTATATAGTTAGCATGCGAAAACGAATAAGCCCGCGATTTACCAATGCTGGCGGAGTGTTCTTATTTTTTCAGTTGTGCTTCCAATGCAGTTACTTGTGCTTCGAGTGCTTCTAATTTGGCGCGGGTGGTCGCAAGCACTTGCGCTTGCACATCGAATTCCTCTCGTGTGACCAGATCCAGTTTCGAAAATCCCTGGCTCATCATCGCTTTTACATTTTTTTCAATGTCTTTGACCGGCGAGTTCTCCAGCACTTGATTGATCTTGTCTTGCATGTCGTTAAAAAAATTAGGCTTTTCCATTTTTTCCTCTGAAGGGGTAATTATTTGCACCTACTCAGTGCAAATTATGTTTATATGCTCCACAGAAGTGCGCGCATGGGTTTTGGTAGCTTGAGAAAATAGTTTTGGGTAAGGATTAGTAGTGAAAATGATAATACATTCTATCTAAAAAGCTGGCATGAGTCCTGCTAAATGTAGACCTGAGGACAACCAATGTTGGTTTCTATATTTAACTCTTAAAGGGAATATCATGAAAAAACTGATTCTTGCAGTCGCTGTAATGGGTGCATTCGCTGGTGTTGCTAACGCACAAGAAGCTGCTACCGCTACTCCAGAGCATACTTTCACAGGTAACGTTTCAGTGGTCACCGATTATCGTTTCCGTGGTGTTTCACAAACTTTCAATCAACCAGCGATTCAAGGCGGTTTTGACTATTCCCATTCTAGCGGTTTCTATGTCGGTAACTGGAACTCAAACGTAAGCGGTAACTCGTTCACAGATGGTTCGATCGAAATGGATCTGTACGCTGGTTACAAATTTGCGATCACACCTGATTTTACTGCTGACGTCGGCGCACTGTACTACTACTATCCAGGCGCGGATACATCAGCTGGCGTGTCATACAACACTACAGAAATCTATGGCGCGATCACTTACAAATGGTTGACTGCTAAATACAGCCACGCAGTATCTGATTTCTTTGCTGTTCCTGACTCAGACGGTTCGGGTTACCTCGAGTTGAACGCAGCGTTTGAAGTTGCGGACAAAACGACATTAGGTCTGCATGTTGGTCATCAAAAAGTGCGTCACAACAGCACAGCTGACTATACCGATTACAAAATTTCCTTGGCACGTGACTTTGGTTTTGCAACCATCGCTCTGGGCGTAACTGCTACAGATATCGACGGTGACGGCTTGGTGACATCGTCAAGCGGAAAATCGAAAAAAACTGCTGACACAAAAGCAATCTTGTCGATCTCCAAAGCTTTCTAATTTAAAAAATAACGTAAGAGGTTCAAATGAAACTGATTACCGCAATTATCAAGCCCTTCAAGTTGGATGAAGTGCGGGAAGCCTTGTCTGCGATCGGCGTTCAAGGCATTACCGTGACTGAAGTCAAAGGCTTCGGTCGCCAAAAAGGTCATACCGAGTTGTATCGCGGTGCGGAATACGTGGTGGATTTCTTGCCAAAAACGAAAATCGAAGCAGCGGTAGATGACACGATCGTTGATCGCGCTATCGAAGCAATCGAAACCGCGGCGCGTACCGGCAAAATTGGCGATGGCAAGATTTTCGTCTATGACCTGCAACAAGTCGTCCGCATCCGCACCGGTGAAACCGGTAAAGAAGCACTTTAAGGGGAATGAGATGAGTATCAAGAAAATATTCGCAAGCGCCCTGGCAACTGGTGCTTTGTTGGTTGCCGTAGGTTTTTCGGCACCGGTGATCGCTGAAGAAGCAGCTGCTCCTGCAGCTACGACTGAAGCAGCAGCGGCGCCAGCTGCTGCAGCACCGGCAGCAGCGCCTGCTCCAGCAGCGGCCGCAGCTGCACCAGCTGAAGCGCCAGCCGCACCGGCACTTGTGCCGAATAAAGGCGACGTGGCGTGGATGTCGATTGCAACCATCCTCGTGATCATGATGTCGATCCCTGGCTTGGCACTGTTCTACGGCGGTTTGGTTCGCTCGAAAAACATGTTGTCCGTGTTGATGCAAGTCTTCATGGTGTTCTCGGTGATCGTGGTGTTGTGGTGTGTGTACGGCTACTCGCTGGCATTCACACAAGGCGGCGCGTTCATTGGCGGATTCGATCGCTTGTTCCTGAAAGGCATCACGGCTGAAACAGTCGCTGCTACTTTCAGCAAAGGTGTCGTGATTCCTGAGTTCAGCTTTGTCGCTTTCCAAGCTACGTTCGCGGCTATCACTTGTGGCCTGATCGTTGGTGCGTTCGCAGAACGTGTGAAATTCTCCGCAGTCCTGTTGTTCATGGTCTTGTGGTTCACATTCTCGTACTTGCCTATGGCTCACATGGTCTGGTTCTGGCCTGGTCCTGATGCTTACACAGATGCTGCTGCTGCTGAAGCTGCTACTTCTGTATCAGGCTGGTTGTTCCAAAAAGGCGCACTCGACTTCGCTGGCGGTACCGTAGTTCACATCAATGCTGCTATCGCAGGCTTGGTTGGTGCATACGTTATCGGCAAACGTGTTGGTTACGGTAAAGAAGCGATGGCTCCTCATTCGCTGACCATGACCATGATCGGTGCTTCGTTGCTGTGGGTGGGCTGGTTCGGTTTCAACGCAGGCTCCGGTCTGGAAGCAAACGGCCTGTCGGCTTTGGCAATCGTCAATACTCTGTTGGCTACAGCTGCTGCAGTTTGCACCTGGACCTTCGGCGAATGGATGGCTAAAGGCAAACCTTCAATGCTGGGTGCTGCATCCGGTGCGGTTGCTGGTCTGGTTGCGATTACACCTGCTGCCGGTTTCGTCGGCCCAATGGGTGCACTCGTAATCGGTCTGCTGGCTGGTATCGTCTGCTTGTGGGGTGTAAATGGTCTGAAACGCTTGTTGGGCGCAGATGACTCACTCGACGTGTTCGGTGTGCATGGCGTTGGCGGTATTCTCGGTGCGATCCTGACCGGTGTATTTGCTGATCCAGCACTCGGCGGCTCAGGTATCTATGACTATGTTGCTAACGCTGTTGCTCCTGATTACTCGATCATGGGTCAAGTCTGGATTCAAACCCAAGGCGTGATCACTACAGTGATCTGGTCTGGCGTCGTTGCTTTCATCGCCTTCAAACTAGTTGACCTGGTTATCGGTCTGCGTGTTCCAGAAGAAGAAGAGCGCGAAGGTCTGGACATCACCAGCCACGGTGAGTCGGCTTACCACTCGTAATCTGTTTCTCCTGACCCGCACAAGCGGGTATTCAAAAGCGCCTCCTCGTGAGGCGCTTTTTTCGTTTGGGGCTTTAAAATTGCCCTTCAGCCCACACCTAGATAGATCAAATTGAGCGGATAAGCTTGCCGAACCGAGGGCGCAATCGGCGTTTCCCGTTTAAAATCAGCGTCAATTAACGATAGTTCAGCAAAAAGGTTTATATGGTTCCGCATCTCGTCACGGCCTTGAACGGTCCGTTGCTCGACCTTGAAAAAAAGATTCTCACCGCCACGCCAGCCATTGAGCGCTGGTTCAGGCTGGAATGGCAAGAACACACGCCGCCTTTTTATTGTTCGGTCGATCTGCGTAATGCCGGTTTCAAGTTGGCGCCAGTCGACACTAACCTTTTTCCAGGCGGCTTCAACAATCTTTCGCCGGAAATGCTGCCGTTGGCGGTGCAGTCTGCAATGGCGGCGATTGAAAAATATTGTCCCGATGCCAAGAATCTGTTGCTGATTCCTGAAGGGCATACGCGCAATACGTTCTATCTGCAAAACGTCGCGCGTCTGATGCAGATCTTCCGCCAAACCGGTTTGAATGTGCGTCTCGGCACGCTTAATCCTGATATCACCGCACCAACGCCGATCGAACTGCCGGATGGCACAACCTTGACGCTGGAGCCGCTGGAGCGCTCGCACAATGGTCGTCGCGTCGGCCTCAAAAATTTCGATCCCTGCACCATTCTGCTGAATAACGATTTGTCAGCTGGTTTGCCTTCGATCCTGGAAAACATCAACGAACAAAACCTGTTGCCGCCTTTGCATGCTGGCTGGGCGGTGCGTCGTAAAACCAATCATTTTGCCGCCTACGATGAAGTGGTGAAGAAGTTCGCCAAGATGATCGATGTCGATCCATGGATGCTGAATCCGTATTTCATGAAGTGCGATAACGTCAATTTCAATGAACATACTGGCGAAGACAGATTGGCCGCGAATGTCGATACCTTGCTCGCCAAGATGCGCAAGAAGTACAAGGAATACGGCATCAAGGAAAAACCATTCGTCGTCGTCAAAGCCGATGCCGGCACGTATGGCATGGGCATCATGACCGTGCACGATGCGAGCGAAGTCAAAGATCTGAACCGCAAGCAACGCAATAAAATGTCTGTCGTCAAAGATGGTTTGGAAGTCACAGACGTCATCATTCAAGAAGGTGTGCCAACGTTTGAACACATCAACGAATCAGTCGCTGAGCCTGTCGTCTACATGATTGATCGCTATGTTGTAGGCGGCTTCTATCGTGTTCATTCCGAGCGTGGCAATCACGAAAACCTGAATGCGCCTGGCGCGCATTTCGTACCGTTGGCATTTGCACATCAACATGCATTGCCTGATTACCAGGCCAAACCCGGCACCGCAGCACCGAATCGTTTTTACATGTACGGTGTCGTTGCGCGTTTGGCTTTGCTGGCCGCATCGCTGGAAATGGAAAAAACCGATCCTAATCCGGAAGTGT
This sequence comes from Herminiimonas sp., assembly GCF_030655415.1. The sequence continues at coordinate 60,992 of NZ_JAURVN010000002.1, read as the reverse complement.
ATTAAGCGATTTAGCAAAGAAGCAGAGTGAGGCAAGTGTCTCGCTTTTCTTCAGTGAGTTACGTATTTCGTTGTAGTTGATGAAGACACTCAATTACGCAGTAGCAGTTTTCAAACAATTAAACTTTGTCCTGCAGGTATCGCAGGCAAGATGATTTCTCAGGATGTATCGAATGAAAATAGCTTTCGTATGTGATCCGCTGGATGGCTTCAAGATTTACAAAGACAGCACTTACGCGATGATGGCCGAAGCGGCGCGCCGCGGATATGCGATCCATGTGTTTCAGCACAAGGATATGGCGTTCGAAGGCGGCAAAGTGGTGGCGAATATTTCGCGCGTGACATTGACCGGCGACAACGACGATTGGTATCGTCAGGACGCGCCAGTCGCGCAGGAACTGTCGGGCTTCGATGCGATTCTGGAGCGCACCGATCCGCCTTTCAATATGGAATACATCTACGCAACGTATTTGCTGGAGCTGGCGCAGCAACAAGGTGCGCGTATTTTCAACAAGCCGGAAGCAGTGCGCAGCTTCAATGAAAAACTCGCGATTGCGCAATTCCCACAGTACATCGCACCGACCTTGGTCAGCAGCGATGCGGTACGCATCAAGGCTTTCCACGGCGAACATCGCGACGTTATTTTGAAACCGCTGGATGGCATGGGCGGCGCCGGGATTTTTCGCGTAAAAGACGATGCGCTCAATCTTGGTTCCATCATCGAGACGCTAACCGATAATGGTCGTCAAACTATCATGGTGCAGCGTTACATTCCTGAAATCACCGAAGGCGATAAACGCATTCTGTTGATCGGCGGTCAGGTCGTGCCATATTGCCTGGCGCGTATTCCGCAAGGAACAGAAATTCGCGGTAATCTCGCTGTCGGCGGCATAGGTGTGGCGCGCGAAATATCCACACGTGATCGCGAAATCGGCGAAGCTTTGGCGCCCATCCTTTTAAAAAGAGGCTTGTTACTGGTAGGATTGGACGCAATTGGTGATTACATGACCGAATTAAATGTGACCAGCCCGACGTGTTTCCAGGAAATCAAGCAACAGACTGGTTTTGATGTTGCCGCGATGTTTGTGGATGCGCTGGAAAAGCAGACTGAAACGTGGAATTCGTAAGTAAATAAACGACGTTGCCAGAAATTTTAAGTAAGTTGTTGTAAAAATTCAGGTTAAATAAAGCAGATGGTTGGTATCCTGTTATTGACGCACGCACCTTTGGGGCAAGCCTTTATCTCGGCGGCCACCCATGTGTTCCGATCGCTTCCGGAAAAGCTGGAGTCTGTCGATGTTACGGCCGATCAAGACACTTGTGAAGTCGAACAACTTGCGAAGAAAGCCATCGCTGGTTTGGACGACGGCTCCGGCGTGTTGGTCATTACCGACGTCATGGGCGGTACGCCATCGAATTGCACCTTGGGTTTGTGCAATGTCGAAAATGTTGCGGTGATTGCGGGTATCAGTTTGCCGATGTTGTTGCGAGCAATTACGTATCGTCAGGATACGCTCGATGTTGTAGTGGAGATGGCATTAGCCGGTGGTCAAGGAGGCGCGGTCAGAGTAGACAACCGCGTACGACTCTCGGCGAATTGATTAACTGATTTAAATAATTCTTATAATAAAAATGATTGAACAAGAGATTGAGATTGTCAACAAGCTGGGTCTGCATGCACGCGCTTCCGCCAAGCTTACCCAGTTAGCTGCAAAATATCAGAGTGAAGTCTGGATGACGCGCAATAAACGCCGCGTCAACGCCAAGTCCATCATGGGTGTGATGATGCTGGCAGCCGGCAAAGGCTCCAAGGTCATGTTGGAAATCAATGGCCCGGACGAACAAGAATGTTTCGACGCAATTGCATTGCTGATTCAAGATAAGTTCGGTGAAGGCGAATAATCAAGCCAGAGTAAATAGCAGGCATTCAGCTTGCATGCACGGGCTTGTTTTTCAAGCTGCCTTCAGCTTCCACTGATACGGACTGACTCGATGACTTCTTTCACGCTACACGGCATCCCAGTATCGCGCGGCATCGCCATCGGCCGTGCGCATATCCTCGCTCCCGCTGCGCTCGACGTACAGCATTATCTAATCGCCGATGACCAGGTCGAAGCGGAAGTCGCACGCCTGCAATGCGCCATTAAAACCGTTCACACCGAACTGCAAACCATCTGGAGCGAACTCCCGAAGGACGCGCCAGCTGAGCTCGGCGCGTTCATCGACGTGCATGTATTGATCTTGTCGGACCCGATGATTTCTGAAATGCCGCTCGATATTATTCGCTCGCGTTATTACAACGCCGAGTGGGCGCTGGTCACACAGATTGAAGAGTTATCGGCACAGTTTGAAGAAATCGAAGATACCTATTTGCGTGAACGCAAAGCCGATATTCAGCAGGTCGGTGAACGTATTCTGAAAGCCTTGACCGGTAGCGCTAATTTCCTGCCCAAGGTTGATGGCAACGAAGGCAGCGTCAGCATGATCGTTGTGGCGCACGATATTTCGCCAGCCGACATGCTGCAGTTTCGCGATCGCGCCTTTAGCGGATTTATCACCGATGTAGGTGGACAAAACTCGCATACGGCGATTGTCGCGCGCAGCCTGGATATTCCCGCAACGGTTGGCGTTTCGAATGCGTCGACGCTAATAGAGCAAGGCGACTGGCTGATCATCGACGGCGATGCCGGCGTAGTAGTGGTCGCGCCAACCTCTGTCGTACTCGAGCAATATCGCGAGAAGCAAGCGCGCCAGACACGCGATCGTAAAAAACTCGGTAAGCTGAAAAAAACGCCATCGCTCACCATCGATGGCACGGCGATCACCTTGCTTGCGAACATCGAATTCCCCGACGATTGTGCGCACGCGATGGATGCTGGCGCGCATGGTATCGGCTTGTTCCGCTCTGAATTTTTATTCATGGGCCGCACCGGGCACGCACACAAGTTGCCGACCGAAGACGAGCAATTCGAGTCGTACAAAAAAGCCGTGATCGCAATGAAGGGTCGTCCAGTCACGATCCGCACTTTGGATATTGGCGCTGACAAACCTATGGATTTCGCGGAGCAGACTGCGCTGAATCCGGCGCTGGGTTTGCGCGCTATTCGCTTCTGTTTGTCCGAGCCACAAATGTTCATGACGCAATTGCGCGCGATTTTGCGTGCATCTGCATTTGGTCCGATCAAATTGCTGGTGCCGATGTTGGCACACGCATTTGAAATCGATCAAACACTGGCGATGATCGCGCAGGCAAAAGCACAATTGCGTGAAGAAAAAATAAAATTTGATCCAGTCTTGCCGATAGGCGCGATGATTGAAATACCAGCCGCTGCATTGACGCTGCCATTGTTTATCAAACGTCTGGATTTTTTGTCCATCGGTACCAACGATTTAATCCAGTACACATTGGCGATTGATCGCGTCGATCACGAAGTCGCGCATCTATACAATCCTTTGCATCCGGCGGTTTTGTATTTGCTGTCGTCCACGATTGCGATTGCGTCCAAAGCTGGCGTGGCGATTTCGGTATGCGGTGAGATGGCTGGCGATATCCAGATGACACGTTTGCTTTTGGGAATGGGTTTGCGTGAATTCTCCATGCATCCATCGCAATTACTCGCGGTGAAGAATGAAATTTTGAATAGTGATTTGAATGTGCTGACGCCAGCTACCCGAAAAATATCGCGTCTGTATGAGCCGAAAGCGATCAACGAAGCCGTTGAACAATTACGTTTATTGTAATCGGACGAGAGTAGAAAATTTACTTCTGCTGAGAGTTGCTAGACCAGGCCCAGCCATCCTAGCAGTGCCCCGGCGGCCAGCAACCACAAGATGTGTATGCGGGTTTTCAATATCAGTACGATAGTGAGCACCGTCAATATCCACAGTGGCCAATCTTTTGCTGGCTCGTCATGGATACTGGCCAAAATCCAGCCTGTTGCAAATACCAAGCCGACCACCACCGGCCCCATTCCCAATTTGAACGCACGCACTGCACGCAGATCGCGATTGCGATGCACCCAGCGCGTCGCCATGTAGGTGAACGCAGTGCTCGGCAACAGGATGCCTACCATGCTGAGTGTCATGCCGAGCAAGCCGGTGGCCATGCCGCCAGCATTCAAACCGATATTCCAGCCCATCAACGCAACAAATAAAATATTCGGCCCCGGCGCTGCCTGCGCGATCGTGATCGATGTGCTGAATTGCGGTTCGCTCAACCAGTGCTGCTCAGCCACCAGATACCTATGCATCTCCGGCGCTGATGCAAGCGCGCCGCCGACTGACAGCAGCGACAGCGACATGTAATGCAAAAATAAATTCAGCCAGTCGCTTGCTTGCAATGACAGATGTAGTGTCTCGGTCATTTTGCCAATTTTCTATAGGCGAGTGCACAGCCGACAAAGCCGAGACCAAACAAGGGATAGATCAGCGGCAGTCGCAGCAAGGCGACGGCGATGAAGCACAGCGCGCTCAAGGCAAAGCAGATACGCATCCCCAACGGATTTCTCTTGAGCGCGCTGATCAACCTGAACCCCGTCGCCAGAATCAAGCCTGCCGCAACAGCACCCATTGCGCGCAAGGCATGGACGACGTTGGGATGGTTGGCATACGGCGCGTACAGAATCGCAATCAACAGAATCAGCATGAGCGGCATCAACAACATGCCGGCGCAGGCCGCAAGCGCGCCAGGCAGACCGAAATATCGACCGCCGATAATGATCGATAAATTGACTACATTCGGCCCCGGCATGATTTGCGCGACGGCCCAGTCTTCAATGAATTCTTCTTGTGTCAGCCATTTCTTTTTGTCGACCAGCTCTTGCTGCACGATCGCCATGACGCCGCCAAAACCTTGCAGCGCAAGCAGCGTGAAGGAGATGAACAGATCGGTGAGTGACTGCGGCCTGGGCTTTTCGTGGGGCGCTGTTTCGGTTGCTGGCTGGATATTCATGAGTGAGGGTAGATGATTGCTCGAGCAATGTCGTGACCGTGACAATAGACCTCAAGTCTGTGCCTGCAGTTTATCACTCGTAAAGGTTTGCATATATGGAACCGGCGCGCCTTGGAACCTTGCTTTTATGCGCGACAAATCCGTCTTTAGGGGATGGTCGTTTCGATATGAACAAGAGATGTCGTCATTCAGACTAAAGTTGCAAGATTTGCATGGCTGGCGTTTGACGGCAGCGTACGACTTGTTTATTCTTACGTCATGGCGCCGATTTGACATCAGCTTGCGGGCGCATAATAAATACGGCTAAAGCGTACTCAATATTGAGTCTCGAATTTAGCCCGCTAAGCTGACCGCTTTTCGGGCTTTTTTGCTTTTTGGAATACCAGAGAAAACCAGTGCTGTATCGGTGTTGTATTTCAGCGCCGCATTTAAGCATCCTTCTCGTGAATAGATAACATGACCTCTCTCGGAATCGTTGCACCGCAATCCATGTTTTTCTCGACGCCGCTGCCTTTGCAGAGCGGTGCGCAACTTTGCGACTACACATTGGTGTACGAAACTTACGGCACCTTGAATACCGATCATTCGAACGCGGTATTGGTGTGCCACGCGCTGAATGCTTCGCATCATGTTGCTGGCTATTACAGCGAAGATGCCAGCACTAAAGGCTGGTGGGACAATATGGTTGGTCCGGGCAAGGCGCTGGATACCAATAAATTCTTTGTCATCGGCGTCAACAATTTGGGCTCCTGTTTTGGTTCGACCGGGCCTATGCACAACAATCCGGCGACTGGCAAACCATACGGTGCGCACTTCCCTGTGGTGACGGTTGAGGACTGGGTGCAATCGCAAGCGCGTCTTGCCGACGCATTAGGCATTCAACAATTTGCGGCAGTGATGGGCGGTTCACTGGGCGGTATGCAGGCGCTGGCGTGGAGCATTCTTTTTCCTGATCGTTTGCGTCATTGCGTGGTGATTGCATCGACGCCGAAATTGACTGCGCAAAATATTGCCTTCGATGATGTGGCGCGACAAGCGATTCTGACCGACCCGGATTATCACGGCGGCGATTTTTACGAGCATGGCGTGGTACCGAAGAATGGCTTGCGTGTGGCGCGCATGTTGGGCCACATCACCTATTTGTCGGATGACGACATGGCGGTGAAGTTCGGTCGCGATCTGCGTTCCGGCGCGTATCAATTCGGTTTCGGTATCGATTTTGAAATCGAATCGTATCTGCGCTATCAAGGCGACAAGTTCTCTGAATATTTTGATGCGAATACGTATTTGCTGATTACCAAGGCGCTTGATTATTTCGATCCTGCGAAAGATTTCGGCGGCGATTTGACCAAGACTTTATCGAAGACGCGCGCAGAATTTCTGCTGGTGTCGTTTTCCAGCGATTGGCGCTTTGCGCCTGAGCGCAGCCACGAAATGGTGCATGCGCTGGTCAATAACAAACGTATTGTTACCTATGCAGAAATCGATGCGCCGCATGGCCATGATGCTTTCCTGCTCGACGATCAGCGTTACATGAATGTAGTGACCGCGTATTTTGCGCGCGCCTACAAGGAAATTGATGGCGGCAGTTTGAAAGCAGGAGCAAGCGCATGAACTTCGAACAATTAAGCGCACTGCGTCCCGATCTGGCTTTCATCGCGCACTGGGTCGGTAACGGTACGCAAGTACTTGATCTTGGTTGTGGTGACGGCGTGATGCTCGACTATCTGCAAACCGACAAGCAATGCAAAGGCTACGGAATTGAAATCGACGATGACAAGATTCCGGAATGCGTGGAGCGTGGCGTGTCGGTTATCCAGCGCGATCTGGAAGCCGGCTTGGCGATCTTTGCCGATAATGCTTTCGATACAGTACTGTGTTTATCGGCGCTGCAAATGATGAAGAATGTCGAAGGCGTGCTGCGCGATATTTCTCGCGTCGGTCGCGATGCGATCGTGTCCTTCCCTAATTTTGCATACTGGCCGCACCGCATTTCTCTATTGCGCGGTCGTATGCCGGTATCGAAAAGTCTGCCGTATGAATGGTATGACACACCGAACTTGCGTTGCGCAACGATCAAGGATTTTGAAGAATTGGCGAATGAGGTCGGGCTGGAAGTAGTGGAGTGCGTGGCACTGCAAGACGGTCATCCAGTGTCTTTCTTGCCAAATTGGCGCGGCACCCTTGCGGTTTTTCGTCTGCGCAAAAAACAGGCAGCTTGAAAGATAATTTAGATTTCAGGCTGCACTGCAGCTTGTTCTTTCCGTTGCTCTTTCGACCCTGACGTTTTATTCGCCCTGGCAGAAAACCACAACAAAATAATCACCGGCACACCCAGCAGCGCAGTCGCGGTGAAAAAATTACTGTAGCCGTAAGCATCGACATACGTGCCGGAATATCCTGCCAAAAATTTCGGCAACAACAACATCATCGAGCTCAATAACGCGTACTGCGTTGCCGAATATGTGATGTTGGTCAGGCTGGATAAATAAGCGATAAATGCCGCGCTGGCGATGCCGCTTGCAAGATTGTCGCCAGAAATAACCAGCACCAACATCGTCACATCGTGGCCGTGACCAGCCAGCCATGCAAACAGCAAATTGCTGGCCGAACTCAAAATTGCCCCCAACGTCAGGATGCGCATCATGCCAAAGCGCATCGAAAGCGCACCACCGATAAACGCCCCAACCAAAGTCATTATGACGCCAAAGATTTTGGTGACGGCCGCCACTTCATCCTTGCTGTAACCCATATCGACATAGAACGGATTTGCCATGATGCCCATCACCACATCGCTGATGCGGTAAGTAGCGATCAGCGCAAGGATCAATACTGCTTGCCAGCGATAACGCAGGATGAAATCGCGGAAGGGGCCGACCACGACATCATCCAGCCATGCGGCAACATTTTTGGCCGGCGGCAATTCGCGACGTATAGGTTCTTTTGAAATCAATACCGTCAACACGCCAACCAGCATCGATGCGGCCATCGCCAGATAGGCAACGTGCCAGGCGCCAGCTTGATAACTGCCGCCATCGACTACTTCGGCGCGTGCCGCTATCCACAAGACGCCCGCACCGGCCCAGATCATCGCGAGTCGATAGCCGGTTTGATAACCGGCTGCGAGCGCGGCTTGTCTATCTGTGTCGGCGGATTCGATGCGGAAAGCATCCAGCGCAATATCTTGCGTTGCTGAACCGAAGGCGACCGCAAGCGCGCACCACACGACAGGTTGTAAAGCGATATGCGGATCGTTGAGTGCCATGCCGACCAAGCCGGCGATGATGGCGCCTTGAGATAACAATAACCAACTGCGGCGTCGCCCCAGCCAACGTGTCAAAAATGGAATCGGCATCCGGTCGACCAGTGGCGCCCACGCCCATTTGAATGCGTAAGCCAGGCCGACCCAGCTCAGATAACCAATCGTGCTGCGATCTATGCCCGCTTCGCGCAACCAGAAACTGAGCGTGCCCAGCACCAGCATGAGTGGCAGACCTGCAGAAAATCCCAGAAACAACATGCGTACGGTAGCGGCTTCACGGTAAACCTTGAGGGTGTCCGACCATGAATGCTGAGGCGCGTCGCTCTTGCGGAAAATCATTCTGCTTACCTTGATGAGTGGGCTGACCGACTGATAGTCAGCAGGGACAGATGCTGACACAAGAGCGCGCATGCGGCAAGCCGCAGCACGGCGTGAAAAGCAGGAATTGGATGTAGATGAAGATGATGCTGAGAATTACGGTGATGGATAACAGCCATCACCGTCAGACTTGAAGAGACGATATCTACTTATTTGCGAGCCTTGGCCAAAACGTCGAGCAAGGTTGCTGCCAGTTCTTCCGCTTTGAATTTGGCGGTATACGCATCGGCACCCACACTTTTGACATGAACCTCATTGGTTGCGCCGGACAAGGACGAGTGAATGACAACCGGAATTTTACTAAAGCGCGTATCGCCTTTGATCTTTTTGGTCAGCGTGAAGCCATCCATTTCTGGCATTTCCAGATCGGTCAGCACCAGTGCGACTTTATCAACTGCGCTCTTGCCTTCTTTGCTGGCGGCATCACTGAGTTCGTTCAGCATATTCCATGCTTCAAGCCCGGTTTTCGCCATGACAAAGGGCAGGCCCATTGCATCCAGACAGCCACTGATCAGCATGCGGGCTGAAGCCGAATCATCGGCAGCTAAAATGACTGCACCCGGCGGCAACGAGGCCGAACTATCTATCGTGTCAGGATCGATATCCGCGCCATTGGACGGCATCACATTGCGCAAGATTTGCTCGACGTCCAGCACTTGCGCCAAACGCGTGTTATTCAAATCGGCATCGAGTTGCGCGATGCTGGTGATCGTGCCGCCGCCGGCAGCAGCGCCTTCGGCTGCGCGTACCTGGCTCCAGTTCAGGCGGACGATTTCATCGACTTCTTCTACCGCGAACGCTTGCGTGGTGCGCGCGAATTCCGTCACCATCAAAATGTTCAAACCGGTAGCCGGCGTGCATCCGAGTGCTGCTGGCAAATTGATAACAGGGATCAGCTGGCCTCGAATATTCGCCATGCCCATGATGTGCGGTGGCGAGTTGGCAATCGAATTAACCGTCGGCATCGCCATCAATTCGCGCAGCTTGAATACATTAATGCCATACACTTCGCTAGTCTCTGAATGCGGAGAAACACCGAGACGGAACAGCATCAGTTCAAACTTATTATTCGACGTCAAACCGGAGCGTTCGTCAATTTCCCTTTGTGTCGTATCCATCATGTCTCCAGTATTTTTATGGGCCCGCGATTTTGATCGCAGTGCCTTGTTGTCAGTACGACTGCAGCGACCAAACCTTGTCGTCACTGCATAGCTATTCTGCTCCCAAACCTGTTAAATGAAGGTTAAATATTGCTTCATAAGCGTTGCAGTTTATGATGGCGTCTTCAGGCTGTATCTTTCATGCACAGTTTTAATCATTTCGCATTACCGTGAGCGCACTTTTATGTTGATCATTACCATTAAACAAGGCAAGGAAAAAAGCCTGCTCGAACGCCAGCCGTGGATTTACGCTTCCGCGGTTGAACGTGTAGATGGCAAGCCAGCCGAACGCATGAAGTCGGGCGCCACCGCGCTGATTCATTCGTCTTCGGGAAAATTTCTGGCGCGCGCTGCGCATGCACCCAAGTCGCAGATACGCGCACGCGTCTGGAGCTTCGACCAAAACGAACCCATCGATCACGCTTTGATCAAGCGTCGCGTCAAAACCGCTGTGCACAAACGCATAGCTGCAGCCAATGGCAAAAGAATCGGCGCCGCCAAACGTTTGCCATTAGTAATCGGCGATGAAGATGAACTCTCGGGTTTGGTGGTGGATTGGTACGGCGATCGTGACGGCTTTTTGATTTGTGAATTTCAATCGGCTGGTGTCGATGCATGGAAAGTCGCGATCGTGCAATCGTTGATGGCAGAAACCGGGTGCGCGAATGTCTATGAAAAAGCCGATGAACTCATACGCAAAGGCGAAGGCTTGCCCGTGAACTATGGCGTGCTTGCTGGTGACGAACCACCGGATGAAATGATGTTCACTGAAAATGGCGTGCGCTACGCGCTTGATCTTAAAACCGGCGACAAGAAATTTTTTAAATAAATCCATCTCACACAATGCCGACATCAAGCGACTTCTGGCCTCATTCTGGTTTCACTCTCACGCAACGCGATGCTGACGGTCGTCTCGTACTGACTGATGAATTGTTGCGTGCATGGTGGCATAGACCTGAAGTGGCGCCTGTCGCCGAATCTTGCGCGCATGAATTGGCTTTACATGCGGCTCTATTGGCAGAGCCACGCCGTGCGGTAAGCGAGAACGAGCTTGCGAAATTTGACGATGCCGATGCGCGCGATAACTATCGCGTGTTACTGGCGTGGCGTGATCGCCTGCTTGCCGCGACTTCGCTGGAGGCAGCTTATCTCGATATTTTTCGCGCGGGAACTGTCACCGTACCGCCGGTTTTCATTGATCAGTTAGTACAGATTATTGTGCACGGCATGCTGGAAAATACGGAAGAGCCTTTGCAAGTTCGGGCTGCTGAATTATTTTTCCGCCCGCAAAAAGTCGCCATCGAAGAAGGCGCCGTCATGCTGGCCGACGCCGCAACAGTAGATCTGCACGCGACTGGCGGCAACTACGGCGATATTGGCAGATTGCTCATTGAAGCGAATACCAAACCGCGTCGTGTTGAACTCGATGTCATCGATCAAGAGAATGCAGAAACGTATTGGGCGCGCAATGAACGTCACGATACTGTCGTCAGTTTTTCTTACAATCGCGCTGCATTGATCGCGTTCTGCCGCGTAATTGAAAAATGGATAGCTCATTTTTACAGCGTTGCCGTGGTGGTCAGACCGCTGCGTTCTATTGAAGCCAAGCACTGGGCCTGGCATATCGGCCTGGATGCAGAAGCGACCGGTATCTTGAATGATCTATATGCCGGCGTTGAATTGGACGAGGCGCGCAATCGCCGTATCTTGTCATTGTTCCAGCTGGATTTTGTCGATCCCTCAGTAGTGCGGTCCGATGTGGCCGGTCGCTCGGTTTATCTTGCATGTGCGATGAACACTTCAGATGTATTGCGCATCAAGCCGCAAAACCTCTTGTTGAATTTGCCGCTAGCGTCGATTTCTTGAATCCATTTTTTGGAAAATCGTGAGCGAAGCTAGTCATCCTCTTCCTGAACCAGCAACACCCAGCGGCAATCGCTATGACCGCATGGAGTGGGCCGGTGCGTTTGGCGATCTCGGTACCTTGATCCCGTTTATTGCCGCTTACATAGGCGTGCTAAAGATGGATCCATTCGGCGTGCTGTTTGCGTTTGGTATGGCGATGCTGGTGACGGGTTTGTATTACAAGACGCCGATTCCTGTGCAGCCCATGAAAGCAATTGGTGCTGTCGCGGCATTGCAGGCAGTACAAACCGCCATCGTTACACCAGCAGCTGTGTATAGCGCCGCGCTGGTCACCGGCATTGCATGGCTGTTCCTCGGCTTGACCGGACTTGCTACGCGCTTGGCGAAGATGGTGCCGCCGGCAGTAGTGATAGGCATCGTGTTCGGTTTGGGTTTCGGCTTCATGCTGCAAGGCATACGCATGATGCAAAGTGACTGGTTAATTGCAGTCATCGCCGGCGCTGGCACCCTGCTGTTGATGGGAAATAAAAAAATCCCGGCGATGTTTGTATTACTGAGCTTCGGTGCATTGGTTGGTGCAATACAAAATCCTGTGCTGCTGGATGCAATATCGAAAACAGGCATTGCGTTTCATACGCCGACGTTTGCGTTCAGCGAACTGTCCTTGAACCAATTCTTTGTCGGCGCCGTGTTGCTCGCATTGCCGCAATTGCCGCTGACCTTGGGTAATGCCGTGATCGCTATCAAGGAAGAAAACAACCGCCTGTTCCCGCAACGTAAAGTGACGGAAGGTGGCATCTCAATTTCGACCGGCATCATGAATTTGTTTGGCGCGTCGGTAGGCGGCGTGCCCATGTGTCATGGCGCGGGCGGCATGGCGGGGCATATTGCATTCGGTGCCAGAACTGGCGGCTCAGTCGTGATTCTGGGTGGGGTGTTGCTGGTGCTGGCCTTTTTCTTCAGCGATTCTGTCGACCTGTTGTTCAAACTTTTCCCTGCTGCTGTATTGGGTGTGATTTTATTTTTAACCGGCGCGCAATTGGCACTTGGTTGCAGCGCTTTTCCAACGGATAGATGCGCACGCGCAGTTGTATTGTTGACCGCTGCACTTTGCATGTGGAATGTAGGTGCCGGATTTGTGGTCGGCATTGCATTGCATCACGCACATCAGCGCGGCTGGCTGAAGATGTAACGTCTGTTACTCCAGCCAGCGTGCCCGACTGGCTGTAATCGCAATTGCAATCGCCATCGCGCCTATCAATCCAATCGCGACCTGCATGCCCCAGCCTTGCGCCAGAAAACCGATCACTGGCGGCCCGATCAAACCACCGCTGTAACTAAAAGTTGCGACCGCGGCCAACGCAGTTGAGCCGTGACGACCGGCCGCGCTGAAGACGAATGGAAACACCGCAGCAAAACCAGCACCGGCTAGCGCGAAGCCGATCAGCGTGATTGGAATACTCAAAGCAGCAATGGCGATGAAGATGCCGAATGCCGCGAAGAGTGCGCCGCAAGCCACGACATTGCGCGCGCCGAATCTATCCTTCAGGCGATCGCACACCAAGCGCGCCAACAACATCAATGCTGCAAAGCCGGCGTAGGCCAAAGGCGCGACACCATCGTGCGCGCTCATTTCATCTTTCATGAAGACGCCGCTCCAGTCCGCAATCGAACCTTCAGCCACCGCTCCGCAAAAACCGATGATGCCGAGTGCGACCAGCGGGCCGTGCGCGACGGCGAACAAGGCCTTGCTTTCTGCATGCACGATCTGATCAGGTGGCAGCGCTTGATAAGCGACATACAAAGGGAGCAATAAAAGCAGCGATGCAATACTGAAATGCATCAGTGGCGTAATCGCGAAGCCGGCCATCGCGCTGCCAAGTAGCGCACCGCACACTGCCCCGAGGCTGAACCATGCATGCAAGGTCGACATGGTCGAACGTCCTGCCGCTTTTTCGTGCGCAGTGCCGATTGCATTGATCGCGACATCAAAGCAACCTGACCCTGCGCCCAGGCCAATCGCCACGATGGCAAGCCACAGCATGCTTGGTGCAAGCGCCAGACTTGGCAAAACGATGATCAAACCCAAGCCTGAATACCAGGCGGCGCGACGGCCACCGAATTTGTTCACCATCCATGCTGCTAATGGAAATGATCCCACTGCGCCAAAGCCACCACCCAACAATACGATACCCAATTGCGAAGGGCTCAATTGCAAGGCATCACGTATCGCCGGAATGCGCGCCGCCCACGATGCATAGATCACACCGAGCAAAATAAAAAGAAAGGGTGTGGCGATGGAATGAAAGCGCGAGAAGCGTGAGGTTACTGGCAATGAAGATTCGTTAGGCATGGGATGTAGATGCGGATACAGCAGACTGACTCAGGACTGGATTGTAAAGCGTTAGCGACATCTGCGCGCAGTCGATTTTAGAATCTGTCGCCCGGCACGAGCAAAATAAAAGCGGAGTCGTGGCTCCGCTTTCATTATCAGGGTGGAATCTCAGATCGATAAGTTCGTCTATCCAAAACTTCCGCAATTTCTTGCCGATTATTTTTTAGATAAAGTGAACTGTGTTGCTTCTGCAGTCAGATAACCCACGGCCGCACCGAATCTATCGTTGTAATTAGCCTTGATCAGCGGGTCGAGAGTGTCTTTCACCTTGCCGTGCAATTTCCCACTCCAGTCGCCAGCATGTTGAAAATTACTCGTGATGTAAGTCCATCCATTGATTTCATCGGCAACATGCAGGCCCGTAGCTTCCGCGCCAGCCGGCATAGCCATGATGCGCGACAATTTTTTCGTGTCGACGTTGTAGGCCCACAAAAAATTATTCACATGTGTGCTGCTGTCTTCACCTATGAATAGCGTACGCATTTTTTCTGAGAATTTCAGGTTGTCGGGGTTCGCAATTTTTTCTGGATTGGCAAGATTGCCTAGTGCGTCGGCGGGAATGTCTTCGCCTATCAGCAAGGCCTTGGTTTTGATCGGTACCCATTCGCTCTTGATCGCGCCGTCGCTGGTATCCTTTTGATCACCGTCCAGATTGTGCGCGAATACGCCGCCAGCTACGATTGCTTTGTTGATCGTAATGCCCGTTGATGCGCGCCATGCCGGATCATTTTTGACCATCGAGTTCTGAATGTTCTGCAGCGCCGAATACGCGATCTTGTCCTTGATGTTGACTGTCGTGCCTTCCATCTTGGTGAAACCCATGCTGGCGCCGACCAGATTCGCGTAGCGATGTGTTTCGAGAAAAGCGGCGGCTTTCTCCATGCCTGGTTTTAGCTTGATCCAATTGGCAATGCCATCGGCAAAAATTTTGGTGTAGCTTGTGTCGAGCGGATCGGTTTTCACGCTGGTCATAATGTCGCCAGGCTTCAAGGTGTCGGCCAGCTTTTCGATTTCGGCACTGGTTGCATGCCCCAGTTTGATCCAGCTTAGTGTTGCGCCTAATGCGGAGATATCGACTGAAAAACCTGCGCCAACTTTTGCGACATATAAGGTGCCGGCGGACAAATCTTTTTCTCTATCTGCGACGAACATGAAGAAGCCGCCATTGGTGTAATCGTCACCCATCAATACGGTGCGATTGTCTGGCATCACTTGTATCAACTCGTGCGAGATGCGGCCTAGGCAATAGTGTTTTTTGATAGTGCCACTGCCGTCTGGATTTATTGTGACTTCAGGCAGATGGCCGTAGTGATAAGGGTTGGCTTTGCTTTCATCGCCAAACAAATTTTTGCTGTATTTTTTGAAGAAATTATTTTCGGAGATGAACTGCGCATCCGGTTCGTATTCCTCGCTGGATAAATGGGTGTTCCATGGCGACAGGCTGGAGCCGCACGTGATCCACAAGCCGTGCGCGGTGGATGTATCGACGTTGTGATATTTGACCAAGCTGAGTTTGCCGGTCTGTTGATCTTGATCCAGCGTTAATACAGCGATTGGCGACGGCAACGTACCGTAGGCGTTGTTTTTGTCAGTCGCGGCACCAAGTTGATCGCGCGTTAGATATTCAAACTGGACGACGGCGAAAACTGCTTTACCTTTGATGCCTGTCACTGTCGGATTTGGTATTGATAACAACGATGTGCCGTCCGGTGAATCGGAAAAGAATTGACGCTCCTTGCCTGCAACCGATTTGTCGATGATCGGCTTGTTATGTATGTCGAAATAGCCACCGCTCAATATCGTGCCGCCTTTGCCATCCGGTACTTGTGCGCCGGTGATGAAGAAGGGTTGATACGCCAGTTTGTAATGTTGTGTGCTGCGATCGGCGTAATGAACATTGAGTGTCGATCCGACGGACGTCGTCGCCATCGCAGCAGCATCAGCCAGCGTTGGTGCGGCCATCGCGGTAAAACTGGTCGATACGTATTCTGCCGACGTGGATTGTTTTGTGACGCCGCAAGCAGCGAGCAGCGCAGACGAGGCGCCCAACGGCAATAACGGTGCGCTGGCTAGAAATTTGAGTGTTTGGCGGCGAGAAAGCGAAGTGTGAGCTGACATGTTTTTTCCAGGATAAGGTGAGTTGCGCGCGTGTGACCGCAAAACCTGAAATAAATGGTGTCGTGCTTTCCTGCGGCTAAGGAATTATAAAAACGCTTTATGACGGCTTCGTGAAAAGTGGTGTTGCTATAGTGCCGCTGACCGAGCAGCACGCGCTGCTCGGTCACAGCAATACTATTTCCAGTCGTAATCAACGATCAGCGGCGCATGGTCGCTGAAGCGTTCATCTTTATAAATCGAAGCAGTCTGTGCTGTTTTGGCAAATGCGTGTGTCGCAATTTGATAATCGATACGCCAGCCCACGTTCTTGGCCCACGCCTGACCGCGATTGCTCCACCATGTATAGGATTCCTCCGTAGTGGTCGGATGCAGGTGGCGATATGCATCCACCAGTTCGACTTCGTCCAGTACACGCGTCAGCCACGCACGTTCCTCTGGCAGGAAGCCGGAATTCTTCTTGTTGCCCTTGTAGTTTTTCAAGTCGATTTCGTTGTGCGCAATATTCCAGTCGCCGCAGATAACAAATTCGCGGCCTAGCGCTTTCAAGGTCATCAAATGCGGCAGGAACAAATCCATGAAACGGAACTTCGCCTGTTGCCGTTCTTCGCTAGACGAACCGGATGGGCAATAAACCGAGATCACGCTCAGGTTGCCGAAGTCGCATTGCACATAGCGGCCTTCGGCATCGAACTCGCTACAGCCAAAACCAATTTGCACATTGTCCGGTTTGGTTTTGCAATACACGCCAGCGCCCGAGTAACCTTTTTTCTCGGCGTAGTGGAAGTAGCCGAAGTAGCCTTCCGGCGTCAAAAACTCCGGTGTCATGTCAGTGGCTTGCGCCTTCAATTCCTGTACGCAGACAAAATCCGCATTGTGTTTCGCCATCCACGGGAAGAAACCTTTTCTAGCGGCGGAGCGTATGCCATTCAGATTGGCAGAGATAATTTTTAACATGGCAGTGGTTTAAAAAATGAGGCGCTCAGGATAACCGATTCAATGCTGTTGGTCTGCAGGCGGTCAGGCATGCCCTTTGCATTTACCGGCATGTAGTTCCGATAACGATTTAAAATGTGGCCTTAGTCGCTTAAATTGCGACAATTTTCGTCACTTTTATCCGTTATGGAGTTGCTTTGAACAATTTACGGCAAGAATTCATCAAGTTTTCGGTTGATACCGGCGTATTGCGTTTCGGCGAATTTGTTACCAAGGCCGGTCGCACCTCGCCCTATTTTTTTAATGCAGGCTTGTTCAACCAGGGCGGCACGCTGGCGCACCTGGCAGAGTTTTATGCGCAGACGCTGATCGATTCGGGTATCGAATTCGACATGTTGTTTGGGCCGGCATACAAAGGCATCACGCTCGCTTCGGCGACCGCAGTGGCGCTGGCGAACAAAGGCCGTGACGTGTCGTTTGCTTTTAACCGCAAAGAAGCAAAGGATCACGGCGAAGGCGGCACGATGGTCGGCGCCAAATTGCAGGGACGCGTAGTCATCATTGACGATGTGATTTCCGCAGGTACTTCAGTGCGCGAATCGGTCGACATGATACGCGCTGCAGGTGCCACGCCGTGTGCAGTATTGATTGCGCTGGATAGGATGGAACGTTCTGGTGCAGACGATGCATTGTCTGCGCATTCAGCGGTGCAGGAAGTAAGCAAGGCCTACGATATGCCGGTGGTATCGATAGGCAATTTGTCGGATTTGTTTGAATACCTGTCGAATGCCGGAGCTGATTCCGTACAGGCGCAATACAAGGATGCCGTTGCTGCTTATCGCAAAAGGTACGGCGTGACATAACAGCAGTCGTTCTATTTCGGGAGTGAAATGATAGGTGCGGCCAAGACACTGTTTTGCTTCTCGATATGCATCGCGTCGGGTGCACACGCCACCATCTTCATGTGCAGGGATGCATCCGGACGCACGCTCACTTCCGATCGGCCGATTCCCGAATGCGCGGATCGCATCGTACGCGAATACGGCAACACTGGCACTCTGAAAAGAGAAATCGCCGCTCCGCTTACTGCGGAACAAAAACGCGAAAAACAGCTGCAGGACGACAAGAAAAAAGCTGAGGCCATTGCGGCCGACGAACAGAAAAAATCCGATCGCGCCTTGTCTGCACGTTACCGCAGCGAAGAAGACATCACCATCGCCCGCAAGCGCGATACCAGCGTCATCAGCGATCAAATCGCCCAGCAAAAAAAAGCATTGTCAGTCGCCTATAAAGACCTGATCGATGCGCAAGTCACTGTCGAAGCACAAAAGAAAAAAGGCCTGGTGTCAGCCGGCATGCAATACAAACTCGACCGGGCGGATCAAACCGTGCGTGATTTAAACGTCAGGGTTAGTGACAGTGAAGTCGAGCTTGCGCAAGTCCACGCCAAATACGATGTGACGCTGCAGCGTTATCGTGAGATAGCGACAGCATCCGCTCGATAAGAGTTCTGCGCTATATTAAATCTCTCTGTGGTTTACCTATTGCCATTACGCCGTTAAGTGGCTTATTTATGTGTATGGGATAGCGAAAATTAAAAATGAGAAAAATCTTTTTTAGCGCCATTGCGCGCATGACTGCCGCAATATTTATTTGCGCTTGCAGCTATGAAAATTCATTTGCTGAACAATCTAACCAAAAGGTTAGGGCAGGAGATCATGCTGTAACAAAGCAGGGTTCATTTATGTGCCTCACTGCAGATGGAGCAAGCGCATTTGTTGAACATGCTATTCAAGGTGAAAAAACAAAGCTAGAACAAATACTTAAAACTGGGAGTTGCTCTTTAGTTCGTGATGGCATGAAAGTTAAAGTACTCGCTGTTCGAGACAATGTTTCTGAAGTTGTTCGAATTGACGTCACATCCCCCACGCCGCTTTGGGTAGGAACTAAGTTGCTTCAACCAGTCTTCTTAGCGCGTTAATGAGATAAAAATAGCAGCGATGTAGATCAAGATGCAATGACTTAATATGATTCGGGGAGCGTGTGACGTTAGGCGATGGGCATTATTGGGAACGAGAGCGCTAAGAGAATAAAATTTTGGTAAAAAAAGCGCGCTCATTTTACGGAGCGCGCTTTTGTTTATGGCTTACTTAATCAAGCCATCAATTTTTTCTTCAACAGCTCGGTAAGCTGCGCTGGATTGGCCTTTCCTTTGCTGGCCTTCATCGCCTGCCCCATCAAAGCGTTGATTGCCTGCTCTTTACCGGCGCGATATTCCTCGACGGATTTCGCATTGGCTGCGAGTACGTCGTCGACAATTTTCTCCAGCGCACCGCTATCGGAGATTTGTTTCAAACCTTTCGATTCGATCACTTCATCTGCCAGCGTTGCGCTGCCCGATTTGGCTTCCCACATTGCGCTGAATACTTCTTTCGCCAGCTTGTTTGAGATCGTGCCGTCTGCGATGCGTTGCAATAACAAGGCGAGTTGTGCTGCTGCGACTGGGGAATTTGCAATCTCGATGCCTTCGCGATTCAGTGTCGACGCAACGTCGCCCATCAACCAGTTGGCAGTTGGTTTGGCTTGCTCTTTGCCTGCAATGGCCGTGACCGCTTCAAAGTAATTCGCCATTGCTTTGGATTGCGTCAATATCGCTGCATCATATTCCGACAAGCTGTAATCGCGCACAAAGCGTTCACGCATTGCGCCTGGCAATTCCGGCATAGCGGCTTGTACGCGTGCCATCCATGCTGCGCTGACGACGAGTGGTGGCAAATCCGGATCGGGGAAGTAACGATAGTCGTGCGCGTTTTCCTTGCTGCGCATTTCGCGTGTTTCTTTTTTATCCGGATCGTACAGGCGCGTTGCTTGCACGACGCGGCCGCCGTCTTCGATCAATTCGATTTGACGGCGAACTTCGTAGTTGATCGCATCTTCCATGAAGCGGAAGGAGTTCAAGTTTTTGATTTCGCAACGTGTGCCGTATTCTTTTTGTCCAACTGGACGTACCGAAACGTTGGCGTCGCAGCGGAATGAGCCTTCCTGCATATTGCCGTCGCAAATGCCGATCCATGTGACCAGTGTATGCAAAGCTTTGGCGTAGGCAACCGCTTCCGCCGCGCTGCGCATGTCGGGTTCTGTGACGATTTCAAGCAGCGGTGTGCCGGCGCGATTCAAGTCGATGCCGGTCATACCTTGGTAATCTTCATGCAGCGATTTGCCGGCGTCTTCTTCCAGATGCGCGCGTGTCAATTGCACGGAACGGATTTCTGTTTTGCCGTCGACTTCCATCGCGAACGATACGCGACCGCCTTGCACGATAGGCAAATCCATCTGGCTGATTTGATAGCCCTTAGGCAGATCAGGATAGAAATAATTTTTACGCGCAAACACCGAATGCGGTGCAATCGTTGCACCAATCGCCAGGCCGAATTGAATTGCGCGTTCGACTGCACCGCGATTCATCACCGGCAATGAGCCTGGCAATGCCAGATCGACCGGCGAAGTTTGTGTGTTTGGCTCAGCGCCGAATTGCGTCGGCGAGCCGCTGAAAATTTTTGTCTGAGTCGTCAACTGCGTATGCGTTTCCAGACCGATTACGACTTCCCACTGCATGATGTTTCCTTACTCGCTTGTTAGCGTATGTGACTGCGTATTTTGTGTGCGTGTGCGTATTTATTCTGCAGGCTGGCGCAAATGCCAATCAGTCGCTAGCTGATATTGATGCGCGACGTTCAGCAGTTTTGCTTCGGCGAAATAATTACCAATGATTTGCAGGCCAACCGGACGCTTTGCATTCTTTTCGCCCTGACCGAAACCGCAAGGGATCGACATGCCCGGCAAACCTGCAAGGCTGGTGGAAAGGGTAAAAATGTCGGCCAGATAATTTGCGACTGGATCGTCAGCTTTATCGCCCAGATCCCATGCTACTGTTGGCGCAACTGGGCCCATGATGACGTCGCATTTGGTAAAGGCTTCCTGGAAATCCTGCGCGATCAAACGGCGAATTTTTTGCGCTTGCAGATAGTAGGCATCGTAATAACCATGCGACAAAACGTAAGCACCAACCAGGATGCGGCGTTTGACTTCATCGCCAAAACCTTGCGCGCGTGTCTTGCAATACATGTCGGATAAATCGGTGTAATCCTTGGCGCGAAAGCCGTAACGCACGCCGTCGAAGCGACTCAGATTGGACGATGCTTCGGCTGGTGCGATGACGTAATACGTTGGAATCGACAGCTCGGTTTTCGGCAGCGAGATATCGACCAGCGTGGCGCCCAGTTTTTCATATTCTTTCAGCGCAGCGCGTACAGCTTGCTCTACGTCGGCGGATAAACCTTCGCCGAAATATTCGCGCGGTATACCGATTTTCAAACCTTGCAGCGGGACATTCAAATCGCGTGTGAAATCTTCTTTCTCGCGTTCGATGCTGGTCGAATCACGTTCATCGAAGCCGCACATTGCATTCAGCAACAAGCCGCAATCTTCCGCAGTTTTTGCAATCGGGCCGCCTTGATCAAGAGACGATGCAAAAGCGATCATGCCGAAGCGCGACACGCGGCCATAGGTTGGTTTGATGCCAGTGACGCCACACAAAGCGGCTGGTTGGCGGATCGAGCCGCCGGTGTCGGTTGCGGTTGATGCAGGCGTCAGACGCGCTGCAATTGCAGCAGCAGAGCCGCCGGACGAGCCACCTGGAATTGCCGTTTTATCCCACGGATTTTTGACTGCGCCGAAGTAGGAATTTTCATTCGACGAACCCATCGCGAATTCATCGCAATTCAGTTTGCCCAAGGTCACCATGCCAGCCTGGTTGAAGTTTTCAACGACGGTGGCGTCGAAGGGACTGACATAGTTTTCCAGCATCTTCGAGCCGGCGGTAGAGCGCCAGCCGCGTGTGACAAAAATATCCTTGTGAGCGATAGGCACGCCGGTCAATACGCTTGTGTCGCCACTCGCAATACGTTGATCTGCGGCGGCTGCTTGTTGCAGCGTCAGCGCTTCATCCACATGCAGAAATGAATTCAAATCGCTGGCCTTGATCCGGTCCAGGAATAACTTCGACAATTCAGTCGCAGAGACTTTTTTAGTCTGCAGCAGGACAGATAATTCTTTGATGGTTTTGGTATGCATGATCAATATCGGTGTTCGGTTGCGGAACGATGTTTGTTCCGATTGCGCGTCGCATGGTTGCTGCTGAAAACGCGCTAAAACTTATTCAATAACTTGCGGCACCAGATACAAACCATCTTGCGTGGCGGGTGCAACTTGCTGGTAGTCGTCGCGGCGATTTTCTTCGCTGACTTTGTCTTCGCGCAGGCGCAGCGACAGATCCGGCAGCAGCATGGCGATTGGATGGTTTAAAGGTTCGACGCCAGTTGTATCGACCGCGCTCAATTGTTCTACGAGCGCAAAAATGCCATTCAGCTTATCCAGAGTTTGTTCGGATTGCGCATCGGTAAGGTCAATTTGCGCGAGCGTCGAGAGGCGTTTTACATCGGAAAGTGCTAGAGACATGGTTGGATCGCGGCCGGGCCGCAGTTTAATGTTAAGAAAATCAGAAAAGAATCAGGGCGTGCAAAAGTCTTCTTGTGCCGACAAAAGCTTCACAAAATGAAGCATTACGCTTACATTTTTGGCGTTTTGGACGGCTAATTTAATGTAAATTATAAGGTAGAATATCGGGTTAATGCCTTGCTGGCGCTGATATTGGGCTGCCGCAGGTAATAAATGCTTGGTTATTCAGTTAGTTACATCGTCGCTGACTCATTACTTTCTTATTTTCTTTCATATTTATTAAGCGCGCCACCGCTGCGCACCGGGACAATTCATGTTTGGATATTTACGTAGTTATTTTTCGAATGACCTGGCAATTGACTTGGGTACCGCCAATACTCTGATTTATGTTCGTGGCCTGGGTATCGTGTTGGATGAGCCGTCAGTTGTTGCGATTCGCCAGCAAGGCGGCCCGAACGGCAAAAAAACCATCATGGCCGTCGGTAAAGAAGCCAAGCAGATGCTGGGTAAAGTACCGGGCAACATCGAGGCGATCCGCCCGATGAAAGACGGCGTGATCGCCGACTTCACAGTCACCGAGCAAATGCTCAAGCAGTTCATCCGCATGGTGCACGACACCAAACTCTTTAAACCTTCCCCACGCATCATCATCTGCGTTCCTTGCGGTTCTACCCAGGTTGAGCGCCGCGCGATTCGCGAATCTGCTCTGGGCGCAGGCGCTGCACAGGTTTATCTGATTGAAGAGCCGATGGCTGCAGCGATCGGTGCCGGCTTGCCAGTATCAGATGCGACTGGTTCGATGGTGGTCGATATCGGCGGCGGTACGACCGAAGTCGGCATCATTTCGCTGGGCGGCATGGTCTACAAAGGTTCGATCCGCGTTGGTGGCGACAAATTCGACGAAGCGATCGTCAACTACATCCGTCGTAACTACGGCATGCTGATCGGCGAACAAACTGCTGAAGCGATCAAGAAAGAAATCGGTTCGGCTTTCCCAGGTTCAGAAGTGCGCGAGATGGAAGTCAAAGGTCGCAATCTGTCCGAAGGTATCCCGCGTTCATTCACGATTTCCAGCAACGAGATCCTCGAAGCGCTGACCGATCCTCTGAATAACATCGTTTCCGCTGTCAAAAACGCACTGGAACAAACACCGCCAGAACTCGGTGCCGACATCGCTGAAAAAGGCATGATGTTGACCGGCGGCGGCGCCTTGTTGCGCGATCTGGATCGTTTGATGATGGAAGAAACCGGTTTGCCTGTGATCGTGGCCGAAGACCCGCTGACTTGCGTGGTACGCGGTTCGGGCATGGCGCTGGAACGTATGGATAAACTGGGTTCGATTTTCTCTTACGAGTAATTCGACCAAACGTTTTTATCGACACGCTTATCTAACGGGCTGACATGCACACTGTCATGAAAGCACAATTCTTTGTAACGCAAGCTGCCGCTGCAGGACGCAAGGTCCTGACAGCGCAGTCTGCACAGATGGTCTTCGGCAGGTTCGCCAACAAGCATTAAATGGAATACAGCCCGCCACCACTCTTCAAACAAGGTGCCTCGGCACGAGCAAAGATGGTGTTCTTCGCCCTGATCGCATTGATCCTGCTAGGGGTTGATTCGCACATGCGCTCGCTCGCCGTGGTGCGCCAAGTCATTTCCACCGCCTTGTATCCGTTGCAGGTTGTGGCGCTCGCACCGCGCGATGTCTTTTATTCGATAGGCGATTATTTCACCTCTCTCTCCGATACCAAGTCGGAAAACGAAAAACTCAAATTGCAGCAAACAGCCAACGCGCGCACCTTGCAGCAAGGTCAGCAACTGTTGGCGGAAAATGCGCAACTGCGTCATTTGCTCGGTACCAGCGAACGCTTGCCGGTGAAGTCAGTGATGGGCGAAATTCTGTACGACACGCGCGATGCGTTCACACGCAAGATTGTGCTGGATCGCGGGATTCAGCATGGTGTAGAACTCGGTCAGCCGGTGATTGATCATATCGGTGTGGTGGGGCAGGTCACGCGCGTGTTTCCATTTACTTCTGAAGTCACATTATTGACCGACAAGAATCAGGCGATTCCGGTGCAAGTGGTGCGCAATGGCTTGCGTAGCGTGGCGTATGGTCGCGGCCAATCGAATGTACTCGATCTGCGCTTCATGCCGACCAATGCGGATATTCAAAAAGGCGATGTGTTGGTGACTTCCGGTATTGATGGCGTTTATCCTGCGGGCCTGGCGGTTGCCACGGTGTCGCTGGTTGAAAACAAATCAGCAGATTCATTTGCGCGCATCGTGTGCCAGCCTTCCGCAGGTCTGGATCGTAATCGTCAATTGCTGATTCTGTTGACGGCGAACAAAGCCGAGCCGCGTGCGCCAGACGATACCAAAGACAAGAACGCAAAAATGACCGGCATCTTGCGGCACGCTGCAAGTCGCACCAACGGTACCTCGGGCAAAGGCATCGTTGAAACGCCGCCCGTGCCTTCATCATCTCAGCCGGCCACATCAACACGATGAATCATCAGCCACATTACATACTGTTGCCAGCCAGCCCGCTGTTTATTGCGGTTAGTTTGATAGGCGCTTTTTTACTGAACTTGCTGCCGTGGGGACAACTGATAGGTATACCGGATTTTGTCGCGTTGATCCTGGTGTTCTGGAGCATGCATCAGCCGCGCAAAGTCGGCATCGGCGTCGCATTTTGCATGGGCTTGCTGATGGATGTGCATGATGCTGCCGTGCTCGGTGAAAATGCACTGGCTTACACGCTGCTGTCTTACTTCGCGATCATGGTGCATAGACGTGTGTTGTGGTTCCCTGCCCGCATACAAGCGCTGCATGTGTTCCTGTTGCTGTTGGTGGCGCAGGTAGTTGAGCTGATCGTACGCTTGATGGTGGGTGGCAGATTTCCAGGCTGGTTGTACTTCACCGAAAGTGCTGTGGCTGCTTTGTTATGGCCGCTGGTCGCATGGATATTACTTGCGCCGCAACGTCGTGCCATCAATCGCGACGATACGCGGCCGATTTAATGTGCGACATCCGACAAGCCGGTGTTGACGCCGTATGACTGAATTAAAAAATACCGAACGCGAACTACATCTCTTCCGCCTGCGCTTATCCGTGGCGGGTGCACTGGTGTTTGTCATGTTTGCGTGTTTGATGGCGCGTTTCATTTGGTTGCAGGTGTACAAACATAACGATTATGTCGCGCAAGCCGAAGACAATCGCATTTCCGTAGTGCCGGTCGTACCTAATCGCGGCTTGATTCTGGATCGAAACGGTGTGGTCCTGGCGCGCAATTATTCGGCCTACACACTGGAAATCACACCATCCAAAATCGATGGCGATCTTGAAGCAGTAATCGATGACTTGGCCACGCTGGTCGATATCCAGCCTAAAGATCGCCGTCGCTTCAAGAAGCTGCAAGAAGAGTCGCGCAATCTCGCCAGCTCGCCGATACGCGTACGCCTGACCGACGAAGAAGTCGCACGATTTTCTGCGCAACGTTATCGATTCCCAGGTGTTGAAATTCAGGCGCGCCTGTTCCGTCAATATCCGCTCGGTGCAGTCGCCTCGCATGTCATCGGTTACATAGGCCGCATCAATACGCGTGAAGCCAAGGACATCGATGAAAGCGACGACGCGGCCAACTATCGCGGTACCGAACACATCGGTAAAGAAGGCCTGGAAAAAAACTACGAAGATAAATTGCACGGACGTACCGGCTACGAAGAAGTGGAAGTCTCCGCTGGTGGTCGTCCTATTCGTACCTTGTCGCGCACTGCCGCGACACCTGGCGATAACCTGATTTTGTCTATCGATGTTGAACTGCAAAAAGTGGTCGAGCAGGCTTTTGGCAATCGACGCGGTGCATTGATTGCGATTGAACCTTCGACCGGCGATGTGCTGGCTTACGTATCGATGCCGACCTTTGATCCGAATCTGTTTGTCGAAGGTATCGATCAGCAGAATTGGGATTTGCTGAATAATTCGCCCGATCATCCTCTGTTGAACCGTCCTTTGTCCGGTGCGTATCCACCAGGTTCTACCTATAAACCATTCATGGCTTTGGCTGCGCTAGAGCTGGGTAGGCGCAAACCGTCCGATGCGATTGCTGATCCAGGTTACTTCTGGTTTGGTAACCACAAATTCCGCGATGATAAAGAGGGCGGACACGGCATGGTCGATATGTACAAGTCGATCGTCCAATCTTGCGATACCTATTACTACTTGCTGGCCAATGATCTGGGCGTCGATACGATTCATGACTTCATGAAGCCGTTCGGCTTTGGTCAGAAGACCGGTATCGATCTCAAATTCGAACGGACCGGTGTGTTGCCATCGACGGCATGGAAAGCTGCCGCGTACAAAAAGCCTGAGCAAAAAAGATGGTATGCCGGCGAAACGATTTCGATCGGCATTGGTCAAGGTTATAACTCGTTTACTCCTTTGCAGTTGGCGCATGCAACCGCCACGCTGGCCAATAATGGCATCGTCATGAAGCCCCATCTGGTCAGAGAAATTGAAAATGGCGTAACGCGCGAACGTACGCTGACAGTGCCGAAAGAAAGTTACCGCATACCATTGAAGCAAGAGAATATCGACATCATCAAGAATGCGATGGTGGGTGTTAATAAAGAAGGTACCGGAGCCCGCGTGTTTTCAAAAGCGGAATATGTTTCCGCAGGCAAGACAGGTACAGCGCAAGTGATCGCGATAAAAAAGGGTGAAAAATATGATGCGAGCAAAATCTCGGATCGACACCACGATCACGCTTTGTACACAGCGTTTGCACCGGCCGACAATCCACGTATAGCGATCGCCCTCATCGTTGAGAATGGTGGTTTTGGTGCTGCGTCTGCTGCACCGATTGCGAAGGCTGCGATGGATTTTTATTTGCTGGGCAAGCGTCCTGACGTCAAGGCAGCTGTCAAAGCTGCACCTATTCCAGAAAATGAACTTACGGATTAATCCATGACGATTTCTCGCCCTCCGTTCAAGCATGGTTTGATGCGATTGTTATCGCATGCAAACCTGCGAGCATTGCGATCGGAGCGCGCATGAACAAGCGTTCGCCATGGCAAGTCATTCAGCCGTATGTGCAGGTATTCGATGGCCCCTTGATTTTGATCGTCGGCTTGATCCTGACCCTGGGCACGATCACGCTATATTCTGCCGGCATCGATTTCCCTGGCCGGGTTGAGGATCATGTGCGCAACATCATGATCGCCTTCATGGTGATGTGGATTGCGGCGATGATTCCGCCGCAGACACTGATGCGCTTTGCGGTGCCGCTATACATCGTTGGTGTGAGTTTGCTGATAGGTGTCGCGATGTTTGGTCTGATCAGAAATGGCGCACGACGCTGGATCAATATCGGCATGATCATTCAACCATCCGAAATCATGAAGATCGCGATGCCGATGATGCTGGCGTGGTTCTTTCAAAAACGTGAAGGCATGACGCGCTGGCGCGAGTTTTTGGTTGCGGGTTTGTTGCTGGTCGCACCTGTCGGTTTGATCATGCGTCAGCCGGATCTAGGCACATCCTTGCTGGTATTGGCTGCCGGATTTTATGTGATCTTCTTTGCCGGCTTGTCGTGGAAAGTCATCGTGGCAGCCGTGATAACAATGCTGGCCAGTTTGCCGATAGTCTGGACCATGATGCATGACTATCAACGAGGCCGGGTACTGACGCTGATTGATCCAACCACTGATCCGCTAGGCAAGGGATTTCATATTATCCAATCGACGATTGCGATTGGTTCTGGTGGCATGACTGGCAAAGGCTGGTTGAATGGCACGCAGGCACATCTGGAATTTATTCCCGAACGCACCACAGATTTTATCTTTGCAGTCTTTTCAGAAGAGTTTGGCCTGATCGGAAACAGCATCTTGTTATTGCTATATTTATTGCTGATCGGGCGCAGCATGATTATTGCGGCGAATGCACCGACCTTGTTCAGCCGATTATTGGCGGGCGCGATCACGATGATTTTCTTCACCTATGCATTTGTGAACATGGGCATGGTCAGCGGTATTTTGCCGGTGGTCGGCGTACCTTTGCCATTTGTCAGTTATGGCGGTACCGCAT
This sequence comes from Herminiimonas sp., assembly GCF_030655415.1. Next base: position 32,326 of record NZ_JAURVN010000002.1, on the reverse strand, counting down.
TCGTCACGCTCGGTTTGGGCGTGGGTATTTTGATGAGCATACAGCGCCATAGAAAATTGATGCAAAGCTGATATGAGACTGTAGGTTCACTGCTTGCCGTCAGCGTGACAGGCAAGCAGCCATCATCAGGAGTAAGCAATGCAATTGAATTTCTTCACATCCAATTTTTACACCTCGCGCATTCTGGTCTTGCTACCGATTCTAGCGCTGGCTGCCTGTAGCAGCGTACCTCTCGAAACCTCTACATCCGGCAAGCCACAGGCGCGTTCTGGTAGCGCAACGCATCCAGTATTGCCGCCCGCCGGTTCCGGTCGCGGTGGTTATTACAAAGATGATGGTCCGGGCGATGTGACGCCAGAAGGCTTGCTGGAATTGCCAGACGCAGAGCCGCGCATTGAGCCGTATTCAACGCGCGGTAACAAGCCTTACGTGGTGTTCGGTAAAAAATATACGCCGATTACCGATGAGCAGCCTTTCAAGCAGACTGGGCGCGGTAGCTGGTATGGCAAGAAATTCCACGGTCAAAAAACTTCATCCGGCGAACTCTACGATATGTACAAAATGTCGGCCGCACACCCGACTTTGCCGATTCCTTCGTATGCGCGCGTGACGAATATCAGCAATGGCAAACAAGTGATCGTGCGCGTTAACGATAGAGGCCCGTTTCATTCGAGCCGCGTAATCGATCTGTCGTACACCGCGGCTTTGAAGTTGGGTTACATCGGGCATGGCAGTGCTGAATTGCAAGTCGAGCGTTTGTTGCCGGCTGATATAGAACAAATTCTGGCGAATGAAGGCAACGCATCTACATCCGCTGTCGCGATGGAGGCGGTTGCGATGCCGGTTACGGAGGCTACGCAGTTGGCACCAGCGGCGATACAGCCGGTTGCGTTTGTACCGGAGCGGAATGCTTCGTCAACAGTGACTACAACTACGAACGTGGTGACAAATACGACGCCAATTGCGAGTGGATTTTATTTGCAGTTCGGCGCGTATTCACAAGCGGCCAATGCAGAAAGCGTACGCACACGTCTGGCGCAAGATGCGGGCAATGCCTTGCCGCAGTTGACGGTCGAACCGTCGAACAATTTATTCCGTTTGTACAGTGGTCCGTTTGCTACGCGCGAAGCCGCCGCGGCTGCCGCTGCGCAAGTGCAGGGAACCGCCGGCGTTAAACCATTTGTGGTTCAGCGTTAATCTTCATCCGCTTCGCTGTTGGCTTTCATTTGCAGCGCACGGTCATACAAGGCATTTTTCTTTTGTCCTGTGATGTGCGCGGCAAGTGTCGCCGCCTGTTTGACTGAGCATTCCTGTAAAAGAATCGTCAGGATGCGTTCGGCTTCAATTTCATCCTGATCACCGGCGGCAGGTGCGCCTTCCAGCAGCACGACAAACTCACCTTTTTGCCGGTTCGCTTCCGCATTGATCCACGCATGCGCTTCGGCCAATGTGCAGCGATGAATTTCTTCAAACATCTTGGTGAGTTCGCGTGCGAACACGACGTGCCGGGCCGGCTCGAACATCGCTACCAAGGCATCTACGGTTTCAATGATGCGATGCGGCGCTTCGTAAAACACCATCGTCGCAGCTACGCTTTTTAGATTGAATAAAACTGTTTCGCGCTGTTTGGTTTTGGCTGGCAAAAAGCCGACGAAATAAAATTGATCATTCAGCAAGCCGCTGGCCGATAACGCCGCCACTGCAGCAGATGCGCCCGGCAAGGGCACGACGCGCAAGCCTGCATTACGTACCGCATCAACGATGCGTGCACCCGGGTCGGATACTGCAGGTGTGCCGGCATCCGATACCAATGCAATCCGTTCGCCCGCCTGCAAACGGCGGATCAATGTTTCCGCCACTTCACGCTCATTATGTTGATGTGCCGCGATGAGTTTTTTTGACAAGCCATAGCGCGTTAAAAGATGGCCGGTATTGCGCGTGTCTTCGCAAGCGATGGCATCGACTATCGATAAAGTGTGCAAAGCGCGCAACGATATGTCACCTGCGTTCCCGATCGGAGTGGCCACCACATATAATGTCGCCGAAGGATAAGTCTGCCGCTCGACGTCGCGTACTACTTCATGCAATAAATTCGGGAGTGCATCATGCAAGGTGTCTTGCATAAGCGGCAAGATCGTGGATGTGCTGTCGGTTGGTTCAGTCATTGGGAGAATCGGATGTTGGGAAATTTAGCGAGAATGTTTGTGCTGGCTGCGGCCATCAGCGGATTGTGCGCGCCTGTACAGGCAAATACAACTGCTGTTATCGGTGGCGCTATCAACGCGGCTAACAGCGCTTTTCCAAGTGTAACCGGCATTCAAGCCCAGCGTTCAGTCTTGGATCGTATGCAACTCGCGCAAACCGATCTTGCTTTGCCGCGCGAAGACAACGACGATTTGAGCAACGGCCCGATTATCGAAGCGGTGGAAATGCCAGTAGTCGTTACTCGTCTGCCACCTGTAAGAATTGCGCTGTTATTGCCACGTCGCTCAGAGTCACTGGCACAAGTTGCTGACGCGGTGCGTTCCGGCTTCATGGCGGCGTATCAATACGAGCCAGCAAACATAGTCGTGAATCTGGTGGAAACCGGCGATTCTGCACAAGACGTATTGTCCGGTTATCTGGATGCTGTGATGCGTAACGACATTGTGGTCGGTCCATTGACGCGCAGTGGCGCGACCGCGATTGCGCAAAATGGCAACGTTAGTAAACCGACGATTGCATTGGCCCAACTCGATGCTGCAGATGGCACTGAAATGCGCTTGCCAACAAATATGTTGGTGATGGGTTTGTCGATAGAAGATGAAGCACGTCAGATCGCCGATTGGCTGGGCGCGCGCAAGGTTGGACTCAAGGCATTTGCGATTTCTACCAATGCATCGTGGCAGCGTCGTGCGGTAAAAGCATTTACGACGGAATGGCGTCACCTCGGCCTGGCATCAGAAGCGATGGAGTTAGGCATGACCGGCACTTTCATCAATGCCAACGCGCTGGTGCAATTGAAAAAACGCATACAGACTGAAAAGCCGGCACTGATTTTTGTCGCGCTCGATGCCGCACAAACCATACAACTGCGTTTGGCGATCGGTGGTGACGTACCTTTGGTTGGCACCTCGCAGTTGAATCCGCTGGCTTTGGCTGATTGGGCGGGCGCGGATAAATTGATGGATCTGGAAGGCGTGCGTATGCTCGATATGCCATGGCAATTGCAGTCTGATCACGCCGCCGTGATGGCCTATCCTCATTTGACCAAAACTGGCGAACAGCGCATCAGTCCTGATATCGAACGTCTGTATGCGCTAGGCATCGATGCTTATCGGGTCGCACACAATATCGCGATCAAGCAAAACGAATTCAATCTGGATGGCGTAACCGGCAAACTGGCAATTCGTTTTGGTCAGGGCGCACCACATTTTGATCGCATCATGCAGCCAGCAATTTATCGCGACGGCATCGTGCAGCCGCTGGAAACGCCTTGATACGCGTATGCGTCTACCTGCCTTCCTGAGTCGGCCGCGGACTGCCAAACAGATCAGCGGGCAAATCGGCGAGGACGATGCGCTCGCTTATTTACAGCAACAAGGTTTGACGCTGGTAGAACGTAATTTCCGCTGCAAAGGTGGCGAAATCGATCTGATCATGCAAGCGAAGGACACACTGGTTTTTGTCGAAGTCAGAAAGCGTGCCGACAAGGATCACGGTGGTGCAGCCGCCAGCGTCACGCCCGCCAAGCAAAAACGTCTGATCATTGCGGCGCACATTTTTCTGCAGCGTTACAAGATGCCACCCGCCTGTCGCTTCGACGTGATTGCAATCGATGGCAACGAGATGAGCTGGCTGAAAAACGCAATCGAATCCTGAATCCTCCCATGCCATGCGACTTCTCGCGATGGACTGCTCTATAATTCACGACACCATGATCAATCAACGCATACTCAGCCACTTCCATGAAAGTGCCGAGCTGAAAATTCAAGCCGCCTCACTATTGGCGCGTCCTATCGAACAAGCGGTGGAACTAATGTTCGGCGCCCTGTCTAACGGGAACAAGATTCTGGCCTGCGGCAATGGCGGTTCTGCTGCTGACTGCCAGCATTTTTCGGCGCAGTTGGTGGGACGTTTTGAAAGAGAACGTTTGCCATTGCCAGTGATTGCACTGACAACCGACACCTCGATCCTGACCGCCATCGGCAACGACTACAGTTACCAGGAAATTTTCAGCAAGCAGGTACAGGCATTCGGGCAATCCGGCGACGTCTTGCTCGCGTTGTCGACATCCGGTAACTCGGCCAATGTGATTGCCGCCATTGAAGCAGCGCTTGAGCGCGATATGCGGGTAGTCGTAATGACCGGCAAAGGCGGCGGCGCGATGGCAAAATTAATTACCGATGCAGATGTACATATCTGCGTCCCGCACGACCGTACTGCACGCATACAGGAAGTGCATTTATTAACGATACATTGTTTGTGCGACGGCATCGACGTCGCATTATTTGGAGGGGATGAGAATGATGGATTTGAAGCGTAGTTTGAATGCAGTACGACGTCCGATGGCTGCCGCACTGATTTGTGGTGCTGTGCTGGTAAGTCTGCAAGGTTGCGTCGGCATCATGGTCGGCGGCGCTGCAGTTGGTGCGCTGGCAGTGACTGACCGCCGCACAATCGGTGCGCAGACGGAAGACAAGGCAATCGGTTTCAAGGCTGACAGCCGTATTTACAGTGTTATTCCGCAAAGCGATAACGTTAAGGTCACCAGTTTCAACCGCAAGGTTTTGTTGACGGGTGAAGTGCGTGCCGAAGCATCGAAGGCAGCCGCCGAGCGTGAAGTGGCTGCAATCGAGGGTGTGCAATCGGTCATCAATGAGCTGGGCATAGGCGAAGCATCCAGCTTCTCGTCACGTTCCAATGACACGCTCATTACTGGCAAGGTCAAGGCATCGTTCCTGGATCAGAAAAATTTCTACGGCAATGCTGTCAAGGTGGTGACCGAGCGTGGCATCGTCTATCTGATGGGACGAGTAACCGAGCGTGAAGGCAATATTGCGGCTGACATTGCGCGCGGCGTAGATGGCGTGCAAAAAGTGGTCAAGGTTTTTGAATACATCTCGGAAGAGGAATACCGTCAGCTCACCACGACAACAGACAGCACACCACCAAAATAGTCATAAATAATACCGCCGACCAACAATCGGCGGTTTTGCGATGCTATATTAAGCCGCGCGACAGTTTGTCGCGCGGCTTTTTCATTGGGAGAGACCATGACAGCAGTGCTCGTTTTACTAGCCATCATCGCAGTCGTCATATTCTGGGGTGTTGGCGTTTATAACCGCATCATCGCTTTGCGCAATTATTTCCAGAATGCGTTTTCTCAAATCGATGTGCAGCTCAAGCGTCGCTACGACCTGATTCCTAATTTGGTCGAAACCGCCAAAGCCTATATGGCGCATGAGCGCGAAACCCTGGAAGCCGTTATCTCGGCGCGCAATCATGCGGTCGATGCCAACAACAAAGTCTCCGGCAATCTGGCTGATGGCACTGCATTCAAACAGATGGTCGCTGCAGACGGTGTGCTGAACGCATCGCTCGGTAAGCTGTTTGCATTGTCGGAAGCCTATCCCGACTTGCAGGCAAATCAAACCATGATGCAATTGAGCGAAGAACTCAGTAGCACGGAAAATCGCATCGCCTTTGCACGTCAGGGTTACAACGACAGCGTGATGTCATACAACGTAGCGATCCAGCAGTTTCCCGGTTCGGTGATTGCCAATTCCTTCGGTTTCAAAACCGCAGAGTTGCTGGAATCGACAGAGTCGCCGGAAGAACGCAAAGCGATCAAAGTTGCGTTCTGAGCGTTAAGTGCATCAACATTCAGCAGTGGGCGAGCGTAGCCGCATGGGTCTAGCCTCTGTGTCCGTGCGTCATACGCGCGCAGCAAAATCCCGCGCAGCGACATGAATTTCTTCGAGCAGCAAGATCACGCAAGACGGCAGACCAAAATGCTGGTGCTGCTGTTCGCGCTCGCCGTGATTGCCATTGTGCTTGCGGTTAATTTTGCGATGGCCTTGATTTGCATCTACGCACAAGGCGGCTCTTTCTCAGGCCCCCACTCATATCCACGCGGATTTTTCGAAACCAATACGCTCATCACGCTGATATTGATAGGCGGCGGCACCTTGCTTGAGATGTTTAATCTACGTGATGGTGGCGACGCCGTGGCGCGCATGGCCGGTGGCCGCATGGTCGAGCCGAATACGCGCGACATGTTGGAACGCCGTTTGCTGAACGTCGTGGAAGAGATGGCGCTCGCATCCGGCATTGCCTGCCCTAAGGTTTATTTGCTGGACAAGGAAGCATCGATCAACGCATTCGCAGCGGGCTACAACCCTAATGAAGCCGTCATCGCCGTCACGCGCGGCACGCTTGATCGCTTGACGCGCGATGAACTACAAGGCGTGGTTGCGCATGAATTCAGTCACATTCTGAATGGCGATATGCGTTTGAATATTCGCTTGATCGGCGTGTTGTTTGGCATACAGATGTTTGCCGATTTCGGCAGACAGATTATGGAAGCCGGTGTGCTGGTCACCGAAGAAGATTCCTTGGTCAAGAAACGTACGCCAGTGCACATCGCATTTTTTGTAGTTGGCGCTACGCTCTTTGCTATCGGTTATATCGGCTTGTTCTTCGGACGAATAATCAAATCGGCAGTCTCGCGGCATCGTGAATATTTGGCCGATGCCAGTGCCATTCAATTTACGCGTAATCGCGATGGCCTCGGCAATGCCTTGCGCAAGATCGGTGGCTTGATGAAAGAAGGGCGTGCTGTCTCGCAGATCCAGCACAGGAATGCAGAGCAGCTGTCGCATTTTTTCCTGAGCGCAGTACGGCCCAGTTTGTTGGCAGGATGGTTTGCGACGCACCCATCGTTGTCCGAGCGCTTGCGCCGTATCTATGGACGCGATGTGGCAATGATGGATGCGCCTACGCTCGCTGTCCGAGAACTTCCTACTTCGCCAGCGCTTGCTGATATTCCGTATGCTGCTACTGCGCTGGTCGATGCAGTGGAAAATGCGCATGCCGCCAGCGATGAAATCGTCGCAGTTGCGACTCAGGCATACGGAGTAAGTACGCTCGCCAAAATCAGATTGTGTCCAGAGATCGACCGCGCAGTGCATGATCCATACGGCGCTCCCTTGCTGGTTTACGCGCTATTGCTTGATCCTGCTCAAGATCAAAGTCCGCAGCAAAAATGTTTGATTGAGCATCTGCCAAAACAAGCTGATCAGGTTATAAAACTTGCCGCCGCGATTGCACGTTTACCAGCCAATGCGCGTTTACCTTTACTCGATTTGGTGGTGCCGGCACTGCGGCAATTACCGATGGCAGATCGTGATGCCATGCTCTCGCAATTTCAACGCATGATAGCCAGCGATCATCGTGTGAGCTTGAATGAATTCGTTTTGCAAACTGTACTGGTGCGCCGTCTTGCTGCACAGGCGAATCGCGCGGTGCATGTTAAATATTCCGTAGTGACTGAGCTGAAACCGGAATGTCATGTTTTGTTTTCTCTGGTTGCACATGTGGCAGCGCCATTGTTGCAACACCCTGCTCATTCCTTGTTTATGCGCGCGGCAGATTTTTCTCCGCATCTGTTTCTGTGTGAAAAAGACTTAATAGCGATCTCTGCTTTGAGTTACGGAAAAATAAAAACCGCATTGGACAAAGCCAATCAGTTGGCACCATTGGCGAATCCCGCATTGATCAAATCCTTGCTGGCAATCGCCGGTGAATCGCCCTTGCCGCTATCGTTGGCCGATTTGCTGCGAGCAATGTGCGCAGCGATTGAAGCGCCTATGCCAGCCGCAGTCGCCACTGTCTACACCGCATCAGGGTGGCCGGATGCCTCATTGTCATAAAAGCTGATAACTATCCTTAGCTTTTCCGACTAAACACTGAGCGCTGGACCTGACTATAATGGGCGCAGCTTCAAAGGTAAAAGTACACAGGCGTCACATCCCGGATTGTCGATTATGCAAACATCAGTTCCCGCAGCTCCCAAACGTAACTGGCTCAAGCTGGTGGCATTACTTATTGTCATCGCGATCGCTGTGGTTGGTTACTTGTCGGTGTCGCATAAAAAAGTGATTCCGGACGTGACCTTCGTCAATTTGCAGGGCAAGAAAATCACATCACAGGATTTGCGCGGCAAGGTTGTGATGATTAATTTTTGGGCAACCTCGTGCGTGACTTGCGTGAAAGAGATGCCTGAGATGATAGAGACCTTCAAGAAATACAATGCGCAAGGTTTGGAGTTTGTTGCAGTCGCTATGGCTTACGATCCACCTAACTATGTGTTGAATTTTGTCGAGACGCGCAAGCTGCCATTCACCGTGGCGCTTGATACGCAAGGTACGCTGGCAAAATCTTTTGGTGATATTCAATTGACGCCGACCACGTTGGTGATCGACAAGGATGGTCACATCATCAAGAAATATGTGGGGGAACCTGATTTCCCCGCCTTGCATCAGTTGCTGGAAAAAGAACTGGCTGCTTGAGTTGATGGTCTAGGTTATTGCAAACCGTATTACTGAATTCAAGCGCGGGATTTCTTGCCGCCGCTCACACGTTCGATGTTTGCCAGATCACGCCAGCTTTGTACTTCCGTGTAGCCATCTTGCTTCAATAAGTCACGTACAGCTTCAGCCTGATCGTAACCATGCTCCATCAATAACCAGCCATCGTCAGACAGATAATCTGCGGCCTGTTTGCTGATAATGCGCAATGCCGACAAGCCATCTGCATGATCGGTCAACGCATCTATCGGCTCAAAGCGTAAATCACCTTCAGATAAATGACGATCGTCAGCGACGATATAAGGTGGGTTGGAAACGATCAAATCAAATTGTTGTTCAGCGACTTGCTCTGCTAATGCCGTGAACCAGTCACTACGCAAAAATTCAACTTCAACCTGATTATTTTGTGCGTTGCTTTGCGCGACAAGCAATGCGCTTTCACTCACATCGAGTGCGGTAACTTGCGCATCGCGACGCGTGTGCGCAATCGCAATGGCAATTGCGCCAGAGCCGGTGCCCATATCCAATACGCGACCATCTTGCGGCAAATGCTGCAAAGCCAATTCAACCAGCAATTCAGTATCCGGACGCGGAATCAACACAGCAGGATCGACTTTAAATGTCAGCCCGAAAAATTCGCGTTCGCCCAGCAAGTAAGCCATGGGCTCACCTGCGACGCGACGTTGAAACAAGGTGTTGAGTTGCGTTGCTTCAGCATCGCTGAATGCGCGCTCGGCTTGCGTGATCAGTTGCACGCGGGTCAATTGCGTGACGTGACCAATCAGCATGCGCGCCTCCAGTTGCTCTACTGGCGCGCGCTGCATGACGGCAGCAATCGTAGTGCCTGCAAGAATAGGCGTCATGTGCGCGAGCGTATTAAAACGAAGCGTATCCAGACTTTTTCTGGAAAGCAGTGCGCAGCAGGAAGATGGCAATCACGACGAACCACACCAGCGACCATTGTGGCAAAGACAGTCCAAGGATGGGTGCATATGCGGTCGTGCATAAACCATCAGCCTGAAACAAAAACGGCAGCAGCTTGGCGGTAGGAATCGTATTCAACGATGTTTCCAAAGGATCGATGCCGCAAGATACGGTTGGGTTGGCCTTGATATAAATGTGCCAGCCCGCGACACCGGCGCCTGCGAGAGATGCCAATGAGGCCAAGGCTGCACCAACTTTGGCGGTCGCCTCTTTACGGAATGCGCTAATCAGGCAGATGATGGCGATTGCAGCAAACGCGTAACGCTGGATCACGCACAGCGGACATGGCTGCATATTTTCGACATGCTGCAGATACAGTGCAAAGGCTAACAGCGCCAATGATACGAAGGCGACTGCGAGTAAAACGGGTTTAGCTTTTTTCATTGTTTGATCCTGGAAAAACAGTGCTCGGTATGAGTCGTATCCATCAAGTAAGTTGCATCAAATGCGCTTGTCTCCAACATCATCAATTGACGTCGGCCAGCGCGGCCAGCAAATCCGCTTGATGCTCTGCCGCCAGCGCATTAGTCAGCTCGGCCAGATCGCCATCCATGATGAAATCGAGTTTGTACAAAGTCAGATTAATGCGGTGATCGGTCATGCGGCCTTGCGGGAAATTATACGTGCGTATGCGTTCGCTGCGATCTCCCGAACCGATCAAGGATTTGCGTGTCGCCGCTTCCTTCGATTGCTGTTCGCGCAATTGCACATCCTTGATACGCGCCGCCAATACTTTCAATGCGGAGGCCTTGTTCTTGTGCTGGCTGCGATCATCCTGGCATTCAACCACGATGCCGGTCGGTAGATGCGTGATGCGCACTGCGGAATCGGTTTTATTAATGTGCTGACCACCGGCGCCGGATGCGCGATACGTATCGATGCGCAAGTCGGCTGGATTGATGTTGACGTCTTCGACTTCATCGGCTTCCGGCATCACTGCGACGGTGCAAGCTGAAGTGTGGATGCGACCCTGGGTTTCTGTAGCGGGTACGCGTTGGACACGATGGCCTCCGGATTCAAATTTCAATTTTGAATATGCGCCATTGCCGACCACCCGCACGATCACTTCCTTGTAGCCGCCAACTTCCGATGCAGACTCGGACACCATTTCTATTTGCCAGCGATTACGCTCGGCGAAACGTGTGTACATGCGCAGCAGATCGCCGGCGAATAACGCGGATTCATCGCCACCCGTACCGGCGCGAATTTCCAGAAAAATATTCCGCTCGTCGTTAGGATCTTTCGGCAGCAGCATTTTTTGCAGATCGATCTCAAGCTGTTCCATACGCGCTTTGGCAGCGGTCATTTCTTCTTGCGCAAATTCCTTCATGTCAGGATCGGACAGCATGCCTTGCGCGTCCTTGATGTCGTTATCGGCTTGCGTGTAATTACCGTACAGCGCCACCAGCGGGCCGAGCTCTGCATGTTCGCGCGTGAGCTTGCGGTAGTTGTCCATATTGGACGTGACCTCTGGCTGCATCAGCAGCACATTCACTTCAGCCAAGCGTTCGGTCAATTGATCGAGCTTGCTGAGCATGGATGGTTTCATCATGGTGTTCGGTCTTGTATGCGTGGGTTAATTCTGGTGGCTTGCAGCAGTTCTTGAAACTGATGGCAAACAAAGATTCTGCAAACACTGCTGCGCAGCGTGCAGATAAGCGAGAGAGCGTCGCTAGCGCTTGGTACGGAAGAGTTGCGGTAACAGAGCAGCAAGGCGCGCGCGTTCGTCGCCCTGTGCATTGTTCAAGGCCTGTTGTGGGCCATGCAGAAATTTTGCAGTCAAGCCTTTTGAGAGTGCTTCCAGGACTGCGTCGATGTCTTCACCTTTCGCCAGTAATTTGCGCGCACGATCCAGTTCTATCATGCGCATCAGTTCGCTGGATTCATGCAAATCCTGAATCACTGGCACTACTGCGCGCGCATCCATCCAGTGCATGAAGGATTGCACACGCGTTTCGATAATCGCTTCTGCTTGCGCCACTGCGGCTTGGCGATTTTCCACACCAGTTTTGACAAAGGTGCCGAGATCATCGACGGTGTAAAGAAAGACGTCATCGAGACGGCCGATTTCCGGTTCGATATCGCGCGGCACGGCCAGATCAACCATGAACATCGGTTTATGGCGGCGCGCTTTGATCGCGCGCTCCACCATGCCGAGACCAATGATAGGCAATGACGAAGCAGTCGATGAAATAACGATGTCGTAGGTTGCTAATTGATCCGGTAAATCTGCAAGGCGAATCGCGCGACCGTTGAAGCGATGTGCGAGTACTTCGCCCCGTTCAAGTGTGCGATTGGCGATCGTGAGTGATTGTGGATTTTGTGCGGCAAAGTGCGTGGCGCACAACTCGATCATTTCACCGGCGCCTATGAACAGGACGTTTTGTTCAGAGAGCTTATCGAAAATGCGTTGCGACAAACGCACCGAGGCAGCTGCCATCGATACGCTATGCGCGCCGATTTCTGTCGTGCTGCGAACTTCTTTCGCAACCGCAAACGTGCGCTGGAACATTTGATGCAAATACGTGCCGAGTCCACCGGCAGCGTCTGCTTGGCGCACCGCATCTTTCATCTGCCCAAGAATTTGCGGTTCGCCCAAGACCATTGAATCCAGACCTGACGCGACGCGAAATGCATGGCGTACTGCATTATCTTGCGGCAGTGCGTACAGGAAGGGACGTAATTCAGAGTAAGGCAGCTTGTGATAATCCGCGAGGAAGTGCGCGGTCAAATCAATTGCTTCAGTCACGCCGCCTGGTTGACGACTGGCCGCATACAGCTCAGTGCGATTGCAGGTCGAAAGGATTGCTGCTTCATCCGAAATATTTTGCTGATCGCTGCGGCCATACCAACCTCGTGCGGAAGCCACTGCTTGACCGAGTTGGTCAGCAGGAAAGGCTACCTTTTCGCGCAGAGAAACAGGCGCGGTAGTGTGGTTGAGGCCGACGGCTAGCAGTTGCATTTATGGCACCAACATTCGGATGGAATCGATGCATATTATAGCCTGTTGCACTATGGCACGAGGCTCTTGCCGCTAGGCATCCAATGATGCGTTTTTATAGCGCTGAAATATCGCGATATAGCGGCAGACTAAGCGTGAAAGTGGTGCCTTCGCCCGCTACGCTGACGAAGCTAATTTCGCCTAAATGGCGTTCGATAACGGTTTTGACAAAGACCAGCCCCAAGCCGACGCCATCGTGGCGCGGTTGATTAGGCAAATCGACACGTTGAAAACGCTGGAAGAGTTTGCTCTGATCGGCTTCGGCAATGCCATAACCCTGATCGCGAATGCTGCAGACGACGCGCGTTTGTTCGCCATCTTGTTCCGACCACAGTGAGCACAAGATCGTGGTGTGATCGGGACTGTAATTGATTGCATTTGACATCAGATTACTCAGCGCACGGGTCAGCAGGGTACGGTCGGCATTAACTGGATATTCACCTTCCGCGATATCGACTTTAAGATCGATGTGTCGGCTTTTTGCCAGCGACCACATTTCATCGGAGGCATCAAATAACAAGTCCTGGAAATCGACTTCTTCGAGTCGATATTCCTGCGATTCCGCACGCGCTAATTGCACAAAATTATCCGCCAGGCCTAGTGTCTTGCGACAGGCTTTTTCAATCCGACTAAAGAGTTCCTGCTGTGGCAATTCGGAAGAGCTTTCATGCTGTAGTTCCAGCAAGGCCAGTATCGATGCTTGTGGTGCGCGCATGTCGTGCGACAAAAAGCGCAAGGTTTCATCACGGCTGCGTTCGATCGCACGTATCGTTGAGATATCCAGAATGCTGACAATCCAGCCGGTCAGCAAATTCGTGGCCGAATAACAAGGGCCGCTTTTAACCAGCAGATCGCGACCAGTGTGATCTTGCGCAGAGACGCCGTTGAGCAAGGCTTGCGCATGACCACGATCGAGCAGATGCGGCCAGTCAAAAGAGAGATTGATGGCTTGATCGACAGGCACCGGCATTTTGAGTTGCGCCAATAATTCAATGACCGACACCCCGCGCACATCGTCACGTCCCAGGCTCCAGTAATAATCTTTTGCATGTCGGTTGGCCAACAGGATGTGGCCGTCGACGGATGTAACCAGCGTGGCATCCGGCAAATTATCCAGATTGTCAGAAACAAACTGGCGCAAATCACGCACGCGACGCGCGGCTTTTTTCATGGCACTGATGTGCTGTTCCAGCACATCAGTGCCATCTTCGCTTGTCGATGTAGTTTTTTCTTCCGGCAGCAAATGTGGTTCTCTATCTAGGCGCGCAAATTCCTGACCTAGATAATTGATGGCGGCTTCCAGTCGTCGCCAACTCCATAAAGGATAAGACACCACGATCGCAATGATGGCGACTGATGGCGGCAGCCAGATGTCCATGAAGCGCAAACCAATATAGCTGGTGGCAACTGTAACCAATAACCAAAAGCCTGCAGCGAACAAAGCGCGGCGCGGCGACAGCAGCAAATATCCCAACATCGCCATAAATACTGGAATGCTGGAAAACAGTGCCGTCTCTAGTGGCGTGGCGAAATGTATACTTTTTCCCTGCAATAAATTGCTGAGTATTTGCGCATGAATCTCGATACCGGGCATCGCCCCGGTACCACCGGAAACCGGTGTCGGATACGAGTCTGTCATGCCCGGTGCAGTAGCGCCTATCAATACGTATTTGTCAGTGAAAAATTCAGCAGGGACTTCACCGCGTAATACCGCCACGTATGGGATTGATTGAATGTAGCCAACGTTGCCAGCGAACGGAATATACATTTGGTCCGCCCGCTGCCAACTGTCTATGCCCGCGATATTCGTTTGCACTTCGCTTTTAGGCGGTGCGGATATCGCTTGTTGCGATTCGCCTAGGCTGAGCAGCGCGGCAGAAAAATTTTGCCACCACCAGCCATTGTTCCCTTCCCGTAAAAATACACTGCGTACCACGCCATCGTTATCATGCGTCAAATTGATATGGCCTAAGGCGCCGGCTGCGTGTGCCAGTTCAGGCGCAGGCAATCTTGCGGTCAAGCCGTAGCCTGCATTGGTGATGGTCAACGGCAAGACAGTGCGGCCGTTTTCTTGCAAGGCATCAGCCAGTTTTTGGTCTCCGGATAAAGTGCCGTCGCTTGGCGCCGGTTCTGGCTCAGACAAGATGACGTCGAATCCGATTGCGCGTGGATGCGCTTTATTCAGTTGTTTGAACAGTTCGGCATGTGTCGCGCGCGGCCATGGCCAGCGGCCCAGTTGCGTCAGACTGTAGTCATCAATAGCCACAATGATGATGTTGTCCGGAGTTGGTTTATTGACCGTTGATAAGAACAAGTCATAGCGCGACTGATCCAGTCGACTCAACCCATTTTGCCAACTTACTACCGCTGCAATCGCGATCAAAATGAAGAGCAGCGCCAGCCATTCGCGCAGCGCGAGACGGCGCCTGAATGGGGTAAACCAGCGGATTTTCATCAAGGACAGGATGGTGCGACTTAACGGAAACTATTGCGCGAGATTTCTTTCGGACGCAAGGGATTTCCGTCATTGATGATCCATTGATCAGTGACGATCAATGTTTGTGCGAACGAGAACGGGTTGCTGCTGCCATCGGCATTGACACTTTGTACGCGCGCGAAATAAGTGCCAAAGGATGGACGCGGAAGTTTGATCTCATTGCCAGTGACACTGGTGCTGAATAACAGCCAGCTGAATTCCAGATCACGTGCAACTTGTACGTTGTACTTTTGGTTGGCAGAACCCGGCCAGCGCAGCACCAATTCCTTCAGATTGCCATCGGCGACAGATGGCGCAGCTTGCGTAGGTAGTGCTTTTACTGATTCGCGATTTCTGATGTTGGCAGCCATCGTGCGCGGCATGCCTTCCAGCCCGAATTTATCGATCGCGGCAATGCGTATGAAGTAATTGCCTTCCTGAATATTGTTGATCACGACTTCATTGGAATTGCTATTGGCTTCTGCCAGCAAATTCAGCAGCTCGCCATCTTGGGCGATTTGAACGTGATAGGCGCGCGCATCGGCGATCGGTTCGATGTTGAATTTCGCGGCGTCATCCTGGCGATAAGGTGTGTCGGCCAGTTTTGGTGGCGGCAGCAAATCGATTGCAGGTCCGATCACATCGCGCGTGATGATATTGCCTTTGGCGAGTGCTAGTAGTCGGGTTTCCGGTGCTTGTTGCGAACCAGTAGCGACGCGGCCTTCCAATACTTCAGTCGCGACTTTTTGATTGTTGATGCTGACGCGGAATAATGTGCCGCGCACGCCGGCAACAGACAAGGGCGTATGAACTTCGAAGCGGCCACGATTCACATCCAGCGGCGACACGCGAGACACAACACGACCGCGCATCAATTTAACTTCTGTGCGTGGGCTGGCGGTATACAGGGATTTACGCAGTTTGGTAATCAGTACGCTGCTGTTGGATGGCACAGAAACACGCGATTCATCAACCAGTGCAATCGTCAGGAAGCTGTTTGCTTCGGTTGTAATGCGCATGCCTTCAGTGATACGGCTACCGATATTCAATATTGTGGAACTGCCATCTGCTGCTATTGCAGTGATGGAGCCATTGCGTGCAATCACGGTGGCTTCGCTAGGTTCATCAGCCAGCAGTTCTGCCGGGATGATGATCGCAGTGCCGATAGGGATGTTGCTGTCTTTGTTGATTTTATTGGCTTGACCGATGGCGACCCAGTTGCCGGTTTTGGTCGTCAGGCGTTGCGCGATGGAGATCAGGGTGTCGCCCGACTGGGCGTAATAGGTGATGCTGGCTGTGTTGACTCTGATGCTGCCCGGGGTTTGAGCGGAAACGGGCAAACTGACGAAGAGGAGTGACCCTATCGTCAGTGCCGCGACCAGCATCAATTTTTGAAAGGGAATGCGCATGTCGTCTCTCCGCGCAAACCATGTGCGCTAGCTTAACCAGTCATTTGTTCCAGGCGATAGCCGTAGCTATATACCGGAGCCAGTCGAAAACCATGTTCTGGACGCAATTGTAGCTTGCTCCGCACTCTGGATACATGAGTGTCCATGGTTCGGGATGGAATTTCTACATCACGAGCCCATACCGCTTCCAAAATGTAGGCGCGGGACAACGGACGCCCCAGATTGCGGAAGAACAGCAAAGCCAGATCAAACTCTTTTTGCGTGACTTCAATCGGCGTGCCCGACACGGTCAAACGCCCGGTACGTGCTTCGAATATAAAGTTGCCGAACTGGATCTGCTCGATCGGATTTTGGCTCGGATAAGCGCGGCGCAGCAAGGCTTGTACGCGCGCCAGCAATTCGCCACGACGAATTGGTTTGATCATATAGTCGTCGGCGCCAGCAGCCAATCCCGCCACGATGTCGTCTTCGCCAGAGCGGCTGGTCATGAACAGCACCGGCAAATTAGCCGGCAGCTTTTCGCGCGCCCAGCGCAACACGTCCGCACCGCTAAGGTCTGGAACCTGCCAATCAATAATCAACATGTCGAAACTTTCCCGACGCAACTGATTCAGTAATTCCTTGCCGCTTTGAAACGGGTGGCAGAAATGACCAGCTGCGTTGAGAACTTGACAGACTAAGTCGGTCTGGCTGCGGTCATCATCAAGTACGGCAATTCGCATAATTTTGGCGCTTAAGAGCGTGTTGTATTTCGTTTCCCTAATTTAACAAAGTATTCCCACACTGGGTCTTCAACTGTTCTGATGTGACAATATTTCACAAAATACGGGGGTGAATATCTGATATTTATGGCTTTTTTGCCTCATGACAGACTTTTTCTGACTTCCGAGACCGCTAAAATGCACTCCCATAAATTGGGGGGCAACAAAACTTTCTAAGTCGCGTCAATTTTTGACTCGGTGGCAACCCGGAATTGATAGATAGGCGGCTAAGGGCTTCGATAATTTTGGCAATTTCTTCTGATGCGTTGCGAGCGGCGCTATGAATGTCGAGTGCGTCACAATGTTGATTAAATACCATTGATTGTTTCGTGAAATTTTCTATAGTGAAAGTGCAATAACCGAGAAGGTTGGAACTGACCGGAGGCAATCATGAAAGTCCATCTCTTTGATTCCTGGCATCTCCCGCATTTCGCTCACTCTACTGCGGACGACAGAGATGCCGAATTCGACATCCTGACGCTGCTGGCATTTTCGATCGGCGTTCCGTTGCTTATTCTGGGAGGGTTATCGCTTATGCAGATACTGTTTGGTTGGACTTTGCTTTAAATCTGAATTTGGCTGGAACTGCGTCGCATGACGACGCCATAGCGTGTGTGTACACGTTTGCTTGATATGAATTATCGCTGGTAGCGCGTAGCTGCTGAATGAACAAAAACGGGCAAGGCACTGAATGTGCCCTGCCCGTTTTTGTTGGCTTTAACTGAAGTAAAGGCCGGCGGTATTCTTAAACTTATTTCTTGGACAAGCAGGTTTTCATGAATTTTTTGCGCTCATCGCCCTTCATGGCGGTGGCGTCGTCATTGCATGCCTTCATTCTGTCGCGTTGCGCTTGTTGTGCTGGCGTCGCCTTGCTGTCCCCACCGCTGAGGCAGGTTTTCATGAACGCTTTGCGCTCATCGCCTTTTTTGCCGGTGGCGTCTTTATTACAACTTGCCATTTTCTCTTGCTGAGCAAGTTGCGCCGGACTAGGAGTTTTTGCCGGAGCAGGGTCGGCCGCAAATGCACAGGTGGCAAAAGCGCTGGAAACGAGGAGTGCTAGAAGTTTATTCATTGGAGCCTCTCAAATAGAAGTTGAATAGTTTTTTGTTTCGGACGAGACAGGCAATTCAGACTTGCATGATCAAAACGATTGCAAAAGTATTCACGTTGACAGCAGACGACAAAACAAAAATGAATCTATCTGCATTCCCCGATTAGACATTCCGAAGGATGATGCTTCGGGCAAACAGCACTATCTACTGCACGACGACGATGAGCGCTCGCTAGTTTTTTGTCAAATGTATATTTGAAGGCTATATGGAAAATAAAAAACGCAGCTCGGAAAAACGAGATGTTTGTCTGGCGCGCACTTTTTTCGCGTCGCAAATAAATTGATGTGGCATGAGCCGAAGAAACTCGTGACGCAGAATTGAAAAACCCGTGCAAATCAATGATTTGCACGGGTTTTAATCTTGGTGGCCCGGGGCGGAATCGAACCACCGACACAAGGATTTTCAATCCTCTGCTCTACCGACTGAGCTACCAGGCCAAGGCGCGCAAGTATAGCAAAACTATTGGAATATGCAAGCGCTTCATTCAAATTGATTTGATTGCAGCCGCTATAATGATCTCACTCAAACAAGTTTTTGTCGTTCTTCATCTTCTTTTCACAGGTTCGGCTTTATGCATATACAAAGCGACGTTTGTATTATCGGCGATGGCGCCATTGGCAAAGTGGCCGCGCTCGGGTTTGCGCAAGCAGGATTGAAAGTTACTTTGCTTAGTCCGCTCAACCCGCTTCCTGCGTCTATCAATAAAGCAACCTCTGCCGCAGAAGCCTGGGATGTTCGGGTCTACGCCGTTAATCACGTCGCGCATCATTTATTGTCCTCGGTAAAAGTATGGGAGGCGCTCGATGCTTCACGCGTGCAGCCTGTCGATTCCATGGTGGTGAAGGGCGATGCTGCCGGCGCACTGGCATTCGATGCTTACGGCGCGCGCGTCGGCACTCTGGCCTGGATCGTGGAAGATCGCAATTTGAATCAGGCATTGGATGCTGCCTTGAAGTTTGCTTCAAACGTAAAAACTGTCCACGGTCGCGCCACCGATTTAAAAATTGAAGATAAAGCTGCCAGCGTGCAATTGGAAAATGGCGATACCTTAAGCGCCGAGTTGGTGATCGGTGCGGACGGCGGCCAATCTTGGGTGCGCGCGCAATGCAATATCGATTTCGATTACCGCCCTTATGGTCAACGCGCGATCGTCAGTAATTTCGCATGTGAAAAACCGCATCACGGCATTGCACATCAATGGTTCTCGGTAGAAGAAGGCATCATTGCCTTGTTACCTTTGCCCGGCAATCAAGTGTCGCTGGTATGGTCTGCGCCGGATGCGTTGGCCGATATTTTGTCGCGCGAATCGTTGGCGCAAGTAGCTGCGCGCTTGAGCGCATTGGCCGCAACTGAGCTCGGCACCTTAACGCCTTTGCAGCCGGAATTGGTGAAATCATTTCCTTTGTCATTGATTCGTCCGCGCGCAATCACCGCGCCGCGAGTTGCATTGATCGGCGATGCCGCACACGTTTTGCATCCGCTCGCAGGGCATGGAATGAATCTGGGTTTTGCCGACGTTGCCGGTTTGATCAAAGCGGTTGTTGAGCGTGGCGATCATCGCGATTGCGGCGATGCACGCGTGCTGGCGCGTTACGCGCGTTCGCGCAAGGAAGATATACTGCTGATGCAATTGGCAACCGATGGCTTGGCTCGCTTGTTTGGCACGACATTCGAACCTTTACGCATAGCGCGCAATTTGGGATTGAACTTGGTGAACAAGTTGCCGGTCTTAAAAAGACGTTTGATCGGCCATGCCGTCGGCGACAAAAATCAGTAACGAATATTTAGTATTTTGTTTGGCAGCTCGCATCAGCTTCTGCTCAAAAATTTAATTGGAAATGAACAATGAAAATGATCAAAGCTGCGGTCGCAGTATTGCTGGGTTTGACTTTTGCTTCTGCGTTTGCGGAAACCGCACAAGAAGCTGCCGTAAGAAAAGCAATTGAACCACGTCTGGGGGAAGAGGCAAAAATCGCTTCCGTCACCAAAACCCCTTATTCCGGTTTGTTTGAAGTGCAGGTAAACGGCGACATTATTTATACCGATGCGAAAGCGCAGTATTTATTTGTAGGTCGGATCGTTGATACCAAAACCTATCAGGATTACACCAAGGCGCGCCTGGACGAAATCAACAAGGTTGCGTTCAGCGACTTGCCACTCGAGCTTGCGATGAAGCAGGTTAAAGGCAATGGCAAGCGCGCGATTGCAGTGTTCGAAGATCCGAACTGCGGCTATTGCAAACAATTCCGCAAGACTCTGGAAGGCATTAACAACATCACTGTGTACACCTTCATGTACAACATCTTGTCACCGGATTCGATTACCCGTTCGCGTAACATCTGGTGCTCAGTCGATAAAAACAAGGCATGGGACGACTGGATGTTGAATGGAAAAAATCCTGCACCTGCGCCAGAGAATTGCGTCGCTCCACATGAAAAAGTATTGGCACTCGGCCGCAGCATGAAAGTCACTGGCACGCCAACCATCATCTTCACAGATGGTTCGCGCATCCCAGGCGCAATCGACGCCAAAACATTGGAAGCCAAGCTTTCATCAATCAAGTAATACCCGCTCTCGATTATTCAAACGGCCACCTTGCGTGGCCGTTTTCAATTGAGCTTTCACATTCTTTACGCGCTATCGAAGCGCGCATGCATGCGCGTGTCGGCGTATGCAGCTAAACTAGCGCCATCGTATTCCTTCCACGGCACAGCATGAAAAACGCAATTTATTACAGCATTGTTCCCAAAGATTTGGCCGCGCATCTGTATGCGGTCACGGTGACAGTCAATCAACCGGATGAAATTGGGCAGTGCTTCTCATTGCCGTCATGGATACCGGGCAGTTACATGATTCGCGAATTTGCCAAGAACATCGTGCAAATCAGCGCGGAATCAAACGGCAAAAAAGTCGGCTTGAGCAAACTCGACAAGCACACTTGGATCGCGGATGAATGCAGCGGACCATTGGTTGTCAGCTATGACGTTTATGCGTGGGATTTATCGGTACGCACTGCGCATCTGGATCAAACGCATGGTTTTTTCAATGGGACCAGCGTTTTTCTACGCGTGCAAGATCGTGAAGAAAGCGTGCACATCGTCGATATTCAAAAGCCGCAAGGCGAGGATTTCGAACAATGGCGTGTCGCCACCGCGATGCGCCAATTGGATGCCAAGCGCTATGGCTTCGGCACTTACATCGCTTCTAATTACGATGAGCTGATTGATCATCCGGTTGAACTTGGAACCTTTGCGCTTGCTACTTTCAAGGCACACGGCGCACAACATGACGTTGTGTTTACCGGCAAGATCCCGAATCTCGATTTGCCACGCCTGACCGCAGATCTAAAGAAAATATGCGAAGCACAAATCGCATTCTTTGAACCCAAGACCAAGCGCGCACCGGTAGATCGCTATGTTTTCATGACGATGGTCGTTGGTGATGGTTATGGTGGTCTCGAACATCGCGCCTCCACTGCGCTGATTTGTTCGCGCGCCGATCTGCCGGTAAAAGGGCAAAAGGAAATGAGCGATGGTTATCGCACCTTCCTTGGTTTGTGCAGCCATGAATATTTCCATACCTGGAACGTCAAGCGCATCAAGCCTGCGGCATTTGCGCCCTATGATCTGGCGACTGAAAACTACACACCACTGCTGTGGTTGTTTGAAGGCTTCACCAGTTATTACGACGATCTGATGTTGGTGCGCAGCGGCGTGATCGACGAGTCCGCTTATCTGAAGTTAGTCTCGAAAACCGTTAATAGCGTATTGCGCGGCAGCGGTCGCCATAAACAAAGTGTGGCTGAATCGAGTTTCGACGCGTGGGTTAAATACTATCGGCAAGATGAAAGCGCGACTAATTCCATCGTCAGTTATTACACCAAAGGTTCCTTGGTCGGCCTCGCACTTGATCTGACTATCCGCGCTGAAACCAAAGGCAAGAAATCGCTAGACGATGTGATGCTGGCCTTGTGGCAGCAATACGGCCGTGATTTTTATCAGGACGGTGCAGAGGGACGCGGCGTGACGGAAAATGAAGTCGATGATTTGTTCGATAGCGTTACGGGTTTGAAATTGACTCGCTTGCTGGATCGTTGGGTGCGCGGAACTGATGACCTGCCTTTGGCGAAATTGTTGACACCATTCGGCATTGCATTTGCAGATGAACGCAAGAACGGCAAGCCAAGTTTGGGATTCCGCACAGTGCGCGATGGCACCGATTGCAAGGTAGCAAACGTGTATGAAAACGGCGCGGCACATAAAGCCGGTGTATCAGCTGGCGACGTCTTGGTTGCTATTGATGGCTTGCGCGTAACGGGGACAAATCTGGATGGTGTGCTCAGTCGTTATCGCGCTGGCGATGCGATAGACCTGCATGTATTTCGTCGCGATGAATTGTTGAGCTTGAAGGCGAAACTGCAGGCATCCGATGCGCCGAATGTGACGCTGACGGCAGAAGCGAAGCCGACGACGGCAGTGCGACTACGCGATGCTTGGCTTCAATAATGACTGTTTGAAAAAGCAGAATAAACATAAACTGCGATAGCGCTCGCTATCGCAGCTTCAATGTTTTAGTTGAACAGGCGGCTTAATTCCACACCTGGTTCAGGTGCGCGCATGAATGCTTCGCCAACCAGAAATGCGTGTACATCAGCATCGCGCATTCTCTTCACATCATCGGGCGTGACGATCGCGGATTCGGTAATCACCAATTTATCCGGCGAAATACGCGGCAACAAATCCAGCGTGGTTTGCAGTGAAGTTTCAAACGTGCGCAAGTTGCGGTTGTTCACGCCCAACAAAGTCGTTTTCAAACGCAGAGCGGCCGTCAATTCTTCGGCGTTATGCACTTCCACCAGCACACTCATGCCGAGCTCATGCGCGCAAGCTTCCAGTTCGGCCATCAAACCATGATCCAGACCTGCGACGATCAACAAAATACAATCCGCACCCCATGAGCGCGCTTCATACAACTGATACGGATCGATCATGAAATCCTTGCGTAATACTGGCAAGGAGCACGCAGCGCGCGCTTGTTTCAAATACTCAGGTGCGCCCTGGAAGAATTGTACATCTGTCAGTACCGACAAACAGGCCGCACCATGTTGTTCATAGCTGACAGCGATTTCTGCAGGATGAAAGTCTGGGCGAATCACGCCTTTGGAAGGCGATGCCTTTTTGATTTCTGCAATGATGCCGGCATTGCCGCTAGCAATTTTCTGACGCAATGAATTTTCAAAACCACGTAGTGCTGCGCGCGCTTCCTTATCGGCTTCGACTTCGCTACGCAAACTTGCCAGGCTGCGATACTTTTTTGCAGCGGCGATTTCGTCGGCTTTGACTTCCAGGATTTTATTCAGAATGTCGGACATAGTGATTCAGTTCAAATAGTGATGCAGATAAGGCAGGTCGTGTGGCGTGCGTAATTCGCGATCAGTTGGTCGCGTCAGGCTTTGCCTAGTGCTTGCGTGACACTAACAAATTGTTCCAGCTTGGCACGTGCCGCGCCCGACGCAATTGCTTCACGCGCTTGCTTCAAGCCATCGGCGATAGAGCTGGCGACACCAGCTGCGTACAGCGCTGTGCCGGCATTCAGTGCGACGATATCGCGTGCCGCTCCATTAACGTTATCCAGCGCTTCGAAAATTTTCACTTTCGATTCCAGCGAATCGGCAACTTTCAGATTGCGGCTGGCGATCATTTGCAAACCAAAATCTTCTGGATGGATCTCATATTCGCGAATCTCGCCATTGACCAATTCACCAACCATGGTTGCAGCGCCCAGCGATACTTCATCCATATTGTCGCGGCCCCAGACCACGATTGCATGCTGCGCACCAAGGCGTTGCAATACGCGGACTTGGATGCCGACCAGATCAGCGTGGAAGACGCCCATTAAAATATTTGGCGCGCCAGCCGGATTCGTCAGTGGGCCGAGGATATTAAATATCGTGCGTACGCCAAGTTCCTTGCGCACTGGCGCTGCGTGTTTCATCGCCGCGTGATGATTCGGCGCGAACATGAAACCGATGCCGGTTTGCGCAATCGACTCTGCTACCAACTCCGGCTTCAAATTGATATTCGCGCCCAGTGATTCCAGCACATCGGCGCTACCTGATGACGATGACACGCTGCGCCCGCCGTGCTTGGCAATGCGCGCGCCTGCAGCTGCTGCCACAAACATCGAAGCCGTAGAAATATTGAACGTGTTGGCGCCGTCGCCACCAGTGCCGACAATGTCGAGCAGATTGGTGGTGTCGGCCAATGGCACTTTGGTAGAGAACTCGCGCATGACCTGTGCGGCCGCTGCGATCTCGCCTATGCTTTCTTTCTTCACGCGCAAGCCCATGGTCAGCGCCGCGATCATGACAGGCGACATTTCGCCGCGCATGATTTTGCGGAACAGGTGCAGCATCTCATCGTGGAAAATTTCACGGTGATCGATGCAGCGCAACAGGGCTTCTTGATCAGTAATCGGCATGGCGTGACTTTCTGTATTCAAATGGCGACCAGCATTATCCATTTAGCGGACAAGGAAGTTTTTCAACAGCGCGTGACCGTGTTCCGACAGGATGGATTCCGGATGGAATTGCACGCCTTGTATATCGAAATCCTTGTGACGCACGCCCATGATTTCGCCATCTTCTGTCCACGCCGTCACTTCCAGGCAATCCGGCAATGACGAACGTTCGATCGCCAGCGAGTGGTAACGCGTGATCGTGTACGGACTAGGCAAATCCTTGAAGACGCCAACGCCTGTATGTTCGATAGTCGAGGTTTTGCCGTGCATGACTTGCTGCGCACGGATGACCTTGCCGCCAAACGCCGCACCAATTGCCTGATGGCCGAGGCATACGCCAAGGATAGGCAGCTTGCCGGCAAATTGCTGCAACACAGGGATAGAGACGCCAGCTTCATGCGGTGTGCAAGGGCCGGGCGAAATACAGATGCGCTCCGGTTTCAATGCAGCGATTTGTTCCAGCGTGATTTCATCATTGCGCACCGTGTGCACGTCTTCGCCCAACTCGCCGAAATACTGCACCAGGTTGTAGGTGAAGGAGTCGTAGTTATCGATCATCAGTAACATTTAAATCTCCCCATCCAAACCATCTTGTACTTGTTCCGCAGCGCGTAAAACGGCGCGGGCCTTGTTCTCAGTTTCCTGCCATTCCATCTCGGGTACCGA
This sequence comes from Herminiimonas sp., assembly GCF_030655415.1. The sequence goes on along the minus strand of NZ_JAURVN010000002.1, from coordinate 6,828 downwards.
GTCGGCGACGATGCCGGCGGCGGCTTGCACGTACAACATGCCATCCTTGATGACGCCGGTGCGGATTGCGATTGCCAGATCCATTTCGCCACCGAAGGACAGATAACCGCAGGCGCCGCCGTAAATGCCGCGCTTGGTTGGTTCAAGCTCGTCGATGATTTCCATCGCACGAACTTTAGGCGCGCCAGATAAAGTACCGGCCGGGAAAGTCGCTTTCAATACATCCAGATTCGACAAGCCATCTTTCAATGTGCCTTCGACGTTGGAGACGATGTGCTGTACGTGGGAATATTTTTCAATGACCAGCTTGTCGGTAACTTTGACGCTACCAGTTTCTGCAATGCGGCCGATGTCGTTGCGCGCGAGATCAATCAGCATCACGTGTTCAGCGATTTCTTTTGGATCGGCCAGCAATTCTTTCGCCAGGATCGCGTCTTTTTCTGGCGTCTCGCCACGTGGGCGTGTGCCTGCCAAAGGACGAATCGTGATTTTCTTTTTGCCGTTTTCTATGGACTCATTGCGCACCAGAATTTCCGGTGACGCACCGACGATTTGCATGTCGCCGAAATTGTAAAAATACATATACGGCGATGGATTCAGCGAGCGCAGTGCACGATACAAAGTCAGCGGTGCATCGACATACGGCTTCTTGATGCGTTGGCCGATTTGCACTTGCATCAGATCGCCAGCCATTACATATTCTTTGGCTTTGGTGACAGCGGCGAGATAATCTTTTTTATCGAATTCACGAATTGTATCGGTGCGCATGGACGCGGATGTCACTGGCGCTTCGACTGCTCTATGCAATTTGGCGCGCAAATCTTTCAGGCGTTGACGGCCTTTGGAATACGCTTCCGGCTGAGTTGGATCTGCATACACAATCAGATAGAGCTTGCCCGACAGATTGTCGATAACGGCGAGTTCTTCCGTCAGCAGCAACTGTATTTCTGGCAGGCCGAGATCATCTTTTGGCGTGCTGTACGCGAGGCGGCTTTCTACATGGCGCACAGTGTCGTAGCCGAAATAGCCGGCCAAGCCACCGCAAAAGCGTGGCATGCCAGGCAGAATCGCTACTTTATAGCGCGCCTGAAATTCCGCTATAAATTCAAGTGGATTGCCTTCAAAGGTTTCGACGATGTCGCCGTTGCGTACCACTTCAACACGCGTGCCGAAGCTGCGCATCAAGGTGTTGGCAGGCAAACCAATAAAGGAATAGCGCCCAAAGCGTTCGCCACCGACAACGGATTCCAGCAAAAAGGTATTTTTGCCGGCATCCTGGGTTTGCGCCAGTTTGAGGTAAAGCGAAAGTGGCGTTTCCAGATCGGCGAATGCTTCGGCGACCAGTGGAATACGGTTATAGCCTTGCGTGGCCAGCGATTTGAATTCGAGTTCAGTCATGGGTTCTCTCCGGACCGCTATTGTAGACGAGCGGGTTGGTACTTTAATAAGTAGTTCAAAAAACGTTGCTGATCGCGCGGGTATGCAGGAAAGGCAAAGACGATCAACGGCAAGTGGCGTTTAGCGCCAGATTTGCCAGCCTCGCCATAGCCAAGCCTCATGCGCGCCTGGTGTCGTGAGTCGTTTTTTGTCGAGAGACATGATGATTTATGTTGGTGAAATAAGATGTGCCGCGTCTAGCAGCGAAGAAACTATACCATCGCTATCGACGTCTTGTATAGACTGCCCGTGGTTGTAGCCATATGGAACGTTGAGAACTTTGCAACCTGCGGCGCGTGCGGCCTGCGAGTCGTTGATTGAATCGCCGATGGCCACGACTTCGGATGGATGTAGTCCAAAATCTTTGCAGACTTGCAGCAACTGCATGGGATCGGGTTTCTTTTTCGCAAAAGAATTGCCGCCGTAAACGATTTCAAAATAAATGCCCAGGCCGGTTTTTTGCAGCAGCGGTAAGGCAAATGCGATCGGCTTGTTGGTGACGCAAGCCATCCGTAATCCTTGGTCGCGCATGGCTTGCAAGCCTTCGTGCACGCCGGGATAAGCAGTGGCGAACTCGCCATTGACGTCGGAATAATGTTTTTCGAACAGTGCCATCGCCTCTTTGAAGCGCGATTCTACTTCGCTCGCGGAAAAATCCACACCTATGCTTTGCCGCACCAGATTCTCCGCGCCTTTGCCGACGAAACTGATCGCGGTGTCCAGCGTGATCGGTCCCAGACCAAGATCTGCGCGCATGCGGTTAATCGTGATGTGCAAATCCTGTGCGGTGTGCAGCATGGTGCCGTCGAGATCGACGATGACGCCACGGATACCGTGCAGGATTTGGTTTTCAGTTGCGCTGGAAGACAAATTTATACCTTCGCCAATTCGACGCGCATCGCATCGATGACGGCTTTGTAATCTGGCTTGCCGAAAATAGCGGAGCCGGCGACAAAAGTATCTGCGCCTGCGCGTGCCGCGGCTTCGATGTTGTCGACTTTGATGCCGCCATCGACTTCCAGCATGATGTCTCTACCGGATTCATCGATCAATTTGCGTACGGCTGCGATTTTTTTCAGCGTATGCGGAATGAAAGATTGACCGCCAAAGCCTGGATTGACCGACATCAACAGAATGATGTCGAGTTTGTCCATCACGTGTTCCAGATAATGCAAAGGCGTGGCGGGATTGAATACCAGCCCGGCTTTGCAGCCGTTATCGCGGATCAATTGCAGCGTGCGATCAACGTGCTCGGATGCTTCCGGATGAAAGGTAATGATGTTGGCGCCGGCTTTGGCAAAATCCGGGATGATGCGATCTACCGGCTTGACCATCAGATGCACATCGATAGGTACTTGCACATGCGGGCGTATCGCTTCGCATACCAATGGGCCGATCGTCAGATTTGGAACGTAATGGTTATCCATCACGTCGAAATGGATGATGTCAGCGCCGGCGGTGACGACGTTGCGGACTTCTTCCCCAAGACTGGCGAAATCGGCGGAGAGAATGCTGGGGGCGATGCGATAGTTGGCCATGGTAGTGACTTTGTAAATGAAGCTGCTATTTTACCCTGTGGTCTTCGGGCTGCGTTCTGCAAGTTGATTCCGTAAGATGATCCGTGGCGGTCGGCGTATCCGATTTTTATACTTTCGGTTTGCGACTGCTATATATAGTGGGTGATACAGAGCGCAGGTACGCGCTATCATTCGACTTACCTATAAATTTGAAATAAAACGCGGCAAAGCCTGCGCGGCACTAGAGGAATCACATGGCATCCTACGAATTCACCGTTCACGTCACTACGCAATATCTGGAAGAGCAATCCGATCCCGATCATTCCAATTATGTGTTCGCGTATGCGATAAAGATCAAAAATACCGGAACTGTTGCCGCACAGCTTATCTCTCGGCATTGGGTCATTACTGATGCCAATAACCACATTGAAGAAGTGCGCGGATTGGGCGTGGTCGGCAATCAGCCTTTGCTGCAGCCAGGTGAGCAATACGAATACACCAGCGGCATGTCGATGGCGACGCCGCAGGGTTCAATGGCGGGGGAGTATTTTTGCGTCGCGGAGGATGGCGAGCAGTTCGTGGCAAAAATTCCTGAATTTGTTTTGTCCTTGCCGCGCACTTTGCATTAAGTCGCTGGTCTATTCAGACTTGTCGTCTTTTGGCGGAGTTGATTTCTTCGTTGGTGGCGTTGCTTTCTTTTGACCAGAGAACATCGTCCACCACACGATAAAGATCAGCAAGCCCAGCGCGATTCCCGCTTCCACAAATAATAGCCACATTGATCATCACTCCCATGTCATTTATTCGCCTTAGTTTACTCGCATCCATTTTGTTTGCCCTTGCTTCGTGCTCCAGTGTGCGTCCGCCCGAGCAGCCAGTTGTCGTCGAACCGTCGGCGCCAGTTACGGTTCCTGCAACGCCAGGCAAGCCGACCATTTCGCCCGGCGATCTGCCTGGCTTGCCTCGTACCGAGGTCAATCCTGCGTTGCGGCCAGTGACATTTGCGGCATTGCCGGGATGGAAGGACGATGATCAGCGCGAGGCTTTGCCCGCATTTTTGTCGTCTTGCGTTGTCATGATTCGTCGTCCTAACTGGAATGCGGCATGCACGGCAGCGGCAAATCTGGATGGTAACGATGAGAATGCGGTACAGCAGTTTTTTGAACGTTACTTCCAGCCGTATCGCGTGTCGAACCCTGATGGCACCTTGTATGGCACGGTAACTGGCTACTACGAACCTTTGCTGCAAGGCTCGCGCAAACGTGGCGGCAAATATCAAACTCCGTTGCATCGTGCGCCTGATGACATTCTGACTATTGATTTGGTGAGTGTGTTTCCCGAATTGAAAGGTCAGCGTGTGCGCGGTCGTTTGGCCGGCAATAAAGTGGTTGCTTATCCTTCTCGTGCGGAACTGAGTCAGTCGAACGCGCTGGTCGGTAAGGAAATTGTCTGGGTAGACGATCCTATTGACGCATTTTTCCTGCAGGTGCAAGGTTCCGGCCGCGTGCAACTGGACGATGGCAAAGAACAAGTGCGGATTGCGTATGCTGATCAAAACGGTCATCCATACAAATCGATTGGTCGTTATCTAATAGATAAAGGCGAGTTGACGCTGGATCAGGCGTCGGCGCAGGGCATCAAAGCCTGGCTGAAGGCTAATCCCAAGCGCCAGCAGGAATTGCTGAATGCAAATCCAAGCTATGTCTTTTTCAAGGAAGAAAAAGTAAACGATCCCAACGTTGGGCCGAAAGGCGCATTGGGCGTGCCGCTGACGCCGCAGCGTTCGATCGCGGTTGATCCACAATTTATTCCGCTGGGCGTACCGGTATTTTTGGTCGCGACGCTGCCAGCGAGTAAAACTCCGTTGCGTCGTCTGGTCATGGCGCAAGATACCGGCAGCGCAATCAAGAATCCGGTGCGCGCTGATTACTTCTGGGGTTTTGGTGCGGAAGCGGGTGAGCAGGCAGGCCGCATGAAGCAGCGCGGCGAGATGTGGGTGTTGTTGCCGAAATGATGTTCTTCTAATAGTGAGTGTAGGTTTACAGGAGCTATTCATGCAATACGAAAATATCCTCGTTGAGATTCACGGCAAGGTCGGCCTGATCACTCTTAATCGGCCTGCCGCATTAAATGCGCTCAACGATAAATTGATGGATGAATTGGGTTTGGCCTTGCAATCGTTCGATGCGGATGATGACATTGGCTGCATGATCATTACCGGTAGCGAGAAAGCCTTTGCTGCCGGTGCGGACATCGGCGCAATGGCGACTTACTCTTATATGGATGTATATAAAGGCGATTACATCACGCGCAACTGGGAGCAGATTCGCAGCGTACGCAAGCCTGTCATCGCAGCGGTAGCTGGTTATGCGCTGGGCGGAGGTTGTGAGCTGGCGATGATGTGCGACTTTATTATTGCGGCGGACACGGCGAAGTTTGGCCAGCCCGAAATCAAGCTGGGCATTATTCCTGGTGCTGGCGGGACACAGCGTTTGCCGCGTTCAGTGTCGAAATCCAAGGCGATGGATATGTGTTTGACGGCACGCATGATGGATGCGGCCGAAGCCGAGCGTGCCGGCTTGGTGTCGCGCGTAGTTGCTGCGGACAAGTTATTAGAAGAAGCATTGTCTGCCGCAACCGTCATCGCGAATATGTCGCTGCCTATGGTCATGATGATCAAAGAATCCATCAATCGTGCCTATGAAACAACGTTGGCGGAGGGCGTACAGTTCGAGCGCAGACTTTTTCATAGCACCTTCGCAACAGAGGATCAGAAAGAAGGAATGCGTGCATTTGTAGAGAAGCGCGCAGCGAAATTCAAGAACCTTTAAGGCCTGCATAAAAAGTAATTTCAAAAGAAATAAACTATTTACGCGAAAGTGCTTGCCAAGGTTTGAAGTGCTTTGCTATAGTTCGGCTCCCGTCGCAGAACAAGCAGCGAAACGCAGAGTGTAGCGAGCTGAATTGGGTGTGGCGGGGGTGTAGAAGTGGTGGTTGAAGTTGGCGTTTTTGTTAGTCGTTTTGAAGAAATTTGAAACGAATCTTTTTAAAAAGTTTCTTAAAAAGATGTTGACGAAAACGAAGACATGCCACATAATCTCATCTCTCTGCTGCTGACGAACAAAACGATTCGCAGCGCCGCTAAAACAGCGAAGCAGACAAGAAGTTCTTTAAAAATTAACAGTCGATAAGTGTGGGCGTTTAATGGAAGCGCGACTATCAAGCTTGCTTGGTGGTTATAACTTTAAATATTAAATGCTCACAAAGAAATATAGATACTTTCGGTTAAACGAAAGTACCTGTCAGTATTTTGAGTGAGCGACCGGTTCGAAAGAACCATGTCAGCAATGACATTAAACAGAGATTGAACTGAAGAGTTTGATCCTGGCTCAGATTGAACGCTGGCGGCATGCCTTACACATGCAAGTCGAACGGCAGCACGGGAGCTTGCTCCTGGTGGCGAGTGGCGAACGGGTGAGTAATATATCGGAACGTACCTAGTAATGGGGGATAACTATCCGAAAGGATAGCTAATACCGCATACGCCCTACGGGGGAAAGCTAGGGACCTTCGGGCCTGGCGTTAATGGAGCGGCCGATATCTGATTAGCTAGTTGGTGGGGTAAAGGCCCACCAAGGCGACGATCAGTAGCTGGTCTGAGAGGACGACCAGCCACACTGGAACTGAGACACGGTCCAGACTCCTACGGGAGGCAGCAGTGGGGAATTTTGGACAATGGGCGCAAGCCTGATCCAGCAATACGTCGTGTGTGAAGAAGGCCTGATGGTTGTAAAGCACTTTCAATTGGGAGGAAAAAAGTAAGGCCACGACCCTTGCTCTTGAAATTACCTTTAGAAGAAGCACCGGCTAACTC
>NZ_JAURVN010000011.1 GCF_030655415.1 Herminiimonas sp. | reverse complement strand
GTTTCGATGCATCGAAACCAGCGGCAATGCCGGATAAGACCGGGTGTTTGATAATGCTATCAAATCTGGCTTTAAGCGGGATTTAATAGCAGTTTTATAGCGCTAATTAAACGTTAAACAGGAAATTCAACACGTCACCATCCTTGACGACATATTCCTTACCTTCAGCGCGCATCTTGCCTGCTTCTTTCGCGCCTTGCTCGCCTTTGAACTTGATGAAATCTTCATACGCAATCGTTTGTGCGCGGATGTAGCCGCGTTCGAAATCGGTATGAATCACGCCTGCTGCTTGCGGGCCGGTATCGCCGACATGGATAGTCCATGCGCGTACTTCTTTTACGCCAGCGGTGAAATAGCTTTGCAAACCGAGCAATGAAAAACCAGCGCGGATCAAACGATCGAGGCCTGGTTCTTCCATGCCCATGTCAGCCAGGAATTCTTTTTTGTCTGCATCTTCCAGCTCGGCGATTTCTGATTCGATCGCAGCGCAGATCGCAACGACAGGTGCGTTTTGCGATTTGGCATACGCGGTCAATTGATCCAGCAAAGGATTATTGGTGAAACCGGAATCCGATACGTTACCGACGTACATTGCAGGTTTGGCAGTGATCAGGCACAGCGGCTTGATCAGTTCCATCTCTTCTTTATCGAGGCCCATGGCGCGCACTGGCTTGGCTTCGTTCAGGTGCGGCATGATGCGTTCCAGGATTTCGACCAGCTTGCTTGCATCCTTGTCGCCGGAACGAGCTTTTTTGTTTTCGCGATGGATCGCTTTTTCTACTGTGCCCATGTCGGCCAGTGCGAGTTCGGTCTGGATGACTTCGATATCGTCTAGCGGATTGATCTTGCCGGCGACGTGAATCACGTTGTCGTCTTCAAAGCAGCGCACGACGTTGACGATCGCGTCGGTTTCGCGAATGTGCGCGAGGAACTGATTGCCCAGGCCTTCACCTTTGGATGCACCTGCAACCAAGCCGGCGATATCGACGAATTCGACGGTCGCTGGCAGGATGCGTTCAGGTTTGACGATTTCTGCCAGCGCTTGCAAACGTGGATCAGGTACTTCGACCATGCCGACGTTAGGCTCGATCGTGCAGAACGGATAGTTCTCAGCTGGGATGCCGGCTTTGGTGAGCGCATTGAAGAGGGTAGATTTGCCGACGTTAGGCAGGCCGACGATGCCGCATTTGAGACTCATGATGTTGTGCTTTGCTGAGAGATGAATTAACCCGCTATTTTACCGTAGCGAGCGGGGTATGCCGTGTTTGGCGGATGACTAGTTGAAGGCTATGCACATTGAGCAGGATTTTGAGATGAATATTGCGATTCATCTCGCTCACAATTTACGTAGTTTTCGAATGCTGATTATTTTTCGACAGTGTGCAATTTCATTGCGGCCGCATTGAAATTGCCTTCGCATAGCAGCGGAATGATCGACAAGCTTTTCGCAATTGCTTCATCGATCAAGGGTTGTTCTTCCTTGCGTGGTCTGTGCAAAACGAAATCAACTACCGGCTGATTCAAGTTCAAGGTGCGCGGATGACCTATGCCTATGCGCAGGCGCCAGTAGTCTTGCGTGCCGAGCGCTGCGGTAATGTCTTTCAAGCCATTGTGGCCGCCGGATGAACCGCCTTTTTTAAGCTTGGCGACGCCGGGTGGAATATCGAGTTCATCGTGCGCCACCAGAATTTCCTCCGGCAGGATTTTATAAAAGCGCGCCAGTGCACCGACCGATAGACCGGAGCGATTCATGAAGGTTTGCGGTTCCAGCAGCCAGACTTCTTGTCCCGCGATAGCCGTTTTTGCGGCGAGCGCATTGTATTTTGATTCGCGCGATAAATTGCAGCGCGGCGTACTGCGCGCAAGTTCATCGACTAACCAAAAGCCGGCGTTGTGGCGGGTTTGTTCGTATTCCTGGCCGGGATTGCCGAGACCGACGATAAGGCGAATAGGCATGGCGTTGTGAAAATTGGAAAACCTGATTATCGGGGATGAAGACGTCTTGTGTCCGTCTGCATCATAAAAAAACCCGCCACGAAGGCGGGTTTTTCAATCGCCGGCAAGCCGGCAATCATAAGATTACTTCTTGTCAGCAGGAGCTGCAGCAGCGTCAGCAGCAGGTGCCGCTTCTTCAACTTTACCAGCTGGAACTGCAGCAGTAGCGATCGTTGGGTTGTCTTCACCACCGTGGATCACTGCAACAACGCCTTTTGGCAATTTGATGTCAGCCAAGTGGATCGAGTGACCAACTTCCAGTGCTGCCAAATCAACTTCAACGAATTCTGGCAAATCAGCTGGCAAGCAGGTGATGTCCAATTCAGTTGTGACGTGGCTGATGATGCCGGCCGACAGTTTGACTGCTGGCGATACATCTGCATTGATGAAATGCAAAGGCACTTTAACGTGAATCTTTTGTTTAGCATCGACGCGTTGGAAATCAGCGTGCAAAACGAGTTGTTTGTATGCGTGGACTTGGAAGTCGCGCAACAAAACTTTTTCAACTTTGCCATCGACTTCGAGGTCGAGGATCGACGAATGGAACGCTTCTTTTTTCAAAGCATGGTACAGCGCGTTGTGGTCGAGCGAGATATTGACCGGTGCAGCTGTGCCACCATAAACGATACCAGGTGTGAGGCCTGCAATGCGCTGGCGGCGGCTCGCTCCGGTCCCCAGGTCATTACGTGCGAATGCGACTACTTTCATGATGAACTCCAAATATGCAGAATGAAAAATCATCCTGCGGTTAAATCCCCCGCGACCAGGGGATTTGAAAAGTGGAGTAGTAGATTACTCAACTAAGTAACTCAGTTACGTAAATCAACTACACCGGGTTTTGGATATCGGCGAAACAGCAATTCGTCGGCATCCTTGCCTGCGCCTAAGCACAGGGTTCAACGTTCTTCTTATGCGTCGGCGAACAGGGACATAACCGAATCGCCAGTACTGATGCGCTTGAATGTTTCAGCCAGCAAAGGCGCGCAAGTCAGTACACGGATCTTAGGGCATGCACGTGCAGCAGCGCTCAGCGGAATCGTGTCGGTAACGACCAGTTCATCCAGTGGCGAATCGGTGATGCGTTCGATCGCAGGGCCAGACAAAACCGGATGCGTACAGTAGGCAATCACTTTTTTCGCGCCGCGTTCTTTCAATACTTCGGCTGCTTTTGTCAGCGTGCCAGCGGTATCGACCATGTCATCCATGATCACGCAGTTACGGCCTTCGACTTCACCGATGATGTTCATTACTTCCGACACGTTCGCTTTAGGGCGACGTTTGTCGATGATGGCCAAATCACAGTTCAGGCGTTTTGCCAATGCACGGGCGCGAACCACGCCGCCGACGTCAGGCGAAACAACCAGCAGATCGTCATAATTTTTTGCGACCAGATCGCTCAACAAAATCGGCGATGCGTAAATATTGTCGACCGGAATATCGAAGAAGCCTTGAATTTGATCTGCATGCAGATCCATGATCAAGACGCGTTCGACACCGGATTCTTGCAACATGTTAGCGACGACTTTTGCCGAAATCGCAACACGCGCTGAACGTGGGCGGCGATCTTGACGCGCATAACCGTAGTAAGGAATCGCTGCGGTGATGCGGCCAGCCGATGCGCGTTTCAGTGCATCGACCATCAACATGATTTCCATCAGGTTGTCGTTGGTTGGTGCGCAAGTCGATTGCAATACGAAAACGTCTTTACCGCGGACGTTTTCGTTAATCTCAACAACAATTTCGCCGTCGGAGAATTTGGAGACTACAGCTTTACCAAGCGGAAGGCCAAGATGCTTGGCAACTCCCAAAGCCAGATCCGGATTTGCGTTGCCGGTAAAAACCATCAGGTTTTCGAGTGCCATGGAAATTCCCGCTACAAAGTTGAATGACAGTAAAAAGCTGGAAAGCCGCCAAAGCCTGACGGTGACGTCTTGCGTTGGCGGCTATTGTTTTTTCTTGCTATAGATATGAATGGCAGGGGAAGAAGGATTCGAACCTTCGAATGCTGGAATCAAAATCCAGTGCCTTAACCAACTTGGCGATTCCCCTACGCAACCTTTGTGTCTTTCGCATAATCTTCGCTAAGTTAGCGGCGGATAGTGCGAACTACGAATTCTGACTTTACGATTCCTGCATTACCCTTGCGCTAAATAAGCGAGCGGATGATGCGTGATCGCTTTGGCTTTCCAGGCTTTCCATTGCGGCGGTACTGTTGCCAGTACTGCATCAGCTTGATGTTCTTCCTCAAACGGGCAAAACACACAAGCGCCGGAACCTGTCATTCTCGCATCTCCGAATTGTTTCAGCCATTTGATGGCATCGGCAATCGGTGGGAACAAGTTTGCAGCCACGACTTGCAGGTCGTTTTTACCGAAGCTTTCTTGAGCTCCGGAAAAGTCCGATATTTTGACGGGTTTCGTATCCCTTGTCAATTCCGCTGAGGAAAATATCTGTTGTGTTGGAACCGATACACCAGGTTCGATAACAATAAACCAGTTTTCCGGCGTTTTTACCGCGACCAAAGCCTCACCGATTCCCTCGGCAAATGCATTTTGACCGAATAGAAAAAACGGTACATCCGCACCTAATTGCAGACCGAGCGCCATTAATTCGGTGCGCGTCAGGCCGGTTTGCCACAAATGATTCAATGCCAACAACGCAGTGGCCGCATCGGATGAGCCGCCACCCAGACCGCCGCCCATGGGAAGATTTTTTTCAACGGCGATCTCTGCGCCTACGCGCTTGCCTTGTTTTTTTGCTTCAGCTTGCAACAGACGTGCAGCGCGCACGACGAGATCGCTTTCGGCTGGAACGCCTGCCAATTCCGTGCTGCGATGAATAAGATCATCGTCACGTACGGCGAAGTGCAGCACATCGCCTTTGTCGATCAACTGAAATACGCTTTGCAGCAAATGATAGCCATCTGCCCGTCGACCGGTGACGTGCAAAAAAAGATTCAGCTTGGCCGGTGCCGGGCAGTTATTGAGTGTGCGATCCATATTCTTGTGCGGATGTTGAGCGGCCTTAGCTAATAGAAAACGCGCTTATTGTGCCTGCCATTTGTCGAGCACGATGCGGATCATGACTTTGCCAGCCTGTTCAGTTTGGCGCGTCAGGTCTATACGTTTCGGGCGACTTTGCGCTGGTGTTTGATTATCGTCTTCCCAGCTCATGTACTGAATGTTCCAGCCGTCACGTGTCACGACTTTCGTATTCGTCGTAGTCGCGATAAAGGCTTTGTTACTTGCATCGGTCGCGAATCCTTGCAGCCAATTCCGCAAGCCGGAAACCGGCAAAGGCCAGCCGAGTGCCTGCTCCGCAAGCGTATCCACATCCGCCGCGCTGCGTGGCGCCTGGCCCGATTGCGTCAAGGTGGCAACGCCGGGTTTGACGTCTATGGTCGCGAGGATTTGTCCCAGCGGCGACAGGATGGTGATGGTGCTGCTGTCCTTGCTTTGCTTCCAAGTAAAGCTGGCGTGTATCGCTTCATCTTTTTCATTTTTTTGATACAGCACAGATAAACGGCCATCCAGATCCAATGTCTCTTTATAAGTGCGTTGGCTCGTGCTCGGTTCTATGTTGTCGATTGGTGTGACCGTCGCGCAACCACTCAATAACAGTGAACAGAATGCGATGGAACCGGCAATTTTGCGGATGAACTTCTTTGTATTTTGTTGAGGCATAGCGTCAGATAAATAAATAGGTATCGCAGGTGTGAAATGTTCGCAGCAATTTAATCAATGGATGTGCGGCGACTGTCTGCGCCTGCACCAAGCAATCGATTGTAAACGAGTGCATGTGCGACGTGACATGCCAAAAATGAAAATCGGGATTTGACCAAGACATTTGTCAAATCCCGAATGGATGTAAGGCTGGATACAGTTAGTAATTAAGGCTTCAATTCAGCCTTGAATCAAAGCTTAATCTTCAGACGCGCCAAAGTGCTTTTCAATAAATCGTTTTGCGGATCTTTTTGGTTAGCATCGCGCAGCAATTGTTGGGCTGCATCTTTCTCGCCTTTGATCCACAGCACTTCACCGAGATGCACGCCGATTTCTACATCGGGACGAATCGCGTAGGCGCGACGCAGAAAGTCTTCAGCTTCCATCAATTTGCCCAGACGGAAATAAATCCAGCCCATGCTATCCATGATGAACGGATCTTCCGGTGCCAGTTTGGAAGCCTTGTCGATCAGCGTATAGGCTTCCTGTAAATGGATATTGCGTTCGGCGAATGAATAGCCGAGCGCGTTATACGCATGTTGATTGTTAGGTGCGAGTTTGATGATTTTGCGTAAAGCGTTTTCCATCAAGTCGAAGCGATTGGCTTTTTCTGCCAGCATTGCATAGTCGTACAACAAGCCGGTATCGTCAGGAAAACGCTCTAAACCTTTGGCCAAAACAGCAAGGCCTTCCGGAACACGATTGGCATCGCGCAATAATTGCGCATCGGCCACCATGATTTGAATCTGTTCACGTTGACCTTCCGGTTTCAAGTGACTGAGCAAATTACGTGCGCCACTCAAGTCGCCAGTGTTGGCCATGATTTGCGCGCTTCTTACTTGCGCTTCGAAGTAAGCCGGGCCAGGTTCAACTTGCGCCAGCCATTTAAGTGCGGCAGGGAAGTCTTTACGATCTTCGGCGATTTGCGAAAGGATCAACAAGGCTTGTACCGGATCGCGCTCATCGTCAGGATTCGCTTCCAGTTCCTTCAAATATGCGCCCAGATATTTTTCAGCAGTATCTCTATCGTTCATTTGCGCGCCCAGAATCCCCATCGCGTACATGATGGTCAAATCCTTGGGTTGGTCCTTGAGCAAAATCTCGAACTGATTACGCGCTTCATCATATTGCTTGTCGTCGATCAGGATTTTTGCGTAAGCGGTGCGAACGTCGCGCGATTTCGGATAATTTTTTAGAAAACCGGACAGTGTCTGCAATGCTTCCTCGCGGCCAGCCGCGGATTGGGCTTGCATCAAGACTGCGATTTCCAGATCGGGTTTGATGGCGAGCGCTTTACCTGCCTCAAGGCGCGCACGTGGCAGATCGCCTTTTGCGAACGCTGCTTGCGCCAGTGCGATGTGGGTTTCTACCAAGCCTTGATAAGGCGCGGTCAATTCTTCCTGCAAGGTAAATGCTGCGTCCTTGTCCTTCGTGCGTCCCAGTAAGCGTTGAATTTGCAGAATCAACAAACCGCGCGCTTGCGGTGTAACTTCTTGCAGGCGTTCTACAAAAATCGGTTTGGCTTCAGTCAGATTTTCGCCCAATACAACCAGGCCGAGATAAAACTGATTGGCTTCATCCGAGTGCGGTGCCAGTTCGCGCCACAGTCTGACGGCTGATAGTGCTTCGCCAGTTTGTTTCACGTTGAGAGCAATTTCCGCGGCGCGACGTGCAAGACGCGGATCACGGGTTTCTTGTGCTGCCACCAGCATCGTCACATAAGCCAATTGCCAGTCGCCGCGTTGGTAAGCCAATTCCGCGCGCAACAGCTTGAAGAGCAAATCCTCGGACATATCTAATGTCGGTAAAGGATCTTCTTGCGCGTCGCCGACCGCTTTCTTGCCGGCAGGCTGATTGATTGTGGCGGCAGATTTCTGACCTTCTTTGGCAGCTAGTTGCAAAGGCTGCAATGCTTTGAAGGGCGCTAATGGCTGAGCTTGCAGGTTTGTACCGGCAGATAACAGGACGGACAGCGTTACAATAACGAGAGCATTTTTCAATTGAAGTCCAAGCAAATCGAGCAGGTTTTTATTCTACGCTTAACCGTTGCCGAATGTGCGCTGCAACGAGCCGCTATAGACGCCATCGAGCTACCAAGGAAGTTTTTTCGTCATGCCTGAATTACCTGAAGTTGAAGTAACCCGTCGTGGAGTCGCGCCGCATCTGGAAGGCCAACTGGTTACAGGCGTCGAATTGCGACGCGAAGGTTTGCGCTGGCCGTTCCCGGCGGACTTGTCAAAAATATTGGCTGGTCAAACGGTGCGAACTACCGGACGGCGCGGCAAATATCTATTGATTCATTTTGATCATGGCACTTTGATCATTCATCTCGGCATGTCCGGACATATTCGGATACTGCCGGCCGGTGTGCCGTCACAAAAGCATGATCACTTCGACATGGCTGTCGGTAATCAAGTGTTGCGCCTGACCGATCCTCGCCGCTTTGGCGCAGTGTTGTGGCATGCGAAGGAAGAGGGCGCAGTAGAAAATCATCTATTGCTGCGCGCTTTGGGCGTCGAGCCGCTGGAAGACTTGTTCAGCGCAGCTTGGCTGTATAAGCAAACGCGCGGCCGTACGTCAGCGATCAAGCAAGTGTTGCTGGCGGGAGACATTGTGGTCGGCGTCGGAAATATTTATGCATCGGAAAGTTTGTTCCAGGCGCGTATCAATCCGAAGACGCCCGCGCATCGAATTGGCCTGCAACGCTACGAACGTTTGGCGCAGGCGATACGCGAAATTCTGGCGGCCGCTATCGAGCAGGGCGGTAGTACGCTGAAGGATTTCATAGGCGTCAACGGCCAATCTGGTTACTTCCAGCAAAACTATTTCACCTATGCGCGTGCCGGCCAACCTTGCCGTATTTGCAATGCGCCGATTAAACAAATCGTGCAAGGCCAGCGCTCGACCTTCTACTGTCCAAATTGTCAAAAGTGAAGACAGATGCTAGTGTCGCTTTGTAGCAGGCAGGCTCCAACGATGTGCTTTGCATAACAACACCAAAAACGAGGTCCATGTGAGTAATCTGGTGCAAAAATTTCAGCAATACAGCAGCTGGCGCGATGACGTCAAGAATTCGCTGCTGCGTTATCGCGATTGCGTGAATGTCACTGATTTATCAGATGGAGCCAGCGATCAGCGCTTCATGAATATGCTGGCGCGCCTGAATGAAGACAAATTATCGATTGCCTTTGTCGCTGAATTTTCGCGCGGCAAATCAGAGCTGATCAATGCCATCTTCTTTGCCGATTACGGCCAGCGTATTTTGCCGACGTCGGCTGGCCGCACCACCATGTGCCCGACCGAATTGCTGTACGACGAAACCTTTCCGCCATCGATACGTCTGCTGCCTATCGAGACGCGCGCCGAGGCGCAATCGACCAGTGATTTCAAATCACAGAGTCAAGTCTGGACTGTGCTGCCGCTGGATACCTCATCCGGCGACGGCATGCTGGAAGCATTCAAACAAGTCAGTCTGACCAAACGCGTGCCGGCTGAAGAAGCGGCGCAATATGGTTTGTATGACGAAACAGATCTCGACATGGCGATGGGCGTGGACGAAAACGGCATGGTCGAAATATCGCAATGGCGGCATGCGATCGTCAATTTTCCGCATCCATTGTTGCAGCAGGGTTTGGTCATCATCGATACGCCTGGTTTGAATGCGATCGGTACTGAACCTGAGCTGACTCTGAATCTGATTCCAAACGCGCATGCGGTGCTGTTTATTCTCGCTGCAGATACTGGCGTGACCAAAAGCGATATCGAAATCTGGCGCAATCACATAGGCGGCACAGGCGCAGGTCGCTTGGTTGTGTTGAATAAAATCGACAGCATGTGGGATGAGTTGCGTTCGCCGGCCGAGGTTGAAGAACAAATCAATAAGCAGGTCAGTAATGTGGCGCAAACGCTGGGCATCGCGGAGCGCCAGATATTCCCTGTGTCAGCGCAAAAAGGGCTGGTCGGAAAAATCAATCTGGATGCGCCCTTATTGGCGAAGAGTCGTTTGCCAACATTGGAAAGTGCCTTGTCCAACGAGCTGCTGCCAGCCAAGCAGGACATTATTCGCGAACAGTTGATTACTGAAGTCAAAGAGCTGGCCGCTTCCAAACAAGCCTTGCTATCGTCGCGCTCGCGCAATGTGGTCGAGCAGTTGCTCGAACTGAAAAGCTTGCGTGGCAAAAATCAAAATATTCTCGACCATATGATGAAGCGCATCGACATGGAAAAGACGGAATTTGACGGCAGCCTGTTTAAATTGCAGGCAACGCGTTCAGTGTTTACGCGTTTGTCGAATGAAGTATTTACCCATCTTGGCATGGGCGTTTTGAAAGAAAATATTCGCCAGACACGCGACGCAATGGAAAACAGCAGATTCTCTGCAGGTTTGCGTACGGCAGTAAAAGAATTCTTCCATCAAGCACTGACTAATCTGAATCGTTCTGCGCAGAAAACCGATGAAATCGGCGAGATGATGTCTGTCATGTATCGTAAGTTTTCGACCGAGCATGGTTTGGCGTTGTCCACGCCTATGCCGTTTTCTCTCGAAAAATACATGAAAGAAATCGACATGATCGAAAAGCTGTACCACAAGCAATTCGGTGCAGCGACCATCCTGACCACGCCGCAAGTCGTGTTGATGCAAAAGTTTTTCGACTCTATCGCATCACGCGTCAAACAAAGTTTTCTGCAAGCCAACCGCGATGTCGAAGCTTGGTTGAAAGTAGTGATGGCGCCGCTGGAAGCGCAAATCGGCGAGCATAAACTGCAACTGAAACGTCGTCGAAAATCGATAGAAAAAATCCATCTGGCAACCGACAGCCTGGAAGAAAAAGTACAGGCATTTGAACAAATGCAAGCCGAGCTCGAAGCGCAGAAAACCGAATTGAAGCGTTTGGAAAATGAATTGAAAACTGCGATTCTGGCGCAGTTGGGTTTGTATAAAGTAGCGGCCTAGATGAAACGTGTAGTCAATGAGCAGCAAGCTGTTGCAGGTTCTTCAGATCAAAAAGCAAATGTAAAAAAGGATGCTGCAAAGGATGTACTTGCAGCGAATTTAACCGATCCATCTTTTTCAAAAGATGTGATTGATTGGCAAAAGCAGCACGGACGTCATGCCTTGCCTTGGCAAAATACGCGCGATGCTTATCGTGTCTGGTTGTCCGAGATCATGTTGCAGCAGACGCAGGTTGCGGCTGTGATCCCTTACTACCAACGCTTCCTGCAAACTTTCCCGACCGTAGAATCGCTGGCTACAGCGCCGTCCGAAGAAGTGATGGCGCATTGGAGCGGGCTCGGCTATTACTCACGCGCGCGCAATCTGCATAAATGTGCGCAGGCGATTGTCGCGCAACACGGCGGCATATTTCCCAGCGATCCTGCCGTGCTTGAGGAGTTGCCCGGCATTGGCCGCTCGACTGCGGCGGCGATCGCAGCATTTTCCTACGGCACGCGTGCGGCAATTCTGGACGGTAACGTCAAGCGCGTATTTGCGCGGGTGTTTGGCGTCGAACGCTATCCCGGTGAAAAAGCTGTAGAGAATGAAATGTGGTTGCGCGCAGTTGCCTTGCTTCCTGCAACTGGTGTGGAAGCGTACACGCAAGGTTTGATGGATTTGGGCGCGACTTTGTGTACGCGTAATCGACCATCGTGCAATCGCTGCCCGCTGGCGCAGCGCTGCGTTGCATATGCGACCGGTAGAACCAACGAACTACCGATACGCAAACCGAAAAAAACTGTGCCGGAAAAATCGATAGCGATGTTGTTGATTATTGATGATGATCAGATCTTGCTGGAGCAGCGTCCGGACAAAGGCATTTGGGGCGGTTTGTTGTCCTTGCCGGAAATGGATGCGGCGCTAGAACCAGGTAATGCAGATTTTGATATCGCAGTGACTCGTGCAACCGCAGTATTTGGCGTGCCTGCTTCAGTGGAAAAACTGACAGAGTTTTCGCATACCTTCACGCACTTCAAATTGCATATCACGCCATATCGAATTAATTTGTCACGTCGTTTGCAAAGCGCCGGACAAACTACTCAGAACTGGTATCCATTAAGCAGAATGGCGGTTGCGCCTTTGCCTGCACCTATCAAGAAATTGTTGCTTGCGCTGATAGGCGAGCCGGATCTGTTATCTAATCTAGCTTGAGTAAGACTTTAGATAATCTGATGCTGTTGCAGATACTGATACACAATCGTCAAACGAATTTGCGGATCATCCAATTCCAGTAATTTTTGCTTCGCCTTTAACGGTATCGGCAATATTTCACTCCACCGATTAGCGACCCAGCCAGCATCATTCAACTGCAATTTTTTTGCAAATGGATTTTCAAAATCCGCTCCATGTTCAGCGCGTCCCGTGTTGTTGATATCGTGGATCACGAGTTCCAGCGTGTTGGCGCAGGCCGCATGTTCCTTCTTTATTCCACTGGCGATGTTGTCCAATATTTCAACGCGTGCTTCCAGATGTTGATCTTTGTGCGTACGGATTTCTAGGATACGAAAACGTGAGCCACCTTGCGTACGCAACAGCAGCACACCGAGTTGTGGCGCGTCCCAGTTGGTAATGACCGCCAGACAACCGACGTTTTCCGGTTCTGCAGCCGTGCCAATTTCTTGCCCCGATTTGATCAAGACAACGCCAAATGGCGCATCCTTTTTCATGCAATCGCGCACCATGTCTATGTAGCGCGTTTCAAAAATTTTGAGAGGCAGTATGCCGTCAGGGAAAAGGACGGTGTTGAGGGGGAACAGCGGAAGCCAGTTTTCGTTTTCAGGCATGATGAAAATGGAGCAAGGTAGAGTTTGCGTATTTACTTGTACAAGTAAATACAACGCAGATTTTTCATTGCATCAATCGAGTTCGCGATGACGCACCAATACGTGTTCAGCCGGACGGAAATATTGCGCGAGTTGCTCAACGATATAAACCGACCTATGTTGACCTCCGGTGCAACCAATCGCGACCGTCAGATAGCTGCGGTTATCTTGCTTGAAGGCCGGCAGCCATTTTTCGACAAAGCCGCGAATATCAGCGATTAATTCAGTAGCATCGGTTTGCGCCTGCAGAAAAGCTTGCACTGGCGCGTCGCGGCCAGTCAGCGGACGTAAAGTGGCGTCGTAATGTGGATTCGGTAATACGCGCACATCGAATACCAGATCGGCATCGAGCGGCACACCAAATTTAAAAGCAAATGATTCGAACAGCAAAGTCAGCGGCGAATGTTCACTGGCTACCAAGCCCTTGATCCATGCCCGTAATTTGTTGGCGCTCATGCCTGAGGTGTCGATGACGTGACCAATTTCTTCGATGTCGGCCAGCATTTCGCGTTCTTCGCGTATGCATTCGGTCAAGGTGCTGGGGCCAGCGGTATTTTGCGGGCTAAAGACGCGATGTGAAAGTGGATGACTGCGGCGTGTTTCAGAAAACCGAGCGATCAGCGAATCAGTTTTTGCAGTCAGGAACAGAACTTTTACCTCGTGACCTTGCTCGCGCAGCCAGATGATATCTGTAGGCAGACTGAGCAGAGAACTTGCGCTGCGCGCATCCACTGCGACGGCCAGCGTGTCGGTATGTTCTTGTATGCAGGTGGCAACCAGCGCGCGTAATAAATTTGGAGGCAGGTTGTCGACGCAAAAATAACCCGCGTCTTCGAGAACTTTGAGCCCGACAGATTTGCCGGAGCCGGAGATGCCTGTGATGAGAATAATCCGCATGGCGTCAATCATACCGCAAGCGGCGATGAGCTACACGACAGCGGCAAGAGCTTTGTGGAATTTAGAAAATTGACTATAGCTGTTGATGATGAGTCGCAGAGAAAAACATGGGTGACGCGGACTACAGTGGTTTTTAAGCCGACCGTTAGTCGTCGCTTTCCATCGCTTTTTGCTGGCGCAGCATGAAGTCTTTTAGCGTGTCGATGCCACGTAACTGCAAGATCGTATTGCGTACCGCCGCTTCTAGCAAAACCGCCAAATTTCGACCGGCTTCAACGGGAATCACTACTTTGCGTATCGGCAGGCCGAGAATTTCTTCACTTTGCGCGAGCGGCAAGCGTTCGTAATTTTCTTCCAGCGTAGTACGGCGCACCAGATGCACGATCAGCTTGAGTCGCATTTTGCGACGGACTGCAGTTTCGCCAAAGATGGTGCGGATATCGAGCAAACCGAGGCCGCGTACTTCCAGTAAATTTTGCAGCAACGGCGGGCAACGACCTTCAATCATGTGCGGTGCAATGCGGGCAAATTCCACTGCGTCATCTGCTACCAGACCATGATTGCGCGAAATTAATTCGAGGCCGAGTTCGCTTTTACCCAAACCCGATTCGCCTGTGATCAATACGCCGACGCCGAGCACATCCATGAACACGCCGTGCATTGTGATGCGTTGCGCCAGTTTTTTGGAAAGATAAACGCGCAGGTAATCGATGACTTGCGCAGCGGGCAGCGGTGTCGAGAACAGCGGAATATTTTTCTCATCACAGATCGCCATGATGTCTTCCGGTGTGTCCAGACCTTGCGCAATGATGAATGCTGGCGGTTCTCCCGCAACCAGTTCTGCACCTTGATAGGCGCGCGAGGCTGCAGAAAGACGTTTGTAGTATTCGATTTCCTGATGACCGAAAATCTGGATACGGCCAGGATGAATCAGATTTAAATGTCCGACCTGATCGGCGGCAGAAGTCGCATCGCCGGAAATCAATCGCTCGCCACCGGGAAATCCGGCGAACCAACCCAACTGCAGCGATTCACGGTTGTCGTCGTAGAGTTGCTGGATAGTGAGCGGGGTCGGTAATGGCATGGTGTGCGTAAGTACTTGGACTAAGTGGCGGAAACCAGAGACGAAAACAGATGCGCGCCGTACGAACCGGGCGACAGCTTAGTTTGAACTTTGCAGGCTAGGTTGCCAAGTGATCAAACGTGCATGCACAGCAGCCGCATCTTCGGTCGTCGACAGCAAGGTGCGGAAAGCTTCATCGGAAAACATTTCTGCCAGTTCTGACAGGATTTCCAGATGCTGTTGCGTGACGTTGTCGGGGATCAGCAGAAAAATCAGCAGGTTGACCGGCTGTCCGTCTGGTGACTCAAAAGGGATAGGTTGGGCCAGGCGAACAAATGCTGCCAGTGGCGCTTTCAATCCCTTGATACGGCCGTGTGGAACCGCAACGCCGTGACCGAGGCCGGTCGAGCCCAGACGTTCGCGCGCGAACAGGTTCTCGGAGACGACCGAACGGGCGATGCCGCAATTATTTTCAAAAATCAAACCGACCTGCTCAAATGTACGTTTTTTGCTGGAGACATCTAAGTCGAGCACGACATTGCTGGGAGGGAGAATCTGGCTTAAATGGTTCATTACACGATGCACAAGAAAGGGCTCTGGCAAGAATTATAGGCCTATTTTTTTGCGATAGGGCCAGATTGGCGGAACGCAAGCCGGTGTCGCGCTGGATTGTTGTGCAATAGCCCCATTCTGTTTCACGGCGCTTGCTTTTGTCTCCAGATTGCTTCCTAAGGTCGCCGCTGAAGTGATGAAACGCAGTTCATCGAGCGATGCGCTCGTACATGATATTGCTATTTCAATTTCGCTTGTCAATCCCATAACCATGCAGATTTTACAAAAGCGTGGATATCACAACACACAGTCGTCCGCAGCTCTGAAATGCGAAGGTAATCGCGATCATTCACGCTATAATTTTCACTCGATCAATCTAACATCTGCAAGCTGTCGGTATGCTTCTGCACGGATAGGGTGATGCAAGAGATTTAAAGCGATGCGCGGAAATTAGCGCATCTTTACGAGAGCAAGACCCGATAGTGTTTTTGAATTTCACGACATGATGCACCTGTTAAAAAAACGACTTCAGAATGCGCATAATTTCCTGATCCTTCTGTTTGGACTGTTGCTGCTGGGCGCCGTCATGATTGCCGGTTCGATCGGACTGCTTCTGTATTCACTGGTCTTGCCGTCTGATCAGCGCAAGCAGAATGCACGCAATGCGATTACACATACGTTTCGCATGTATTTCAGTGTCTTGCAGTCATTGAATATCCTTCATCTGGATCTTTCCGAAATTGATGCCTTGCTGAACGACCGCGGCATCATCCTCGCCTGTAATCATCCCTCGCTGCTGGACGCTTTGTTGATTACGTCACGTCTGTCCAATGTGGTGTGCATCATGAAAGAGCAGGTTCTGAAGAACGTGTTATTTGGGCATGGCGCAAAAATGGCCGGTTACATTCCGAATAAATCGATACGCGATATCGTGAATATCGCAGGACAAGAACTGAGTATCGGCAGCCAGTTGCTACTGTTTCCGGAAGGGACGCGTACACGTAATGCAACGGTCAATGAATTCCAGGGAACAGTTGCGGTGATCGCCAAGCGAACCGGCTCCGATGTTCAGACAATATTGATCGAATCCGATTCCGGATTTTTAGGCAAGGGCTGGCCCATTTATCGGGTGCCGGAATTTCCTGTCCATTTTCGCGTGCGCGTCGGGCGACGTTTTTCCCCGACATCGAACGTCAAAAACCTGATCGCCGAGATGCAGGAATATTTTGAGCAAGAGTTGTCTACCGCGCGACAACCTGCAAGCACCGAACCCAATTGCTGCGCATCGATTGAAGCGCAACATTAATCATTTTCAGGATTTTTCTTCATGCAAGTTTCTTCAACGCATCTGGTGCTGATCCCGAGCTACAACCCGGGCAGTACCGTTTATGCAACCGTGCAGTCGGCCAGGCAGCAGTGGAATCCGGTGTGGGTCGTCGTCGATGGTAGTACCGACGGATCTGCCGCTGAATTGCAGCGTATGGCAGAGCAGGATGACGGTTTGCATGTCGTGTTGTTGCCGAAGAATGGCGGCAAAGGCGCGGCAGTTTTGCGCGGGATGGAGCTGGCCGCACAGCAGGGTTACACGCATATTCTGACGATGGATTCGGATGGCCAGCATGACGCGACAATGATTCCGCTCTTCATGGAAAAATCGATCGCGAGTCCTGCAGCGATGGTGCTCGGCGTACCGGTATTCGATGCCAGCGCACCCAGCTTGCGGGTTAAGGGACGCAAGATTTCGAACTGGTGGGCCAATCTGGAAACCTGCTGGGCTGGCATAGGCGATTCGTTGTTTGGCTTTCGCGTCTACCCGATCGGACCGTTGGTGGACATCATGCGTTCGCATCACTGGATGCGACGTTTTGATTTCGATCCGGAAGCAGTGGTGCGCCTATGCTGGTATGGCGTCAAGCCCATCAATGTGCCGGCCAAGGTCAAGTACCTTAATGCTGATGAAGGTGGCGTCTCCCACTTCAACTACTGGCGCGACAACAAGCTGCTGACATGGATGCATACACGGCTATTTTTTGGTTTTCTTGTTCGGCTGCCGATTCTGCTTGCGCGCAAACTGACTGCGCGATGATCCCGTGCCGAACTGCCATCAAACAGTTTTTCACGCAGGTTTTTGCTGCTCACCAACAACGATGATTTTGTAAAGCGAAGTAGCCATGCCGTTTGTAAAAACACTGTTATTCGTTGCCGCAATCATCGTCTATGTATCGCTGAGTCACGTCGCCCTGATGGTGCAGGACGCACAAAGCATCTGGCGGCAGATTGCTGTCTTCATGCTGGTGGTGCCGATTATTGGTATCGCCGCTTGGGGCACGGCTGCGGCGCTGAAGCAAGTCATCAGCAATGCCATGGTGAGGCTGGTGGCAGGACTGACGGTAGGTGTGGTGCTGACGTGCATCACGATCGCATTATGGTCGACGCTGCTGGTACGGCTGGACTGGATTTATCTGATTCAGCATATCGCCTGCAATACGATGCTGTGCTGGTTTTTTGCGCAGACGTTGCTTGTGGGACGTACACCAATCATTACTACTCTGGCTCGTACGATACATCCAGACATGCCGGATGATGTGGTGCGCTATACGCGTACCGTAACTGCTGCATGGGCCATTTTCTTCGCCATGCAGTTGCTGGTTTCGTTGCTGATTTTTTATGTGGCGTCGATCGAAACATGGTCGGTATTTGCCAATATTCTGAACTGGCCGCTGGTTATCCTGATGTTTGTCGGAGAATATTTCTGCAGGAAACGGGTCAATCCCGATTTCAAGCATGCGACGATCAAGGAAAGCGTGTCCGCTTATTTCAATAGCAAAAACAAGGTCTGAAACCTTCTCGTCTATATAATCCGGCGCTTGAAAATATCAGTAAAAATGTCACTACAAGGGAAAACAAATTTTATGTCGCAGGACTGGACTGAAAAGAAGGAGCGCGGCTCCATCGGGCTGCTGCGCTTCATGGTGAAGATGGCAACCTTGTTTGGCAGACGTGCGACGCGCCTGTTGCTGTATCCGATTTCACTGTATTTTTTTATTGTGGTCGCCGATTCGCGCAAGGCGTCGGCAGCGTATCTATCGCGTGTGCTTGGCCGCAAGCCGCGCTGGCACGAAATATTCAAACACTTCCTTGTTTTCGCGGGTGTTCTGCTGGATCGTGTTTATTTTCTACTCAATCGCGCTGATTTATTCGACATCCAAGTGTTGCGCGATGATTACGAAGACCAGACCGATGCAGAGCGTGCAGGAGGAGTTTTTGTCATGGGCGCTCACATGGGTAGTTTTGAGGCGGTCAGGTTGGTGTCCCGCAAGCGGGAAGAGCTCAAACTTGTATTGCTGATGTATGAAGAAAATGCGCGCAAGATCGGTGCGCTAATGGCTGCGATTAATCCGCAAGCACAGCAGGAAATTGTCCCTTTGGGAAACTTAAGTGCCATGTTGACGGTCAAGGACAGGTTGGCAGAAGGCGGCATCATCGGCATTCTGGCCGATCGTACGCTTGGTCATGAACGTAACTTCCCGATTACCTTCTTGGGTGAAACCGCATATTTTGCAGTGGGGCCGTTCCGGATGGCCGCCATGATGCGCAGGCCGGTGTTCCTGATGGTCGGTATGTATCGCGGCGGTAATCGATATGAAATCAATATTGAGAAAATTGCCGATTTCAGCGATGACGAAAACGGTGAGCGTCGCAATTCGCAGCAGGCAATTGATGCCGCGATCATTGCGTATGTAGGTCGGCTGGAACATTTTGCCCGCCTCGCACCGTATAACTGGTTCAATTTTTACGATTTTTGGCAAGGAAATGCACGATGACTGATATCACCAATTCCCGGCAGTATGATGTCGTCATCATGGGTGGGGGATTGGCTGGTCTGACGCTGTCCTTGCAACTCAAGAAGCGCTTTAGCGATCTGTCGATTCTCGTCATCGAGCGTCGTTCCCATCCTGTGCCACTGGCAGCGCACAAGGTCGGTGAATCATCGGTCGAAATTGGCGCCCATTATTTTGATACTGTGCTCGGCCTCAAGGAGCACATGCAAACCGAGCAGCTGAAAAAATTCGGCTTCCGTTTTTTCTTTTCCGAAGGACGTCGCGATTTCGACAAGGTCACAGAACTCGGCGGCAGCAAAATCCTGCCGACGTTTACGTATCAGATTGATCGCGGCATTTTTGAAAACAAGTTGGCGAATCTGGCTTTGGATGCAGGCGTACAGTTTGTCGACGACGCCGTGATTCGCCAGTTTTCGATCGGAGAAGGCGATGCCTTGCATCAGGTCAATTACGAATCCGACAAACAGACGGTGCATGCGAGTGCGCGCTGGTTGATTGATGCATCGGGTCGCGCCGGACTTATCAAACGCAAACTCGATCTGGCCCAAGAAAATGGCCATAACGCGGGCGCGGTCTGGTTCCGTATCGGCAGCCGCATCGACATTCACGATTGGTCTGAAGACAAGGACTGGTTGGAATCCTGCAATCCGCCGAATCGCTGGCTGTCCACCAACCACCTGGTCGGTGAAGGCTACTGGGTATGGTTGATTCCACTGGCATCCGGCTCGCATTCGGTCGGCATCGTGGCAGATGCCACCATGCATCCAGTTGAAAACATGAATACCTTCGAAAAGGCGATGGACTGGCTGAAGATTCATCAGCCGCGCCTGTTCGATCATCTGGAAGGTGAGCGCGACAAGCTGCAGGATTTCGCCTTCTTCAAACGCTTTTCATATGGTTGCAAGCAGGTCTTCTCGGGCGATAACCGCTGGGCATTGACTGGCGAAGCAGGCCTGTTCCTTGATCCGTTCTATTCGCCCGGTAGCGACTTCATCGCGATAGGTAATACTTACATCACCGAACTGATTGCGCATGACCGCAACAAGGCGCCGGTGGCGATGTATGCCGATTTTTATCAGCAAATTTTCTTTTCGATGTATGAGACCACGCTGTCGGTCTATGTAGATCAATACGCGCTGTTTGGTGATCCTGAAGTATTGCCGCACAAGGTGTCGTGGGATTACGCTTATTACTGGGGCATCATGTGCCCGTTGTTTATCCAGAATCGTCTAGTCGACGTGTCGACCATGGGACGTCTGCACAAGCCGCTGATGCAAGTTCAAAAAATCAATATCGCCATGCAGAATTTTTTCCGTGCATGGGGCAAGGTCAGCCAGAAGCGCAATCCGTCACAGCTGCTGGACCAGACCGAGATCGACTGGTTTTCCGAATTGAATCGCGGCTTGAAGGATCAGCTGGATGACGCCGGTTTCGCGCAGCGCATGGCAGATAATTTCCTCTTGTTGCAGCAACTGGCGGATGCAATGCTTGCACGCGCATGCGGCGAGCATCATGGCCTTGCCACGTCGGCAGAGGGCGTGGAATTGAAGCGCGTACTCGATGACATGTTGCAGGCGCCATATGGCGGCAAGGCGCCTATGCTGTTCTCCAACGCAGCCTATTGAATAGAGATAACGTGAACGATGCAACCATGATCAGGCCTGCAAAGTGGCAGCCCAGCAGTTTTATCAAGGCATCCGCTGCCATTCATGTAGGCGCAGCTGCGTCGACATTGTTGTGGCCAGAAACGGTTTTCGTTTGTATTGCAGCGCTGATTGCTAATCACGTTGTGTTAACGGCAGCCGGACTATGGCCCAAGAGTACTTTGCTGGGACCGAATACCCTGCGCCTGCCCGGTGGGCGCCGCGAGATTGCACTGACCATCGACGATGGCCCTGATCCAGAGATCACGCCGCAGGTGCTGGATGTATTGAAAGAGCATGGCATAAAGGCCACGTTCTTCTGCATTGCCACCAAGGTCAAAAATCATCCAGAACTGGCGCGCAGAATGATCGCGGAAGGTCATCACATCGAAAATCACAGCATGGTGCACCGGCATTATTTTTCCATCCTCGGATTGAATGGCATCAAAAAGGAACTTGCTGCCGCTCAACAGGTCATTGAAGAGGTAACAGGAAGAAAGCCGCTATTTTTCCGCGCACCTGCCGGTTTACGAAATCCTTTTCTTGATCCAGTGTTACACCAGCTCGACCTTCGACTAGTCAGCTGGACCCGTCGTGGATTCGATACGCGGGTAGGTGATGCGCAGAAAGTGGCGCAGCGTTTGCTGAAAAATGCCGGTCCCGGGGATATTTTGCTGCTCCATGATGGCAATGCGGCACCAGGTAGTGATGGCCGTCCTGTGATTCTGGATGTGCTGCCGCAACTGGTCGCGGCATACACGAAACAGAATCTGCAGTTCGTTAGGCTGGAAGAAGGTATGCGCGGTTGAATCGCGCTGCCGAAATTTGAGTTCGTTGAATTATTGAGTAATTACATGCAATCGATAAGATCCCATGCAAACCCTTGAACTAAAAAAATACACATTAAGCACCTGCCTGGGTTTGGGCCTGGAGGCTAACTGGAAGAAATTATCGACTCAGCAGGGAGGATTAAAGCCTTGCGATTTCGAGACAGTCGACTTGCCCACTTTCATCGGCGAAGTGGATGGCGTGGACGATGTGCTCCTGCCGAAAAACTTGTCGAGATTCGATTGCCGTAATAACCGCCTTGCCCATCTAGCCTTGCAGCAGGATGGTTTTGTCGATGCTGTCAACGATGCCATCGCACAGTACGGTTCGGATCGGGTTGGTCTTTTTCTCGGCACCAGTACCTCTGGCATCTTGCAGACGGAGCTGGCATATCGACAGCGTCAGCAGGATGGCGCGCTGCCAGCCGATTTTCATTACGCCGAAACACATAATACTTATTCTGTCGCAGCCTATGTCAGTGCCTTTCTTGGCCTGACCGGTCCGGCGTTGACGGTTTCATCGGCATGTTCTTCCAGTGCCAAGGTATTCGGCAATGCTGCTCGCATGATAGAAGCCGGATTGATCGATGCCGCGGTCGTGGGTGGTGTGGACAGCTTGTGTCTGACGACGCTTTACGGTTTCAATTCCCTGCAATTGCTGGCACCGACGCCAGCGCAACCGTATGGCGAAGGACGCAATGGCATATCGATTGCTGAGGGCGCGGCCTTCGTTTTGCTGAGCAAGCCAACATCGTTGTCGGCTGCCGGTACGATCCTGTTGCACGGCGTCGGCGAATCCAGCGATGCGCATCACATGTCATCGCCGCATCCGGAAGGCATGGGCGCACAAATGGCCATGAAGGCGGCGCTTGCTGCGGCCGGGATTCAGCCGGATCAGATTGGCTATATCAATCTGCATGGCACTGCTACACCAAGTAATGATGCGGCAGAGGGTAAAGCGGTTCACGCTGTATTCGGCAATAGCACCGCGTGCAGCTCTACCAAGGGCGCAACCGGCCATACGCTGGGTGCAGCGGGCGGCGTCGAGGCCATCATTTGCGTGATGGCGATGCAGCACGGCGTGACGCCAGCAGGGATCAACACTACCAAGGTGGATAGCGCGCTGGATGTCGATTACGTGCTGGCCAATCGAGCCGGCTCCATTCATTACGCAGTCAATAATTCATTCGGCTTTGGCGGTTCCAACTGCAGCCTGGTGTTGGGAATCGTGTCATGAGCGTCAAGGTCTATATCGAAGCGATAGGTGCAATCGGTCCTGGTGCCAACAACTGGCCGGAATGGCGCAGCATTTTGCGCAAGGAAGTTGCCTATCAGCCTGCGCGCACTGTCAATCCTGTATTGAATGTATTGCCTAGTGCCGAACGCCGTCGCGTCGGTATCGGCGTCAAGATCGCGCTGGCCAGCGGACTCGAAGCGTTGGCTGCCGCCGGCATCGATCCGAGCAGCATGACGACAGTATTTTGCTCGTCTGGTGGCGACGGTGAAAACTGTCATCTCATCTGCGAAGCACTTGCCAGCAGCGATCGCATGATTTCGCCGACACGTTTTCATAATTCCGTGCATAACGCACCGTCGGGTTATTGGGGGATTGCGAGCGGCGCGATGCTGCCATCAACCAGCCTGTGTGCCTATGACGCGGGCTTTGCCGTTGGTTTGCTGGAAGCCGCAGTGCAGTGCTCTGTCGAAAAGCGGCCGGTTTTGCTGGTGGTCTACGATACGCCTTATCCGGAACCTATTCATGGTGTGCGCCCTGTCGCTGACCAGTTCGCCATCAGCATTTTGCTGACGCCTGATGTGACACAAGGCAGCATCACCGCCATCGATGTCAGTCTGGAAAAAACACCTTCGACCACGATGGAAAGCAGCGAGCTGGAAAACGTTCGTGTCGGCATTCCCGCTGCGCGCGGGTTACCGTTGATGCAGGTCTTGGCGCAACTTCCGGAGCAGGCCGCGGCTGCGGATATTTATCTGGAATATGTCAATCAACAGTCGCTTCGCGTAAAATTTGTCGCAGCTTGAGCATGCTGGCAGCGTATTCATGCCGACCACATGCCAATTTTTAAATGATTGAAGGGGAGAGAATAATGAAAAAACTGATCACGGTTGCGGCCGTCATAGTGTTGCTTGCCGGTTGTGAAACCATGCAGAAGAAGGAAGCCGCGCCAGCACCCGAAGTCAAGGCGACTCCCGCCCCAGCGCCAGTTGTAGCGGCGCCAGCCAAGCCGGCTGCGCCACAGAAAAAACTTGGTCCAAAGGCACAAGCCAAAAAAGATGCGGAAGATCGCAAGGCAGCGCAGCAAGCTGCAGCAGCCGAGAAAAAAGCACAGCAGGAAGCTGCATCGGCACCAACTCCAGCACCAGCCACTGCTTCAAACGGCAAACCGCAAGAAGTCAAAGGTATCAACGACTGGTCCGGCCAGATTATCGGCACGCCTGTCAAAGGCAAATTCAGTGGTCTCAAGATCGGCATGGGCTTGAACGAAGTCATCAGTATTGCCGGTACCCCGACCGATACCAATTCACACATCACAGGCAAAGCCTGGATCCCTTTCTATTTTGGATCGGGCCGCTATGAAACGATCTTTTATTACAAGGGCGTGGGTCGCCTGACTTTCTCCGGTGGCGCGGGTGCGTATGCGATAGGCGTGAATGATGGCAGCGGCCTGACCGTAATTGAATACGACAAAACTGAACGCGGCTTTCAATAATTGAAATGTGCGTTTTAAAAGCGCAAAAAAGCCGGTGAATTTTATGTTCACCGGCTTTTTTTACATCTGAAGCAAGAAGGAAGGTTTAGCTCAGCTCTGCCGATCCTTCAATTTCTACCAACAGATCTGATCGACAAATATCAGCCTGCACGTACGCCGCTTTTAAATTCGGGCCAATGCGGCGCTCCATAATATTTTTGATTGCGGGCAGATCCGTAGGATGGCGGATGTAGACGATGTAATCGAGGCTAGCCAGTTCAAACTGCTTGCCGGTTTTTCGGCATGCCTCATCCAGTACGGCTTCCACGTTGGTGAGGGATTCTTCTGTTTGAGCGGCGACATCATTTGGATGCAAAGTCTCATGGCCGACGATACTCGCCGTGCCTGACAGGAAAAACAGACTCGCATCTCCCAGCGGTGCCACACTTGCGCGCGAAAATAGTGGGCTGCGCGGCCCGTATTGCACAGGGTAATCGTAGGCACTGACTTGTCGCGGATTCTCGATTGGCAGTGAAGGCGTACGTCCAGCCAGGAAAGCAATCGTCAGCGGTCCCTTGCTGGCACCCAGCGCGCAAGCTGCCGGAACGTTGCCTGCGCGTTCTTTTTCCTTGGCGGAAAATGCCTGCTGGCGTCCCAGATTGAATTGGCGATAACGTTCCAGCTCATGACTCACGCTATTGATGTCCGCCATGTAATTCCAGAAGCGCAGTACAAACGGAAAATCATGCGAGTCCAGCAGGGCGAAGATTTGTTCGTAGGCAGACCGGCTGGCAGCCTGCAGTGGCGAACTTTCAGCAGAGCTGGCAAAGCGGGCTTCGTCGAGCGTAACGACACCGAACAAAAGATGTTCATTGAAGCGATAGCAAATATCGCCTTCGACTTGTGTGGTGAGCGCATTGTCGGCATGAAACATTTCAAATAGATGGGTCTGTCCATCCAGTACCGGCATCATGATTTGCATGGCGGTGCCTGAAGCAATCAAGGCTTCAGGAATGTCAGGGACAAAGCAAAGCGTGCCCAATACGCCGGAAAGATCGTGCGGCAATTGTGCGGATGTGTTGCAGTAGGAGACCTTAAGCATGCAAATGATGTCTCACGGTTGGTTGCGGATAAAAGTATGTTGCAAAGATGTTTATGCGGTCGGCAATTTTGGTTAGACACGACCTTGCGATTATTGTTGCCTTGTATAATAAAAACCAATGAAAAATGTCAGCTTAGCAGCTTGTCTCTCATCTCTACTTCTTACTGCGTGCATGTCTACAGGGATCGTTAAAAGCAAGCTGGATGTTATTGAGGATGCCGCGTCTTGTAAAGCGCCAGCCGAGGTATTAATAGTTTTATTGCCCGGTGCATACGACACGCCTGCTGATTTTGTGAAGCAAGGATTCGTACGGGCATTACGTGAACGGCAGATTGCCGCCGACCTAGTGATTGCCGATACACATATGGGCTACTATCCGGAGGGATTGGTGGTGCAGCGTTTGCACGACGACATCGTTGCCCCAGCGCGTAAAAAAGGTTATCGGCAGATATGGATGACCGGTATTTCTCTTGGTGGCTACGGTTCGCTGCTGTATGCGAAAGAACATGGTGCTGACATAGACGGCATGTTTCTGATGGCGCCGTTTTTGGGAAATCGCAGCCTGATTGCGGAAATCGCCAAGACTGGTCTCGCCGATTGGAAGGTCGGTGACATCCCTGCTGCCGATTACGATCGCCTGCTATGGTCTTGGATCAAAGGCTATAGCGATCCAGTCTATGCAGGCAAACCTGATAGACCGCCGCTGTACATTGGATACGGTACCGAAGATCGTTTTGCAGGTAGTAACCAGATTATCGCGAAGGTGTTGCCGGCGGAAAGAGTCACGACCACGGATGGTGGTCATGAATGGCAGCCTTGGCAAAGACTGTGGGCCTCATTTCTTGATCGCTCCGTGTTACCTAGATGTGAGTAACCCAGCAATTCTGCTATTTATAAAATAGTTATTTGTTTCACTAACCCGCTTTGGATGGATATTTTATGACCAGCACTGATACCTTGACCAGCAACGCCGCGCGTATCAAGACCGACATCGTCATCATCGGCGGCGGGCCAGCTGGTTCTACCGCCGCTGCATTGCTGGTTGAAAAAGGTTTCAAGGTCAGCCTGCTGGAAAAAGCGGTACATCCACGTTTTCATATCGGTGAATCGCTGTTGCCGGCAAACATGCCGCTGCTGGAAAAAATGGGTTTGAGCGAGCAGGTCGCTGCAATCGGCATGCCGAAGTGGGGCGTGGAATTCAATGCGCTCGAACACGACGTCCGCACCAATATCGAATTCGCCGAAGCATGGGACAAATCCATGCCGTATGCCTATCAGGTACGACGCGCCGACTTCGATCACATTCTGATAAAAAATGCCAAAGCCAAGGGTGCGGATGTCGTTGAGGGCTGCCGCGTGCGGGATGTCGAATTCCACAAGGACAATGTCAGCATCAAGGCGCAGTGTGACGACGGCAGCATGCAGGAATATGTAGCCGATTACGTGATAGATGCGTCAGGCCGCGACACTTTTCTGGCAAACAAACTGAAAAGCAAACAGAAGAACAAGAAGCACAACAGTTCGGCGATTTACAGCCACTTTACTAATGTCGAACGGCTGGAAGGCAAACGTGAAGGCGATATCAGCCTGTTCTGGTTCGAGCACGGATGGTTCTGGTTCATTCCGTTGGCGGATGGCACAACCAGTGTTGGCGCCGTATGCTGGCCCGCCTATCTTGCTTCGCGCAAGGTCAGTGTCGAGCAATTTCTGATGGATACGATTGCGCTCGCGCCTAAGCTGGCGATGCGCATGAAGGATGCGGTGCGCGTGGGTCCCGTTGAAGCGACGGGAAATTATTCGTACACCAGCAGCAAGAGCTACGACAATCGCTGCATGTTGCTTGGCGACGCGTTTGCCTTTGTCGATCCGGTGTTTTCATCCGGTGTTTTCCTGGCGATGCAAAGCGCCTTTGTAGGTACTGAAGCAGTCACTACCTTCTTGCGCGATCCGGCCAATGCGCCGCGTGCGCTGGCCAAATTTGATCGTCATATGCGCCGTGGTCCTTCGATTTTCTGCTGGTTCATTTATCGTGTGACCAATCCCGCAATGCGCGCGCTGTTTGTCGAGCCGCGCAATTTTCTGCAGGCGAAAGCGGCAGTCATGTCAGTGCTGGCGGGCGATATTTTTCACAACAAGGCAATCTGGCCGTCCTTGTATGTCTTCAAGGGTATTTACTACATCTCGTCCATATTTAATCCGATGCGCACGCTTAATGCATGGCGTCGCCGCAAGATCAATATTCAGGATGCGGTCGATCCTGTCATATAAAAAAAGGGCCGCATCAGCGGCCCTTTTCATTTGTACTTAATAAGAAGCTAGATCATGCCGCCGTTGATCGAGATGATCTGGCCGGAAATATAAGCGGAGTTGGGTGACGCCAGGAAGCCGATCAGGTCTGCGACTTCTTCCGGTTTTCCCGCGCGTTTCATCGGCACGATGGTCTGGATCGCCTTGTCGTCAAACGCTTCTTCTATCATGCCTGTGGCGATGATGCCCGGTGCCACCGCATTGACTGTGATGCCGCGACTGGCCAGTTCGAGTGCCAGTGATTTTGTTGCGGAATGCAGCGCACCCTTGGCCGCCGAATAATTAACCTGGCCGCGATTGCCGGTCACCGCAGCAATCGACGAGACATTAATGATGCGGCCCCAGCGGGTACGTATCATCGGCATCGTCAGCGGTTGCGTCACATTGAAAAAACCATGCAGCGATACATCAATCACATCATGCCACTGAGTACTTGTCATGCCCGGAAAGACCGCGTCGGAATGGATGCCGGCATTGTTCACCAGTACCTGGATAGGACCTGATTCCAACAATGCTTCCAACGCAATTTTGGTCGCGTCAGCATCTGTGATATCGAATACCGCCACTTCCGCACTGCCGCCTGCAGCAATAATTTCTTTGCAAATCAGCTCGGCCTTGTCGCGTCCGCGATTGGCATGCACGATCACATGCAATTCGTCTGCGGCCAAGCGCTTGCAGATTGCAGCGCCGATGCCGCCGCTGCCACCCGTTACCAGTGCGCGTTTCATGATGGGTTTGCTCCTGTGTTGTTGGTGACCAGCGATGCGTCGATGATGATGGTGGCGCGACCGTCCAGCAAAGGCTGCTGAGTGTCGAGGCCGCGCACTGCAAACTGATACAAAATGAGATTTGGCTCGCTATGCGTGCAGGTCACTTCAATCTGCAACGCCTCGGCGATGTCATCCAGCCTAGCTACATGTAATACCGTACTACGCACGCTGGCAAGAAATCCTGCAGTCGGACGCGCCATGTCTTGCATGTCGGGCTGCGACGTTGCCAGCAATGCGCTGTGTACGGCCATTGCCTGAGCAGCGTATTCAATACCGTTGGCTGCACCGAGTCGGTCATGTGCGCGCAAGGGATTGTCCATCTGTAAATGGCTGTGCGCAATCGCGCTCATGCGTTCACTGTCCCATGATTCGACATGATCCAGCAGGCACATGCTGCCCTGATGCGGGATATGCGCAAGGATCCAGTTGCGATCTATGTTCACGCGGCGCCTTTTTTGCAGACCAGCAGGATATTGGCGAAAGGCGTTCCCACGTTCATCGGAATTGCTTGAACGGCAAAGCCGATGGCCGTGATATCACGTTGCCAGTCAGCGATGGTCCGGCAAAAAGTCGGCAGTGTTTTATGGCCGCGTATCGAGGTCACGACATTGTCGACCCAGTTGCTGATCTTGAATGGCAAACCACCGGCAGCATCGCCGACGCGCAGTAACAGCACGCCGTCTGGTGACAGGCACGCATGTACTTTTTTCAGCACGTCATCTTGCGCCGGGAAGTCCACGTAATGCAGCACATCAAGGATGACAACCGCATCCGATGGCGCGAAAGTGGCGGTACACATATTGCCGACTTCAAATGTGGCGCGGTCTGCCACAGACTGTAATGCGCGTTCGGCACGCTCCACATCCCGCGGCATTAATTCGATGCCATGCACATGCGTGATCACTGGTGGCGCGGGCCAGCCGATTGGCCAGTCGCCTTTTGCATGTTGCGCCTCGGCTGACAGCAGCCATGACGACAGCAGTCCTTGTCCACAACCAATATCCAGCACCTTGATAGGATGGCCGCTTGGTAATAGTCCCAGCTGGAGCATGCCCTTGAATACCGGATCGCGACTCAGTTTGCCATGTGCAAAATGCCACGCGAAGCGACCGGCTTGGCGGTAAGGACTGCAGGCTGCAGTAAAAAGATGGTTCATCGCGTCGTTGCTCATGGCGCTTTCGAATCAGTGGAAGCAGCGATATACGTGCTATTGGAAAAAGTGGCGGAAAAGACGAGCGCAAGTATCACGCCGATACCGACGGTAATACCAATCGCATTGAGTACCGGCACGGATGAAAATCCGAGCACACCAAAGCCGATGACGGTGGTGATATTGGCAAAGATCAGTGACGCCAGTGTCGTCGGTTTGATTTGCGCCACCGAGGTTTCAACACCCGTTACAGGATCCTTTACCAGTACCGTTGCCGGCTGCGCAAAGAACAGCGCGTAATTGGAACCCACGGCGACGATCAGCAACAGTCCGACCAGATGCAGGATGGTCATGCGTTGGCCGGTCAGCGACAAAATCGCAGCAACGGTCAGCACTGCAGTGATCAGTGGCACCATGACGCGCGCCAGTCCGGCAAGCGAGCGCAGATTGAAACCAAGCAGTACCGTCATTGCTACCAATCCGCACAAGGCCAGCATGACGGCTTCCTGCATGTAGCCGCTATACAGTTTGCCGGTTTCGGTTTTGAGATCAATGAAGTAGGCTTGCTCCACCCCCGATTTCTGTAACGCAGTCTGGATCAGTGCCATATCAAGAGGCTGATCGCCACCTGCCGTCAGTGGCAGCAGACCACTGACAACGCCGTCCTTCTCGATCAGCAGCGAATCGGTTGCCAGTGCCATCGAGGTGCCGGCCAGATCCTTGCGTGTCAGCAGTCGCGCCTTCAATTCGTCCGGTTGTTTGGCGACTTTCGTCAGCTCATCAATGGAGGCGACAAACGGTGCCAGCAACGTAGCCTGGAATGGCAGGCCAGCGACTGCTTGATTCAGACGTTGCTGCAGAACGTCGGTCGGCGGCAATGCATTCAGACGAGCTTGCTGCGTTGCCAGACTCGGCAGGTAGCGGCTAGGCGATTCAAATGCAGCCAGCGTGCCGGCATTGACCATGGTATCGAGTTGCGTAGAGACTTTTTCGGTGGACTGCAAGACTTCTTCCAGCGTTTTTCCCTTCACGACTATCAGGTAGCTTACGTCTGGCGCGCCTACATCCTTGCGCAGATTTTCATCAAGGTCGATATCAACTTTGCTGATAGGGCTCAAAGCGCCAAGCTCCGGCTCCCACAGGTGATCGCGATTGACCCAAAGCACGGCACATGCGGCCAGCGCAATAATGAAAAATCCTTTGCGCAGCTTTTGCAACTGATGCAGTACTTTTTGCACGACGAGGCCAATATGTGTCAGATCACGCACGACGAAATTGCGCGGCAGCAGCGACGGCAATACGAAGCGGGTGACGAAGGCTGCGGAAGTCAAACCCGCGATGGTGTACAGGCCGAGCTGTGCCAGTCCTGGAAAACCTGAGAACAACAAGCAGCCGAAGCCGGCCATCGAGGTCAATACACCGAGCCGAATTGTCGGCCATGATTTCTTCGCCCAGTCTGCGCTGTTCTTTGCGCTGCCAGACTGTATGAACAGATAGATCGAATAATCAATGGCCTCGCCTATCAGCGTGGTGCCGAAACCCATCGTCAATCCATGCACCATGCCAAAGCCGAGACTAACCGCTACTGTGCCAGCCAGCACGCCGCTGAGCACAGGTGCCAGTCCAAGCAAAACCGCTGCGCCTGAACGATAGACAATGAACAGCAAGGCCATGATCAGCGTCGCGCTGATGATGGAAAACATTGCGGCTTCTGTTGTGATCGTATTGCGTGCATTGACGCCAAAGACGCCGGGGCCGGTCATGACCAGTTTGGCGCTGGCCACCTGTGGCAGTGTTGCTGCGAGTTCTGTTTTTGCTGCTTCGAATTTTTCTTTGATGTGATTGATGGCGGCTTCCTGGCCATCGGTATCGGAGCCGAGCGCGCGGGTTTGCGCCAGCAGCAGAGCACGATTGCCGTCTTTTGCAACCCATACGCCTTGCATTTTTCGCGGTTGCTGGCCGCCATTGAACTGTCCGATCAGTGCCGTCAGTTCACCGGTCGGATCCTGCGGCAAGATGTCTTTGACTATCAGTCCGGCGGGCGAGGCCAGCAGATCTACCGTCTCGCTCAGCGCTTCGTGCAAACCTTCGGTGGTAAAGCGTTCTGGTGTAACCGCAGGACTCAATAAATACCGGTTGTTGAAGAGATAGGTGCGATCTTTGTCTTGATTGACCGGCTCGCCATTGTTGACTGAAATGAATTCATCATTGCTGCGCATCCGCGTCGCAAGCGACTTCGACAATGCAGCTTGTCCTTGCGCATCGGTACCTTCGATGCCGACCAAAATGAGGCGTGACACCATGCCGTCGCGCAGTTGCTCGACCATCAGTTGCTGTTCCTGCGTCGGATTACTAGGCAGGAAGGCGGAAAGGTCAGCGGTAAATGTTGAGCGGAACAGAACGAAGATGCCGATCAATACCAGCACCAGCCAGATTCCGATTGCCGACCACGCGCGTTTTGGCGTTGGCAGCTCTTGCACAGTTTGCGTCATGGCTTGATTTTTTCGATGGTAGTCACGGAGCGGTCGCCATCGCCTTGCAGCACTTCAATTTCGCGAACTTCAAAGTTGTTGCCGGCCAGACGAATCCGTTTGACCTTTTGACGTGCATCCAGATTGCTCGGAGTCAGCATCATGGTCCAGTTTTCACGCGTGCCCTGCAACGCCACAACGAAGTTCAGTTCCAATGTACGGCGGTCGCCGGCCAGCGTCGCCCGTATACTTTCGATCAATGCTGCCAGTTCCGGTGAATCGCCGAGCTGCATCGCGTACTTGTTTTTGCCGCGCTCCAGTACTACCGAGTCTCGATTCAGTGTCATCACTTCCGGCTTTGGCTTGAAGGTACGTTTCTCCAATTTGTCAGGCGGGGTAAAGAGCATTTCGCCGGATGATTCAATCGGACGATCTAATGTGGCGATGTACTTTTTCTCAGTGAAATTAACCTTGGCGGGTTTGGCTTGCGCCAGGCCAGTCATCAATTGTTCCATCGTGATGTCGGCCGCATGGGCCAGGCATGTGCACGACAGCAGAAGTGCAACGATCAGGCCATGCAGGCCAGTT
The DNA here is from genome assembly GCF_030655415.1 of Herminiimonas sp. Next base: position 103,570 of record NZ_JAURVN010000011.1, on the reverse strand, counting down.
GATTTACGCATTGAAGACTCCCGTGACCGCCACGCGCTCACCTTGTTTGATATCGAATTGAATGCCGCCATTGGCATTGATGTCGTAATGCAGACTCAGTTGTGTATCCGGCAGTACCGGACTGAGAAATTTGACGCTGCTGATTTTGTATTTTTGCATGTCCATCTGCCGGTCTGCCGCTATGGCATGCAGAGCCTCGTCGAGAAGAACCACGCCGGGGGTAATCGGCATGCCGGGGAAATGCCCGGCAAACGCCGGATGATCGGCAGGAATATGAAACGACAATGTGGTCATGGATTGTGTCTTCAACTGTGCGAGGTATCACATGGCGCAGCCGCCAGCGTATGCAGTAATTCAGCAAGTGACGCCTGCGGCAATTTGCCGGTTGCGTTACGGGGCAGGCTGTCGACCTTGTACAAAGGCCTTGGCAAAAAGGCAGGATCGATCTTTTGGCGCAAGGCGTCGATCAGATCGCTGACCGCTAGTGTGGGGGCGACGACAAAAGCCTTGAGTCGAGTCACTTCGCCTGTGCTTTTTTCTGGTGGCATGAAGAACGCGCCATCAACTACGCCCGGAATCGCATTCAAGTGATGATTCAAATATGCAAGCGAACTGCGTTTACCGGCGATGTTGATCAGGTCGGTGATACGGCCATGCAGCAGGAATGTTCCATCACCAGTCATTTCGATGGCGTCGTTCATAGGCATCGGTGTTTCCACGTGGCCGCCGGAAATCCACATACGCTCGTCGCTTGCATCCTGATGTGGACAACGCGTCATTTTCAAGCTTGGAAACAGCATCCATTCTGGAGAGTGCGACGGTTGTCTGCTCGCAATCTGTCCGGTCTCGGTACTGCCGTAAATTTCCTGCAAGGGAGCGTGGAAGGCTTGCTCTGCCTGCAGAGCCAGTTGTGGCGACAGCGGCGCTGTGGCCGACACCATAACTTCTATTTTTGGCAGCGGTAATTCAGAGCCGATCAGCGAACGTAGATGCACCGGCGTCGTCACCAGCACGCGCGGCTCGGGAACTTGTTCTAGCGAACTGCAGATATCGGCCGGGTAAAACGAGAGTGCGCTGGTCAGCGAAAAACCGTTCACTAATGGCATCAATACGGTCGACTCGAAACCATACATGTGCTGCGCCGGCACTGTTCCGACCACACTATAGTTAACGTCGGGCTGCAGGCCAAGTTGAACGGCTTCCATCTGCACATTGCGCACCAGCGTTGCCCAGGTTTTCCTATGCGCTATCGGTAATCCGGTCGAGCCCGACGTAAATACGTAGGCCACCAGACGGTCGTTCTCGATCTGCGGAATCTGGAAGGTATGAATGCCGCTGCTACCGACCAGGCCGAAAAAAGAGGATGTCGGATAGGCCGTCCGCGGCAAGTCGATTGCGCAATGCGCTTGATCGGTCAGACACACGGCATCAGGGGCAAAGCTCAGCAGCTGGCGTATGGTTTCTGCCGTGCGGGTCGAGGGCAGCAGGTTTACCTTGCCTGAAACTAGGATTGCCGAAAATGCGACAAGAAAATGATAGCGGTCATGGCAGTCGTTGAGGACGTGACGACTGGCTGGCAAAAGCGTGGCCAGTTTTTCGACGTCGCTCAGGAATTGCGCTGCCGTGACCGAAATGCCGTCGCGCCATGCGACGATCCGGTCAGGGGAGGTATGACTGAGAAGAGGAATAGTTGAAGTCAACGGCACGCATCCTTTGATGTCAGCGCAAGTAATGCGCGGCATGCAAGTTATTGCGTTTTATTGGCAGCAATATAGTCGGACAGCGAGCGCAGTGAGCTGAAGATTTTTTCGTTATCTTCGTGATCGGCGCGCAATTGAATGCCGTAGTTTTTTGACACGACTAATGCCACTTCCAGGATGTCAATTGAATCAAGGCCAAGGCCGCTGCCGTAAAGTGAATCATCCGGGCTGATCGTGGTCGGATCGACATCAAGATTGAGCGCATGCACAATCAATTTAGCCACTTCTTGGGTGAAAGCGTCGTCGGATGTTGCGGTATTGCTGGTTGGATTTGACATGATGGGAAAGTCTCTAATGTGTTCTTGGTCGGCGCTGATTATATATGCAGCACTATCCAATTTTTCGGAAAATAGTGCGGCCATCTATAAAACAACGTTATTGCAGGATTGACTGTTATAGAGCGCACAGAACGCTGGAAAGTTGCAGCATCCTGTGGTCAATTGCCGACTTATTTATTGACGTGCGTTACGTGCGTTGGATGGTTGCCCAGAACTGAAATTGCTGCGCCACGGATTAATGTCCAAACCACCGCGTCGGGTATAGCGCGCATACACCGCCAGCCTCTGTGGTTTGCATTGACGCATGATGTCCATGAAGATGCGCTCTACACATTGCTCATGAAATTCATTGTGTTCGCGGAAGCCGATCAGATATTGCAGCAAGCCTTCTTGATCAATCGCGCCGCCTACATACTTGATCTGCACACTGGCCCAATCCGGTTGGCCGGTGACCAGACAATTCGATTTCAATAAATGCGAGACCAGGGTTTCCTCAACTGCAGGCTCGTCTTTTGCTGCCGACAGCAAGGATGCATCTGGCGAATATTCGGTTACCTCGATATCCAGTCTATCCAGCAACATGCCATCGAGTTCGCCCATAGGTATTTTGGAAAAATTCTCAGGCATCGTCAGCGAAATTTGTACTGGTGCGCCAAAGTTGGCGGCCAAATCCTCACGCAGCAATTCAAGCAAGGCTTCAGTGCCGCCCAGCTTGGTTTGGTTCAGCGAATTCAAATACAGCTTGAAGGATTTCGACTCGACGATATTTGGCGAGTCGGCTGGCACAATGATTTTCGCCATCGCCACTTGCGGTTTGCCGCGCATGTTCAACCATGAAATTTCATACGCGTTCCAGATATCGACACCGAAAAACGGCAAGGTGCCGGTACTCAAGCCGATTTCATCACGCTTGTACTGACGTGGAATGGCGAACAGTAAAGACGGGTCGTATTGCGTTTTATAGGCAGACGATTTGCCTAGTGGTGAAGCATCTGCTCCGGAAGGGTTGGCCATCACTTAGCCCCTTATAGAAATAATTTATACGCGGGATTATCGTTTTCATCCCAATAGCGGTAGCCGAGTCCTGCCAGCGAAGTACGGAAGGCTTTCATTTCTTTTTTCGGTACTTGCAAGCCGACGAGAATGCGACCGACATCGCCGCCTTGATTGCGATAGTGGAACAAACTGATATTCCAGTTAGGCGCAACGCTATCTAGGAAGCGCATCAACGCACCCGGACGTTCCGGAAATTCAAAGCGGTACAGCAACTCATCATGTGCGAGTTCGCTCTTGCCGCCGACCAGATGACGAATGTGACCTTTGGCCAGTTCGTCATGCGTTAGATCCAGCGCCTTGAAGCCTTGTTTTTCGAAATGCTTGGTGATCTTGCCTGGCTCATCGCGATCGGCGATTTGCATGCCGACGAAAATGTGCGCCTGCTTCGCATCGCTGATCCGGTAGTTGAACTCAGTTACATTGCGCGGACCGATCAATTCGCAGAATCGCTTGAAGCTGCCACGTTCTTCTGGAATCGTCACAGCAAAAATGGCTTCGCGCGATTCACCGACTTCAGCGCGTTCAGCGACAAAGCGCAAGCGATCGAAGTTCATGTTGGCGCCACATGCGACCGTGATCAGCGTTTCATTTTTCAGCGCTTGTTTATCTTGTTTGGCGCGTTCGATATACGCCTTGGCGCCGGCAATTGCCAGTGCGCCTGCAGGTTCCAGAATGCTACGCGTGTCCTGGAATACATCCTTGATCGCAGCACAGACCGCATCGGTATCGACCAGGATGATGTCATCGACTACCAGCTTGGCGATGCGGAAGGTTTCTTCGCCAACCAGCTTGACTGCAGTGCCGTCAGAAAACAGGCCGACGTCCGGCAAAGACACGCGGCGTCCTGCTTTCAGGCTGCGCGCCATCGCGTCAGAGTCGGTCGTTTGCACGCCGATGATTTTGATATCCGGACGCACGGCTTTGACATACGCACCTATGCCCGAGATCAAACCACCGCCGCCGATGGCGACAAAAATGGCGTGGATAGGGCCGGGATGCTGGCGCAAAATTTCCATCGCGATTGTGCCTTGGCCGGCGATCACATCAGGATCGTCGAACGGATGTACGAAGGTCAGCTTGCGTTTTTTCTCCAGGGTCAGCGCGTGGTTGTACGCATCGGTGTACGACTCGCCGAACAAGACGACTTCCACATTCTCGCCGCCGCGTGCTTTGACCGCGTCGATCTTTACTGGCGGCGTGGTGGTCGGCATCACGATCACTGCGCGGCAACCGAGTTTGGTCGCGGATAAGGCAACGCCTTGCGCGTGATTGCCGGCGGATGCGCAAATCACGCCGCGCTTCAATTGTGCCGGCGGCAAATTTGCCATCTTGTTGTACGCACCGCGCAACTTGAAGCTGAATACGCTTTGAATATCTTCGCGCTTGAAATAAATCTGGTTGCCGAAACGCTGCGACAGCGTGGGCGCCAATTCAAGTGGTGATTCCACGGCAACGTCATAAACGCGCGCGGTGAGGATTTTCTTCAGGTAGTCGGTTGTCATAGCGATCAATGTGATTGGCACGGCCATTCAGTTGGAAATAAGTTGAAACGACCTTGTGCAGCCGATCATTATAATGGACGACTTTTTGCGATGCCGCATTCCTGCAGCTTTCTTGTTAAAAACCGATTATTGGGCCGGGATATCCGATTTGAAATATTTACTGAAGCGAACACATGATTGAAGCCAGTGTGCAGTGGTTACTGGCCTTTCTGGCTGTGCCCGAGATCGGGCTGTTTGCGGTATTTATCATCAGTACGGTTTCGGCGACCTTGCTGCCGCTGGGCTCCGAGCCGGCGGTATTTGCCGTCATCAAGGCCAATGCGGCTTTGTTCTGGCCGGTGATCTTGGTAGCAACCGTCGGCAATACCCTGGGCGGCGTGATTAATTACTGGATGGGCGCTGGCGCAAAAACAGTTTTTGCGAAAGAACAGCAAACGCGCTGGTTCGGCTGGCTCCATCGCTTCGGTGCAAAAACCATGTTGCTGGCCTGGTTGCCGGTGATAGGTGATCCGATTTGCCTGTTGGGTGGTTGGCTGAAGCTGCCGTTCTGGCCTTGCGTCGCTTATATGGCGATTGGCAAGTTCCTGCGTTATGTGACTATGACCTGGTTGCTGTTGTATGTGCCCGACGGGTTTTGGCAATATCTGATCAAGTTGTTTTGATTGCTCGTTGATTTGATGCGATGTCTTACCGATAGCTGATTTCTCTCTATCCGAGGAAATAAAATCCCACCGGTTTTGCCATTTTCACCGCTGTTTTCCCTATCGGTAGTTCAAACGTGTTGCACTGCAATCAGCTAAAATGCGTATTTAGCGTGAATGAACCACTAATGAACGCCCATCAATGAACGCTCCAGTACAAATTCAGACTTTACTTGCCGATGCTCCCGGCGGCGCTGTGCCTACGCGTTTGCGCGAAATTCCCTATAACTACACGTCGTTTTCCGATCGCGAGATTGTGATTCGCCTATTGGGCGAAGATGCATGGGCTTTGCTGGATGAATTGCGCGGCGAGCGTCAGACCGGCCGTTCGGCACGCATGCTGTATGAAGTCTTGGGCGATATTTGGGTCATGCAGCGCAATCCGTATCTGCAAGACGACATGCTGGACAATCCCAAGCGTCGTCAGGCCTTGATCGATGCGCTGAATCATCGCTTGGGTGAAGTCGACAAACGCCGCAAGAATGATCTGGCGAATACCGGCGATGTGAAAGCCGAACGACGTGCTGTCGCGGTTGAAGCTTTGGTGCAAGCTGCCTGCAAAGCGGTCGCTGATTTTGCTGAAGAATTCCGTAATACCTACGATTTGCGCAAGCGTACCAACAAAGTCTTGGGTCGCTACACGGCAAAAGACAATATCAAGTTTGACGGTTTGTCCCGTGTGTCACATGTGACGGACGCGACCGACTGGCGTGTTGAATATCCATTCGTCGTGTTGACGCCAGATGGCGAAGATGAAATGGCCGGCCTCGTCAAAGGCTGTATCGAACTTGGCTTGACCATCATTCCACGCGGCGGCGGTACTGGTTACACCGGTGGCGCAATTCCGCTGACGCCGATGTCGGCTGTCATCAATACCGAAAAACTGGAAGGCTTGGGCGCCGTCGAAATGACGATGCTGCCTGGCGTCGACCGCGAATACGCGACAATTTATTCCGGCGCTGGTGTAGTGACCAAACGTGTTTCCGATGCAGCTGAAAAAGCCGGCTTCGTATTCGCGGTCGATCCAACTTCTGCCGAAGCGTCATGCATAGGCGGCAATATCGCGATGAACGCCGGCGGCAAGAAAGCCGTTTTGTGGGGCACTGCGCTCGACAATCTGGCGAGCTGGAAGATGGTTGACCCGAACGGCGATTGGCTGGAAGTCACGCGTCTTGAACACAACCTCGGCAAGATTCATGATGCGCCAATGGCCAAGTTCAAACTGGAATGGACGCATCCTAGCGAGAAGGGCAAAGTCAATCAGCCCTTCAAAACAGAAACGCTGGACATCGTCGGCCGTACTTTCCGCAAAGAAGGTTTGGGCAAGGACGTTACCGATAAATTCCTGTCCGGTTTGCCTGGCGTGCAAAAAGAAGGTTGCGATGGTTTGATCACGTCGGCGCGCTGGATTTTGCACAAGATGCCGAAACATACGCGTACGGTTTGTCTGGAATTTTTCGGCCATTCGCGCGATGCGATTCCATCGATTGTTGAGATCAAGGATTTCCTCGATGCTGAAACCAAAAAAGGCGGTGCAATTCTGGCCGGCCTTGAGCATCTGGACGAACGCTATTTGCGCGCAGTTGGTTACGCAACCAAATCCAAGCGCGGCATCTTGCCGAAGATGGCTTTGTTCGGCGATATCGTCGGCGATGATGAAAACGCCGTCGCGCAAGCCGCATCCGAAGTGGTGCGTATCGCGAACACGCGCGTAGGCGAAGGTTTTATCGCCGTTAGTCCGGAAGCACGCAAGAAATTCTGGCTGGATCGCGCCCGCACTGCAGCGATTTCCAAGCATACCAACGCGTTCAAGATCAATGAAGACGTGGTGATCCCGCTTGATCGCATGGGTGAATATTCCGACGGTATCGAACGTATTAACGTTGAGCTGTCGATCAAGAATAAATTGCAATTCCTTGATGAGCTGCATGCATTTTTCGCCAAAGGCAATCTACCTTTAGGTAAAAGCGACGATGCTGAAGGCGACGATATTCCTGCGGCTGAATTGCTGGAAGATCGCGTCAATCAAGCTGAAGAATTGATCGCGGCGACGCAAGCGCGTTGGACCTATGTGCTGGCAAATCTTGATCGGCCTTTGCTGGCTGCCAAAGATGAATTGCTGGCGTTGGGCATGGAAAGACTTGAGCCCGTATTCAACGAGCGTTTGCAAGTGCAGCCTGATGCGACTGTGTTCGACGTAGTGCAAGATCGCACCGTGCGTATCTCGTGGAAAGCGGAAGCGCGCGTGCCTTTGCGTCAGATTTTTAGCGGTGCTGCATTCCGTCTGATCCTCGAAGAAGCTAATGCGATCCACAAGCGCATCTTGCGCGGCCGCGTATTCGTCGCGCTGCACATGCATGCGGGCGATGGCAATGTGCACACGAATATTCCGGTTAATTCCGATCACTATCAAATGCTGCAGGATGCGCACGCGGCGGTTGCGCGCATCATGAAACTGGCACGTTCACTGGATGGTGTGATTTCTGGTGAACATGGCATCGGCATTACCAAGCTTGAATTTTTGACCACTGAAGAATTGGCCGATTTCCGCTCGTACAAAAAGCGTATCGATCCGAATGGCCACTTCAACAAGGGCAAGTTGATGGATGCGCCTGAGTTGAGCGCAGATTTGCGTAACGCTTACACGCCATCTTTCGGGCTGATGGGCCACGAATCGCTGATCATGCAACAAAGCGATATCGGTGCGATTGCCAATAGCGTCAAGGATTGCTTGCGTTGCGGTAAATGCAAACCTGTGTGCGCTACACACGTACCGCGCGCGAATCTGTTGTACTCGCCGCGTAACAAAATTCTTGCGACCTCTTTGCTGGTCGAAGCCTTCTTGTATGAAGAGCAAACGCGACGCGGCATCTCGATCAAGCATTGGGAAGAGTTCGAAGACGTCGCCGATCACTGCACGGTTTGCCATAAATGTTTGACGCCTTGCCCGGTTGATATCGACTTTGGCGATGTGTCTATGAACATGCGCAATTTGCTGCGCAAGATGGACAAGAAGTCGTTTAATCCGGGTACTGCGGCCTCGATGTTCTTCTTGAATGCGAGCGATCCTGCGACGATCAATGCGACGCGTAAAGTCATGATTGATTGGGGTTATAAGGCGCAACGTTTCGGCCACGACTTCTTCAAGAAATTTGCGAAGAAACAAACTGCAGCTCCGCGTTCGACGGTCGGCAAGCCACCGATCAAAGAACAGGTGATCCACTTCATCAACAAGAAGATGCCTGGTAATTTGCCGAAGAAGACCGCGCGCGCCTTGCTGGATATTGAAGACGATACCGTCGTGCCGATTATTCGCGATCCAAGAGCTACGACGATGGATACCGAAGCGGTGTTCTACTTCCCGGGCTGCGGTTCCGAGCGTCTGTTCTCGCAAGTCGGTCTCGCAACGCAGGCGATGTTGTGGAACGTCGGCGTGCAAACTGTCTTGCCGCCGGGTTATCTGTGCTGCGGTTATCCGCAACGTGGTTCCGGCGATTTCGACAAGGCTGAAAAGATCATCACCGACAATCGTGTGCTGTTCCATCGCATGGCGAACACGCTGAATTATCTGGATATCAAAACCGTTATCGTCTCTTGCGGCACTTGCTACGATCAGTTGCAGGGCTATGAATTCGAGAAGATTTTCCCAGGTTGCCGCATCATCGATATTCACGAATACCTGATGGAAAAAGGCGTCAAGCTGGAAGGCGTGGGCGGCGTGCGCTACATGTATCACGACCCTTGTCATACACCGATGAAGTTGCAGGATCCGTTGAAAACGGTGAATGCACTGATCACGACTGTCGATGCGCAAAAGATTGAAAAGAACGATCGATGCTGCGGCGAATCCGGCACGCTGGCTGTTACGCGTCCTGATATCTCGACCCAAGTGCGCTTCCGCAAGGAAGAAGAGATGGTCAAGGGCGCAGATAAATTGCGCGCCGATGGCTTTACCGGCGAGGTCAAGATTTTGACTTCCTGCCCATCATGCTTGCAAGGTTTGTCGCGTTACAACGATGATTCCGAAACCACTGCCGATTACATTGTGGTCGAGATGGCCAAGCATTTGCTCGGGCCAAACTGGTTGCCTGACTATGTCGCACGCGCCAACAATGGCGGCATCGAGCGAGTGTTGGTATAGGCATGACGGCAGCTTGCGAGTTGTGCGAAGAATCCGGTGGAGAAATTCTTTTCCGCAATGAGCAGTTACGGGTCGTGTTGATCGCAGATGCAAATTATTCGGGCTTCTGTCGCGTAATCTGGAATGCACACGTCAAGGAAATGACCGATCTGGCCATCGAAGATCGTTCGACCTTGATGCGCGCAGTGTGTCAGGTTGAAGCTGCGCTGCGCGAAATTATGCAGCCGGAAAAAATCAATCTGGCTTGCCTCGGCAATATGGTGCCGCATCTGCACTGGCTTCTGATTCCACGTTTTACCGATGATGCACATTTCCCAAATCCGATCTGGGCAGCAGCGGTAAGAGAAACTGCCGATGATGTGTTGTCGCAACGGCGTGCATTGTTGCCGGCTTTGCGCGAGGCCGTAACACGCCACGCATCTTGCGTAGGCTGACCACCAATTTCAGTGACAGATATCCATTGCAGATGCAAACCTAGTTTGCTTTGCACAATTAGAACGAGAGACGATCATGACTGGTTCCAAACAAACACTCCCAACGCCACAGCCAACCGGTTTGACCGTACGCAAGCAATCGCGCGTACTGGAAATCGAATTTGACGATGGTAAAAGTTTTTCATTGCCGTTTGAATTGCTGCGCGTCTGGTCGCCATCTGCAGAAGTGCGCGGCCACGGCCCAGGGCAAGAAACCCTGCAAACCGGCCAACGCAATGTAGAAATCACTGCAGTCGAACCAGTCGGCAATTACGCGATCAAACCTGTGTTCTCTGATGGTCACGACACAGGCATTTTTTCGTGGGAATATTTGCATCACTTGGGCACTGATAAAGATGCTTTGTGGGAAGATTATTTGCGCCGCCTGGAAGCCGCTGGCTTCACGCGCGAAACTGGTCGCGATGTGGCGATGAGCGCGGCCGTAGTTAGCGGCAGCGGTTGCGGCAGTCACTGATTTGACAACTTTTTGCCCGGCCAAAAAATAAATTTCACGCATATTTCACATTTTCTTAACGCATGTATAATCTAGTTAATTGAGCTGCCAGACATGACAAATTCAACACATTTCGGTTATCAAACCGTCGCTGAAGAAGAGAAGGTTCACAAGGTCGCTGAAGTGTTTCATTCAGTGGCAGCAAAGTACGACGTGATGAACGATGTCATGTCAGCCGGGCTGCACCGCTTGTGGAAGACGTTCACGATTGCGCAGGCTGGCATACGTCCTGGCTTCAAGGTGTTGGATATTGCAGGCGGCACTGGTGATTTGGCCAAGGCATTCGCCAAAAAAGCCGGTCCAACTGGTGAAGTCTGGTTGACGGATATTAATGAGTCGATGTTGCGCGTCGGGCGCGACCGGCTGTTGAATAATGGCTTGATCACCCCAACATCCTTGTGTGATGCGGAGAAATTGCCATTTCCCAATAACTATTTTGATCGTGTGAGCGTGGCTTTTGGCCTGCGCAACATGACGCATAAAGATGCAGCGCTGGCAGAAATGCGGCGTGTTTTGAAACCCGGCGGCAAGTTGCTGGTGCTGGAGTTTTCTAAGGTCTGGGAACCTTTGAAAAAACCATATGACGTTTATTCGTTTTCAGTGTTGCCGTGGTTGGGTCAACGCATTGCAGGTGACGCCGATAGTTATCGCTATCTGGCCGAATCGATACGCATGCACCCCGATCAAGAAACACTGAAAAAAATGATGCAGGATGCAGGACTCGAAAGAGTTGAGTATTTCAATTTGACGGCCGGTGTAGCTGCATTGCACACCGGAATAAAACTTTAGGAGACGGCATGAAGAAATTATTATTGGTAGCGGCAGTTTTGGTCAGCTCGATGACTTTCATCGCGACCGAAGTGCAAGCTAAACGTATGGGCGGCGGCGGTTCGATGGGTAAACAATCCCAAAGCTTCCAGCGCGCAGCACCAGCACAATCTTCGCCAACCAACACTGCGAAACCTGCAGCTGCACCAGCCGCGGCTCGCGCGACCGGTGCTGCAGCCGCGGCAAAACCAAGCATGATGCGTAACATCCTCGGTGGCGCATTGCTGGGTCTTGGCTTGGGCGCATTGTTGTCGCACTTCGGTTTGGGTGGCGCAATGGCCAGCATGATCAGCACCATGTTAATGATCGCCTTGTTCGCATTCGCAGCGATGTTCATCTATCGCATGATCAAAAACAGAAGCGCTGGCAATCAAGCTGGTAACCAATCCGGTCTGCAACCTTCTTTCCCGAATAACTTCTCGGAAAAAAGCAGCACACCTGAAATCGGTTCGCGTCTCGACCAATCCTACGGTCAACCTTCGGCTCTGCAATCAGCAGCACCTTTGGCATCCGGTTCGGCGTTTGGTACACCGCATGAAGCGGTTAATGATGCAGATTTGCCGCCAGATTTCGACGTGCAATCGTTTATCCGCAACGCAAAAACGTATTTCATCCGCTTGCAAGCGGCGTGGGACAAAGCTGATGTCAACGACATCCGTGAGTTCACCACACCAGAAATGTTTGGCGAATTGAAAGCGCAATTGCTGGAACGCGGCGCATCGGAAAATCATACCGACGTGATTTCGCTGGAAGGCGTGTTCTACGGTGTTGAAACCGTAGGTGACGATTACATTGCCAGCATCAAGTTCACCGGCCTGATCAATGAAGGTGCCGGCGCGCCGACAGAACCATTCAGCGAAGCGTGGAATTTGTCGAAGCCAGTCAATGGCAACGGCGGTTGGGTACTGGCTGGTATTCAACAACTGTAATCAGAAATTTGCTCTTATGTAGATAGTTAGCCCGCCTTACGGCAAACTGCTAAACTTGAAGCCGCCCGTGAATAGTCACTGGCGGCTTTGTTTTTTTGCGTCACCATTTTTCGCATCACCATTTTTTCTATGACTTCTTTTTCTCCCGCAAACATTTTCCCTGCTGCCATCAATCACCTGCTTGCGCAGGAAGGGTGGGCACGCGCCAAACTGATTCCGCATGCAGGCAAGGTCGCGGTGCTCGACGGTGGCGTTCTGACGGCGCGTTTAAAGGTCACTGCCGACGGGATGCTGGAGTCAGCCACAGCCGGTGAGCTGGCGACAGTTACTATCCGCGTCGCCTTATCCGACCTGCCGGTCATCATGCAAAATCGTGAGCGCGCATTCTCGTATGTGAAGATAGAAGGCGATGCCGATTTTGCGAATACGATTTCGCAATTGAGTAATGGTTTGCGTTGGGAAGCAGAAGACGACCTGAGCAAGTTTGTCGGCGATATTGCGGCGAATCGTATCGTTGGCGGTGCGCGTTCTGCATTTGATACAGCCAAATCGCTGCAGCTATCTGTTAGCGAAAACGTGGCCGAATATTTTCTGGAAGAAAAGCCGATGTTGATTCGTCCGCAAGCAGTAACCGAATTTACCGCCGATGTGACCAGATTGCGCGATGACGTTGCGCGCCTGGCCAAGCGTATAGAAAAGCTGAAGGGCAGCAATAAATGATATTGAAATTCCTCCGTGTTTTTAAAATACTGCGCGTCGCTATCCGCTACGGCCTGGATGACATTGCGATGTCCGGCTTGTCGATTCCACGCACGACAAAATTACTGAATCAACTTTTATTCTGGCGTGATCTGTCCGAGCCACGCGGCGTGCGTTTGCGACGTGCGCTGGAAGATCTCGGTCCTATCTTTGTTAAATTCGGCCAAGTCTTGTCGACGCGTCGCGATTTGATGCCTATGGATATCGCTGATGAACTGGCGCGCCTGCAAGATCGCGTGCCGCCGTTTTCATCCGAGCTGGCGATTGCACAAATCATCAAATCATTAGGTGCGCATCCAGATGTATTGTTTGCAGAGTTTGAAATCGAACCAGTCGCTTCCGCTTCAATTGCACAAGTCCATTTCGCACGCCTGAAAAACGGTAAAGACGTCGCCGTCAAAGTGCTGCGTCCCGGCATCAAGAAATCCATAGATGATGACGTCGCGCTGATGCACATCGTGGCCAGCATGGTAGAAAAACTATGGGCCGATGGCAAACGGCTGAAGCCGAAAGAAGTCGTCGCCGAGTTTGATAAATATCTGCACGATGAGCTGGACTTGATGCGCGAAGCTGCGAACGGCAGCCAGTTGCGCCGCAATTTTGCCAAATCCAATTTGTTGGTCGTGCCGGAAATGTATTGGGACTATTGCTCGACGTCCGTCATCGTGATGGAGCGCATGATCGGTATTCCGATTTCGCAAACCGATCGATTGATCGCCGCCGGCATCGACCTGAAAAAACTCTCGCGCGATGGTGTGGAAATTTTCTTCACGCAGGTTTTCCGCGATGGTTTCTTCCATGCCGATATGCATCCTGGGAATATTCAGGTATCGATCGCCGCAGATACTTTCGGTCGCTACATTGCACTCGACTTCGGGATCGTTGGAACGCTGAATGATTTCGACAAAGATTATTTGTCGCAAAACTTCCTCGCCTTCTTCCGCCGCGATTACAAACGCGTCGCCGAAGCGCATATCGAATCTGGCTGGGCACCGAAAGAAACCCGTGTCGATGAACTGGAATCGGCAGTACGCGCATGCTGCGAACCGATCTTCGACAGACCACTGAGTGAAATTTCATTCGGCCAGGTTTTGCTGCGTCTATTTCAAACCTCGCGCCGCTTCAATGTAGAAGTACAACCCCAATTAGTACTGCTGCAAAAGACCTTGTTGAATGTAGAGGGCTTGGGACGTCAGCTCGATCCAGAACTGGATCTATGGAAGACTGCAAAACCGTATTTGGAAAATTGGATGAACGAACAAGTCGGCTGGCGCGGCTTCCTCGAGAATCTGAAAGCAGAAGCACCGCGCTACAGCAAATTGCTACCGCAATTGCCACGCCTCGCACATCAAGCGTTGACGCAAGCGTCGGAGCCACGCAATGACAATACCGAGTTGATGCGGCGCTTGCTGGAAGAGCAGAAGCGTACGAATCTGCTGCTGGGAATTGCGATTTACTTTGGTGGTGGGTTGGTCGGTGGCGGTTTGTTGACGTTGGTGTTTTTTACTTTTGGCGGTTAAGTAGGGAAGTATGATTCGCAACTTCAGACCAAGCGTTCTTAAAACCATACGCGCAGGTCTAGCGGTAGCGGCCCTCACTGCCATAGTTCAACAACTGATATTGCACGTCGCCGCGTCCTACAGTGTGCTGAATTTCTTCAGCTACTTCACCAATCTCTCCAACCTTATCGCCGCCTCAGTCTTGCTGCTCTGCGTATTCAAGCGGGACAGAGGCGCTATGGACTTGACCAGGTACATATCAGTCGTCAACATGGCCGTAGTTGGTCTTGTTTTCGCCGTGCTGCTTCGCAACGTTGATCTTGGCGCCTTGCTTCCCTGGGTTAATTTCGTCCTGCACTACGTCATGCCCGTGGCGATTGTACTGGACTGGTTAGTCCATCCCCCAGCCGTTAAGCTGCATACAAAGACCCTCCTTTTTGCGTGCGTTTTTCCTGCCATTTATCTCGTATATGTCGTCGTGCGTGGAGCAATGATTGGCTGGTATCCCTATCCATTTCTCAATCCAGCGAACGTTGGCGGCTACGGCGGGGTCGCGATGTATTCCTTGGGTATCACCGTCACATTTCTTCTGGCTGCTTGGGTTTTGCTCGAGGTTGGCAATCGCCTTGCAAGCGCTAGATCACAATATGCAGCGCGCTAGCTTGGGGTAAGGTTTGTCAGTCCAGCAATTAAGAAGGTTGAAGGATATTGAATAGAAAATTTTGTCGATTCAAGAGTGTCATTTTTAGATATCAGGCCCGCTATTTGCTAGAATTTCTTTAGTAATTTGATTCCCGGGTAGTTTAAGTAGCGCCAAGACAAAGCAGCGATGTCTATGAATAACACCGACAGCAATAACGTATTGCCCTTCAAACGTGCAGCGAAACCAGCTTCTGCAAGCGCCGCTTACGAGCTGAGAGAGTTGTTGGTTACTTACGATCACTTGATCGCGCTCTTAAGAGAAACCTACGACGAAGGGCTGGATAATCTGGCCGATGGTGTTGTGGGTTCTGTCGTGCGCTGCAGGGAGGCGCTGGCGAATGAGATAGATGAGCCTGGCTGCCAGAAATTGGTGACTGAAATGAGGGCGGGTTTGCACGAATTCCCTCGGATATTACGTTCGCTTTTGCCCGGTCTGGGCCCTCGTCTTGGCGAGAGCATGGAGCGCAAGTTGGGAATCCAGTTTTCCAAGTACGAATAGCATGAAAATGGCGCTCCATTTTGGAGCGCCATTTTTTTAGAAATCAGCGTTGCTATTTGCTACAATTGCCCCGGTTTTTTTCATTCCCCGTAACCCTTGCAGCCCGGCCCAGGACAAGATGGCGCTCCTCGAAATTCGCAATCTCACTCGCCGTTTTGGCGATAACACTGTAGTCGACAACATCAGTCTTTCGATTGAGGCTGGCGAGTTCTTTACTCTGCTCGGTCCGTCGGGCTGTGGCAAGACGACGCTGCTGCGCATGATCGCCGGCTTCGACGAGCCAGACGAAGGTCAAATCCTGCTGGATGGCGTAGACCTGACCGGCGTGCCGCCGGAGCAGCGCGCGGTGCGCACTGTGTTTCAGAATTACGCCTTGTTCCCGCACATGACGGTGGCAGGCAATATCGCGTTTCCGCTGGAAATGGCGAATACGCCGAAATCCGAAATCAAACAAAAAGTCGATGAAGCCCTGGAAGACGTGCGCCTCACAGGTTTCGCTGCGCGCTATCCACATGAATTGTCCGGCGGTCAGCGACAACGTGTATCGATTGCGCGTGCACTGGTAACGCGCCCTAAATTGCTACTTTTGGATGAGCCGCTGTCGGCACTCGATGCGCAATTGCGCGAACAGATGCAGATCGAGTTGATCAATTTGCAGAAGGAAGTCGGCATTACTTTTGTCTACGTGACGCATGACCAGGCTGAAGCGCTGGCGCTGTCGCATCGCATCGCCGTGATGAATAAAGGGCAGGTCGAGCAACTGGATGAACCTACGCGTATTTACAGTTATCCACGTAGTCGTTTCGTCGCGGACTTTATCGGCACCTGCAATTTGTTCGACGGCACCGTGACGCACATCGACGGCAATATGATGTTGCTGGATGTGCCTGGTATGGGCGCGGTGAAAGCATTGACGGTTGCTGGTGTACAGGTTGGCAGCAAAGGCACGATTGCTTTGCGTCCGGAAAAAATTCAGGTCAGTGCCGAGATCGTGCGCGGTGTGCCGGATGAAAATCACTTCGACGGCTACGTCAAAGAATTGCTCTACATGGGCGGCGTCACCGTGTATATCGTCGAGACCGAAGGCGGTGTGCGTATTGAAACCATGCTGGCTAATTCCGCAATTGGCAGACCGCGTTTCTTTGAAGTCGGCGACACCGTTGACGTCGCGTGGCGCGTCGATGCAGGTCACTTCCTGGCTGAAACTGTTCATGTCTAAAGCAGGTGCAAAATCAGTGAGCAACTCCAGCAGCGGCAAGCAATCCTTGGCGCGCTGGTTGATCAGTGGTCCGCCGCTGCTGTATCTGATTTTCTTCTTCGCAGTGCCGACACTGATCATGGCGTTTGCGGCATTTCGTTATCCAGGTGATTACGGCGGACTCGCGCCTTTGTTTGACGAGAGCGGCGCGCTTGATTTGACGCTGGAAAGCTTCACGCCATTTTTTTCCGATTTCGTTTACACCGCGATTTTTCTGAAATCATTTTTGTTCGCGGTGATTACGACGCTGATTTGCTTGTTGATGGCATATCCGCTGGCGTTGCTGATTGCGCGCAGCCCGCAGAAGTGGCGCAGCTTGCTGGTGCTGTTGGTGATCCTGCCGTTCTGGAGCAATTTCCTGATTCGTATTTATGCGTGGATCATTATTCTTGGTCCGCAATCGGCGTTGACGCGTGGGGTGAATGCGGTGCTCGGCGCGTTCGGTTTTGAACCTGTGACTTTGCTCTACAGCGCTTTTGCGGTGATCGTCGGCCTTGTGTATGTGCATCTGCCGTTCATGGTGTTGCCGCTGTATGCCAATCTGGAAAAGCACGATCCGGCCTTGCTCGATGCGGCGCAGGATTTGGGCGCGAATGCATGGCAACGTTTTTGGCGCGTGACGTTTCCGTTGTCTCTGCCAGGTGTGTATGCAGGCGCGGCTTTAGTCTTCATTCCGGCGCTGGGAATTTTTGCAGTATCGGATTTGCTGGGCGGTACTGGCGGCATCATGATCGGCAACGTCATCAAGCAGCAATTCCTCGATTCGCGCGACTGGCCTTTCGGCAGTGTGCTTTCCATCATGTTGACGGTCGCTGCATTGGCGGCGGCCGGTTTAGCGGCCTTGCTGGCAAGACCGCGCAGGAGGGCGAATGGCTAAGAAAATAGTGAAGCGCCAATCGACATTGCTGATCCTGACAGCAGTGCTGGTCTATGTATTTTTGTATTTGCCGCTGGTGATCGTGGTTGTGTATTCATTCAACGATTCGCGTCTGAATGCGGAGTGGGTGGGCTTTACGCTGGACTGGTATCGCAAGCTGTTCGCCAATGAAGAGATGCTGCGCGCAGCGGGTAATTCGCTGATCATTGCGCTGGTGTCGAGCGCGGTATCCACGGTGCTGGGAACCATGGCCGGCTTTGCGTTGCATCGCTATAAAATCCGCGCATTGCAGATACTGGTGCTGACGCCGATCGCGATTCCGGAAATTCTGGTTGGCGTGTCGCTACTGATTTTCTTCGTGATGCTGAATCTGACTTTGGGCATGTTGTCGGTGACGCTGGCGCATATCGCTTTCAGCATGGGCTTCGTCGCGATTGTGGTACGTTCGCGTTTGAGCGGGATGGATGAAAGCCTGACCGAGGCAGCGCGCGATTGCGGTGCGACGCCGTGGCAGGCATTCAAGCGCGTGACTTTACCGCTGATCATGCCGGGCGTGGCGGCGGGGGCGCTGATGGCGTTCACGCTGTCGATCGATGATTTCGTGATCACCTTCTTTACCGCTGGGGCGAATACTTCGACCTTGCCATTGCAGATTTATTCGATGATCAAGATTGCGGTTACGCCGGAAGTGAACGCTGTTTCTACGCTGTTGATGGCATTGACTTTGCTTCTGATTGTTGTCGCTTCAAAACTGTCACCTAACGCATTTCGTTCCTGATTCTTTTTCTCTGGACTCGCCATGAAAAAATTATTCGCACTTGCTTCGCTGATGTTGCTTGCTGTTTCTACCGCCACTTCCGCGCAGGCGCAAAACAAGCTGCATCTGTATAACTGGAACAATTATCTTGCGGCAGAAACCGTGCAGCGCTTTGAAGCCGCATGCAAATGCCAGCTGGTGCAAAGCTATTACGGCGATAACGAAGAGATGCTGGCCAAGCTGGCTGCTGGTGCGAAAGGTTACGACTTGATCGTGCCGACCGGAAACGCCTTGCAATCGCTGATCAAGCAAAACGCTTTGCAGCCTATCGACAAGAGCAAGTTGAGCAACTTCAAGAACCTGAATCCGCAATATCTGAATACCGATTTCGACAAAGGCAATCAGTACTCAGTGCCGTACGCGTACACGATCACCTTGCTTGGTTATAACGAGCAAAAAATGAAAGAGCTGGGCGTGCCGGTTGACAGCTGGGCCGCGATTTTCGATCCGGCGATTTTGGCCAAGATCAAAGGCAAGGTGACTGTTCTCGATTCAGCCAACGAGTTGATGGCGGCGGCTTTGAAATACCTCGGTTACTCGGTCAACGACACGGATGAAAAACATTGGGCGGAAGCCAAAAATGTCATCCTGAAAGCCAAGCCTTACTGGGCTGCTTTCAACGGTACAAGCTATATCAAAGGTTTGACGGTAGGCGATATCTGGTTGGTGCACGGTTATTCAAGCGATATTTTCCAGGCTGATATCGACGCACAAAAAGCCGGTCGCAAATTCCGCATTCGTCATGCTTTGCCTAAAGAAGGCGCGGCGATGTCGCTGGATAGTCTGGTGATTCCAAAAGATGCGCCGCGTGCGGATCTGGCGCATCAGTTCATCAATCTGGTGCTGGATGGTAAAAATTCGGCCGAGCTGACCAATATGATAGGTACCGGTAATCCAAACAGCGCTGCGCTGGCTTACATCAAGCCTGAGATTTCCAAGAACCCGGCGATCTTCCCGGATGCTGCCAATGCGGCGAAACTGGAAATGCTGAAAGACTTGAACAGCAAGCAGCGTCGTGCTTTGAATCGTATCTGGACCGAAATTCGCGCCAAATAATGGCGCTCCATTTCTTGCGAAGAGGATAATTTTGATGTCATCTTCGCAAGGAATAACCCATATGCAGCTGGCGGCGAACTTGCCACTGCAATTAATCTAGCTTTTTTCGCCTGCTGGGAATGTAGTGTCGCCCAAATCCCCAGTAAATCGGGTCTGAAAACCTTTATAATTCAGGGTTTTGTAAGATTTTCGCGGGAATTTGTCATGCCAATTTATGCGTACCGTTGTGAAGCCTGTGGTTTTGCCAAAGATGCGTTGCAAAAAATATCTGATCCAGTCCTGACCGAGTGCCCACAGTGCGGCAAGTCCACGTTCAAGAAACAATTGACGGCGGCAGGCTTTCAACTCAAAGGTACCGGTTGGTATGTCACCGATTTTCGCGGTGGTCAGGGCGGCACGACAGCGCCTGCAGTGGCGACGACTGGCGGTGATGCGCCGGCAGCCAAATCCGATGCGGCAAGCACATCGACCGCAGCTCCTGCTGCAACTGCACCGGCAGCAACGCCTGCGGCTTCTTCAACCAACAAATCTGATTCTTGACGAATGTATCGCGCCGGAACAATCCGGCCGATTTTAACGGTAACCACCATGCGTAAATATTTCATTACCGGTTTGCTGATTCTTGTTCCTCTCGCGATTACCTTGTGGGTGTTGAACCTGATCGTCGGCACCATGGATAAATCCTTGCTGCTGCTGCCTATGAGCTGGCGGCCGGAAGCCTTGTTCGGCTTCGCCATTCCTGGCCTGGGCACCATTCTGACGCTGTTGATTATTTTCCTGACGGGTCTGGCGACACGCAACTTCATTGGTAATCGTGTGGTCGCGTTGTGGGAAGCAGTGTTGAAACGCATCCCGGTATTCAATACGATTTATTCCAGCGTCAAACAAGTGTCGGATACCTTGTTTTCGTCATCGGGTAATGCATTCCGCAAGGCGCTGTTGGTGCAATATCCGCGTCAAGGTTCGTGGACCATCGCATTCATGACCGGTGTGCCGGGCGGCGATGTGCGCAATCATTTGGTCGGCGATTATGTCAGCGTGTATGTGCCGACAACGCCGAATCCGACTTCGGGTTTCTTCCTGATGGTGCCGCGTGCAGATACGATAGAACTCGACATGAACGTGGATGAAGCATTGAAGTACATTGTTTCCATGGGCGTGGTTACTCCCGAATTTTTTGACAAGACACAGATTATTGATCCGAGTAAATCGTCATCGGACCTTGTGTAATCGAACTATGTACTTGCAGCATTTGTAGCTGCAAAAATTAAATCGAATCACGTAATAATTAAGTAGCGATCGCCGTTTTTGGCGATAGCAAACAAAGAACCTGAAACTGGAATTTGAATATGTCTATGCGAACTCACTACTGCGGCCTTACTTCTGAAGCGCTGCTCGATCAAACCGTCAGCCTGTGCGGCTGGGTTCATCGTCGGCGCGATCATGGCGGCGTCATCTTCATCGATCTGCGCGATCGTGAAGGCCTGGTGCAAATCGTTTGCGATCCAGATCGCGTTGATGTATTCAAAGCTGCTGAATCGGTACGTAACGAATTCTGTCTGCGTATCACCGGCGTCGTGCGTAACCGTCCTGACGGCACCACCAACAGCAATCTGACTTCCGGCAAGATCGAAGTGCTGGCGCATGAACTGGAAGTGTTGAATCCTTCCGTCACGCCACCGTTCCAGCTGGATGATGACAACCTGTCGGAAACCACACGCCTGACACATCGCGTACTGGATCTGCGTCGTCCGCAAATGCAAAACAATCTGCGCCTGCGTTACAAGGTCACGATGGAAGTGCGCAAGTTCCTCGATGCGCAAGGCTTTATCGATATCGAAACACCGATGCTGACCAAGTCAACGCCAGAAGGCGCGCGCGATTATCTGGTGCCATCGCGTGTCAACGCAGGTCACTTCTTCGCGCTGCCGCAATCGCCGCAATTGTTCAAACAATTGCTGATGGTTGCCAACTTCGATCGCTATTACCAAATCGTTAAATGCTTCCGCGACGAAGATTTGCGCGCTGATCGTCAGCCTGAATTTACGCAGATAGATTGCGAAACTTCGTTCATGAATGAACAGGAAATTCGCG
The DNA here is from genome assembly GCF_030655415.1 of Herminiimonas sp. The sequence continues at coordinate 81,827 of NZ_JAURVN010000011.1, read as the reverse complement.
ATTTGTTCGAAGGCATGATTCGTCTGGTATTTAAAAACTGCCTGAACGTTGATCTGCCAAATCCATTCCCTGTAATGGATTACGCCACCGCGATGGGTACGTATGGTTCGGACAAGCCTGATATGCGCGTCAAACTGGAATTCACAGATTTGACCAGCATCATGAAAGACGTCGAGTTCAAGGTATTCTCCGGTGCGGCAAATATGGACGGCGGCCGTGTAGTTGGCTTGCGTGTTCCAGGCGGCGGCGCAATGCCACGTTCCGAGATCGATGCGTACACGCAGTTCGTCGCGATCTACGGCGCCAAAGGTCTGGCTTACATCAAGATCAACGAAAAAGCCAAAGGCCGTGAAGGTCTGCAATCGCCTATCGTTAAAAATATTCACGATGAAGCATTGGCAAAAATCATCGAAGCAACTGGCGCACAAGATGGCGATCTGATTTTCTTCGGCGCTGATAAAGCGAAAGTTGTGAACGATGCGATCGGCGCTTTGCGCGTCAAAGTTGGTCACAGTGATTTCGGCAAAAAGAACGGTTTGTTCGACGACGAATGGCGTCCATTGTGGGTTGTTGATTTCCCTATGTTCGAATTCGACGAAGACAACCAACGCTGGTCGGCCACCCATCACCCATTCACCGCGCCTAAAGATGGACATGAAGACTTGATGGAAACCGATCCAGGTAAATGCCTGTCCAAAGCTTACGATATGGTCTTGAACGGTTGGGAACTGGGCGGCGGTTCAGTCCGTATCCATCGTGCCGATGTACAAAGCAAAGTATTCCGCGCATTGAAAATCGGTGCTGAAGAAGCGCAATTGAAGTTCGGTTTCTTGCTGGATGCATTGCAATACGGGGCTCCACCACACGGTGGTCTGGCCTTCGGTCTGGATCGTATCGTCACCATGATGACCGGTGCAGAATCGATCCGCGACGTGATCGCCTTCCCGAAAACGCAACGTGCGCAATGTCTGTTGACACAAGCACCGTCGGAAGTCGACGAGAAGCAATTGCGCGAATTGCATATTCGTTTGCGCAATGTAGAACCACCCGCAGTAAAAGGCTAAGTCCATAGACTTATTGCTTTTTACGGCATAATAAAAAGGCGCGGAATTCCGCGCCTTTTTTTCGCTCTGATGCTGTAGTAGTTTGTACTTTGAAAGACACAATTGGTATGAGCCGGCCTTACAAAATTCCTGAATCGGTTTTGGTGGTGATCCATACCGCCAAACTGGAAGTGCTGTTGATCGAACGCGCCGACAGGCCGGGTTTTTGGCAATCGGTGACGGGTTCCAAAGACAGCGTGGATGAGCTTTTTCTGGAAACTGCGGTGCGTGAAGTCGCAGAAGAAACCGGCATTGCCGTGCGGAATTTGCCTTCAGAGCAAGAGCTGGCATCCTTGTCTGGCCATGTTTCGCTGGAAAATCTAAAGGATTGGCAACTTTCCAATGTCTATGACATCTATCCTGTATGGCAACATCGTTATGGACCGGACGTGACCCGCAATACCGAGCACGTATTCGGTTTGCTGGTGCCACGCGACATTCCGGTTGTGTTGGCACCACGTGAGCATTTGAACTTCATGTGGCTGCCTTACCGCGAAGCTGCTGATAAATGTTTTTCTGCATCGAATGCCGAGGCAATTTTAATGTTGCCCAAGTATGTTGATGCGAGGGGATAAGGTTCTATAAAGAACACTTGCAATTGATACCCTGGAACAGATTTACTCGATCATCGATACAATTTAATTAGCCAGGTACAGACTGCATGAAACTACGTATTACAACTTACAACATTCACAAGGGCGTGTCTTCGTTTGGTGCCCGTCCGCGGATACACGCTTTAAAACAAGCCATCACTTCGATGCAATCCGACGTTCTTTTCTTGCAAGAAGTGCAGGGACGTCACGATTTGCATGCGCTCAAACACGCCACCGATTGGCCGGAATTATCGCAGCAGGATTTTCTTGCCGGCGATTCGCATCAGTGCGCGTATGGCATGAACGCGATCTATGATCATGGCCATCACGGCAACGCCTTGCTGAGTTGCTTTCCGATCCTGTCCTCGCGTAATCAAAATATTTCTGATCACAAGTATGAGTCGCGCGGCATTCTGCACTGTGTAGTGCAGGCGCCAGAAGCAGAAGTGCATTGCTTCGTGATTCATCTCGGTTTGTTTGCGGGCAGTAGAAAACGTCAGACGGATTCCCTGATCGAAGCGGTGTCCAATTCTGCGCCTGCTGATGCGCCATTAATCATCGCCGGCGATTTCAACGATTGGGGTAATCATTTAAGCGAAGAGTTGCGCGCCAAGTTAGGCGTGACCGAAGTGTTTGATGAAAATCTTTCGCGTCGCGGTTTCGGCTCGTACCTGCGCCAACTGAGTGGACGCGGCACCAAGATTCAACCAGCGCGGACTTTTCCGGCGGCGATGCCTTTCCTGCAGTTGGACAGAATTTATGTGCGTGGATTCAAAGTGGAATCTGCCGAAGTCTTGCATGGCGCGATGTGGGCCAAGCTGTCCGATCACGCACCTATCGTGGCGAATTTAGTCCTGAAATAATTGAAGCTGAAATAAGATGACCTGAACGGTCATCACTAAAAAGTGGGCATGTGCTTGAGATGCACATGTCCCAAAAAATCGGCATAGGTAATTCCGCATCCTTAATCATTCATTGCAAGGTAAATCCCCTATGCGCTCGGTCAGCTTTATCGGTCAAAACGATATCCAGCTCTTGCATTGCGGTGCGGAATATTTCCCTGCAATGGTGGAGGCGTTCGACGCTGCGCAAACGGAAATTTATCTAGAGACGTATATTTTCGCAGCGGATAAATCCGCAAACGAAATCAAGGCAGCGCTGATCCGCGCAGCGCAACGCGGCGTCAAGGTTGCTGTCACCGTTGATTGGATAGGCACAGGCAACCTGGCATCGCGCACATTGCAAAGCGAGTTCGAGGCTGGCGGTGTGGAATATCGCAGTTTCAATCCGTGGTTCTTGCGTGGCATCGCGCGCATGCATAGAAAACTCTGTGTGGTTGATCGCACGGTCGCTTTTCTTGGTGGCGTGAATATCGTCGACGATATGCACGACGATGACGATCCGAGCATCATGTTGCCGGCTCCGCGTTGGGATTTTGGCGTGCGTATCGTCGGCCCGCTGGTCGCCACTATTCATTGGGAAATGGCCGTCAACTGGGCGCGTCTCGGCAACATCAGTTTGCGCACGCGCTGGGCGACATTCAGAGAGCAGCGTTCACGCAAGTCTACCGATGCGCGCGAACCTATCGTTGCCGGTTTGGTGGTGCGTGATAATTTACGTAATCGCCGCACGATACAAAATGCTTACTTAAAAGCGTTGGGTGGCGCGCGCGAGTCGGCATTGCTGGCGAATCCGTATTTCGCTCCTGGACGCAAGTTGCGTAAAAGCTTGTGCTCAGCAGCCTTGCGCGGTGTTGATGTGACCTTGTTACTCGGTGTAGGCCAATATCGTTTTCAAGATGTGATTGCGCGTTCGTTTTATCCGAAGCTGTTGAAATGCGGCGTCAAGATAGTCGAGTACAGAAAAACCCAATTGCATGGCAAGGTCGCCGTCGTCGATGATCGTTGGGCCACTGTTGGTTCGAGTAATTACGATGGCTTCAGTTTGTTTGTAAATCAGGAAGCGAATGTGGTCGTGATCGACACTGATTTTTCCGAACAGTTGCGCGCGCATATCGAGCGCGGCGTGGCCGAAGGTGTCCCAGTCGAGCTGGCCGAATTCGACAAAATACCTTGGTACAAAAAAGCGTTTTATCGCTTCGCTTATTTGATCTACAAAAATGTGCTGCGCTTGATCACTTGGGGCAAGTCGGCTGAATAACGGAATCATGTATGCATGAGTGAAGGACATCAAGCTTTTGCATGAATGGTTTTGTATAGCTTGCTTTGTCAGCAAATGACTGCTCGAAAATGATGCTCGATCACGCGCCGTAAAAATTCCCACTACACTAGTCAACTATTCAACTATTCATGACGCCCGCGAGCTGGCGTCATGTCATTTCCACGTCTGATTAGCAAGTGCGGAGAAAATTCTGAAGCCACAGCCTGTTAAGCATATTGAAGATAGTGAACAGGACGGTTTGCCGCTGGAGCAACGCCGCTGGGCGCTTGTTGCTGTCTCGATAGGCGTGGCGATGTCTTCACTGGACACCGCAATCGCCAATACCGCCTTGCCGGCAATGGCGAGTCAGTTGCATGCGACGGCGGCTGATTCGGTTTGGATCGTCAATGCCTACCAACTGGCGATGGTTGCAACCTTGCTGCCGTTTGCCGCTCTGGGCGAAATACTCGGTTATCGCCGCGTCAGTATCTTTGGATTATTTTTGTTCACGCTGGCGTCGCTAGCCTGCGCTTGCGCGTGGAACTTGCCCACGCTGATCATTGCGCGTTTGTTTCAGGGCGTGGGTGCGAGTGCGATCATGGGCGTCAACACGGCGATGCTGCGCGCGATCTATCCGTCGCGCATTCTCGGGCGTGGCCTCGGCACCAACGCCATGGTGGTGGCAGTGGCGTTCACCGCAGGCCCAAGTGTGGCATCGCTGATTCTGTCTGCCTGGTCATGGCCATGGTTGTTTGCCATCAATGTGCCGCTCGGTGTGATCGCTTTGCTGTTGGCCCGCAAGGCTTTGCCAGTGACCCCGCAGGCCACACACACGTTCGACGTGCTGACCGTAATCTATAACGTCGGTGCCTTCGGCATGCTGATTCTGACGATAGGCGATGCGGCACATTTGGTAGGGTGGAAAAGACTGATTATCGAAGCGACGATCACTGTTGCGTTCTTCGTCCTGCTGGTGCGTCGGCAGGGCGGGCATCAGGCGCCGATGTTGCCGGTGGATTTATTTCGCCGGCCGCTGTTTGCGCTTTCTTCACTGACCGCCGTGTGTACGTTTGCCGCTCAAAGTCTGGCCTTCGTTTCGCTGCCGTTTTACTTCCAGTCTGTGCTCGGTCGTTCAGCCGTGGAAACAGGTTTTTTGATTACGCCATGGGCAGTGCTGGTAGCCGTCATGGCGCCGATTGCAGGCCGCCTGAGCGATCATTATTCGCCCGGTCTGTTGGGTGGCATCGGATTGGCGGTACTCTCGGGCGGGCTGGTTTCATTGATCCTGATGCCGGTGGAACCATCGACATTTGCGATCTGCTGGCGCATGGCAGTGTGTGGCATAGGCTTCGGTTTTTTTCAGGCGCCGAATCTGAAGGCCATCATGCACAGCGTACCGCCGGAACGTAGCGGTGGCGCCAGCGGCATCATCGCGACGTCTCGTTTGATCGGACAGGCATCGGGTGGCGCGCTGGTGGCGTTTTGTTTTACGATTTCGATTAATAACGGCGAGTTGTACGCATTGATGCTGGGCGCTGGTTTTGCCGTTGCCGGTAGCATTGCGAGCTTTTCACGTTTGTTTGTGACGCCGCTGCCGTTTAGAAAACCCTGAATCGGCTAATCAGCGTTTCGCATAAATTGTCGACTTCTCTATGCGAGATGCGCAAAGCCTTGGAGGCATGCAAGCCTGCTGCGACCCATTCCAGCGAGCCGGTCTGGCCGCGATATTCCTGAATTGCTTTTTCGACGACGTAGTTGAGCGCGATCAAGGTACGTACTACCGGCGAGTACGCTTTGTCGAACAACACCTGATGCGAGTGATGCACGCGTATCGCTGCAACGACCTCGGGCTCAAGCGACCAATGTTCCGCGAGTAAGGCACCGACGACCGCGTGATTCACACCATGTTTGTCGTTTTCTACTTGCAGAAAATCGCTGGCAGCGGTGAGGTTGGCTTCCTTCAATGTTTCCAGATAGGTCGGAAACGCATTTTTCAAAAGCGGAATACCCGCATCGCAAAACAAGCCAAAACTGTAGGCAATATCGGATGAAAGAATGCGCGATCTTTTCGCCAGCATGCTGATGCCGATCGCACGCTTTTCCGAACCGTCCCAGAACCTTGCCATCATCTTGTTGCCGAAATTGAGCGACTTGCGCAGGATCAGGCCGGACATGACTGCATTGCACTGATTCAGTCCGAGCAGGACGATCGCGTCTTCTATCGTTGTAATGCGCCGTCCCGCATTGAAGTAGGCGGAATTGGCGATTTGCAACAAGGTACCTGTCATCGCAACGTCGCGCCGTATCAAGTCAGCAAATCGTTTGGTATTCGGATTGTCTTTCCGGATCTCACGTTGCAATGCCATCAGCAGCGCAGGCCTAGGCGGGATATTGTCCAGTGAGAAGTCCGGGGTCACCAAGTGCGGTGGCGCAAGACCGGGTGGAGGCGTTGCCAAACGTAGTCCCTTGATTTTATTGACTTAAGGCAATATTTCGTTGTGTTATTTATACTTTCTTGTGTGAAAGGAAAATAACATCTTTTTAACAAATTAAGGGAGTTTGGCTATTTCTTTTAGGCCATATTTTCAAAAGTTCACAATCAGGTTTTGCACCTATGCTTCCTCGTCCGCATAAATTGCTTAAAAACGAGATCTTTTGCTGCCATCGCTACAATGGTGTTTCGTAATCAAGTGATAATTTATAAATATGGCAACAGAAAACGTACGTATCGATAAGTGGTTGTGGGCTGCGCGCTTTTTTAAAACCAGAACGCTGGCAGCCGATGCTGTCGATAACGGTAAAGTGAAACTTGATCGCGATCGCATCAAGCCGGCACGCAACGTCAAGATCGGTGAGGTTTTACACATCGATAACGGCGCGACCGAATGGGAAGTGACTGTGATGGCTTTGTCTGATGTGCGCGGCTCGGCAGAAATGGCGCAGAAGCTTTACACAGAAACAGAGCAAAGCATCGTCAAGCGACAGCAGGATGCGGAGAAAAGAAAGTTCTTCAAGGAGCCGGGGCTGACGCTCAAGGGAAGGCCGACAAAACGTGATCGACGTTTGCTCGACAAGACGAATCAGTAATTGATTTCAGGTGATAGTATTCAATAGCATTCAAACCAAAACAGCTGCCAGGAGACATTCATGGGTCAATACGTTGCGCCTCTGCGCGATATGCAATTTGTACTGCACGAACTGCTGCACGTTGCAGATGAATTGAAGCAATTACCTAAGCATGTCGATATCGACGCCGACATCATCAATCAGGTACTGGAAGAAGGCGGCAAGTTCACTTCAGAAGTACTGTTCCCACTCAATCATTCAGGCGATCGCGAAGGCTGCAAGCTGGACACGACGACGCATGAAGTTACTCCACCAAAAGGATTCAAGGCTGCGTATGAACAATACGTTGCGGCTGGCTGGCCATCGCTGACCTGCGATCCGGAATACGGCGGCCAGGGTTTGCCGATGGTGGTGCAAAACTCTTTTTACGAAATGTTGAACGCGTCGAATCAGGCGTGGACCATGTATCCGGGTTTATCGCATGGCGCGTATGAATGCCTGCATGAACACGGCACGGATGAGCAGAAAGCGCTGTATCTGCCGAAGCTGGTTTCCGGCGAATGGACAGGCACCATGTGTCTGACCGAAGCACATTGCGGGACCGATCTAGGCTTGCTGCGTTCGAAGGCTGAACCGCAAGGCGATGGCTCCTACAAAATCACCGGCAGCAAGATTTTCATCTCGGCTGGTGAGCACGACATGGCGCAAAACATTTTGCATCTGGTGCTCGCGCGTTTGCCGGATGCGCCTGCAGGCACTAAAGGTATTTCACTGTTCATCGTACCGAAATTTTTGCCGAACGCAGATGGCAGTATCGGCGCGCGCAATCCGATTTTCTGCGGTGCGCTGGAAGAGAAGATGGGCATTCATGGCAACGCCACCTGCCAGATGAATATCGATGGCGCGATAGGCTGGATGATAGGTGAGCCGAACAAAGGTTTGAATGCGATGTTCGTGATGATGAATGCTGCGCGCCTCGGTGTTGGCATGCAGTCGCTGGGTTTGACCGAAGTCGCGTATCAAAACGCCTTGATCTACGCGAAGGACCGTTTGCAAATGCGCAGCCTGACCGGCCCGAAAGAAGCGAGCAAACCGGCTGACCCTATCATCGTGCATCCCGATGTTCGTCGCATGTTGTTAACGGCCAAAGCCTATGCCGAAGGTGGTCGCGCATTCAGTTCGTATGTCGCGCTGCAGATCGACAAAGAACTCAATCATCCGGATGAAGCGATACGCGCGGAAGCGGTCGATGAAGTCGCTTTACTGACACCGATCATCAAGGCCTTCCTTACGGACAATGGCTGGATCTCGACTTCGGAAGCGATGCAGGTGTACGGCGGTCACGGCTTCATTTCCGAATGGGGCATGGAGCAATACGTACGCGACTCGCGCATCAACATGATTTATGAAGGCACCAACACGATCCAGTCGCTGGATTTGCTGGGCCGCAAAATCCTGATGGATAACGGCGCCAAGTTGCGCAAGTTCGGCGAAAAAATCCGCGTCTTCATCGAAGAGAATGGCACCGATGAAGCGATGTCGGAATTTATTACTCCGCTGGCTGACCTTGCAGAAAAAGTGCAAAAGCTGACCATGGAAATCGGCATGAAGGCCTTCCAGAATCCGGATGAAGTCGGTGCCGCTGCGGTGCCATATCTGCGCGTGGTGGGTCATCTGATCTACGCCTACTTCTTTGCGCAAATGGCAAAGATCGCATTGGCGAAACAGGATGGCGGCGACACCTTCTACAAATCCAAACTGGGAACCGCGCGTTTCTACTTCGGCCGTCTGCTGCCGGAAACCGCGATGCTGATTCGTCAGGCGCGTTCCGGCTCTGCCAATCTGATGGCACTGGATGCCGATCTGTTTTAAAACTAGACCCAACATTATTGCGATTGAAACGGTGCGCCATTGACTATGTATTAGTTAATACGTTGATGGCACACCATTCATCAAAAGTTTATCGAGAGGTTGAAGCATGTCAAATTTCATCGTTAAAAAAGTAGCGGTGCTTGGCGCCGGCGTGATGGGTGCGCAAATTGCCGCGCACTGCGTGAATGCCAAAGTGCCGGTCATCTTGTTCGATCTGCCCTCCAAGGATGAGACGAAAAGTGTGGTCAAGAATGGCGTCGTATTACGCGCCATCGAGAATCTGAAAAAACTCAATCCCGCGCCGCTTGCCAATCCCGATTACGCAGCGTTGATCGAAGTCGCGAACTACGAAGATCATCTTGAATTGTTGCAGGATTGCGATCTGATCATCGAGGCGATTGCCGAGCGCATGGATTGGAAGCACGATCTGTATAAAAAGGTGGCACCGCATATCGGTCCGAATACTATCTTTGCGTCGAATACCTCCGGCTTGTCGATCACGGCTTTGTCGGAAGGATTCGATGCTGATTTGAAGTCGCGTTTCTGCGGCGTGCATTTCTTCAATCCGCCGCGTTATATGCATCTGGTGGAATTGATTCCGACTGCTGCGACCAAGCCAGAAATTCTCGATCAGCTCGAAGGTTTTCTTACATCGACTTTAGGCAAAGGCGTAGTTCGTGCATTCGATACGCCAAACTTCATCGCCAATCGCGTCGGCATCTTCGGCATGCTGGCAACGATGCATGAAGCTGAAAAATTCGGACTGACAGTTGATGTCGTGGATGACCTAACTGGCAGCAAACTCGGTCGTGCCAAATCCGGCACTTTCCGTACCGCTGATGTGGTCGGGTTGGACACGATGGCGCACGTCATCACGACGATGCAAAACACCTTGCAGGATGATCCTTTCTTCCCTGTATATCAGACGCCGGAAATTTTGACCAAGCTGATAGGTGGCGGCGCACTGGGTGCAAAAGCGGGCGCCGGGTTTTACAAGAAAGTCGGCAAGGACATTCTCCGAATTGATCCGGCAAAAGCAGATTACGTCGCCGGTGGCGGCAAGGCAGATGATCTGGTCGCGCGCATCCTGAAAGAAAAAGATCCTTCTAAGCGCATGAAGGCTTTGCACGATTCGACCAACCCGCAAGCGCAATTCCTATGGGCTATTTATCGCGACATGTTCCATTACATTGCCGTGCATCTGGAATCAGTCGCTGACAACGCACGCGATATCGATTTCGCTTTGCGCTGGGGCTTCGGCTGGACTAGCGGCCCGTTTGAAACATGGCAAGCCGCAGGCTGGGAACAGATCGCAACGTGGGTCAAGGAAGATATAGACGCCGGTAAAGCGCTCAGCAATGCGCCGTTGTCAGCTTGGGTTTTCGAAGGTCAAGTTGCGAAGAATGCAGGCGTGCATGCACCAGATGGTTCATGGTCGCCTGCGCAGAAAAAGAATGTGCCGCGTTCCGACCTGGCTGTGTATCAACGCCAGGCATTCCGCGCGAGTATCTTCGGTGAGCAGGCTGCGAATGGTAGTGCAGCCGGCACTACGGTATTCGAAGATGAGTCGGTGCGCATCTGGCATCAGGACGATGAAGTACTGATCTTGTCGTTCAAAACCAAGATGCATGTGATCGGTGCCGGCGTGACCGCAGGTATCGCGAAGGCTATCGACGAAGCAGAAAAGAATTACAAAGGTCTGGTGATCTGGCATGCGGATGCGGCCGAAGGTGGCGCGTTCTCGGCCGGTGCTGATTTGCAATCGATGCTGCCGCTGTTTATGTCTGGCGGCGTCAAGGCGATCGAGCCGGAAGTCGTCAAGTTGCAGCAAGCGCATCAGGCTTTAAAATATGCGAACGTGCCGGTTGTCGCAGCAGTTGCAGGTTTGGCACTGGGCGGTGGTTGTGAATTGTTGTTACATGCAGCCAAGCGCGTCGCGTCTATCGAATCGTATATCGGTCTGGTGGAAGTTGGCGTCGGTTTGATTCCAGCCGGTGGCGGTTTGAAAGAAGCTGCAGTGCGTGCTGCGAACGAAGCCAAGGGCAACGACATCCTGCAATTCCTCAAACACTATTACATGAGCGCAGCTACGGCGGCCGTTTCCAAATCTGCACTCGAAGCGCAGACCATGGGTTATCTGAAGAGCGATGATGTGATCGTCTTCAATCCGTATGAGTTGCTGCATATCGCCAAGGTGCAGGCACGTGCAATGTTCGACGCCGGCTATCGCGCACCGCGTAAAACGTTGGTGCCCGTCACCGGAAAATATGGTTTGGCGACTATCGGTGCGCAGCTCGTCAATATGCGCGATGGCGGTTTCATCTCTGCGCATGATTACAAGCTGGGCATGATGATCGCCGAGATTGTCAGTGGTGGTGATATCGAGCAAGGTTCGCTGGTCGATGAGCAATGGTTGCTCGATCGTGAGCGCAAAGCGTTCATGGAATTGCTGAACAATCCAAAAACCCAAGAGCGCATCATGGGCATGATGCAAACCGGTAAGCCCGTTAGAAATTGAAGTGGGGTAAAGCTACTGCGCAAACCAATCTCACTGCTGTGAATGCTCGCCGTACTCGCGTACGACTGCACTTCTCGCACTGACCTTGAACCGCTCGCTACGCTTACTCAACCCTTTTGATATCTAATAAGTTAAATCCTATTTCAGGAGCACAAGATGAGCAAACAACTTCAAGATGCCTACATCGTTGCCGCGACCCGCACACCGATCGGCAAGGCGCCGCGCGGGATGTTCAAGAACACGCGGCCCGATGATTTGCTGGTGCGTGTGTTGCAGTCGGCTTTGGCGCAAGTGCCTAACCTCGATCCGAATGTGATTGAAGATGCGATCGTCGGTTGCTCTTTTCCGGAAGCCGAACAGGGTTTGAATCTGGCGCGTATGGGCGTGCTGCTGGCGGGTTTGCCGAAGACAGTTGGTGGCGTCACCGTCAATCGTTATTGCGCATCGGGTCTGACCGCGATTGCAATGGCGGCAGATCGTATCCGTGTCGGTGAAGCCGACGTGATGATCGCGGCCGGTGCCGAGTCGATGTCGATGGTGCCGATGATGGGCCATCATCCTTCAATGAATATGGGTATTTTCAAGGATGAAAATATCGGCATGGCTTACGGCATGGGTTTGACTGCTGAGCGCGTCGCTACGCAATGGAAAGTTTCACGCGAAGCGCAAGATCAGTTTGCGTTGAATTCACATTTAAAAGCTTTGGCGGCGCAACAGAGCGGTGAGTTCAACAATGAGATGACGTCTGTCGATATCGTTGAGCGATTCCCGAATCTTTCCAGTGGCGAAATCGATATCGCCACGCGCATGGTGAATATGGATGAAGGCGCGCGCGCGGATACCAGCCTGGAAGTGCTGGCAAAACTGCGTCCGGTCTTTTCACCAAAAGGCTCAGTCACTGCTGGCAACAGCTCGCAAACTTCCGATGGCGCAGGCGCATTGATTCTGGTCAGCGAAAAAATTCTCAAGCAATTCAACCTGACGCCATTAGCGCGCTTCGTCTCATTTGCAGTGCGCGGCGTACCGCCGGAAATCATGGGCATAGGACCGAAGGAAGCGATCCCTGCCGCCTTGCGCGCCGCCGGATTGAAACAGGATCAGATGGACTGGATCGAACTGAATGAAGCCTTCGCTGCGCAAGCGCTCGCAGTGATTCAGGATCTCGGCCTCGATCCATCCAAGGTCAATCCTATGGGCGGTGCGATCGCACTGGGTCATCCGCTAGGTGCAACTGGTGCGATTCGTTCAGCGACGGTGCTGCATGCCTTGCGTCGTAAAAATCTGAAGTACGGCATGGTCACTATGTGCGTGGGAACCGGCATGGGAGCTGCGGGGATTTTCGAACGTATTTAAGCAGTATTGTTTAGTACTGTTTAAAAGAGCCGCACGGTTTATACCGTGCGGCTCTTTTTGTTATGAATTAGTGGGATAGACCAAGCTATCTCTGTCATTCCCCCCGCAGGAATGACAGCCTTAATGTGGCGCACACCTGCGATGCACGTTTGCACCTGCCCGCACTCATCTTGCAAGCGCACATTATTTCCCTAACAGCGTCAGCGTTTGCTCCCACTCCGCATTCCATGCATCCAAGAACGCATGCGTATTGAACGATCTTTTCAAGTGTGACATCGGTACTCGGTACACATCATTCAAGCCCAGCGCCAGCGTGATCGGATTCCACATCGCTTTGTTCTTGGCCTTTTTTCCGCTGCCCTTGATCCTCGCACCCTCATCGCCGAATATGCCGCCGCCGCTAGCCAGTGCCTGTTCCAGATCAATTTTTACGAAGCTGGAAAATGCGGTCAACACTTCGTCCTTGTTGATGCCGACTTGTGATTCCTTGATTTCCTCGACTTTGACTGGTTCCGCCTCGCGCTTGAGTTTTTTTACCAGGTGCTCGAGATCCTTTTTAAGAAAACGCAACTCATGCAACTCCCTGCGAAAACCCGGTGGCGGCAGTTGCGTCACTATCTTGTAGGCGTCTTTCGTGATCGTGATGAGGACGTGTTCGCTACCAGCGGCAAGTCGCTGCGTGTCTTCTTCGAAAAAAATCGGCGCCGCATAACCACCGTTCGCATCACCGAACAGCGCCGGGTGGTCGGCGTCATAATCCAGCCAGACGTAGGGCGTCAAGCCATGCTCCAGCATGCGCGCCAAGCTCCATGGCTTGTCGGTTTGCTGCGCCAGCCAGTCACACGCCTGTTCGGTTGTTGCGCGAAACGGTAGTTCGATGATCGTCATTTTGTTTTACACACGCCAAAAGTTAATTGCCTGCATGCACGCTTGATGCTGCTTACAGGAAGCTGCACATCATATGCGAAAGCGCTTCTGTTCATCATGGCGCACACATGAGGTGCACGTTTGCACCAGCACGATACCAACACTTTAAGTGGTCCCGTTTACCTTTCTATCCCGCGCAGACCTTGGCTCTCACTGGCGATCCAGCCCTATTGTTACCTTCAGACTGACATGGCACAGACCTTGCAATACAAAACTTGTACACAAGAAGGTATTTAGCCGCCGGCTCGCGTCGACACCTGTTAATCCGTTCACTCTAAGGAACCGCCATGCAAACACGCAGAACATTCATCGCCACCTTGATTGCCGCTTCATTCGCGCTGACCGCAGGAGCCACTTCTGCCTTCGCAGCAGATCAAGTCATCAAGGTCGGTACGCTCAAACTGATGCACGGCATCACCCCTTATTTCTACGATAAATTTACGCCACCTGGTTACAAGATCGAAGTGATTCCATTTGAAACGCCAACTGATGGCAAAAATGCTGTTGTTACCAAGTCAGTTGATTTCGGCACCTACGGTCTCGCAGCAGCAACACTCGGTGGCGCTGCCGGTGAACCAGTCGTAATCATCGCCGCACAATGCAATCGCGGTATGGCAGTCGTCGCACGTGCTGATAGCAAGATCAACACAATCAAGGATTTGAAAGATCAACGCGTCGGCATTCTTCCTGGCTCAACACAAGAAGTCGTGATTCTCGACCGCTTGAAACAAGAAGGCATGACCATCAAAGACATCAAGCCAGTACGCGTTTCTTTCAGCGAAATGGCATCTGCATTGGAACGTAGCGATATCGATGCATTCGTCGGTGCAGAACCAGGCCCATCGATCGCAGTCGGCAAAGGCGTAGGCAAGATTGTTGAGTATCCATATTCAACACCAACCGGCACCGTCAACATGGTGATGACCACGCATGCGGACAACATCAAAGACAAAGCTGAATTGATAAAGGTCTTCCTGAAAATCCATAAACAGGCGACCGAATACGCAATGTCGAATCGCGCTGAGTTCGTGAATATGTCGGTACAAAAACTCGGCTTGCCTGCGAAAACTGCTGAACTGGCTGCTCCGAATGTGGAGCTGACATGGAAACTGGATGAAGACTGGATCAAGCGCGCTAAATACTACGGTTCGCAAATGCTGGATAAAAAACAGATTCGCCAGTTGCCTGATTACAGCGTGTTCATCAACTCCAGCTTCGTGCAGCAAATCAAGTAACTGCTGAAAATTTATAAATAAGTGAACACGCAAGTGCGCAGGAATGTGCACTGCGTAAGGAAGGAAACATCGTGGAACATACCGCCGAACTATCGACCAATAATGTAGGAGGGGCTGCTGAAAGCAGTCCACCTGCAGACGTGGCGAAGGCAATAGACAAGGCCGTTGCCAAGTCAACTTTTTTGCCGCGCGTTAAACGCATACTCACGCCGTTAGTGGTGCCATTTCTATTGTTGCTGGCCTGGCATGCAGCGGTACGCATCTCAGGTACGCAATTGATTCCAGCACCTAAAGAAGTCGGCTTGATGTTGTATGACTTCGCATTCGGCGGTATCTACGATGATGCATTCAGTGAAACCCTGTGGCTGCATTTATGGAAATCAGTGACCCGCGTTTACGGTGGATTTTTTGCCGCAGCGCTGGTTGCGATTCCTTTGGGTTTGCTGATTGGCCGTATCAAACTGATCCGCGATTTGCTGGATCCGACTTTGCAATTGTTGCGTCCAGTGCCGGTGACGGCGTGGTTGCCGTTGTCGATGATTTTCTTCGGTATCGGCCCTAACGCTGCCATTTTCCTGGTGTTCCTGGGCGCGTTTTATCCTATCGTCTTCAATACGATTTTTGGCGTGAAAGCTGTCGACGGCCGTTTGTTTGAAGCCGCGTTGATGCTCGGCTGTTCGGGTTCTTCGCTGTTCCGTCAGGTGGTATTACCGGCCGCGATTCCATCGATTCTGAATGGCTTGCGTCTTGGTCACGGCTTCGCCTGGATCTTGATCGTGGTGGGTGAAATGACTGGCGTGCCGGAAGGCTTGGGCGCGGTAATCATGGATGGCCGCATGCTGTCGCGTACCGATCTGGTGATTGCCGGCATGGTCGTGATTGGTATCGTTGGTTACTCAACGGATCGCCTGCTGGTCTTGCTCAATAACCGCTTGCTTAGATGGAGCCCGCAACATCATGTCTGAAATCAAACCTGTAGTGTATGCAGATCGCCAGCCATTGCCGGCGATCGAAATCAAGAACGTCGGCAAGGTTTTTTCGGTTGGCAATCAAACCGTGCAAGCTTTGCGTGACGTCAACCTGACCATCAAAAAAGGTGAATTCGTTTGCCTGATCGGTGCCTCCGGTTGCGGTAAATCGACGCTGTTGCGCATCATGGCCGGCTTTGAAACTGCATCGTCCGGCATGGTCAATATGTACGGCATGCCTATCAATGGACCGAGTCCCGAGCGCGGCATGGTGTTTCAGGATTACGGCCTGTTCCCGTGGCTGACGGTGAAAGAAAACATCGGCTTTGGTCAGCGTCAACGCAATCTGCCGAAAGCCAAGCTGGGAGAAATTTCCGCGTATTACACAGAGATGGTCGGCCTCACGAAGTTCGCCGATTACTATCCCGGTCAATTATCAGGCGGCATGAAGCAACGCGTATCGATTGCGCGCGTGCTGGCTAACGATTGCGAAGTCCTGTTGATGGATGAACCGTTCGGCGCGCTCGATGCATTGACGCGCGAAAAGCTGCAACAGGATTTACTGGAAATCTGGGAGCGCACCAAGGTCACGATCGTCTTCGTCACGCATGCAGTGGAAGAAGCGGTGATGTTGTCGGATCGCGTGGTCGTCATGACCGCAGGACCAGGCCGCATTGAAGAAGACATCAAGCTTGAGCTGGAGCGTCCGCGTGACATCACTGCGATTGAGTTCAATCAAGTACGTCGCGATATCACGCAATATTTGACCAGCCACGTTTCTACCAAGGTTGCTGCATGACGACAGGTGTGACTGCAATCTATCGCGGAATGGATCAGGCTGCGCTGGACGCCGGCTATAACAATACGCTGGCGGTCCGCGAGAGTTCTGCCTTGCTGCAGGATTTCGATGAGCGTAGCGCTGCATTGCGTGACGCGAATGGCGAACACCTGGACTTACGTTACGGTCCTGCACCGCGCAATCGTATCGATTATTTTGCTGCTGATAAACCGGGTCCGCTACTGATATTTATTCACGGTGGTTACTGGCAAATCCGCGCCAAGGAAACCTTCAGTTTTCTGGCTGCCGGTCCGCTCGCTCATGGCGTCCATGTCGCGATGATCGGCTATACGCTGGCGCCCGACGCAACGCTGACCGAGATCGTTGCCGAAGTGCGCGCAGCGATCGCCTGGTTGAAAAATAATGCTGCTGAATTTGGTGGCGATACGGAACGCATGATCGTCTCCGGCTGGTCGGCTGGCGGCCATTTGACGGCAATGTGCCTGGACGAGCCAGGTGTAATTGGTGGCGTTGCCATCAGCGGCATCTACGATCTGGAACCGGTACGACTTTCATACCTGAACGATAAATTGCGTTTGAGCGGTGAAGAAGAAATGGCGCTCAGTCCTTTGCATTTACCTTTGAGTGCAAAGCCGCTGACGATTACTTATGGCACTGGTGAGTTACCTGAACTGCAAAGACAATCTGAACAATTTGGTGAGGCGCGACGTAGCCTGCCGGGTGAGGTAGTGCCGCTGCCGCAGCTAAATCACTTCACCATCCTGAAAGAACTGGCGGCAATGGATGGCGCAATTACGCGCGAAGTGTGTGCGATTGCAGGAATCTAAAATCGCAGCGATCAAACTTTTTCTGCTTTTGAATTCTTTTGCACCGGATCATCGGTTTTAAATCGTTCGCGATAATCGATAGGTCCGATCCCCAGCCGTTTCGCAAACACGCGGCGCAAGGTTGCTGCATTGGTAAAGCCGCAGCGTTTGGCAATTTCGGTCAGGCTGATATCGGTAGCTTCCAGATGACGACGCACTGCATCGATGCGCGCATCGTTGACGAAAGTCATCAGCGTCATGCCACATTCCTGCTTGAAAATACGCGACAGATGACGTTCGCTCATCTGCATTTTTTCTGCGATCGACGGCAAGGTATGTTCGACATCCAGATTGGCAAGGACGTAGCCCTGGATCGCGCCGACTGGCGAATCGGTTTCCGCCTGTAGTTCGAGCAGAGGACTGAACTGCGATTGCCCACCGGCTCGACGCAGATACACGATCAAATACTTGGCAACATCCAGCGCCATTTTCTTGCCGAAATCTTCTTCAATCAAGGCCAGCGATAAATCGATGCCTGCCGTGACTCCGGCGGTCGTGTACAGCGCATCATCCTTGACGTAGATGCGATCTGGTTCAACGTTCGCTTTGCGGAACATCGTGCTCAAGCGTGCTGCATCCATCCAGTGCGTGGTGACGGTTTTGCCATTGATCATGCCGGCTGCACCGAGTGCGAATACGCCATTGCAGATGGCACCGACGCGGCGGCAGTTTTCGCCTTGCTGTAACAACCAGTCTATCAGCGGTGTGTCTTCCAATAGCTCGAAAACACCGAGTCCACCCGGCACGATCAATGTGTCGAAATGCGGAGCAGGATCGAAGATCGTGCGGTCTGGCGTGATGGTTAATCCGCTGGATGACTGTATCGGTCCGCGCGTGGTCGCGATGGTCAGGATTTCATATTCGCATTCGCCATTGCTGAGCACCTTCACTTCTGCAAACGCATCACTGGGAGCAGCGATGTCGAGCATCTGGAAGCGCGGGAAAACCAGCAGGGCGACAGTAATTTTTCGCATGGATGATATGGGCCGTGATGGTGATGAATACAGATTGAATTGTGCATCGATCATATCAAGTTGTGCGCCATAGAGGAATTGTCGTGGGAATAGCAAATGCAGCGGTGGAAATAAAAGAGCGCCACCCGGCGCTCTTTTTCACACTAGTTACACAACATCAAACTGCTTCTGCTGCGTGCAATGCTGCAATCTGTTGCGCGTTGTAACCGAGCTTGGCTAACACTTCATCCGTATGCTCGCCCAGCAACGGCGACTGAGTAATTTCCACTTTGTTGGCGGACATCTTGATCGGGCTGCCGACGGTCAAATATTTGCCGCGTACCTTGTGATCGACTTCGACAATGGTTTCGCTTTTGCGCAAGGACGGATCATTGGCGATTTCCTTCATCGATAAAACCGGGCCGCATGGAATATCGAATTTGCGGAAGATTTCAATCGCTTCGAATTTGTCTTTGTCTTGCAGCCATGTTTCGATGTACGCAAAAATGTCGAAAATTTTGTCCTGGCGTGCGCGCGCTGTCATGTACGCAGGATCGTCTATCCATTCTTCCTTGTTGATGGCGCGGCAGGTTTGCGGCCAGGCAGTGCCTTGAATCGTGAAGTAGATGTACGCGTTCGGATCTTTTTCCCAGCCTTTGCATTTCAGGATCCAACCCGGGTTACCGCCGCCACCTGCGTTGCCGCCGCGTGGTACGACATCACTGAACGTGCCGTGCGGATATTGCGGATATTCTTCCAGCACGCCGGTGCGATCAAGGCGTTGTTGGTCACGCAATTTGACGCGACACAGATTGAGTACGGCGTCTTGCATCGACACCGCAACTTTTTGACCAAGGCCGGTGGTATGACGCTGCTGCAGCGCTGCCAGAATGCCGATCGTCAAATGCATGCCGGTGTTGCTGTCGCCCAGTGCCGCGCCGCTGACGGTTGGTGGGCCGTCCCAGAAACCTGTTGTGCTGGCTGCGCCGCCCGCTGCCTGCGCGACGTTGTCATAGACTTTCAGGTCTTCATAAAAGTGGCCATCGTTGAAGCCTTTGACCGATGCCAGAATCAAACGTGGATTCAGTTTTTGAATCGTTTCCCAAGTGAAGCCCATGCGATCGAGTGCGCCCGGCGCAAAGTTCTCGACCATGATGTCGGATTGCTTGATCAGTTTTTCCAATACTTCCTTGCCTTCCGGTTTTTTGGTATCCAGCGTCAACGATTTTTTATTGCAGTTCAACATGGTGAAGTACAGCGCGTCGGCACCGGGAATATCCTGCAGCGAGGTCCGCGTTGCGTCGCCGGTACCCGGGCGCTCGACCTTGGTGACGTCGGCGCCAAACCAGGCGAGTTGCTGCGTGCAGGAAGGGCCGGCTTGTACGTGGGTGAAATCGATAATCTTGATGCCGTCTAATGCTTTGCTCATGATTGATGTTCCTTCGTTTCTTCGTTAGCTATGTCCGTATTGGCTGTCTTCAGCTGGACTGAAAATATTTGAAACAGCTTTTTTGCGGCAGAAATGTGACCTGCTTTTCAACGACATTGCGTGGCCGGCGCAAGGCCGTTTTCAGCAGGTTCGAAATGATTCTGCCTCGGCTTTTTTGCCATTTCCACGTCTATTTTTGACTTGGCTGGGATACGCAGATATGCGTCAGTGCATGCATGTGCACATGTCTTAATTTGCTAAAAATTATTTAAACGGACAATGGCTTGTGTGGCCTGAATCGGACAGAAGGCATGCGACGGCCATGACATCAGCTATTCGAAATCTTAAAAATGCTTACTGAAACGCGTGCTTAAAAGGCAGGATAAATACGCTCGGTTGAAACGCAGAAGCGCAGATGCGAGGAGGGTGCCGCGAAGGTAGAGGAGGGAAAATCAATCAGCAAAAATCAATGACGCGGCCGCTAAGCTTTTTGAAATCCCGCAAAGTTGGCGCGATATTGCATCGCAGTGACGCCTAGTCGTTTGACGAATACCTGGCGCATCTGATTCGCATTGTTGAAGCCGCAGCGATAGGCGACGCGCTTCAACGGATCGCTGGTCGCTTCCAATAGTGCGCGTGCCGCATCCAATCGCGCGCTTTCAATAAAATCCGCCGGCGTGATCTTTGTATCGCGCACAAATATACGTGCGAAGTTGCGCGCACTCATGGCCACCACGGTCGCCAGATTTTCGACGTTCAATTCTTCAGCCAGATGCGCCAATACATATTGCTGCGCGATGCTGGCGGGTGAGGTTTCTTCCACATACGGTGTTAAGTAAGGACTGAACTGCGATTGTCCACCGCGTCGCTGCATGAAGACGACTAGTCGCTTTGCTACATTCAACGACACTTCGGGGCCAGCATCATTCGATAGCAAATACAGCGACAGATCGATGCCCGCGGTTACGCCCGCCGATGTATACAGATTGCCGTCTTGCAGAAAAATGCGATCAGCATCGACTTTTATTTTTGGGAACATCACCGCAAGTCCAGGCGCATCGTTCCAGTGTGTAGTGACATGTTTGCCGTCGAGCAGGCCGGCATGTGCCAATAGAAATGCGCCATTACAGATAGAGCCGAATTTCTTCGAACGCTTTGCTGCATTACGTAACCAGTCCAGCAATTCTTCATCGCGCGGCATGCGCGGCAATTCGGGCCCGCCAGCTACCAGTAGCAGATCGAAAGCTTCAGTCGCTACACCGTAATGTCGGTGCGCCATGATGGGTAAACCGTTCGAGCAGCGGATCGCGCCGCGTTCTGTTCCCAATACTTCGAGTTGATAGTGCTGTTCGCGCGGCAAAAAGCGATTCGCTTCGGCGAACACATCCAGCGGCCCCGATACGTCAAGCGCCTGCACACCGGGGAAAACGAGTATTGCAATTGTGGGCACGATTGTTCCTTGCTGATGCTGCGAATTGAATAGCGCTGCGTTGACCGACGCATGCGTCAAAGGACTCAGCATATAGATTTTTGCGTGCATTGCATAAGCAAGGTACAGCGCTTTGGCAGAATTTCCACCATCGTTGTCAGTTTGCAGTGCCATGCCGCGCTATGGTTTGCTGCACTTGTTCACCATAATTTGTCGCAAGACGTAAAGGCATCTCGCCTTCGCGTAAATGTGGAGAATTGATGATGAACGATGATGGAGTTTCCAAGCTTGCTCTCGCCGAACGTGTCGGACCGGCTTTCTCGGTAGATGGCATGTTGCAGGCAAGAGCGGCAACCCGCGATGCGATCCGCACTATCTCGGCACTGGTCAAACCAGGTATGCTGGAGGAAGACGCAGTAGACATGGCAAAGCGTACCTTGATCGCATCCGGCCTTGATCTGACGTGGCATCCAACCCGCGTGCGTTTTGGTAGCAACACGATGAAGGCGATGAAGCAGGCGTCAGAGCCGGGAATTATCTTGAAAGAAAACGATATTTTCTTCATCGATATGGCTCCACGTTTTCAAGCGTGGGAAGGCGATGGCGGTGCTTCTTTTACAGTTGGTAATAACGAAGAATATGCGCGTTGCGCCGCAGATGCAGAAACCTTATTCCATGATGTACGCGCACTGTGGCAGGCAGAAAAATTAAGCGGTCACGACTTGTATCGTTACGCTGATCAAAAAGCCAAAAGCATGGGTTGGGAATTGAACTTCGATTTGCCCGGCCATCGCGTATCGGACTTTCCACATGCGGCGCTGCACACGGGCTCGCTCGCTGACTACGATCTGCCACCGTCCGCGATGCGCTGGATACTGGAAATCCACATTCGTCACTCCTCAAAGCAATTCGGTGCTTTTTTTGAAGATATGTTGCTGGACGATGACAGTTACGTCTGATCGTCGCACTTGATAGCCAAGGCGGAACCTTGGCAAGCAGGCAGGCGTAGTCTATGTCCAGATGCGCGCGCAACAAGCGCTGAAAAGTTTTCATCTGTTCTGCACCGCAAAATTTGGCGACGACTGATACGATACGAAAACTGCCGAAGCAGGTATCTTCCTGTTTCGGCAACTGCATTTTCTCCTTGCCTCTACCTCCTTACTTTCGATTTCGCCATGCTGAATACATTATTGATTCTGCTTATTTTCCAGACCATGGGTGAAGGGCTGGTTTATCTCTTCTCGCTGCCCATTCCCGGCCCGGTCATAGGCATGCTCTTGCTGCTGGTATTTTTGATCATGAAGAAAAACATGGCAGCGCAACTTGCACCTTCCAGCTCACAACTATTATCGAATATGGCGCTGCTGTTTGTGCCTGCCTGCGTCGGCATCAGCGTGCATGTACATCGCATTGCTGAAGAATGGCTGCCGATCGTTGTGGCGCTGGTGATTAGTACGGTGGTATCGATCGTGGTGACGGCGCTAGTGATCAGCAAGCTCAAACGCAAGGTGCCCGAATGATGCCGCACCTGAATACCGTGTGGGTTTATTTGGCCGGATCACCGTTGTTATGGCTGACCGCGACCTTGGTGGCGTATCGCATCTCGACGCTGATTTACGAGAAAACCAACCGCAGTCCTTTGGCGAATCCGGTCGGTATATCGGTCGCGATTCTGGTGCTGATTTTATATGTCAGCGACACGCCTTACAAAACCTATTTTGACGGGGCGCAGTTTGTGCACTTTTTGCTGGGACCAGTGACGGTTGCGCTGGCAATCCCGCTTTATCAGCAAATGGAAAAACTGAAGCGCAACTGGTTTGCTTTGCTGGCCGGTGCCGTGATAGGCGGCACGGCTGCAATCGCTTGCGCGATGAGTGTGGCCTGGGCATTGGGCGCATCGCCGTTGACGATCTTGTCGATGGCACCGAAGTCGGTGACGATTCCGATTGCGATGGGCGTCACGGAAAAAATCGGCGGCTTGCCGACCTTGACCGTTGTGATGGTCATGTTCACTGGAATCTTCGGTGCCGGTGTCGCACACTATATTTTCAAGTGGATGAAGATAGAAGACGACTTGACCTGTGGCTTTGCGCTCGGCGCAACAGCGCATGGCGTCGGTACCGCACGCGCGTTTCAGGTGAGTGAAGAGATGGGTGCGTTTTCCGGCTTGGCGATGGGGGTATCTGGCATCCTCACCGCCTTGTTACTGCCGCTCGTGTTGAAACTGCTTGGATACTTCTAGCGCAAGCTGAAATGCGATCAGCCGAAAGCGCCGCCGGTCAGGAATAAATCAGTGGCGCGTGCGACGCAGAAGATGAAGGTGGTGATGCCGAGTGCAAACGTCAACACCAGCAATACGATGAGTGGCCAGCCCGATGCCGATTTGCGCGGCGAATTGGCATTGTGCTTTGCATCCCATTTTGCATCCGGTGTTAAGCCTGTGACCATGGCTTCTATCCAGCCTGCGAAAATCGACACAGGGAATAGCGCGATGATGCTGATCACCAGCGAGTGCGGTGATTGTGCGAGGAATACCCCGCACGAAAACAGAATGAATGCCATCACATAATTCCACGCCCAAAAATCTTTGGCGCCGTATAAATAAAAACGATGTGCTCCGACTCCACCCAGAAAAACCGCCAACAACGTGGTTAGTGTTTTGTTTTTATGTTTGCTTGCAATTGTTTGGTTCATATTCAAGGGCGCGAACGATAGTTGTTAACTTCATTGGATGAGATCGCGTTGCCTTGGTTGCCCCAAGAATTTCTGACATAGGTCAACACGGCTGCGACTTCTTCATCCGACATGGCTTGACCGAATGGCGGCATGCCATACGGTCGCGGGTTACCGACTGTACTAGGAGCGTAGCCGCCATGCAAGACCATGCGGATGGCGTTGCTTGCGATAGCTGTGTTGATCGCCGAGCTGCCAGCCAATGCTGGATAAACCGATGGCACGCCTTTGCCTGAAGCTTGATGACAGGTCGCACATTGATTTTCATACAGCTTGGCACCTGCTGTGATCATCGCTTTTTTATCTTCAGGTCGGATGTTTTCGGCGCCCGCTTTTGGCACTGCGATCTGTTGCGGTAATGATTTCAAATAACCAGTTAATGCATTGATATCGGCATCGCTCATATGCTGCAAGCTGCCTGCGACCACTTCTGCCATCGGGCCGCTGACCGAACGATTTGGTGCGACGCCGGTTTTCAGGAAGGCGGCCAGATGTGCGGCTTCCCAATTGCCGAGGCCGTTTTCTTTATCGCTATTCAATGGCGGTGCGTACCAGTTCAACACGGGAATCATGCCGCCGCCGAGTTCGGCTTTCAAGCTGGTGCCGCCAAAAGAATCGCGTGGTGAATGACAGGCGCTGCAATGTCCCAGGCCTTGCGCAAGATAAGCGCCGCGATTCCATTCCACTGATTGCTTGTCATCGTTCGCGTATTGACCGGGGCGGAAGTACAAGGCGCGCCACACATACAAGAGTGCACGGTTATCGTAGGGGAAGCGCAATTCAGGCGAGATATTTTTTTGCGCAACTGCGGATAATGTTTGCAGGTAAGCGAAGATCGCATCCGAATCGGCGCGTGTGACCTTGGTGTAGTTTGTGTAAGGGAAAGCTGGGTAGAGCAGGCTGCCATCTTTCGATTTGCCATCATGCATCGCTTGCCAGAAATCGCCGTTATTCCATTTGCCGATGCCGGTTTCTGCATCGGGGGTCAGGTTCGATGTGTAGATATTGCCGAAAGGCGTAGGCACGGCGCGACCACCGGCATATTGTTCACCGCCACGTGCGGTGTGGCAGCTCATGCAATTGCCGACGCGCGCCAGGTATTCGCCTTGCTTGATTTGTTCTGCAGGATTGGCTGGTGCGACTGAAGGCTGATTCAGATCAGGATTGCGATTCGCCAGCGCGAGCCAGATCACGACGCTGGCAATGATTGCCAATAGCAGCGCAAGAATGCTCCACAAGATTTTTCGTTTCATCATCTGCTCTATATTTGTCTTTGCTTACTTTTACTTATTTCAACGACTTGATGGCGTGAGCCGGTCATCAGGCTCAAGGCGACAGCTTGCCGCATTCCAGTGGCAGTTTGATTTTTAGCGCAGGCGCTGGCGACGCATCTGCCGGCACGCGCTGTTCGGATAACCATGCGGTCACTGCGCTGATGTCGGCGGCATCCATTTTTTGCACGATGTGCGCCATGCAATCTGGTGTGGCGGCTTTGCGTGTGCCGATTTTCCATGCGCCTATCTGCCCGAGTAAATAATCACGTGGCAAACCGATCAGGCCGGGAATCGCTGGTGCAGTACCTGTCATTTTTGCGCTATGGCAGGCGACGCAAGCCGGAATGCCTTTGGCCTTGTCGCCGTCATGTACCAATACGCGACCACGTTCTCGCTCAGTTTGGGTGGATTGCGTTGGTTGTGGCTCTGGATAGGGCGGATGTTGGTCAGAAAAATATTGTGCGATCTCTCGCAGATAGGCATCCGACATGTTTTCCAGCATAGCCGTCATGACGGGATAGGTGCGCTTACCGTCGCGGAAATTGATAAGTTGGTTGTATAGATAGCCGGCGGGTTTGCCCGCGATACGCGGATAGTAACCATCGCTGCCAGCGCGACCTTCTTTGCCGTGGCAAACCACGCAAGCGGCGACGCGCTGCGCGATCGTGTCGGGAACTCTGGCTTCTTCAGCATGCGCAAAGTTGCTGCTGAATGTGAAGATCGTGATGCCAGCGATGAGCACGGATCTCAGCGCGGATCTGGCAAGCGTGTACTGATTGATGCGCATGGTGAATGATTCACTCATTTTTATGGTCTCTTGGCAAACGCTGGAAGCAGCGTTAATGATCCGGCAAATAAACTTGTAAACGCGATCAGGATTATGTGCTGGGGCGCGCAATGAATTGCGGTTTCTTGTGACAACTCAAGCCGCAGCTTCAGCAATCATACTGCAAGGGTAAGCGTACACAGGCGGTTTATCCAGAATCAGAAGCTGGATAACGTCCGCAGAAGTTTGGAGAGTGGAAGGCGAAGTCTTGTGATCGAGATAGCAAGCTCACGTCAAATCAGCAGGCTTTTCGTACCGTTTCATGCGGCTTGTTTAATTAGAATCGAGAGTGATGGTGCAGGGCAGACTCGGCATAGTCAGACGGATGATAAGACATTATCCGAGTCTTTCCCTGCGTGAGCGGCTACAATGTCGGCTGAAGCAAGCCAAGACAACCGCTGGCTGTCATTTCGGTGATGGCGGGAGGAAGGTCCGGACTCCATAGAGCAGGGTGACGGTTAATGGCCGTCCGCCGTGAGGCGAGGAATAGGGCCACAGAGACGAGCGTATTTAGTTACGGTGAAACGCGGTAACCTCCACCTGGAGCAATTTCAAATAGGCACGCGTTGACGTTGCTCGCGGAGCGTGCGGGTAGAAAGCTTGAGCCGTGGAGTAATTCACGGCCTAGAGGAATGGTTGTCATAGCGCATGGGCTTGCTCATGCGCCGTAACAGAATCCGGCCTATCGGCTTGCTTCAACTTTATTCAAAGGCGGTGCGATGATTCGCATCGCCTTTTTCTTTGCGCTGGTCTGATCAGAAATTCAAAAATAAGCGCAGCTCAAGTAGTCAACTGATTGGAAACTTCAATCAGATTGAAATCCGGATCACGTATATAGAGCGACAAAATCGGCCCAGTTGCACCAGTGCGCCGTATCGGGCCTTCTTCTATCGCGACCTTGCAATCGGCAAAATGCATCGCGACTTGATCCAGCGGAACCGAGGTAATAAAGCAAAGATCGGCTGAGCCCGGCGTAGGTCGTTCAGCCTTGGGTTCGAACTCCTTGCCTTGCTGATGCAGGTTGATCTTTTGCGCGCCGAAGGCCAGCGCTTTTCTTCCTTCGCCGAAGGTGACGGTCGTCATGCCCAACACACGTTGGTAAAAATCAACGGTGGCGGCTATGTCTTTAACGGTCAACACCAAGTGATCGAGTGAGTCCAGTTTCATCATTGCTTGCTTCGCTTAAAAGAGTCTACCCGTCATTCTAATCGTCGATTATCGCTGCTGCTACGAACAGTTCGCCGTCGCACACAAGATCCTGGACAGATGGGGTAAGCTAGTTCGATATGCACATGCGGTGCATAATTTTAATAAAAGGAATTTCCATGAATTTGCACATTACCTTGGCTCCACTGATTTCTCTGATCGCTGGTGTTTTGATTCTGTTGATGCCACGCTTGTTGAATTTTATCGTTGCGATTTATTTGATCGCCATCGGCTTGATCGGGATATTCGGAATTCGTTACTGAAGTAAGTTCAGATCTATGTCCGGTGTGCGATGCTTTTGACGATGTTGGCCACATATCTAAAGAAATGAGGCAATCATGACTAGCAAAATGGCGTTTCTATTTGCTTGCAGCATGCTGTTTTCCACAGCTTATGCGACGACGATTTATCAGTGGGTTGATGAAAACGGACGCACGCAGATTTCGGATACGGTACCGCCGCGCTACAAGGACGTCGCCACCAAGGTGGATACCAGTGCATCGCGCGTCAGTGAAAAGCAACGTCAAGAAGCTTTGGAGCGTGTCGCCAAAGAGAAAGAGCTGGTCGAGTCAGCCAATAGGGCGCGCGCCGACGCTGCGGCTACGAAAGCGGCCGATCAGTCTGCAGATCCAAAAAGTGCACCCCCAGTCGTCGATAACAAGAACGCAGATTGCGAACAATTGATGCGCGCATATCGCGAAAGCCAGGAATGCTTTGCTCCTTTCATGCGGGTTGAAGGTGGTACTAGAGAAGAAGCCTATAAATACTGCACGCCGGTGGCCGACCCTTCTGTCAAATGTGGATTGCCGTCGCAAGAATAGCGCGTTCTTCGTTGCTCGAAACTTGTCGAGTTATTTGAACAAAATGGCGGTATTCCACTCCAATCTGCCGGATAGATGCTGGTTCGAGTGGTAGTTAGCTACATAAAGTAGGTAGCAGATAAGCCCCGAACATTAGAAAAGTGCAATCGTCCTCCATCAAATAATCAACGTGCCAATGGAAGCTCATTGCCTATCATCAGATCAAGCTTTCTTGCGCACTTTAATGTGCGGACATGGGGCGCAGTGCAATAAGGGGAATTTTTGAAAAACCAATTTTGGACACAACCGCTCGTGAGACGCCTCAAGTCGCACGCACTGTTGAAGTCTGTGGGAAACGCCATCGGTTTTTCTGCATTTTTTTTCGCGTACTTCTGGGTGATGGATCATCCGGCGCCGTTTTCCCCGTTACAAGTCATACCGGTTTTTGCACTCGATCACTGGATCGTCGTGCAACAGTGGGCATTGATTCCGTACGCTTCTTTGTGGTTTTACGTTTGTATTGCATCGGGTTTGATAGAAACACGCGCTGAATTTCTTGATTATTTATATCGCGCAGGCTTTCTTTGCATTGCGGGATTGCTGACGTTCTGGCTTTTTCCGACCACCGTGCCGGATTTTGGTGTGGATTGGCAGTTGTATCCAGCGCTGGCTTTTCTTAAGAGCCAGGATGGCGGCGCCAATGCGATGCCGTCGCTACATGTGGCATTTGCGGTGTTCACCGCGGCCTACCTAAACGCACACTTAAGATCCTGTGGTGCGCCAACGGCGGCCAGATTATTCAACTACGCGTGGTGTGCGCTCATCATCTATTCAACTCTGGCGACACGCCAGCATGTCTTCCTCGACGCATTAGCTGGCATGGCGTTGGGCGCGCTTGCTTTTTCGCCGGTGCAAAAGGTAAGTAGTCGGCTTTGCCGGATCAATATGTAGTCATCAGAAGCACCGCGCGATCTCTTTCCATTTCCTCATGAAAAGAACGCAGACGGCTGCGGGCTCTGCTTTACTGGATGCCCCATCTGATCTTCTTCGAAGCAATTCAGCGCAATCTCGCAACATTATTTTTCCTTCAAATAATTCTCTGAATCAGCTAAACACATGTGTTTAGCTGATGTGCCACTTTCACTATCAATCATAAGTGCTTAATTCTTAGGGTTATTTAACAAACGTGTTGCATCAATGTAATGCGCTAAGTCATTGACTTCATTGAAAAAATTAGTGTTTTTGCCCCTGAATTTCGCTTGACCGGGTTTGGTGCATCCTCTAAAGTGGGCGACAGTGTGAAAAAGTGTTTATTTGTGGGTAATTTGAACCGCAAGACAAACGCAAATCACCATGCAACGCATACTAAAAAAGGATTTCAGGGTGTTTCAAGGCGCGTCTTCTCTCAATCTCGATGCTAAAGGCCGGATGACTATTCCAGCTCGGCATCGTGACGCATTGCTTTTGCAGTGTGAGGGGCGCATCACTCTGACTAAACATCCTGACGGTTGTTTGCTGCTCTTCCCGCGTCCCGTCTGGGAAATGCGTCGCGAAGAGATTGCCAAATGGCCGATTTCAGCACGCGCCTGGCAGCGCATCTTTCTTGGCAATGCCTCCGATGTCGATGTCGACAGCGCCGGTCGCATCCTGATCGCTCCTGAGTTGCGTACTGCAGCCGGCTTGACGCGTGACGTGATGATGATGGGCATGGGCAGTCATTTCGAAATCTGGGATGCGGCCAAGCTGGGCGAGAGCGAGTCGAATGCGATCGCTGCGGGCATGCCCGATGTATTAAACGATTTTTCTTTCTGACGCCGTGATGAATGTAGAAACGGTGCAGCAATACCAGCACCGGACCGTGTTGCTGGATGAGGCGGTCGACGCGCTGGCGCTGGAAGGCGAGCGCGCGGATGGCATTTACGTCGACGGTACGTTCGGGCGTGGTGGTCATAGCCGTTTGATCTTGCAGCGACTTGGTGCTGGCGGACGTTTGCTGGCGTTCGACAAGGACACGCAAGCGATTGCGAATGCTGCAACGATCAACGATACGCGCTTCGACATTGCGCACGACAGTTTTGCAACCTTGGGTGAAGCACTCGCAGGTCGCGGTATCAAGCAGGTGAATGGGGTGTTGCTGGATCTGGGGATTTCGTCACCGCAAGTTGACGACGCTACACGGGGATTCAGTTTTCGTGCAGATGGGCCTCTCGACATGCGTATGGATACGACGCGAGGCATTTCAGCGGCAGAGTGGTTGGCAACAGAAACCGAACAAAAAATCGAGAAAGTGATACGCGAATATGGGGAAGAACGGTTTGCTTTTCAGATTGCAAAGGCGATTGCTGCTCGCAGGGCAGTCGAACCAATTTCAAGCACACGACAGCTTGCCGAGATCGTGGCACGCACCGTTAAAACCCGCGAGAAGGGCAAGGACCCGGCCACTCGCACCTTTCAAGCTATCCGGATTTTCATCAATAAAGAGCTTGAAGAACTCGAGGTAGTTTTAGGCGAAGCCTATAAACATTTGGCCCCGCACGGGAGATTGGTTGTGATCAGCTTTCATTCGCTGGAAGATCGCATCGTCAAGCAGTTCATGGTAGGCAAAGCCAATGTGCCGCAGCCGGACCGTCGCTTGCCGATACGTGCAGTCGATCTGCCGCAGCCTGAAATGAAATTGATTGCCCGCATCAAACCTTCCGACGAAGAAATCAGTGCCAATCCCCGTTCCCGCTCAGCCGTCATGCGCGTTGCCGAACGCTTGCCAGCTCCTGGAGTTGCGCAATGAGCGGGCGCATCAGCCTTTTGATTACCTGCATCCTTGTGGTGTGCGCCTTGTCAGTGGTGAACGCGCATTATCAATTCCGCACTTTGTTTATTCAACTCGAACGCGCACAAGCGCAATCGCGTCAACTCGATATCGAGTGGGCGCAATTGCAGCTTGATCAGTCGACGCTAGGCAAACATTCCCGTATCGAACTGAACGCGCGCCGCGATTTGCGCATGGTGTCGGTATCGCCAGCCAGTACGCAATATCTGACGACGGGGGAGAAATGACGCGCGGTTCATCACGTAACTCTCGCACCGCCGCCGGTAAAGGCGTGCCTTTTGTAGCCAGCCCGGTGCTGGCAACAAAGCTGCCTGCGTGGCGTTCGCGTGTCGTATTGTTTCTGATCTTCGCCGCATTTTTAACGCTGGCTGGCCGTGCTCTGTGGCTGCAAGGAATGTCGAAAGACTTCCTGCAAAAGCAGGGCGCTTCACGTTACGCGCGCACACTTGAATTGCCGGCGACCCGCGGCAAGATTACCGATCGCAATGGCCAGGTTTTAGCATCGTCGATACCGGTGCGTGCGGTGTGGGCGATTCCTGACGATGTGTTGGAAGCACCAAAAGAAAAAATTCAGGCCTTGGCGAAATTGCTCGATATGAGCGAACGTGATTTGCGCGCCAAGCTGGATTCGGATCGCGGCTTTGTTTATCTGAAGCGCCAAGTCGAACTCGATACCGTCGACAAGATTCTGAAGCTCGGTATCGCCGGCATTGATACCCGTAAAGAATACAAACGTTACTATCCTGAAGGTGAAGTCATGGCGCACGTCGTCGGCTTTACCAGTGTTGAAGATAAAGGCCAGGACGGGATGGAATTGGCGTTCCAGAAAACCTTGGTTGGCGTCACCGGTAATCGTCGCGTCATTAAAGATCGTCTTGGCCGCATCGTTGAAGATATCGAGTCGGTGCGTGAACCGCACGACGGCAAAGATTTGACTTTGTCTCTCGACAGCAAGATTCAGTACATCGCCTTCTCGGCATTGAAAGATGCGGTTGAATTGCACAAGGCAAAAGCCGGCGGCATCGTCGTCCTTGATGCGAAAACCGGCGAAGTCTTGGCACTGGCAAATCTGCCAACTTACAACCCGAACAATCGCTCGGTACTGACCGGTGCGCAATTGCGTAACCGCGTAATGACCGACACGTTTGAGCCGGGTTCTACGCTCAAGCCTTTCACGATTGCATTGGCGCTGGATAATAAATACATCACGCCGAACACGATGATACAAACCGCGCCGGGCAAACTGAAGATTGGTACTGCGACAATTGGCGATGCGCATGCTGGCGGCTTGATGTCGGTATCGCAAGTGATCGAGAAATCGTCCAACGTCGGTACTGCAAAAATTGCACTGCAGATGGAACCACATGAAATGTGGGACATGTTTACTTCGGTCGGTTTCGGTCAACAACCTAAGGTTGGCTTCCCGGGCGCAGTTGCCGGCCGTGTGCGTCCGTATAAATCATGGCGTCCGATTGAACAGGCGACCATGAGCTATGGTCACGGTATCTCCGTGTCCTTGCTGCAGATTGCGCATGCGTACATGATCTTTGCGCGCGATGGCGAAATCATTCCAGTGACCTTTCAGCGTTCCAGCGATCAACCAATCGCGCAACGTGTGATCAGTGAAAAAACCGCACGCGCAACGCGCGGCATGCTGGAAATGGCAGCCGGCCCAACTGGCACGGCACCGCAAGCGCAAGTGCCAGGCTATCGCGTCGCCGGCAAAACTGGTACTGCCTACAAAATTGAAAAAGGTCAGTACGTTAAAAAATACGTATCGTCGTTTGTCGGCTTCGCGCCAGTTTCCGATCCACGCATCATTGTCGCTGTGATGATCGATGAGCCATCCGCCGGCAAGCATTATGGCGGTCAAGTCGCTGCGCCAATTTTTGCTGCGGTGACTGCGAATGCATTGCGTGCGATGAACGTGGCACCTGATTCGAGCATCACCAACATCATCATTCCGGCTGACGCTGCATTGGAGAATATGTAATGTCCTCCTTGCTTACCATCGCGGAAGTTCTGGACTGGCTGAAAGCCACTGCACCGAATGCAGAATTGACTTCTGATTCGCGTAGCGTGCGCGCTGGCGACGTCTTCGTTGCTTATCCCGGCGATGAAGCAGATGGCCGTTCATTTATTCTCGATGCGATTGAACGCGGTGCGGGCGCAGTGCTTTATGAAACTGCCGATTGCACATGGCGCGCAGAGTGGGATGTGCCGCATCTCGCCGTAGATAATTTGAAAGCGCATGCTGGCGATATCGCTGCACATTTTTACGTGCAACCTGATTTGGCGATGTCGACCATTGCGGTCACTGGCACCAACGGAAAAACATCATGCTCGCAATGGCTGGGTCATGCCTTGTCACGTTTGGGTGAGCCAACGGCAGTTATCGGCACCTTAGGTGTCGGCGTATTCCGCAATGGTTCTGCCGGTAATTTGACTGCAACTGGTTACACCACGCCGGATGCAGTATTGCTGCAACGTACCTTGGCAGAAATGCGCAAGCACGGCGCGACGACATTGGCGATTGAAGCCTCGTCCATCGGTTTGCATCAAGGTCGTTTGTCCGGCATGCATTTCGATATCGCGCTGTTCACTAATTTCACCCGCGATCATCTTGATTATCACGGTGATATGGCTGCGTACGAAGAAGCTAAAAATATCCTGTTCGACTGGCCGGGTTTGAAGCACGCAGTCATCAATCTGGATGATGCAATGGGCTTGCGTTTGGTTGAACGCATCAAGCGCAACAATCCTGATACGGCGATCACCGGTTATACACTGACGAATAATGAATTTGCTGGCGTCAATGTTTTGCGCGCGACGGAAATTCACAGCACGCAAAACGGTACCTCGTTCCAGTTTGCCTGCAGTCTTGGTGGCACGCATGTCAAAACCCAATTGGTCGGCCAATTCAATATCAGCAATGTACTGGCGGTAGTCGGCGCGATGCTGGCCAAAGGAATTAACTGGGGCAAGGCGCTGACAGCGGTAGAAATGCTGACAGCAGTTCCTGGTCGCATGCAGCAACTGGGCGGCGGCGAAGCGCCATTAGTCGTCATCGATTACGCGCATACGCCAGATGCCTTGGAAAAAGCATTGTCATCTTTACGTGATGTCGCGACAGAACGTGGTGGCGAATTGTGGTGTGTATTCGGTTGTGGCGGTGATCGCGATGCTGGCAAGCGTCCGCAAATGGGCAAGGTTGTAATGGCCGCCGATCACATCATCGTCACCAGCGACAATCCGCGTCACGAAGAGCCTGCCGACATCATCGCGCAAATCGTGACCGGCATCGGTGAGACCAAAAACGCGCCGCACATCATTGAGGATCGCGCGACAGCCATTCTGTGGGCTGGCAAACATGCGGCAAAACAGGACGTCATTTTGTTGGCAGGAAAAGGTCACGAGGCGTATCAAGAAATCAAAGGCAAAAAACAGATTTTCCTGGATGCTGATCATGCCGCACTGGCTTTGTCGGCACGTGTGATGCAGGGAGTGAGCTGATGAAATCGACATTAGCCATTCTTCAATCTGCAGTCGCTAATTCGACGGTGACAATGGATGCATCGTTCGATGGTGTTTCTACCGATAGCCGTAACGTCGCAGCTGGCAATTTGTTCGTCGCATTGCGCGGTGATCACTTCGATGCGCACGAATTTTTGCATCAAGTCGCAGATCGTAAAGTCGCCGCAATCGTCGTCGAAAAAATGCCGGCTGATTTGAATGTGCCTGCGTTGGTGGTGCCTGACACGCGTATCGCGCTGGGTCAAATCGCCCATTACTGGCGTCAGCAATTCACATTGCCTTTGATTGGTGTGACCGGCAGCAACGGTAAAACTACCGTCAAGGAAATGATCGCCGCGATTCTCGATGCGGCTTGCGGTACGGATGAATATCTGGCGACGCGCGGCAACTTCAATAATGACATCGGCGTGCCCTTGACCTTGCTGCGTTTGAATGTAGCTTGCAAAGCAGCAGTAATCGAACTCGGCATGAATCACCCTGGCGAAATCGCCGTGCTGTCCGCCATCGCGCAACCAACAGTCGGCCTCGTCAACAACGCACAACGCGAACATCAGGAATTCATGGAATCGGTGGAAGCCGTCGCGCGCGAAAACGGCGCGGTCTTCGCGTATCTGCCAGCCGATGGCATTGCGGTTTTCCCAGCTGACGATACCTATACCACTCTGTGGCGTGAGTATGCAGGTCAGCGCAAAACACTGACATTTGGTTTCTCGGATGACGCAGACGTAAGTTGCACTTACAAGGTGAATGATTTCGGTAGCGAACTTTCTGTTGTTAGTGGCCGTCAGAAATTTGAAATCAATCTGGCAGCGGCTGGAGTACATAACGTACGTAATGCATTGGCCGCTGTCGCATGCACGCTGGCAATCGGCATTGCGCAAGACGCAATCGTGCGTGGCTTGCAAGCATTCGCACCGGTGAATGGTCGGCTGCAACGCAAAGTTTCGGTTGATGGCGCATTGGTCATTGATGACACCTATAACGCCAATCCGGATTCAGTACGTGCTGCGATAGACGTACTGGCACAAGCCGCCGCGCCACGCATTCTGGTGTTGGGCGACATGGGCGAAGTTGGTAACGATGGTCGCCAATACCATGAAGAGATCGGCGCTTACGCACGCACGAATGGCATAGAACATGTACTCACACTCGGCGATTTGGCATCTTCTACCGCCAACGCTTTTGGTGCGGGCGCACATCACTACGAAAATCTGGAAACCTTGAACGATGCGCTCGCTGCAGTGGTCAATGCGCATGCAACTGTGTTGGTAAAGGGATCGCGCTTCATGAAAATGGAACGCGTGGTACAGCATTTAGTTAATCAACAAATTCAGGAAGCTCACTAATATGCTGCTCTGGCTGGCACAATTTTTTCAAGACGAAATCGGACCACTGCGCGTCTTTAATTTCATCACGTTCCGCGCGGTGTTCGCGACCTTGACCGCACTTGCGATCGGTTTGTTTTTTGGACCGATGGTAATTCGCATGTTGCAGCGCCTGAAGGTCGGACAAGCTGTCCGTACCGATGGCCCACAAACACATTTGATCAAAAGCGGTACGCCAACGATGGGCGGCGTTTTGATTTTGCTGTCGATTGGCATTTCCACTTTGTTGTGGACCGATTTGAGTAATCGTTTTGTTTGGGTCGTGTTGATCGTGACGCTGGGTTTTGGCGCAGTCGGCTGGGTCGATGACTATCGCAAAGTGGTTTACAAAGATCCTAAAGGCATGGCGTCGCGTGAAAAATACATGTGGCAATCGCTGATTGGTTTGTTCGCCGCGATCTATCTGGCCTTCTCGGTTTCGGCTCCTAGTAATTCTCAGTTTTTTGATTTGTTTGTCGCATGGGTGCAATCCGGTTTCAGCATGGATTTGCCGCCTAAGGCCGATTTGATCGTTCCATTCTTTAAAACAATCAGCTATCCATTGGGCGTGTGGGGCTTCATCGCGCTGACGTACTTTGTCATCGTCGGTACCAGCAACGCAGTCAATCTGACCGATGGCCTAGATGGCTTGGCGATCATGCCAACCGTGATGGTTGGTACGGCACTCGGTTTGTTTGCGTACCTGACCGGTAGCGTTACTTATGCAAAATATTTGTTCATTCCACACATCCCTGGCGCTGGCGAATTGATTATTTTTTGCGGCGCGATGGCTGGTGCGGGTTTGGCCTTCCTCTGGTTTAACGCACATCCGGCACAAGTCTTCATGGGCGACGTCGGCGCGCTGGCATTGGGTGGCGCGCTCGGCACCATCGCCGTCATCGTGCGTCAGGAAATCGTGCTCTTCATCATGGGCGGCGTGTTCGTGGTTGAAACACTGTCCGTCATGATCCAGGTTGCTTATTTCAAATACACGAAGATGCGCACCGGGACTGGGAAACGCGTTTTGTTGATGGCGCCTTTGCACCATCACTTCGAACAAAAAGGCTGGAAAGAAACGCAAGTTGTTGTGCGCTTCTGGATCATCACGATGATGTTGGTGTTGTTCGGTTTGTCCACTTTGAAATTACGGTAATCGTTTTAGAGAATCATTAAAAAATGAACTACGCAGGTAAACATGTTCTGGTTTTAGGCCTAGGTGAATCCGGGCTGGCGATGGCGCAGTGGCTGGTCCGCTGCGGCGCGTCCTTGCGCGTGGCAGATACGCGCGAGCAACCAGATCGCTTGCCGCAATTGCGCGAGATCGCAACTGATGTTGAGTTTTTTGGCGGTGCCGCTGCGACAACATCTTCCGTTGAGTTCAGTGCTGATTTACTGGATGGCATGGATTTCATCGCGGTCAGCCCAGGCTTGATGCCATCGCGAGAACTGGCCGCGATCATCTCTGCGGCTGAAGAAAAAGACATTCCAGTCTGGGGCGAAATCGAATTATTCGCGCAGGCATTGGCCGCGTTGAAAGAAGAAAAAGCGTACGCGCCAAAAGTCATTGCGATCACCGGCACCAATGGCAAAACTACCGTCACCAGTCTGGTCGGTTTGCTGTGCCAACGCGCAGGTTTGACTGTGCAGGTAGCAGGCAACATCAGCCCGGCCGCGCTCGATTGTTTGTACAAGGTAGTTGCTGAAGACACTTTGCCGCAAGTATGGGTGCTGGAATTATCCAGCTTCCAACTGCATACGACATACAGTCTGCAGGCAGATGTCGCGACGGTATTGAACCTGACGCAAGATCATCTGGATTGGCATGGCGATATGGCTGGCTATGCAGACGACAAGGCACGTATTTTTGGCGACAACACTATCCGTGTGTTGAATCGCGACGATGCGTTGGTCATGCAAATGGCCTTGCCATCTGCTTCCGTTATCACCTTCGGTGCCGATGAAGCAGAGCAGGCAGATTGCTTTGGTTTGGTCGATGAAAACGGCATGCGCTGGTTGTCGGTTGCAGTAGGCGAAGAAGAGTTGCCGCAAAAGCGCCGCAAAAAAGAATTGGTCGAGCTGGAAATCTCAACCAAAAAATTGATGCCAGTCGATGCACTGAAAATCCGCGGTCAGCACAATGCAATCAATGCCTTGTCCGCACTGGCTTTATGCCGTGCGATCGACT
Source organism: Herminiimonas sp. (assembly GCF_030655415.1). Next base: position 43,807 of record NZ_JAURVN010000011.1, on the reverse strand, counting down.
TGCCATTTGCTGCATTGCTGCATGGCTTGCGTGACTATCACGGCGAGCCACATCGCGTTGAACACGTCACTAATATTGGCGGCGTTGATTTTTACGACGACAGCAAAGGTACGAATGTTGGTGCAACGGTCGCAGCATTGAATGGTTTGGGCGTCAGTCAGGACGGCGCATCCAAACACCTGGTACTGATCGCTGGTGGCGATGGCAAAGGTCAGGATTTTTCACCTTTGGCTGATCCTGTTGCGAAGTACGCGCGCGCGGTTCTGTTGATCGGCAAAGACGCTGCAGCGATACGCTCAGTGTTGCAAGCAACGGGCGTGGAATTGATCGATTGCACAACTCTGGAAGAAGCCACAGAAAAAGCTGCAGTCATCGCGCAAGCCGGCGATGCTGTCTTGTTGTCGCCAGCTTGCGCCAGTCTCGATATGTTCAAGAATTATGCGCATCGCGCACAAGTGTTTGTCGATGCTGTACGTGAAATCGGTTTGTCGCGTGGCGAGGTAACGGCATGAAATTCGCCTTCCCATCATTCTCTGGCGCACCAGCTCAAAAGGGCGTGCCGAGTCTCGACCAGCGGTCGAAGATGATGGCGTACGACCAACCGTTGGTGTGGGTCGTTTTGTTGCTGATGCTGTTCGGCATGGTGATGGTGTATTCGGCGTCGATCTCGCTGCCTGACTCTCCTAAGTATGCGCGTTATGACAACGCGCATTTCCTGACGCGTCAGGCGATGTTCATTGGTGTTTCGATCTTCGCTGCAATGCTGGCCTTCCGCGTACGGATTGAAACATGGCAGCGCCTTGCTCCCTACCTGTTCGTTGCGACTTTGATTTTGCTGGTGCTGGTGTTGATTCCTGGCGTAGGTAAAGGCGTGAATGGTGCGCGTCGCTGGTTGTCGTTCAAGGTATTCAATATCCAGCCATCTGAATTGATGAAATTGTTTGTCGTCTTGTATGCGGCCGATTACACAGTGCGCAAGCAACAAGTGATGCACAAGCTGACCAAGGGTTTTATGCCGATGACCTTGGCGATCGGCTTTGTCGGTTTGCTGTTGTTGCTGGAACCAGATCTGGGTGCATTTGGCGTGATCGTTTGTATCGCGATGGGCATTCTGTTTTTGGGTGGCATCAACGGTATCTGGTTTGGCGGCATAGGCGTAACGCTGGTCAGTATTTTCAGCATGGTGATTCTGTTGTCACCTTGGCGTCGTGAACGGATTTTTGCTTATCTGAATCCTTGGGATGAAGAACATGCGCTGGGTAAGGCGTATCAGTTGTCGCATTCATTAATTGCATTTGGTCGCGGCGAATTATTCGGCGTCGGGCTGGGCGGCAGCGTAGAAAAATTGCATTACCTGCCGGAAGCGCACACCGATTTCTTGCTGGCGGTGATAGGTGAAGAGCTCGGATTCGTCGGCGTGTTTGTCGTCGTGGCGATGTTTTACTGGATCATCAAGCGCTCGTTTGAAATCGGCCGTCAGGCGATTGCGATGGATTTGACGTTTGCTGGGTTGACTGCAAAAGGTATCGGTATCTGGATTGCCGTTCAAACCTTTATCAATATGGGCGTGAACCTCGGTTTGCTGCCGACAAAAGGTTTGACGCTGCCGTTGATGAGTTACGGCGGCTCGGGTGTACTGATTAACTGTGTGGGTCTGGCGATTTTGCTGCGCATTGATTATGAAAATCGTGTGCTGATGCGCGGAGGCCGGATATGAAAAAACTTCTGATCATGGCAGCGGGAACTGGCGGACATATTTTCCCGGGTTTGGCGATTGCCGAAACGATGCAGGCGCGCGGCTGGGAAGTAACCTGGCTTGGTACCGAACATGGGATGGAACGCGATCTGGTGCCGAAGACCGGCATCGCGATGGATACGATTTCGTTCGCTGGTTTGCGCGGTAAAGGTTTGAAACATACGGTTGCGGGTGTGTTGCGCATGCTGGCTAGTTTTAAAACCTGCTATTCGATTTTGTCGCGCCGCAATCCCGGCATCGTGTTGGGCATGGGCGGGTACGTAACAGTACCTGGTGGATGGACTGCAAAAATGCGTGGCGTGCCGCTGGTCTTGTTGAACGCAGATGCAGCTTTGTTGTTGTCGAATAAAACGCTGACACCGATTGCAGAGCGCGTGTTGTTTGGTTTTCCGGCAGATTTCGGTAGCGCTGCGAGTAAGGCTGTTGTGACTGGCAATCCAGTGCGCAAGGAAATCATCGCATTGGCGCCACCAGCGGAACGTTATGCGCAACACAGCGGCCCACTGAAAATTTTGGTGGTCGGTGGAAGTCTCGGTGCGCAGGCATTGAACGATGCGTTGCCGGCTGCATTGGCGTTGATTCCTGCAGCGGAGCGCCCAGTCGTAACGCATCAATCGGGTAAAAAGAATATCGATGCATTGCGCAGCAATTATGCGAATGCAAATGTGGATGCTGAAGTAGTTGATTTCATCAACGATATGCCGCGTCGTTATGTCGATGCTGATTTGGTGATTTGCCGGGCTGGCGCGATTACGGTTTCTGAATTGACGGCTGCTGGTGTGGCGAGTGTTCTGGTGCCTTTGTTGGTATCAACAACCACGCATCAACGCGACAACGCGCGCTGGATGGAACAACAACAAGCGGCGATCCATTTGCCGCAAAGCGAATTGACTGCACAAGGTTTGGCGACCTTGTTGCAAAACATGACGCGTGAGAAATGCACACAGATGGCCGAAGCGGCGTATGCCAACGGCCGCCGCGATGCGAATGCTGCGATCGCCGATGTACTTGAAAAGTTAGTGAAGATTGTATGAAACATAAAGTCAAAAATATCCATTTCGTAGGAATCGGCGGTAGCGGCATGAGCGGCATCGCTGAGGTGCTGCTGAACCTAGGCTACACGATCTCGGGTTCAGATCTGGGCAGCAATGCTGCGACGCGACGTCTGATTGAATTCGGCGCAAAGGTCATGCTCGGCCATGCTGCGGAAAACATCGCAAACGCCGATGCCATCGTGACTTCGACTGCAGTCAAGGAAGACAATCCGGAAGTGATTGCGGCACGCGAAAAACATATTCCTATCGTGCCGCGCGCAGTGATGCTGGCTGAGCTGATGCGCCTAAAGCGCGGTATCGCGATTGCCGGCACGCACGGCAAAACTACAACGACCAGTCTGGTTGCCAGCGTCCTGGCGGAAGGTGGTCTAGATCCAACCTTCGTCATCGGTGGTTTGTTGAATAGCGCAGGCGCCAACGCCAAACTCGGTACGGGCGAATTTATCGTCGCTGAAGCGGATGAGTCGGATGCATCTTTCCTGAATCTATCGCCTGTGATTGAAGTCATCACCAACATCGATGCCGATCATATGGAAACGTATGAGCATGATTTCGAAAAACTGAAAACCGCCTTCGTTGAATTTACCCAGCGCCTGCCGTTCTATGGAGTTGCTGTGTTGTGTATCGATGATGCGAATGTGCGCTCGATCATGCCGCGTATCTCCAAGCTGATCACGACTTACGGTTTCCATGAAGATGCAGAAGTGCGCGCGATCGATGCAAAAGCTGTCGATGGCCACATGCAGTTCACAGTAATTCAAGATGGTTACGCGCCTATGAACGTCAGCCTGAATCAGCCCGGCATGCATAACGTGCAAAACGCTTGCGCTGCGATTGCGATTGCGCGCGAACTCGGTGTCGACGACAAAGCCACGCAAAAAGCGCTGACTGAATTCAATGGCGTTGGCCGTCGCTTCACGCGCTATGGAGAAATAAATATTCAAGACGTCAACGGCGAAGCCGCTGGCTCGTTTGCTCTGGTGGACGATTACGGTCATCACCCGGTAGAAACAGCTGCAACGATATCGGCCGCACGCGGCGCGTATCCAGGGCGTCGTTTGGTACTGGCATTTCAACCGCATCGTTATACGCGTACTCGCGATTTGTTCGAAGACTTCGTCAAGGTGTTGTCGACAACTGACTTGCTGGTGCTGGCGGAAGTTTATGCCGCTGGCGAGCAGCCTATCGTTGCAGCTGACGGTCGTACTTTGGCGCATGCATTGCGCGTTGCAGGCAAAGTCGATCCAGTGTTTGTGGAAGAAATCGCGGATATGCCATCGACGATCATGAACGTCATCAAGGATGGCGACGTGGTCATCACGATGGGTGCAGGATCGATCAGTGGCGTGCCAGCCAAGTTGAAGCAATTGCAGGATCAGGTTTAATCATGACGACAAATTTGAAATCAGAATTCGGTAAGGTTGGCGTCTTGTTCGGCGGGCGTTCTGCCGAGCGTGAAGTGTCCTTGATGTCGGGCAAAGGCGTGTTGGCTGCGCTGCAAAGCAAGGGCGTGGACGCGCATCCATTCGATCCGGCTGAACGCAGTCTGGCGCAATTGGCTGCCGAGAAATTTGATCGCGTTTTTATCGCATTGCACGGTAGTTATGGCGAAGACGGCACCTTGCAAGGTGCGCTGGAACAACTGGGTATTCCATACACTGGTCCTGGCGTCATGGCGTCGGCGATTGCGATGGACAAAGTCATGACCAAGCGTATTTGCCTGAGCCACGATGTACCAACGCCAAAATTCGCCGTGCTGGATTCGGATGCGACTACTGCCGATCAACTGCAAGCAATCGCAAAAGAATTCGATCTGCCTTTGATGTTGAAAGCGCCGCACGAAGGTTCGACGATCGGTATCGCCAAAGTGGAAGACGCTAATGGCATGCAAGCTGGTTTTGACCTGTGCGCCAAGTATGACCGCGTCGTATTGGTCGAGCAATTTATCAAAGGTCGTGAATTGACAGTGCCGGTCATCGGCAGCGGTCGTAGTGCGCGTGCCTTGCCTATCGTCGAAATTCGAGCGCCGCAAGGCAACTACGATTACCAGCACAAATATTTTAGCAATGACACGCAATACCTGTGTCCTGCGCCGCTGGATGAAGCTTTCACCAAACGGATACAGGCATTGGCTGTCAATGCATTCAATGCAGTTGGTTGCACCGGTTGGTCGCGTGTTGATTTCATGATTCGTGAATCGGACAACGAACCGTTTCTGCTCGAGATCAATACTTCGCCAGGCATGACCAGTCATTCGCTGGTACCGATGTCGGCCAAAGTGGCTGGAACTGATTACGAAGATTTGTGTGTAGAGATTTTGCGTTTGGCAAAACTCGAGTTGAAGCCGTCGCAACACGTTAAAGGTAACTGATAACACCATGTGGCAAGACATCAAAATGTTGAACGCAACCGCCAACGCCTTATTCGGCCTGGTCGCGCTCGCGCTGATTTCTGCATGCTTGTGGTGGGTCGCGCAGCGGCCGTACTTCACATTGAAAGTGATACGGATTGAAGGCGCGGAGCAAGCGCAGTTGCGTCACATCAATCCATTGACCGTGCGCAGCGCTGCGTTGGCGCGCATCAAGGGTAATTTTTTCACCGCAAATCTGGATACGGTTCGTCAAACATTTGAATCAGTACCTTGGGTACGCAAGGCAACCGTGCGTCGTGAGTGGCCGAATCAGTTGACGGTAACGCTGGAAGAGCATTCGCCGCTCGGTACCTGGGGTGAAGACGGACGTTTGTTGTCGACCAAGGGCGATGTGTTCACCGCCAATCTGGCAGAGGCGGAAGAAGATGCCGATTTGATGGCGTTTAACGGACCGTTGGGCAGCGAGAAAGAAGTGATCGCGCGCTTGAATGATTTGAATACATGGTTCGCGCCTATGGATGTCACGGCCGAAGCGCTGTATCTGTCGGGTCGTTATGCATGGACAGTGAAATTAAGTAATGGCGTCATGGTGGAATTAGGCAGGGAAAAAAGCAATACGACGTTGAAAGAACGTGTCGAACGATTGGTAGGGATTTATCCGCAATTGGCAGCACGTTTGCAAAACAGGATTGAAAGTATCGACATGCGTTATCCAAACGGTCTGGCCTTGAAGGCGCAAGGTTTGACTGCTGGATCGGACAGTAAAAAAAAGTAAGCGGAACAATATGACAAAAGACGCAAAAAACCTGATCGTCGGTCTCGACATCGGCACTTCTAAAGTGGTGGCTGTAGTGGCGGAAGTATTGCCGAACGGTCGCCACGAAGTGATCGGCCTGGGCCAGCATGAATCCAAGGGATTGAAAAAAGGCGTGGTCGTCAACATCGAGGCCACCGTCGAGTCGATCCAGCGCGCATTGGAAGAAGCCGAGTTGATGGCCGATTGCAAGATCCGAAATGTGTACACCGGCATCGCTGGCAACCACATTCGCAGCTTCAATTCCAGCGGCATGGTGGCGATCAAGGATAAAGAAGTTACCGCTACTGACGTCGCACGCGTGATTGAAACAGCGAAGGCTGTTAACATTCCGACCGACCAGCAATTACTGCACACCGTACCGCAGGAATTTATTGTCGATAATCAGGAAGATGTACGTGAACCAATCGGCATGAGCGGCATCCGACTCGAGGTAAAAGTTCACATCGTCACGGGTGCAGTTTCTGCAGTACAGAATATCGTTAAATGCATACGTCGTTGTGGTCTTGAAGTATCGGATCTGATTTTGCAACCGATGGCTTCTGCTGATGCAGTGTTGACGCCGGATGAAAAAGAACTCGGCGTGGTCTTGATTGATATCGGTGGCGGTACAACTGACGTGGCGATTTTTACTGAAGGTGCGATTCGTCATACCGCAGTGATTCCAATTGCTGGCGACCAGATCACAAACGACATCGCGATGGCCGTGCGTACACCGACTGCCGAAGCCGAAGAAATCAAGCTGCGTTATGGCATGGCCAAACAAGTGCTGGCTGATCCGGGCGAAACGCTGGAAGTGCCAGGCTTAGGTGATCGCGGTACGCGCACCTTGTCGCGTCAGGCTTTGGCCGCTGTGATCGAACCGCGCATCGAAGAATTGTTTTCGCTGGTGCATCAGGTAGTGCGTGAATCCGGTTACGAAGAGGTGCTGTCGTCCGGCATCGTCTTGACCGGCGGCACCGCGATGATGCCCGGCATGGTGGAATTGGCAGAAGATATTTTCCTGAAGCCTGCGCGTTTGGGTACGCCCGAATACAACGGCCAACTGGCAGATGTAGTACGTAGTCCGCGTTATGCAACGGTGTTGGGTTTGTTGTTGGAAGCGAAGAAGCAGTATTTACGCGGACACATCGTCACGCGTCAGGACGGATCAGCAACTGCGCTGGTACGTCGGATGAAAGAATGGTTCTTGGGTAATTTTTAAGTTTGGCTTCAAGTTTTAGTTTTTGTATTTAATTTTAATTTATGTATTAACCAGCAGTTGGCAGTTGCTAGTCGTCACACCGCGTGAGGCCTAGCCACTGGGAACTGCAACTTCTTTAAGGAAATAATCATGGAAATCGATATGCTCGAGAATGTAACGCAAGGTACCGTGATCAAAGTGGTTGGCGTTGGTGGTGCTGGTGGCAACGCTGTACAACACATGATCAACCGCGGCGTCAGCGGTGTGGAATTTATCGTCGCTAATACCGACGCGCAAGCCTTGCAAATGTCGAAGGCACATAACGTCATTCAAATCGGTGAAACCGGTTTGGGCGCTGGTATGAAGCCTGCAGTCGGCCGTCAATTGGCGGAAGAAACACGTCCACGTATCGAAGACGCATTGCGCGGCGCGCACATGGTTTTCATCGCGGCCGGTATGGGCGGCGGTACGGGTACCGGCGCAGCACCGATCATTGCGCAAATCGCGCGTGAACAAGGCGCGTTGACAGTGGCTGTCGTTTCCAAGCCATTCTCGTACGAAGGCAAAAAATGCATGGACATCGCTGACGAAGGTCTGGAAGCGTTGGGCCAGCATGTTGATTCGCTGATCATCATCCTGAACGAAAAACTGGAAGAGATCTATGAAGACGACAGCATGATCGAATGGCTGCAACACGCAGATGACGTGCTGAACAACGCCGTCGCAGGTATTGCAGAAATCATCAACGTCCCAGGTCACATCAACGTCGATTTCAATGACGTCAAAACGATCATGGGCGAACAAGGCAAGGCAATGATGGGTACCGCGACAGCGCACGGCGTTGATCGTGCGCGTATCGCAGCAGAACAAGCAGTTGCATCACCTCTGCTCGACGGTATCGACTTGTCCGGCGCACGTGGCGTGTTGGTCAATGTGACAGCAAGCCGCAGTCTCAAAGGTAAAGAAATCAAAGAAGTCATGGCAACCGTGCGCGCCTTCGCCGCACCTGATGCATCGATCGCGCAAGGTATCGCGTACGACGATGAAATGGGCGACGACATCCGCGTAACAGTCGTTGCGACCGGCTTGGGTCGTGCGCGTAAAGGCGTGCAACTGGTGCAAACACCAATGTTGCGCACTGGTACGCATAATGAACCAATGATGGCGAATACCGGTATGGCTGCAGGCATGACGCACGGCAGCGCTCAACCAGCGTTTGACGGTTTGAAAGCGCCGGCAGTATGGCGTCGTGAATCGGCTTCCGATACGGTGCGCGCGCTGGAAAAGAACGGCATGGAAACCTACGACATTCCTGCATTCCTTCGCAAACAAGCCGACTAATTAATGCACTAATTCTGTACGAATAGACGTAGGTGGTGCGACGAAAGTTGTCAAACCACCTGCAAAAACCGACAGAACAAGGCATACTTCGGTTTCTACGCCGCGCCAAGTGCGCGGCGTTTTACTAATCGGCATTGCCGTAAAAATTAATCAAAGGAATTCATATGACAATCAAAGTTGGCGATCAATTGCCAGAAGCGCGTCTCGCGGAATACATCGATGTAGCAACTGAAGCTTGCTCAATCGGCCCAAGCAAAGTCATGGTGCACGAAGCAACCAAAGGCAAAAAAATCGCAATTTTCGCGGTTCCAGGCGCATTTACACCAACCTGCTCAGAAACACACGCTCCTGGCTACATCAAGGCAGCGGACCAGTTCAAAGCCAAAGGCGTTGATGAAATCTGGTGCATCTCGGTTAACGATCCATTCGTCATGGGCGCATGGGGCCGTGACCAAAAAGCAGTCGGCAAAGTACGTTTCATCGCTGACGGCAGCGGCACATTCACCAAAGCTTTGGGTTTGGAATTCGATCTGACCAAAGGCGGCCTGGGTGTTCGTTCGCAACGTTATTCGATGTTGGTTGAAGACGGCGTCGTCAAACAATTGAACGTTGAAGACAGCGGTCATCTGGAAGTTTCTACAGCAGAAAAATTGCTGGAACAGATTTAAGTTTTTCTGTTTTTGGAAATGCCGTCCGATTGAAAGATCGGGCGGCATTTTTTGTTTGTAGGTTTGGTTTGGGCTTTGTTATTTTGTTTTGTGCGTGCTCTTGTTGGTAATGGCTTTCTCTCTTCGATGAAAGTTGGTATGCCGGGGGTAGCCCGGCGGCTACTCACTTTTCTTGCTTCGCCAAGAAAAGTAAGCAAAAGAAGGCGACGCAGAAGCCGTTGCCCGCTGCGCGGGTACCCAAGTCAAACGATCATCAGTCGGGAGCACAAACAAACTCGCTGTGCTCAAACAGGTTTGCACTCTTTATCCGCCTGACGACCGCTTGCCTTGGCAACGTCACATGCGGTTAAGGTCAAAAGCAACCGCAACCGCAACCGCAACCGCAACCGCAACCGCAACCGCAACCGCGACCGTAAGATCAACTACCTTACTCATTGAACTCCAAGTTAGCTCACGAGAACGCTGTTGCCGTTGATCTTCACCCGCTGTGACGCTGCCGTTTGTGCGGAGCAGAAAATGGAAAAAGAAGTGAACGCTGTCTGAGCCGCAGGCGAGTTTCGTTCGCTTCCCATTTTTTGATTTGCACAGACGGGAACCCGAAGGGCAGCGGCTTCGCGGTCGCCTTCTTTTGCTTACTTTTCTTGGCGAAGCAAGAAAAGTGAGTAGCAGCCGGGCTACCCCCGGCAACTGATTCTCCTCCAAGAGAACATTTTATTAAGACCAAAGAGCGTCTTACGCTGGTGCCAACAAGCAAAACCCCCTGTTGTTTTCAACACAATTCCCCCAACCATCGCCACGCGAATTCCCCCCACGATTGCTATAATCGCCAGATGCTAAAACAACGCACCATCCAACAAACAGTCAAGTCCGTCGGCGTCGGCCTGCATTCAGGCACCAAGGTCGAATTGACGCTGCGCCCAGCTCCTATTGACACCGGCATCGTGTTCTATCGCGTCGATCTCGACCCTGTTGTCGAACTGCCCGCGCAAGCGCTGCGTGTCGGCGATACCCGCATGGCTTCTACTTTGCAAGTGGGCGAGGCCAAGGTTTCGACCGTCGAACATCTGATGTCCGCTTGTGCTGGTCTCGGCATCGACAATCTATATGTCGACCTGACGGCCGAAGAAGTGCCGATCATGGACGGTTCTGCTTCGTCCTTTGTGTTTCTGCTACAGCAAGCGGGTTTGCAGGAGCAGGACGCAGCCAAAAAATTCATTCGCATCAAGAAGCCAGTCGAAGTACGTCACGGTAGCGGCAATCGCGAAATCTGGGCGCGCCTTGAGCCCTATGAAGGCTTCAAGCTCAAGTTTTTCATCGAATTCAATCATCCTGCAGTCGATGCCACTGGCCAAACCGCCGAGATCGATTTCAGTTTCGAGTCCTACGTCAAAGATGTGGCGCGCGCCCGTACTTTTGGTTTCATGCAGGATATGGAAACCTTGCGCGGGATGGGTTTGATTCGTGGAGGCTCGCTGGAAAACGCGATTGTGATGGATGAATATCGCATCCTCAACACCGATGGCCTGCGTTACGACAATGAGTTTGTAAGGCACAAGATCCTGGACGCAATTGGCGATTTATATCTGGTCGGTTATCCGCTGATTGCCAGCTATAACGCGCACAAATCCGGCCACATGCTGAATAATCTTTTGGTCCGAGCTCTGCTTGAGCAGCCAGATGCTTATGAAATTGTTACCTTCGAAAAAATCGAATCTGCGCCTAAAGACTATGCGCGTCAGGCTGATCTGGAGTGGGTGTTGAGCTAAGTCAGGCTTTAATGCGGGGGTGTGGCTCGTTTGCGTCGCTCCCTAAAACCTTACTTTTCCGTACGTCTACGCTGCATTAATGCTGCGAGCGCATTTTTTAGCGCCTCGTTGCGTGGCGAGTTTTCCAAGGTGTGGCTGAGTTCGTTAAATGCAGAAACAGCTTCTGTTGGCAGCACCAATTGCTTGGAAGCTGTTGATTTTACAAGCATTTTGGCGACTTGCACTTTGAGGCGTATTGCATTAACCTGCCATCCCCGCTGTAACAATTGCTCTTGTAATTTTGGACATTGTTGCTTTAGTCTCGCAGCCAGCGCCGCGTTCGGAACCGATAGAACCAGCTGGTCCGCCTCGAACTGCAATACGGCGCAGTGCGTAAACATGGCAGGAAGCGCCGCTGCACAATCTTTTTGCAGTGCGGCCATGCGAGTGATGGATGGTAGCAATGCAGCCATCTGGTCGTGGGAACGTAAGAATTCCGCAGCACCTTTCGCAGTTTTAGTGAAAGGAGAGCTTTGCTTGAAAGGGGTAAATGAGGGTGCGCGCATCGTCATGAAACCTTATCACACCTCGTCCTCAACCGGCGAGGCAAGGGAGTCGCGATGCAGATTATTTTGTTGCACCCACGTTTTACCCACGCCAAATCCGTCACTTTGACGCATCGGCATCTGATGTTGGTGGTCGTCGCTTTCATCGCGGCGGTTTTGCTAGTCACATCTCTGTTGTTCTATTTTGTATCCAGCAATGCAGCGAGTCTGCCATCCCCATTCCGCGAAATGTTCACGGGTGTGGCGCAAGGCGACGAAGCGCAAAAAGACAAATTCCTGAAAGAAAATCTCGCCTTGATGGCACGCCGCGTCGGTGAAATGCAGGCGCAATTGATGCGTCTGGACGCTTTGGGCGAACGTGTACAAGGTTTGGCCGGAGTCAAACCAACTGAATTTAATTTCAAAGAGTTGCCGGGCCGCGGCGGCGTCGAGCCTATGGATAGCACCAGTAGCCGCGATCTAACCATGTCGGAATTCAAGGCATTGCTCGATGCAATGTCGCATGACGTCGAGCGCCGTGCCGATTACATGAATGTGGTTGAGTCGACGTTGATGAGAGACAAGATCAAATCCAAATTGTTGCCTACCAGCCAGCCGGTCAACGTCAGCTATAACGCTTCCACGTTTGGACGCAGACTTGATCCGTTCTCAGGTCGCAGCACGATGCACGAAGGAATCGATTTTGCAGCGCCTATCGGTACGCCCATCATGGCGGCTGCCGGCGGCGTCGTGACGGTGGCGGAATTCCATCCGCAATACGGCAACATGATGGAAATTGATCATGGCAATGACATGATCACGCGTTATGCGCATACGTCACGTTTGTTAATGCATGTCGGCGATATCGTGCGGCGTGGTCAGCATATCGCCGATATCGGTACCACGGGGCGTTCGACCGGGCCGCATTTGCATTTTGAGGTCCGCATCAAAGGCGTGGCGCAGGATCCGCACAAGTTCTTGATTGCCGGCGCGAATCAGGCCAGATTGGCTGGCAAGTAAGGTAAGTGGTAGTGAGAAATAAATGAGGAGTGAAAACAGATAATCGTTTTATTCTCGATGAATAGGGTGCTGTAACGGTCAGACCAAGAACAAAATCGCATTACAAAGGTCAGATTGCTGCAAGATCAAGTGCCCGTTTCATGAACTAGCTATTGTTTCCGGACTGATAAGCCCAATATGCCGGAAACCACATGATAAAATCCATAATTTAGCCCAAGCCCAATTCGATGCAGCCCAAGTGGTGGTTGCTGTATTTGATTGTTTCAAGGCGCCTTTTTTAGAATCCAAGCATGTCATTACTGACTCAGATTTTCGGTAGCCGCAATCAGCGCTTACTCAAGCAATACCAAAAGACCGTTCGCGAAATCAATGCCTTCGAGCCGGCGCTGGAAAAATTATCGGACGAGGCCTTGCAAGCCAAAACGCCGGAATTCAAGGAGCGTCTCGCCAAAGGCGAAAACATCGATGACCTTTTGCCGGAAGCTTTTGCCGTTTGCCGCGAAGCGAGTAAGCGCGTCTTGAAGATGCGCCACTTCGACGTTCAGCTGATAGGCGGGATGACGCTGCATTATGGAAAAATTGCAGAGATGGGCACAGGCGAGGGTAAAACCCTGATGGCGACCCTGCCTACATATCTGAATGCGCTTGTCGGCAAAGGCGTGCACGTCGTGACGGTCAATGATTATTTGGCGCAACGCGATGCCGAATGGATGGGCACTTTGTACGGCTGGCTCGGTTTGAGCACAGGTATCAATCTGTCGCAGATGGCGCACGATGTGAAGCAGAGCGCATACAACTCCGACATCACCTACGGTACCAACAACGAATTCGGTTTTGATTACCTGCGTGACAATATGGTCTACGACGTGGCTGATCGCGTCCAACGCGATTTGCACTTTGCCGTCGTCGATGAAGTGGATTCGATTCTGATCGATGAAGCGCGTACGCCGTTGATCATTTCCGGACAGGCTGAAAATCATACTGAGCTGTATCACAAGATCAATGAAGTACCGCCGTTGCTGACTCTGCAAATCGGTGAAGAAACTCCCGATGGCAAAGGAACGGTAGAAGTCCCTGGCGATTACACCAAGGATGAAAAATCGCATCAAGTTTTGTTGACTGAAGCTGGTCACGAAAAAGCCGAACAAATCCTGACGCGCATGGGTTTGCTGCCAGAAGGCGCTTCGCTGTACGACGCTGCCAACATCACCTTGATTCATCATTTGTACGCCGCTTTGCGCGCACACACGCTGTATCACAAGGATCAGCATTACGTGGTGCAGAACGATGAAGTGACGATCGTCGATGAATTCACCGGTCGTTTGATGACTGGTCGTCGCTGGTCTGACGGTTTGCATCAAGCGGTTGAAGCGAAAGAACACGTACGTATTCAGAATGAAAATCAGACCTTGGCGTCGATTACATTCCAGAACTACTTCCGTATGTACGGCAAGTTGTCCGGCATGACCGGTACTGCTGATACCGAAGCGTACGAATTCCAGGAAATCTACGGCCTCGAAACCGTCGTGATTCCACAGAATCGTCCGAACCAACGTAAAGACCGTCAAGATCAGGTTTACAAATCGTCGGAAGAAAAATACGGCGCGATGCTGAAGGATATTCAGGATTGCTACGAGCGTGGTCAGCCGGTATTGGTTGGTACGACTTCGATTGAAAATTCCGAATTGTTGTCAGGCATTTTGACTAAAGCAAAATTGCCGCACAACGTGCTGAACGCTAAACAGCATGCACGCGAAGCGGAAATCATTGCGCAAGCAGGTCGTCCTAAAGCAATCACGATTGCCACCAATATGGCCGGTCGCGGTACGGATATCGTATTGGGCGGCAACGTCGCCAAACAAGTACAGATCATCGAGGCGAATCCCGATTTGTCCGATGCTGATAAAGCAGCGCAAGCGCAAAAATTGCGTGACGAATGGCAATCGCTGCATGATCACGTGGTTACTGCTGGTGGCTTGCACATCATTGGTACCGAACGTCACGAATCACGTCGCGTCGACAATCAGTTGCGCGGTCGTTCAGGTCGTCAAGGCGATCCGGGTTCTTCACGTTTCTATCTGTCGCTGGACGATGCTTTGCTGCGCATTTTCGCCGGTGACCGCGTACGCGCGATCATGGACCGTTTGAAAATGCCGGAAGGCGAACCGATTGAAGCGGGCATTGTTTCGCGTTCGATTGAATCGGCACAACGCAAGGTTGAAGCACGTAACTTCGATATTCGTAAGCAATTGCTGGAATACGATGACGTCGCCAACGATCAACGCAAAGTGATCTATCAACAGCGTAATGAATTGCTGGCTACGCAGGATGTGTCGGAGTTGATCACCTCATTGCGCCAAGGCGTATTCCACGATCTGTTCCGCACTTATGTGCCTGAACAATCGATGGAAGAGCAGTGGGATTTGAAAACGCTGGATGATGTATTGCGCAACGAATGGCAAATCGATTTCTCAGTGGCTGCTGTGCTCGAAGCAGAGCCAAACATCACGGACGAAGAGTTGCTTGAGCGTTTGTTGAAGGTAACTGACGCCGTCTACGACGACAAAGTCGGTATCGTCGGCAAGGAATCGTTTGGCGGCTTTGAGCGTGGCGTCATGCTGCAAGGCGTCGATTCGCATTGGCGTGAACATCTGGCTGCTTTGGATCATTTGCGTCAAGGTATTCATCTGCGCGGCTATGCGCAAAAAAATCCTAAGCAGGAATACAAACGTGAAGCCTTCGAACTGTTTGGTCAAATGCTGAATCTGATCAAGGACGAAGTAGTTAAAACGGTGATGACCGTGCGCATACAATCACGTGAAGAAATCGAAGCGGCAGAAGAACAACTGTCACAATCCAATGTGGAAAATGTGCATTACCAACATGCTGATTTTGATCCAGATGCAGCGCCGGAAGAATTGCTGGCGCCAACCGCACAAGCTAGCGACGCTGGTGCACAGCCGCAAGTAAATGAAGTGCCGAAGGTCGGTCGTAACGATCCATGTCCTTGCGGTAGCGGCAAGAAATACAAACAGTGTCATGGTCGTCTCGCGTAAGTTCTGATCAAGCACTGAACAATGAAGGGCGCGTGGGTTTATATCTCACCCGCCCTTTTACTTTGGCGGCTGCGTACTGAGCGCGGATTCTGCTGATGCTGGTTCAAGCGTTTACAATATCCATTTGCGATAGCTTCTGAATTCAGTATTCGTCGTTGAACACTATATTCAGCGCTTGCTATCGATGTAGTTCTATTTTTTAACCTTACATAAATTAAAGCCATGGCCGTCAATCTCCCTCTTCCCATTCCTGAAAATCTGACCGCAGTTGCCGGTATCGAGCTCGGTCAAGCCGAAGCGGGAATACGCAAGGCCAATCGCAAAGATGTGTTGGTGATGAAATTGGCGCCGACTGCAACTGTGACTGGCGTCTTCACGAAGAATCGCTTTTGCGCCGCACCGGTACAAGTCTGCAAAGAACATTTGGCGAATCGCAAAGTTGGAGCGCCGATACGCGCGCTGGTTATTAACACTGGCAATGCGAATGCCGGCACTGGCGAAACCGGGCTGGCGGATGCGAATGCTACGTGTGCCGCATTGGCAAAATTGCTGGATTGCGATGCATCGCAAATCCTGCCGTTTTCTACCGGCGTGATTCTCGAACCATTGCCGGTTGATCGTTTAGTCGCCGGTTTGCCGCAAGCCATTTCGAACTTAAAATCAGACAACTGGCACAACGCGGCCTTGTCGATCATGACCACTGATACGCAGCCGAAAGCCGCATCGCGTCAAGTCACGATCAACGGTCATACGATTACGCTGACTGGCGTGAGCAAAGGCGCTGGCATGATCAAGCCAAATATGGCGACCATGCTGGGCTTTATGGCAACCGATGCCAAAGTGGCGCAGCCGGTGTTGGATCATATGGTCAAGCAAGTAGCTGATCGCTCATTCAACTGCATTACGATCGACGGTGATACATCGACCAACGATTCGTTCATCGTGATCGCAACCGGTACTTCACCGCTGGAAATCAATGCGATTGATACGCCGGAATACACGGCACTCGCTGCCGCGGTTCTTGGCTTGTCGCAAGAGTTGGCGCAAATGATCGTGCGTGATGGCGAAGGTGCAACCAAGTTCATTACAGTGACGGTAGAAGAAGGCAACGATGTCGAAGAGTGCCGCAAGATCGCTTATTCGATTGCGCATTCGCCATTGGTTAAAACTGCTTTCTTTGCGTCTGATCCAAATCTCGGCCGCATCCTCGCCGCTATCGGTTACGCCGGTGTCGATGATCTGGATGTAAGCAAATTGAATCTGTATCTGGATGACGTATGGGTCGCAAAAAACGGCGGCCGCAATCCGGATTACAAGGAAGAAGACGGTCAACGCGTGATGAAGCAAAGCGAAATTACTGTGCGGGTTAAACTCGGTCGCGGCAACGCAGATGCCACCATCTGGACCTGCGATTTATCGCATGAATACGTGACGATCAATGCCGATTACCGTTCTTGATATACGTCGCGTGCGCGGCTGAACCAAGGCTGTAAAGCATGCTTGGAACCGCGCTTTGAAATACGCTTTGAAGTAATTAATTACGCTGAATAACATGACACAACTTGAACAGTTTTTAACCCGTGCCGAAGCTTTACTCGGTCGCCTGGAAGCTATTTTGCCTCCTGCAGTTGCTACGCCGGACTGGAATGCAGGCATCGCCTTTCGCTGGCGCAAATCCAGCGGTAAAGATGGTCGCGGCTATTTGCAGCCGGTTGCGCATTTGTCGCCTATCGCGTTGACGGATCTGCATAACATTGGTCCGCAAAAGCAGCAGATCGAACAGAACACCAAGCAGTTCGTTGATGGTGTTCCTGCAAACAATGTACTGCTGACCGGCGCACGTGGTACAGGAAAATCATCCTTGATCAAGGCTTGCCTGAATCAATTTGCAGACCAAGGTTTGCGCCTGATTGAAGTCGACAAAGATGATCTGGGCGATCTTGCGGATATCGTGGATTTGGTTTCTGGTCGGCCTGAACGCTTCATCATCTTTTGTGACGATCTGTCGTTTGAAGAAGGCGAGAGTGGTTACAAAGCATTGAAGGTGGCGTTGGACGGTAGCATCTCTGCGCAATCGGACAATGTGCTGATCTATGCAACATCGAATCGGCGGCACTTGCTGCCAGAGCGTATGTCGGACAACGCCAGCTACAAGACAGACGACAACGGCGATCTGCATCCAGGCGAGACAGTAGAAGAAAAAATTTCGCTGTCTGAACGTTTTGGATTGTGGGTGACCTTTTATCCGTTCCGGCAAGATGACTATCTGGATATCGCTGCCCATTGGCTGGCCCATTTTGGCTGCAATCCACAGCAGATTGAAGAAGCTAGAACCGCGGCTTTACAGTGGGCCTTGCAGCGCGGTTCACGCTCTGGTCGTGTGGCATGGCAATTCGCCAAGGATTATGCCGGCAAACTGCCGAAGTGATTTACATGGCGTGCAAGATGTATGCTTGCGTGCCGTTTGAACTTGCCCCCTTGATACTTTTCCCGTGCTCTTATGTCTGAAGTCCAGCCTAAACCTATTGATGTCGCAGTCGGTATCTTGATGCAGCCGAATGGCGACGTGCTGCTCGGTCAACGACCAGAGGGAAAACCATACGCGGGTTATTGGGAATTCCCCGGTGGAAAAGTTGAGGCTGGCGAAGCGATATTCGATGCCTTGAAGCGCGAGTTCGTTGAGGAGTTGGGAGTAGAGATTGTTTCTGCAGAACCGTGGTGCGGCGTCGAACATATTTATCCGCATGCGCATGTGCGCTTGCACTTTTACATCAGCCGGGAATGGCGTGGTGATCCGCAAAGTCTGGAAAATCAAGCATTTGCCTGGCAGGGTTGCGTTGGTGTCGAACCGCTATTGCCGGCTACTATTCCATTAATTGAATGGCTCGATAAGTTACGTCAGTGAGTGACGTAAATAGTAGCGCTATTCAGCGAACGCGCTGTTTTAAACGTTGCGTGGCTGATTAAGGTTGTGGCGGTGGAGGAATATCTTCGTCCAGATCGTCCAGTGGATTGACGACTGGAATTACATACTTCTCTTCAGCCCAGGCACCCAAGTCGATTTGCTTGCAGCGATTGGAACAGAAGGGCCGAAACTTGCTTATTTCCGACCATTCCACTTTGGTGCCGCATGTTGGGCAATCAACTATCGTAACCATAAAAACTATCTAATCAAAAACTGCACAAGCTCAGCTCGAACGGCACATCGCCTTCGAACGCTTTCGGTTTCATATCGCCATCTTGCGAGGTAAAACGTATCCACAACATGTATTTGTTGGCGGATATCTCGGGAATCGCACCCAAGCCTTCATCAATATTCAAGCGCAGCATTTGGTAGGCCTTACCTTGCAACATTTGCTGGTAGCTACCTGCTTGCGCAATCATTTTTACCGGACGTCCCGACTCACGTAGCAAGCGCAAGATCATGCCGATTGCGTCGAATAATGGTGCCAGCGGCGTAAACCATTTATTGATATCCGCCAGACGCTGTTCAGCGGAATCATTTTGCCACGCGTAATAGGACGGCAGATCAAATTCGCAAGCGCCGCCTGGAATGATGGTGCGGCCACGTATGCTCATCAGCCATTCATTCTCGCGTATATGCTGGCCAGTTTTTCCTTGTGACGCGACTAGTGCGGTACTGATACGCTCGATGTCGAACAGGATTGCATCCAGCATTTCTGCTTCGACATTGGGATTGGATTTGAATCCGAGTAGGGTTTGCTTCTGACGTTCCAGTTCTTGCAGCAGATCTGATTTGAGATCGGCGCGACCGGCTACTTCCAGCATTTCGAAAATTGTGGAGAGGGCGACGTGATGGTGCTGCGGATGATCATGACCGACAAAGAAAGCGAATTTCTCGTACAGGTCTTCTAACCGCAACAACGTGCGAATACGCTCGTTGAAAGGGTATTCGTAGACAATCAAAGTGGCATCCCTTTAAAGTTTAAAGCGGGCAATACGAGCTAATTGTGTGATTCTGAACGAAGCCGAGGCAAATTACAAATGCAGGTGCAATTTTGTTTGCGATCACTGCGTTTGCATGCCTGGATTTCACGCAATTTCAGCGAATATTAATGTTGATAGACCGTAAGTATAAGAGGATGTTCAACCACAGCCGGCCAGTGACACATATAAATCGTGCAAACGCTGTATTTGCGGGACCAGCGCCGCTGTATCGCTATCGTTGATGATGATCTCATCTGCTGCTGCGAGTCTGGCTTCGCGTGGCGCCTGCGCGGCAATGATGGCGCGTACTTGCGGCTCGGTGAGTTTATTGCGCTGCATCACACGGCGGATTTGCGTTTCTTCCGAACAGTCGATTACCAACACGCGTGACACTCTTTGCTTCCACAATCCGGACTCGACTAGCAATGGCACTACGAACAATATATACGCACCTTGTGCTTGCGCTGCAGCATGTTCGGTTTCTGTGCGGATCAACGGATGAAGAATAGCTTCTAGGCGCTTTTTCTCTGCAGGATCAGCAAACACAGCTTCGCGCATTTTTGCTCGATCCAAAGCCCCGCTAGCTGCGATGAAGTCTGCTCCGAACGCCAGCTTGATCGCGTCGATTGCGCGGCCTCCTGCGACCGTCAGTTGGTGTGCAATCAGATCGGTATCGATTACGGCAGCACCATGCGCAGCAAACATGTCGGCAACTGTACTTTTGCCGCTACCAATGCCGCCGGTCAAGCCTATGGAAAATCGATGCTGGGATGCTGGAGCTGCCATCTGCTCAGTAAAAGCCTAAATACATTTGTGCCAAAGGTTTGCCGTAAAACAAAGTCAGCAAACCGGCGGCTGCGAGGTAGGGGCCGAATGGGATTGGAATATCGCGACCACGTTTTGCCAGCACAATCAATGCAATCCCGACTACAGCTCCGACTAAGGACGATAGCAAAATGATGACCGGTAGCATTTTCCAGCCTAACCATGCGCCTAGCGCCGCTAATAACTTGAAGTCGCCGTAACCCATGCCTTCTTTGCCAGTCACCAGCTTGAATAGCCAATAAATCGACCACAAACTCAAATAACCTGCCGCCGCACCCATCACAGCTTCTTCCAAAGGTACAAAGGCGCCGTTCAGATTGATGAGCAAGCCTAGCCAGAGTAAAGGCAAGGTCAAATCATCCGGTAGCAACTGCGTATCAGCGTCGATAAACGTCATTGCGATCAGAAGATAAGTAAAGACCAGCGTCGCAAGACCGAGCAAGCCGCTACCAAAATGCCAGATCAGCAAAGCTGACAACACGCCCGTTAGTAATTCAACGATAGGATAACGAATCGAGATATGCGTTTTGCAGGCTATGCATTTACCGCGTAAAAATGCATAGCTGAAGACGGGAATATTTTCTTTCGCCGTAATCTGGTGTCCGCACTGCGGACAAGCGGAGCGCGGCATTACCAGATCGTAGCGGTCTTCGTGCGGCAGAGGCTTGCCACTTTCGTGCGCAACGTAGTTGTCGGATTCACGCTGCATCATTTTCGGCATGCGATGAATCACAACGTTGAGAAAACTACCAATCAGCAAACCGAATACACCAGCAACGATTGCGGGTAATACGCTACCCGCAGGCGCAGACCAAAGTAACTCCATCATCAGACCACGGAACCCAGTTTGAAAATTGGGAGATACATGGCGATAACCAAGCCGCCGATGAGGACACCCAGAATGACCATGATCAGCGGTTCCATCAGGCTGGAAAGTGAAGCCACAGCTTCATCGACTTCATCTTCATAAAAGTCGGCAACTTTGCCGAGCATATTATCGAGTGAGCCGGACTCTTCGCCGATCGATACCATCTGCGTGACCATGTTTGGAAATACGTCGGAGTTTTGCATTGCAACAGTCAAGCTGGTGCCGGTACTGACTTCGTTCTGAATTTTCTTCGTTGCATCCAGATATACTGCGTTGCCAGCGGCACCACCTACCGAATCAAGCGATTCCACTAGCGGCACGCCAGCGGCGAACATGGTCGCGAGTGTACGTGTCCAGCGTGCAATCGTCGCTTTACGTATTACTGCGCCAAAGATAGGTGCTTTCAACAGCAATCTATCCATAGTGCGTTGCATTTTCAATGAACGTTTCCACGATTGGAAAAACAGATAGAGGCCAGCAAACAGTAATCCGAATATCAGATACCAATACGAGACAAAGAAGTCGGAAATCGCCATCACCATCAACGTTGGTGCGGGTAGATCGGCGCCGAAACTTTTGAACACTTCCTTGAAGGCAGGTACGACCCAAATCATGATGACTGCGGTCACAAGAAATGCCACGCCTAAAATCGCAACGGGGTAGACCAATGCAGATTTAATCTTTGCTTTGATGGCTAGCGTTTTTTCCTTGTATATCGCAAGTCGCGTCAACAAGTCTTCCAGAATACCCGCCTGTTCGCCTGCGCCAACCAGGTTGCAAAAAAGTGGATCGAAATACAATGGGAATTTGCGGAACGCTTGGTTCAGGCTGGTCCCGGTTTCCACATCCGCACGAATGTCCTGAATCAATTTTGAGACAGATGGATTGTCATTGCCTTTGGCAACAATATCGAATGATTGAAGCAGCGGTACGCCAGCCTTCATCATGGTTGCCAGTTGACGAGTGAACAGTGTGATGTCTTTATCAGAAACTTTTTTCCCGCTGCGATAAGTTTTCTTTTTAACTTTGGTGACCAACACACCTTGCCGACGTAGCGTCGCATTGACGACAGATTCCCCACCTGCACGTAGTTCACCGCGTACGATTTTCCCTGCTTTGTCCTTGCCCTCCCAGACAAAAACAGCCTCCTTGGCAAGTGTGCTGCTTCCAACCTTACGTGCTGAAGTTGCCATCCCTAGACCTCTTTATTATTGGTTTGTACAACCCAGAATTTCTTCCAGGCTGGTCATACCCTGTTTGACTTTTCTCAGGCCTGATTCACGCAAGGTGCGAACGCCATCTTTTTTTGCCTGTGCTTCGATTTCCAGAGAGGTACCGTGATTCAGAATAATGTGTTCGATTTCTTCGCTGATCGGCATGATTTGATAAATGCCCAAGCGACCTTTGTAGCCGCTGCCACTGCAACGCTCGCAACCTACTGGTTTGTAGGGGAGCCAGGTACCATCCAGATCGTCTTCATGAAAGCCTGCTTCCAGCAAAGCCTCATCTGGAATAACAGTAGTCTGTTTGCACGTACAAAGACGGCGAGCCAAACGTTGCGCAGTGATCAAAATCACCGACGATGCAATATTGAAAGGCGCGACGCCCATATTCATCAAGCGGGTTAGGGTCGCAGGCGCGTCGTTGGTGTGCAGCGTCGAGAAAACCATGTGGCCGGTTTGCGCTGCCTTGATAGCGATGTCAGCGGTTTCCAGGTCGCGAATTTCGCCGACCATGATGATGTCTGGATCTTGCCGCAGGAAGGCTTTCAATGCGACTGGGAAAGTCAGCCCTGCACGGTCATTCACATTGACCTGATTCACACCTGGTAAATTGATCTCGGCGGGATCTTCTGCCGTTGAAATATTGATGCCAGGTTTGTTCAGAATGTTCAGGCAAGTGTAGAGTGAGACAGTTTTGCCGGAACCTGTCGGACCTGTGACCAGTACCATGCCGTAAGGTCGCTGAATCGCATTCATCAGCGTTTCCTTTTGATCCTGATCGTAGCCGAGTGCCTCGATGCCCATCTGTGCTTGCGAACCATCCAGAATCCGCATCACGATCTTTTCGCCAAACAGCGTCGGTAAAGTACTGACGCGGAAATCGATGGAGCGCGTTTTCGACATCACAAGCTTCATGCGGCCGTCTTGCGGTACGCGTTTTTCCGAAATATCCAGCTTGGAAATAACCTTGATACGCGAGGCTAATTTTTCCTTGATCGCTAATGGCGGTTGCGCAATATCACGCAGTACACCATCGACACGAAAACGGATGCGATAGAATTTTTCGAATGGTTCAAAATGAAGATCGGATGCGCCAAGGTTGATCGCATCGACTAGAATCTTTTGCAAAAATTTGACGACCGGGGCGTCATCGATATCGGTGGTGCCGCCTTCAGTCGCAGCCTCCAGATCTTCTTCAACGAAATCAATTTCTAGGTCATCGCCTATCAGTTCGTTTAAGTCTTGCTCGGCACTCTGCCCAAGCTTCTCGATCAACTTCAGCAATGTCGAGTGATCGACGATGATAGGTTCGACAGTCAACTGCGTCTGAAACTTGATCTGATCCAATGCCTGGGAATTGGTGGGATCTGAAATCGCAATCAATACCTTATTGCCGCGCTTGGCAAGTGCAATCACGCGCTGACTTTGCATCAGCTTCGCATCAATTATTTTTTCGGGCAGATTGCCGCTATTGAAAGCGGCTAAATCGAGGAGTGGATAACCAAATGTCTGAGAGCAAAATGCCGCTAGCCTTGATGCATTCAAGATATCGCTTTTGAGGAGCGCGTCTATAAATGCAATTTTTTCGCTAGTCGCTTGTTTGGCTATCGTGTCGGCTTGTTGCGGCGTTATTTGTCCAGCTTGCAGCAATGCGCGAGCAAGACCTGACATCGCACTATTTGACGCCGAGCTAGGGAGGACTGCAGCCATTGTATTTATGCCGAATGGATCGATTGAAACATCGAAGGTGCGTTAGATAATGCCTCTAAGCATCTGTTTTGTAAAGATATCGGAGGGCTTGTTACTTCTCTAAACAACAAAATGCAACATTTGGCTTGGGTGCGATACTTTAGGTTGTGATTAGCGATGTGGAGATACTATAAATATCATTCAAAACAATGAGTTTGGCTCAGGTTTTTGTATTTACTTTTTTGAAAAACGGCTTTGATGGCAATCAGTCTAAATTAGTGATTTCGATGAACCGCGAAATCACTCAATTTAAGCAGTGCTTCCTTGAACTTACTCTCAGGTAAGCTAATGATGGATGCACTCGCTCGCGCTGAGGCTTCTTCGGCTTTACGCTTGGTGTAATCGAGCGCACCGGATGTCGTAACGGCGAATAGAACTGCATCGAAATGCTGTTCGTCGCCGTTTTCGATGCAATTACGCACGAGTTGGCGTTGTTCTTCTGTGCCATGTTCCATCAGATAAATCAGCGGCAACGTGGCTTTGCCTTCGCGTAAATCGTCACCCACATTTTTGCCAATATCGTCGGCCTGACCTGAGTAATCCAGTACATCATCAATCAGTTGGAACGCGGTGCCGAGCGAACGGCCATATTCTGCTGCGGCTTCGATTTCTGCATCCGAAGCCCCCGCAATCAGTGCGCCCAATTGGGCGGCAGCTTCGAATAATTTGGCAGTTTTGGAGCGTATAACTTGGGTATAGCGCTCTTCTGAAACATCCGGATCGTGCATGTTCAGCAATTGCAGGACTTCGCCTTCGGCAATCACATTGGTCGCATCAGCCAGGATCTGCATGATGCGGATGTCGCCAACCGAGACCATCATCTGGAAAGCGCGCGAATAAAGGAAGTCGCCCACCAGCACGGATGCTGCATTTCCGAATAGGGCATTGGCAGTTTTGCGGCCGCGTCTTAGTGACGATTCGTCCACAACATCGTCATGCAACAAGGTAGCGGTATGAATAAATTCGACTACAGCGGCCAATTGGTGATGGTCGGTGCCGCGATAGCTGTAAGCGTTCGCTATCAATAAAACCAGCACTGGGCGTATGCGTTTGCCGCCTGCGCTAATAATGTATTCCGCAATTTGGTTGACCAGCGCCACTTCCGAGTGGAGTTTTTGGCGTATCACCGTATCGACTGCGTTCAGATCTGCGGCGATGGGTTGTATGAGCAGGTTTTGTGCGGAAGAAGTAGAAGCGGAAGCCAAGTGTAAGCCTGATGAATGAGCATGGACGAGTGAGAATTATACGACGACAAATGCGGTGAACGCGTGCATGTTGCGGCTAGGGAACGGGTTATTTCTTAAAAGACATGTTTCTTGATACCTTAAAACGGATCTGATTAAGGGCTTTGACCGATAGGGTAAGTCCATGTATAATTGGAAGTTTTCCCGATTCCGTCTGAGTAATTCCGGCGATTCGAAGAGAGAAAAGTCCTTTAATCAATTGATGAGGTTTCACATGTACGCGGTCATAAAAACCGGTGGCAAACAATATAAAGTTGTCGCTGGTGAAAAATTTAAAGTAGAACAGATACCGGCAGACATTGGATCCGAAATCACCCTTGATCAGGTGCTCGCATTGGGCGCAGGAGAAACCATTAAGTTTGGTGCTCCACTGGTTGAAGGTGCTACGGTCCTTGCTACGGTTGTCTCCCATGGTCGTCACGAAAAGGTAACGATTTTCAAGATGCGTCGCCGTAAGCATTACCAGAAGCACCAAGGCCATCGTCAAAATTACACCGAATTGCAGATCGTTTCGATCAACGGCTAAGCCGCTGACTCGGACTAAACAGATACAAGGAGTCAGAAATGGCACATAAAAAAGGCGGCGGCACTACGCGAAATGGTCGTGACTCAGAGTCAAAGCGACTTGGCGTTAAAGTCTACGGTGGTCAAGCTATCAATGCAGGCGGCATTATCGTTCGTCAGCGCGGTACCAAGATGCATCCAGGCGAAAACGTCGGCATGGGCAAGGATCACACTTTGTTCGCATTGACCGATGGCAAAGTAGCTTTTGTTACCAAAGGCGCATTGCAACGTCACTACGTTACAGTATTACCTGCTTAAGTTTTCTTAAGTAAGCGAAGTAAGGCGAAAGCCTTCAATCGAAAGGCTCTGCCCCAGGTAGAGCCTTTTTAGTTTTATGGCGGCACAATATTATGAAGTTTATCGACGAAGCAAAAATCGAAGTCATTGCCGGCGATGGCGGCAACGGCGTCGCCTCCTTTTGTCGTGAAAAATTCAGGCCGTTCGGCGGCCCGGATGGCGGTGATGGCGGCAAGGGTGGCAGCATATTTGCGGTTGCAGATCGCAACATCAATACGCTGGTTGATTTCCGCTATTCAAAAATGCACAAGGCGCGCGATGGTGAAAACGGTCGCGGTGCGGATTGCTACGGTAAAGGCGCGGACGATATCAAACTGCGCATGCCGGTTGGCACGCTGATCATCGACAACAATGACGGTGAATTGATTGCCGATCTGACCGAGCATGGCCAGGAAGTCTTGATTGCCAAAGGCGGCGAAGGCGGCTGGGGCAATATCCATTTCAAATCATCGACCAATCGCGCTCCACGTCAGAAGTCTGAGGGCAAAGAAGGCGAACGACGTGAACTGCGGCTTGAGCTGAAAGTGCTCGCCGATATCGGTTTGCTCGGTATGCCGAATGCAGGTAAATCTACCTTCATTTCTGCTGTCTCAAATGCACGGCCGAAGATTGCTGATTATCCATTTACGACTCTGCATCCAAATTTGGGCGTGGTACGCGTTAGTCACGAAAAGAGTTTCGTGATCGCCGATATTCCTGGCCTGATCGAAGGTGCATCGGATGGCGCCGGTTTAGGTATTCAATTTCTGCGTCATTTGCAACGTACACGTTTGCTGTTGCATATCGTCGATCTGGCGCCCTTCGATAATGTCGATCCGGTCAAAGAAGCCAAGGCGATCGTCAAAGAATTGAAAAAGTACGACGAATCCTTGTTCGATAAACCACGCTGGTTGGTTTTGAATAAGCTCGACATGGTTCCTGATGAAGAGCGCGTAAAACGCGTGAAAGATTTCGTCAAACGCTTTGGCTGGAAAGGTCCAGTCTTTGAAATTTCGGCACTAACACGTGATGGTTGTAGTGAGCTGGTAACCGAGATCTACGACTATATTTCGGTGCAACGTCTGGCAGAGCAGCGTACAGAAGAAACACCACAAATGGTGGAAGAAGCGCGCGGCATTGATTCGATTGATCCGGATGACCCGCGGTTTAAAATCATCGATTGAAGTAGGCATTAAACGGATTGCCACGCTAGTGGCAATCCCGCATTAAATAATAAAATTGCGAAGATATGCAGCGCTCAGGCAATGCTGAGCGACTGTTCAAGCAACGATAAAAACAGCGCCGGATTACAAAGCATGAACTCTGTCATTCAACAAGCCAAGCGCGTCATCATCAAGGTTGGTTCTTCTCTAGTCACTAACGATGGCAAGGGCTTGGACGCAACTGCTATTCAAAAATGGGCAGAGCAAATTGTCCATCTCCGCAGTCTCGGTAAAGAAGTGGTGCTCGTCAGTTCGGGTGCGATTGCCGAAGGCATGCAACGTCTTGGTTTCGACAAACGTCCGACTGGCATCCATGAATTGCAGGCATGCGCCGCAGTAGGCCAAATGGGCCTTGCACAAATTTACGAAACCAGTTTCCGCCAACACGATGTGCGCACCGCGCAAGTGTTGTTGACGCACGCAGATCTTGCTGATCGCGAGCGTTATCTGAATGCACGTTCGACGCTGTTCACCTTATTGCGTCTCGGCGTCGTGCCTATCATCAACGAGAACGATACCGTCGTTACCGATGAAATCAAGTTTGGTGATAACGATACTTTAGGTGCGCTCGTAGCCAACTTGATCGAAGGCGATGCCTTGATTATTCTGACTGATCAGCGTGGTTTGTTTACTGCTGATCCACGTAAAGATCCCAATGCAGAATTTGTGCATGAAGCCAAGGCTGGCGATTTAACACTGGAAGCAATGGCGGGCGGGGCAGGTAGTAGTCTGGGTCGCGGCGGCATGTTGACTAAAATTCTTGCTGCTAAACGCGCTGCTCTATCAGGAGCGCATACCGTGATTGCCTGGGGGCGAGAAGATCGCGTCTTGAGTCGGCTTGCTGCTGGCGAAGCGATAGGTACACAACTGACGGCACAAACCGCACAACTGACTGCCAGAAAGCAATGGATGGCCGATCATTTGCAAACAGCCGGCAAGGTTGTGCTGGACGCTGGTGCTGTCCAAAAATTAACTGCGGAAGGTAAATCACTTTTGCCTATCGGTGTGACCGATGTCAAAGGTGAGTTTGGGCGTGGGGACGTGATTACTTGCGTTGATACCGATGGCCGTGCGATTGCGCGCGGCATGACGAACTATACAAGTTCAGAGACGCGTCGCATCATGCGAAAATCTTCTACGGAGATTCTGTCTATTCTTGGGTTTGCCGAAGAGCAGGAATTGATACACCGCGATAATCTGGTGCTTGTCTAAAAATACTTGGCGCGATCTACGATCAAAAACCGTGATCAGTGCTTCTTCAGCAGATCGCGCCAATATTCATTCGCGTAACAAACCGTCTATCAGTGTTTTGCCGGACTTGAGTCTGTAAAGCATGTCTTTTTCGTTTCCGACTACTGTCAAATTACTGCAGAAGTAATCTGCTGACAGCGCCGCATGCTGGCGGTTTGCATTGCCGCGCACGATGGGATCCCACTGATTACGGCGCGATGGCGCCCAAGTGCCGTCATCTCGTCCAAGTGCGTAGACTTTCTTTTCATATGATGCGCAACGAATACCTTCATAGCTGATATTTTTTGCGCCGCCCGGGCTGACAGCGACCAATGTATAGCGCACTACGCCATCTTTGCCGATGGAAAGCGATTTAGCATCCACAGCAAATTTCTGAGTCGCCGTTGGTCCAACGTAGAACGGCAGCAGATTTTCATCCTTGGGCGCTGGCGGCAACTCGGCCTGGATTTCTTCCCAAGGTTTGGCTTCTTCCTCGTCGGGAGTTTTATTCCATTCCAGCTGTTGGGCAATCGAAATTTGCGCCGTAGCTAATAGACTTAGCCCGAGCAATGCAGGCATTAGTTTGCGTGATAGCAGAGAAAATTTATTCATTTTCAGACTTGGTCTTTTCAGTAGATGGCTCGTCGGGTTTGCGCGGTGTATGCGTTTGCCGCAGGTAGCGAGCCGTATTATGAGTAGGGCCAGGAGGATGTGCCGGACGCGACAAAAAGCGTGACAACTCTTGCAACGCTCGTTGATAAACATCGCGTTTGAATTCGATCACTACATCGAGCGGAACCCAATAGTCATGCCAGCGCCACGCGTCGAACTCAGGATGTTCGGTCATGCGTAAATTGACATCGCAATCCCGCCCAACCATACGCAGCAAAAACCAGATTTGTTTCTGGCCTCTGTAATGACCGCGAATTTCCCGCTTGATGAAATGATCCGGCACCTCGTAGCGCAACCAGTCGCGCGTACGCCCGATGATTTTGACGTGCTCCGCCCGCAAGCCTACTTCTTCTTCCAGCTCGCGGAACATTGCCTGTTCGGGTGTTTCGCCGAATTTAATCCCGCCCTGTGGAAATTGCCACGAGTGCTCGCGCACCCGTTTGCCCCACCACACTTCATTTTGGGCGTTGATCAAAATAATGCCGACGTTTGGGCGAAAGCCTTCACGATCAAGCATATTGCACCTCAAACTTTCTGCGGCTAACTTACCCTCTATCGAAATCGGCTATACGACCTTATACCGTCGCACGCACGATGGCGTGCGAACAACGGAGGTAGTAATCAATTGTGCGAAGAGTGGGTGCATCAGCCAGCTAATCCTTTAAAATTGAGTTGATTATAACCTTCTCTCTTTTTAAAAAGAATTCATCGTCATGCGTGCATCCCGTTTTTTCATTTCCACTCTCAAAGAAGCCCCTTCCGACGCAGAAATCGTTAGCCACAAATTGATGATGCGCGCCGGCATGATCAAGCGCCTCGGTTCCGGCATCTACACTTACATGCCTATCGGTTTGCGCGTGATTCGCAAGGTAGAGGCGATCGTGCGGGAAGAAATGAACCGTGCCGATGGCATCGAATTGTTGATGCCTTTGGTGCAGCCGGCAGAGCTGTGGCAAGAGACCGGGCGCTGGGACAAGATGGGCGCTGAACTGATGCGCGTCAAAGATCGTCACGGCCGTGACTATGCGATTCAACCGACGTCGGAAGAAGTCGTTACTGATGTGATTCGTACTGAGATCAAATCCTATCGTCAGCTGCCGCTCAATTTTTATCATATTCAAACCAAATTCCGCGATGAGCGTCGCCCACGTTTTGGTTTGATGCGCGGACGCGAATTCACGATGAAAGATGCTTACTCTTTCGATCGCGACGTCGAAGGTTTAAAGCGTTCGTATCAAATCATGTTCGATGCCTATACAAAGATTTTCAACCGCTTCGGTTTGCAATTCCGTGCAGTGGCAGCAGATAACGGCGCGATTGGCGGCTCAGGTTCGCACGAATTCCACGTGATCGCCGACACGGGCGAAGACGCAATTGTCTACTGCCCAACGTCTGACTATGCAGCCAATATGGAAGCGGCAGAAGCGATAGCGCCAGCAGCTCCACGCGGCGCAGCGACACAAGCTTTGACCAAGACATCAACACCAGGCAAAGCCAAATGCGAAGACGTTGCTGCATTGTTGAATTTGTCGCTGGCACAAACCGTCAAGTCAATCGTGTTGACGGTAGAAAAAGAAGAGAAGGGCGTCGTTAATAAAGAAGTCTGGTTATTGCTGTTACGCGGCGATCATGAGTTGAACGAAGTTAAAGCCGGAAAAATTCCAGGTCTGACTGACTATCGTTTTGCCAACGAAGCTGAAATCGTTGAATGGTTTGGCACGCCACCAGGTTATCTGGGTCCTATCAATACCAAGAAGCCAGTCAAGTTAGTAGTGGATCGCACAGTCGCAGCGATGAGCGATTTCGTCTGCGGCGCCAATGAAGTCGACTTCCATTTCACTGGTGTTAACTGGGGCCGCGATTTGCCAGAAGCAACCGTGCTCGATATACGCAACGTCGTCGAAGGCGATGCATCGCCGGATGGCAAAGGGGTGTTGGCGATTCAACGCGGGATTGAAGTCGGTCACGTGTTCCAGTTAGGTACGGCTTATTCCGAAAAGATGAAGGCGACTTACCTTGATGAAAACGGTAAACCGCAATTCATTCAAATGGGTTGTTACGGCATTGGTGTAACGCGCATCCTGGGCGCTGCCATCGAACAGAACTTCGATGACAAGGGCATCATCTGGCCAGCTGCGTTGGCGCCGTTTGAAGTGGTGCTGTGCCCTATGGGTTACGACCGTAGCGAAGGCGTCAAGACTGAGACAGAAAAATTGTATGAAGCTCTCCAGGCAGCCGGTGTTGACGTGATTCTCGATGATCGTGGTGAACGTCCAGGCGCGATGTTTGCAGATTGGGAATTGATCGGTGCACCGCATCGTATCGTGATCGGTGACCGTGGTTTGAAAGAGGGCAAACTCGAATATCAAGGCCGCCGTGATACCGAAGCAACTGCAGTTGCGCTGGATGAGATGCTCGCCTTCATTAAAGCCAAATTAGTTGCGTGATTTTTTTGACGCAGCGAGTGATGGCGCATAAGACCATGCGGTTTCAAATCACCGGCAGCGATCATCAAGAATGTTCGTTTGCCGCATTCGCCACATCGTCGTTGCGGCGCACATTTATCGGTGCGGTTCTTTTACTGTTACTGATAAATGCGTCAACAGTATTAGCTGGTAATCAAAAAGAAGAAGCCATGGCGGACTCAGTCCGCATGGCTTTATCGCGTGCGATTTCCGATCCGCGACCACCGATCCCGCAATTTATCGATATCAAGGAGCGGCTGGCTTATCTGCAGTGGTTGGGTGATATGTCGGATCGACTTGCCAAGCGTATTTCTGATCGTCAGGTGCGGATTGAATTCCTGCGTACGGTTTGGTACGAAGCGCGTCGTGCCGGTCTTGATCCAGCCTTGGTGCTGGGCTTGATACAAGTGGAATCTGCGTTCCGAAAATATGCGGTGTCGCCAGTAGGTGCGCACGGTTATATGCAAGTCATGCCATTCTGGACGCGTGTGATTGGCGATGGTGATCGCAGCAAGCTGTTTCATATGCAAACCAATTTGCGTTTTGGTTGCTCTATCTTGCGCATGTATCTCGATATGGAAAAAGGCGATTTGTTTCTTGCGCTAGGGCGCTATAACGGCAGCCGTGGTCGTGCTGAATATCCAAACTCGGTATTGGCATCTTGGAGAAATTGGGAACATCATCCTTGAGACGATCAGTGCTGATCAGGATGAAATAGCGACACAGAATTTGAAATTTTAAAGCGTCAGGGTAAAGCAAAAATAACCAACGACTATTTGCAGCAGAAACAAAAACGCCCGCGCGATGCGGGCGTTTTTGTTTGGTACCTGAAAAAATTATTTCAAGTGACCGGAGATGAGTTTTGTCATCTCGAACATCGATACTTGTTTCTTGCCACCAAAGACTGCTTTCAGTTTTTCATCGGCATCGATCATGCGTTTGTTTTCTGGATTTTGCAGTTTGAACTTCTTGATGTATTCCCACACTTTTTTAGTTACTTCAGTGCGAGGTGCTGGTGCTGCACCGATAACAGCCGCCAGAACTGCGGACGGTGTTACTGGTTTCATGAACGCAGCGTTAGGCTTGCGTGCAGTCGCTGGTTTTTTAGCGGCTACCTTTTTTGCTGCTGGTTTTTTTACTGCGACTTTTTTCGCTGCTGGTTTTTTAGCGGCTACTTTTTTGGCTGGCGCTGCTTTTTTAGCTGGCGCTGCTTTTTTCGCTACGACTTTTTTTGCTACTGGTTTCTTAGCGGCCGGTTTTTTGGCTGCTGGTTTTTTGGCTGTTGCCATCTTCAAACCTCCTTCACATTGTGTTGGGAAATTGCGCCACTTCACGCACCGCTAATAGTGGTGTGGTTTTTCTTGCTGTGCAAGTGTTTTTTGACTGTTTCACTGGGTATTTGTAGGTTGCGCGCCACGCAGGCCTCACAGAGGGAAAACGGTAAATGCGTGAATGTGTTCGATCGCTTCAAATTTGGATCGTATTTGATTTGCCAATGGGTGCGATTTTTTATAAATCGGGGTCCAGAAAATGGATGCAGATTTCTTGTTTTTGATCTGACCGTAAATGATTTGCACCATCGAAGTGCCGCACATGAAAAAGCCCGGCATTAGCCGGGCTTGGTATTTGATGACGCTGAAAATCAGCGCATGCCAGGCATCATGCCTTTCATGCCTCGCATCATTTTCATCATATTGCCGCCTTTAAGCTTCTTCATCATGGTTTGCATTTGGTCGAATTGCGCCAGCATGCGGTTGACTTCCTGCACCTGAACGCCAGCGCCGGTAGCGATGCGGCGCTTGCGTGAGGCCTTGATCAGCTCTGGCTTGGCGCGTTCCTGCGGAGTCATCGAGTTGATGATGCCTTCCATGCGTACGACCTGTTTATCCGCCATACCCATATTGGCGCCACTCGCGGCTTGCTGTAATTGCGCTGGCAGTTTGTCCATCAGATTGGACATGCCGCCCATTTTTTTCATCTGCGCGAGCTGCGATTTAAAGTCGTTCAAGTCGAATTTGCCGCCGACTTTGATCTTCTTGGCCAGACCTTCGGCTGCTTCGATGTCGACGCCTTTGCGGGCTTCTTCAACCAGCGCCAAGATGTCGCCCATGCCGAGAATACGATCTGCCATGCGGACTGGATCGAAGGCTTCCAGGCCATCCAGTTTTTCCGCAACGCCAGCAAACTTGATTGGCTTGCCGGTAATGTGACGCACTGATAGCGCCGCACCGCCGCGTGAATCGCCGTCCAGTTTGGTCAGGACAATACCGGTCAGAGGCAGGGCGTCGCTAAAAGCTTTGGCGGTATTGATCGCATCTTGGCCGAGCATTGCGTCGACCACGAACAGGGTTTCTATCGGTTTGACGGCGGCGTGGATCGCTGAGATTTCCTTCATCATCGCTTCATCGATGCCGAGACGGCCGGCGGTATCGATGATCAGGACGTCGTGATAATGGCGCTTGGCGTAATCGAGTGCGGCCAGCGCGATATCGACAGGCTTGTCAGTAGGCTCGGATGGGAAGAAGTCTGCACCGACTTGTTCGGTCACCGTTTTCAACTGGCCAATCGCGGCTGGGCGATAGACGTCGGCAGAAACGGTCAGGACTTTTTTCTTCTTTTGCTCACGTAGGTATTTCGCCAGTTTGCCGACCGTGGTGGTTTTACCTGCACCTTGCAAACCGGCCATCAAGATGATCGCGGGGGGCTGCGTCGCAAAATTGAGTTGCGACGCTTCGGGACCGAGATCGGCACCAATGATGGCGGCCAGTTCCCGCTGGACGACACCGACCAGTGCTTGGCCAGGTGAGAGCGAGCCGATGACATCTTCGCCCATCGCTTTTTCTTTGACGCGGCTGATGAACTCGCGCACGGCTGGGAGCGCAACGTCGGCCTCGAGAAGAGCGAGGCGAACTTCGCGCAGCATTTCTGCAGTATTCGCTTCCGTCAGGCGCGCTTCTCCGCGCATGGTTTTGACGGCTTTGGCTAGGCGTTGAGTGAGATTGTCGAGCATGAGTATTTTGTATGTATGGTGAAAACTAGTTGCGGCGAAAATTGGCGCGCGTGCAAGGAATACGCATGGTTGGCGCAGGAAGGTCTCATTTTAACCGATGCGATGGAAGATGACCGTGCTGTCATGATGCTAGTTCTGGGAACGGGTTTGGCAAACAGCGCCCGTCGATTTCCCCATAGATCTTGCATGATGCTTGAGCTGAGGTTGCTGCTGATCTTGTGGCCAGCCTTGCAGCCGATCTTGCAGCATATATAAGCGTTTTTCTTCGGCTAATGGTAATGTCGCGATAATCATTTCCTACTGGATAGTTGAAAGCCAATTTCTCCAGCGGAAAGCCCGAATTACATGGTGTAAACTTAAATGATGTATATATGTCTTTTTATCCTGGCAGCCCTGTTCTATGTGGTGTGCGCATGTTTGCCGCCGAAAAAACGCTTGGCAATTTCGCTTGGCACCCTGATTGGCTGGCTGCTGCACGGCGGTGCGTTGTGGGCAGATGCGATTACGTCCAACTCTTTGCGCATGGGTTTTGCAATCATGCTGTCGGGGACTTTGTGGATTTCCGTCGCGGCCTATTGGCTGGAAAATCGTAATTTCACGCTGGATGGTTTGCGGATTCTGGTGCTGCCATGTGCAGCTGTTGGTGTTTTGTTGCCTCTGGTTTTCCCGGGTAGCGTGATTGAACTTGCGGGCCGTTCCATGCTTTTCCCTTGGCACATTGCGATTGCGATGTTGGCGTACAGCACGCTGACGATTGCCGCCTTCCATGCGATTTTGATGGCGCTGCAAGAATCCAAACTGCATACGCGGTTGAATGTACAAAAAACCGGTTTGTTTGCAATGGCGATCGATCGCTTGCCGGCACTGCTGACGATGGAAAAATTGCTGTTCCGTTTGATCGGTTTCGGATTCTTCCTGCTGACATTGACGGTTTTATCCGGTGTCATTTTTTCCGAAGAGTTATTTAGACAAGCGTTCAAATGGGAACATAAAACCATCTTCACGATGTTGTCCTGGCTCTTGTTTGGCATCCTGCTGGCGGGGCGTAAATGGCGCGGCTGGCGTGGCAAGACGGCCCTCAGCTTTACGTTGACCGGCTTCACGACCTTGTTGCTGGCATACGTCGGCAGCCGCTTCGTGCTGGAAGTGGTCTTGCATAGAGGTCTTGCATGAAATTGTTGTTATGGGCCGGCATTATCGTCGCGGTTATCTGGATACTCCGCAGTAAAAAATCTTCTGCCAAAGTCGATTCGACTAAGGCTCCTCAACCACCACTTGCAAGTACAGAAGCAATGTTGAGTTGCGCGCATTGCAAGATTCATTTCCCTGCGTCTGAAGCAGTATTTGATTCTTCCCATACTGCATTTTGCAGTGCCGAGCATCGCGCTCAGCATGTCGTTCGTTAATTCATGAAACAAACCAAGCCGGTTTTTGACGACGCGCAAGCAACGTTCTGGCGCACCTTACAGACGTTCGCATTAACGCGTACTTTGATCGTGGCGGTTTTATTGCTTTACTTCGGTCTGAATGCCACGAAGATGTGGCCGCAAAAACAGCAGTTTTGGGAAATCTGTATTGCCTATCTGGCGGTAGCGCTGACATTTGTATTGCTATCGTTGTACTGGCGTCGCCGGTTCATGTTGCAGTTGGTTGCGCAAATTGCGGTTGATATAGGCGCGATCTCTTTTTTGTATTTATCCGCAGGCGGGATCAAAAGTGGTTTGGCGATTTTGTATTTATTCCCGTTGGCGGGCGGCGCCATTCTTGCGCCGCTGATCCTTTCCCTGTTTTTTGTTTCTGTGGTGACGCTGATTCTGCTGGCTGATAGCGGTTACCAGTTGCTGAATGAAAATTCGGATATTTCATCGTCACAAGTTGGCTTATACGGCGCAGCATTTTTCATCATTATTTTTGCCATCAATCGCCTTGCCGCTCGTTTGATCAAACAGGAGTCGTTGGCGCTGGGACGCGGCAAAGCCTTGCACGTTCAGCAGGCAATCAATCGTCTCATCATTGCGGATATGGAAGATGGCGTACTTGTAGTGGATCGCAAAGGCCGCGTCTTGATCAGCAATCCGGCAGCAGCGCATATGCTCGGCCTGACTTTTCCGCATGAAAAAAACTATGGAAAATTATCCGACATGGCATGGTTGCGGCCGATAGCGGACGCCTACCAAGCGTGGGGCCAGCAGGATGATTTACGGACGCCGACACAAGCTAATACGCCAACCTTTGTTTTAATCAAGCAAGGTGAAGATTTAACCTTGCAAGGTGGCACCACGGTTTTTGGGAGTCGCCGTGAGTTGATTACGCATTTGAAATTGCGCTTCGCAAAAGTTGATGCGGAAGGCGTGCAGGAAGAACGCGTCGTGATTTTCTTGCAGGATGTCACTGAAATCGAAAATCGCGCGCAGCAACTCAAGCTCGCATCCATGGGACGTTTAACCGCCAGCATTGCGCATGAAGTACGCAATCCCCTTTCGGCGATCGGGCATGCGGCTTCGCTGTTGAGTGAAGATGCACCGGATGCAGGTCAGCAGCGTTTGCTTGCGATCATCAACGATAACGTGGCGCGCCTGAATCGCATGATTGAGGATATTTTAAAGTTGTCGCGCAAGGCGCATCAATATCACGAACCCCTTTCTTTAGCGGTGTTGTTTGACGACGTTTTGAGTGAGTTGCAAGAGATGCACGGGGTGCAGCCAGGCATGATCGCGATTGGCGATATGACGGGCTACAAAGTGCGTTTCGATCCTTTGCATTTACGTGAAATCGTCTTGAACTTGCTGACAAATGCGTTACGCTACGCGAGCAGCACGCCGGGTAGTATTCGTGTGTATGTTGTGTCTGGCATCGGGCATAGACTTGAGCTGCATGTGCAGGATGATGGTCCGCAAATTACTTCGACCGTGCGCGCCCATTTGTTTGAACCGTTCTATACAACTTCCAGCAAAGGCACAGGGCTGGGACTCTATCTGGCGCGCGAATTGTGTTTGAATAATGGTGCTTTGCTGAATTATGAATATCGAAGTGATGATGAGAAGGGTGCGCCAGCCGGCCGTTTCGTCATCACCTTCGCCAATAATGAAAACATTTGATTGCCTTTGACCACTCATGAATCTTAAAATCCGCGCACTATGAGCTCCCCCCGTATTTTGATTGTTGACGATGAAGCAGACCTGCGGGAATTGCTGGAGATTACGCTCGTCAAGATGGGTTTGGATATTGATAGCGCACCGACGCTGGCAGTCGCGCGTGATTACCTGACCAAGACGGAATATGCATTGGTATTGACCGATATGCGCTTGCCGGATGGCTTGGGAATAGAGTTGGTGCATGAAGTGACGGCGCAGTATAAGAACACCCCGATCGCTGTGATTACGGCTTTCGGCAGCGCCGATAATGCGGTGGTGGCATTGAAGGCCGGCGCTTTTGATTACTTATCCAAACCGGTCGGGTTGGAGCAATTGCGGGTCATGGTGCGCTCTGCCCTGCGCATTACTCAAGGCGACAACAGTGATAAATCCAGTCAAAAAGCGGTAGCCTCGACAGCACTGCGTCTGATGGGCCAATCGGAAGCGATGCAGGATTTGCGTGCGCAAATCGCTCGCTTGTCGCGCAGCATGGCGCCGGTCGCGATCAGTGGCGAGTCAGGTAGTGGCAAGGAGTTGGCCGCGCGCGATATTCATGCGCAGAGTGCGCGTAACGACAAGCCTTTTGTTGCCGTCAATTGTGGCGCCATTCCAGAAGCCTTGATGGAAGCAGAATTTTTTGGTTACCGCAAAGGGGCATTTACTGGCGCGGTGGATGACCGCGATGGTTTTTTCCAGGCAGCCAATGGCGGGACTTTATTGCTGGATGAGGTCGCTGATTTACCTTTCGCTATGCAAGTCAAATTGCTGCGGGCGATCCAGGAGCGGCGCGTACGCAAAGTGGGTGCGACGGTTGAAGAGCCGGTGGATGTACGTATTATTAGTGCGACGCACCAGAATTTGCATGAATGCGTGGGCAAGGGCACATTCCGCCAGGATTTGTATTACCGCTTGAATGTCATTGAGTTGAGTTTGCCGCCTTTGCGCGAACGACTTGATGATATTGGTTTGCTGTCCGAGGTAATTCTGGCGCGGCTTGGCGGCGGACAAAAGACAGCGTTGACGCCTGCCGCGCTGGACGCGTTACGCAGTTATTCCTTCCCCGGCAATGTGCGCGAACTGGAAAACATTCTGGAGCGCGCGCTGGCATTTGCCAATGATGGAGTGATTGAAGTGACGGATCTGGCGCTGAAAGCCGCGCCATCGATCAAGATTTTCGCGCCATCACCGCCTGCAGAAGAAACCAAGATGGTGCCGGCTTTAATCGAAACGGAAGAAATGATTTTGCCGCCGCTGGCAGATGATTTGCCGCAGTCCTTGCCCGATCACCTCGACGATGTGGAGCGCGAAATCATTCGGCGCGCCTTGGCAAAAACCAGATTCAACCGGACGCAAGCCGCAGAATTACTCGGAATCAGCTTCCGTCAATTGCGTTACCGTATGCAGCGGCTGGATATCAATGCCCCCGAATAAGCAGACTTCCGATATACGATCTTTGCCGTTTCTAATCGATGAAAACGGTTGGGCGGCTGATGTCGTGCGCATGCCGTCGCCTAATTTCGATCAACGGGCCGAAGGGACGGACATTGCCTTGCTGGTAATTCACAACATCAGCCTGCCGCCAGAACAGTTCGGTGGTCCTTTTATCGCCGACTTGTTTTTGAATCAGCTTGATTACGATGCGCATCCATATTTCGACCAATTAAGACCTTTGCGGGTATCGGCGCATTTTCTGATCCGGCGCGATGGCATGGTGATGCAATTTGTTTCAGCCAACGATAGAGCTTGGCATGCCGGTGCTTCTTCGTTTTGCGGACAAGAGCGTTGCAATGATTTTTCTATCGGGATTGAGTTGGAGGGCACCGACTTTGAACCCTTTGAAACAGCTCAATATGCAGCGCTGGCGTTACTGACGGATGCTTTAAAGCAGAAGTATCCTTTGCAGAACGTGGCCGGACATGAGCAGATTGCTCCTGGTCGAAAAACTGATCCCGGCCCATTTTTTAACTGGACGGACTATCAGGAGCGCTACCATAAAGTGCGCTCGGAATCAGTGCAAACAGTGCGCACTGATGGTGATTTGCAGTTCTGCTTAGGGTAAAAAACGCACCATTGCAATCCCATATATTCATATAAAAAAATATATCTGAATCTCTCACGAAAGTGATTGCATCCCCGACTATCCCGCACTAGAATTAGTGCAGATCATAACTTCCGCACTAGATGTAGTGGGTTTTGTTGATCCACCCCTTAAGTCTGTTCAGTTGTTGCTTCACCATAATTTGTCCGTATATACATATTAATAGGGAGCCCTGAGCAGATGTCTTTCAACATAATTACTAGAATTAGAGTCGGTACAGGCAGCTAACGTAGATATCTGCGTTAGGCAGATACCTTCCATAAAAAATACCTTACACAAAACCAGCAATATCCGGTTTATCTCTTACAACCAGCACGGCAAAACCCGCCTGCAATAGTTTTTAAAGGAGTTGTAATGCTCTCTACGCAAGAAATTTCGGCTAAGTCGTCGACAGAAATCGGCAACATCGCGCCTCTCGCGGTTGCTCCATCGACTTCCGGCGCACACGCAGTCGGCCTCAGCGATCACCGCATCATCCGCCGTAACGGCGCAGTGGTCAGCTTCGAACCATCGAAAATCTCTATCGCTGTCACCAAGGCATTTTTGGCAGTTAACGGTGGACAAGGCGCGGCATCAGCTCGCGTACGCGAATTGGTTGAGCAGTTAACCGCAAACGTTGTAAACGCTTTAGTGCGTCGCCAACCAGCCGGCGGCACTTTCCATATTGAAGATATCCAGGATCAAGTTGAATTGTCCTTGATGCGTTCGGGTGAACACGATGTCGCGCGCGCTTATGTGTTGTATCGCGCCAAACGGATGGAAGAGCGCGCGCAGCAGCAAGCCGCCAAGCCTGTCGTTGAATCCAACCAGTTGCACGTGATCGAAGATGGTCAACGTCGTCCGCTGGATATGAATCAAGTGCGCGACCTGATCGCTGCAGCATGTATCGGTTTTGAAAAGCACGTTGACGCTGAAGCGATCCTGCGTGAAACAGTCAAAAATCTGTACGACGGTGTGCCGGTCGAAGAATTGCACAAGTCCGCCATCCTGGCCGCCCGCGCGCTGATGGAAAAAGACCCTGCGTAT
The DNA here is from genome assembly GCF_030655415.1 of Herminiimonas sp. Next base: position 2,698 of record NZ_JAURVN010000011.1, on the reverse strand, counting down.
ACAACAGTGACCGCACGTTTGCTGATGCACACCATCCGCAAAGAAGTATTTGGCAAGGAAGTTGCTCAAGCGGATGCGCCAGAAGCGTATCTTGAATACTTCCCTAAATTCATCAAGAAAGGTATCCAGGCAGATCTGCTGGATGCCAAGCTTGGTCAGTTCGATCTGAAAAAACTCGGCGATGCGCTGGTACCGGACCGCGATCTGCAATTCGGCTACCTCGGTTTGCAAACTCTGTATGACCGCTACTTTTTGCACATTGAAGATACTCGTATCGAAATGCCGCAAGCGTTTTACATGCGCGTCGCGATGGGTCTGGCATTGGGCGAAATCAACCGCGAAGAACGCGCAATCGAGTTCTACAACCTGTTGTCTTCGTTTGACTTCATGAGCTCGACTCCGACCTTGTTCAACTCCGGTACTTTGCGTTCGCAATTGTCGTCGTGCTATTTGACGACCGTTGCCGATGATCTGGATGGCATCTACGAAGCCATCAAGGAAAATGCATTGCTGGCGAAATACGCTGGCGGTTTGGGCAACGACTGGACACCAGTCCGTTCACTAGGCGCGCACATCAAAGGTACTAACGGTCGTTCGCAGGGCGTCGTGCCTTTCCTGAAAGTGGTCAACGACACCGCGGTTGCGGTGAATCAGGGCGGCAAACGCAAAGGTGCGGTCTGCGCCTATCTGGAAACCTGGCACATGGACATCGAGGAATTCCTCGACTTGCGTAAAAATACTGGCGATGATCGCCGTCGTACGCATGACATGAACACCGCCAACTGGATTCCTGATCTGTTCATGAAGCGTGTGATGGAAAAAGGCGAGTGGACCTTGTTCTCGCCATCCGACGCACCAGACTTGCATGACAAAGTGGGCAAAGCATTCGAAGAAGCCTATACCGGCTACGAAGCCAAAGCTGCACGTGGCGAACTGAAGCTGTTCAAGACAATTCAGGCGCTGGATCTGTGGCGCAAAATGCTGTCGATGCTGTTCGAAACCGGCCATCCATGGATCACATTCAAGGACCCATGCAACATCCGTTCGCCACAACAGCACGTCGGCGTGGTTCACAGCTCGAACCTGTGCACCGAAATCACATTAAATACCAACGATTCCGAAATCGCAGTCTGCAACTTGGGTTCGGTCAACATGCCAGCCCATATGAAAGACGGCAAGCTGGACCACGTCAAGCTGCAAAAAACCATCCGTACCGCAATGCGCATGCTCGATAACGTAATCGACATCAACTATTACGCAGTTAAAAAAGCGCGTGACTCGAACTTGCGTCACCGCCCAGTCGGCCTCGGCATCATGGGTTTTCAGGATTGCTTGCACATGATGCGTATTCCTTATGCATCGAACGACGCAGTGCAATTTGCTGATAACTCGATGGAAGCCGTTTGCTATTACGCTTACTACGCATCGACCGAATTGGCAGAAGAACGCGGCCGTTACAGTTCGTATAAAGGTTCCTTGTGGGATCGTGGCATCCTGCCGCAAGATTCGCTGAAATTGCTGGCGGAAGAACGCGGTGCCAAATATCTGGAAGCAGATTACAGCGAAACATTCGACTGGACTCCGTTGCGCGCACGCATCAAGGAATTCGGCATGCGCAATTCCAACTGCGTAGCAATCGCACCGACTGCGACGATTTCGAACATCATCGGCGTCTCGGCTTGTATCGAACCGACTTACCAAAATCTGTACGTCAAATCGAACTTGTCTGGTGAGTTCACCGAGATCAATGAATACCTGGTCCGTGATTTGAAAGCACGTGGATTGTGGGATGAAGTCATGATTTCCGATCTCAAATACTTTGACGGCAGCTTGGCGAAGATCGATCGCATTCCGCAAGATTTGCGCGCGATTTACGCTACCGCATTTGAAGTCGAGCCATCATGGTTGGTCGAAGCTGCATCGCGTCGTCAAAAATGGATCGATCAGGCGCAGTCGCTGAACATCTACATGGCTGGCGCATCGGGTAAAAAACTTGATGACACCTACAAGCTGGCATGGTTGCGCGGTTTGAAAACCACGTATTACCTGCGTACCATGGGTGCAACGCATACCGAAAAATCGACTTCAAAAACCGGTGCATTGAATGCAGTGGATTCTGGTGGCGGCAATTCGACAAGTGCATCCGCGGCTGAAACCGACGGCCCGGCGTGCATGCTGCGTCCAGGCGATGCGGGGTTTGAAGAATGCGAAGCCTGCCAATAATCGTCTATTCAGACATTGGGTTTCGCTAGTAAAAATTGATATTCATGATGTTGCACTGAACTTGAATTGCATAATGCTGACAAAGCTGTATAAGGTTTGGTCAGCATTAAAGTTTTCGGCAACATCCGCACCATATATAAATAAGGAAATACATCATGCTAAGTTGGGATGAAGAAGCAAAGCCAGCAGCACCGCAGTCGGCATTGCAACCAGCACTGCAACAAGTTCGTGACGCAGCAGCACAGCGCATACAAGCACAAGACGTAGCAATGGATCCTGCATTGGTGGCAAAACCAGCTGCTGCAGTGGATCCAATCCGTCGTATGGATGCCGCTGACAAGCGCATCATCAACGGCCAGACCGACGTCAACCAATTGGTCCCGTTTAAATACAAATGGGCATGGGACAAGTATTTGGCTGGTTGCGCAAATCACTGGATGCCGCAAGAAATCAACATGCAGCGCGACATCGAGCT
>NZ_JAURVN010000015.1 GCF_030655415.1 Herminiimonas sp. | reverse complement strand
AAAATGGCAAAAGGCAAATTCGAGCGGACCAAGCCGCACGTCAACGTCGGCACGATTGGTCACGTCGATCACGGCAAGACCACACTGACAGCAGCGATTGCGACAGTATTGTCGAAAAAATTTGGTGGCGAAGCAAAAGCGTACGATCAAATTGACGCAGCACCAGAAGAAAAAGCACGCGGCATCACCATCAACACAGCACACGTTGAGTACGAAACAGCAGCGCGCCACTATGCGCACGTTGACTGCCCAGGCCATGCTGATTATGTTAAAAACATGATCACCGGCGCAGCCCAAATGGACGGCGCGATCCTGGTTTGCTCAGCAGCAGACGGCCCAATGCCACAAACCCGTGAGCACATCTTGCTCGCGCGCCAAGTTGGTGTGCCGTACGTTATCGTCTTCCTCAACAAATGCGACATGGTTGATGACGAAGAACTGCTGGAACTCGTTGAAATGGAAGTACGTGAATTACTTTCGAAATACGAATTCCCAGGCGACGACTTGCCTATCATCAAAGGTTCGGCCAAGTTGGCACTCGAAGGCGACACCGGTCCATTGGGCGAGCAAGCCATCATGGCGCTGGCTGATGCACTCGACACCTACATCCCAACACCAGAACGCGCAGTAGACGGCGCCTTCCTGTTGCCAGTAGAAGACGTATTCTCGATCTCAGGTCGCGGTACAGTTGTTACCGGTCGTATCGAACGCGGTATCGTCAAAGTTGGTGAAGCACTGGAAATCGTTGGTATTCGCGACACCCAAGTAACTACTTGCACCGGCGTTGAAATGTTCCGTAAATTGCTCGACCAAGGTCAAGCAGGCGACAACGTCGGCGTACTGTTGCGCGGCACCAAGCGTGAAGACGTAGAACGTGGTCAAGTTCTGGCAAAACCAGGCTCGATCAAACCGCACAAACATTTCACAGGCGAAATCTACGTTCTGTCGAAAGATGAAGGCGGCCGTCATACACCATTCTTCAACAACTACCGTCCACAGTTCTACTTCCGTACAACGGACGTAACTGGTTCGATCGAGTTGCCGAAAGACAAAGAAATGGTTATGCCAGGCGACAACGTCTCGATTACCGTGATGTTGATCAACCCGATCGCGATGGAAGAAGGTCTGCGCTTCGCGATTCGCGAAGGCGGTCGTACCGTCGGCGCCGGTGTTGTTGCTAAAATTATTGAGTAATCAGTAAGCAATAAACGATTTGGCATAACGCCATTTACTATCGCCGCGAGTGTTCACTCACTCGCGGTTCGCTCTTTTAAGGAATGAACATGTCTACAGCACCGAAATCAGCTCCAAACCAAAAGATCCGTATTCGTCTGAAAGCATTCGACTATCGTTTGATCGATCAATCGGCACTCGAAATCGTTGAAACAGCAAAACGCACTGGCGCGGTTGTAAAAGGCCCGGTTCCATTGCCAACACGTATTCAGCGTTTTGACGTTTTGCGTTCGCCGCACGTCAACAAAACATCGCGCGATCAGTTCGAAATTCGTACGCACGTTCGCTTGATGGACATCGTTGATCCTACAGATAAAACAGTTGATGCATTGATGAAACTGGATTTGCCTGCTGGCGTTGATGTAGAAATCAAACTGCAATAATTTGTTTTTGATAATGCGGGGCAGAAATGTCCCGCATTTATACGCTGGGGAACAACAATTCACGCATTTAGATGTTGTGGAAGGGCTGTTCACCGGTTATAATCTCGGGCTTCGCTGAGGATTCCCAATTGGAATTCTCATCAAATTCGTAGTTTAAGTTGTTTTATATATCAGCCCCGCCCAATCGTAGGTGGGAATGGAGAAAAAATGAACCAAAACCAAGATAAAGGCCAAGGCCTGCTTGGTCGCAAGGTTGGTATGATGCGTATTTTCACGGATGATGGGGATTCGATTCCTGTTACCGTGGTTGACGTTTCAAACAATCGTGTGACGCAAATCAAAACGCCTGACGTCGATGGTTATTCGGCTGTCCAAGTTGCTTTCGGTAGCCGCCGTGCTTCTCGTGTAAATAAAGCTTCTGCTGGCCATCATGCCAAAGCAGGTGTTGAAGCCGGTACCGTCCTCAAAGAATTCCGTATTGCTGCTACTGCTGCTTCCGAATTGAAGGTCGGCGATGTTATCGCTGCCAGTCTGTTCGAAGTCGGTCAAAAAGTAGACGTGCAAGGCGTGACTATCGGTAAGGGTTACGCTGGTGTTATCAAGCGTTATCACTTCTCTTCTGGTCGTGCAACCCACGGTAACTCACGTTCGCATAATGTCCCAGGCTCCATCGGTATGGCGCAAGATCCAGGTCGCGTTTTTCCTGGTAAGCGCATGACTGGTCACTTGGGTGACGTGAATCGCACAATTCAAAACCTTGAGATCGCTCGTATTGATGCTGATCGCCAGCTGTTGCTGGTTAAGGGTGCGATTCCTGGTGCGAAAAATGGTCAGGTGATTGTCTCGCCGGCTATTAAAACCAAAGCAAAGAAGGGGGCTTAATTCATGGAACTCAAGCTCCTGAATGACCAAGGTCAATCGTCTTCGAACGTTGCTGCGCCGGATACTATTTTCGGTCGCGACTACAACGAAGCGCTGATTCACCAAGTCGTCGTTGCCTATCAAGCCAACGCACGCAGCGGTAATCGCAAACAAAAAGATCGTGAAGAAGTTCATCACACCACCAAAAAACCTTGGCGTCAAAAAGGTACGGGCCGTGCTCGTGCTGGTATGTCGTCATCGCCTTTGTGGCGCGGCGGCGGTCGGATTTTCCCGAACTCGCCTGATGAAAACTTCTCGCACAAAGTTAACAAAAAGATGTATCGCGCAGGTCTCTGCTCGATCCTCTCGCAGTTGGCTCGCGAAGGTCGTCTCTCCGTAATCGAAAGCCTGTCAGTTGATGCGCCAAAGACCAAGCTCTTGTCGCAAAAATTGAAAGATATGGGTCTGGATTCCGTGCTTGTCATTACTGATAGCCTGGATGAAAACCTGTTGTTGGCATCGCGCAATCTGCCTAACGTGCTGATTTGCGAGCCACGTCATGCTGATCCAGTTTCGTTGGTCTTCTACAAGAAGATCCTGATCACGAAATTGGCGTTGGCCAAGATTGAGGAGATGCTGGCATGAGCGCGATTCTGAAACATAGTGAAGAACGCTTGATGAAAGTATTGTTGGCGCCAGTCATTTCCGAGAAGGCAACTTTCGTTGCTGAAAAAAACGAACAAGTCGTTTTCCTCGTAATGCCGGACGCTACCAAGCTTGAAATCAAGGCTGCGGTTGAGTTGCTGTTCAAGGTTCAAGTTGAATCTGTTCAAGTTGCCAATCGTCAAGGTAAGCAAAAACGTTCAGGTCGCTTCAATGGTCGTCGCAATCACACACGTCGTGCGTTTGTCTGCCTGAAGCCTGGTCAAGAAATCAACTTCACCGAGGAGGCTAAATAATGGCACTCGTTAAAGTCAAGCCGACCTCGCCTGGTCGTCGCGGTATGGTCAAGGTCGTCAATGCCGACCTGTACAAAGGCCGCCCATTCGCAGGCCTGATCGAAAAGAAATCGAAAACTGCTGGCCGTAACAACAACGGTCACATCACTACCCGTCATATCGGTGGTGGTCACAAGCAGCATTACCGTGTTATCGACTTCAAACGCACTAAAGATGCTATCCCTGCGAAAGTGGAACGTATTGAATACGATCCAAACCGCACGGCAAACATCGCGTTGGTGTTGTATGCGGATGGTGAGCGTCAATACATCATTGCAACCAAAGGCATGGCCGTTGGCGATCAAGTGATGAATGGTTCGGAAGCGCCGATCAAATCGGGTAACTGCTTGCCTATCCGTAATATCCCTGTCGGTACTATCATGCATTGCGTCGAAATGTTGCCAGGCAAAGGTGCTCAAATTGCACGTACAGCCGGCGCTGGCGTTGTGTTGATGGCACGTGAAGGTACTTACGCTCAAGTTCGTTTGCGCTCTGGCGAAGTTCGTCGTATCCACGTTGAATGCCGTGCAACCGTAGGTGAAGTCGGCAATGCCGAACACAGCTTGCGTAAAATCGGTAAAGCAGGTGCGATGCGCTGGCGTGGTGTTCGTCCTACCGTTCGCGGTGTGGTCATGAACCCGGTCGATCACCCACACGGTGGTGGTGAAGGCAAAACGGCAGCAGGTCGTCATCCAGTATCACCATGGGGCCAGCAGACTAAAGGTAAGAAGACGCGTCGCAACAAGCGCACGACTTCTATGATCGTCTCGCGCCGCGGTAAGAAATAAGGATAAGACATGACACGTTCATTAAAAAAAGGGCCGTTTTGCGACGCCCATCTGGTGAAAAAAGTCGAAGCCGCGCAAGCGAACAAAGACAAAAAGCCAATCAAAACCTGGTCCCGTCGTTCGACAGTCATGCCTGACTTTATCGGCTTGACGATCGCGGTACATAACGGCAAGCAACACGTGCCTGTTTATGTGTCGGAAAACATGGTTGGTCACAAGCTTGGCGAATTCGCGCTGACCCGTACGTTCAAGGGCCACGCTGCTGACAAGAAGGCTAAGAAATAATGGAAACTAAAGCTATCCTCAAAGGCGTGCGCCTGTCGGATCAGAAGGGTCGTCTCGTTGCGGATCAAATCCGCGGCAAGAAAGTTGACGCCGCTCTGCATCTTCTGCAGTTCAGCCCTAAAAAAGGTGCTGCGATCATCAAACGTGTTCTGGAATCCGCAATCGCGAATGCCGAACACAATGACGGCGCAGATATCGACGAATTGTTCGTGAAAACGATCTATGTCGAAAAGGGCCCGATCCTGAAGCGCTTCACAGCACGCGCTAAAGGCCGGGGTGATCGTATCTCTAAACAATCCTGTCACATATACGTGACTGTCGGTAACTAAGGAGTCACGATGGGACAGAAGATACATCCAACCGGTTTCCGTCTTTCGGTTACACGCAACTGGGCATCACGTTGGTACGCTGGCAATAGTAATTTTGCCACCATGCTGAACGAAGATCTCAAAGTTCGCGCATACCTGAAAACCAAGCTGAAGAATGCTTCTGTTGGTCGCGTTATTATTGAGCGTCCAGCAAAAAATGCTCGCATCACTATTTACAGCTCACGTCCAGGCGTCGTGATCGGTAAAAAAGGCGAAGACATCGAAGTATTGAAATCCGCGCTGACAAAAATGATGGGCGTGCCGGTTCATGTGAATATCGAAGAAATTCGTAAGCCAGAGACCGACGCACAATTGATCGCTGATTCGATTGCACAGCAATTGGAAAAACGCATCATGTTCCGTCGTGCAATGAAGCGTGCGATGCAAAACGCGATGCGCCTCGGCGCACAAGGTATCAAGATCATGTCGTCCGGTCGTTTGAACGGTATCGAGATCGCACGTAAAGAATGGTATCGCGAAGGTCGCGTACCACTTCACACATTGCGCGCTGAGATTGACTACGGTTTCGGCGAGGCTGAAACAACGTACGGCATCATCGGTATCAAAGTCTGGGTTTACAAAGGTGATCGTTTGCCTAGCGGCGAACCACCAGTCGACCTGACTAAAGAAGATGACACCAAACGTCGTGGCCCACGCCGCGATGATGGCAAACCAAGCAGCCGTCCACGTACAGCACGCCCAGAAGGCGCACCAACTGCAGCAGCTGCTGCACCAGGCGCGGCTCCAGCTGCTAAACGTGTTCGTGCTAAAAAGCCGGATGCCGCTGTTGACGGTGCTGTTTCGGCTGAGAAAGCAGGAGAATAATCATGCTGCAACCAGCACGCAGAAAATATCGTAAAGAGCAAAAAGGCCGTAATACCGGTATTTCTCACTCGCGCGGCACTGCCGTCTCGTTTGGTGAATTCGGTTTGAAAGCTATTGGTCGCGGTCGTATTACAGCGCGCCAAATTGAGGCGGCTCGTCGTGCAATGACGCGTCACATCAAACGTGGTGGCCGTATCTGGATTCGTATTTTCCCAGACAAGCCAATTTCGAACAAACCTGCTGAAGTCCGTATGGGTAACGGTAAGGGTAATCCGGAATACTACGTGGCTGAAATTCAGCCAGGCAAAATGTTGTACGAGATGGACGGCGTTGACGAAACTCTGGCACGCGAAGCGTTCCGGTTAGCTGCAGCTAAACTGCCGCTGTTGACCAAGTTCGTCGTCCGTCAAGTCGGACAATGATAGGGATGAACATGAAAACATCTGAACTCCAAGGCAAAGACCAAGCGGCTTTGACCAAAGAACTGAACGATCTGCTGAAAGCGCAGTTCGGTCTGCGTATGCAGATAGCAACGCAACAGCTGAACAATACATCGCAGCTGAAAAAAGTACGTCGCGACATCGCACGCGTCAAAACGGTTATGACACAGAAGGACGCCAAATAATGAACGATCAAGTAAAACAAGCGCTGAAGCGTACGTTGATTGGCAAAGTCGTATCTGACAAGATGGACAAGACAGTAACCGTGTTGATCGAGCGTCACGTCAAGCATCCTTTGTACGGCAAAATCATTATGCGTTCGAATAAGTATCACGCGCACAATGAAGGCAACCAAGCAAAAGCTGGCGATACGGTCGAGATTCAAGAAGGTCGTCCTATCTCCAAGACTAAAGCTTGGACCGTGACACGCGTTGTACAAGCAGCACAAATAGTTTAATTAGTTGTTGCGGGCCCGCTATTTCGGTGTAATAATAGCGGGCTTCGCTGTTGCAATCTTTCGGTTGCGATAGCTGCAGTAAAAGTTTTAGCGCAGAACTTGCGTTAATTGAAGTTTTGAAAATCGTCCACCTCATCAGACTGCTTTCGGCAGGCTGCCGGGACCAAGACTGACTGCAAATGCACATCGTGTGCAAGAGCGGGTTAAGTTGGGAAAGAAAACATATGATTCAAACTGAAAGCCGGCTCGAAGTAGCCGACAACACGGGTGCTCGCGAAGTTATGTGCATCAAGGTGCTCGGCGGTTCAAAGCGCCGTTACGCAAGCATTGGCGATGTGATTAAAGTCACCGTCAAAGTTGCTGCGCCACGTGGTCGCGTGAAAAAAGGCGAAATTTATAACGCAGTTGTTGTGCGTACTGCCAAAGGTGTTCGTCGTCAAGATGGCTCCCTGGTCAAGTTCGACAGCAATGCAGCAGTTTTGCTGAATGCAAAGCTGGAGCCAATTGGTACGCGTATTTTTGGACCGGTTACACGTGAATTGCGCACTGAGCGCTTCATGAAAATCGTTTCTCTCGCCCCTGAAGTTCTGTAAGGAGTCGTGATGGATAAGATTCGTAAAAGCGACGAAGTCATTGTGCTAACTGGCAAAGACAAAGGCAAACGCGGTGTTGTACAACGTCGCGTTGACGCTAATTACCTGGTTGTTGACGGTGTGAACGTTGCTAAAAAAGCGACCAAGCCTAACCCGATGACAGGTTCAACTGGTGGCATCGTCGATAAGTTGATGCCAATTCATGTGTCGAATGTTGCGTTGTTCAATGCAGCAACTGGCAAGGCAGATCGTGCTGGCTTTAAAGATGTGGACGGTAAAAAAGTCCGCGTTTATAAGTCAAGCGGCGAAGTCGTTAAGGTTTAAGAGATCATGGCCCGTCTCCAAGAATTCTATAAAGAAAAAGTCGTTGGCGATTTGACCGCGAAATTCGCGTACAAATCGGTAATGGAAGTTCCGCGTATCCTGAAGATCACCCTGAATATGGGTTTGTCGGAAGCGATTGCGGACAAAAAGATCATCGAGCACGCAGTTGGCGACTTGACCAAGATTGCAGGTCAAAAACCGGTTGTGACCAAAGCGCGTAAAGCGATTGCGGGTTTCAAAATTCGTGAGGGTTATCCAATCGGTTGTATGGTGACTTTGCGCGGCGCTCAGATGTATGAATTCCTTGATCGTTTCATCACAGTTGCGTTGCCACGTGTGCGCGATTTTCGTGGTATCTCGGGCAAGGCATTCGATGGTCGTGGCAATTACAATATCGGTGTGAAAGAGCAGATCATTTTCCCCGAAATTGAGTACGACAAGATTGACGTGTTGCGTGGTATGAATATCAGTATCACGACAACTGCAAAGACCGACGAAGAAGCAAAAGCGCTTCTCGCCGCATTTAAATTTCCGTTCAGAAACTGAGGTTGCCATGGCAAAACTGGCACTGATTAACCGTGAACAAAAGCGTGCAGACCTGGTGAAGAAATTCGCTGGCAAACGTGCTGAGTTGAAGGCAATCATTGATGACCAATCGAAGTCGGAAGAAGAGCGCTACGAAGCGCGCCTGAAATTGCAGGCGTTGCCACGTAACTCGGCTCCTACTCGTCAACGTAACCGTTGCTCGATCACCGGTCGCCCGCGTGGCACTTTCCGTAAGTTCGGTTTGGGCCGTATTAAGCTCCGTGAATGCGCCATGCGTGGCGAAATTCCCGGTATGACTAAAGCCAGCTGGTAATAGGAGAATAAGCAATGAGTATGAGCGATCCTATCGCCGATATGCTGACCCGTATCCGCAATGCGCAAGTTGTTCAAAAAACGTCGGTAGCAATGCCTTCGTCAAAAGTCAAGATTGCCATCGCCAACGTCCTGCGTGACGAGGGTTACATTGAAGACTTCGCCGTGACAGAAGATGCTGGTAAAGCAGAACTGAAAATCGGTTTGAAATATTACGCCGGTCGTCCAGTTATCGAGCGTTTGGAGCGTGTTTCCCGTCCAGGGTTGCGCGTCTACAAAGGCAAAGATGACATTCCAAACGTTATGAACGGCTTGGGTGTGGCGATTGTGTCGACACCAAAAGGTGTCATGACTGACCGCAAAGCGCGCGCAACCGGTGTCGGTGGCGAAGTTATTTGCTACGTCGCCTAAGGAGCACAAGATGTCTCGTGTAGGTAAAATGCCAGTTGCACTGCCTAGTGGCGCGGAAGCGACCATCACAGCAGCGCAAATCACAGTTAAAGGTCCATTGGGCTCTTTGACCCAGTCGTTGAGCGGCCTGGTGCAAATCGAAAATAACAGCGGTACTTTGAGTTTCAAAGCCGCTAACGACAGTCGCGAAGCAAATGCGATGTCGGGTACGATTCGCGCTCTCGTCAACAACATGGTCAATGGTGTTACCAAAGGCTTTGAAAAAAAATTGACGTTGGTTGGTGTTGGTTATCGTGCCGCTGCGCAAGGTGACAAGCTGAACCTTTCGTTGGGTTTCTCGCATCCTGTAGTACACCAAATGCCAGCAGGCGTAAAAGTGGAAACACCGACGCAAACCGAGATCCTGATCAAAGGCATCAACCGCCAGCAAGTTGGTCAAGTGGCTGCTGAAGTCCGCGCATACCGCAGTCCTGAGCCTTATAAAGGCAAGGGCGTTCGTTATTCGGACGAAGTGGTTGTGATTAAAGAAACCAAGAAGAAGTAAGGGTTGACGATGGATAAGAAACAATCACGTCTGCGCCGCGGACGCCAAACTCGGGCCAAGATTGCCGAGTTGAAGGTGGTTCGCCTGGCAGTGCATCGTACCAACTTGCACATCTACGCAAGCATCATCGGACCGGACGCCCAAATTTTGGCATCTGCTTCGACGCTTGAAGCTGAAGTGCGTAAAGAGTTGGCTGGACAAACTGGTGTTGGCGGCAATGTCGCTGCTGCTGCTTTGGTTGGCAAGCGCGTTGCAGAAAAAGCACTGAAAGCAGGAATCGCCGAAGTTGCGTTCGATCGCTCCGGTTTCCGTTATCACGGCCGCGTTAAAGCAGTTGCTGAAGCTGCGCGTGAAGCTGGTCTGAAGTTCTAAGGAAAAATCGTCATGGCAAAAATGCAATCGAAAATGCAAAGCGACAAGCCGGACGACGGCATGCGCGAAAAAATGATCGCGGTCAACCGTGTGACCAAAGTGGTCAAGGGTGGTCGTATCATGGGTTTCGCAGCACTTGCAGTCGTTGGTGATGGCGATGGCCGCATCGGTATGGGTAAAGGCAAATCGAAAGAAGTGCCAGTAGCCGTACAGAAAGCAATGGAAGAAGCACGCCGCAAAATGATCAAAGTGACGTTGAAAAACGGTACTTTGCAGCACATGGTTACCGGCAAGCACGGCGCGTCATCAGTTTTGATGCTGCCAGCTAAAGACGGTACTGGTGTGATTGCTGGCGGTCCAATGCGCGCAATTTTTGAAGTAATGGGCGTGACGAACGTAGTGGCTAAATCCACTGGCTCGACCAACCCTTACAACATGGTTCGTGCGACGTTGGAAGGCTTGGCAAAAATGAATACCGCTTCGGAAATTGCAGCTAAACGCGGCAAGTCTGTCGAAGAAATTCTGGGCTAAGGTGAACACAATGGCAAAGACAGTTAAAGTTACATTGGTTAAGGGTCTGATCGGCACACGTGAAACACATCGTGCTACCGTTCGTGGCCTCGGCCTGCGCGGTATCAACTCGGTATCCGAGTTGGAAGACACACCGTCAGTGCGCGGCATGATTAACAAAGTATCGTACCTCGTGAAAGTAGTGTCGTAAGCCTCGGCTTACGCACGGAGAACATCATGGAATTGAATACTATTCAACCTGCAGACGGCGCCAAGCATTACAAGCGTCGCGTTGGTCGCGGTATCGGCTCCGGTCTGGGCAAGACAGCCGGCCGTGGTCACAAAGGTCAAAAATCCCGTTCAGGCGGTTTCCATAAAGTCGGTTTCGAAGGCGGTCAAATGCCTTTGCAACGTCGTTTGCCTAAGCGTGGTTTCAAATCGCTGGCAACACCGTACAAAGCAGAAGTTCGCTTGTCCGATTTGGAAGCATTGCCAGTAACGGAAATCGATATTCTGGCATTGAAACAAGCCGGCGTTATCGGTGAACTGGCACGCGTAGTTCGCGTTATCTTGTCCGGTGAGCTCACTAAAAAAGTGACACTCAAAGGCCTGATCGCGACCAAAGGCGCAAAAGCAGCGATCGAAGCCGCTGGCGGTTCGGTTGCTTAAGTTTAGTCTGATAACGGAGTAAATAGTGGCAACTACTCCTCAGCTTGCTAAAGGCGCTTCTACTGGTTTTCCGTGGAATCGCCTGTGGTTTCTGCTCGGTGCGTTGGTAGTATTCCGCATCGGCGCGCACATTCCTGTTCCGGGTATTAACCCAGACGAATTGGCGCAGTTGTTCAAGCAAAATCAAGGCGGCATCTTGGGCATGTTTAACATGTTCTCTGGTGGCGCATTGTCCCGCTTCACAGTATTTGCACTCGGCATCATGCCGTACATTTCTGCATCGATCATCATGCAGTTAATGTCGGTAGTGTCACCGCAGCTGGAAGCGTTGAAAAAAGAAGGCGAAGCTGGCCGTCGGAAAATCACGCAGTACACGCGCTACGGCACGTTGTTGCTGGCGACTTTCCAAGGCTTGGGTATTGCTGTTGCATTGGAATCGCAAGCAAATCTGGTCATTGATCCAGGTATGGCGTTTCGTTTGACAACAGTGATTACGCTTGTTACTGGCACGATGTTTTTGATGTGGTTGGGCGAGCAAATTACCGAACGCGGCTTGGGTAACGGTATCTCGATCATCATTTTTGCAGGTATTGCAGCAGGCTTGCCTACAGCAGTTGCCGGTTTGTTTGAATTGGTTCGCACCGGTTCAATGAATGCATTGTCGGCGATTCTGATCTGTCTGGTAGTTGCAGCGGTTACCTATCTGGTTGTGTTCATTGAACGCGGTCAGCGCAAGATTCTGGTGAACTACGCCAAGCGTCAAGTTGGTAACAAAATTTACGGTGGTCAAAGTAGTCATTTGCCACTGAAGCTGAATATGGCTGGTGTGATTCCTCCAATTTTCGCTTCGTCGATCATTCTGTTCCCGGCGACGATTACGAGTTGGTTCACATCAGGCGAAACGACCAGTCCGTTTGTTCGTTTCCTGAAAGATTTGGCTGCATCGATGGCGCCGGGCGAACCGATACATGCGTTGTTGTATGCTGCTGCGATTGTTTTCTTCTGCTTCTTCTATACCGCTTTGGTATTCAACAGCAAAGAGACAGCCGATAATTTGAAGAAGAGTGGTGCGTTTGTTCCAGGTATTCGTCCTGGCGATCAAACCGCTCGTTACATAGACAAGATTTTGACTCGGTTGACGTTAGCTGGCGCGGTCTACATTACGCTGGTTTGTTTGTTACCTGAGTTTCTGATTGCTCGTTGGAAAGTACCGTTTTACTTTGGTGGTACATCGCTGTTGATTATTGTTGTGGTAACGATGGATTTCATGGCGCAAGTTCAAAACTACGTGATGTCTCAGCAGTATGAATCGTTGCTTCGCAAAGCGAACTTCAAGGGCGGGATTCCGACGCGTTAAGCGCGAGGAAAACGAAACGAATGGCAAAAGACGACGTAATTCAAATGCAGGGGGAGATTCTAGAAAATCTCCCAAACGCGACATTTAGAGTCAAGTTGGAAAATGGGCACATAGTGCTTGGTCATATTTCAGGAAAAATGCGCATGAACTATATCCGCATTCTGCCTGGCGACAAGGTGACGGTTGAGTTGACACCTTATGATCTAAGTAGGGCACGTATTGTGTTCCGTACTAAGTAACTTTAAAACGAATCAACTGTAAGAAAGAGGGCAAAAATGAAAGTGCTCGCATCAGTTAAGCGGATCTGCCGCAACTGTAAGATCATCAAGCGCAAGGGCGTCGTTCGAGTAATTTGCATCGAACCGCGTCATAAGCAGCGCCAAGGTTAATTTAACGTTATTGATTTGAGGAATAACGA
This sequence comes from Herminiimonas sp., assembly GCF_030655415.1. The sequence goes on along the minus strand of NZ_JAURVN010000015.1, from coordinate 451,662 downwards.
ATGGCACGTATCGCAGGGGTAAACGTACCCAATCATCAACATACCGTAATCGGCCTCACAGCTATCTATGGTATTGGCCGCCCACGTGCGCAAAAAATTTGCGACACAACAGGTGTTCTGACCACTAAAAAGGTTAAAGATCTGGACGATAACGAGCTGGAAAAGCTGCGCGATGAGATAGCAAAATTCATCGTTGAAGGCGATCTGCGTCGTGAAATCTCGATGAACATCAAGCGCCTGATGGACTTGGGTTGCTATCGTGGTATGCGTCACCGCAAAGGCTTGCCTTGCCGTGGTCAACGTACACGTACAAACGCTCGTACTCGCAAGGGTCCGCGTAAAGCAGCTCAATCGCTGAAAAAATAATCCAAGCGCAGTTTGACTAGTCGTCGGATTCAAGGAAAGAATTATGGCAAAAGCACCTAATAACGCCGCAGCAGCACGTGTGCGTAAAAAAGTTAAAAAGAACGTTGCTGAAGGCATCGCGCACATCCACGCGTCTTTCAATAACACCATCATCACGATCACCGATCGTCAAGGCAATGCGCTGTCATGGGCAACGTCTGGCGGTGCCGGCTTTAAAGGTTCGCGTAAATCGACCCCGTTTGCAGCGCAGGTTGCAGCAGAAGCCGCTGGTAAAGTCGCGATCGAATGCGGTATCAAGAACCTTGAAGTGCGTATCAAAGGCCCAGGCCCAGGTCGTGAATCTTCGGTTCGTGCATTGAACAATCTTGGTATCAAAATTACCCAGATTCAAGATGTCACACCAGTGCCACATAACGGTTGCCGCCCACCTAAGCGTCGTCGTATCTAAGCATTCGTTTCAACGGACGTAGTTGTGCCGTTATCTACCCGCCAATGACCTTGGCGGGTTTTGTTCTTAGTAAGCCCACCGTCTGATTGCAGATTGATCAGACTAGCGCTCAATGAATTGGTTTTCGTTAGAAGATTCATTCGGGGCGTCATTATCTAAAGGAAATTCTCGTGGCACGTTATATTGGACCTAAAGCAAAACTCTCCCGTCGTGAAGGTACCGACCTTTTCCTGAAAAGCGCACGTCGTTCGCTGGACTCGAAATGCAAACTTGATTCGAAACCTGGTCAACATGGTCGCACTTCCGGTGCTCGTACCTCTGACTACGGCAATCAATTGCGTGAGAAACAAAAAGTAAAACGTATGTACGGCGTCCTGGAACGTCAGTTCCGTCGCTACTTCGCTGAAGCCGATCGCCGTAAAGGCAACACCGGCGAAACATTGTTGAAATTGCTCGAAGGCCGTCTCGATAACGTCGTGTATCGCATGGGCTTTGGTTCGACACGTGCTGAAGGCCGTCAATTGGTTTCGCACAAAGCGTTCACCGTCAACGGTATCGTTGTCAACATCGCTTCGTACCAAGTCAAACCAGGCGACATCGTTGCTGTTCGTGAAAAATCGAAAAAGCAAGTGCGTATTGTTGAAGCACTGTCACTGGCTGAACAAATCGGCATGCCTTCATGGGTAGCAGTTGATTCGAAAAAAATGGAAGGTACTTTCAAGTCCGTTCCAGATCGTAGCGAAATCGCTGCAGACGTCAACGAATCGTTGATCGTCGAATTGTATTCACGTTAATTTTGAATTCCGGGCCCACCATCTGGTGGGCTTTTTTCGTCATGCCATCAGCCTTATCGGTGTAATGAGCCGAGGGTATTGAAAAGGACATTTCATGCAAAACAGTTTGTTGAAGCCACGTATTATTGAAGTCGAAGTACTCGGTCCTGGTCACGCTAAAGTCGTGATGGAGCCATTTGAACGTGGCTACGGCCATACCTTGGGTAACGCACTGCGTCGCGTCCTGTTGTCTTCGATGGTTGGCTACGCGCCGACAGAAGTATCGATCGCCGGTGTCGTCCATGAATATTCCTCTATTGACGGCGTACAAGAAGACGTCGTAGATATGTTGTTGAACTTGAAAGGCGTTGTGTTCAAGCTGCACAACCGCGACGACGTCACACTGATCTTGAAAAAGGAAGGCGAAGGCGCTGTTCTCGCATCCGATATCGAATTGCCACATGATGTTGAGCTGGTCAATCCAGATCACGTGATTGCTCATTTGACAGCCGGCGGCAAACTCGACATGCAGATCAAAGTCGAAAAAGGCCGTGGCTATGTGCCAGGTAACGTTCGTCGTTTGTCAGAAGACACCAACAAAACTATCGGTCGTATCATTCTGGACGCATCGTTTTCGCCAGTTCGCCGCGTTTCGTACGCTGTTGAATCGGCTCGCGTTGAACAACGTACCGATTTGGACAAACTGGTTATCAACATCGAAACCAACGGCGTGATCACCCCTGAAGAAGCGATTCGTCAATCGGCGCGCGTTCTGGTTGATCAGTTGAATGTGTTCGCTGCGCTGGAAGGCACAGAAGCACCTGCAGATGCACCTTCACGTGCACCAGCAGTTGATCCTATCTTGTTGCGCCCAGTTGATGATCTGGAACTCACAGTTCGTTCGGCTAACTGCCTCAAAGCAGAAAACATTTACTACATTGGTGATTTGATCCAACGTAGCGAAAACGAACTGCTCAAAACGCCTAACCTCGGCCGTAAATCTTTGAATGAAATCAAAGAAGTTCTGGCGTCGCGTGGTTTGACTTTGGGCATGAAACTCGAAAACTGGCCGCCAGCTGGTTTGGAGAAGTAATTTTTGTCGGGACAGAGGTACCTCTGTCCCAATGAATTTTGGTGTAAAATCTGCCGTCTTAAAAAATATAGATACCGGTCCGCGTCATTGCACTATGCATTGTCGATAGAAGAACTGGATTTAAACTCAAAAACTGAAAGGAATTACCATGCGTCACCGTCACGGCCTTCGTAAATTAAATCGTACTTCTTCCCATCGTCTCGCAATGTTGCGCAACATGACTGTTTCGTTGCTGCGTCACGAAGCAATCAAAACCACATTGCCAAAAGCTAAAGAGCTGCGTCGCGTGATCGAACCGATCCTGACCCTCGGCAAAACCGACAGCCTGGCTAACAAACGTTTGGCGTTTAACCGTCTGCGCGATCGCGAAATGGTTGTCAAACTGTTCGCAGAACTCGGCCCACGTTACGCAAACCGCAATGGTGGTTACCTGCGTATCTTGAAAATGGGTTTCCGCGCTGGTGACAACGCTCCTATGGCATTTATTGAACTGGTCGATCGTCCAGAAATCACTGAAGCTGTTGAAGACAACACAGGCGATTAAGCCAATCAGCAAGTAATCGCAAACGCGATTGCATGTACAACAAAAGCCAGGCATTGCCTGGCTTTTGCTTTTGTGGCGAGGCTTTTATGCAGCGTTGTTTGTGGCAAGATAGAGGGCCTAACTATAGAGGTAAGCGCAGATAATTTGATGGCACTTACTATGAGTCCTTCAATCACCATCGATACTTAACCGTGTCATTTTCATTATGTCGCTAGCGTCTCAAGCCCTGCTGGTTTTAAGCAACGCACCAAATGAAGAATTCGCAGAACAATTGGCGCGCTTGCTAGTCGAACGACGACTGGCAGCATGCGTCAATATATTGCCCGCGATGCGTTCGATTTATCGTTGGGAGTGCCAAGTTGAAGAGGCGCGCGAAGTGGCGATGCAAATCAAAACGACTGCCGCGCATTACGCTGAGTTAGAAGCCGCAATCAAGACCGCACATCCATATGCCGTGCCAGAGATTATTGCCATTCCGATTGTCGATGGCTTGCCGGCATATCTGGATTGGATCAAGCAGGAAACAAGTAAGGAACGGAATGCTTAAGAATTTGTTGTCTCGCTTGTGCGCTTCGCATCGTTTCTGCTACAGCCAGCAGAAGCGCAAAATATCGCAAGCAGGTGCGACCTTAGCCCGTGTTGTCGCAGTGTTTGTCCTGTTGTGCACGTTGCCTTTCACGGCGCACGCCGATGAAGAATTCCTCGCGCCTGAAGTGGCATTTAAATTTTCCGCTCGCATGCTGGATGAGCAAACCGTAGCGGTCACCTACGTGATTGCAGATGGCTATTACATGTATCGCGAACGCTTTGCCTTCAAAGCGAACAATGCGACTTTAGGCGAACCGCAAATCCCTGCAGGCAAAATCAAATTCGATGAAACCTTCCAGAAAGATGTGGAGACGTATCGCAATAGCGTGACGATACGCATACCCGTTCAAGGCAATGGACGCTTTACGTTGACCGCCACTAGCCAGGGCTGTTCGGACAAAGGCTTGTGCTATTCGCCTATGGATTCAAGCGCGACGCTGTCTGTTAAAGGCGATGCATCTGTTAGTGGACAGCAGAGCGTGGAGGTGTCTTCTCTGAGCGAGTCGTCAAGTGCGAATGTAGTTCTGGATTCAGATATGGGGCGCATAGAGCGTTCGCTGCAAAGTGGCAAGTTACTGGCAATTCTGCCTCTCTTCCTTTTGCTCGGCTTGGGCTTGGCATTCACGCCCTGCGTATTGCCTATGGTGCCGATTTTATCGAGCATCATTGTTGGCGAAGGCGCTCAGGTAAAACGTAGTCGCGGCTTGTTGCTGGCGGCTGTGTATTCGCTCGGTATGGCTTTGGTTTATACATGCCTCGGTATTGCTGCAGGATTGGTGGGCGAGGGCTTGTCGGCCGCATTACAGAATCCGTGGGTGCTGAGCGCATTCGCGATTTTGATGGTCGGCCTCGCACTATCGATGTTTGATGTCTACCACTTGCAAATGCATGCATCTGTGCAAAACAGATTGACGCGCGCATCGTCGCAACAAACAGCGGGAAAACTATTCGGCGTTTTTGTCATGGGCGCGATATCGGCCTTGATCGTCGGCCCATGTGTCGCTGCACCGCTGGCAGGCGCCTTGGTCTACATCAGTCAAACGCGTGATGTCGTCGTTGGCGGTAGCGCTTTGTTCGCGATGGCGAACGGCATGAGTGTGCCCTTGTTGCTGGTTGGCGTATCTGCCGGTGCTTTATTGCCGCGGGCAGGATCGTGGATGAATGCGGTCAAGAGTTTCTTTGGCGTGTTGATGCTGGGACTCGCCGTCTGGATGGTCTCGCCGATCATTCCTGATGCGGTGCAAATGATTGCATGGGCTGCGCTTGGCATTGCTTATGGCGCGTACCTACTGTGGGCCGCAAAGGGTGGGTGGATCTCGAAAGCTGTCGGACTGGTTTTCGCCGCGCTTGGATTACTTCAATTAGTCGGCGTAGCAACCGGTGGCCGCGATGCACTGGCGCCGCTAGCGCATTTGAGGAATGACGGCATCCAGCACGCAGCATTCACTCGTGTAAAAACAGCGGCTGATCTGGATGCCGCAATTGCCAAAGCGCATGGCAAAAATGTGATGCTGGATTTTTATGCAGACTGGTGTGTCTCCTGCATAGAGATGGAAAAATTGACCTTTACCGATCCGCGCGTGCAAACACAATTCGCCGATATGGTTTTACTGCAAGTCGATGTCACTGCGAACGATGCACACGATAAAGAACTATTGCGTCGCTTCAATCTATTCGGCCCGCCGGGAATTATTTTCTTCGACAAGAATGGTCAGGAAATTCGCGGTGGCCGTGTCATCGGATTTCAAAAAGCGGACAAATTTACTCAGTCATTGGCGCTCATCAAGCAATTCTAAATCTCGCACGCATTGCGCTATGATCATAGCTTCTCGTTATTTGTATAGTTGATATTTGTCGTTGGGAAAACAGTCTGACGCAGCTATAGTCAGACTTTAGTGATTGCAATCGCACAGGAGGAAACATGACTTTACGTTTAGGTGACATCGCCCCAGATTTCGAACAGGATAGTTCGATAGGGAAAATCAAATTTCATGAGTGGGCAGGTGATTCGTGGATCGTTCTGTTTTCGCATCCGGCAGATTTCACGCCTGTGTGCACGACCGAACTCGGTCTTACCGCAAAACTCAAATCGGATTTCGACAAGCGCAATGTCAAGGCAATAGCGCTATCGGTTGATCCGGCTGAGAAGCATTTGCAATGGATTGCGGACATCGAAGCGACGCAAAAAACCGTAGTTGGTTTTCCTATCGTTGCCGATGCAGATAAAACGGTCGCAACGCTGTACGACATGATTCATCCGAATCAATCCGCAACCGCGACAGTGCGCTCAGTATTTATCATCGACCCGCAAAAGAAAGTACGTTTGACGCTGACTTATCCTATGAGCGTAGGCCGTAATTTTGATGAAATCTTGCGCGTTATCGATGCCTTGCAATTGACTGATGGCTACAGTGTCGCTACTCCAGGCAACTGGAAAGACGGCGACGATGTCATCATTCCATTGACGATTCAAGATGAAGAAGTCATCAAACAGAAATTTCCAAAAGGCTACAAGGCAGAGCGCCCGTACTTGCGCCTGACCCCACAACCGAATAAATAAATCGCGGAAATATGTCGTGGTGTTGTAAATAAAAAAGCGTCCAATGTGGACGCTTTTTTATTGCATGATTTTGCGCAATTATTCTACTCAATTACGTGGTCGCTCGTTATCTGAACTTCTATCATCCAAATATTTTCTGCGACGGAAGAAGACTAGTAAGCCAATCACGATGACGACCATCATCCCCATTGCGATCCAGAAACCTGACTGATCTTTCAGCAAAGGCATGTCGACAAAGTTCATGCCGAAGATGCCAGTGATCACTGTGAGCGGCATGAAGAGTGCTGTAATGACTGTCAAAGTCCGCATGATTTCACTTGTGCGATGCGCCATTGCAGAGAAGTGAATTTGCACCGCGGATTCTATCGATGCTTCCAGTCTGCGCGCATGATTCAATACGCGTGTAATGTGCTCCAGCACATCGTGCACGCGCACCAATAGCAAATCCTGTGAACGATTACTTGTACTTTCGCTGCTATCGACAAAATAATCGCGCAGCTCTTGCAATGCATCATGCTGCTCTTCGCAGAGAAGATCTAATTTTCGCAACTCGATACGCGCATCCAGCAATGCAGTCCAATCCTGAAACGCACGGCGCGGATTAAGTAGTGCGCGCTGCCAGCGATCAATCTGCCCAGTCAATGGCTGGCGCAAATCAAGATATTGATCCACCATTGCATTCAGCAGGCGCAGCGCTAATTCTGCAGGTGAAGTTGGTGGACGATTGTGTTGCGTAGTGCCTTCAGGCCGGTGTTTGTATTCGAGCAAACGCGTGCGCGTTGCTTCTATCGTACGGCTGTTGGCGGCATGTATGGTGACCAGCGCACGTTCCATCAACAGGAAGGTTACTGGCTGCGTCATCAGCTTGCTGAGCGCTGGCGGAATTTTGCGCTTCTCGCTGTCTTCCGTTAATTCCAGCGCGGATAAATCGGAGCCGAACGACAACTTGCGAAATATCACCATCGCATAATCTTGCGTCGAGTCAAAATAGGATGGGTGCTTTTGATTGACCGCATCCTGCAAATGCAGATCGTAGATGCGCGTGTTCGTTGCATGCTCAATGGCGTTGCGCCAAAGCTCAGGATTGTCCGCGACTTCATCATGGGTCGCATCTATCCACAGAAAACCATCTTCCGGTACAGAATAGGGGACTTCGCTAACGAGGGTAACTTGATGTTCGCCGATTTGATAAATATTCATAGGCAGAATGGTTTTCAAAAATGGCTGAGATTCGTGAGTGACGGGATTCACGCAAGGTTTATGCTGGATCAAGCAATGCAATCTGTTTATTCATCCTGCAACATGGAGCTAAAACTGTAAGCGCTAGTTGCAGGATTTCGACTGCGATAGATCAGCCAAGTTTCAGGCGGCGTGCAATGTCGCGTGCAAAATAAGTCAGCACGCCATCAGCACCAGCGCGTTTGAAGGCCATCATCGATTCCATCATGGTCTTGTCATGATCGAGCCAGCCTTGTTGCGCAGCGGCTTTGATCATTGCGTACTCGCCGCTGACTTGGTAGGCGAAGGTCGGTACTTTGAATTCATCTTTAACGCGACGCACGATATCCAGATATGGCATGCCCGGTTTGACCATGACCATATCGGCACCTTCGGCTATGTCGAGTGCGACTTCGCGTAAAGCTTCATCGCTATTGGCTGGATCCATTTGATAAGTGGCTTTGTCGCTTTTCCCGAGTGTCGCGGATGAGCCGACTGCATCGCGGAACGGGCCGTAAAATGCCGACGCGTATTTTGCCGAATAGGCCATGATGCGCGTATAGATATGGTGATGTGCTTCCAACGCATTGCGTATCGCCGCGATGCGACCATCCATCATGTCGGACGGTGCAACGATGTCGACGCCTGCTTCGGCTTGCGTCAATGCTTGTCTAGTTAGAATGGCGCAAGTTTCGTCATTCAACACATAGCCGCTTGTATCGAGCAAGCCGTCCTGGCCGTGGCTGGTGTACGGATCGAGCGCGACGTCGGTCAAGATGCCCAGCTCAGGAAAACGTTTTTTTAATTCACGTACTGCACGCGGCACCAAGCCGTCAGGATTGGTTGCTTCAATACCGTCAGGTGTTTTCAACGACGCATTGATAACGGGGAATAAGGCCAGTACGGGTATATGCAAAGCGACGCACTCTTCGGCGACGTGTAGCAGCAGATCGACAGACAGGCGTTCCACGCCAGGCATGGAAGAAACTTTTTCGCGCTGGTTTTCACCCTCGGTAATAAACACCGGATAAATCAGATCGGCTGGCGTCAATACATTTTCGCGCATCATCGCGCGCGAGAACGCATCCTTGCGCATGCGTCGCATCCGTAGGGCTGGAAATTGTGCGTTGGATAATAGTTTGGACATGGCGGTCTTCAGCAAAGATGAGGTGGATAAAAAAAGCGATAAAAATAAATGAAACTTTTTGATCGCGAGCTCGTCCTAATAGCAGATGCTTTGCATCTCCCGCTTCTCCTCCCTGAGCGGGGCCAGGTCGTACTATGCGATATGGCGTTATTGCCCTGGAGATACTCCCCTTTCTCCAGGGCTTTTTTTTGTCTTTTTATTCGTTCGATGCGGCATCATTGTTTGCCACTTCTTCCGAAGTTTCGCCATCGGCATCATCATTCATGCCGAGCAACTCCAGAATTTTCGCATCGGCTTCTTCTATGCCGTTGCGTTTCAGCGCGGAAAATAATTGCGCAGTAAATGGAAACGGCTGTCCGTCAGCATCAACATAACTTCCCAAAATGGTACGCGCAGTACGCAACGCATTTGTCGATTCATTTCTGTTTAACTTATCCGATTTCGTCAGGATGCAATGAATCGGTTTGCCGGTAGGCGCAAACCATTCGAGCATCTGAATATCGAGGTCGGTAAACGGCCGACGTGAATCGATGATCAATATTAAGGCAGCAAGTTGTTCACGACGTTGTACATAATCACCGAGCAGTTCTTGCCAGTGCAGCTTGGCCGAGCCAGATACTTGCGCGTACCCATAACCAGGCAAATCGACCAGCAAGCCGCGGATTTCTTCGACGATGGTTTCATCTTTTCGATGTTGCCCAACGCGGGAGCCGCCTATCGAAAAGTAATTAATGTGTTGTGTGCGACCAGGCGTTTTGGATGCAAAGGCCAGTTTTTTCTGATTGCACAGGATATTGATCGCGGTTGATTTGCCGGCGTTGGAGCGACCGGCGAAGGCGACTTCAGGGACTTGCGTATTTGGCAAATCACGGAGATGATTCACCGTGGTGAAGAAGCGGGCTTGCCAAAGTAGAGACATAAGTTGTGTACAAAATGCATAAGGTGTGGCAAAAATGCCGGAAAGCTATTGTACAATAAGGGGTTGCGCTTGTTGCACTGCGGTAGGTAAAGCGTCTCGGTTGTAACAAAAAACGTCGCCAATAGGCAGATTTTAATACTAAGTCTCAGGGTGTCTGAATGAATCGTGTTTGTTTACCAATCGTAAAGTCCTTGTGCATCGCATTTTTGGCAATCGTTTCTGTTGCCCACGCCTCCGAAGAAAAGAAAGTTGTCAAAGCCGACGCCGCCAAAGGTGAAGCGCTTTACAACACGGGCGATGTAACGCGCAACATCACTGCTTGTATAGCTTGCCACGGCGCCGCTGGTAATTCTTCCATTGCGGAGAACCCAAAGCTGTCCGGTCAACACGGCGCATACATTCACAAGCAACTGGTCAGCTTTAAAACTGGCGAACGCAAAAACGCCATCATGGCGCCTATTGCCAAAGGCATGACTGAAGAAGACATGCAAAACCTGATTGCCTATCTGGCGAAGTCGAAACCGACACCAGGCGCGGCCAAAAACAAAGACACAGTAGAGCTCGGCAAGAAAATCTTCCGCGGCGGTATCGCCGAGAAGAATGTTCCTGCGTGTGCCGCTTGCCACAGCGCAAATGGCGCCGGTATGCCAGCACAGTTCCCACGTCTGGCTGGACAGCATCAGGCATATACAACGGCCCAGTTGATGAGCTTCCGCGCTGATACACGCAAGAATGAGCAGATGAGCAAAATCGTTAAACGGATGTCGGATGAAGAAATTCAAGCCGTTTCAGATTACGTCGCTGGCTTGAAATAATAATTATTAAAATTGCCAGTGAATGAATAAGAGGGGTGGCCAAGGCTGCCCCTTTTTCTTTTCAACTGCGATCAATGTTGTGCAAGCAACTCCAGAGAGAGTTTCCGCATATTCAGCGTAGGTCTGAATGTGGTTTTAGGATGATGGAATGACGAGCGAGACAGAAACAAATACTGGCGGTTGGGAATTAAAAACCAGTCGTCGCTGGTTGGCAGATGCAGTTGAATTGCTGTCTTCGATGCGCTTTGCGATCAGCTTGCTGACCTTGATTTCAATTGCGTCGATTATCGGCACGGTGCTCAAGCAAAACGAGCCGATGCCGAATTACGTCAATCAGTTTGGACCGTTCTGGTTTGAGGTGTTCGCCAAGTTCAATCTGTACGGGTTGTATTCGACGTGGTGGTTTTTGTTGATCATGACTTTCTTGGTGATCTCGACATCGCTGTGCCTGATCCGCAATGCGCCCAAGATGTTGAAGGATATGCGTAGCTGGCGTGAAAATGTACGCGAGCAATCTCTGCGTAATTTTCATCACAAAGCGGAATGGCAAACCAAACTTTCGCGTGTCGAATTAACCACGCAAACTATTGCTCGTATCGCCGCGCACGGTTACAAATCCAAGGTCGTAGCAAAAGAAAACGCCACGCTGATCGCCGCCAAGCAAGGTGCTGCGAACAAGTGGGGTTATATTTTCGCGCATAGTTCGATCATCATTATCTGCATAGGCGGCATGCTTGATTCCGAATTGCCGATACGCATACAGAAACTCATCTACGACAAAACATCGTTTTCCGGGAATGGCGTGATTGCGCAAATTCCTGCGCAGCATCGCCTTGGTGTGGGTAATCCAACTTTTCGCGGGAATACACTGATCCCTGAAGGCAGTAGCAGTAGCACTGCGATTATCCCGCAGCAAGATGGCGTACTGATTCAGGATCTGCCATTCACGATCCAGTTAAAAAGATTTGTCATCGATTTTTATTCGACAGGCATGCCGAAGTTGTTTGCCAGCGATGTTGTGGTGACCGATCATGAAAACGGTAAAGTATTCGCCGCGACGATCAAGGTCAACGAACCGTTGATTTATCGCGGTGTCGCCGTATATCAATCCAGTTTTGAAGATGGTGGCAGTAAATTGAAGCTGGCTGGCTATCCGATGCAAGGTGTTGGCCATACCTCATTTACGATGCAGGGTGAGGTCGGCAATACCTCGCCGCTAGATGCAGACAAAGGTGGCGATTACACGGTTGAATGGTCGGGCTTCCGGCCATTCAATATCGAGAACATGGCGCAGAACGGACAAGATGTACGCGCTGTTAATCCAAACAAAAATTTCATGGCGTCCAGCCTCGACAAGCACCTCGGCTCTGCGGCCAAGACCGCGAATAACAAGGATCTAAAAAACGTCGGCCCTAGCATGCAATATAAGTTGCGCGACAAGAATGGGCAGGCGCGTGAATACAGTAATTACATGCAGCCAGTGTTGGTGGACGATGCTTATGTGTTCCTTGCTGGTGTACGTGATTCTCCATCTGAGCCTTTCCGTTTCTTGCGGATTCCAGCGGACGACAATGACACGGTGGAAGAATGGATGCGCTTGCGTGCTGCTATTCTCAATCCGGATTTGCGCGCACTGGCTGCGCAACGTTATGCCAAACGCGCGTTGCCGACTGCGCGCACTGACGCGTCTGAATTACGTGCGCAATTACAGGCATCGTCGTTAAAAGGTTTGACCATCTTTGGCGGTGATACTGAAGAAGCTGGCTACATTGCAGTTTCAAAATTTCTTGAAAAAATTCCAGAGCAAGATCAGGAAAAAGCCGCAGATATTTTCATGAAAATCCTGAATGGCAGTTTGTGGGATTTGTGGCAGGTTGCGCGTGAAAAAGATGGTTTGAAACCAATAGAAGCAGACGAAAAGCACGGGCGCTTTTTGCAACTGGCGACGAATGCTTTTTCCGATGCCTTCTTTTACGGTGCACCAGTTTATTTGCAGTTGCAAGGCTTTGATGAAGTCAAAGCTTCGGTGCTGCAGGTGACGCGCTCACCAGGAAAAAACATCGTTTACTTCGGCTGCCTGTTGCTGGTTCTCGGCGTGTTTTCGATGTTTTATATACGTGAACGTCGTCTGTGGATATGGATCAAGTCGGAAGCCGATGGCGGTTCGCATGCGTTGATGGCGGTCAGTTCGCAGCGCAAGACTTTGGACTTCGAGAAAGAATTTGAAGTGTTAAAACAGCAATTGTTACAGTCCGCGCCAGAGCGCCACTAAGCGGCTGGACTCGACTATACTGAGCCGCGTTTCTAGCCGTGAGCTCGTAGCAGGAAATGAAGCCGCACTGCGATGATGCAAGACGATCGCGCAAGTCGGCCACAGTCATTACGGAGAATAGTCATGGATGTAGTACAAGATCAGATTTACGCGCAGCCGCCAGGTTTTTTTAAACGTCTGTCAGTCATCGACTGGATATATGCTGCAGCCTTGCTGGCCGCATCGTTGTTTGCGCTGAATCGCTTCGGCCATCACATGGATGTCTATGAAGAAGTGATTCTGGTTTTGACCGCGCCTACATTTGCGTGGCTGGGCTGGCATTGGAAATCCGTGCGCTGGTTGATGGCTGTGCTGGCTGTGCTGGCGCTATCCGCGATCTCTATGTACGACGGCTCATTGGCGATGAGCGAACAAAAATTCTTCCTGAAGTATTTGCTGTCCAGCCAATCGGCAATTCTATGGATGAGCACCTTGTTCCTTCTTGCGACACTGTTTTATTGGGGCGGATTGATTGCGCGCTCGGAGACTGGTGGCTCCATTGGCAGCAAGCTGTGCTGGGCCGCCGTCATCATGGGCTTTACCGGCATGCTGGTGCGTTGGTATGAGTCCTACTTGATAGGCGCTGACGTCGGTCATATTCCCGTCTCTAATCTGTATGAAGTGTTCATCTTGTTTTGCATGATCACGGCTTTGTTCTATCTGTATTACGAGCAGGTTTATGCAACGCGCCAATTGGGGCCATTTGTATTACTGGTGATTAGCGCGGCCGTTGGATTTTTGCTTTGGTATACGGTAAGTCGTGATGCGTCAGAAATCCAACCATTGGTGCCCGCACTGCAAAGCTGGTGGATGAAAATCCATGTTCCAGCCAACTTCATCGGCTATGGAACATTCTCGTTGGCGGCGATGGTCGCGGTTGCCTATTTGTTGAAATCGCACGGATTATTAGTTGATCGTTTGCCTGCGCTAGAAGTGCTGGACGATGTGATGTACAAGTCGATTGCGGTCGGCTTCGCATTCTTCACGATTGCCACGATTCTGGGCGCATTGTGGGCGGCCGAAGCGTGGGGTGGTTACTGGTCGTGGGATCCGAAAGAAACCTGGGCGCTGATCGTGTGGCTCAACTATGCATCTTGGTTGCATATGCGCTTGATGAAGGGTTTGCGCGGCAAGATTGCGGCATGGTGGGCGGTTGTTGGCTTACTGGTAACTACCTTTGCTTTCCTTGGCGTTAATATGTTTTTGTCAGGTTTGCATTCTTACGGCGAGCTATAAAATCATTGCATAAAGGCGGAATGTAAAATTACGTATTCTGCTTTCTGTAATGAAACTCCTGTAATGTTGGCAGGTCTGAAGAGATCAATGGTCATCACCATCACTACGGAGCCGCTATGTTAATCAAGCGCAATCCGAATGGAATCGACATTCCATTCGCGTCTGAAATCACACCACGCGCAATATTCGAATCGCGTCGTTCTTTCATTCAAAAAATAGCCGCGGGCTCAATTGCTAGCGGCGCAATGCTGGAAATGGCGTCACGCGAAGCCTTTGCCGCGACGTCTGCCACAGCGCAAAAACTCGCAGCGCATCCCAATCCGTCCTACGTCGTGCTCGATAAAGCGACGTCATATAAAGACGCGACGACCTACAATAATTTTTACGAATTTGGCACTGACAAGGCGAGCCCTGCGGGCGCTGCACCAGCGATGAAGACGCGGCCATGGACGTTGACTATCGAGGGCGAAGTCAAAAAGCCGATGACGCTGGATATCGACAGCTTGCTGAAACTGGCGCCGCTGGAAGAACGGATCTATCGTCTACGATGTGTCGAGGGCTGGTCTATGGTGATTCCATGGAGTGGTTATTCGCTGGCCGAGCTGATCAAGAAAGTCGAGCCAACTTCAAACGCAAAATATGTCGAGTTCGTCACGGTTGAAGACAAAGTGGCAATGAATGGCTTGCGTCGTCCGGTGTTGGATTGGCCATATGTAGAAGGCTTGCGCATAGACGAGGCTAATCACCCGCTGACGCTGTTGACGCTGGGAATGTATGGCGAAGTGCTGCCTAATCAAAATGGCGGCCCTGTACGCATTATCGTGCCGTGGAAATATGGTTTTAAATCAGCCAAGTCCATCGTCAAGATTCGCTTCGTCAAAGAACAACCGCGCACCGCATGGAATGCATCGGCGCCGCGCGAGTACGGTTTCTATTCCAACGTTAATCCGGATGTTGATCATCCGCGTTGGTCGCAAGCGACTGAACGCCGCATAGGCGAAGATGGTTTCTTTGCGAAAAAACGTCCGACGCTGATGTTCAATGGATACAGTCAAGTCGCATCTTTGTACACGGGCATGGATATGAAGAAATTTTTCTGATTTCCTTCGCGGTAAATGAGGCTCTACTTCCTATCGTCGATCGATTGCATTCGGACAAACAATGACGGCATTTAATCCTTCGCCCAAGCAGTTGACGATTATTCAAAGTCTGCTGTTCGCGCTCGCCTTGCTGCCATTTGGCAGACTGTTCTTGTTCGCTTTTACGGATCAACTAGGTGCGAATCCGATTGAATTCATCACACGTAACACGGGTGATTGGACGCTCTATTTTTTATGCCTCACCTTGGCAGTCACGCCTTTACGCCGTTTGAGTAAATGGAACTGGCTGATTAAATTGCGTCGGATGATAGGCTTGTTTGCGTTCTTCTACGCCACTTTACATTTCACGACTTTCCTCTGGTTCGATCATTTCTTTGATGTGAGCGAGATGCTGAAAGACGTGATCAAACGTCCATTTATTACTGTGGGGTTTGCGGCGTTTGTATTGTTGATTCCGCTTGCGATCACCAGCACGAATGGCATGGTGAAGCGGCTTGGTGGCAAACGCTGGCAATGGCTGCATAGACTGATCTATGTCGTCGCATCACTAGGCATATTGCATTACTGGTGGATGAAGGCAGGCAAGCACGATTTTGAACAGCCAATTATTTTCGGTGTGATCGTTGCGGCTTTGTTATTGATGCGAGTATTTTGGGCTTGGCAAAAGCGCTCGAAAGCGAATGCATTGGCGGGCACTGCAGGTTAAAGACGAGCCGGATATGCGTTGCGCATTCCGGCTCCTTGCATTACGGAAGCAATGATTCCAGTGCGAACAGATCGGCTGCCGATTCACGTTTGCGAATCAAATGAGTCGTTGCACCATCGACCATAATTTCTGCAGCTCTGCCGCGCGTATTGTAGTTGGATGACATCGTCATGCCGTATGCGCCGGCCGACATGATCGCCAGCAAATCGCCTTCTTGAATTGCTAATTCACGCGAGCGCGCCAGCCAATCACCAGACTCACATACTGGACCAACCACGTCGTAAGTTTGTGCACCAGTTTCGCGTTGCAAGACTGGTTGCACGCCATGCCATGCTTCATACATTGCAGGGCGCATCAAATCATTCATTGCTGCGTCGACGATCGCGAAGTTCTTGGTTTCGCCATGTTTGATGTATTGCACTTCGGTCAGCAGCACGCCGGCATTGCCAACGATAGAGCGGCCTGGTTCAAACAATACTTTGATCGCTGCGCCTTGATAACTCTTTGCGCGCCATGCATCAATTTTTGTGAATACGCGTGACAGATAATCGCCAACTGCCACTGGCTTGTCGTTGTCGTAATTGATACCGATGCCGCCACCAATATCCATGTGATGCAGAACGATACCTTCGCTTGCCAGCGTGTCGATCAACTCGATTAATTTATCTACTGCTTCCAGCAAGGGCGCATCGTCCAGCAATTGCGAGCCGATGTGGCAGTCGATGCCGGTCACGCTAATGTTTGGTAATGATGCCGCAACGCGATAGGTCGCTAATGCATCTTCGTATGCGACGCCGAATTTATTATCTTTCAATCCGGTAGAAATATACGGATGCGTTTTTGCATCGACATTTGGATTCACGCGCAGCGAAACGGAAGCGCGTTTGCCCATTTCACCAGCAACTTCATTTAACCGATGTACTTCAGGAATCGACTCAACGTTGAAGCACAGAATATCGTGCGACAAGGCTAGTTGCATTTCTCCGCGCGATTTACCCACTCCTGAAAAAATCACTTTGCGTGGTGAGCCACCTGCTGCCAATACGCGCAGCAATTCACCGCCAGAAACGATATCAAAGCCGGAGCCGAATTTGCCGAGCAGATTCAATACTGCAAGATTCGAGTTGGATTTGACTGAGTAGCAAACCAGCGCTGTCTCGTCATTGCGGCCATGCTTTTTGCAGGCGTCGGCGTAGGAAGAAAAATTTTCTACCAACGCTGCTTTGGAATAGATGTAGGTTGGCGAACCGAATTGCTGGGCGATTTGCGTCAGCGGAACATTCTCCGCGCACAGCACGCCGTCTTGATAAGAAAAATGCGACATGGCGAATTTATTTGGAATCTGAATTGCTGGCTGGCGGTGTATTGACCGGGAGTGAGACAGAAGTCGAGCTGCCTGTCGTTTGCACGGTCGTCGTTTGGTAACCTTTTTCGCCTTGCGGCATGTACAAAGGACCTTTTTGACCGCAACCGGCGAGCAGGCTGACGCACAAGGCACCGGCCAGGATTGTGAAAAAAGCGCTGATGCGCGGCAAACAAAGAAGGGACTTCACGATTAGAATCACTGTTTAACGAAAACGTGTTGGAGTGTAGCATGACCGAATCAGAATTCCTGCAGCAGGCCGAGGCAACTTTGAGCCAAATCGAGGCGACTTTGGAAGAGTTGGCGAACACTAGTGACCTTGACGTGGAATGCACGCGTAGCGGCAACGTGCTGGAAATCGAGTTTATCGATAACGGCACCAAAATTATCGTGAATAGCCAGGCTCCGATGAAGGAGTTGTGGGTGGCAGCGAAATCCGGCGGTTTCCATTTCAAGGTCGACGGCTCGAAATGGATCAATAGTCGTGATGGCGGTGTGGAGTTGTTCGCTGCCTTGTCGAAAATGGTGAGTCAGCAGGGTGGTATCGAAGTCACCTTGAGTGATGCTAATTGAGTTAAGTCTCGTCCAAATAGAAAAAAGCGGAAAAGTCTTGTGACTTTTCCGCTTTTTTCATGCCGATTCGGCTGTGTCGGCTAGAACAATTCGTTCTTCACTTCATCCTTGGTCGGCTCGTTGGCATGCGCAGGCGCGTCGCTCAGACCGAGATTGCGTACGCCCAAACCTGGCGGGTTCTCTGCGTAGAAATATTCGCCGTTCGCCGTGATAATTCCTTCCGGCACGGTGCGCTCTGCCATAGGCACATTCTTAAGCGCTTTTTGCATGTAATTAATCCAGATCGGAAGAGCCAAGCCGCCGCCGGTTTCGCGATTGCCCAGATTTTTCGGCTGATCAAAACCGATCCACGCAATACCGACGATTTCTGGCTGATAGCCAGCGAACCATGCATCAAACGAATCATTAGTCGTGCCGGTTTTGCCTGCCAGATCGGTACGCTTCAATGCCATGGCTTTGACCGCGGTGCCGGAGGTAACGACATCCTTCAACATGCTATCCATCAAGAATGCGTTGCGGACATCGATAACACGATTGGCTTCATCGCCGGCCTTGTCTGGTTTGGCTTCAGACAAAGTTTTTCCGCTGGCGTCGGAAATTCTGGAAATCAGGTAAGGGCTGACTTTGTAACCGCCATTGGCGAATACGGCGTACGCGCCTGCCATTTGCAACGGTGTGACCGCGCCAGCGCCCAGAGCGAGGGTCAAATAAGGTGGATTTTTATCTGCATCGAAGCCGAAGCGGGTAATGTATTCCTGTCCGTATTTGGCGCCAATTTTGTGCAAGATCCGGATCGAAATCATGTTTTTCGATTTCGTCAGACCTTTGCGCATCGTCATCGGACCATCGTATTTGCCGTCGTAATTCTTTGGCTCCCACGGCTGGCCGCCAGTTTGTCCGGCATCAAAACTGATGGGCGCGTCGTTGATGATCGTCGATGGCGACAAGCCTTTTTCCAGCGATGCTGAATAAATAAATGGCTTGAACGATGATCCAGGTTGACGCCATGCTTGCGTGACGTGGTTGAACTTGTTGCGGTTGAAGTCGAAGCCGCCCACCAATGCGCGTATCGCGCCATCATCGGTATTGGCTGCAACAAATGCTGATTGCACTTCAGGCATCTGGATCACGCTCCAGGTTTTACCTTCTTGCATGACGCGAATTACTGCGCCGCGTTTGACGCGTTTATTTGGCGGCGCTTTGGCGCTGAGCAGGTTGGCTGCGAAGGTCAGGCCTGCGCCTTCAATTTTGATTTCCTCACCAGATACCAGTACGGCAGTGATTACTTGCGGCGTTGCGTCCAGCACGACCGCGGCAACCAGATCGTCGCTATCAGGATGGTTCGCCAGCTCAACTTCTATTGCGTCTTCGGCTTCTTCCTTATTGGTCGGGATCTCGATGTAGTTTTCCGGGCCGCGATAGCCGTGGCGTTTTTCGTAATCCATCACGCCTTTGCGCACGGCAAGATACGCCGCATCCTGATCCGCTTTGGTAATCGTGGTGAAGACGTTCAAACCGCGCGTGTAGGTTTCTTCCTTGAATTGCTCGTAGACTAATTGGCGCGTCATTTCGGCTACATATTCAGCATGTACGCCGAACTCGCTGCTATTTGTCTTGATCTTGAGCTCTTCTGCCTTGGCTTGCGTGTATTCTGGCTCGGTGATGTAGCCCAGTTGATACATGCGTTGCAGAATATATTGCTGGCGCGCTTTGGCGCGTTTCGGATTGACCACAGGGTTGTAGGCGGACGGCGCTTTAGGCAAGCCAGCCAACATTGCTGCTTCGGCGATGCTGACGTCCTGTAGTTTTTTACCGTAGTAAATCTGCGCTGCGGACGAGAAACCGTAGGCGCGCTGACCCAAATAAATCTGGTTCATGTAGACCTCAAGAATCTGATCTTTCGACAGGTTCTTTTCAATTTTCCACGCCAGCAGTATTTCGTAGATTTTGCGTTTGAGGGTTTGCTCGCTGGACAGGAAGAAATTCCGTGCCACTTGTTGCGTAATAGTGGATGCGCCTTGGCGGGCGCCGCCGCTCAGATTATGTACAGCTGCGCGAACGATCCCGACGTAGTCCACGCCACCATGCTCGAAGAAGCGATCATCTTCAATCGCCAGCACGGCTTTCTTCATGATGTCGGGAATTTCCTTGATATGGACCAAATTACGGCGTTCTTCGCCGAACTCCCCAATCAGAACGTTATCCGCAGAAAAAATACGAAGCGGAATTTTAGGCCTGTAATCCGTTAAGGAATCCAAGGCCGGCAAGTTGGGATACGCCATTGCCAGTGCAAAAAACAGGATCAGCGCTCCGATGACACCAAGGCCGAAGATTAAGCCGACAAAGCCAAGCCCGAATTTTAAGAGGGTGTTCGAGGTGCTTTTTGCGGGTTTGGAAGAAGTACTGCCGGACGAGGATTGTTTGGAAGCCATGCAGAGAGAAAGTGAGGGGTAGATATCCGCGCCATTATAGCCGTCTGCCGCAAGCGGACGCGATTGTGACCAAGAATCGGCTGTAATTGCAACATCCCATACCCCGCGTGGATTTTTGGCAACGGATTTGCAAATTACTTTATGGAAATTGCTTTACAGTTTTGGAGGCTTGTTGCTACGATTTAATGTAACGTTTTATCAATGTGTCCTAAATACACGTTTTTAAACACATTTTTATTGAAATCCTCATATCTTTTAATCGGGGTCGGGGTTTTGACAAGCTAAACGGCATCGCGTTCATATACTAATAACGTTTTTGGGGAGAACTGCCCTTGGCTTTAGATTTTGGCTCCTTATTCGGCAAAAAGAATCCGCCGCTGATTGGCTTGGACATTAGTAGCTCCGGGGTAAAACTCGTCGAGTTGTCCGAGCTTGGCAAAGGTGAATTACGCCTCGAATGCTTTGCTTCTGAACCTCTCCCGCGTGGTGCAGTGGTTGACGGCAACATTGAAAACATCGATCAAGTTTC
Source organism: Herminiimonas sp. (assembly GCF_030655415.1). The sequence continues at coordinate 430,941 of NZ_JAURVN010000015.1, read as the reverse complement.
AGACGCTATCCATCGCGTATGGAAAAAGAGCGGCACCCGCGCCAAGTTGGCTGCGATGGGCATGCCACCCGCTTCCGTGATCACCAAGAAAATCATTCTTCCTAGCGGTTTGTCCGAAGAAGGACTGGAGTTGCAGGTGGAAACCGAGGCCAGCCAATACATTCCGTTTGCGCTGGATGAGGTGCGTCTGGATTTTGATGTCATTGGTCCGGTAGAAAATTCTCCTGAAGATGTTGAAGTCATGTTGGCCGCAACACGTAAGGAAAAAGTAGAGGATCGAGTCGCGGTGGCAGAAGCAGCAGGTATTACCCCTACTGTGATGGATATTGAGTCTTATGCCGCGCGCGCGGCAATTGATCGACTCACCAAACAATTACCTAATGGTGGCAAAGGCCAGATTCTGGGTTTGTTTCAAATCGGTTCGCAAGTAACGCACGTCTCCGTTTTGCTGGATGGTCAGTTGGTTTATGAGCGTGAACAACCGTTCGGTGGCCATCAATTGACTCAAGAGATTGTGCGTACCTATGGTTTGTCTTACGAAGAAGCGGAAGCTAAAAAGAAAGCTGGCGATTTGCCGGATGGATATCAAACTGAAATTCTTGATCCTTTTCTTGAAAGCGCTGCACTTGAAGTTACCCGCGCAATTCAATTTTTCTTCACATCCACACCTTACACACGCATAGATCAACTTTTCCTTGCCGGTGGCTGCGCAATCATTCCAGGCATGGTTGATATGGTTGCCAATCGCACCAAGTTGTCTACTTCAGTCGTAAGCCCTTTCAGCGGCATGCAGCTGGGCCCGAATGTGCGCGAAAAGCAATTACGCATAGAGGCGCCAGCCTATTTGGTTGCATGCGGGCTGGCGATGCGGAGGTTTGACTGATGATCAGAATTAATCTTCTTCCTCATCGCGAGGAAAAGCGTAAGCAACGTAAAAAAGAATTTGTTGCGATGTTGTTGTTGAGTGCGATTGTTGGTGCTTTGATCGTGATTGCTGTTGGTGGCTATTTTGCCAATCAGCTTTCTGAGCAAGAGCAGCGTAACAATTTCATTAAAACTGAAAATGCTCGCCTAGACGAAGAGATCAAGGAAGTTGCAAGCCTTAAGCAAGAGATTGAAGCGCTTAAGGCCCGGCAGCAAGCAGTGGAAGACTTGCAGAGTGATCGCAATCAGCCAATTTATTTGATGGACGAATTGGCGCAACAGGTTCCAGAAGGCGTTTATCTCAAATCGATCAAACAAGATGGCCAGCGCGTTTTGTTAAATGGTTATGCGCAATCAAATGAACGTGTTTCTGAATTGCTGCGCAATTTGGGAAATCATTCTCCGTGGCTGGAACGTCCAGATCTGATTGAAATTCGGTCTGTCGGTATCGGACAGGGTAAAGATGCTAAAAAAGTCTTTGAATTTAGTATCAATGCCGGTATCAAGCGTCCGCGTGACAATGATCCAGCTGCTGTAAACGCGCAAGTGCCCGCTCTAGCTGCAACTCCGTTGAAACCTTGATTGTGAGACAGGCACCATGGCAGATTTGAAGAATATTGGAGAGTCGATCAGCGCGCAGTTTCGCGATCTGAATGGCTTGCATCCCGGGCAGTGGCCGATCGTTCCGCGTATGTTGTGTGGAGTGGGAGTATTGCTCGCTGTGATCGTGGTGGGATGGTACGCATACTGGAGCACTGAGCTTGAAGAGTTGGATAGAACCGCGGCAGAAGAATTGACGCTCAAAGATGCCTACAAAGTAAAAGTACAACAGGCGATTAATCTGGATGGTTTGCGTAAGCAAAAAGTGCAGGTTAATGAGTATGTTTCTTCGCTGGAAAAACAATTGCCAAGCAAGGCGGAAATGGATGCCTTGCTATCGGATATTAATCAAGCAGGCTTGGGACGTGGTTTGCAGTTTGAATTATTCAAACCAGGCCAAGTGCTAGTCAAAGACTACTACGCTGAATTGCCTATCGATATAAAAGTAACTGGCAATTACCATGACGTCGCAGCATTTGCCAGTGACATCGCTAATTTGCCTCGTATCGTTACCCTTAACCAGATGAATTTATCTGCAGGAAAAGATAGTTCCCTGACACTTGATGCTGTGGCCAAGACATTTCGTTATTTGGATGATGATGAAGTTGCAGCGCAGCGCAGCACGGCTGCAGGGGCAAAAAAAGGTGGCAAGAAATGAAGCGCTTTCAATTGATTCGTTTAGGCGCATCAGGCTTTCTTTTAGTTAGTCTGTTCGGTTGCGGCGATGGCGGGATACAGGATGTTAGCCAATGGATGAAAGAAGTCCGCCAGCAAACAAAAGTGTCGATCAAGCCTTTGTCTGAACCTAAGAAATTTACACCATTTGCATACGATGCCAAGGGCCGGGAAGATCCATATAGTCCTAATAAGCTGGCTGTAGCTTTGGCAAAGTCAAAAAAGAACAACGGTTCCATACAGCCAAATCTGGATCGTCGGCGCGAAGCACTTGAAAGTTACCCGCTTGATAATTTGCGCATGGTCGGTACCTTGGTTCGGCCGGGTCTAACCTTTGCCCTGTTACAGGCAAATAATTCGGTATTTCAAGTCAAAGTAGGGAATTACATCGGACAGAATCTTGGCATGGTTACCAAAATTACTGATACAGAAGTAGAGCTGAAAGAAATCGTTCAAGACGCGTCCGGCGAATGGGTCGAGCGTGAGGCTAAGTTGGAATTGCAGGAGACGCAAAAATGATGGCGCACCAAAAACAATTCAAAGACTCGCAGGGAATCATGCAAACATTTAAGCGTACATGTGCATTCATCTATCTCGTCGCGATCTGCGGTTTAGCAACGGCTCAAGAAAACGCAATCGAATCGATTACTTCAAATCAGCAGGGTTCCAATGTGGTGATTCGCGTGGCGATGAAAAATCCGCTTACGAAACCTCCAATTGGATTTTCCATAACTAATCCTGCACGTATCGCGCTTGATTTTGCCGGGACGGCAAATGCTACCGGCAAAGGTATGCAAGATATCGGCTTGGGCGACGTGCGTAATGTCAATGTGGTGCAGGCAGGTGAGCGTTCGCGCCTAGTTTTCAACTTAACACGTTCATTGAATTACGCCACGGCAGTAGATGGCAATAATGTTGTTATTACCATTGATGGTACTGGTGGCTTGGCCACGGCAGTCAATACAGTGGGGTTGCCAATAGGGACGCCTCAGATAAATACGGCATCGAGCCGTCAGGCATTGCGTGATATTGATTTCCGTCGCGGCAATAACGGCGAAGGTCGTATTGTCGTTGATTTGCCGAATAATCAAGTCGCGCTAGATGTTCGTCAGCAAGGCAAAAAAATCGAAGTCGATTTCATGAAGACGACAGTGCCTGATGTATTGCGCCGACGTTTGGATGTTGCTGACTTTGGCACGCCGGTCAATATCATTACTACCCAGCAGCTAGGTGAAAACGTGCGTATGACTATCGAGCCAAAAGGTTTGTGGGAGCACAGCGCTTATCAAAGCGATTCGCAATTGGTCATCGAAGTTAAGCCGCTTAAAGAGGAACCGAATAAACTCGGGCAGGGCGTGCGCGATTATCGCGGTGAAAAGCTATCCTTGAATTTCCAGAATGTTGAAGTGCGGGCGGTACTGCAAGTTATAGCTGATTTCACGGGTTTGAACATTATTACTAGTGATACGGTTAGCGGTAATCTGACTTTGCGTTTGAAAGATGTGCCTTGGGATCAAGCACTTGACATCGTGATGCAAGCTAAAGGCTTGGACATGCGTAAAAACGGTTCGGTTTTATGGATTGCTCCGCGGGACGAATTGTTGACTAAAGAGAAGTTGGAGCTTGAACAACGTTCTCAGATTGCTGAGCTTGAGCCGGTCCGAACAGAAACTTTTCAACTCAATTATCAAAAAGCAGAATCTTTTAAACAGGTCTTCGGTATTGATGGTGGTAATCGCAGTATCTTGTCCAAGCGGGGAAGTGCCGTTGTCGATCCTCGTACTAATCAACTGTTCATCACAGATATTCCATCCAAATTGGAAGAAATTCGTGCTCTGGTACAAAAAACAGACATTGCCAGTCGCCAAGTCATGATCGAGGCGAGAATTGTTGAGGCAACGGACACGTTTAGTAGTAGCTTAGGTGCCAAGCTATCCTTTGGCTCGCGGTCAACCAACGCCGCGATTGGTGGTAATCAAGCTACTCCTGGCGGAAGTACCGCTTTGCCGACTCTCGGTGGCAGTGCAGTCAATTTGCCGGCTAATTCTACAGCGGGTGCTGCCGGCTCTGTCGCGCTGACTTTGTTTAATGCCGCAGCTACCAAGTTTATCGGACTGGAATTGTCGGCGCTGGAAGCTGATGGTAAAGGGAAAATTATTTCCAGTCCGCGTGTCATTACGGCGGATCAATTGAAGGCATTGATTGAGCAAGGTACGGAATTACCTTATCAACAGGCAACCAGTAGTGGTGCGACCAGTGTTTCCTTCAGGAAGGCCAATCTGAAACTTGAAGTTACTCCGCAGATTACGCCGGATGGGAATGTTATTCTTGACGTCGACGTTACTAAAGATAGTGTCGGCATCGAAACACCTGCAGGCTTCGCTATTGACACCAAACACGTAAAAACACAGGTACTAATTGACAATGGCGGTACAGTTGTAATTGGCGGTATTTTCCAGCAGACAGAGCGTACTTCTATTTCAAAAGTACCTTTCTTTGGCGATATTCCAGTTTTCGGTAATTTATTTAAGAACACAGGCCGTACCAACGACAAAACCGAATTGCTGATTTTCTTGACCCCTAAAATTCTGACCGACAAGGTATCAATCAGGTAGGATGCTGGTTGTCGCGGCGGCCCTCCCGGCCGCTGCATCTGGCGAGAAAGAGTTAGAGCAACGTGGGTGGAAATATTTTTTTAGTCGGCTTGATGGGCGCCGGCAAAACGACAGTTGGCCGTGCATTAGCAAAGCGGCTGAACAAGCAGTTCATTGATTCGGATCATGAAATCGAAGCGCGCACTGGCGCATCGATTCCATTGATCTTTGAAATTGAAGGCGAAGCCAGCTTCCGCCAGCGCGAAGCAGAAGTCATCCGTGACTTGACGGCGCAACAAGACATTGTCTTGGCCACCGGTGGTGGTGCCGTGCTGAACGCCGAAAGTCGTGCATATCTCAAATCTCGCGGCACAGTTATTTATCTGCGTGCCAGCGTCAATAGCATTTTGCAGCGCACCAGTCACGATAAAAATCGCCCCTTGCTACAAACGACAGATCCTCGTAAAACCATCGAAGATTTATCGCGTGCGCGCGAACCGTTCTACAATGAAGTCGCCGACATCGTCATCGACACTGGTCGGCCTAACGTACAATTCCTGATGCAATCGATCCTGACTCAGTTAGGGCCGGAGCACGCGCAAGTTAATGCGCCTGTATTGCAGCAACAGGACTCTTTATCAAAGCACATTACGATGGCACAGCTCTCTTCTTTTCATACCCTGCACGTTGATTTAGGCGCGCGTAGTTATCCCATTAGTATTGGGCAGGAATTGCTCAGCGACCCTGCAGTCGTCGCTGCACATATCTCTGGCCCTCGCGTCGCAATTGTGACAAATACCGTGGTTGCTCCACTTTATCTTGAGCGGCTCAGTAAAACGTTGGAAGCGGCTGGCAAACGAGTAACCCAAATTATTTTGCCTGACGGTGAAGAAGAAAAAAACTGGGCCAATCTGATGAAGGTGTTTGACGTATTGCTCGCAGAGAAGTGCGATCGTAAAACCACTTTGATCGCTTTGGGTGGTGGTGTAATCGGTGATATTACAGGTTTCGCGGCCGCCGCTTATATGCGTGGCGTGCCGTTCGTCCAAGTGCCTACCACCTTGCTATCGCAAGTTGACTCATCTGTGGGCGGCAAGACCGGGATTAATCATCCTCTCGGCAAGAATATGATCGGTGCGTTTTATCAGCCGCAAGCGGTGATTGCCGACACCTCAACATTAAACACATTGCCTGCGCGTGAGTTGTCCGCCGGCTTGTCTGAGGTGATCAAGCATGGCGCAATTATTGACGCCCCTTTCTTTGATTGGATAGAGGCGAATATCGCCAAGCTCGTCGCAAAAGATGCTGACGCATTGGCCTATGCCATCAAACGCTCATGCGAAATCAAAGCAGATGTTGTACGTCAGGATGAGCGCGAAGGGGGTCTGCGAGCGATTCTGAATTTTGGCCATACCTTTGGCCATGCGATCGAAGCCGGTATGGGCTACGGTGTTTGGTTACATGGCGAAGCGGTCGGTTGCGGCATGGTGATGGCGGCCGATTTATCCCATCGCCTGGGTTTCATTGATGTCTCATCAAAAGAGCGCATAGTCGCATTAGTAAAAGCGGCTGGCTTGCCGACAGTGGCGCCGGATCTCGGCGTGGCACGATGGTTGGAGTTGATGGAAGTCGACAAGAAAAATGAAGGCGGTGAAATCAAATTCATTTTGCTGAAACCCTTGGGCGCATCGATTATCACTACGGTGCGGCAAGATGTTTTGCTCCAGACTTTGAATGCATGCATCGCCTGATTCCATTTTCAGCAAGTCCAGTTATGAGGCTTTCTTGATATGAACATCGAAGCCCATCTGGCGCCGTATGCGGCGCACTCAGAACAATCCGCGGGACGTCGACATACGGAGCCAGCAACTGCATCGCGCACTGAGTTTCAGCGTGATCGCGATCGCATCATTCATTCTTCCGCATTTCGTCGGCTGGAGTATAAAACCCAGGTATTTGTAAATCACGAGGGCGATCTGTTTCGTACTCGTCTTACGCATAGCATTGAGGTCGCGCAAATCGCACGCTCAATCGCGCGTAATTTGCATTTGAACGAGGATCTGGTTGAGGCAATTTCTCTGGCACACGATCTGGGTCACACGCCATTCGGCCATGCCGGGCAGGATGCGCTAAACGCCTGCATGAATGACTACGGTGGTTTCGAGCATAATCTACAAAGCTTGCGCGTGGTCGATACGCTGGAGCAGCGTTACGGTGCATTCGATGGCTTGAACCTGATGTTTGAAACACGCGAAGGCATACTCAAGCATTGCTCGTTAGCGAATGCAAAAAAGCTCGATGCAATCGGCTTGCGCTTTATTCAAAAAAAGCAGCCCACGCTAGAAGCGCAACTCGCCAATTTGGCCGATGAGATCGCTTACAACAATCACGATATTGACGACGGTTTGCGTTCGGGTTTGCTAACGACCTCGCAACTTGATGAAATTGATTTTTACGCGCGTCATCGTCATCAGGTTGAACTTGCATTTCCCGGTATAAATGGACGACGCGCGATTAACGAAACGATACGTCGCATGATCAATGCATTGATTGTTGATGTGATCGAAACCTCGCAAGAGCGGATTCAATCTGCACAAATAATGACGGTGGATGATGTGCGTAATGCGGTTCCGTTAATCGCATTCTCCGACGCAATGCGTGCGGAAGCAGTTTTGCTGAAGCGCTTTCTGCGAGAGAATCTTTACCAGCATTATCAAGTCAATCGGATGACCAGCAAGGCACGCCGTATCGTGATGGAATTGTTCGCTGCCTTCATGCGGGAACCGAATCTATTGCCGCCTGATTACCAGCAATCAGTCAGCGATAATCCGCAAGCTATTGCGACGCAGGCGCGCAAAGTTGCCGATTACATCGCGGGCATGACAGACCGTTATGCAATACGAGAGCATAAACGCTTGTTCTTGATTGATGAGATGTAAACGTTATTGTTCGTCGGAAATTTCGCTTTCTCAAAATGACAGACAGCGTAGGCCAGCGCAGCAGATATTCCTTAAAAAATCCGAGCCAACCAATAATACACAATCCACTCTTCAGACTAAGTCGCGTAATGGATGTGCGTAGTCCGGCCATGCGGGAGTAAAAAACGGCGCGATCATTTTTGGTGTCACCTCTTGTAAAGAAGCGGGCCGCCATTGCGGTGCGTTATCCTTATCGATTACAAGCGCACGTATTCCCTCTACAGTTTCGCCATGTTCAAAGCAGCGTCTTACCATTGTGCGTTCCAGCCGCAGACAATCAGCGAGCTCCATCTTTGCTGAACGACGAATTTGCTCCAGCGATACGCAAACCATCAATGGTGAGCGCTTCAATATTGTGGCCAATGTTTTTTGCGCAAAAGGATCGTCATCCTGTGCCAGTGAGGAGGTAATCGCTGCGACATTGTCATGCGAAAAATGATGATCGATCAAATGACGTTGTTTGGCGAGCATGCTGTTTGCAGGATTGATTTGTGCTGCAAACGGCGCCGCAAATGCTTCAATCGCCTCGCGGTATTGATGATCATCGACCGATTCAATCAAAGTTATTAGCGCGGGCAATTTTGCTCGAGGGACAAATATATCTGCCAGATTTGCGTACAAGGTATCGTCGGTGCCGATGATCTCACCAGTCAATCCAAGATAGGTGCCAAGTTCACCTGGCAGTCGTGACAAAAAATACCCGCCGCCGACATCAGGGAATAAGCCGATATTCACCTCTGGCATTGCCATCCTGGTGCGCTCTGTGACGATACGTATGCTTTCGCTGCTCTGCGAAATGCCCATGCCACCACCCATCACGATGCCATCCAGTATTGCTATGTAAGGTTTTGGATAATGGTGAATCAAATGATTGAGTGCGTATTCTTCAGTAAAAAAATCCTCCAAAAGTGCGCTGCCACCTGTGAGGCCTGCTTTGGCGACTTCGTGAAAAAAGTGAATATCGCCGCCTGCGCAGAATGCTTTAGGAAGTGTGCTAAGTATGAGAATTGCGTTTACGTCGGGCGCCTCTCGCCAAGAGCTCAAAGTTTGTGCAAGCGCACGAATCATCTCTAGCGATAAGGAGTTGAGTGCGGCGGGGCGATCTAGTATCACGCAGCCTAAGCCATTTTTGGTTGAGGTATGGATATGTGTTTGCATACATGAGATGAGTTAAAGGCGGCAATGTATTTTAGCGGCTTCCATACAACATTTCGAATGAAGTGTTGCCGTTCGAGGCTGGAATCAGGCCGCTTATCAGCTGCTGCTGGCATTCAGATTTGATTGGTTTAGATTAATGTTACTTACAAGGAATTTTATATGAACAGGACTTATCTTTACTCGTCGTGGCGTAAATCAGCGGGTTTTACGTTGATAGAGTTGATGATCACAGTTGCGATTATTGGCATTCTCGCGGCTGTAGCTATTCCTTCATACAGTAACTATGTAATCCGTAGCAAAATTCCTGACGCCACATCTGCGCTTGCCGCCAAGAGAGTGCAGATGGAGCAGTACTTTCAGGATAATCATACTTATGCGCCTGCTGCCACGGGACCCTGTGCTTCGGATACGACGACCAGCCGTTTCTTTACTTTTAGTTGCTCTGTTGCGGGAACATCCACTGTTTATACCTTGCAGGCAGTCGGCGTGGGAACAATGACTGGTTTTACTTTCACCATAGATCAAGATAATGCCAAAGTAACCACGATGACTAGTGGCGCGCCATCTGGTTGGACTAGTAATGCTAATTGCTGGGTTACCAAACGAGGTGGGGTGTGTTAACAATGCGCCTAAGTAGGCAAGATGGCGTTACTTTGATCGAACTGATAATTGGTCTTGCAATTGTTGCTGTTTTGCTTGCTATTGCTGTTCCCAACTTTAGTACCTTCATCGCTAATACAAAGATTCGTAATGCTGCTGAGGCGATACAAAATGGACTTAGCTTGGCGCGTGTTGAGGCTGTGAGGCGCAACGCTAACGTTCAGTTGGTTCTTGGTAGTGGTACGTCGTGGACAGTAGGGTGCGAGACGGTTGTCGCGGGATGCCCTGCAACGATTCAGGCGAGGACTGCGGCCGAAGGGTCTTCAAGTATTTCTATCGCTACATCTGAAGTTGTCGCATCTACGAATGTCGCCGCCGCTACACCGGTTTTTACGTCTGCGCTAAGTTTCAATAATTTAGGGCGAGTAACGAATGGCACTCTCGCTCTCGGAAATAATGCGCTTTTCGATATAAGCAATGCCGCTGGCGGGACGTGTGCCGTTATCGGTGGTCCTATGCGCTGTCTAAGAGTAGTCGTTACGTCCGGAGGGCAGGTTCGTATGTGCGACCCAAAACTTCCTTCTGCCGATCCTCAAGCCTGTTAAGGCAATTATGTCTATGCAATCCACCACATTGTTGAAGAAGCAATCCGGCATGATGTTGCTAGAAGGCCTGATTGCCATTCTTGTTTTTTCTCTTGGCATACTTGCATTGGTTGGTATGCAGGCAGTCTCAGTAAAACAGGTAACAGATGCAAAGTATCGTTCGGATGCCAGCTTATTGGCAAGTCAGTTATTGGGGACGATGTGGGTAAATTTAGACCGGAGATCTACAGTGACACCAGCTGCAGCTGCAACTGGCTTGAAAGCAAACTTCGATACATCCACATCCACTGCATCCGCTGCCCTTACTAACTGGAAGGCTGCTGTTGCAAATGCTCTGCCGGGAATTAGCGATGACGTGAATCAGCCGACGGTAGACGTTACTGCAATCGGAACTACAAACGATGGGACGGTAACGGTAACAATTTTCTGGCTAGCGCCCGGAGATCCATCCCAAGACGCCCATAAATACGTCACCGTCGCGCAGATACGGTGAGGAGATTAAATTGTTGAAGATGTCGAAATTTTCTATGCGCCGTACTGCTGGTTTCAGTTTGGTGGAAATCATGGTTGGCGTCGCTATCGGCATGTTGGCTGTCATCGTTATCTTGCAAGTGTTTGCACTTTCGGAAGGGCGCAAACGTACTACTACGAGTGGCGGTGATGCGCAAAGTAATGGCGCTTTGATGATTTATCAGTTACAGCGCGACATAGGACAGGCGGGTTATGGTTTTGTTGCGCCAAGTATGTTCAACTGCAACGTGACTTGGTCTGTAGCGTCGGGAGCGACCATAGCAACGGCTGTGCCTTTGGCGCCTGTAACGATTAATCCAGCTACTACAATTATTCCGGCAGGTGACCCGAATACTGATCGCTTGTTAATTCTGTTCGGGAATGGAAATGGGCAGCCTCAAGGCAATACCATTACTGCGCAAGCTTCTGCCGTCTATACGGTTCAAATGCCAAGTTCATTCACAGCTGGTGTAGTCGGCGTTGGGGACAAGGTAATCGCTGGACCTACTCCTCCAGCTACGTGTGGCACCTTGATTGTAGATCGTATCACTGCTGTCGCTACAAATACAGTAACCGCAGCAACTGGGGCGGTGGGAACGATACTTTATAACCTCGGACCATCTCCCACGGTGCGTGCCTATGCTGTTCGCGGCGGGAGTCTTACCGTATGCGATTACATGCTCAACGATTGCGGTCTGGATGCTAATAAGGCAAATCCAGCGATATGGGTACCCCTCGCTAGCAATATTGTCAGCTTGAAAGCGCAGTACGCTCGCGATACTACCGCGACGATGGATGCAGTTCCTGATGTGTTTGATCAAATTACGCCAGGCAGTGCCGCAGATGCAAGTGGCATACCGGCCACTTGCGGTTGGTCAAGAACCTCTGCAGTAAGAATAGCTGTGGTGGCACGTAGCAATCAATTTGAAAAAGGGCTTGTTACGACAACCTCGTTGAATGTGAATAATCTGGTAAATGCCCCTACTTGGGATGGTAACGCGGGTGCTCCCATTGTTGCTGCCACGGGAACCTTGGGTCCAGATGCCGCCCTAGATGAGCCTTGGAAGCACTATCGTTATAAAGTTTCACAGACCGTAGTCCCGATTCGAAACGTTACGTGGATGGGAGTGCCGACAGGATGTTAATCAAAGCTTTCTCTCCAATGCGGCGCTCAAGGCAGTCGGGTGTAGTTCTGATCATTGCTCTTATTGTGTTGGTAGCGATGACGCTCGCCGGCATTGCATTAATGCGCTCGGTGGATACGAATAATTTGATTGCGGGAAATTTAGCTTTCCAACAGGCTGCAACCCGATCTGGTGACGCGGGTGTTGAAGCCGCAATTGCATTTTTAGCTGGAGCAAGTGCAGCAACTTTGGAGGCGGACAGTTCGGGGAACGGGTACGCCGCAAATGGCAGTGCCGCGTCACATAGCCCGGCTGCAGGACAGTCGTGGGATGCTTATTGGGCTGCAACCTTAGCTGCCAGAAAATTTGATTTGAACAACGGCGCCGCAGACGAGGCTGGTAACAAGATTTCTTACGTAATTGACCGTATGTGCAATAACGCCGGTGGCAAGACATCGGGCGGTTCGTGTATTGCATCGCCGGTGGTGACTGCGGCTACAGGGAATAATGAAAATCAAGAAATTCAGCTTAATGCCCCATCGGTTGTTTATTACAGAATTACTGTCCGTATCGTCGGACCACGAAATACCGTCAGCTATGTTCAAGCAATGGCCTCAATGTAATGGGTGAGGCAGCAATAACCCAACCATATTGGCAATTGCGCACGCCGCAAAATATGCTTCAAATTCAGGAGATCGAAATGCCCCATAATCAATCGCTCAAAAAAATCGGCGCTGTGCTGATGGTGTGGGCTGTTATCGGCTCTGCAGCGGCGGCAACTGACATCTCTACAACACCGTTGAATACATATTCTGCACCGTCGTCCACGGACGTGAAGCCTAATGTCTTTTTCATCCTTGATGATTCTGGCAGTATGGACTGGGATTTCATGCCGGATTGGGCCTGTGCTGGCGTTTCAACCCGTAATTCTTCTTGCTCTAGTACTGGTCAGGATCCAGCTTCTGCTCGTGCTGAATATTTATTCCGCAATGCCGCTTATAACGGTATGTATTACAACCCTGCAGTTAAATATGTGCCACCAATTTCGGTTGGGGCTACTGGAGTAATTAACACGACTACTTATCCAAGTCAGACTGGAGTATCGGCGACCACAGGTGGGGACAATACCGCCACGACTTCTGCACGAAATTGGAAAGCTGTTAAAGATGACGCTTACGGTATTCAAAGCACGACTACGTCAGACTTACTCACAAATACTGCAACGCCGCCATATTTTTATACGATGGTGCCAGGAGAATATTGCACAGCGCCGAATTTAAAAACATGTGTTGCAGCTACAGCGCCTACTACGACTTATCCTTATCCCGCGACAGTGCGTTGGTGCACTAATAATGCTTTAAGCACTTGCAGGGCAACTTTTGGTACGGGCTATGACTGGGTGCGGGCACCCTCGCCACCGGTTGCAACAATTACTGTTTCCGGCTCAACAAATACTGTTGTGAGTAATATCACCGTAGGTGGCTCTGAAATTCTGTCTGCTTCGACGGTCAGTAGTAATAATGCCAATACTGTTGCACAGCGAATTGTGGATAACATCAACGCTTGTACTCTTACTAAGGTGAGTACTAATTGCCAAGTGATTGGTTACAGTGCATCTAGGTCTGGTGCTGTCGTCACAATTGTTGCGCCTAGTGCAACCACATCTTTGCCGGCGGTGACCAAAACTGGTATGACCGTGACTGCTGCAGCGTTTGCTGTGGCAAGTACCACTATCCGGGGTGAAAATAGACGCACAGTACTTACTCCGGAGATTACTAGTTATCCTTATCCAGGTAGCAGTAGTAAAGCCGCTACTCGTACTGACTGCGTTGGCACTACCTGTACGTACAATGAAGAAATGACGAACTATGCGAACTGGTGGACGTATTACCGGACGCGTATGCAGATGATGAAAACATCTGCCAGTAATGCATTTTCAACGATTGATTCAGCAGCAGATATAAGCAGTGGAGTTTCGCGGTTTCGTTTGGGTTATATGAGTATTAATAATAATACCAATAGCGATTATCTTAATCTAGCTGAATTTACCGGCGCCCAAAAATACGATTGGTACACCAAATTAATTAGTGCGCAGCCGAGTAACGGTACCGGATTACGTTCCGCTCTGTCGCAGGCTGGTCGCTTGTACGCGGGAAAACTGAATGGAACAACTTTCCAAGGTAGTACGGTTGTTGATCCTATGCAGTATTCGTGTCAACAAAACTATACAATTTTATCTACAGATGGGTTTTGGAATGGTGGCGCAGGCTTCAAACTAGATGACAGTGTTCCTGTGGGTAATCAAGACGTAGGGTTATCTAGGCCTTACTATGACGGAGGTGCCGCGCAACTTCAAATCACAACCAGCACTTTACAGCAACGCACAGGCCCGCTTCAGAGACGGTCGGGGGGCGGTTGGACTACCGTTGCGACTTGTAACGCGAATACGAACACCTGCAGATATAACTGGACTGCTTGGACAAATGTGTCTAGTTGTACTTTGAATCTCAGTCCAAATGCTGGCAATATGACTATCAGCAATGCAACAGATTGCCAGTATAGTACGAGTACTTCGGATGCATCTTCCTGCACTCCTATCAGGGAATCAGCTCCTCCTAATTACACGGTGGCAACTGCTAGGGCATGTTCATATCGATCTACTGATGGCGGCGCGTCGGATACGCTCGCTGACGTAGCGTCCTATTACTACAATACCGATTTGCGCGACTCAACAGCAACGGGTGACGATGTAACTGGAACGTGCGTTGGACCTACTATTTCCCCAGCAACGACTCCAAATAACCTGTGCACTAATAATGTCCCATCAAACGGTCGGGACGTTGCAACTGCGCAGCATATGACGACATTCACGCTGGGTTTAGGGGCTCAAGGGCAGATGGTTTATGCGCCTACTGATACTCAAGATTATTGGAATGACACAAGCGGTGATTTTTTCGATGTGCTGAAGGGAAATGCTACAAGTTCCAGCGCTGGTGTTTGCTCTTGGCAAAGCAGTGGCGCGTGTAATTGGCCTGCGCCTGTTGCGAATGCTAATACCACTATTGATGATTTGTGGCATACCGCGATTAATGGGCATGGGACTTACTTTAGTGCTGCGGATCCATCATCTCTATCGAGTAGCTTGATTAAAGCGTTGGCAACAATCTCTAATACCCCGCGTCCTGGTACGGCCGCGGCGGCCGCGAGCAGCAATCCAAACGTAAGTGCCAGCGACAATTACGTGTTCAGCTCTTCTTACAAGTCGGTGGAATGGTACGGGGAGCTTATTCGTCAGCAGATTACTGCTACGGGGTCGTTGACTGCCCAGAATTGGTCATCTATGAAGTTACTCGATTGTGCGACAACAGAATGGGCAGCAGGAAAATTATATGTCGTCGGCAGTGTGTTTAGACAAAGTGGCAGCTGTTACTCGGTCAATTCTGAATATGTTTCACCTGCAACATTCAATGCAGGTGGTTTGGATGTGAGCAACACAGCAGTGATAAATGTCGATGAGGCCGCAACGACATTAGTACCGGCCACACCACTTGCTGCAAGAACTATCTATACGAAAGGCGCGAGCGGGTTGATTTCGTTTGAGTGGGCGAGTTTATCAAATACTCAGAAAAGCTATTTCACTGCCCCGTATGTTACTTATGTAGCTAGTCCAAGATCGGGTTTATCGCAGTTTTGCTCTCCTGCTGGGGGGACATGTTTGAGTACTGCACTGCAAAGCAACAACACTATTGCAACTGGTGGTGCAGCAGGGGAGGCATTGGTTAATTTTCTGCGTGGGGATCGCAGTAATGAGGCAGGTGGTGCGACAGGATATTTCCGACAACGTACTCACGTTTTAGGTGACATCGTGTCGTCCGAGGCGCGCTATGTACAAACGCCTTTATATAACTACCGAGACGCTAATTACAGCCAGTTCAAGATAAACAAGTCTTCACGTGCGGGTGCAGTGTATGTGGGTGCTAATGACGGTATGTTGCATGCCTTTAACGCGATTACGGGGCAAGAGTTATGGGCATATGTTCCAGGAATGGTCTTGCCGGATTTGTATAAGTTAGCTGATAAAAACTATTCGACTCAACATCAATATTCTGTCGATAACTCGCCTGAGACTGGTGATATTTGCCCCAACGCAAACTTGACTACTCCAACCACTTGTACGGCTGGGCAGTGGAAAACCATTTTGGTTGGTGGGTTGAATCGGGGTGGAAAAGGTTATTACGCACTTGATATAACTACTCCAGGGTCGCCGACATTATTGTGGGAATTTACCGATGCCAATCTTGGTTACAGCTATGGCAATCCAACCATTACTAAACTTAGAGATGGTAGATGGGTGGTCCTTATCAGTTCCGGTTATAACAATACTGATGGAACTGTTGCGGCAGATGTGGGAAAAGGTCGATTGTATGTGCTTGACGCAAATACAGGCGACATTATAAGAGACATCAGTACCGGAGTTGGTAGTGCAACAACGCCTAGCGGCTTGACTCGTATTAGTGCACACGTGCTCGAGTCATCGACAGATAACACAGCGAGGGCTGCATACGGTGGTGATACGCTGGGAAATCTGTGGCGGTTTGACATTAATGGAGATATTGGCGCAACCGGTTACGACGCACAATTATTGGTGAGTTTGGTAGACGCGGCAGGGAATGCGCAGCCGATTACGACTAGGCCTGTGCAGGCCACTATTAGCGGAAAACCTGTAATTTTTGTCGGGACCGGACGCTACTTAGGTACTACAGATGTTGCTAATGCTGACACGCAATCGTTTTATGCAATCAAAGACAATTTGAACTCAACCACCTTAGGGAATCCACGTACTACGAGTAATAATTTCGTCGCTCAAACATTTACCAACACGACTTGCCCTGCTAATACTGCCACTTCAGTTTGTATACCTCAACAGGTAGTGCGTACCAGTAGTAGCAACAGTGTGGATTGGAACACCAAAAATGGTTGGTACGTTGATTTTCTGACTGGCGGTGAACGTTCTAGCACTGATCCCGCACTTGCTTTGGGGACTATTTTGTTTACGACGATTACGCCGCAAGCATCGACCGTGAGTGCCTGTGGCGCAACGACGGGCACGGCCGCCAGTTTTGTTTATGCGCTGAATTACCTGACCGGTGGGGCAGTCGAAGGATCAAATGGTGTGAGTGGTATTAGTTTGGGTTCGGGTCTTGTTACACGCCCAGTGATGATATTGCAGGCTGATGGGACAGTACGAGCATTAATTAGAACATCAACGGGGGCATCAAGTGGTAGCGATTTAGGTGGAACTATTGTTATAACTCCCCCAGTAAATCCGCCTTCGGCCAGTGGTACTCGTCGAGTTTCTTGGCGAGTCTTGAACGCCCAATAGAGAAAGAGGATTACGGGATCATTTGATCATCCCGTAATCAAGTCTGTCGTTACTTAGATGATCGCTGTATAAAAGTCTTTTGCAAAATCGTTCCTCTCGAATTTTCTGCTTGCTTATTTCCACTGCGGCGCATTTATGTATGGTTTTTGTGTTTGGCAGCGGACGTATTGATGTTGCTCATGCAAAGCATCAGCAAGGATCTGTATTGATAATTGCGGAGCTTGTTAAGCCGGTCGTTCCTGGTGCAGTTAACTCGTCCAAACTCAATGGCCACCACAAAGGAAAAGTAGAGGTAGTTGCAGATCATTTATCTCTATCGCAAACTAAATTCCTGACAGGCTCTAAAAAGCCAGAAAAAGATACTCTTGATCTAGAGACTCAAAGAATACACGCCCCCAAAGAAGAGGATATATTGTTTCCAATAGTGCGGGCTTTAGAGCCTTACTATTTTCCTGCGAATGAGTTAAGTGAGATGCCGCAAGTTAAGCTAGATCTTTCTCCTAGCTTGGCTTTTTCATTGCACAGTGCATCTGCGCAATTAGCTGTATTGAGGTTGTTGATAAATGAGGAGGGGCAGATTGATGAAATCTTCATTGATGATTCTCCGTTGTCGGAAAGCGATCAGCGATTGGTTATGGAAACGTTTTCAAAATCAAAATTTCAGCCAGGAAAAATTGATGGGATGCCTGTAAAGAGTCAACTGAAAATTGAGGTGAGATTAGATGATGGGTTTGACAACCAATAGTTGATGCGATTAGCCTCTTGAAAAGGTATCAACGCGATTATTTTTCTGAGTGAACAATAAAAAAGGGCGCAATTGCGCCCTTCATTTTTAACGACCGATTTCTCGATCAGGTTATTGCACCCTAAGGCGCGACAGCGTCCGATTCATCCGGTAATCGTTTGATTGCCTCATGTTGATGATCTTGCTGTTTGGTTTTGTATTTGATGACTTGTCGATCGAGTTTGTCGACCAAGGCGTCAATCGCCGCATACAAATTGTCGGCTATGCTTTCCGCATGCAGATCCTTGCCTCTCACGCGCAAGTTGATTTCTGCTTTCTGGCGTTTTTCTTTTTCGGGAAGATTGTCTACAGTCAGGATGACTGCAATATCGATAACGTGATCGAAATGTCGTTTGATACGCTCCAGTTTTCCTTGTACATATTCGCGGATTGCTGGGGTTAATTCGAGGTGATGTCCACTGATTGTGAGATTCATACAGTGCTCCTATGATAATTCACTGGAGGTTCATGCGCCTTGTTACCTGGCCACAAGAACACAGCAAGGTATAACAAAAACTACTAAGGACAGTTCTACAACGATTTACGCAAATTGACTGGTGGGATTTTCAAGGCTTCACGGTATTTTGCAACTGTGCGCCGCGCCACAACCATGCCTTGTTCCGCCAGCATTTCTGCGATTTTGCTATCAGAGAATGGGATCTTCGGGTTTTCAGCTCCTATCAGTTGTTTGATCAGCGCCCGTATCGCGGTGGAGGATGCTTCGCCACCTGTTTCCGTTGCGACATGGCTGCCGAAAAAATATTTCAATTCGAACATTCCATGCGGTGTGAGCATGTACTTTTGCGTTGTTACACGAGAAATAGTGCTCTCGTGTAGACCTAGTGTATCAGCTATTTCGCGCAACACAAGTGGGCGCATCGCGACAGCGCCATGCGAGAAAAAGTTTCGTTGCCGCTCTACAATCGCCTGCGATACACGCAGGATAGTATCGAAGCGTTGACGCATATTCTTGATCAACCATTTTGCTTCTTGCAGCTGCGAGCCGAGCGATCCGTCGCCTTTGCTTTGCTTCAAAATGTTCGCGTACATGCTGTTGACGCGCAGGCGCGGCATGACGTCATGATTAAGCATGACTTGCCAACCGCTGCGTGTACGTTTGACGATGACGTCTGGCACTACATAATCAGATGAGCCGCTGGCGAAGATCGCACCCGGATGCGGATTGCATTGCTTGATGATGACTTGTGCTTCGCGCAAATCTTCGTCATCGCAATCCAGCGCTTTACGTAATTTGTTGAAGTCGCGTTGCGCAAACAGCGTGAGATGATTTTCTACAATTGCGAGTGCCATGCGACGTGTGACCATGGCTACTTTTGGCATGCGCTTGATTTGCAGTGCCAAACACTCAGACGCGTTGCGTGCACCTACGCCAGGTGGATCAAAACTCTGCAGAAGGTTAAGTGCAATCTGCAATTCTTCTAACTCGATTTCCAACTCTTCTGGCAAGCGAGAATGAATTTCTTCTAGCTCTTCTTCCAGATAACCGTTGTCGTTTAATGCATCGATAATTAATTCGAGCAAAGCGCGATCGCGTCGCTCGCGAACGGTAACGCGCATCTGTTCCAGCAGATGTTCACGCAAGGTTGTTTCGTGCGCTTCGAGCTGCGGGCGCGCGTCGTCATCTTCGGGTGCTTTCGATGTGCGCGCTACGTCGTCGAAACTCCATTCGGCGTCGCCGTTGGATGACTCGGGTGCGTCGGATGGCGCATCAAAGCTGGTGTCGCTCTCAGGTACTTGCGCATTCGCTTCTACGCTCGCGCCTTCTGGAGTGGTGCCAGTGGAACCGATCGCGCCATCGGCTAATAAGCGTATCGCGTGATCGAGAGGATCGTCAGTGCGTTCCAGCAGCGGATTATCTGCCAGAATTTGTTCGAGTTCTTGGTGCAGTTCTAGCGTGGATAATTGCAGCAAGCGGATTGATTGCTGTAATTGTGGCGTGAGTGCCAGGTGTTGCGAAACGCGTAGCTGCAGGGATTGCTTCATAGAGTGTTATCTTCTTCCGCCGTTACATGCGGAAGTGTTCGCCGAGGTAAACCCGGCGGACTGATTCATTTGCAATGATTTCATCCGGGCTACCACTGGCCAAGACGGCGCCTTGATTGATGATGTAGGCGCGGTCGCAGATACCCAGAGTTTCGCGCACATTGTGATCGGTGATGAGTACGCCGATGCCGCGTTCTTTCAGGAAGCGCACGATGCGCTGAATTTCAATCACGGCGATTGGATCAACGCCAGCGAACGGTTCATCAAGCAAAACGAAACGTGGGTTGGTCGCGAGTGCGCGCGCAATCTCGACGCGTCTACGTTCGCCGCCTGATAAAGACAGCGCCTGATTTTCTCGCAGCTTTTCGATTTGCAAATCAGCCAGCAAAGTAT
The DNA here is from genome assembly GCF_030655415.1 of Herminiimonas sp. Next base: position 410,609 of record NZ_JAURVN010000015.1, on the reverse strand, counting down.
CGAGACGCTGTTCGATTTGCGGTTTACTTAAAGACTTGCCATTGACGCGTTGTAGTTCAAGCACGGCACGGATATTGTCTTCGACACTTAGCTTGCGGAAGACGGACGCTTCTTGCGGCAGATACGACAAACCAAGTTGTGCGCGTGCGTGTATGGGCTGGCGCGAAATGTTGACGCCATCCAGTTCGATACTGCCGGCATCAGAAGGTACCAAGCCAACGATCATGTAAAACGAAGTGGTTTTTCCAGCCCCATTTGGGCCCAGCAATCCAATCACTTCGCCGCTTTCAACCTGCAGTGCGACGTCGCGCACAACCTGCCGCGCGCCATAGCTTTTCTGCAGACCACTGACGATTAACTTGCTCGACATTTTATGGCGCCTTTGGGGTAGTGGCGGCGCGCGGCTGAATCACTGCCTTGATGCGTCCCGCGCCTGGTTTGCTATCGCCGCCGGCGGTGTTGTGTACGGTGAAAAATTCAGCGCGCGTGTCATAGGAAATGAACTCGCCATTCACTTCATCCGTCGGCTTGCCATTTTCCAAACGGCGCATGCGTGCTTTGGAAAACAGTTTCATGATTTCATTTTTGTCGTCGTATTCGATGCGTTCGGCTTGACCATCTATCCATTGATCTGGACCGCCGTCACGTTTTTGACGGAAACTTGCGAGCGAGCCGGGCGCGGCATACATGACGACGAATTGATAGCCGGAAGGATCTTGCGTAACGACCATCTTGTTGGACTTCATCAAAATCGAACCGCGCGTCAGCACAACATTGCCGATGAAAGTGTTGATCTGCTTGACGTCGTCGTACTGCATTTGATCAGCTTCGACATTGGTCGGTTTGGTCGCATCGGCTTTCTCGGCGTGCGCGAAAGAAAGCGTACCTAAACCAGCGACAAGCAGCATTGCAGAAAGTAATCGTTTCATGACATTTTTCTAAAATAATCCATCGATTAAAAGCCGGATCACGAAATCAATTGGTGACGGCAGGCGCCTGATATTGGCCTTTTACATTGCTCGACAAACGGAACTCGCCAGTTGCATTGTTGGCGAACATGCCCGAGCCATTCAGTGTTGATTTTCCAAGATGCAGTTCAACCGGCTTCGGTGTTTTCATCACATCATCGTCCGGCAGCAGCAGCAAATACGAGGTCTTCAATTGAAAATGCTGTGACGTTGCCGATGCCGGTCTGTCTATATGCACGTTGTCGTACATGTGAACTTCGCTATTGTTATTGGTCACCGTAGCACGCAATGATCGACTCACCATCGGTGGGCGATCTGGGCTGTAACTATGCATGACCGGATTTTGTATTTGATACGAATCGTCTTGCGGGTAATGCTTCATCTCGGTGCCGGTCAGGTTGTAACGCGCCTCACCGCTTTTTGCCATGCGGACGAAATTGAATTTTTCCACATAAAAATCGGGCTCGGTACGCACGCGATCTGGCATCGAATCTTCAGTTTTTTTCTGCATCACTTCGACCAGCCAAAAGCTGCCCAGCGCGAGCGCTGCGCTCAATACGATCAGCACAATCAGGCGCACGCTGGTAGCAGGGCGTATCGCTTTCATGAAAGGTACGGCGCGATAGCCGTCTCGTAGTTGCCTTGCGCACGCAGGATGAAGTCGCACAACTCACGCGCCGCACCACGACCACCGCTGGCTTGCGTCACATAATGCACGCGCGAGCGGACTTCTTGGTGGCCGTTAGGTACGCTGGCAGCAAAGCCGACGCGCGACAAAATCGGCAAGTCGATGACATCGTCGCCGATGAAGCCGCATGCGTCTGCTGCAGTCTTCGTTTGCGCGAGCAATTGTTCGAATGCGCTGCGCTTGTCATGTATGCCTTGGAATACATGTTGAATCCCGAGATCGGTAGCACGACGCAGCACGATAGGCGATTGGCGTGCGCTGATGATTGCCGTCGCGACGCCGGATTGCTGCAGCAATTTAATGCCGTGGCCGTCGAGTACGTTAAAGGTTTTGATTACTTCGCCATCTGCGCCGAAGTGCAGACTGCCATCGGTCAAAATACCATCGACGTCAAAAATCATCAGGCGCACATTTGCTGCGCGCTCTGTCGCCACTGATAATGAAGAGCCTGCGGCGGAATCTGTAGATGAACTCATCAGATTACTTTCGCGCGAGTCAGATCATGAATATGCAACGCGCCAACCAGCTTGCCATCGGCATTGGTCACCAGCAGTTGATTGATACGGAATTCTTCCATCATGTCGACCGCATCCACCGCGAGTTGCTCCGGTTGCACGCTACGTGGATTTGCGTGCATCACATCGGCAATCGACAGCGTCGAAAAATCTTGTTTGTTTTCAATCAGCCTGCGCAAGTCGCCGTCGGTGAACACGCCTATGGCTTTGCCATCTGCGTCGATCACAGCGGTCATCGCCATGCCTTTTTTACTGATTTCCAGCAATGCAGCATAGAGAGTGGCATCTGCAGCAACAGCTGGGACTGCATCGCCGGTACGCATCACGTCGCGCACATGCGTCAGCAAGCGACGACCAAGTGCGCCACCTGGATGTGAGCGGGCGAAATCTTCTTCACCAAAACCGCGCGCATCCAGCAGTGCCATCGCAAGTGCATCGCCGAGCGCCAAGGTGGCGGTGGTGCTGGAGGTCGGTGCCAAATTTAATGGACAAGCTTCTTTGTCGACTTTGACGTTCAACTGCACATCAGCAAACTGCGCCAGACTTGATGCATCATTGCCGGTTATCGCAATCAGTGTCGCTCCCATGCGTTTGATGATCGGTACGATGGCCAGCAATTCGCCGGCTTCACCTGAGTATGAAATTGCGATCAGCGCATCGCTGGCGGTGATCATTCCCAGATCGCCATGCGATGCTTCAGCCGCGTGCACGAAAAATGCAGGCGTGCCGGTCGAGGCGAGGGTGGAGGCAATCTTGCGGGCGATATGACCAGACTTGCCGATACCGGAAACGACCACGCGGCCGTTGCAATTTAATAATAGGGAAACTGCTTTGACGAATTGCGCGCCGGTTTCTTCGCTGATTCGTTTCTTTAATGCAAGAATCGCATCGGCTTCGATTTGCAGGGTTGCGCTGGCAAATTGCAGCGCGCGCGTTGCGCTGTTCGCATCAAAAGTTGCGGGCACGGTTTTGGCATGGGGTACACTCATGCCGAAAGTATAAACGAATTCATCTGGCAAGAAGGGCTGACTAAGCAAAAAACCTGCCAGACGTACAAAAATATGTTTTGATGGTTCTGCACGTTTTTCCCGAATAACCCCAGCCGGCTTCACATTATGTTTTCCCCATTAGAACTCACGCTTCTGTTGCTTGCTGCTGCGGTATTGGGCGTGGTTGCCTTCCGCATGATGCATTTGCCGCCGATGCTGGGCTATCTAGTGGCCGGAATTCTGATCGGCCCGCACACCTTGGGTTGGGCGGAAGACAACGCAACCACGCATGCCTTGGGCGAATTCGGCGTGGTGTTCTTGATGTTCTCCATCGGCCTGGAATTCTCTCTCGCTAAATTATCATCGATGCGGCGCACCGTTTTTGGGCTTGGTATGGCGCAGGTATTGTTGACCATAGCTCTGACGATGATATTCGGCTGGCTGGTCGCGCATATCTCTACCCGCTTGAGTTCTATCAGCTGGCAAGCGGCGTTTGCAATTGGCGGCGCGCTGGCGATGTCGTCGACGGCGATTGTTTCCAAAGTGTTGACCGAACGGCTGGAACTGGAAAGCGAACACGGTCGTCGCATCATCGGCATTCTATTGTTTCAGGATTTGGCGCTAGTACCGCTGCTGATTTTGATCCCGGCACTTGCCAATCCCAAAGGCGATTTAGGTGCGACGCTTTTATGGGCGGCATTCAAAGCGGTCATCGTGTTGTTTCTGCTTTTTTTCGTCGGACATAAACTGATACGCAGCTGGTTCCGCGTCGTCGTCAAACGGCGTTCGCAAGAATTGTTCATGCTGAATCTGCTGTTGATCACCTTGGGCGCGGCCTGGATTACGGAAATGGCTGGCTTGTCGCTGGCGTTGGGCGCGTTCGTCGCCGGCATGCTGATTTCTGAAACTGAATACAAACATCAGGTGGAAGAAGACATCAAATCCTTCCGCGATGTGTTGCTGGGTTTGTTCTTCATCTCGATCGGCATGTTGCTGAATGTACGTCTGGTGATCGAGTACTGGTGGCTGATCCTGCTCTTGTTGGCTGGGCCAGTTTTGCTGAAATTCGGTCTGGTGACAATGTTGGCAAAAGGGTTTGGCGCACCAGTTGGCGTCGCCTTGCGTACAGGATTGGCACTGGCACAGGCCGGCGAGTTCGGCTTCGTGTTGTTACATCAGATCGGCAGCTTGAACTTGATCGAGCCATTGATTATTCAATTGATATTGGCGTCGATGGTGTTGTCTATGCTCGCCGCACCTGTGATTCTCGCCAAATCTGATGCCATCGTGATGAAGCTTTCATCGAACGAATGGATGATGCAATCGCTGGCTTTGACGCAGATCGCGACGCGCACGATGTCTGCGCAACAGCATGTGATTATTGCCGGCTTCGGTCGCACCGGTCAGAGTTTGGCGAAGCTGCTGGATGAAGAAGGCATTCCTTATCAAGCGCTGGATCTGGATCCTGATCGCGTGCGCGATGCGCAAGCGGCTGGCGTCAACGTCTCGTACGGCGATGCAGGTCGTCGCGAAAGTTTGGTCGCGGCCGGTGTCAATCGCGCCGCAGCTGTAGTGATTACTTTCGCCAGCACGCCGTCCGCTTTAAAAGTTTTGCATAACATGAAAGATTTGGCGCCTACGCTGCCGGTCATTGTGCGCAGCTACGACGATACGGATCTGGATAAGTTGCGTGCTGCCGGTGCGTCGGAAGTCGTGCCGGAAGCTATCGAAGGCAGCCTGATGCTGGCGTCACATGCCTTGTTGACGATGGGCGTGCCCTTGCGCCGCGTTGTCCATACGATTCAAATGGCGCGTGGTGAGCGTTACGAATCTTTGCGTGGTTTCTTCCATGGCGCGAGCGATGTGTCGGATACGGCAGAACATTTGCAAGTGCGTTTGCGCTCGGTGTTGTTGACCGACCGGGCGAACGCGCTTGGTAAAAAGCTGGGACAATTGAGCCTGGACGCGCTGGGGGCAGAAGTCACTGCATTGCGACGCAATGGTGTACGCATAGACTGGACGCCAGAAACAACGCTGCTGGCGGGCGATATTTTGGTCTTGCGCGGAGATGTCGAAGAGCTCGCGTTGGCAGAAGGCCGTTTGCTAAAAGCCTAAGTCGGCATTTGTGGTTGACGCTGGCTATGCGAAGACGGAAAATTGCCAACCTGTAATGCACTTGCAGCTATTGGTGTGCATTTATAGATACTTCGTTATGCGTGTCATTGATGAGCGCCTCTAATTATCAGCAGCGCTATTTGCAGTTCCCTGATTTTTCTCTTGTTCCCATGGTGGCGATTTGAGCGTTTCCCCCGACAGTCTTTCTCGGTCTTCATTTTCAACGCCCGATGCCGAGCGTGGAGAGGTGACGAGCGCGCCGGACTATGCTGCATTGCCACTGTATGTCGATCTAGATGGCACTCTCACCTATACCGATCTTTTGTTTGAATCGGTTTTGCTGTTGATCAAACGCAATCCTCTTTATCTTTTCCTTTGCTTCGTTTGGTTGCTGCGTGGACGTGGCAATCTCAAATTTCAAATCGCCAGGTGTGTTGAACTTGATGTGTCCTTGCTGCCATATAACGAAGCATTGCTGACTTACCTTAAGCAACAACGCGCAGCTGGTCGCCGATTGGTATTGGCAAGCGCATCCGATCGCGCGCTGGTGCAACGCGTTGCAGATCATCTCGGCATTTTCGATGCGGTATTCGGCAGCGATGAAAGCACCAATTTAAAATCCCGCGCGAAGTTGCAAGCGATCATTGCGGATTCTGGTGTCAACGGTTTTGCTTATGCCGGTAACGGTGCGGCCGATCTTCCCGTCTGGGAGAGCGCGACAGAAATTATCGTCGTCAATGCGCCGTCCGCTATCGTGGCACAAGCACAAAAAATCAAGACGCCAAGATTGATCATTCCACCGCGTCCGTTCAAGTTGCGTCTGGTGATCAAAGCCTTGCGTCTGCATCAGTGGGCAAAGAATGCTTTGCTGTTTGTGCCGCTGATGGCAGCACATGATTTGAGTATTGAGAGCTGGTTGATAACGCTGTTGGCATTCATCGCATTTGGACTGTGCGCATCGGCGACTTACGTCATCAATGATTTATTCGATCTGGCATCTGATCGCGCTCATCCGCGCAAGCAAGCTAGACCTTTTGCTGCGGCCACATTGACGATTCAATTCGGCGTCGCTCTTGTCTTGGTATTGCTGCCTTTGTCGCTGTTGCTGGCGGCGGCGATTTCATTACCGTTTTTTGGTTTGATGGTGGTGTATATCGCGGCGACATTGTTGTATTCGGCGCGTTTGAAACAGATTGCGATTGTTGATGTGCTGGTGCTTGCTTCTTTATATACGCATCGTATTCTTGCCGGCGGCTTGGTTAGCGCAGTGGTGATTTCGAATTGGCTGCTAGCCGTTTCCTTGTTCATGTTCCTGAGCCTGGCTTTGGTCAAACGTTGTGCTGAACTTGAATTCATGAGCGGCGATGGAAAAGTATCACTGGCCGGTCGCGGTTATCGCACCAGTGATTTGTCGTATTTGATTTCTATGGGCATTGCCAGTGGCTTTGTCGCGGTGATGCTGCTGGCGCTGTATGTAGATAGCCAAGTCGGTGGTGCTATGTATCCGCATGCAGAAATCCTGTGGCTGATTTTGCCGCTGATGTTGTTCTGGATCATGCGCTTGTGGCTGAAAATTTCACGCATGGAAATTCACGATGATCCGCTGCTGTTTGCGATCACCGATCGCGCCAGCTGGATCGTCGCTGCGCTGGTTGCTTGCGTTGCGTTGCTCGCATCAGTGGAGTGGATGTTATGAGTCAGATGGCAGCATTGGGATTGGCACTATTTTGCGTATGCCTGACCGCCGCGGCGCAAGTGCTGCTGAAGATGGGCATGTCGTCGCCTGCAATTCAGCATGCTATGTCGGGCGGCATACGCTCGGTTTATTGGCTGGCGTTGACCAGTCCGCTGATCTGGGGCGGCATGGTCTGTTTCGGCGCAAGCGCGGGATTATGGTTGCTGGTACTCGGCAAGCTCGACGTCAGTATGGCGTATCCATTGATTTCGCTGGGAGTCGTGCTGACGACGCTGGCGGGAATATTTATTTTGGGCGAATCGGTCAGCATTTATAAAGTGCTGGGCGTATCGCTGGTCATTGCAGGTGTGCTCGTCCTGTCGGTAAAGAATTAAGGAATTGGAATGAATTTGAATTCAACACGTTCACTGTACGCAGGTGCTGATCCGGTACGTGCGCGCCGGGTTTTCAAAGTGACGTTTGTGATCACGCTGATGGTCAAGATGTGGCTGGCAGCGTATTTTCCGATGACTGGCGATGAGGCGTTTTTCTATCAGTGGGGCGTGTTCCCGGCATGGGGTTATTCCGATCATCCGCCTATGGTGGGTTGGTTGTTGTTCGCATTGAATAGCGTTTCTGCGCATCCTTTGTCTTTACGCTTTTTCACGGTATTGATGTGGAGTTTGATTGCGCTGGGGCTGGTTGATTTGCTGCGCAGAATTTCACCGTATCAGGAAGGCGCTGCGTATCGTCTCGGCACCTTGTTCCTGCTGCTGCCGTTCACGCTGTTGTTGAATTTGGTGACGACTGATACGCCGCTGATTTTCTTTATCTTCTTGAGTGGCTACTGTTTTATTCGCAGCACGATGTCCGACAAGCTGGTTTGGGTTTTCGGCGCAGGTATCTTTCTTGGGTTTGCACTGTTGTCGAAGTACTTCGCCGGCTTGCTCGCAATTGCCTACTTCGTGTATCTGTGCCGTTCGCGTCGCGGCTGGCTCAAGCTGATCATCATTGCTGCTTGTTCTGCACCTTTGTTTGCGATCACCGTTGCCTTCAACGCGAATAATTGCTGGACCAATGTCATGTTCAACATGATCAATCGCAATGAGAACACGCAATTTTCGTTCTATACCATTGGCGAATATGTGTTGATGATGATTTACCTGATTACGCCATGGATATTCGTCAAATTGCTGCGTTCTGGCGGCATGATGATTCAGCGCGGCGCGATCGTGGTGTTGTTCGTGGTGCCGTTTGCACTGTTCCTGTTCTTGTCTATGGAAAAAACCATAGGCCTGCATTGGGTGCTGGGCTTCATGCCTTTCCTCTTTTTGTTTATCGGCACGACCACGAACGCAGACGATTTGCGCAAGTATGCAAAATGGACCGCATTGTTTTCAGTACCGCACTTCTTGTTCCTCGCAGCGATTATCTTGTTGCCGACCACGATGTGGAAGGATTACGCGTTGCACGATGACATCGTGTTTCATAAAGAAGCACAAACCATCGTCAATACATTACGTCGTGGTTTGCCAGCGGATGGCGCAATAATGGCGCGCGCTTACACACCTTCTGCTTTGTTGTCGTATCACGCGGGTGAATACTTGCCGACTTTCGGCACAGGAAAATTCCATGCGCGTCAGGATGATTTAAATGTTGATTTCAAAAAATACGCGGGCAAGACGATTCGTATTTTTGATAGACGCGCAATTGATGCAAACGAACTGACACCTTATTTTTCATCGGTGACTGTGCATACGATGCAAGCGGATGGCGTCACCTTCTGGTACGCCGATGGCAAGGATTTTAATTACGAGGTTTATCGCGAGCGCATTCTCAAAACGATTGCTGATCGCTATTACCGCATTCCATCTTTCTTGCCTGTGTACGGTTGCCAATTCCTGGAACGTTACGATATCAAGCGTCCGTAAAATAGGAGCGTCGATTCGAAAATTGCCGGTCCGCTGTAAGCCACGCATAAGCTTGTTATAGTAAGGTGATCAGAGTTAGCTATGCCGAATGGGAGCACTCCTGTTCGGCATTTTTCATTGCGGTCAACATGGTTGGATAAATGGAAATATTTGAACGCATACTCGGCATTATTCTGCCGGTTTTTATCATCATCGCGCTGGGATACGGCTACGCCCGCCTGCGCGGCGATGCTGTGCGCTCGGATATGACGGCAGTCAATCGCGTCAGCATGGATGTGTTGTGTCCCTTGCTGGTATTCACAGCGTTGGGGGCCAAGGATTTTGATCTGGCACACAACGGTATGTTGATTCTTGCCGGAGCAATAATCTCGCTAGGTTCGGGTTTGCTGGCGTGGCCGATCGCGCGCTGGTTGGGCTACGACGTACGCAGTTTTGTACCGCCCATGATGTACAACAATTGCGGCAATATGGGTTTGCCGCTGGCGATACTCGCGTTCGGAACATCCAGCCTGGGTTCTGCAGTGGCTTTGTTCATGGCTTGCAATCTGGTTTATTTTTCGGTGGGTATCAAAATCATCGAGAGCGGCCGAGATAAAAACGGCGTACGCACATCGCCATGGAAATTTCTCGCCAATCCAATGATGATCGCAATGATCGTCGGCATGGCATTCGCGATCGTCCACGTGCCTTTGCCGATGCCTTTGTTTATCGCGATGAAAATGTTGGGCGATGCCTGCATACCATTGATGTTGTTTGCACTCGGCGTACGCATGCTGGATGTGAGTTTGAAAAGCTGGAATATCGGTTTGATGGGAGCCATCGTTTGTCCTATCGCCGGTCTGGCAGTTGCGTTGTTGCTGGATCAATTCATTAGTTTGACGGCCGAGCAACGTGGACAAATGTTCTTGTTCGCATCGTTACCACCTGCCGTGTTTTGCTTCATGGTGGCCGAACAATACAAACAGGAACCGGACAAAGTCGCATCGATCGTTTTGCTGGGTAATCTGGCTGCGCTGTTATTTGTACCTGTTGGTTTGTGGATGGGACTTCCGAAATAAATTTGCAAAGATAAATAAAAAATGGCGACCCGAGGGTCGCCATTTTTGTTTTTAGCAGATACGAATTTTAAGCAGCCGATTTCTTTTGCTTAAGCAGCGGTGCCAGATACTTGCCGGTAAAGCTAGCCGGATTCTTCGCCAGATCTTCTGGCGTGCCGGCACCAATCACTTGACCGCCACCCGCGCCACCTTCCGGCCCCATATCGACTAACCAGTCAGCCGTTTTAATGACGTCCAGATTGTGTTCGATGATGACGACTGTGTTGCCTTGGTCGCGTAAGCGATGGATCACTTTCAGCAGCAAATCGATATCGTGAAAATGCAAACCGGTGGTCGGTTCATCCAGGATATACAGCGTACGGCCGGTATCGCGTTTTGATAATTCCAGCGACAGTTTGACGCGTTGTGCTTCGCCGCCCGATAGCGTTGTTGCACTTTGGCCGAGGCGGATATAGCCGAGACCGACATCCAGCAGTGTTTGCAATTTGCGCGCAATCAGTGGCACTGGTTTGAAGAAGACATGCGCTTCTTCCACCGTCATGCCGAGCACTTCGGTGATGTTCTTGCCCTTGTATTGAATCTCCAGCGTTTCGCGGTTGTAGCGATTGCCGTGGCAGACATCACACGGCACATATACGTCGGGCAAAAAGTGCATTTCGACCTTGATGACGCCATCGCCCTGGCATGCTTCGCAACGACCGCCTTTGACGTTGAATGAAAAACGTCCAGCCGAGTAGCCGCGTTCTTTCGAGGTCGGCACTGTTGCAAACAAATCGCGTATCGGTGTGAACAAGCCCGTGTAGGTTGCGGGATTCGAACGTGGTGTACGACCGATAGGCGCTTGATCGACAGAGATTACTTTGTCGAAATGTTCAAAGCCGCTGATCGATTCATGCGCTGCGGGTTCTGCTTGCGAGCCGTACAGATGACGCGACGCTGCGTGGTACAGCGTGTCGTTGACCAATGTCGATTTGCCCGAGCCCGACACACCGGTAACGCAGGTCAGCAAGCCGACTGGCAATTCCAGTGTGACGTTCTTCAGGTTGTTGCCCGTAGCTCCAGTAATCACAAATTGTTTCTTTGGATTGACTGGTGTGCGCTTCTTAGGCACGGCAATACCGAGTGTGCCGTTCAGATATTGTGCGGTCAGCGAAGTTTTGCTTTTCAGGATGTCCTTCAGCGTACCTTCGGCAATCACTTCCCCGCCATGTACGCCTGCGCCTATGCCCATGTCGACGACATAATCGGCGCAGCGAATCGCGTCTTCATCATGTTCAACGACCAGAACGCTATTGCCGATATCGCGCAAATGCTTGAGCGTTTCGATCAATCGATCGTTGTCGCGTTGATGCAAACCGATCGATGGTTCATCCAGCACATACATGACGCCGGTCAGGCCGGAACCGATTTGCGATGCAAGGCGAATGCGTTGCGCTTCGCCACCCGACAAGGTGTCGGCGCTGCGATCAAGTGATAAATAATCGAGTCCAACGTTGTTCAAAAACTTTAGGCGCGAGACGATTTCCTTGACGATGCGATCGGCGATTTCTTTCTTGGCACCGACTAGAGTCAGTGTTTCAAAAAACTCCAGCGTTTGACGTAAAGGTGTTGCCGCAACTTCGTAGATGGCGCGTTTTTGTACGCCATTACCAACCAGCACATTGCGTGCTTCAACACGCAGACGTGCGCCGTGGCAGCTTGGACATTCTTTTTCGTTGATGAATTTGGCGAGTTCTTCTTTGACTGCCATCGAATCGGTTTCGCGATAGCGGCGTTGCAGATTATTGACGACGCCTTCGAACTCATGTTCACGAATAACGGTGCGGCCTTTTTCATTCACATAACTGAACGGAATTTTTTGTTTGCCTGAGCCGAACAACACAGCTTGCTGCGCGGCTTCCGGCAGTTTTTCAAATGGCAGATCGAGATCAAAACCGTAGAATTCGGCGAGGTTCGACAGCATCTGGAAGTAAAACTGATTACGTCTGTCCCAGCCTTTGACTGCACCGCTCGCGAGAGACAAATTAGGGAAGGCGACGATGCGTTTTGGATCGAAGAATTCGATATGGCCGAGACCATCGCACTCCGGGCACGCGCCCATAGGATTGTTGAACGAGAACAAACGCGGTTCGAGTTCTTGCAGCGAGTAGCCGCAGACCGGGCAGGCGAATTTGTTGGAATACACATGTTCGACGACGCTATCCATTTCCAAAACCAATGCGCGACCTTCGGCCAGACGCAATGCGGTCTCGAAACTTTCTGCCAGACGTTGCTTGATATCGGCCTTGACCTTGACACGATCGATGACAACCGCGATCGTGTGCTTCTCTGCTTTTTTCAGTTTCGGCAGATCATCGACGTCATAAATCTTTGCGTCGCCAGTACCGCTTTGCACGCGGAAGCGTACAAAACCTTGCGCCTGCATTTGCTCGAACAGATCGACATGTTCGCCTTTGCGATTCGCGACGACTGGCGCCATGATCATCAGCTTGGTGTCTTCCGGCATGGCGAGAACGGCGTCGACCATTTGCGAAACCGATTGCGCGGCCAGCGGATTTTCCGGATGGTCGGGACAATACGGCGTGCCGACGCGTGCGTATAACAAACGCAGATAATCGTGAATCTCGGTGACTGTGCCGACCGTCGAACGCGGATTATGCGAGGTGGCTTTTTGCTCGATGGAGATCGCTGGCGACAAGCCTTCGATCAAATCGACATCGGGCTTTTCCATCAATTGCAAAAACTGGCGCGCATATGAAGACAGCGACTCGACGTAGCGGCGCTGACCTTCTGCATATAGCGTATCGAAGGCGAGCGAGGATTTGCCAGAGCCGGACAAACCGGTAATCACGATCAGTTTATTGCGTGGCAAATCCAGATTGATGTTTTTGAGGTTGTGCGTGCGCGCACCTCGGATACGAATTTCGTCCATTCACTCTTTCAGCTAGGCTTTTCCGGTGCCCCAGGCCTTTTTTGAAGGTTTGGAGCGGGTTAAAACGGGTCAACCTGCTACTATAACGGGTTTTAAAGCTGGTCGTAAAACCGCTTTACTCTATTTCCTGTTTGCCATGTCATCCAACCCTTCAAACGACGTCAGTAGCGGCATGAGCCGCGATGAAATCCGCGCCAGCACGTCGCTTGCGTCGATTTTTGGTTTGCGGATGCTGGGTCTTTTCTTGATCTTGCCGGTATTTTCAGTGCATGCAAAAGGCTTGCCTGGTGGCGACAGTGCGACCTTGGTCGGGCTGGCTTTGGGGATTTACGGCCTGACGCAATCCTTCGGGCAAATCCCGTTTGGGATCGCTTCGGATAAATACGGTCGCAAGCGTGTGATTGTGATCGGCTTGATTGTGTTTGCGCTTGGTTCATTCATTGCAGCTGCCGCAGACGATATTGTCTGGGTCATCATTGGCCGCGCGGTGCAGGGCGCAGGTGCGATTTCTGCAGCAGTGACAGCTTTCATCGCAGATTCGACCAGAGAAGAACATCGCACCAAAGCGATGGCGATGGTCGGTGGCTCCATCGGGCTAACGTTTGCTGGTTCGCTGGTAATTTCCCCTTTGTTGTATCAGGCGATTGGTATGGGCGGCATTTTTGCGCTGACCGGCATCTTGTCGGTGCTGGCGATTCTGGTGGTTATATATATAGTCCCTGCCGCGCCTGCATTGCCGCCGGGACGTTCATCAATAAGAGAAGTGTTGGCGAATAGCGAATTGATGCGCCTTAACTATGGCGTGTTTGCTTTGCATGTCACGCAAATGGCGATGTTTGTTGTGGTGCCATCTACGCTGATCAAGTTTGGTAATTTGCCGCTGGCCGAGCATTGGAAAATCTATCTACCTGTCGTGATCGCGTCTTTCATCTTCATGCTGCCGCCAATTTTCATAGGTGAAAAGCGTGGCAAGTCGAAACAGGTTTTTGTCGGCGCGATTGCTTTACTATTGCTGGTTCAGATCGGTATGTGGCTGGTGCTATCGCAAACGCAAGTGCACAGCTCGTGGTTGGTGGCGCTGTTGCTGGCATTTTTTGTTGCCTTCAATATCCTCGAAGCTAGCCAGCCTTCTTTGGTGTCGCGCATTGCGCCACCTGCCAGCAAAGGTGCAGCTTTGGGTGTCTATAACACTCTTCAAGCGCTTGGTTTGTTTTGCGGTGGCGCATTGGGCGGTTGGTTGACGCAACACCTAGGTGGCGCGTCTGTCTTTGTTTTGGGTGCAGCATTAACGGTAGCGTGGCTTATAATTGCTGCCAATATGAAAAACGTACCGCGCCGCAGCCAGGTTCAGGCTGCCGTAGTTTAATCGGAGAAAATTTAATGGCATCAGTTAATAAAGTCATCATCGTCGGCAATCTGGGTCGCGATCCTGAAACACGCTACATGCCAAACGGCGAAGCCGTGACCAATGTGGCCGTTGCCACAACGGAAAGCTGGAAAGATAAAAACAGCGGTGACAAAAAAGAAGTCACTGAATGGCATCGCATCACCTTCTATCGCAAACTGGCAGAAATCGCCGGTCAGTATTTGAAAAAAGGCTCATCGGTTTATATCGAAGGCCGTTTGCAAACACGCAAATGGACAGATAAAGACGGCGTCGAGCGCTACACCACCGAAATCATCGCCGATACGATGCAAATGTTGGGCGGCAAGCCTGGTGCTGGCGGCGGCAGTGCATCCATGGATGATGAATACGGCGGCAGTTCACCAGCGCCGCGCCAAAGTTCGGGTGGCGGTAGCAGCGCACCGCGTCCTGCAGCTAAACCTGCGGCATCCAATTTCAATGATATGGATGACGACATTCCGTTTTAATTACTGAATTTAAAAACTAGTCATCTAGTTTTATACAGAAAGCCCGGCGATCTTTTTTGGATCGTCGGGCTTTTTATTTTTTTGCACATTATTTTTATGGAAGTGCTGCGCGCATGTTGATGGCTTTTAAAGTCATTTGCACTTGATCGTGATGCATACGCCAAATATCTCTCTGAAATTAATGCCGACACGTCAATTTATTTTCTTGGTGGCAACTCAAGTTTGTAATAATTACAGTCGTTATAGAGCGACAGGCTGTAATTCGCGTGCTTGTACGAATGGATGTGATTTCTTTGTTACGAGCAATAAGGTTTAACAGTCTGTAGCGATAGTATTGTCTAGAGGTAGTCGTGGTGATTCCCTAATCACCAGTATTTAATAAATTAACAGCGAAAGAAGTGAATATGAAAAATTTAAAAATAGGCGTACGACTGGGTATCGCTTTCGCGCTGATATTGATACTGATGGGATTCATGACCGTGATGGGAATTGCAAGATTGCAGGATGTTGCGAATGCAACTTCCTTGATGGAAGAAGCGACTATCAAAGAAAGACTTTCTCAAAAATGGGTAGAGGGGATTGCGACGAATACAGTGCGCACCTTCGCGCGCGTGAACACCGATGATCCTGAGGACGCAAAAGCGCTGCAAGCAGAAATGACTGTTGTGAGCGCTGAGGTCAGCAAGGTGCAAAAAGAGTTGGAGCCGCTGATACATAGTGACGACGGTAAGAAATTGCTCGCTTTGGTGGTGGACCAACGTAAAACATATAGCGCGATCCGCGACGCAACTTTCAAACTGAAAGAAGAAAAAGGCGAAGGTCCTGAGTTGAAGACGATGATCGATACCAAGATGGCTCCTGTTGCGAAGAGCTACATTCAATCGGTCAGAGATGTAGCGGACTTCCAGGAAAAAATTTTTGCGGACTCCAAAAAACAAGTTGATGCAATTTATGAAGCCGGTCGCAATTTGCTGATCGTGCTCGGCATTATTGCGACAGCGTTGGGCGTGATGCTGGCATTCTTCCTCACTCGCAGTATTACCAAGCCGTTGGACTACGCCGTGAATGTGGCGCGCATTGTTGCTTCCGGCGATTTGCGTAGCCAAATTGTGGTTGATTCGAAGGATGAAACCGGACAATTGCTGCAGGCTCTGAAGGACATGAACGATAGTCTGGTCAATAGTGTTAGCCAGGTTCGCACCGGCATTGATACGATTGCGACCGCCGCCAACGAGATTGCATCCGGCAATCTGGATTTGTCTTCGCGTACAGAAGAGCAAGCAAGTTCGCTGGAAGAAACCGCATCGTCGATGGAAGAGTTGACCTCTACCGTCAAGCAAAATGCAGACAACGCACGCCAGGCTAATCAATTGGCAGTAACGGCTTCTAGTGTTGCGGTGAAAGGCGGCGCAGTGGTATCGCAAGTGGTTGACACGATGGATGGCATCAATGCATCGGCCAAGAAAATTGTCGACATCATTGGCGTGATTGATGGCATCGCATTCCAAACCAATATTCTCGCGTTGAATGCGGCAGTTGAAGCGGCGCGTGCTGGCGAACAGGGTCGCGGTTTTGCAGTGGTCGCATCGGAAGTGCGCAGTTTGGCGCAACGCTCAGCAGCTGCCGCGAAAGAAATCAAAACATTGATCGACGATTCAGTCAGCAAAGCCGACACAGGTAGCCGTCTGGTAGCAGAAGCCGGTACGACCATGGTGGAAGTGGTCGATAGCGTCCGACACGTCACCGATATCATGTCCGAGATCATGGCCGCGAGCCAGGAACAAAGTGCCGGTATCGAGCAAGTGAATCAAGCGATTTCGCAAATGGATCAAGTGACGCAACAAAATGCGGCCTTGGTAGAAGAAGCTGCCGCAGCAGCGGAATCCTTGAATGAGCAAGCAGGTCGTTTGGCACAAGCAGTCAGCGTCTTTAAACTTGATGGCTTGAAGAGTAGTTCCTCAGCCGCCGCGCCGCAAAGAGTTGCACCTGCTGCAAAAGCGCCACCTAAACGTCAGGTTGCCACGGCGCCGACACCCAAGAAAATCACTAATGAACCCCGCGCTGGCGGATCTGACGATTGGGAAGAATTTTAAGTATTGATAGTTTTGTAAAAGCCCGCTGCGTAAGCGGGCTTTTTTACCTCAGCAGGAACTATAGCTTTTGTGAGCGAACATCCAAATTGCCTATTTGTGTATTCAGCAGAGTTGCTAAATCGGGCCAGTTTTCCCAATTTGAAGGCTTGCCACCATTGGCCTTACGTAGAGTTTTATTTTTAAAGTTGAAATTTCGTTTAGGAAATGTTGTTATTTAACACCCATTTTTGATGCCACTAATAGCAAGCCGCATGAAAACAGTGCAAATGTGATTTTTTATTTTTTTAACTGCAATCTTTTCTATTCATTTCTTTTTTGCTGCATTAAGATTTGAAGCTTAATGTAATGTAATTTTACAATTTGATTGGCGGAATTTATCAATTGAAATTATTGTTTAAAAGCATTTTTGTTATAAAAACAATTAATGAAAAGCGCAAAGTCATTTGCTTAACCTTAGTCAAACCCTAGCCGCCTTCAGTATGTTGCCAAAGCGTAACGACACTCAGAGTACCCAGCTCGCCAGTTTGATGGAGGTCGCTGGGGAGGTTGTGCTGCGCCTCAACACGCGCGGCGAAATTCTGTTTGCCAGTGCACGTGCGGCCGAGGCACTCGGTCACGACATTCAACTACTTGGTAGAAACCTGTTTGAGATGGTGCGCCTGTCTGATCGGCACGCGATCGAAGCCGCATTCCGTCAAACTGTGCAATCCCTTGAAGTCACACGCGTTAGTGTGCGAATGTCGACGCAGGCTTCAGTACTGTGGTTCGAGCTGCAAATGATTGCCTACTCAACCGAAACAACCGAGCTGGAAGTGGTGGTGGTTGGGCGCGATATTTCCAGTCAGCAGAAAACCGAAGAACGTCTGCGCCACATGGCCACGCACGACGAACTGACCAATTTACCGAATAGAACATTGCTCGCAGATCGATTGCGCATGACAATCGCGCAATCGCGTCGCACCAATATCGGCTTTACTGTCATTGCGCTGGATCTCGATGGCTTCAAAAAAGTAAACGATGCCTTGGGTCATCCGGTCGGTGACGCATTGCTGCGTATTGCCGCGAAACGTTTGCGCGAAACCTTGCGCGATGTCGATACGTTGGCGCGCGTAGGCGGTGATGAATTTGTCGCCGTATTGCCAGGCGCAGTCGATGAAGTCGAAATTCAAAACGTTGCACGTCGCATGATTTCAGCCATCCAATTGCCGTTTGAAATCAATGGCAATGCCTTGTATGTGAGCACATCAATTGGTGCCGCGGTTTATCCGATACATGGCGATAGCGAAGTGAAATTGCTGGCGCACGCCGATACCGCGATGTACCGCGCGAAGGAAACCGGCAAAGCACGCTGCATCGTTTATAACGAAGCTGCTTTCAACCACATTGAACATGATGTGTCGATGGAAGCCGCGATGTTTGAAGCCGTCAGAAATGGCGAATTCCTGCTGCACTATCAACCTATCGTTGATGCGCGCACCCGCCAGATCATGGGCTTCGAAGCATTGATGCGCTGGATGCGTCCTGATATCGGGTTGGTGCCGCCTAGTCAGTTCATCGCGATGGCAGAAGACAATGGCTTGATCAATTTGCTGGGCGCATGGGCTTTGAAATCAGCTTGTGTGCAACTCAAACGTTTTGAAGAAGTCGCTGGCCGCAAGCTCTATGTCTCGGTCAATGTCAGTCCGCGCCAATTCCGCAATGATCAGTTTCTTAAAATGATGGACGACGCGCTCAAGTTGTCGGGTGTGAAAGGCGATCAGCTTTTGCTTGAGATCACCGAAGGCATTTTGATGTCCGATCCTGAGCATGCAGAACAACTTCTGACAAAAATCGCATCGCGTGGTGTTCGCATTGCGATCGATGACTTCGGTACCGGTTATTCATCGCTGATTTATTTGAAGCGCTTTCCGATTGCGGCGCTCAAGATTGATCGCACCTTTATCAAGGATTTGCCGAACTCCATCAAGGATGCGGCGATCTGCAACGTTATTTTGAGTTTGGCGAGTCACTTGAGTTTACTGACCGTTGCGGAAGGCGTAGAAAACGAACAGCAATTGGAATTTTTATCTGAACAAGGTTGTTCTCTGATTCAAGGTTTTCATACCGGTTTTCCTGAGTTGCCGGCGACCTTGATCGATATTTTGAAAGCAGATGCCGCTGCACTGCAACACTAATCTGCTACGCACAAGATCAACTCATGACAACACAACCTAGCCCCGCTTCGTTAGCCGACAAAACACTGGAGCTCCTGTGGGCACAGGTGCGCCAACGCGGCGACATGCCTGGTTTTTCCAAAGTCGTAACAGCGATTGTCGGCGCCATGCACGGCGATGACGATCGTGAATTCAACATGACCAGAACCGTGTTGTCCGATCCGACGCTGACACAACGCGTGTTGCGTCTGGCAAATAGCGCGATGTATTCCGCGTTCGGACAAGGTATCAACACAGTTTCAAAAGCAGTGATTGTGCTGGGCACTGAAACCATCGGACATTTGGCGTTGGGCTTGAAGCTGATCGATGGATTGGCTGCGGCATCGACAGGGACTTCGAATACGCGCAACGAAATGGGCCGGGCTGTATTGGCAGGACAGATCGCGCGACAAGTTGCTTCTTCATCGACGCAGCGCGATACGGAAGAAGCCGTTGTTTGCTCCATCCTGCATTCCCTTGGCCGACTGATGGTGACGTTCTATCTGCCTGAACAATGGACGCAAGTGCAGGCTCTGGTTGTACAAAAAAATATTCCAGAAAGTGACGCGACGCGAGAAGTCCTCGGTCTGGGGCTGGACGAAGTTGGTCGTGCGATAGGCAAGCGTTGGGGTTTGCCAAGTGGTCTGGTTGAAAGTTTGAAAGACATACCGCCGCGAACTGAACTTGATAATTCAGAAGAACCGTTAGGTCATTCTGATTGGTTGGCAGCAGTGTCCACCATGTCAACACGCTGCGCCGGCGTATTGAGCGTGGATGGCGATGCGGTACTCGCTGATTTGACGATCATCGCGGAGAACTATGCGGACATGCTTGGTCTGGATCCAGCGTTTGTCATGCAAGCGATAGAAGATGCGCAGAAAGTTGCTGCCAACGAGATCTTGCTGGAAAGCGAAGATGCCACCGCTAGCAATGAGAAAAAACAATCGGCACTACCATTCGGCAAGCCGGTCGATTCGATACAGATTCTGCAGCGCGGCGTCGGCGATATGGGTGGCGGCACGACGGCCAGCAATAACACCGGGCAGTTGATGACGGTAGCGTTGGAAACGGTTTATCAAGGCTTGGGCTTGGGGCGTGCCATTGCATTTTTACGCAATCATGATGAAGGAAAATATGTCGCGCGCATGTCGTTTGGCGAAGGCGCAGAAGAGTTGTTGCCGCGCTTGCGATTCAATGATGCGTATCAGCCTGACGTGTTTCACGCTGCGCTCGCCAACGACAAAATGATTTTTGTTGAAGATGCGCAAGCACCGGGCTTCATCAATAAATTGCCGCGCTGGTGGCGTGATGAGTTGAGCACTTCACGTAGATTTCTGATCTTGCCGCTGATGCTGAATTTTCATCCGGTTGGATTTATATACGGCGACTGGCCTCTGGATTTGCCGTCAGTAGGCATTGCTCCGAATGAGGCTGTTCTATTGGATGAGTTGCGCGCACTGATGGTCAAGGCGATCGAACGTCGCTGTCATTCCGAGCCATCATGGGCACGCGCAATGCAATGACGCGTTATAACTGATTCAGTCAAACGGGTGCGATGTCTGCGCCCGTTTGCGATTCTTGTGGTCCAATATAACTTATGGCCCGACTTCCCCGTCTCGTAATTCCAAACCAAGCACATCACGTTATTCAAAGCGGCAATGACGGCCTCGTCATTTTTCGCGACATCGCAGATCACACCGCATTTCTAAGTCGCTTGAAAGATGCATCCAGGCAGTTCAAGGTCGCTATCCATGCCTACGTTTTAATGCCCACGCATTTGCATCTGTTGGTCACGCCCAGCGATGCTGAAGGTTTGGGAAAAATGATGCAGTGGATAGGACGCTCTTACGTTCCTTACTTCAATCAAAAACATGAGCGCAGCGGCACGCTCTGGCAAGGTCGTTATAAAGCGACGGTTATTGATCCTGAGCGCTACTTCATGACCTGTTCCGCCTACATCGAGCTGAATCCGGTGCGCGGCGGAATGGCGCACACCGCAGGCGAATATCCCTGGTCTAGTTATCAACACCACATCGGCATCCGACCTGATCCGATTATTTCCGATCACCCTTTATATTGGTCTTTGGGCAATACGCCGTTTGAACGTGAAGCAGCTTACAAGGCTCTCGTTGAAAATGGTGTTAATGAAGACGAGGTAAGTCGCTTGACCGAAGCGACCTTAAAAGGCTGGGCTTTTGGCTCTGAGCAATTTCAAACTTCGTTGGAAAAGCAGTTGGCGCGACGCGTCAGGCCTGCAAAACGTGGTCGTCCCGCGACCAAAATGGGCGAAGCGCGCACCAAAATATACTAGTCTGCATGCTGTCTCCGGCGCAATCTGGTGCAAAATCCTCTACTCTGTCCCTATTTAATTCCTAGTCAAAATTTGTGGTTATTTTAATTTACTCTGACCCCATTTTTTGAGGTTGAATTTACTGTTGCTGTGCACTATCCTTCAGCCTCAACTTGAAAAGTAGTGGAGAAGTCTATGCATGCGCAAGGTTTGTACGATCCGGCTAATGAACATGATGCTTGTGGCGTAGGTTTTGTCGCCCACATCAAAGGTAAGAAAAGCCATTCCATCGTTGAGCAAGGTTTGCTCATCCTCAAAAATATCGACCATCGCGGCGCTGTCGGTGCCGACAAGCTGATGGGCGACGGTGCCGGTATTCTGATTCAGATCCCGGACCAGTATTATCGCGAAGAGATGGCGAAGCAGGGCGTAACCTTGCCGCCAGCAGGCGAATACGGCGTTGGTATGGTTTTCCTGCCTAAGGAAAACGCATCCCGCATCGCTTGCGAACAAGAGCTTGAGCGCTCGGTATTGGCTGAAGGCCAGGTCGTTCTCGGCTGGCGCGATGTGCTGGTCGACAAAGACATGCCTATGTCGCCAACCGTGCGCGAAAAAGAACCGATTATTCGTCAGATTTTTGTCGGTCGCGGCCGCGACATCATGGTCACCGATGCGCTGGAACGTAAGCTGTACGTTATCCGCAAAGCATCCGGTCACGCGATTCAGGCTTTGAATCTGTTGCACGGTCAAGAATTCTTCGTGCCATCGATGTCGGCACGTACCGTTGTCTACAAAGGTTTGCTGCTGGCTGATCAAGTCGGCGAATACTATAAAGATCTGCAAGATCCACGTTGCGTATCCGCGCTGGCGCTGGTGCATCAACGCTTCTCTACCAATACTTTCCCTGAATGGCCGCTGGCTCATCCATATCGCTTGCTCGCGCATAACGGCGAGATCAATACAGTTAAAGGCAACTTCAACTGGATGCGCGCACGCGAAGGCGTGATGAAGTCGGCTGTGTTGGGCGACGATTTGAAAAAATTGTTCCCGCTGATTTATGAAGGCCAATCTGATACTGCATGCTTCGACAATGCGCTCGAACTGTTGGTGATGGCTGGTTATCCAATCGCGCAAGCGATGATGATGATGATTCCAGAAGCATGGGAAAACCATACGTTGATGGATGACAATCGTCGCGCCTTTTATGAATATCACGCTGCAATGATGGAACCATGGGATGGCCCAGCTGCGATGGCATTCACCGATGGTCGTCATATCGGCGGCACTTTGGATCGTAACGGTTTGCGTCCAGCGCGTTACATCGTGACTGACGACGATCTGGTCGTGATGGCATCGGAATCCGGCGTGTTGCCAATTCCAGAATCGAAGATCATTCAGAAATGGCGTTTGCAACCAGGCAAAATGTTCCTGATCGATCTGGACGCTGGTCGCATCATTGACGACAAAGAGTTGAAAGATACTTACGCGAACGCCAAGCCATATAAACAATGGATTGAATCGGTACGCATTAAGCTAGATGAACTGAACAAAGAAGCGGCAGAAGCCAAGCCAACGACACCATTGCTCGATTTGCAGCAGGCGTTCGGTTATACGCAGGAAGATTTGAAATTCCTGATGTCGCCTATGGCAAGCACGGCTGAAGAAGCAACCGGTTCCATGGGTAACGATTCGCCGCTGGCTGTCATGTCGAATAAAGACAAGACGCTGTACAACTACTTCCGCCAATTGTTTGCGCAAGTAACCAATCCGCCTATCGATCCGATTCGTGAAGCGATGGTGATGTCGCTGGTGTCTTTCATCGGACCTAAGCCTAACTTGCTAGACACGAACAACATCAATCCACCGATGCGTTTGGAAGTGTCGCAGCCTGTGCTCGACTACGCGGATATCGCGAAGTTGCGCAACATCGGCGCCCATACCGGTAGCAAATTCAAATCGCATGAGCTGAACATTTGCTACCCAACCGCTTGGGGCAAAGAAGGTATTGAAGCGCGTCTGGCATCGCTGTGCGCGCAAGCTGTCGATGCAGTGCAATCAGGTCACAACATCTTGATTATTTCCG
Organism: Herminiimonas sp.; assembly: GCF_030655415.1. The sequence goes on along the minus strand of NZ_JAURVN010000015.1, from coordinate 387,208 downwards.
ATCGCAAGATCGATGAAAACCATGTTGCGATTCCTGCGTTGCTGGCAACCTCGGCTATCCATTTGCACCTGGTTAGCAAAGGTATGCGCACCTCGACCGGCTTGGTTGTGGAAACAGGTTCTGCACGTGAAACGCATCACTTTGCATTGCTCGCAGGTTACGGCGCAGAAGCGATCCATCCTTACCTCGCGATGGATACCGTCAGCGCCATGGCAAAAGGTTTGCCAGGCGAATTGTCGCCTGAAAAAGCCATCGCCAATTTCCAGAAAGCAGTCGGCAAAGGCTTGATGAAAGTCATGTCGAAAATGGGTATCTCTACCTATATGTCGTATTGCGGCGCGCAGATTTTTGAAGCCATCGGCCTCAACCGATCGCTGATCCAAAAATACTTTAAAGGCACTTCGTCCAACGTTGAAGGTATCGGTGTATTTGAAGTTGCTGAAGAAGCGTTGCGCTTGCATAAATCTGCATTCAGCGCTGATCCAGTGTTGGCAAATGCACTCGATGCAGGTGGCGAATATGCGTACCGCGTACGCGGTGAAGAGCACATGTGGACGCCGGATGCGATTGCGAAATTGCAGCACTCTACACGCGCCAATAACTTCAGCACCTATAAAGAGTACGCGCAGATCATCAACGATCAATCGAAGCGTCACATGACTTTGCGTGGTTTGTTCGAATTCAAATTCGATCCAGCCAGTGCGATTCCGTTGGATGAAGTCGAGCCAGCAAAAGAAATCGTCAAGCGTTTCGCGTCTGGCGCGATGTCGCTCGGTTCGATTTCGACCGAAGCGCATGCGACGCTCGCGATTGCGATGAACCGCATCGGTGGTAAATCGAATACCGGCGAAGGCGGCGAAGATACCAAGCGTTATCGTTCGGAACTGCGCGGCATTCCTATCAAGGATGGTTCGACCTTGGCATCGGTGATTGGTCACGACGTGGTTGAAGTCGACATGCCTTTGATGCCTGGCGATTCGCTGCGCTCGAAGATCAAGCAAGTCGCATCAGGTCGTTTTGGTGTCACTACCGAATACCTGACATCGGCTGAACAGATTCAGATCAAGATGGCGCAAGGTGCAAAACCTGGCGAAGGCGGTCAGTTGCCTGGCCATAAAGTATCCGAGTACATCGCACGTTTGCGTTTCTCGGTACCTGGCGTTGGTTTGATTTCACCACCACCGCATCATGATATTTATTCGATCGAAGATTTGGCGCAGCTGATTCATGATCTGAAAAACGTCAATCCAACAGCATCGATCTCGGTCAAGCTGGTTGCTGAAGTCGGCGTTGGTACAGTTGCAACTGGTGTCGCTAAAGCGAAGGCCGATCACGTTGTGATCGCTGGTCATGACGGCGGCACAGGTGCCTCGCCATTGTCATCGGTCAAATATGCTGGTTCACCTTGGGAATTGGGTCTGGCTGAAACACAGCAGACACTGATCTTGAACGGCTTGCGTACACGTATTCGCGTACAAGCTGACGGTCAAATGAAAACCGGTCGTGACGTCATCATCGCTGCTTTGTTGGGCGCAGACGAAATGGGCTTCTCGACAGCACCGCTGGTCGTTGAAGGCTGCATCATGATGCGCAAATGCCATCTGAACACTTGCCCAGTCGGCGTTGCGACACAAGATCCTGTCTTGCGTGCGAAGTTCTCCGGCAAGCCTGAGCACATCGTTAACTATTTCTTCTTCATCGCAGAAGAAGCACGTCAGATCATGGCGCAATTGGGTATCCGTACATTCGACGAACTGATCGGTCGTGCTGATTTGCTCGACAAGTCGAGAGCGATCTCGCATTGGAAAGCGAAAGGTCTGGATTTCAGCCGCATGTTCTATCAACCACCAGTGGCAGAAGGCGTGGCGCGTTATCACACCGAAGGCCAGGATCACGCTTTGGAAAAAGCGCTGGACAACAAGTTGATCGCGCAAGCAAAAGCCGCAATCGACAATGGCGAAAAAGTCTCGTTCATTTCGACGATCAAAAACGTCAACCGTACAGTGGGCGCAATGTTGTCGGGTCAGGTCGCGAAGAAATACGGTCATGAAGGCCTACCTGACGACACGATCCACATCCAGTTGCAAGGTACCGCAGGCCAATCGGCTGGCGCTTTCCTCGCACATGGCATTACTTTGGATCTGGTCGGTGAAGGTAACGATTACGTTGGTAAGGGCTTGTCGGGCGGTCGCATCATCGTGCGTCCAAACACCGAGTTCCGCGGTCGCGCAGTAGAAAACATCATCAGCGGGAACACGCTGTTGTACGGCGCGGTTGCTGGCGAAGCATTCTTCAACGGCGTTGCAGGCGAACGTTTCGCTGTTCGTAACTCAGGCGCGGTAACGGTTGTCGAAGGTACTGGCGATCATGGTTGCGAATACATGACAGGTGGCACCGTTGTTGTATTGGGCGAAACCGGTCGTAACTTTGCTGCAGGTATGTCGGGCGGTATCGCGTATGTCTACGATCCAAAAGGTGACTTCGCTGGCAAGTGCAATATGTCCATGGTTTCACTGCACCCTGTGATGTCCGCAGCTGAGCAAGAAGACAAGGCAGAGCACAACTCCTGGCACAGCCATGTACGTGGCGCCGACGCGCAAACCGATGAAGCAATTCTCAAAGGTTTGATCGAACGTCACTTCAAGTACACCGGCAGCACACGCGCCCGCGCATTGTTGGATGAGTGGAGCAGCGCACGCAGCAAGTTCGTCAAAGTATTCCCATCGGAATACAAACGCGCGCTGGCTGAAATGCACGCGGCCAAGGCTGAGCAGGCAGTGTCCACCAAGGTCGCAGTGTAAGACTGCTGTCAACAAACGATGACATGGCCAGCTCGCACAGAGCTGGCCGCAACGAATGGTTTAGAAGGCGAGAGAAACATGGGAAAGATTACCGGCTTTATGGAATTTCAGCGCTTGCGTGAAGCGAGCGAAGAACCGGAAAAACGCACCGCGCATTACAAGGAATTCACGCTGCATTTGAGCGATTCCGAAGCAAAAATTCAAGCAACACGTTGTATGGATTGCGGCATCCCGTTTTGCAATAACGGCTGCCCGGTCAATAACATCATCCCTGACTGGAATGACCTGGTGTACAGCGGCGCTTACAAGCAAGCGCTGGACACTTTGCACTCGACAAATAATTTCCCGGAATTTACCGGTCGCATTTGCCCGGCACCATGCGAATCCGCATGCACGCTCGGTATCAACAACGATCCAGTCGGCATCAAATCAATCGAGCATTTCATCATCGACAAAGGTTGGGAAAGCGGTTGGGTTGTGCCGCAACCAGCAACAGTTAAAACCGGCAAAAAAGTTGCTGTGGTCGGCGCTGGTCCTGCAGGTATGGCAGCAGCGCAGCAATTGGCGCGCGTTGGTCACGATGTAACCGTATTCGAAAAGAACGATCGCGTTGGCGGCTTGCTGCGTTATGGCATCCCTGACTTCAAGATGGAAAAATCGCACATCGACTTGCGCGTCAAGCAGATGGAGGCCGAAGGCGTGAAATTCCGCACCAGCGTTTTAGTTGGCAAGGATTTCCCATCGAACATTATCAACTGGGCAAAAGAAACGATTTCGCCAGAACAGTTGAACAAGGATTTCGACGCAGTGATCATCAGCGGCGGCGCAGAACAACCACGCGATTTGCCAGTTCCTGGTCGCGAGTTGAAAGGCGTACATTTCGCGATGGACTTTTTGCCTTTGCAAAACAAGGTCAACGCCGGCGACAAGGTCAAGGATCAGTTGGTCGCAACTGGCAAGCACGTGATCGTGATTGGTGGCGGCGATACAGGTTCTGATTGTGTCGGTACCTCGAATCGTCATGGCGCTGCATCGATTGCACAATTCGAATTGCTGCCGCAACCACCGGAAGAAGAAAACAAACCGATGGTCTGGCCTTACTGGCCAACCAAATTGCGCACCTCGTCTTCGCATGAAGAGGGTTGTGAGCGTGATTGGGCGGTTGCGACCAAACGCCTGGAAGGTAAAAACGGCAAGGTTGAAAAACTGATTGCTGCACGCGTTGAATGGAAAGACGGCCGCATGCAGGAAGTGCCAAATTCGGAATTCGAAATGAAAGCCGATTTGGTCTTGTTGGCGATGGGCTTTGTTTCGCCAGTCGCACAGGTTCTGGAAGCATTCGGCGTCGAGAAAGATGCACGCGGCAACGCCAAGGCAACTACCGATGGCGAAAATTGCTATCGCACTTCAGTCGATAAAGTTTTTGCTGCCGGCGATATGCGCCGCGGTCAATCTCTGGTCGTTTGGGCAATTCGTGAGGGTCGTCAATGCGCACGTGAAGTCGATATTTTCTTAATGGGCGATTCGGTTCTGCCACGTTAATTAGTATCGCTTGAATAAAAGCCCGCTACTTTTTACGAAGTAGCGGGCTTTTTTACAACGCTTTACGAAAATGCAGTTATTCAAAAATCGTATGAACAAGAGTGATTTCTCGTTCTGAACTACAATTACGGCATTGCAATAGAAATACGCCGCTGTGTCTAATCTCGTTGAAATCCGTGATCTCCATTTTAGCTATGATGAACGTTCGATTCTGTCGACGCTCAACATGGATTTCCCGCGTGGAAAAGTCATTGCTGTCATGGGCGGTTCGGGCTCGGGTAAAACCACCGTTTTGCGTCTGATAGGCGGGCAGTTGCAGCCGCAGTCGGGCAAAGTAACGGTTGATGGCAACATCGTGCACGAGATGGAAACCAAGGCGCTGTATCAGATGCGCCGCAAAATGGGCATGCTGTTTCAGCACGGCGCATTGTTCACCGATATGTCGGTATTCGACAATGTCGCTTTCCCTTTGCGTGAACATACCAATCTGTCGGAAGAACTGATACACGATCTGGTCTTGATGAAATTGCACACAGTCGGTTTGCGTAACGCTGCGCAATTGAAGCCAGCTGAAATCTCTGGTGGTATGGCGCGTCGTGTTGCATTGGCACGCACGATTGCACTTGATCCGCAGTTGATCATGTATGACGAGCCGTTTGCCGGCCTCGACCCGATTTCTATGGGCATGACTGCCAATCTGATCCGTAAATTAAATGATGCACTGGGTTCGACCACGATCCTGGTGTCGCACGATGTGCATGAATCGTTTTTGATTGCCGATTACGTCTACTTCTTGTCCAGCGGCAAAGTCGTGGCGCAGGGTACGCCGGCAGAAATGATGGTTTCTACTGATCCGTATGTGAAGCAGTTTGTGAATGCTGAGCCTGATGGCCCGGTACCGTTTCACTATCCTGGTACGTCGCTTGCAGATGATCTCGGTTTGGGGGCGCGCGCATGATTGCTGCGTTTCTGACGTCGATAGGGCGAGGTGTACGTGAATTCGTTACGAATCTCGGTTTTGCTACACGTATTTTTTTCAGTGTGATTGCTGCATCTGGTGGCCTGCTGCGTAGGCCGCGTTTAGTGGTTAGCCAGATTCACTTTATCGGCAACTATTCGCTGGTATTGATTGCGGTTGCCGGTTTGTTTGTTGGCTTTGTTCTCGGTTTGCAGGGTTATTACACACTGAATAAATACGGCTCAGAGCAAGCTCTAGGCTTGCTTGTTGCTTTATCACTGACACGTGAACTTGGCCCGGTTGTAACTGCACTCTTGTTTGCCGGCCGTGCTGGGACTTCGTTGACCGCGGAAATCGGTTTGATGAAAGCCGGCGAGCAGTTATCAGCAATGGAAATGATGGCGGTCAATCCGATACAACGTGTGTTGGCGCCGCGTTTCTGGGCAGGCGTGATTGCTATGCCGGTACTGGCGGCAATTTTCAGTGCTGTCGGCATCATCGGTGGTTACATCGTCGGCGTGAAAATGATCGGGGTCGATGAGGGTGCGTTCTGGTCACAAATGCAAGGCGGCGTTGACGTTTGGAATGATGTCGCGAACGGTGTGATTAAAAGTATTGTGTTTGGTTTTGCTGTGACCTTTGTCGCTTTGTATCAGGGCTATCAAGCGCAGCCGACGCCGGAAGGTGTTGCAAGAGCGACAACCCGCACCGTGGTCATCGCGTCTTTATCCGTGCTGGGACTGGACTTTTTGTTAACGGCCTTGATGTTCAGTTAAGCGCACGAGTACGAAGCGCTTATTGTGCTTTTCGATTAAAATGTGCGCCCCCTCGATACTTTGATTGTGGCGCAGGGTAAGGCGATTTATATTGAGTTTTATGTCGATAAAAAGCGCTTTCTCCCATATTTGAGGTATCTGTTTATGCAAAGAAAATCATTAGACTTATGGGTTGGCCTCTTTGTGCTGCTGGGTGCAGCCGCCTTGTTCTTTCTGGCGATGAAGGCTGGCAACATGAGTTCGCTGTCGTTCGAGAAAAACTACACGGTAGTGACTCGTTTTGACAATATTGGTGGTTTGAAACCACGTGCGCCGGTTAAAAGCGCAGGCGTTGTGGTTGGTCGAGTTGCAGATATTAAATTCGACGACAAGAGCTATCAGGCATCGGTGACGCTGGATATTGAAAGCCGTTATCAATTTCCAAAAGATACGTCAGCCAAGATTTTGACTTCGGGTTTGTTAGGTGAGCAATATATAGGGCTTGAGGCCGGTGGCGATACCGCCAATCTGGTTGCAGGTGACAGAATTACAATGACACAATCGGCGATGGTGCTGGAGAATTTGATTAGTCAATTCCTCTTCAGTAAAGCAACCGAAGGGAAAGAAGAGCCAAAATGAAAAACATGAATAAAGCCATTCTATTCGCCTCAGCAGTATTCCTGAGCGGCTGTGCAACCACTAACGGCAGCAATACGGATGATCCTCTCGAAGGTTTCAATCGCACGATGTTTGACTTCAACGACGGACTGGATCGCGTCGCCTTGAAGCCAGCTGCGACTGCCTACCAGGAAGTGTTGCCATCGTTTGTGCAAACCGGCGTGAATAACTTCTTCGGCAATATTGGCGACGTATGGACCATGGTTAATAATTTCCTGCAAGGGAAAGCAGATCAAGGTTTTTCAGACGTGATGCGCGTGACGTTTAACACGACCTTCGGTCTGGGTGGTTTGCTTGATATCGCATCAGAAGCCGGCATTCCAAAACACAAAGAAGATTTCGGTCAAACCTTGGGTAAATGGGGCGTAGCTCCAGGTCCGTACGTCGTCCTGCCTTTGTTTGGCCCATCGACAGTGCGCGACACCGCTGCATTGCCGGTCGACATCTACGGCGACTTGTGGACTTACACAACACCGGTTGATGTGCGTAATGTCGGCGCTGTGGTTCGTGTGATCGATGCGCGTGCATCGGCATTGAACGCTACCAATTTGCTGGAAGATGTTGCTCTCGATCGTTATACCTTTATCCGCGGCGCTTATTTGCAACGTCGTGAGAGTCAGGTAAATGACGGCGAAGAGTCGGTCAAGCCGAAAGCAGACAAGGCTGTTAGCCCACAAAGTGATGCAGCACCATCGCAGCCAGCATCCGATGCTGCCGTTGCTGTAGATAAAGCTTTGGAACCACAAGGTTAAGAAACTGTCGAAAGCCTTGCAAAAGAGCCAGTCGCACTCATGTAGCGTAAAGGCGCGTTGGATAGGATAGTGTTAATCCGGCGCGTATGGCATCCGCAAGTCTTGGGCTATTTAAATAGCTAGCTATAAACCGAATTGGGAAAAGATGAAATTATTGCAAAAATTCATGTTGGCGTTTGCGGCGATGGCTTTCACCGCATACGCAGCCGCGCAAGAAGCGCCTGACGTATTAGTCAAACGCATCAGTGAAGAAGTCATGGCGCTGGCCAAATCCGACAAAGATATCCAGGCAGGAAATCCTCGTCGTGTGCAGCAAGTCGTCGAAGAAAAAATTCTGCCGCATGTCGATTTTCAACGTATGACTTCGTTGGCTGCGGGCCGTCACTGGCGCGAAGCGACGCCTGATCAACAAAAGCAATTGACGACTGAATTCCGCAGCTTGCTGGTGTACACATATTCCGGCGCGATTTCGCAAATCCGCGATCAAAAACTGGAATATCGTCCATTGCGTGCCGATCCTGCGGACACAGACGTGATCGTAAATACGCAAGTGTTGCAACCACGTGGCGAGCCAATTCAACTCAGCTATCGTCTTGCGAAGTCGGCTAATGGCTGGAAAATCTACGATATCAATGTACTCGGCGCATGGTTGGTTGAGACATATAAAGGTAGTTTTGCTGCGGAAATCAGCAAAGGCGGCATCGATGGTTTGATTAAAGCCCTGTCCGACAGAAACAAGAAACTTGCCGGCAGCATTGCTAAAACCGGTAAAACCCCTGCTCCTGCGCAGTAATTAATCATGTTCCAACCCGGCGCATCGCTCACCTTCGACAATGCCAAAACGGCATTGGATGCGGGCTTGCAGGCGATCGCCGGTGGTCAGACCGACATTGATTTTTCCAATTTGGTCACGGTTGATTCGGCTGCCGTAGCGACGATATTGGCTTGGCAACGCGTGGCTTCAGCCAAGGCTGTTTCTTTATCTTTTCGCAATATCCCTGCAAATTTGCTCAGCCTGATTTCCCTGTATGACGTGACTGCCTTGATAGCGCCGAATATTGCTCGCGCCGATCTGCCGCATCATTGACCTTTTTTTCGCGGTCAATTCTCTGAAGACTCCTTCGCCACTCGCTGTATAAGTGCCCTAAAACGGCGGCGTGTAGCGAAAATCCAATATAATCAAGGGTTTCGCCGTTCGGTCAGCGTGTTTGCGCAACGAACAGCGGTATCAGCGTTTCATTTTCCGTAAAGTGCGATTAGCCACCATGGCTGCAATTCAAATAAACAATGTCGAAAAAAGCTATCGCGCGCTGAAAGCGGTGAATGGCATTTCACTTTCTATCGAAGAAGGTGAATTTTTCGGCTTGCTCGGCCCTAACGGCGCGGGCAAAACCACCTTGATCTCCATCATTGCCGGCTTGAATCGCGCAGATTCCGGCACGGTAGAAGTGCACGGTCACGATGTCGTGACCGACTATCGCCAAGCGCGCAAGTTGCTCGGAGTCGTACCGCAAGAATTGGTATTCGATCCTTTCTTCACGGTTCGTGAAACCCTGCGCATGCAGTCCGGTTATTACGGCTTGAAGAATAACGATCCGTGGATAGACGAGGTCATGCATCACCTTGATCTGACCAACAAGGCCGATGCGAATATGCGCGCTTTGTCTGGTGGCATGAAGCGTCGCGTGTTGGTCGCGCAAGCGCTGGTGCACAAGCCACCTGTGATCGTGCTGGATGAGCCGACGGCTGGTGTCGATGTCGAGTTGCGCCAGACCTTGTGGAAGTTCATTTCGCGTCTGAATCGCGAAGGGCACACCGTTGTACTGACCACGCATTATCTGGAAGAAGCACAAGCCTTGTGCAATCGCGTTGCGATGTTGAAAGCCGGCCAAGTGGTCGCGCTTGATTCAACCTCTGCGCTGATCAAACGCATCTCCGGCTCGCAACTTGTGGTGCAACTCGCATCAGGATCTTTGCCGGATGAGCTGAAGGATTTGGTTTCGCATCCTGAAGAACTGGTGCTGGGCAATAAATATACTTTGCGCGTTAGCGAATACAAAGACGTCGAGCCGATACTCGCCAAGCTGCGTTTGTCCGGTGCCGTCATAGAAGATATGCAATTGCAGCAAGCCGATCTGGAAGATGTATTTATTCAGATCATGGAAGGTGAAAAATGACCGGCTTCCAAACGCTGTTCTATAAAGAGATGCTGCGCTTCTGGAAAGTGGCGACGCAAACTGTTGCCGCACCGATTTTGACTGCTGTGTTGTACCTGCTGATTTTTGGTCACGTGCTGGAAGATCATGTGCAGGTTTATCCCGGCGTGAAATACACAGCCTTTTTGGTGCCTGGCTTGGTGATGATGAGCGTGTTGCAAAACGCGTTTGCCAATTCGTCATCATCGCTGATTCAATCCAAGATCACCGGCAATCTGGTGTTCGTGTTGCTGACGCCTTTGTCGCACTGGGAATTGTTCGGTGCTTACGTATTGGCTGCGGTGGTACGCGGTGTGGTGGTCGGCAGCGGTGTGTTCCTCGTCACTGCATGGTTTGCGGATATGTCGTTCGCGGCGCCGTGGTGGATTTTGATCTTCGGTATTCTCGGCGCGAGCATGCTGGGTACCATGGGTTTGATCGCTGGCATTTGGGCAGAAAAATTTGATCAGCTGGCAGCGTTCCAGAACTTCTTGATCATGCCGGCGACTTTCTTGTCTGGCGTTTTTTATTCGGTACATTCCTTGCCGCCGTTTTGGCAAACCGTGTCGCACCTCAATCCATTCTTTTACATGATCGATGGCTTCCGTTATGGCTTCTTCGGTCAATCAGACGTTGATCCTTTAATCAGCTGTCTGGCTGTTGCGTTCTTTCTGTTGCTGCTTTCAGGTTTGGCAGTTCAGTTGCTGAAAAATGGTTACAAGCTGCGTCATTGATCGTTCGCGTGACGCTTTTATTTATTCACTTATCATTCAATATTAAAAGGCAAAATCATGTTGCCCACACCAGAATTAGTTAAAAGTTATATCGCTGCAGGCATGGATTGCACGCACGTAGAAGTAAGTGGCGACGGCGCGCATTTCGAAGCGGTAATCGTATCGAATGCATTTGCCGGCAAGCGTTTGATCCAGCGTCATCAATTGGTCTACGCCGCGCTCGGCGATCGCATGCGTGAAGAAATCCACGCCTTGTCGATGAAGACAATGACGCCGGAAGAATTCCAAAAGTAATACGCTTGCAGAGTTTGCATGCATTACTTAAACCAACTCATTAATGGACAAGCTTTAAATGGATAAGCTTTTAATTCAAGGCGGTCATCGTCTTTCCGGCGACATCGACATCTCCGGTGCGAAGAACGCTGCTTTGCCTATTTTGTGCGCAGGCCTGTTGACTGCTGACTCTGTTCAGCTCAGCAATGTACCTTTGCTGCAAGACGTGGCGACGATGTTGAAGTTGCTGCGCCAAATGGGTTTGCAGATCGAGCAAGATGGCGAGAACGTCACCTTGAATGGCAGCGGCATCGACAAGCTGGAAGCACCGTACGAAATGGTGAAAACCATGCGCGCATCTATCTTGGTGCTCGGTCCATTGCTGACACGTTTCGGCGAAGCTAAAGTATCTTTGCCTGGCGGTTGCGCGATTGGTTCGCGTCCTGTCGATCAGCACATCAAAGGTTTGCAGGCGATGGGCGCAGAGATCACGATCGAAGCTGGCTACATTCATGCAAAAGCAAAGCGTCTGAAAGGCGCACGTATCGTCACCGACATGATTACCGTCACTGGTACTGAGAATCTGTTGATGGCGGCTGTGCTGGCAGATGGCGAAACGATTTTGGAAAACGCTGCACGCGAACCAGAAGTCACTGATCTTGCGAATCTGCTGGTGGCGATGGGCGCACAAATTGCCGGCATCGGTACCGATCGCTTAGTGATTCAAGGTGTAGAACGTTTGCACGGCGCATCGCATGCAGTGATTCCTGATCGGATCGAAACCGCGACTTTCCTGTGTGCGGTGGCCGCGGTTGGTGGCGACGTTACCTTGCGCAAGGCGCGCACCGATACGCTGGATGTGGCATTCGACAAGTTGCGTGAAGCGGGTGCAATTTTGACTTCGGCGGATGATTGGATACGCGTGCAAATGTCGTCGCGTCCTAAAGCAGTGAGTTTCCGTACCACCGAATACCCGGGTTTTCCGACCGACATGCAGGCGCAATTCATGGCGATGAACTGTATCGCCGAAGGTAGCAGCCGCGTGATCGAAACGATTTTCGAAAATCGCTTCATGCATGTGCAGGAAATGAATCGTCTGGGCGCATCGATTACGATTGAAGGCCATACAGCGATTGTGAATGGCGTCGAAAAATTGGTGGGTGCGCCTGTGATGGCGACTGATTTGCGTGCCTCCGCTTCGCTGGTGATTGCTGCATTGGCAGCCGAAGGCGAAACCTTGATCGACAGGATTTATCATCTGGATCGCGGTTACGATCGCATGGAAGTCAAACTGTCCGCAGTCGGTGCACATATTCAGCGAGTGAAATAATGACGCAATCAGATTTAAAAGTGGATGCACAAAATAATCCGCAGCAACTGACGCTGGCTTTGTCGAAGGGCCGCATCTTTGAAGAAACCTTGCCGCTGCTGGAAGCTGCCGGCATCAAGGTCACCGAAGATCCAGAAACTTCGCGCAAATTGATTTTGCAAACCAACGACGCAAATGTGCGCGTGATTATCGTGCGGGCATCCGACGTGCCGACTTACGTGCAATACGGTGCTGCCGACTTCGGCGTGGCAGGCAAGGATGTCTTGCTTGAGCACGGCGGCGAAGGTTTGTATCAGCCCATCGATTTGAATATCGCAAAATGCCGTATGTCAGTCGCGGTGGAAGACGGCTTTGATTACGCCAGTGCAGTGCGTCAAGGCGCACGTTTGCGCGTCGTGACTAAATATGTACAGACTGCGCGGGAACATTTCGCCGCTAAAGGTGTGCACGTTGATTTGATTAAACTGTACGGCTCGATGGAGCTCGGCCCGCTGGTTGGTCTTGCTGACGCGATCGTCGATCTGGTCAGCACTGGCAGCACCTTGCGCGCGAATCATCTGGTTGAAGTCGAGCACATCATGGAAATTTCATCGCGCCTGGTCGTGAATCAGGCCGCATTGAAATTGAAGCGTGAACGTTTGCAGCCCATACTTGAAGCATTTGAAAAGGCGTCGAAACGCCAGTCTTGAAATAATGAACCAGCAACTTCATTTCTACATGACTAGATAGAGAACAATGATGTCCATACAAATCCGAAAATTTGATTCCACTCATCCTAACTTCAAGGCGCAACTCGCCGATGTGTTGGCATTCGAGGCGAGCGAAGACGAAGCGATAGATCGCGGCGTCATGCTGATTCTGGATCATGTAAAGCGCGAAGGTGATGCAGCGGTATTGCGATATACACAGCAGTTCGATCATGTAGCCGCTGCGGATATGAGCGCGCTGGAAATTTCACAAGACGAATTGCAAGCTGCGCTGAATAACCTGTCGCCAGTCCGTCGCGCTGCGTTACAAACCGCAGCAGATCGCGTGCGTGCGTATCACGAACGTCAAAAGGCTGAAATCGGTTCTAACGGTTTTAGTTATACCGAGGCGGACGGCACAGTATTGGGACAAAAAGTTACGCCGCTGGATCGCGTCGGCATTTACGTTCCTGGTGGTAAAGCTGCGTATCCATCATCGGTATTGATGAATGCGATTCCCGCCAAAGTGGCAGGCGTGCAAGAAGTCATCATGGTAGTGCCGACGCCGAATGGGGTGAAGAATGAATTGGTGTTGGCCGCCGCTGCGATGTCGGGCGTTGATCGCGTGTTCACGATTGGTGGCGCGCAGGCCGTAGGCGCACTCGCGTACGGCACCGCAACGATTCCGCAAGTCGATAAAATCGTCGGTCCTGGCAACGCATATGTGGCAGCCGCTAAACGTCGCGTGTTTGGCACAGTCGGTATCGACATGATTGCAGGTCCATCGGAAATTTTGGTGATCTGCGATGGCACCACGGATCCTGATTGGATCGCGATGGATCTTTTTTCGCAAGCCGAGCACGATGAATTGGCGCAATCGATTTTGATTTGCCCTGATGCTGCTTACATCGAGGCCGTTGCAGATAGTATCAATCGCCAATTGGCCGGGATGCCGCGCAAGGATGTGATCGCGACTTCGCTGACCAATCGCGGTGCGATGATCAAAGTACGCGATATGGATGAAGCGTGCGAGATCGCGAATTCGATTGCTGCTGAACATCTGGAAATTTCTACAGAAAATCCACAACATTGGGCAGACAAGATTCGTCACGCAGGCGCGATGTTCCTTGGTCGTTTTTCGTCCGAATCTTTAGGCGATTATTGCGCGGGTCCAAATCACGTGTTGCCTACTTCGCGCACTGCGCGTTTCTCATCCCCTCTCGGCGTTTATGATTTTCAAAAGCGTTCCAGTATGTTGCAAGTAAGTGAAGGCGGGGCACAGACTTTAGGCAAAGTCGCAGCAGAACTTGCCTACGGTGAAGGTTTGCAGGCACACGCTCGTTCAGCTGAATATCGGCTGAAAAAATGACGTGCTTCCAGGCCCCGCAATGACGGAATGGCGCGATCGCATTTTTTGCGAAGATGCGCTGGCAGGCCTGGCGCGTATTCCCGATGGCGCTATCGATTTGATCATCGCGGATCCGCCTTACGGTTTGGGCAAGGATTACGGTAACGATTCAGATAAGCTCGATGCCGATGCTTATCTGTTATGGATGGAGCAATGGGTCGATGCAGCATTGCCCAAGCTTAAGCCCAACGGCAGCCTGTATATTTTCCTGACGTGGCGCTATTCGCCGGAAGTATTTGTCATGCTGAAGAAGCGCATGACGATGGTCAATGAAATTATCTGGGACAGACGCGTGCCATCGATGGGCGGCAGTACACGCCGATTTTCATCGGTGCACGACACAGTCGGATTCTTTGCCAAAGCCAAGGATTATTACTTCGACCTCGACGCGATACGCATTCCCTACGACGCGGTAACCAAGAAAGCCCGTTCGCGTTCGATTTTCGTTGGCGCAAAATGGCTGGAACTGGGTTACAACCCGAAAGATGTGTGGAGCGTTTCGCGTCTGCATAAAGAGCATAAAGAACGCGCCGATCATCCAACCCAAAAGCCGCTGGAAATTATCGAGCGCATGTTGAAAGCATCGTGTCCGCCAGACGGCGTGGTACTGGATCCTTTCATGGGCAGCGGAACCACGGCGGTGGCGGCCAAACGCTGCGGCCGCCATTTTGTTGGTTTCGAACTGAATACCGAATATTGCGATTTGATAGCAAAACGGCTGGCAGCGCTTGATGTAAAAGATGACGAAGCGGTGGTCATCCTCGACGATCAAGGAAAATCTGTCCCAGAAGAGATCTGACAAGCTTCTTATCGGATTCATTAGTTGCTCTGAAGAAGAGCCACGAGTCGTTTAACGCTGTTTTTGCATCCGCATTACCACTCGCAAATGTAAAAAATGCGGAGATAGGCAGATTCAGTCGCTGGAACGCAAAGTGCTTGCTGAAAATATGGGTAAAATGCATGTATTGTCAGAAAACGCTTTCGGTTTGGCCTAGCAACATCAGGAAATATCTACACCTCGACGGTTTTAAAACCTCATTCTCATCGTAACGGTCAATCGAATATGTCTACGCCACGCACCGCAGAAATCACCCGTAATACCAACGAAACGCAAATCCGCGTTGCGATCAATCTCGACGGTACAGGTAAACAAAATCTGAACACCGGCGTGCCTTTCCTCGATCACATGCTGGATCAAATTGCACGTCACGGTCTGATCGATCTGGATATTGAAGCCAAAGGCGATTTGCATATCGATGCGCATCACACGGTGGAAGACGTCGGCATCACGCTCGGCCAGGCTTTTGCCAAAGCGCTAGGCGATAAAAAAGGCATCCGTCGCTACGGCCATGCCTATGTACCGCTGGATGAAGCGCTGTCACGCGTCGTTATCGATTTCTCCGGTCGTCCAGGCTTGGAATTCAACGTGCCATTTACGCGCTCGATGATCGGTGCATTCGACGTCGATCTGACCAGCGAATTCTTTCATGGCTTCGTAAACCACGCGTTGGCGACCGTGCACATTGATAATCTGCGCGGCGTAAACGCGCATCATCAGTGTGAAACCGTATTCAAGGCATTCGGCCGCGCATTGCGCATGGCTGCAGAGCTGGATCCGCGTTCCGCTGGCACGATTCCATCGACCAAAGGCAGCCTGTAAGCTGTTGTTTGCGAACAAGAATGTTTCAATTCACTGAAATCTGAATCATCGGTATGAACAAAATAGTTGTAGTGGATTACGGAATGGGCAATTTGCGTTCAGTGGCGCAGGCCCTGCGCCAAGTCGCGCCGGAAGCAGATGTACGTATTTCTGGCGAGGTTGCCGATATCCGTTCTGCTGACCGCATTGTGTTGCCAGGGCAAGGCGCAATCCCGGATTGCATGCGTTCGCTGCAGGAATCCGGTTTGAAAGAGGCGGTGCTGGAAGCGGCTGCCAATAAACCATTATTCGGCGTCTGCGTAGGCGAACAATTGATGTTCGACTGGAGCGAAGAAGGCGATACGCCAGGCTTGGGTCTATTCCCCGGCAAGGTCATCAAGTTCCGTTTCGAAGATCGCCTGCAGGAAGACGGCTCGCGCTTCAAAGTCCCGCAAATGGGTTGGAACCGCGTGCATCAATCCTTGTCCCATCCTTTGTGGAACGGGATTGCCGATGACAGCTATTTTTATTTCGTGCATAGTTATTACGCAGTCCCTACAGATCGTGCGCACATCGTTGGTGAAACGCCATATGGCGCACCGTTTTGTAGTGCGATTGCTCGCGACAATATTTTTGCAACGCAATTCCATCCGGAAAAAAGCGCAAGCGCCGGTTTGCAACTGTATAAAAACTTTGTTCACTGGAAGCCTTAAGCACTCATCGGCAAGCTTCATTTCTCTAACTAACTTTTTAAACTCAACGCATCCATGCTGCTCATACCTGCCATCGATCTCAAAGACGGTCACTGCGTTCGCCTGAAACAAGGCGATATGGAACAAGCTACCGTATTCTCCGAAGACCCAGCCGATATGGCGCGCCACTGGCTGGAGCAAGGTGCACGTCGCCTGCATCTGGTTGATTTGAACGGCGCGTTCGCCGGCAAGCCTAAGAATGAGCCCGCAGTCAAAGCCATTCTGCAAGCAGTCCGCGAATACGCAGAGAAAAACGGGATTGAAGAAATCCCGGTTCAGCTCGGCGGTGGGATCCGTGATTTGGATACGATAGAACGTTACCTCGACGATGGTTTGAGCTACATCATCATCGGCACCGCTGCGGTCAAGAATCCTGGCTTTTTGCACGATGCATGCAGCGCTTTCCCGGGCCAGATCATTGTCGGCCTCGATGCCAAGGACGGCAAAGTCGCAACTGACGGCTGGAGCAAATTGTCCGGTCACGAAGTGATCGACCTGGCGAAAAAATTTGAAGATTACGGTTGCGAATCGATCATCTACACCGACATCGGCCGCGACGGCATGATGGGCGGCGTAAACATCGAAGCGACGGTCAAGCTGGCGCAAAGCATGACAATTCCGGTGATCGCATCCGGCGGCGTGCACAATATCAAGGACGTTGAATCCTTGTGTGCAGTGCAGGACGAAGGCATTGAAGGCGTGATCTGTGGCCGTTCGATTTACGAAGGCACATTGGATCTGCGCTCAGCGCAGGACAGGGCAGACGAATTGAGCGGTTTCGAACCGGAAGCAGACGAATGACATTGGCAAAACGCATCATCCCTTGTCTGGATGTGACTGCTGGTCGCGTCGTCAAGGGTGTCAATTTTCTGGAATTGCGCGACGCCGGTGATCCGGTAGAAATCGCCAAACGTTACGATGATCAGGGCGCGGACGAAATTACTTTTCTCGACATCACCGCGACCTCGGATGGCCGCGACCTGATACTCGACATTATCGAAGCTGTCGCATCGAAGGTATTTATTCCATTGACGGTTGGTGGTGGCGTGCGCGCCGTCGACGATGTGCGGCGTTTGTTGAATGCCGGCGCAGACAAAGTTGGTATTAACAGTTCAGCGATCAGCAATCCACAACTGGTATTCGACGCGTCGCAAAAGTATGGTTCGCAATGCATAGTCGTCGCCATCGATGCGAAGAAAGCATCGGATGGCCGTTGGGAAGTTTTTACACATGGCGGCCGCAAGGCAACCGGTCTGGATGCGATCGAATGGGCCAAGAAAATGGAAAGCCTGGGCGCGGGTGAAATCCTGCTGACCAGCATGGACAGAGACGGCACCAAGATTGGTTTTGATCTTGACTTGACGCGTTCGGTATCGGATGCGATCAGTATTCCGGTGATCGCATCGGGCGGCGTCGGTGGTCTGCAGGATTTGGCAGACGGTGTAAAAATAGGTCGTGCCGATGCTGTATTGGCAGCGAGTATTTTTCATTACGGTCAGCACACAGTGCAGGAAGCCAAGCGCTTCATGGCCGAACAAGGTATTGCGATGAGGTTGGTATGAGCGGCAGCGCAAAATGGTTGAATAAAGTGAAGTGGGATGAGCACGGCCTAGTGCCGGTCATCGCACAAGAAGTTGGTACTAACGATGTATTGATGTTTGCGTGGATGAATCGCGAAGCATTGGAAAAAACCATCACCTCCGGCGAAGCAATTTACTGGAGCCGCTCGCGCAAGAAGTTGTGGCACAAGGGTGAGGAATCCGGTCACACACAAAAAGTGCATGAAGTGCGCCTCGATTGCGACGAAGATGTGGTCTTGCTAAAAGTGGAGCAGGTCGGTGAGATTGCTTGCCACACCGGACGTCACTCGTGCTTCTTCCAGAAATTTGAAGGCGATGTAAAAGAGGGCGAATGGCAAACGGTAGAGCCGGTGCTGAAAGACCCGAAGACGTTTTACAAATAAAATTTAAAAATAAGTTTAAAAATAAAACAAGGCAAACTCGTCATGAGTGAAACACTGAAACGTTTGTCCGATGTACTAGAGTCGCGCAAACCAGCGAATGGTGGTGACCCGGAAAAATCGTATGTGGCCAAACTGTTCGTCAAAGGCGACGACGCGATTTTAAAAAAAATCGGCGAAGAAGCGACAGAGTTGGTCATGGCAGCAAAAGATGCGCGTGTTGATGGCGATAAATCGCATGTGCTGTATGAATGTGCCGACCTCTGGTTTCACACCGCAGTGTTGCTCGCGCAATTTGATCTGAAGCCACAAGATGTACTCAACGAACTGGCGCGCCGCGAAGGCATTTCCGGTATAGCCGAAAAGGCCAGTCGCAAAGCCGACTGACATGCGTTGCATTTACTTGCGCCTGATTTGATCATAGCCCCCACGGAGATTCATTTGGATAATTGTATTTTTTGTAAAATTGCCGCCAAACAAATTCCTGCGCAAATTATTTACGAAGACGACGATGTGCTCGCATTCAACGACATCAATCCGGCTGCGCCTATTCACTTCCTGATCATTCCAAAAAAACATCTGGCAACTTTGGCAGATTGCAATGAAAGCGATGCCGCTTTGTTGGGTAAAATATCCTTGCTTGCTCCCAAGTTGGCAAAAGAGCTTGGTTGCGGTTACAGCGTGGATGCGAACGGTGCGCCGCAAGGTGGTTTTAAAACACTATTCAATACCGGGCCTGATGGTGGGCAAGAGGTGTACCATCTGCATATGCATGTGATAGGCGGTCCGCGTCCGTGGCAGCGCTCACTGGCTTAACGAACGATTCTGAATTCCGGACGACAGCGTCCTTTGAGGAGAAAATAATGGGTTCATTTAGTATCTGGCACTGGTTGATCGTACTGGTTATTGTTGCACTGGTTTTCGGCACCAAAAAAATCGGCAGCATGGGTACCGACGTCGGCAAAGCAGTCAAAGGATTCAAGGATGGCATGAAAGGTGAAGATGAAAAACCTACTGCCCAGAACGCTGCGCCTACACAAGTTGTAGACAAAGGTACTGTTGATGTTGAAGTGAAAGAGAAGTCGAACAGCTGATGTCTTGTGCGTTGCGTAACGGCTATCGCCATGACGCTGCTCACAAATCATTTAGCCTATCGTCCATCCTATGATCGATATTGCCTTCTCCAAACTTGCGATCATTGGTGTTGCGGCACTGGTGTTCATCGGGCCGGAAAAATTGCCTAAAGTAGCGCGCATGGCCGGCACTTTGTTTGGTCGTGCGCAACGCTATATCAATGACGTCAAATCCGAAGTAAGTCGCGAGATGGAGCTGGATGAGCTGCGCAAGATGCACAAGGATGTGCAGGATGCGGCCAGCGATGTTGAGCGCAGTATTACGAAAAATATATCCGCAGCAGACAGTGGTTTGCATTCTGCGTGGGAAGGTTCGGATACCGACATCAATCCTTTGATGGAGCCGCCGACCTACGATCAGTCATCAGACAAATCGAAAAATTTTCGCAAGAAAAAACTGGCTGCGACTTCTGCAGTGCCTTCCTGGTACAAACGTCAAAGCGGACAAAAATCGCGCGTCATTTCTGGTGCGGCACGCATGGCAAAATTTCGTCCGGCGAGTGCGCGCAAGTCCACGCCTTTTTTCAATTGATGCACCGATAAAAATAAACGGTCGCAGCAAATATGTTTGCGCAGCCGTTTAATTTGAATAATTAATTATTCTCTCCGGTGCTTGCAACGCTGCAGCACACTGAATGAAGATAAAGACATGCTAGGTAACGAAGATTCATTCATTTCACATTTAGTCGAGTTGCGCAGTCGCTTGATGAAGGCGTCTATCGTCGTGATTGTGATTTTTCTTTGCCTGATGCCTTGGGCCGGCGACATTTACGACTTCCTCGCGCGTCCGATGATGTTGGCATTGCCCGAAGGTAGCAAGATGATCGCGACCGGCGTGATCACACCATTCCTGATCCCGGTCAAGGTCACGATGCTGGTGGCCTTTATTATCTCGTTGCCGTGGGTGCTGTATCAGCTATGGGCTTTCGTTGCGCCAGGTTTGTATACGCACGAAAAGAAGTTGATCGCCCCGCTGGTGATATCGTCGTCAGCCTTGTTCATGATCGGCGTTGCCTTCTGTTATTTCTTTGTGTTCGGCGTCATTTTTCATTTCATCAATAACTTTGCACCTAAGTCGATTTCTGTCGCGCCGGATATCGATAGCTACTTCGGCTTTGTGATGACGATGTTCATCGCCTTCGGCCTGACGTTTGAAGTGCCGGTGATTGTGATCGTGCTGGTGCGCATGGGACTGGTCTCTGTGGAGAAACTCAAACAGATACGTCCTTACGTGATTGTCGGTGCATTTGTGATCGCAGCGGTGGTGACGCCGCCGGACGTGATGAGCCAGTTATTGCTGGCCGTTCCTTTGTGTATTTTGTACGAAGTAGGTTTGCTGTTGGCGCCGCTGTTCGTGAAGATCACGCAGGCGCCTAAAGAATCCGAATCGACCTGAATCACTAAGCCTGGCGCAGCCAGGTAATCAGCGGATAGGCATCCTTGAATTCGGATGCCAAGGTCTTTTCCAGGTCCGTCACTTTCTTGATGTCGACTTCTTTCCATACGATGAAGCTTTTCAACTTGATGTATTCAAGATGCGGCACATCGGCGTCAAAACCTTTTGGTGGGCGCGTCAATTTCCCTTCCTGCTGCAAATCGCCGTAAGTCTCTTTCAACTTCTTGTTTTTCAATAGCTTTGAAAATCCCGTTGCATCGGCGATGACGTATTCACGTATCGCGCGCAAGCGCTCAGCTGGCGGCATCCATTCGCCACCTGCAATCAGCAATGTTCCAGTTTGATCAATGTGGAAGTAATAAGTCGGGCCGCCGCCTTGACTGGGCTTCTTCAAGCCGCTGGCATTGATCGCTGCAGAGAAGTGCGTCTTGTACGGAATCTTCTCTTTCGAAAAACGCATATCGCGATTGATGCGGAACAAGGCTTTCTTTGGATTGCAGCCTGCAACTGCTGGATCAAACTTGCTAATGTCCGCGATCAAGCCAGTTACCAACTCCAAAAATTCAGCGCGCAAAATATCGTAGCGTGGTTTGTTCATGACAAACCATGCGCGATTATTGTTTTCCGATAACTCGGCCAGGAATTGTGTGAGGTCGCGAATATGCATAAAGGTGTGTCTGATTAAGTGCGTCTATCTTTTTGGATATTATTCAGCGGTGCGTGGCGGCGCTTTCGGACGCATACCAATTGTGATGTTTAGCGTAGTTTCCTGATTCCTGCGCAACACGACCATTTTGGCTTTTTTGCCTGGCGAAAGTTGCGCGATTTGGTTCAGCATATCCGCCATATCCGTTACCGCTTTGTCTTCCACGGAAACCAGAATATCTCCCGGCTGCATCCCCGCTTTATCTGCTGGGCCGCCTTTCAATACGCCGGCAATAATGGCGCCATTGGTTTTCTTCAGGCCAAAGCTTTCTGCCAGTTCAGGTGTGATGTCTTGCGGCTCGACGCCGATATACCCGCGGACTACCTGACCGTTCTTGATGATTGCATCCATCACCGATTTGACGGTGGTGACTGGGATCGCGAAGCCTATGCCTAGCGAGCCTCCACTACGTGAATAGATTGCGGTGTTGATGCCGAGCAGATTGCCGTTGGCATCGATCAATGCACCGCCAGAGTTGCCCGGATTGATCGCCGCGTCGGTTTGAATGAAGTTTTCAAACGCATCCAGAATGCCCAGATGATTGCGGCCCAGGGCAGAAATAATACCCATCGTGACCGTTTGGCCCACGCCGAATGGATTGCCGATTGCCAGTACTGCATCGCCGACGCGCGCATCTTCTACATGACCAAGCGTGATGGCAGGTAGATTATCCAGATCGATTTTGACGACGGCCAGATCAGTTTCTGGATCGGCGCCAACCACTTTGGCAATTGCTTTGCGGCCGTCAGCCAGCGCAACTTCGATTTCATCCGCCGCTTCAACCACGTGATTGTTGGTGAGGATGTAACCTTGTGCACTGACGATCACGCCTGAGCCGAGGCTGACTTGTTTTTCTTGTTGATCATCAAAACGATCACCGAAAAACTTCCGGAAAAACGGATCGTCCATGAATGGATTTTGCGAAGGCGCGGCAGTTTTGCTGGTGAAAATGTTAACTACCGACGGCATCGCTATTTTGGCAGCATCGCGAAATGAGCCTTGCGTTGCTGCGGCATTTGGCGGCGCCTCCAGCATCGGCACCGATGTCGCGCTGCGGATTTTTTGCCCGCCGCCTAATACGCCACCTGCCCACTCGGGCTTCAAGGTCGTTACAATAAACAAAATTGCTAAACCGACAGTTACGGTTTGCGCAAACAACAGCCAGAGACGTCGCATAAAGGTAGGGAAAATGAGTCAGAAAATGATAGATAGAGATGATCTTGCCAAATATCTGGCGAGAACGCTTGATATTACTCGTTTTCGAGATTTTTGCCCAAACGGCTTGCAGGTTGAAGGTCGTAAAGAAATTAAAAAACTGGTGAGTGGCGTGACTGCGAGTCAGGCTTTGCTTGAGGCAGCGATTGAAAACGGTGCCGATGCAATTCTGGTGCATCACGGTTATTTCTGGCGCGGCGAAGATGCCCGCGTGATCGGACAAAAACACAAGCGTTTGAAATTGTTGCTGGCAAATGACGTCAATTTATTCGCCTATCATTTGCCGCTCGATATGCATGCAGAGTTTGGCAACAATGCACAGCTCGCGCGACGCCTGGGCTTGCAAGCTGAATCCCGTTTTGGTGAAGATGATCTGGGCTGGTTGGGCGCAATGAACGATGCCTCGATTACATCGGTAGCGGATTTGGCGCAGCAAGTCGAACGCCAATTAGGCCGCAGGCCGCTGGTGATTGGCGATCCCGCACAAAAGCTAGGCAAGATTGCCTGGTGCACGGGCGCTGCGCAAAGTTTGTTGGGCGATGCGATTGCCGCTGGTGCCAACGTATATTTAAGCGGTGAAATTTCCGAACCAACAGTACATTTGGCGCGTGAGAGTGGCGTCGCTTATCTTGCATGCGGGCATCACGCCACCGAGCGTTATGGCGTGCAGGCTTTGGGCGAACATCTGGCTGCACAATTCGGCATCGCCCATCACTTTATCGACATTGATAATCCAGTGTGATTTATTGACGTGTATATAGATGTGTTTATTAATTCGCGCATTGATTCGTTTCAACACGGTACGTATGACAAATCTATAAATTGCTATGGTATAACTACCAATTCGAAAATAGACAGAGCGCGCATCGTATGCGTGCCAGAGACAGGGATACCGATAATCATGTCGCAACCGATAACGGATACGCCGTCTAAGCCCATCACAGTTTTAGTTGTTGAAGACGACGCGGTAACACGGCGCGCATTGTGTTTAGGGATAGAAAAAGAACCTGCATTCAAATTGCTGGACGCACTCGATAGTGTGAAGTCAGCATTGAGCTGGTTACTGCAACAACAGCCAGATGTCTTGCTGGTTGATCTGGGTTTGCCAGACGGCTCGGGGATAGACATCATACGTTTTTGCGCCGAGCGCTATCCCGACTGCAACATCATGGTTATCACCACCTCCAGCGATCAAGACAGCGTAGTCGACAGCATAGAAGCCGGCGCATCCGGATATGTTTTAAAAGATGCGGGTCAACTTGATATCGGACGTTCTTTGCTGGAACTGCATACCGGCGGTTCGCCTATTAGTCCAACGATTGCCCGCAAGCTTTTGTCACGCATGCGCGATGATAAAAAAGTGACCGATGCGGCGTCTGAGCAAGTCGATAAGGAAACCGGTCCGCAAGTATTTTTGACCAAGCGTGAAGCGGCTATTCTTGATTTGATCGCATGTGGCGATAGTTACGGTGATGTCGCCAAACAGCTGACCTTGTCAGTCGGCACCGTGCAGACGCATATTAAAAATATTTACGACAAGCTGTCTGTGCATTCGCGCGGCGAAGCCGTGTATGAAGCCAATCGTCGTGGTTTGCTGCAGATGGATCAGCTTAAATCCAAGCGTGATGCTTGATGTAGAGGTATCAAATAAAAAGCCGCCAAATCTGGCGGCTTTTTATTTATTTTTTCAGTGAGTCGCGAATTTCGCGCAGCAACACAATATCTTCTGGTGTTGCAGCTTCCACTACAGGCTCATCTTTTTTCAATTTATTCAGAATGCGTACCATCTGAAAAATGATGAATGCCAAAATAAGGAAGTTGATCGAAATCGTGATGAAGTTACCGTATGCGAAAACAGCGCCAAGCTTCTGCGCCTCTACCAACGGCAGGCTTGGATCTTGATTATTCAATGGTAAATAATAATTGGCGAAATCGAGTCCGCCGAAAATTTTGCCGACGATAGGCATGATGATGTCCTTAACCGCCGAATCGACAATTTTGCCGAATGCTCCGCCGATAATGACCGCAACTGCCAAATCAACAACGTTTCCTTTTATTGCAAAAGCTTTAAATTCCTGCATCATGCCCATGGCAATTCTCCGTTTAACATGTTTGTAAAAGTGCAATGCGCCAGCGTATCCTAGATTTAGGGGGCTTAAACGTCAAATTAAATTTCCGCTATTTCAGGCAAATTCGATGGATAATGCGTCGCAAATAAGTAGATACAACAACAGAATTATTATAAAAGTTCAGCAAAATGGGCTTTGAGACAGCGATTCTCTTCAAAACGGACGTTGCCTTCGATATAATCAAAGGTTGCTAGAAGTTTCGTACAGATTTCGCATTTTGACGATTGGGGTTGGTATGAGTAACGAAAAGCAGGTCGATTCCGGTCGACGTGGCTTGCTCGTCGCCACGTGCGCAGCAGGCGGTGTGGCTGGGTTGGCTACAACAGGCGTTTTAGTATCTACATTTCAGCCTTCGGAACGTGCGAAAGCTGCCGGTGCACCTGTCGAAGTTGACATCAGTTCTCTGGTACCAGGCGAACTCAAGACCGTGGAATGGCGCGGTAAGCCAGTCTGGATCTTGAAACGTTCGCCCGAAATGCTGGCAGGTATCAAACAGGTTGACGGTGAAGTGGCCGATCCGAACTCGGAACGCAAGCCGGATGAATTGACACCGGAATATGCTCGCAATGAATATCGCTCCATCAAGCCAGAAATCCTGGTTGCGGTTGGTATCTGTACTCATCTCGGCTGCTCGCCTGTAACCCGCTTCCAGACCGGCGCACAGCCTTCGCTGCCAGATGATTGGCATGGCGGCTTCTTGTGCCCATGCCACGGATCGACCTTCGATCTGGCTGGTCGTGTATTCAAAAACAAACCTGCGCCCGACAATCTCGAAGTACCACGTCACATGTTTGTGGGTGATTCCAAACTGGTCATCGGTAAAGACGAGAAAGGCGAGGCGTAATCATGGCTTTCCACGAAAAACAACTTCCTGCCGACGCACCTATTGCAGAAAAAGCATTGAACTGGGTCGACGCGCGTTTCCCGCTGTCGTCTACTTATAAAGCGCATCTGTCCGAGTACTACGCGCCGAAAAACTTCAACTTCCTGTACGTATTCGGTTCGCTGGCATTGTTGGTGCTGGTGATTCAAATCGTTACCGGTATTTTCCTCGTGATGCATTACAAACCGGACGCCGCTCTGGCATTCGCTTCGGTTGAATACATCATGCGTGATGTGCCTTGGGGCTGGTTGGTGCGCTACATGCATTCGACTGGTGCTTCAGCGTTTTTCGTGGTGGTCTATATTCATATGTTGCGCGGCCTGTTGTACGGCTCGTATCGCAAGCCACGTGAATTGGTCTGGTTGTTCGGCGTCGGTATTTTCTTGTGCCTGATGGCTGAAGCGTTCTTCGGTTACTTGCTGCCTTGGGGCCAAATGTCGTATTGGGGTGCGCAGGTTATTGTTAACTTGTTCGGCGCGATTCCTTTCATCGGCCCTGATCTGTCGCTGTGGATTCGTGGTGACTATGTCGTTTCCGATGCAACCTTGAACCGCTTCTTCGCGTTCCACGTGATCGCGATTCCATTAGTGTTGATCGGCCTGGTTGTGGCGCACATCGTTGCCTTGCACGAAGTAGGTTCGAACAATCCGGATGGCGTTGAAATCAAGGAAACATTGGATGAAAAAGGCGTTCCGCGCGACGGCATTCCTTTCCATCCTTACTACTCGGTGCACGATATTTTCATCGTGACGATTTTCCTGTTCGTGTTCACCAGTGTGGTGTTCTTCGCGCCGGAAATGGGTGGTTACTTCCTCGAGTACAACAACTTCGTTCCAGCTGACCCGCTGAAAACGCCGCCGCATATTGCTCCGGTCTGGTACTTCACGCCTTTCTATTCGATTCTGCGTGCGGTTACTTCAGACTTCATGGTGTGGCTGGCTGCAGGTGTCGCCGCATACGTCGCGCTGATCATTTTGAAAACGCGTTTGGCGACCAAGTTCAAAGCTGCCGCTGCGGTAATCGGTCTGCTTGTCATCGTAGCGATGTTTGTTACCGATGCAAAATTCTGGGGCGTGGTGTTGATGGGCGTATCGGTCATGATCATGTTCGGTCTGCCATGGTTTGATGTGTCGCCGGTTAAATCGATACGCTATCGCCCAAGCTGGCACAAATACATTTATATCGTTTTCGGCATTATGTTCGTCGTCCTCGGTTATCTTGGTGTGCAAGCGCCTACACCTATCGGTACTGCGGTTTCGCAGATTGGTACCTTCATCTACTTCGGCTTCTTCCTGCTGATGCCATGGTGGAGTTCGATGGGAACGTTCAAGCCTGTGCCGGATCGCGTCGTTTTCCATCCGCACTAAGCCGCAAAGGGATAATAGAATCATGAACTTGATGAAAAAACTGATTGCGACGCTAGTACTTTTACCAGGCTTGGCATTGGCCGCGGAAGGTGGCTTCCCACTGGATAAAGCGCCAGACCACACCAAAGACCTCGCGGCTTTGCAGAACGGCGCCAAGCTCTTTGTTAACTATTGCTTGAACTGTCATTCGGCATCCTCTTTGCGCTACAACAAGTTGCAAGACTTGGGTCTGACCGAAGAACAAATCAAGACCAATTTGCTGTTCACGTCCGACAAGGTCGGCAGCATGATGACGATTGCGATGACGGCGAAAGATGCGAAGGAATGGTTTGGCGCAGCGCCACCGGATTTATCGGTGATCGCCCGTGCCAAAGCATCCAGCGCAGGTTCGGGACCGGATTGGCTCTATACCTATCTGCGTACCTACTATAAAGACGATACGCGCGCGACTGGCTGGAATAACCTGACTTACCCTAACGTGGCAATGCCGCACGTATTGTGGGAGTTGCAAGGTACACGTGCAGCCAAGTTCGTCGACGAAAAAGATCCGCATGATGCGAGCAAGGTGATCCATAAATTTGCTGGTTTTGAGCAAATTACTCCTGGCACGCTGACTGCACTTGAATACGATAAATCCGTTGCTGATCTGGTGTCATTCATGACCTGGATGGCTGAGCCTGCTCAAAATACCCGCAAACGCC
Organism: Herminiimonas sp.; assembly: GCF_030655415.1. The sequence continues at coordinate 359,215 of NZ_JAURVN010000015.1, read as the reverse complement.
TAGGCGCTTGGGTATTGATGTTCCTGGGTGTATTTATCGTAATCACCTGGCGCTTGAACGCTTCCTACTGGAAAGATATCAAGTAATTTGTTGCCCGTACTCTGCGGGCATTTGTTTTGGGGTGAGCCGCCTGCGTCTCACCCCTTTGTTTCTAAGGAACTATAAAAATGATGGTTCTCTATTCGGGCACCACTTGCCCATTTTCGCAACGCTGCCGCCTGGTCCTGTTTGAAAAAGGCATGGACTTTGAAGTACGCGATGTGGATCTGTTTAACAAACCAGAAGACATCTCGACAATGAACCCGTACGGCCAAGTGCCGATTCTGGTTGAGCGCGATTTGATTTTGTACGAATCCAATATCATCAATGAATACATCGATGAGCGTTTCCCGCATCCACAATTGATGCCGGCTGACCCATTGATGCGTGCTCGTGCTCGTTTGATGTTGTTCAATTTTGAAAAAGAATTGTTCATCCACGTCCACGTGTTGGAAAACGACAAAGGCCGCAGCGGTGAAAAAGCGCAGGAAAAAGCACGCAATGAAATCCGCGATCGCCTGACCACGCTGGCACCATTGTTCCTGAAAAACAAATACATGCTGGGCGATGAATTCTCGATGCTGGATGTCGCGATCGCTCCATTGCTGTGGCGTTTGGATCACTACGGTATCGAATTGTCGAAAACTGCTGCACCGTTGATGAAGTACGCAGAACGCATCTTCTCGCGTCCTGCTTACATCGAAGCGTTGACCCCATCTGAAAAGGTCATGCGTCGTTAAAATTTGCGCCATGCATCAAGGTCGTTGAGTGAAAGCCTGATTTCTATCTTGTACTTCATTCAACGACATTGTCTACATTTCATGGCACACTTTTTACCTGCATCGCATCGATAGGCATCATGTCTGAAACTTCTACCAAACCTTATCTGTTACGTGCCATTTACGAATGGTGCACGGACAACGGCTATACACCGTACATGGCCGCGGTAGTCGACGCGGGCACACGCGTGCCTATGGAATTCGTCAAGAACGGCGAGATCGTCCTCAACATCAGCTTCAGCGCCACGAGTGGCTTGAAGATGGACAACGATCTGGTTCGTTTCAGTGCGCGTTTTGGCGGCGTCTCTCGCGACATTTCGGTTCCTGTCGATAATGTTGTTGCCATCTATGCACGCGAAAACGGGCAGGGCATGGCGTTCGAGGCGACTGTCAAGTCAGACGATGCAGAGGGCGCGGACGAGCAAGCTGAAGATTCTTCAGCCCAGCCTATCCAGTCTTCATCAGGGCCTGCATTGACTTCGGTGCCTACCGCACCCAAGCCAAATGAAAAAAATGTGGCGGTTGAATCGGACGATGAGCCTGATCCACCAAAAAAAGGTGGAAGACCTACACTAACTCGGATTAAATAGCGTAGAATACGCGCTGCGAAAAAGTTTCGCCGACTTAGCTCATTTGGTAGAGCAGTTGATTTGTAATCATCAGGTGGCCAGTTCGAAACCGGCAGTCGGCACCAAATAAAAACCCTCTGTAACGAAAGTTGCAGAGGGTTTTTTCTTGCCTGCTCGCATCGCGTCTGCAATTTGCGACAGCCCTAATTCGGTCGCAAGCGAATAGGCTTGGCTAGACTAGGGAAGTTATTTACACTCGCTGGGTTTTGACTGTTAGCGCGGTTGCAACGGACTATCTACCCACTAAGGCAGACTTATATGCATGCAATGACCACTACTGAAATTTTCCTGATCGCGATGCTGCTGATTTTCAGTGTGCCGTACCTGATCTGGCGCATTTTCAAAACCGATTACTACGCGCCTCTCGTCGTGGTGCAAATCATTGCCGGCATTTTGCTCGGGCCCGGCATCCTCGGCGCAGTTTTCCCTGACTATTACAAATTCGTATTTACGCCACCGGTTATTCAATCGCTGAACGGCATTGCCTGGTGGGCGGTCATGTTGTTTGTCATGATTGCCGGTATCGAGCTTGATTTGAAAAAGGCTTGGGAGCATCGACGCGAAAGCTGTATTACAGCTGGCTTGGCATTAGGTAGTCCCTTGTTCTTCGGCTGCATCGCTGCTGCGGGCATGCTGATGTACAGCGGTTGGATCGGTCCCAAAGCAATGACCTGGCAATTTGTGTTGGGCGTAGGCATGGCATGCGCGGTAACAGCATTGCCGATTCTTATTTTGCTGATGGAAAAACTCAATATTTTGCGGCAGCCGATCGGCCAACGCATCTTGCGTTACGCCAGCTTGGACGACATCGCGATATGGGGCGTCCTCGCAATCATCTTGCTAGACTGGACACGCGTCGGCAGGCAGGTCGGATTTTTGCTGGCATTTGCAGTGGCTACATTCCTGTTTCGCCGGCTCATGGTCAAGCTGGAAGAAAGTGACCGCTGGTATGTAAGCTTGATCTGGTTAGCGGTCTGCAGTTTTGCGGCTGATTGGGCTGGCTTGCACTTCATGGTTGGCGCCTTCCTCGCTGGCGCAGTGATGGACGCGCACTGGTTTAATCAGGAGAAGATGGACCTGTTGCGACATCACGTGCTGCTGACCATTATGCCGGTATTCTTTCTGAGCACAGGCTTGAGAACAAACTGGGATGTCGGTGGGATCGCGGTATTTGCGGCGGCGGCAGTATTGCTGATTGCCTCCGTATTCGGCAAGCTGGCGGGCATTCATGCCGCCGGTAAAATTCTTAAGTGGGAAAAAGGTGAAGCTTCGATTATCGGATGGTTGTTGCAGACCAAAGCGCTGATCATGATCATCTTCGCTAATATTCTGCTGGATAAGCAGATCATCACCAATGAAACATTTACCGCATTGTTACTGATGGCGGTGGCTAGCACGATGCTTACGGTACCTATCGTGTATCCAAAATTGCAAAAATTGAAGTCACTGATTTTCAAGTCGAACTGAGCTGCTTACGATGCGAGCACATAGCATGTGCTCGCATTTCATCAAAATCAGAATTTCATTTGCTGTGCCTTGTTCGAGGCTACCGGCTCGTCCACATATACAGCAGGGAATATCCGCTTCAAGTTGCTGATTTTCGGCAGATCGTTATAGACGATATAAGGATGCCGCGGATTACGCTGTAAGAAGTTCTGATGATATTCCTCCGCTGGATAGAACTCTTTCAGCGGCGTGATTTGCGTAACGATGTTGCTGCGAAAAACATGCGCCTGATTCAATTGCGCGACGTACGCATCCGTTACTTTTTGCTGTGCGTCATCAGTATAAAAAACCGCAGAGCGATACTGTGTTCCGCTGTCTGGCCCTTGACGATTCAATTGCGTTGGGTCGTGCGCGACAGAGAAGAATATCTGCAATAACTCACCGTACGATACTTCCGCTGGGTCAAAAGTGATTTGCACTGCCTCGGCATGGCCGGTGCTGCCGCGACTCACCAGATTGTAATTTGCATTCGCCTTGTCACCGCCCGCATAGCCCGACACCACATTGCGCACGCCGCGCACATGTTCGAATACGCCTTCCACTCCCCAAAAACATCCACCTGCAAACACCGCCGTTTGCAAAGCGCCCTTGGCTTTGGCATTGTCGATTGCCGGGCGCGCGATTACTACCGGTGCTTCGGCCGCTTGCAGTATTGGGGATGCGAAACCCCCTAGTGTCAGCAAGGATAGAAAAGCAATTTTAGCGCTGAGTATTCTGTTGCTTGATTTCATTGAATGCTCCTGAAGATACAGCGTACAAAAACGATCTGTTATTTATCCGCGAGGCACAAAATTCAGCGACACGGAATTCATGCAATAACGCAAACCAGTAGGTTTCGGACCATCGTTAAAGACGTGGCCCAAATGTGCGTCACACAGCGAGCAAGAAATTTCATCGCGCTGCATGCCGAAGCTGCGATCAGAACTCTTGCTCACATTTAACGCAGAGATCGGCTGCCAGAAGCTAGGCCAGCCGGTGCCAGATTCAAACTTGGTTTTGGAATCGAACAAGGCGTTGGCGCAGCAAATGCACCGATACAAGCCGTCGCCATGACTCTTCGCATACTCGCCGCTGAATGCGCGTTCAGTGCCGGCTCTGCGTGCGACTTTGAACGCTTGCACAGACAACTGCTTGCTCCATTGCTCATCGGCCTTGATGACTTTTGGGATCGTCACAATTTTTTCGCTCTTGCCGGACGCTGAAAAAATCTCCACCGATACTTCACTTGGTTTGGCTGCAGATTCCTTCGCAGTGCTCGCAGCAACAACTTCGCGTGAAAAGATGCCGCTGAACAAAGCCGCGATGCCGCCTTTCAATAAAGTACGGCGCGAACTGGTTTCATCATCAGGCTTCTTAGTCCCGCTGACGCTAGGTCCATCTTTGATCATCTTGTCTCCTTGATAAAGCATGCGAAAAATTCGCGCTCGTATGGATGTATACGTTCCGCGAGCATCAACGGATTCGCTTTCACCTGTTATTTCGTCGTACAGCGAAAAAGGTTACGGATGGTCAACGATAAATAGTCGCTGGTATATGGGTGTGCCGGATTTATGGCGAATTAGCTTGACAAACGTTTCCATAAATATAATCCTGCGCATTAAGAGGTGCTTGTATACAAAAAATGGTTATATTGTATGCAGAATACTCTTTAATATAAAAAATACAATTTTGGAGACAAGATGATGAAACTTAGAATCCCCCTCTTGGTGATCGCTGGACTTTGCCTATCCGTCAGTGCATTTGCGCAGACCTGGCCCACGAGACCGGTGACGTTGATCGTGCCGTTCCCTCCGGGTGGCGGAACCGACGCCTTTGCACGCCCGTTGGCGGCGCAGCTGACCAAACAGCTCGGAAAGGCGGTCATCATCGATAATCGCGGTGGCGCAGGTGGCACTCTTGGTGCGGGCGTAGCAGCGAAGTCAGCACCTGATGGCTACACGTTTTTCGTTGGCGCAGCGCATCATGCGATTGCACCGGCGCTGTATTCAAAGCTCGCTTACGATCTCCAAAAAGATTTCATCCCGATTACCGTCATTGCCACACCGCCACAGGTGATCGTGGTCAACACGCAGCGCGTTCCGGTGCAGGATCTAAAAGGTTTGCTGGAGTACGTAAGAAAGAATCCTGGCAAGCTGAATTTCGGCTCGGCCGGTAACGGCACCTCGCATCATTTGGCGGGTGAGCTATTCAAGATCCAAACCAAGACCTTCATTACCCATATTCCATACCGCGGCGCAGGTCCGGCGCTACAGGACTTGATCGGGGGGCAGCTCGATCTCATGTTCGACGGACTCGGTTCCTCGGCCAGTCATGTAAAGAGCGGCCGCATCAAGGCACTTGCCGTCGCATCTGCCAAGCGCGCACCTGGCTTTCCCGACGTTCCGACGGCTGCGGAAGCCGGTGTGCCAGGCTATGAAGTATCCACTTGGTACGGTCTGTGGGCAATCAAGGGCACCCCACCCGAGGTGGTCGAGCGCATGACCGAAGAAGTGAAGAAAGCGCTGGCGTCCCCGGAGATCCAGCGAAACTGGACGAGTGCCGGCTCGGATATTCCGAACATGTCACAGGCGGAATTCACCGCGATGATCTCGTCCGAAATGGCGCGCTGGGCGGAGGTTGTCAAGAGCTCCGGCGTCAAGCTGGAATAGGGCAAGAGCACACTGCCGACTGAGCATGAGATGCCGGCTGTGCGCATCGTCGCCCTGGAAATAATTTATGCAGGAAAAAGCTTTAAGGGCATATTTTTATAGGTGTCGGGAGGTTGTTCATATCGGCATGAACGTTTCGGAATGGATGCTTGTGCTGATGTAATCAGCAGCTAGCCAGCTCGAAACAGACGGCCGGCTCCACACTAAAAACCCTCAGCCACGAAAGTTGCGGAGGGTTTTTTCTTGCGCGCGGCATTCTCTGTTTAGAAAAGATCTTGCTGATCGCAAGCCTTGCCATTTGATTTTGCCTGCGCCGGAATATGCAAGGGCCGGCGAAAGCGTGAAGCATCGAGCGCGTGAAAACGATGTGAATGTCCAGTGAGGCCTAACCGCTTTGCCGCTTTCTCAAAGCGTTGCCGAATCAGGTCGGCCCAAATCCCTTCGCCGCGCATGCGGGTACCAAAATTGGCATCGTAATCTTTGCCGCCACGCATTTCCCGCACGTGATTCATGACGCGTTGCGCGCGATCCGGGAAATGCGTCTGCAACCATTGCTGGAACAAGGGACTAACTTCCCACGGCAAACGTAGCACGATGTAATGCGCACTGATGGCACCTGCCTCCGCGACTGCGGCTAGTACGCGTTCCAGATCCGGTTCGGTAATAAAGGGGATCACGGGCGCGATACTGACGCTGACCGGAATGCCGGCATCTGTCAGCGTGCGTATCGTGCGCAAGCGTCGCACTGGTGCCGCGGCTCTGGGTTCCAGCGTGCGTGCGATGGCGGGATCGAGCGTTGTGATGGTGATCGCTACGGCCGCTTGTCGCTTGGCGGCCATTGCGGATAACAGGTCGATGTCGCGCTCGATCAATGATGATTTGGTGATCAAGCCCACCGGATGTTCGCACTCGTGCAATACCTCGAGCACGCGTCGGGTCAATTGGTATTCACGCTCGCAAGGTTGATAGGCATCGGTGTTGACGCCGAGCGCGATGGGCTGCGCGACATACGAAAATTTGGCTAGCTCCTGACGCAATAATTCTGGGGCGTTGATCTTCGCAAAAATTCGACTTTCAAAATCCAGGCCGGGCGAAAGTCCCAGATAACTATGCGTGGGCCGCGCAAAGCAGTAGATACAACCATGTTCGCACCCGCGATACGGATTAAGCGAAACGCTGAACGGAATATCAGGTGACGCATTGCGCGTCAGGATGCTTTTCGCTTTTTCTTCAGTGACATAAGTTTTCCAGGTAGGCGGCGCAGTGTTATTGCTTCCATCTTCGTTGAATAGGTGATCACCATTCTCATCAGATCCATTGCCGCAACTATCATTCAGCCAGCCGTCATCAAACCGTTCGCGCGCCTGCATTTCATAACGGCCTTGCAGGTTGGAAACAGCACCGCGACCTTTACGCGCTGTGGGCATCTGCACCAGCGGCTGCGTTTCATTACTGAAGTCGTCATCGGACATTTCTTCCTCATAAATACTGTGTTTATGTACAGTATATTATGCGCAGGAAGCCATGCGATCAATCAGGAAATCCCAATCGTTTGCGGATGCTTGGTAGATTTAAATTGCGGAATGAAACTGAGGAAGTTTAGAAAAAAACACGCAGATTATTGCGCGTCCGGCTTAACTTTCAAGCCTTGCCAGCGTGGCGTCAACGCATGCTGTATCTCGAATAAATCCAGTACGCGACCAACGGTGTGATCGACCATATCTGCAATCGATGCAGGGCGATGATAAAAACCGGGGAGAGGTGGAAAAATGATGCCGCCCATTTCGGTAACAGCAGTCATATTGCGTAGATGCGCCAGATTGAATGGGGTTTCACGCACCATCAAGACCAAACGGCGGCGCTCTTTTAAAACCACATCAGCCGCGCGCGTGATCAGATTGTCGGACAAGCCATGCGCGACGGCAGCCAGCGTTTTCATCGAGCAGGGCGCGACGATCATGCCGTCAGATTGAAAAGAGCCGCTGGCAATCGATGCGCCCACATCACGCACGTTATGCACGACATCTGCCAACGCTTCGACGTCTTTGCGCTTCATGTCGAGTTCTTGATGCAGATTCAGCATGCCAGCTTCAGAGATCAGCAGATGCGTTTCTACCTCTGCATGATCGCGTAAAACTTGCAGCAGCCGCACGCCATAGATGACACCGGTCGCACCGGTGATCGCGATGATTAATCGCTTCCGGCGCGGTGCTTGCGGCTGCGCTAATGAGAGTGCGTCAGCAGACGCAGTCACATTAAGCTTTCAACAAAGTTTGCAGTTCGCCGGACGCGAACATCTCGTTCATGATGTCGGAGCCGCCGATGAATTCACCTTTGACATACAACTGAGGAACGGTAGGCCATTGGGAGTAATCCTTGATGCCCTGGCGAACTTCTGCGTCATCCAATACGTTGACGGTGATCAGATCCGTTACGCCGCTTTCTTTCAGCAATGCAATCGCTTTGCCTGAGAAGCCACACTGTGGAAATTGTGCCGTGCCCTTCATGAATAAAACAACCTCATTTTGGGTTACGGTTTCTTTGATCCAGGATTGTACGTCGTCGCTCATTACTGCCTCGCTGTGTAAGTTAATGCGTCATTATAAGAAAAACCGGCCGCTTCTGCTGCTTATCCCTTGAGTTTGGCAAAAGCCGCTGCCATCGCGCTACTACCGGACTCCGCTTGCCGTCCTTGTTGGTTCTGATGCTGCGACAGGCGCTTGCTATCGTTACGATCTGCGCGTTGCTCAGGTTTGCTGCCAGCCACTGGTGCGGCATCGGATAAACGCATTGTCAAAGCGATACGTTTTCGTTTCTCATCCACTTCCAGCACTTTGACCTTCACGACCTGACCGGCTTTTACCACCGTGTGTGGATCTTTGACAAAGGTGTTCGACAGCGCGGAAATATGTACCAGCCCATCCTGATGCACGCCGATATCGACGAACGCTCCGAAGGCTGCAACGTTAGTCACCACGCCTTCCAGAATCATGTCAGGACGCAAATCGCGCATCTCTTCCACGCCATCCTTGAAAGTCGCTGTGGTGAACTCTGGACGCGGATCGCGACCTGGTTTCTCCAGCTCTTTCAAAATGTCGGTAATCGTCGGCACGCCAAACTTCTCATCCGCATATTTGGCCGGATTCAAAGACTTCAATGTTTTTTCGTCACCGATGATACTTTTTACATCGCGCTTGATGTCAGCCAGGATTTTTTCAACCAGCGGATACGACTCCGGGTGCACTGCCGACGCATCAAGTGGATTGTCGCTGACCATCACGCGCAAGAAACCTGCAGCTTGTTCAAACGTCTTGTCGCCCAAACGCGGCACTGCGCGCAAATCGGCACGCGATGCAAACATGCCCTTCATGTCGCGATAGCTGACGATGCTTTGTGCAACGCTATTGTTCAAGCCCGACACGCGCGCCAGTAATGGTGCAGAGGCAGTGTTGACGTCAACCCCGACCGCATTCACGCAATCTTCGACGACCGCATCGAGCGAACGCGCCAATTGGGTTTGGCCGACGTCATGCTGATACTGGCCGACGCCGATTGATTTCGGATCGATCTTCACCAGTTCGGCCAATGGATCTTGCAAGCGGCGTGCAATGGATACTGCGCCGCGTATTGAGACGTCCATATCCGGTAATTCGCGCGACGCAAATTCAGATGCTGAATACACCGATGCGCCGGCTTCCGACACAACGATTTTCGTCAGCTTTAATTCAGGACGCAGCTTGATCAAGTCTTGCGCCAGCTTGTCGGTCTCGCGCGATGCGGTGCCGTTGCCGATAGAGATCAATGCAACTTTGTGCTTCTCTGCCAATTGCGACAGCGTGTGCAAAGTGCCTTCCCAATCGTTGCGCGGTTGATGCGGATAGACGGTCGCGGTATCGACCACTTTGCCGGTCGCATCGACCACCGCAACCTTGACGCCGGTACGCAAACCTGGGTCGAGACCCATGGTTGCGCGCGGGCCAGCCGGTGCTGCCAGCAGCAGCGCTTTCAGATTCAATGCAAAAACGTGAATCGCTTCGACTTCTGCTTTCTCACGCAAGTTGGTCATCAACTCGGTTTCCAGATGCATGAAAGTTTTCACGCGCCAGGTCCAGCGCACGGTATCGGCCAGCCATTTATCGGCAGCACGATTTTTATTGCTGATACCGAAGCGCGCTGCAATGCGGCCTTCACACGGATTGTGCGGCGCATCCCACTTTGGTTTTTCTTCTTCGGTATCCAGACGCAAATTGACGTTCAACATTTCTTCGCGGCGACCGCGGAACAATGCGAGTGCGCGATGCGAAGGAATGGTACCGATGGTCTCCGAGTAATCGAAATAATCGGCGAATTTCTCACCGGCATCCTGCTTACCTTCGACTACTTTGGATTCAACGATGCCGTGCTCAGTCAGGTATTCGCGCAAGGCTTGCAGCAACGTTGCATCTTCGGCAAAGCGCTCCATCAAAATCTGGCGTGCGCCATCGAGGGCAGCTTTGGTATCAACCACGCCGGGATTGTCGATGCCATCCACGGTGAACGCAGGCTTCAAATATTTCGCCGCTTCTTCTTCAGGATTCAATGTTGGATCAGCCAGCAATGCATCGGCTAATTCTGTCAGGCCGGCTTCGACTGCGATCTGCGCCTTGGTGCGACGTTTTTGCTTGTATGGCAGATACAGATCTTCCAGACGGGTTTTGTCTTCTGCATGTGTGATAGCGTCGAGCAGCGCCGGCGTCATCTTGTTTTGTTCTTCGATGGATGCAATGACGGCTGCGCGTCGGTCTTCCAGTTCGCGCAAATAGCGCAGGCGTTCTTCCAGCAAGCGCAGCTGGATGTCATCCAGGCCGCCGGTTGCTTCTTTGCGGTAACGGGAAATAAAAGGCACGGTCGCGCCTTCATCCAGCAAGGCGATTGCCGCAGCAACTTGTACGGGTTTGGCCGCGAGTTCGACGGCGAGACGTTGTTCTATGGAAGGCAGCATGAATATTGATTAATGAGTGTAGCGAGCGCTAGATGATACGCAATCTAGACGATTGCGCCAGTCTTGACAGAGGTGAAAACTCGGGAGATGAAATGCAGTTTATTGAGGGATGTTTCTTGTTGTCACGTTTGCTGGTAGCTGATGGGGTGTTTTCTTCGGGCTGGCTCAGTTGCCGGGGGTAGCCCGGCGGCTAGTTACCCTTTTTTGCTTCGCCAAAAAAGGTAACCCAAAAAAGCGACCGCAAGCCGCTGCCCTTCGGGTTCCCGTTTGTGCAAATCAAAAAATGGGAAGCGAACGAAACTCGCTGCGCTCAGACAGCGTTCACTTCTTTTTCCATTTTCTGCTCCGCACAAACGGCAGCGTCAAAGCGGAAGAACGATTGGTTCGGCTCGCCTTCTGCATTGCAGAAGCACAAACCTTAATGACGATGAATTGAAATAGCCGTGTTTGCACTCAGCTAACAAACAAGCTTGCGTGCCTAGGTTCAGCGACGAGTCAGAATACTTTTTCTGTGTCATGAATAATGTCTTCCTTACGCCATAAAAACGGAGCCCACAAAAGATATAGGGCACCTACACGCCAAACTATATAGTTTGCAAGTGCTTTGTGATTTTGGGTACCAATATCCATTTCTAAAATAGCCATAACGTTCACACCGAGAGTAACTAGTTGGAAAACACTAAGTGCAATTGCTGGCTTCACGCCTGGCTTCTTTATCAGCCATATAAGACCAATACACGGAAGACTCATATCTATTAAGAGAAACGTTGCTGATAGTGGCATTAACCCTTTTAGGTAAAGAATTAAGTAAAAGGTCGTAGGAATGACTATCAAACTAATTTGTACTGCGATAGTAGGAAGGAATGGAATTGCTTTTCGATTTAAGAATTTCTTCCCGCACCAAGACGTCACGCCGTAAGCCGCTAACAGCAGCAGTACAAATATGCCGGAATATAGACCAACTGCTAGCCCTGCGATACCTGTAAAAAGGCCTATGCCGTCGTTTGATTTCTTGATGGGAGATTGAAGTTTAGGCCTTTCCTCAAAGAAGGTCTTCCCGCATTGAATGCAATGGGTACTTTTGTCTGAACTCAATGTGAAACATTTATCGCAATACATAAAATCCTAACGTTGAAGGTAAGGGGCTGCGACGCGATGGCGGTTGAAGAATTTCGCCACGTCAGTTCTGCAGTCACTTATGATTGATGGGGTTAGCCCGCGAAGTTAATTGGAGTATTCGTTTTAGTCCTTCCTAGGCGGCCAAAACTCGAAAAACATTCCAACAGCAGTAGTAGCAACAACAACCAATGCTTGAGGCGTTATCAAATCTTTTTCTGGAAATAGCCAATTCAAACCAACAGCAATAGCTATCCCGATGACACAACCTACGGCAGTGCCGGGAGCAACGATAAGGTCGATGATGCTCATAGCGCCTAACTCGGTTTAAACCGGAGAAGTGATGGATAATTTGGGAGCCGCTATGTAACTGGGCGCGCCTTTCCCGTAAAAATTCACATGGTTACTTCATAAAAAAAGTACTGCGAGAATCAGTAGCCGTAAACAAAATCAAAAGCGGCAACATCAATTCTTCTGTAGCGTTGGTCTTTTCCCCTGATTAAAAGCGATTAAAAGTCTGTATCGCTCTGTTTTTTTGCAAGCGCCGTTATTTCAAAGAAAAATCCACACGATTCGCCTTCGCTTTAGCCGCGTCGTCTTTAGCACCTTGATTACCCGACTTCGAACCCAGTATGAAAATCCGCGTATCCGGGACTTTGCCTTCACCGGTCAGCCAGTCCTTCACCGCTTGTGCGCGGCGATTGGCTAGTGAATTCAAATCGTCGTCGCTGACGGTGGCGTTGGTGCTTAAAAGATTTTCCATTTCTTCAACCTGTATATCTTTTTGCAGGCCGACCATATTGCGTGGTTTCTTGAAGTCGGCGTCTTTATAAACACGTTTCAACAAGGCTGGATATTCTTGTGGCGTAATGGTGATGCTGTTTGCTTCAGCGGATTCGCCGCGACCGACCATGTCTTTTAATTTCAAGGCGCGGACTCTGCGGTCTATGGATGCTTTTTTCAAACCTTCGCGATCTGCTTCAGGATCGGTGCGGCCTGTGATTTCGAGTTTCAGCGCAGGGCGATCCACTAATATTTTCGCCATGCTTTTCAGTTTGGTTTCGCTAGCGTCATTGATGCGGGCGCGGCCTGCGTCGAATTCAAGCATCGATAATTCTTCGCCGCCACCGAACATCGAACTCAGCAAGCTGAATGGTGCTGTTACTGCTTTCGTCAGGATATTGACGATGACCTTGACGATCAAGCCGCCTACGGAAAACTGAGGGTCATCGAGTGAGCCGCCTATCGGTAGATTGATGTCGATCACGCCGTTTCTGTCACGCAGCAGCGACAGGGCAAAGCTCACAGGTAGCGTTGTTGCAGTTGGGCTTTCAATTTTTTCGCCTAGCGTTAGTTGTTCTAGAACTAGTCGATTCTGCGCAGTGAGTACGCGATTCTCTACCTTGTAGGCGACGTCAAAAGAGAGCTTGCCTTTCTCGATGCCATAGCCGATGTAACGGCCGGAATAAGCGGATAGCGGCGCCAGTTCCATGCCTTGCACTGCGGCTTTGATATCCATCGTCAAATCGCCCTTGAGCGGATTGATCTTGCCGTCGATGTTGAGCGGTGCGCTATTTACTTCGCCTTTTAAATTGACGTTGGCGCTGGAATTTACATCCGACGACAAGCCACTAACCACTCCACCAAATTTCATCAGGTTGGCGGTGTAGTTTGGTTTGATGAAATTATCGGTAAAGCGAACGTGGCCGCCTTGCATCGTCAATTTCTTGATTTTGATAGGTGGAATATCGCTGGCTGCTTTTGCTGGCGGCGGTAGTACTGCGGTTTTTTCTGCGACGGGTGCAATCGGTGCCGGTGCTACGGTCGGTGCTGCTTCTGTCACGCTTTTTTGTACGCCGCCGGTGTTCACTACGCGGATATCTTGCAAGTTGATGCGGCCGTTTGGATCGAGAATTACGCGTGCAAAGAAATCATTGAGCGCAATTTGATCGATGTTCAGGGCGAGCGGTGAGAGGCGTACATCCATGCCGCCGAAATACAAAGACTTCCAGCGTAAAAATTCACTGGTGCTGAGTTTGTCTACGGTCGCGAGATTGCCCAGCGTCAGATCGCCTTTGAAGCCGCCCAGCAGTTCGCCATTTTTTCCTTCGTCTATTTGCAGCGTGCCTTTGCTGGAGATGTCAGCGCGCGTCAAAAGAATATTGATCTTGTCGGTGATGTAGGGCTGCACTTGCATGATGTCGACGTTCTTCAAGTCGAGCGCCAGATTTGCATGCAAAGGTGCCATGCCGAGATCGCCGCTGACTGCCAGCTTGCCGGTTTTATTGACCGCAGCTTGCAAGTCGAGTTTGCCGCGTGCTCCAGCCTTGGTCGAGATGTCTTGCAGGGCTAACTTCAATGGTTCTATAGTGGTGACAGCGGGACGTTTCAGGCTGCGATCTTCCAATCGTGCTGACCAATTATCGATGCCAATTTTTTTGACATTGACGACGTAAGCAGCGCTGGCATCGTTACTTTTAGTTTTGCTGCTAGCAGGCGCTGCGACTTTGCCGGAGTCTGCGCGTGGTTTGTCTTGTTGCAAAAAGAAAGCGGCTTGATTCGAAACGACTTCATCGACGCTGACGATTTTGCTGCCAGTATCAACTTCAATTTTGCGCACGCTCAGATCAAACTTTTCTGCCTTGGCTTGCATAGGATGCGCAGTCTGCATATCGGTAAAACGCAGCGCGGCATTTTTAATATCCAGTTCTGCCAATGCAAAACTGAGTGCAGCTTTCGGTTTGGTAGGTTCCGCAACCACTGCCGGTTTTGCTGTTGTAGTTGGATCTGCAGTCGTGATTGTTGCAGGTTCGACCGCAGGTTTTTTCGCTGTTTTTAATGGCGCTGCGCCTGTCGGTGGCACCAGCAGATTTTCAAAATTGAACTGCTGATTTGCATTGCGTGTAATGTCAGCTTCTACACCGTTGATTGCTAGCTTGGCGACTTCTATACGATCGCTCAGCAGGCTCGCATCTTTTAATGTGACGGCAAGCTCAGGCAGTTTGATGATGGATTTATTGTCTTGATCATTCAGCTGCAGCGATTTCAACTTGATGTCGCCGCTCAGCAGCAGCGCTGGCGCTTTATCTTTTGGTTGCTGAAAATTCGCGATCAAATGTAGATCAAGGCGTGCACTTGGCACTTTGAAACGCGGCGTGCCCGGGATGTATTTCAAATACGTAGTGAGATCCAGATTGTCCAGATTCAGGTCAACCACAGCTTGTACAGGATCGGCAAAGGGGAGTGTTTTTCCCTTGATCAGCAGCGGCGTGTCGTTGACGTTGGCGCTTAATAATGGCTCGACGAATACATCGATTTTGGAATGCAGTGATGAAATAAAGGGCACGCCGATTTTCAAGTCAGTGACCTTGTGCACGGTCTTGGCTGGTTTGTCATCGAATTCAATATGTCCTCTATCGATCTCGATATTGAAGACAGAAAAGCGCGCCGGTTCTGGCGAAGGCGGTTGGCTATTGATCAGTTCGATGATGTCATCGATGTTGTAATGCGTGTCGTCCTTGCGCACCAGATGCACATACGGCGCGCTGACTTGCAATTGTTCGACTACTGGTGCGAAGCGGAATAGTGATTGGATGGATAAATTGACGGTCAGTGCGTCGAAGCCTGCAAACTTCACATCGCCTTCCGGCTCCATCATCTTGACGTCGCGCAAGGTAAGACGCATCGCGTAAGGGCTGACTTCGACCTGGCCTATTGTGGTTTGCCGATTCAGTTTTTCGGAAATGATTTTTTCAGCTTGCGACTTGATAATGCCGGGCAGCGCAAAGTAGCCAAACAAGCCGATAAAGACGATGAAAATCACCAGCCCGATCGCAGTTCGTCTGAAAGCCGGCTTGCCGGAAAGTTGACGTAAAGACTGGGGCAACTGCTGGAGGGATTTTTGCATGGGAGTCAGCACTGACCAAGAGTGGCGGTGTTCTGATTCTACCAGCGGGATAGGCGAAATGTTGCTGATCTGAATACGCTTTTCTGCAATAAAGAAAAGCGTAGAACTGCGCTCTGCGGATAGTTGAAACTCAGCGCCAACTTGAAGTGTGGCGCTGCATGCCCAGTTTTTTAATTGATGAAGTTTGAATTCAAAACTTCAAATCAACATTCAATCCTTTTTGGAGAATTGATAAACCTCAGCCGCGTCTGCTGGCTCAGCGCGTTTGCCCAGACGCAAATCGCGATAAACCGCTGCACGCATGATCAGCATGGCGACGACCGGCGCTGTCAGCAGAACGAATAAAGAGATGATAATTTCATGAATCACCACGCGCGATTGCAGCACCGAGAAGTACAGCATGGATGCCAGCAATATGCAGCCGGCTCCCAGCGTAACGGTGATCGCCGGGCCGTGTATGCGTTGATAAAAACTCGGCAAGCGCATCAAGCCCAGTGCGCCTATCAAGATGATCGCGCCACCGAGTATCAATAGTAGCGATACCGGTAATGCTGCCCAGGCGGGCAAACTCTCAAAAGTCTTCATTCAATAATCTCCCCACGCATCAGGAATTTGGTCAGCGCGATGGTGGATACAAAACCAAGCAGCGCAATCAACATCGCTGCCTCGAAATAAATCTGACTGCCGAAGGTGATGCCCATCATTAACGACAGCAGCATCGCACACATCCACAGGGTGTCGAGCGCGAGTACGCGATCATGCGCGGTAGGGCCGAGCAACAAACGTACGGTACAAAACAGCATTGCCAGCAGGATGCAGATGAAGGCGAATGCGATAGACCATTCCAGTAGCGTCGTCATGCGTTCTGCTCCTGTTCAAAAATTTCCATCAATGGTTTTTCGTATCGCGTCGTGATGGTCTTTATCCACCATTGCTCGTCATGCAAGTCGAATACATGCAGCGCGAGTTCATGTTTCTCTGAAAGAATTTCGACCCACACTGTGCCCGGCGTTGAATTGATCAGGCACGACAACAGAGCCAGCCCGTAAGGATCGCGCATCGTCAGCGGTATCTTGATGAACTGCGAATTCAATTTGCTCTTGGGCGTAAACAGAATCAGCCAACTAACGTTGAAGCAGGAACGCACAATTTCCACCAAAGCCATGCCGATCAATCGAAATAGCGTGAATGGTTTTTTGATGCGTGGATAAGGCATCGGTTGCAATGATTTTGTCAGCAGCGGCACTACAACAGCAAGGAATGCGCCCAACAGTAAATGGGCCGGCTCTAAAGTTTGATTCAGCAGCAGCCAGAACAGCAGCAATGCAAAAGACATCCAGGGCGAAGGTAGCCAGCGCTTCATGGCGTGCCTCCTTCTTTGCGCGGACTCGGCACCGCCGTGGCATCCAGCACTTTATGAATATATTGCGTAGGCTGATGCAGGTCTTTGCTGGTGCGTGCCAGATATTCGTAGACAGGCCCGGCTTGCACAGTCAAGCCCACGCACAAGATCAATAACAAGCTGATCGGCGCGACTTCTGAAATATGCAGACGTGGCGCAGCGATGGCGCCTGATGCCCAGAAGGTACGCACACCAAAACGCAGCATCGAGATGATCGCGGCTAAACCAGACAGTACGATCAGCGCCAT
Organism: Herminiimonas sp.; assembly: GCF_030655415.1. The sequence continues at coordinate 341,960 of NZ_JAURVN010000015.1, read as the reverse complement.
CAAGACCCAGGTCGTTGTGCCGATAATCGTATCCTTAGCCTCAGGATTAAGCATTGCATGGATCAGACCGAACTTCGCAACGAAGCCGGACAAAGGCGGCAAGCCTGTGATGATCAATGCGCACGCGGCGAATGCCAAGCCGAGAAAAGCCAATGCGCCTGGAATGCCGATGCCGGCGGTTTCTTCAGGTGCTTCTTCAATCGCGAACGCTTCCATCGTCAGTGCCAGCATCGCCGCACCCGGTGAGCGTATACGTTCAACCAATTCGATCAGCAACACGAAGGCAGCCATCGCAAGTGTCGAGCCGATCAGATAATACAAGCCGGCTGTGACCAAGGACTCTTGTCCATAACCGATCACCGAGAGCAGCGTGCCGGATGAAATGATCGCGCCATACGCCGCCATGCGACCCGGTGTTTCACTCGCCAACATGCCGGCTGCGCCGAACACGATGGTCGCCATGCCACCCCACAACAATGCTTCGAAGCCAAAGCCGACAGCCGCGCTGGCATCGGAAGAAAAAGCCAGCAACCACAAACGCAAAATCACATAAGCGCCGACCTTGGTCATCAGCACCAGCATCGCAGCAACTGGTGGCGAGGCGGCGGAGTAAGTGGTCGGCAGCCAAAAGCCTAGCGGCCACATCGCGCTTTTCACCAGGAAGGCAATCGCCAAGATCGCCACGCCTATCTTCAACAAGATCAGATCGGTGGTCGCGATGTTCACCAGACGCACTGCCAGATCCGACATATTCATCGTGCCGGTGCTCGCATAAATCAAGGCGACGCCGATCAAGAACAAGAGTGATGCCGCCAGATTGACGGCGATGTATTGCATGCCGGCACGTATGCGATTGGTGTTGTAGCCATGCAGAACCAGACCATACGATGCGGCCAGCATGACTTCAAAAAACACGAATAGATTGAACAAGTCATGCGTCAGGAACGCACCGTTAATTCCCATCAACAGAAACTGGAATAGCGTGTGGAAATGCACGCCTATGCGGCTCCAGCGCAGCATAGAGAACAACAATGCAGCAGTCGCCAACACTGCGGTCAGCAATAACATCATAGCCGCCAGTCTATCGGCGACCAAAGCTATCCCGAATGGCGCTGACCAGTTCGCGGCCAAGTAGACGCCCATGCCTTCAGTCCATTTGCCACTGTCGGTCAGATGGATCAATGCGACCGCAACGGCGAGCTGCAACAGCACGGAGGAAAGATTGACGAAGAACTTGAACTGATGGCGTTTCTCGTTAATCAGGATCAGCAATGCGCCGCACAGTAGCGGCAACAGCACCGGCAGAATGATCAGGTGTTGCATCCAATCCAGCTTCATCAATCGGACTCCTCACCATCGACGTGATCGGTGCCGGTCAAGCCGCGCGAACCGATCATGACGACCAGATAAAGAGCGGTAGTCGCAAAGCCGATGACGATTGCGGTCAATACCAGTGCTTGCGGCAATGGATCACTGAACATCGTGGGATCGGGCACGCCAGCGCCCAGCGTCAGCGGCGGACGATTAACCCACAGCCGACCCATGATGAAGATAAACAGATTGACCGCATACGACATCAACATCAATCCGGTCAGCACCTGAAAACTACGTGGACGCAAGATCAGCCAGATACCCGATCCGAACAACACGCCGATAGCAAGCGAGATAACAATTTCCATTAAATGACTCCTCGCTTGTTGCTTGTCGTGGCCGCTTCATTGGCAATGCCAGCTTGCGGACGACGACTACGTATGGATTGATGCGCCAGCGCGACCAGGATCAACATGGTGGCACCGACCACGACCACGAAGACGCCGAGGTCGAAGAAGAACGCACTAGGAATATGAATTTCTCCCAATAGCGGGAAGTTCACGTGCGCGGTGTGACTGGTCAGGAAAGGATAGCCAAGCGCGACCGCACCGAGGCCGGTAACGCACGCGGTGATCAACCCAAATGACAGCCAGCGTAGCGGCCGCAGATGCAAATGCGATTCCAGCCAGGTGGTACCAGTCAACATATAGTGCACGATGATGGCGACGGCGAAGATCAAGCCGGCGACGAAGCCGCCGCCCGGCAGATTGTGGCCGCGCATGAAGAAGTACGCGACGATCATCGCCATGAATGGCAGCAAAAAGCGCAGATACACGGCAGGGATCATCAGGTAACCGCTCTCAACTTGTTCCGCCGGCATTTGTTTGGCAGCCGGGTCGATGTTGTTGAGTTGTTGCTCAGGCAGTGCCATGCTTTCCGGCGTTGGACGGAAGCGTCGCAGCAAGGCATAAACCGTCAATGCGACGATGGCGAGTACGGTAATTTCCCCCATCGTATCGAAACCGCGGAAGTCGACCAGCAACACGTTGACGACATTGGTGCCGCCACCTTCTGACAACGCGCGCAGCAGGAAGAAGTCACCTATGCTGGCCGGTTGTGGATGCATCAGCACGATGTAACTGACCGCGGCAATACTCAGACCACCTATGATCGCCAGCACCATATCGCGTGAACGGCGCAACCATACTGTGCGTGGAATTTGCATATTCAATTCGCGCGGCACCAGACGGCGAGGCAACCAGCGCAAACCAAGCAGGATCAAAACGGTGGTGACGGTTTCCACCATCAACTGCGTCAAGGCCAGATCAGGTGCCGACATCCAGAGGAAGGTCATGCTGACGACCGCGCCTGTACCGCTGATTAAAATCAAGGCGGCGAGTCGGTGATACTTCGCTTGCCACGCGGCCGCGATTGCGCAGGCACAACCGATCACCCACATCATCGCGAACAGCGGATCGACATTGGTAAAAGAGATATTGCCTAATGTTGGTAAAGGTCTGACGAGTAAAAGCGGTATCGCAATCATCGCCACAATCATCAAGAATAATTGCGGCTGCAGACGTCGCGTGCCCAACCATTTGACCAAAAATGCGGCACCGGAAGACAAGCGCAACATCGTGCTTTCGTAGGCTTGTGCGCCGCTTAATTTGTGGAATACCGGCACGCGATCGCGTGACTGCAAGGTGAAGTATTTGCGCAAGATGACATACAGAGCTATGCCGCCAGCGAGTGCAGCAAAGCTCATTAACAGCGGCAGGTTGAAGCCGTGCCACATTGCCAGATCGTATACTGGCGCGCGCGCGCCAAGTACCGATACCACTGCGCTATCCAAAAACGGTTTGATACTAATGCCAGGAGCAACACCGACGATCAAACAAAGCAAGACTAAACATTCAACCGGGAAGCGCATCCAGCGCGGCGGCTCATGCGGAGTTTTTGGCAAGTCTTGATTCAGCTTGCCGAAGAACACACTAATGAAGCGCAAGGAATACGTCACGCTGAAAATACCCATCGCGACCGCCGCATAGGACATCCACCAGCTATCGTTGCCACCGACCAGCGCGGTTTCGGCAAAGAACATTTCCTTAGACAGAAAGCCATTCAACAAAGGCACGCCGGCCATCGCTGCGCTCGCGACAATCGCCAGCGTCGCCGTGATCGGTAGAGCATGTCGCAAACCGCGCAAGACGCGCATATCGCGGGTGCCGGTTTCGTGATCGATGATGCCGGCAGCCATGAACAACGATGCTTTAAAAATCGCGTGATTCACTGTGTGGAAAATCGCCGCGACCATGCCTAGCGGTGAGCCTATGCCCAGCAATACCGTGATCAAGCCAAGATGGCTGATGGTGGAGTAGGCCAGCAAGCCTTTGAGATCGTGCTGAAAAATCGCGACGAAAGAACCGAGTAGTAGGGTGCAGACACCAGCGCCAGCAATGATCCACATCCATTCTTCCGTGCCGGACAAAGCTGGCCAGAATCGCATTAACAGGAAAATACCGGCCTTCACCATCGTCGCCGAATGCAGATATGACGATACCGGTGTAGGCGCAGCCATCGCATGTGGCAGCCAGAAATGGAAAGGGAATTGCGCACTTTTGGTCAATGCGCCCAGCGCGACCAGTATCAATGCCGGCAAATACAAATCATGTGCGCGTATCAGGTCGCCAGCTTCAAGCACGGTATCGAGGTCATAACTGCCGACGATATGACCGATGATCAGCACGCCGCACAGCAGGCACAAGCCGCCAGCACCGGTCACCGTAAATGCCATACGCGCACCACGTCGCGCATCGATACGGTGATGCCAGTAACCAATCAATAAGAAGGATGTGATGCTGGTCAGTTCCCAGAACACCACGAGTTGAATCAGATTGCCGGACAACACCACACCCAACATCGAGCCCATGAACGCCAGCAGAAACGCGAAGAAGCGCGGCACTGGATCTTGCTCGGACATGTAATAGCGCGCATACAGCACGACGAGCAAGCCGACGCCCAGCACCAGCATCACGAACAGCCACGCCAGCCCATCCATGCGCAACATGAATTCCGCGCCGAAGGCCGGCATCCACGCAGCTTGATAACGGACTACTTCTCCTGCGCCGACTTGTTGATACAGATATACCGAAATGAGCAGACCGAGCAATGCGACGCCACCGGCCAATATTGATTCACGATTGCGGGCGTTAGCCGGCATGCATGCGGCGATCACGCTACCGATGAAGGGCGCGATAACGATGGTGAGTAGCAATATGGATTCGGGAATTCTGTACATGCGCAGTAAATCTTCAGGAAAAATAATCAGCCAATATCAGTAAAAATCAGCAGACACGGCTCGCATCGCATGGGCGCGAGAATTCTTGATTGATAAAAATATCTCCTCAATGTGTAGAGATCAGCGTATGACTTGCGTCGGTCACAGTCCAGGACTGGATACAACTCTCAACAACCAGACTAAAGGCCTGACAGGTTTGCGTTGAGTGCGATGTGTTTAAACGTCGCGGTACTTACTTGATACTGAAGATTTGATGCAAATGTTGCACGCATCAAGTTTGCTTCAGCCAATATTATAAGGGCATGATGAAAAGTCGCGGACAGAAAATCATCCGCGATCTTTTTCGACGAGCAATTTTTACAGTGCAAGTGGTCCCAAGGTGCCAATCGTAATCGTCAGCAAGCCGATGATCAGATTGACGGCGACCAGTTTGCGTATGGTGGCCATTGCGGCGCCGCCGGCTTTCCAGTCTTGTGCTGCGACTGCGCGTTTCAAGCGACGATAAGGCGCAAAGAAGATGTGAGAAAAAATCAGCAGCATCACAACCGCGAGCACAAACATCAGCATGACGTGCAGTGGCGGTTTGCCCATGCCGGCCATCATTGCCATTCCGCTACCGAAAATCAGCGCAATTGAAATCCATACCCACAAGAAAAATTTGGTGAATACACCTGCCAATAAAGTCAGGCGTTGCGGCGGTTCTAATGTCACTGCGACAACAGGGCGCAACGCGTTATGGGCGAAGAACATGCCGCCTACCCAAATAGTGAATCCGAGGATGTGTAGAAATTTCGCAATGATCATGAGATTTTCTTTGGGAAATGAATAGTGAGAGCCATAGAGTAGCCGATGCACCGCACATCACAAAGTAGTTTGACGACCGACGTTGATGTGTCGAGTAAGCGATAATCTGTCTTCGCGAATTTTTCGGCGAGAATTATTTAGTGCACATAAGAAGTAATAGCGAAAAGTAACAACGAGAAGTAACAGCGATCCGTGAATGATCGTTATTTGGAGAATTAAATGCTGGGCTGGTTTGAAAAATTGTTGCATCCGTATCAGGAAGAAGTGCCGGCGACACCGCCGCGCGGCTTTCTTGCATTTATCTGGTCGTGTACCAAAGGCGCGCGTCGTTACATCCTGGCGATGACGGTGGTCACGGCTGCGACTGGTGCGTTCGAGGCATTATTGTTCGCGATGATGGGTCGCATTGTCGATTGGCTGGCGCATGTCGAGCCGGCAATGTTGTGGCAACAGGAAGGCGACAATCTTTTGTGGCTGGCGGCCATCGTCATGCTGAGCGTGATCCTTGTGGCGTTGCAGACTTTCTTCAAGCATCAGACGCTGTCCGGTAACTTCCCTATGCAGTTGCGCTGGAATTTTCACCGCATGATGCTGAATCAAAGCATGGGTTTTTATCAGGATGAATTTGCCGGTCGTGTCGCGACCAAGGTCATGCAGACAGCGCTGGCGGTGCGCGATGTGTGCATGATCACGTGCGACATTCTGGTGTTCGTCCTGATTTACTTCGTCACGTTGGTGACCGTGGTCGGCAGCTTTGATCGCTGGCTGCTGGTACCGTTTTTGACGTGGGCATTTTTCTATTTGTGCGCCTTGCGTTACTTCGTCCCGCGTTTGAGCAAGGTTTCGCGCAAGCAGGCTGATGCGCGTTCGCTGATGACCGGCCGTATCACCGATGCGTACACTAACATCAGTACCGTCAAATTGTTTTCGCATGCTGGTCGTGAAGCCGGTTATGCCCGCAGCGCGATGAAAGAGTTCATGGTTTCGGTACATGGACAAATGCGTTTGGTCAGCGGTTTTGAAGTCGTCAATCACAGCCTCAGCATGTTGTTGATCCTCGGCACTGCTGGTGTCGCGTTGTGGTTATGGGCGATGGGTCAGATCGGGGTAGGTGCCGTTGCCGCCGCGACCGCAATGGCTTTGCGCCTGAACGGTATGTCACATTGGGTCATGTGGGAAATGTCATCGCTGTTCGAGCAAGTCGGTACCGTGCAGGACGGTATCAACACGCTGTCACGCGTACATACAGTGACCGACGCTGCTGATGCAAAACCTTTGCAAGTAGCCAAGGGCGAGTTGACCTTCGATAACATCGGCTTCGCTTATGGCGGTACGCGTGCAGTGATCGATCAGATGGATCTGACGATACGTCCAGGCGAGAAGGTCGGACTGGTCGGCCGATCCGGTGCGGGTAAATCGACGATCGTTAATTTGCTGCTGCGCTTCTATGATCTGGAGTCAGGTCGGATTTTGATTGACGGCCAGAATATTGCACACGTCACGCAAAACAGTCTGCGCGCGCAGGTCGGCATGGTCACGCAAGATACTTCGCTCTTGCATCGTTCGGTACGTGACAACATTTTGTATGGCAGACCCGATGCTAGCGATGCCGACATGACCGATGCGGCCAAGCGCGCTGAAGCCCACGATTTTATTTTGAACTTGAGTGATGCCAAAGGCCGTACCGGTTACGACGCGCATGTCGGTGAGCGCGGCGTCAAATTATCCGGCGGTCAGCGTCAGCGGATTGCGATCGCGCGCGTGATGTTGAAAGATGCGCCAATACTGTTGCTGGATGAGGCAACCAGTGCGCTCGATTCAGAAGTCGAGGCCGCAATTCAAACCAGCTTGTATGAACTGATGGAAGGCAAAACCGTAGTAGCGATTGCGCATCGACTATCGACGATTGCCGCGATGGATAGATTGATCGTGCTGGATAAAGGCCGCATCGTCGAACAAGGTACACATCACGAACTGCTGCAACAGAATGGTTTGTATGCGCGCTTGTGGGCGCATCAAAGTGGTGGCTTCCTCGGTGAAGAAGCAGATGACGATCAATTAATCGCCAATGGTTGATGGTGAATTTGAAGCGCGTTTAAAACATCAAATGGTGTGAACTGCCAGTCTGATGAAAATAAAAAAGGGAGCATGTAATCACATGCTCCCTTTTTTTGTAAGATTTTATTTTATAAAAACTTACATAGCTTGTTTCGGTTTGCCGACCAAGGCTAAAGCAATCAGACTCAAGGCCGCTGCGCCCGACAGATAAAAGCCGACGTAGTGCAAACCATAATTGGTCGCCAGCCACGTCGCGGCATACGGCGCCAGCGATGCGCCAAAAATCCCGCCCAGATTGAAGGTCAAAGAAACGCCTGTGTAGCGAATTTCTGGAGGGAAGAGCTCAGACAGCATCGTGCCGAGCGGACCGTAAGTCATGCCCATGAATGCCAATCCCAGCGATAGAAATATCGTCACGCTAACCAGGTCGTTAGCTACAAACATAGGCGTCATCACCAAGCCAAAAATAATCATGCCGATGGACACCAGAATCATCGTGATACGTCTACCGTATTTGTCGGCTAGCAAAGCGGAGACCGGAATCGTGATCGCAAAGAACACGACCGCAAACAATTGGACGATCAGAAATTCTTGACGTGAATATCCGAGCGCTGTGGTACCCCAACTCAAGGCGAACACCGTCATCAGGTAAAACAAAACGAAGGTTGCGAGCGCGATGATGGTGCCCAACACCAGCATGCGACCATGATCGCGGAATACCGTCGCGAGTGGCAGTTTGACGCGCTCGCCTTGGTCCAACACTTTTTGGAAAGCGGGTGTTTCCGTAATTTTCAAACGCACATACAAACCGACCAGCACCAACACTGCACTGGCGAGGAAAGGAATGCGCCAGCCGTAGCTGAAGAATTGTTCATTGGTCAGCGTTTCGCTCAGCAACAAGAAAATTCCGCCCGACATGAAGAAGCCCAGCGGCGCACCCAATTGTGGAAAGCAACCATACCAGGCGATTTTTCCCGGTGGTGCATTTTCAGTAGCGAGTAAAACTGCGCCGCCCCATTCGCCGCCAAGTCCCAGACCTTGACCGAAGCGACACAAGGCCAGCAGCAACGGCGCCAATGTACCTATCGTTTCGTAGGTCGGCAGCAAACCAATCGCAACAGTTGATATCCCCATGGTCAGCAGTGCAGCAACCAGCGTCGCCTTGCGTCCGATGCGATCACCGTAATGGCCGAAAACGGCAGAGCCGATCGGGCGCGCAAAAAATGCGATGGCAAAAGTTGCCAGCGATTGCAGCACCGCAGCAGTCGGACTGGATGAAGGGAAAAACAGATGAGGAAAAACCAGCACCGCCGCAGTTGCGTAAATATAAAAATCAAAGAACTCGATCGTGGTGCCGATCAGGCTGGCGAACAGAACTGTGGACGGAGAATTTATTTTTTTGGAGTCAGAATTGCTCATCGTGCGTTACCCAGGATTTTATTATTTTTTAAATTATGCAGAGGCTGCACAATCCAGCTAAAAAGGTGATTCTTAGTTGCGTTGCATTGTAATAGTTGCTCGCCGCTTCGTCATTTTGCTGATGTCTGCGTCGAGCTGCTTAAAATATATGCACTGATTTATCATTGCGGTTCAGCGCTGCCATCAGTCGCCTTGCCGGTTGGCTGAGCGATGTTCTTCTCACGCTGCTCACGTGCAATCCAGTCTTCAATCGCACGGCGCGCACGTCTTTCTTCGGCTTTCTCGCGTGACGCTTCCACGCTTAGCACACGGTACAGTCCGATCATCACGGCAAGCATTAAGAGCGCAAACGGTAGTGCGGCCACAGTGATCAGCGTCTGCAGTGCCTGTAGACCGCCAGCCATCAGCATCGCCACGGCGATCAGTGCGATGGCGATACCCCATGCAAACTTGCGTGGCAGTGTCGGATCGCCAGAGGATTCACTGGACATCGATCCCAGCACGAGCACAGCCGAGTCAGCGGAAGTGACGAAGAAAATCACTAACAACAGAATTGTCAGACCAGACAGCAGCGAGGATAGCGGCAGGGCGTCATACATGCGGAATAGCACCGTCTCGTGCCCGGCTGCAAGCGCACCTGCCATGTCTACTCCACCGAAAATCTGACTCCATAGTGCGGTACCACCAAAGGTGGCAAACCACACAAAGCCCAGCAGGCTGGGCGCGACGACCACACCGAACACAAACTCGCGCACGGTGCGCCCGTACGATACGCGCGCAATGAAAGCGCCCACGAATGGTGACCAGGAAATCCACCAAGCCCAGTAAAAAATTGTCCAGTCGGCCACCCAGGTGTTGGCAGAGAACGGCGACATACGCAGGCTCATATCCACCAGATGGTCGAGGTAGCTGCCTAGCGTCGTAGTAAAGTTTTCAAAGATGAAGCTGGTTGGCCCCAGCAATGCGACTGCCAGCAGCAGTACCCCGGCCAATGCAAGATTGAAGCTTGATAGCCATTTGATGCCGCGATCAACTCCGCTAATGCTGGATGCCATGTATAGCACGAAGCAAATGGCAATCACCGATAACTGCATGACTATGCCATTTGGCAGGCCGAAAACGCGATGAATACCTGCGCTGATCTGCATGGTGCCAAAGCCCAGCGTAGTCGCCACGCCTATCGCAGTGGCGACGACAGCAACAATGTTGACCAGCTTGCCTATCCATCCGAGATGCCGGTCGCCGATTAGTGGTTGCAGCAAGTCGCTGATCAGACCGCGGCCGTTGCGGTTGTATTGAAACCAGGCGATGGCCAATCCCATCAACGCGTAGATTGCCCACGGATGCAGACCCCAGTGGAAGAAGGTGTAGCGCATCGCAGCTCGAGCGGCTTGTGATGTATGTGGTGTCAATCCTTCCGGCGGTGTGACCAGATGCGAGATAGGCTCAGCCGCGCCCCAGAAAACCAGACCTATGCCCATGCCCGCGGCAAACAACATGGACAGCCAGGTCGAGTTCGAAAATTCTGGTTCGGCATCGCGTCCGCCTATCCGCAATTTTGCAGTGGGGCCGAATGCAAGGTAGGCAAGAAACACCAAAGTCAGGAACACGATGAGCAGATAGAGCCAGCCGGCATGCTGGATGACCGCTGCCAGCGCTGCATTGCTGACAGCCTCAAATGGTTGCGGTGCGAACCCCGCAACCACTGCCAGTAAGATCACCAGAATTAATGAAATACCGAAAACCATTCGTTTCCTCTTGGTGATGCTGCATCTGCGGCTGAAACCATCTTGCGCTGCTTCGTTTATTGGCTACTGATTCCGCCGCCGGTGGTTACACCATGCGCCTGCTGATCTGCGTGATAAGAGCTGCGTACCATCGCGCCGACCGCTGCATGTGCGAAGCCCATTTTGTAGGCTTCTTCTTCATACATTTTAAAAGTGTCGGGATGCACATAGCGACGTACCGGCAAATGGTCGCCGCTAGGCATCAGGTACTGGCCTATGGTCAGCATGTCGACATCGTGAGCGCGCATGTCGCGCATGACTTGCAATACTTCTTCGTCGGTTTCGCCGAGGCCGACCATGATGCCGGATTTGGTTGGCGTATTTGGATGCAGTGCCTTGAAGCGTTTCAGCAAATTCAATGAGTAGGCGTAATCGGAACCAGGGCGCGCTTCTTTGTAGAGGCGCGGTGCGGTTTCCAGATTGTGGTTCATGACGTCTGGTGGTGCGAGATTCAGAATCTCTAATGCTTTATCCATGCGGCCGCGGAAGTCGGGTACCAACACTTCAATGCGGGTATTCGGCGAAAGTTCGCGTACGCGACGTATGCATTCGGCGAAATGGCCAGCACCGCCGTCGCGCAAATCGTCGCGATCAACTGAGGTGATGACGACATAGCTGAGGCGTAAAGCAGCGATGGTTTTTGCGAGATTCTCGGGTTCGTTCACATCGAGTGGATCTGGGCGGCCGTGGCCGACGTCGCAGAATGGGCAGCGACGCGTACATTTGTCGCCCATGATCATGAAGGTTGCGGTGCCTTTGCCGAAGCATTCGCCGATGTTCGGGCAACTGGCTTCTTCGCATACCGTCACCAGATTATTGGCGCGCAGAATATCTTTGATTTCGTAGAAACGGGTAGATGGCGAGGCGGCTTTGACGCGTATCCAGTCCGGCTTCGGCAGCCGTTCCATCGGGATCACCTTGATCGGGATGCGTATGGTTTTGGCTGAGCCTTTTTGCTTTTCGCTTGGGTTGTAAGCGCGGGCAGGGACTGCAGTTTGAGCAGCAGCTTCAGCTGTTGCGGAGGATTCTGGATTCGTTTCGATCGTCATTGGGCTGGTCGCTCTTCGTCAAATGTTGCCATTACAGTGCTGGGTGCGGCGCTGGATAACAACGCGTAGCTTGGACGTTCGTCTTTGCCACGATAAAAATGGATGCTGCGGGTAATAAATACGGTAATACAAAAACGGCGATGCAAAAACGGGAATGCGGATGGTGAATGCTGCGTGCTTATCGCTTTTATCTGGACAGGCTTTGCGTCAACTTTTCCGCGAGCGCATTTTGCACGGCACTTAATGTCGTTTGCACGCCCAGACTTTGCATATCGATCGTGGCCAAACCTTCATAACCGCAGGGGTTGATCCACGAAAACGGCGTCAAATCCATCGCAACATTCAGCGATACGCCGTGATAGGTGCAGCCATTGCCACGTATCTTCAAACCGAGTGCGGCGATTTTCGCGCCTTGCATCGGGCCGTCCGACAGGTAAATACCGGGCGCACCGAGCTTGCGTTCACAGGCGAGATTATACGCCGCCAGCGTATCGATCACCGCCTGCTCAATTTTGTTGACGAGTTCGCGGGCAAAGACGCGGGAATTGGCTTGATTGCGCCGCAAATCCAGCAGTAAATAAATGACAACCTGACCTGGGCCGTGATACGTGACTTCGCCGCCTCTATCGGTTTGCACGACTGGAATGTCGTGCGCGTCGAGGACATGCGTAGGATCAGCCGCCAGCCCGAGCGTAAAGACTGGCGGGTGCTCGACTATCCACAATTCGTCGGCAGTCTGCGGCGTGCGCGCATCGGTAAATGCGCGCATCGCTGCGAATGTGATGTCGTAGGCTTCGCGTCCACGTTGCAGAACCAGCGGACGGTTGAGTGCTGTCATTCGTGCGTGGCTTACAGCACAACCTTTACCATCGGATGCGAGGACAAAGCACGATATAGATTATCGAGTTGTTCACGACTGGTCGCGCGTATCGTTACTGTCAGCGCGAGATAATTGCCGCCGGAAGACGGGCGAGTTTCCAGTTTTCCCTCATGGAATTCAGGATCGTGCAGCGTCACCAGTTCGACGATGGTTGCGGCGAATTCATCATGCATCGCACCCATGATTTTGATGGGGAAGTCGCTAGGATATTCGATCAGGCTTTCTGACGGATCTATCGGTTTGGTCAAATCAAGCGGTTTAGTCGGTTCGGTCATGATGATGCTCTCTGTAGTTGCCAAGTCGCGCAACGATGTAAATGAATGATGTCGTGAAGCGCTTGATTTTTACGCAATTTTTACCGCTTGGTAAGCGGCATATAACTTCTTGTATATGGGGCCGGGTTTGCCATTTGCTATGGCTTTGCCATCGATGGTGACGACCGGCAGTATTTCTTTTGATGCTGATGACAATAATACTTCGTCTGCCTCAAACACTTCTGCGCGCGAGATGCGTTGCGTCTTGAATGGGATGTGGTCGGCAGCGCACAATTCTTCCATCAAGCCGTAGCGTATGCCTTCCAGAATCAGGTTGTCACGCGGAGGGCCGATCAGGCTGCCATCCTTGACTATCCACACATTCGATGCCGAACCTTCTGTCAAAAAACCATCACGAAACTGTATCGTTTCATTCGCATCATTGGCGGCTGCATTTTGCGCTGCGAGTACATTGCCGAGTAGCGAGATGGATTTGATTTCGCAACGCAGCCAGCGCTTGTCTTCCATTGTGACGCAGGCCACACCATTTTCGCGTGCTGTATCCGGCAATGGAATCAGCGGATTGCTCATGATAAAAACTGTCGGCGTTGGTTCACTGTTCGGGAAAGCATGCACGCGTTTTGCAACGCCGCGCGTGACTTGAATATACGCGAGTTGATCTGCAGCCGGATGCAGGCGCACGACTTCTTCAATCAGATCCAGCCATTGTCGTTCGGTATGCGGATTATCTATGCTCACCGCAGCCAGACCACGGAACAGGCGCACTAAATGTTGCTCTGGCCTGAATAATTTGTGGCCATAAACCGGGATCACTTCGTAAATACCGTCACCGAAAATAAAGCCTCTGTCCAGCACCGGCACTTTCGCTTCGGAAAGCGGAGTCATCGTGCCGTTCAGGTATACGAAGGGATCATCCATGGCTGCGGTCAAATCGGGATTGAAGGGTGATTTTGGCACAAAGCCACTCAGCGCGCGTTGAAAAGCTTGCAACATAAAGCGAATACCCGCTCAGACTATGCGCAGGGAAAAGACGAGAACAAAAGAAAAGCGGCACATTCAAAAGTTTGAATGCGCCGCTTTTCTTTTACTTGTTCTTACTTGTCAGTCAGGTACCTATGCCCGACAGCATTAATGTATCCACAAACGGATCGAATCAAGTGCGCGGCCGAACATGCCGGCTTGCGCTACTTGTTCCAAGGCTACTACCGGCAATTCGGTAATGACTTTATTTTCGGACGACATCACCTTGATAGTGCCAACCTGGCTGTTTTTGTCGATAGGCGCGACCAGTGGATCTTTGCGCGACAGCAGTGGTTTGATTTTGTCGCCTTGGCCTTTTGGCACGGTCACATAAACATCATGCGTAAAGCCGATCTTGACGCTGTTTTGCGAACCTTTCCAGACACTAGGCGTGGCGATTGCCACATCTTTTGAATACAGTTTGACCGTGTCGAAATTCTGGAAGCCCCAGTTCAACAGCTTCTGGCTTTCTTGCGCGCGGGATTGATCTGAAGTGGTACCCAGCACAACAGAAATCAAGCGACGTTCATGATTGCCATTCGGACGTTTAGCTGTCGAAATCAGGCAGTAACCAGCTTGTTGCGTATGGCCAGTTTTCATACCGTCCACGCTTGGGTCCAGCCACAGCAAACGATTGCGGTTGGATTGCTTGATCTTGTTGTACGTGAAATCCTTGGTCGCATAGATCTTGTAAAACTCTGGGTGGTCGTTGACCAAATGCTCGGCCAAAATCGAAAGATCGCGTGCGGTCGAATAATTATTCGGGCTAGGCAAGCCATGCGAATTGGCGAAACGGGTGGACTTCATGCCCATGCGTTCTGCTTCACGGTTCATCAACACTGCAAAGGCATCTTCAGTGCCTGCAACTGTTTCTGCCAATGCCACTGCAGCATCGTTACCCGATTGCACGATCAAGCCGTACAGCAAATCGTTAACCGAAACCGGCACGCGCGGCTCGATAAACATTTTCGAGCTTTCTGCATCGACTTTCCACGCATTGGTCGAGACGGTCACCATTTGATTCAAGCTGATGCGTTTTTCCTGAATTGCAGAAAAGGCAATGTACGCCGTCATTAATTTGACCAGCGACGCCGGCTCTATGCGCATATCCGGCTCGCTTGATGCCAGGATTTGATTGCTGGTCGAATCGAGTAACAGCCACGATTTGGCAGCGATGGTCGGTGCCGGGATAGCTTGTGCAAAAGATGTCTGCGCAACGGCGTTGCTGGTGACGACGGCGGAAAGGGAAAAGATGGAGGCTGCGATGACCGCAAATAATTTTTTCATAAGACTTTGCATTGCGCACAAGCGATGATCATGTCGATCATGCATCTGCTGATTGAAGAAAGGGTAATTATAGACGTGCGGCACTTGGACGGACAGAGATGGAAACAAGTTCCATCAAGCACGCCACAATGCAATGACGTGATTTTTGATGTGATGCAGCTTGCGGCCAAAGAAATGATCGGCACCCGGCACGACGATTACAGGCAGATCTTGCGGACGCGCCCATTCAAAAACATTCGTTAATGGAATCGTTTCATCGAACTCGCCGTGTATCAAAATGGTATCGGCTGGCACATCAGGCAAAGGCCATTTGCCCGGCGCGGAGCCGACCAATACCAGACGCTCGGCCGGCGTGCCTTGTTCTTCCAAACGCTTTTGCAATTGAGTTTGCACGAAGGTACCGAAAGAAAAGCCGGCCAATGCAAACGGTACATCCGGATATTGTTCACGCATATGCGTCAGCAATTGCGCCATGTCGTCGGTCTCGCCCACGCCTTCATCGTATGCACCTTCAGAAGCACCGACGCCGCGAAAATTCATGCGTACCGCTGCATAGCCAAGTGCCACGAATGCGCGTGTCAAGGTATGTACAACCTTGTTATCCATCGTGCCGCCGAACAGCGGATGCGGATGGCCGATCAGCGCGAGGCCGCGCGGTGTCGTTTCAGGAATATCCAATGCGCATTCAAGCGCGCCGGCTGCACCTTGCAAGGAAAAACGTTGGGTTTGGGCGTTCATGTTTTATCTTGAATGAAGGATGGCTGTATGGCGATTTGAATATCGAATGAAGAACTTCAGATTTTCAGGCGACTTACAATTTTTCCGCCAACCAGATGTTCGTCGATGATTTCATCGATGTCGTCGTTGTCGATATAGGTGTACCAGGTGCCTTGCGGATAAATTACAAGTACAGGGCCTTCTTCGCAGCGACCGAGGCAGCCGGATTGATTGACTCGCACCTCGCCGCTGCGGCTCAAGCCCAGCTCTTTGACGCGTGCTTTCAGATGCTGTTGCGCGGCGTGCGCACCTTTTTCAGCACAACATTCGCGGCCATCGTCGCGTTGATTCATGCAGATAAAAAGATGCTGGCCAAAATGTTGTTTGTTTTCGGTCATCAGGGTATTCCTCAAAGACCGGAATGATACACCCGCATCATTTTCGTTTCACGCGATGGCTCGCATGCAGCAGGAACCACAATGCGGCAACCGTCCATAGCAGCGAGAGGAATTGCGCCGCACCGTTGAAGTTGAGGAATTTGCCCTGCACCCAGGTTTCCAGTGTGGCGACAAAATAAGGATTAGTTGGCGCAACATTGATCACGATCAGCGCCGCAATCAAGAGTCCGACGGCGCAGCGTCTTTGCGTGGATGACGGCAGAAAAGCGAAGCCAGTCAACAATCCCAAGCCCAGCAAGACGCCGCCTTGCGCGCCCGGAGTGATCCAGGTAAATGCGTTTTCTGGTGTAAAGAATAATGCGGTCGATAATGTTTTGACGGCCAGCGCGGCAACCAACAATGCCAGTAACAGCACGACGCGTGGCGCCTTGTCGCGCAACATGCATAGCAAGGCGAGCAAAGCGCCGCTCATGCTCAAAGCCGTAATGATCGCTTCTGCCATCCAGTATTGTTCGACTGAAAGTTGCACGCCATTGCGTAACAAACTACCCAGATCGATGGGCATTTCCAGCAGCATCGATAACCAGTCGGACAAGATAGGCAGCATTTGTCCATTGCCGAATAAATAGCTTTGCGGATAAATTTGCGCCAAAGGCCATAGCGCAAAAATGATCAAACCGCGACTCGCTTGTGCCGAAAACCAGCGCTGTCTGTAATAGCGCAAGCGACTGCGCTCCAGCACCAGATGGCTGCTGACACTGCCGATGACGCCGCCTATCAATGCGCCCAGGCTATTGGTAAAAAAATCCAGATTGGATGCGACGCGATTTGCCAATAAGGTTTGAGTTGCTTCCATAGAGCCGGACAACACGATGCCAAAAAGCATCGCCAGCACAATGGCAATCGCACCGCGAATTTTGGGATGGAGCGCGTATACAGTCAGGATGCCGAGGGGAATATAGCCGAGGATGTTGATCGCAACGTCGAAGCCTGTCCAGTAACGCGGGAAGCCTGCCAGCAAATAAGTTTGCAGCGGCAGGCCCATGCTTTGCCATCCTGAAAATGGATACAAACTGGCATAGACGATCAGCAGTAGATACGCCAGCAGCGCACCACGCGAAAAAGCCGACGCTTGTGGCGTCGGCGCGAGCGGTGGTAACGGACTTATTTTTTCGGCGGCAGTGTCGCTAACCATACGGCCATTTCATCGATGATTGCATCACTCGCAACTGCCAATGCAGCAGCGCCACCTTGGGCGTCTGCGCTGCTGGTAGGCATTTGTTTCACGAACATTTTCTGTGCGCGCAAAATGCGGCCGTCGAATAAGGATGCGCGTATGGCGATATTTGCACTGCTTTTACCTGCGCTATCGAAGCCTTGCGAAAAATCATCGGCTTCAATTCGCAAGACCGGCAGATTGACTGCGCCATCCGAAGCTGGAACCACCACGCCGCCAGCTTGCGACAGTCGCGACTTCAAACGCAACTGGAATAACTGTGCCGGTGCCATCGTCCATTTGCTCGCCGAATACGGCCGCGGTTGTAAATCGTTGGCGTAATTCAGTCTATAAAACATGGCCTGACTATCGAGCCAGACCGGTGCTTTGATATCGGCAATGCTGATGGCAGGCAAGGGTGCACCTGCGCTCACAGGCGCTTGCGCGCGCAAGGGGCCCAGATCAAAGAGCGCGGCAGATTGCTGGTCGGTTGCACACGCTGTGAGCAGCAAGCTGGAACTGAGTGCGAACAGGGTAAAAAATCGGCGAGTCATGTTTTTCATCGGAAGCCTTGAGCAATGATTTTATTTACTTGCAGGTGCGCTGAAGCCGGCTTCGCCTGGCCCTGGTTGCGCCGGCGTGGTGCCAAACAAGATACTTTGTGGTTGCTGATTGACCGTCTCCAAGGTGCGATTCAGTGCGCGCATGGTGGTGCGAGTTTCATCGATCAGCGGTACGACTTGATATTCCACGGTGGAAGCAGCCGAGCCGATATTATTGACTGCGCCGTTGAAACCGTTCAATGGGCCGTCAGGTGCATTCAACTTGGCGGTGAATTCATTCAGGCTGCCGGTTAAACGAGTCGCGTCATCCGAGAGTTTATTGAACGAAGCCAATGCCTTGTCTGCCTTGCGTGTCAATTCAGGCATATTTTTTAATGCTGGTTCGAGGTCATCCCGAATCATGCCGACCTTGTTGGCCGCGGCGCTGACATCCTTGAAAGCGGCCAGAATATCTTTCTGATTTTCTTCAGACAAGAGTGTATTGATTTGGCTCATTACGACTTCGGTTTGTTTGAGAATCTCCAGACCACGTTGCTGTAAGGTGTCGAGGAAACCCGGACGCAATTCTATGCGCGCTACTTTTTTTGCTGTCGATGGCAACAAAGTAGGCTTGGTGCCATCGTCATCCAGTTGTACGTAAGCGATGCCGGTCACGCCTTGATAGCTCAAAGTTGCAAAGGTCGAGTGCGTGATGGGCGTATCTTTCGACACGCTGAAGCGAATCAGGATCTGACCAGGTTTTTGCGGATCAAACAGGACGGCATCCACGCGACCGACGTCGAGGCCGCGATAGCGCACGCCAGCTTGTGGATTGAGGCCCGGCACTGACAGCGTGGTGGCGATTTCGTAGGGGACACGTTCCACGCGATCGCGGTTGAACCAGAGGGCAATCAGCACGGCAGCGATCAATAAAACGATCGTGAAAATGCCGGCCATTAATGCGTGCGCTTTATTTTCCATAATTATTTTTTAGAATGTTCACGATGCGTTGTCCTGATGATGGTGTTGCTGCGCTTGACGTTTTTCTTCGTTGTTTTCCGGTGAGTCTGGTAATGCTTCGATGGCGCGCAAACCACGCTCACCACGGAAAAACGTTTCAATAAACGGATGCTTGAACTCGACCACATTGGCCGGATCACAGTACGCAATGATGTGTTTGTCGGCCAACACTGCGACACGCGATGACAGCGAAAAAAGTGTATCCAGATCATGCGTGACCATCACCACTGTCAAGCGCATTTCATCACGCAAGGTACGGATCAGATCGACAAAACTCTCCGATGCATTCGGGTCCAGTCCTGCAGTCGGCTCATCGAGGAACAGCAACTCCGGCTCCAATGCCAGTGCACGTGCCAGTGCTACGCGCTTGATCATGCCGCCGGATAAATCGGATGGCATCTTCAGTGCATGCTCAGGACCGATGCCTGCCATTTGCAATTTCAGCAGTGCTGCTTCGCGTATCAATTGCTTGGGCAGTACGCGCAATTCGCGCATAGGCTGCGCCACGTTATCGAATACTGTCAGTGCCGAGAACAGCGCGCCGTGCTGGAACAACATGCCCCAGCGATTGCGTAATTTTTGCAACTCTTCCTGGCTGATCTGATTGATGTCTTCGCCGAAGATGCGCACCGTACCGCTCGCCGGATGATTCAAGCCCAGCATCTGGCGCAATAAAACTGTTTTGCCTGAACCAGAACCACCAACCAGCGAAACAATTTCGCCTTGATTGATGGTCAAATTTACATTTTCATGGACAACGGTATCGCCGAATTGCGTGCGCAGATTTTCGATCTGGATGATAGGGCGTGCGCTTTCGTCTGCAGCGGGGCAGTCGATTACATTTTCCGGTACTTTTTCGCTGGTGTGTTCCATTAAAACCCCACTCCGGTGAAGATGATGGCAAACACCGCATCCGCCAGAATCACGATGGTGATGGCGCTGACCACTGAAGTCGTGGTGCCTTCACCCAAGCTCTCTGTATTTGGTTCTATGCGTAATCCGAAGTGACATGCGACCAATGCAATCAAGCCGCCGAAGACAACGCCCTTGCCCAAACCTATCCAGTAATTCGCAATCGGCACGGCATCCGGCAATTCGCGAATAAAATATTTGTACGACAAACCGAGCTCCAGATTGGCCGCGACCATGCCGCCTATCAAGGCCATCGCATCTGTCCACACCACCAACAAAGGCATCGCTATCGCCAGCGCAATCACTTTCGGCATGATCAAGCGATAGCCGTGCGGCAAGCCCATCACCAGCATCGCGTCGAGTTCTTCATTGACGCGCATCACGCCTAGCTGCGCCGTGATCGATGAGCCGGACCGACCCGCCACCAGAATTGCTGCCAGCAAAGGGCCGAGCTCACGCACCACACTCATGCCCAGAATATTGACGAGGAAGACATCGCCGCCAAATTGATGCAATTGTTGTGCCGATAAATAAGACAGCACGACGCCGATTAAAAATCCCACCAGCGCGGTAATTCCCAGTGCCTGATAACCGGTATGAAAAATATTCGCGGAAATTTCTTTCCAGGGGCCGCGCACAGGTTCTTTGACGAAACGGCCCAGATCCATTACCAACTGGCCAATCAGGCTGACGAAGCCGATCAGATGATCCTGCAGCTTGTCCTTGAGTAAGCGCAAAGAGGTAGGCGCGTACCAGTATTTTTTAGGCGGCTTCTTTAAAGCCAGCGGGCCGGTTTCTTCCAGTCTATGGAAAAAATCTTCATGTTGCGGTGCCAGCGTCAATTGCGCTGGCCGCTTTTTGCCCCACGCGTCCCACAATAATTGGGCGCCTATATAATCCAGTGCTGTCACTTGCGACAGATCCCAGCGCACTTCATCCGTCACTTTGGCAGGTGCTTGCAGTGCTGCGGTGATGGTTTGCATCGTGTTGCCCTCCGCCAGTGCGCGTACCTGCCACGATCCGGTTAGCGTCGCAGTGGCATTGTCGTCTGAGGTGTAGCTGAGAGTAGGGGATGCATCGTTGGGCATGCGGGAAGTGTAAGGGAGAAACGCGCGGGCGTCACGTGCGGCACCGCACATCCGCGAGCTGCCGGTCGCTGGATTGGTTCCGTCGGCGTAGCCATCCCGCTACAATGCGCACATGACATTGACCGCCACAGTAAAAACCCTTGCTTCATTGTGTGAATCAAGCGCACAGAATATTGCCATCCATATCGTCGCCGAAACTGGGTCGACCAATGCCGATTTGCTGTCTGAAGTGGGGCGGCTCACTGGTCCGACCTTGTTGTGGGCCGAGTCGCAAACGGCGGGTAAAGGCCGCGCTGGCCGCAACTGGCATTCGTCGGCTGGCGCCACGCTGACATTTTCTCTGGCGTGGAAATTTGACTTGCCGGCTCAAGCGCTGGCGGGCTTATCGCTTGCGGTTGGTGTCGTCGTGGCAGAAGCGCTGACATCGTTCGGCGTCGCTGCCAGCTTGAAATGGCCTAATGATGTATTAAAAGACGGCGACAAGTTGGCCGGCATCTTGATTGAAACCGCAGTGGATAAAGACGATCGCTCAGCGATCTGGACCATCATAGGCATAGGCATCAATCTTGCGCAGGCTGAGCAATTAAGCGAGCAACTAGGTCGTGCTGTAGCCGATGCGCCCGAGTTGCTGGCGCAACGTGAACCAGTCATGGCTGCCTTGCTGAATCGTTTTAGCGTCGCCTTGCCGGCATTCGAGCAACATGGATTTTCTGCTTTTGCAGCCGCGTGGAATGCGCTGGACGCCTATGGCGGACTTGATGTGAATATTCTGGATCAAGGAAAAATTCTGCATAGCGGTACAGCGGCCGGCGTTGATGATGCGGGTCGCTTATTGCTGGATACAGCAGATGGCCGTATTGCGATTGTCGCTGGCGATGTGTCCTTGCGAACTGCATAAGAATACACAGAGAAATACACGGAGAAACAAGACGATGTTGTTATTGGTCGACGCAGGCAATACGCGTATCAAATGGGCGGTGGTCGATAGATCGATCGCGCAGACGCCGGGCATCTGGCATGCATCAGGCAACGTGGCGCGCGCCGATGCAGCGCAACTGGTGCAGGCGTGGAGTGCTTTTAAAATCGGTCGTATTCTTTTGTCAAACGTGGCCGGCGCCGGGATGCGCGACGAACTTGAAAAAGCGGTATCGCATTCGGCCGGCATGAAGCCAGTCGCGATGGAATGGTTTGAGTCTGCTGCTTTGTTAGGCGGTGTGCGCAATCAATATTTGAATCCGAACCAGCTCGGCAGCGATCGTTTTGCCGCAGTCATCGGTGCGCATGCCTTGTTCCCGAATAAAAATTTGCTGGTCGCGACTTGCGGTACGGCGACCACCATCGATGCCGTGAATGCAGACGGCACTTTTGTCGGCGGCATGATTTTGCCCGGATTGGGTTTGATGGCATCGTCACTCGCAAAAAATACTGCGCAGCTGCCGGAAGTTGCCTTGCACGCGGATGCCTCGCAACCATTTGCCGATCATACGGATGCGGCGATCGTCAGCGGTTGTTTGGCGGCGCAGGCCGGCGCGATAGAACGTGCATTTGCGGCGCACTCAAACGCGCATCCTGACGACGAGGTTTGCTGTATTCTGGCTGGCGGCGCGGCGGATTTGATTGCGCCGCAGCTGTCGATTGCTTATCAGCGCGTCGATAATCTGGTGTTGATCGGTTTGCATACTGTGGCTACTCAAACTTTACCTACATGCTAAAAATTCTGTTCGGCTTACTGTTATTGCTCAACGGCGGCTTGTTCGCTTATCAACAAGGTTATCTCGACACCTTGTCGCCATCGAACCGTGAACCGTCGCGTTTGGCGCAGCAATTGAATGCTGACAAACTCAAATTGATTTCAACGACGACTGCCGCAACTACCAACGATAAAGCTGGTGCTAAATCCGAAACCAAATCGGAAGTGAAAGAGGCTGCTGTTGTAGCGCCTGCTGAGCCGGAAAAAAATCTGGCCCGCGCAGACAAGATGTCGAATGGGCTGGCATGCGCCGAGGTCGGCAATTTCGATACAGCAGAAGCTAAGAAATTCGAAGCGCAACTGGCCGCACTGTCACTTGGTGACAGACTGACGCGCCGTGCCATTCCTGAGAATGTACGACACATGGTCTACATCCCGTCTTTGGGAAGCAAAGACGCTGCCGATAAAAAGGCCGGCGAACTGAAGCGACTAGGCGTGGAAGACTTCTTCGTCATTCAAGACAATTCGCCTTTGCAATGGGGAATTTCGCTGGGGATCTTCAAATCCGAGGAAGCCGCACGTAATCAACTCGCCGCCTTGAATCAAAAAGGCGTGCGTAGTGCGCGCGTGGGTGCGCACACGCCAAGCGCGACCAAAGTTGCGTTTCAACTGCGTGGGCTGGATGTAGCTGCGAAGAACAGCGTGACTAAAATCAAGGAAGCTTTCCCCAAGCAAGAGCTGCGTGAATGCAGCGCTGCTGCTGGCTAAACTCTCGCGAGGCCTTACAGAAATATCGCGAACATGAGTCAGCTAGTTTGCGATAGCTTGTCTTCAAGACGCTGTTGCGCACGTGATGCGCGCAAGACGGCTAAACACTTTTCGCACATGCAGTTTTTTGCCTGACCGTTTGCATCCAATACCAATTCAGATTTGCTTGCCGTCGGCAAGGCGGTGCACCAGCACCGTTGCGCTGATATCGTATCGACCATGCCGCATGAAAACGTAGCGCCGCATTGTGAGCAATGGCTCATAGGTTTATCCGATCATGCATCAAAGTAGGGCGTAAAGCGGGATGCTGGCTTGTGAACTGGGGCAGATGGCAGGCGCGCATGGCGCAAGATTTTTGTCGCATTTTGTCAAACGTGCAATATGTGTGCGGAAATTTTGTGGGAATTCAGACAAGAGCCGGGAAAACATTCGGCATTCACTGTAAAATCGCGGTCATCTATTTTCAGGACTTGCCATGACTGACACGAATGCCGATCTTACTGTAGTTTCGCCGCAAATACAGGCGCAAATTCTGGCCGAGGCGCTGCCGTATATCCGCAAATTTCACGGCAAAACCATCGTCGTCAAATACGGCGGCAATGCGATGACCGAAGAGCGTCTGAAGCACAGCTTCGCTCGCGATGTGATTTTGTTGAAACTGGTCGGCATGAACCCGGTTGTGGTTCACGGCGGCGGTCCGCAAATTGACAACGCGCTGAAGAAAATCGGCAAGCAAGGCACCTTCATCCAGGGCATGCGCATCACCGATGAAGAAACCATGGAAGTTGTCGAATGGGTTTTGGGCGGCGAAGTGCAGCAAGATATCGTCATGCTGATCAATCATTACGGCGGCCAGGCTGTTGGCTTGACCGGCAAAGATGGCGGCCTGATTCGTGCGCACAAAATGAAAATGCCAGATCGTGAAAACCCAGGTCAGTTCCTCGACATCGGTTTTGTCGGCGAGATCGAAGCGATCAATCCTGCGGTCGTAAAAGCATTGCAGGACGATGCCTTCATCCCGATCATTTCGCCTATCGGTTTTGGTGATGACGGCCAGGCTTACAACATCAATGCCGACGTCGTCGCTGGCAAAATCGCGGAAATCCTGAAAGCTGAAAAGCTGATCATGATGACCAATATCGCTGGCGTACAAGACAAGCAAGGCAATCTGCTGACCGATTTATCCGCGCGTGAAATCGACGAAATGTTCGACGACGGCACGATCTCTGGCGGCATGTTGCCGAAGATTTCTTCCGCGCTGGATGCGGCGAAATCCGGCGTCAACACCGTGCATATCATTGACGGTCGTATCGAACATTCCTTGCTGCTGGAAGTGCTGACCGAGCAAGCATTCGGTACGATGATACGTTCGCACTAAACAGAATTTCGCTTTAGCGATTCACTCGCAAAAAAGGCCTGCTGACTTCACTGTTAGCAGGCCTTTTTGTTTGCTTGCAGATTTCCTGCTTGAGCTATTCACGTCTTCATTTTTACCTGTATGTAGTAGTGAATTTCCATGTGGAAATTATTCATTCGAGAAAATGCATCAAGCGAGTGCGGCTAAGGGAAAGTGTTGTCCCGCCTGATTTTTTCGCAACATTCTCAAATGAAATGTTGATCATTCGAACCATAAACATGGGATATTAATGTTGCATTCTGTCAGCAATACTTCAATACCTGTCGTTGAATGGAGCGTTCGCACAGCAAAGGATTTCAATTCCTTTTGAGAGCATTCTAAGTGAATATTTAAGGGACGGAGGGTGGCGATTCGATCGACTTGATTGAGTGAGCTGCCGAAGCTGTAAAACAATAATTAAAATTTTGGAGATTCCTATGTCCAGCCTGCAAACACGCAGTTCAATGACGATCGCCAAAAAGCTCGGGCTGCTCATCGCCAGCGCGATTCTCGGCATTATTATTCTCACCGCCTTATCCCTGATCTCTGAACGAAAACTCATTCTTGAAGAGCGCAAAAGTAATGTGCGCCAGGTAGTAGAAGCGGCGCACGGCATACTCGCTTATTACCAGCAGTTGGCCAGCAAAGGGACGCTGACCGAGACTGACGCCAAACAACAAGCGATGCAAACCATCAAGGGTTTGCGTTACAGCGGCAACGAATATTTCTGGATCAATGACATGCAACCGCGCATGTTGATGCATCCGATCAATGCAGCGCTGGACGGCAAGGATCTGACGGAAAATAAAGATCCGACTGGCAAACATCTATTCGTGGAATTCGTCAAAATCGTCAAGGCAGAAGGCGCTGGTTTCGTGCCGTATATGTGGGCCAAGCCGGGCAATTCCGAGCCGGTGCCGAAAGTGTCTTACGTCAAAGGTTTTGAACCTTGGGGCTGGATCATCGGTTCCGGTGTCTATATGGATACCGTGGAAGCCACGATCATGCAGCGCCTGATTTACTTCGGGATAGGCGCGGCGATTCTGGCCATAATCTTGTTTGTCATCGGCATGGTGATTACCCGCGGTTTGCTCAAACAACTTGGTGGTGAGCCAGGCTACGCGGCAGCGATCGCAGGCGATATCGCGAACGGCGATTTGACGGTAGACGTCAAGACACGTCCAGGTGATAGCACCAGTCTGTTATTCGCGATGAAGAGCATGCGCGACAGTCTTGCGAAAGTAGTCGGTGAAGTGCGGGTCGGTACCGATACCATCGCCACTGCTTCGGTCCAGATCGCAGCCGGCAATCTGGATCTGTCATCGCGTACCGAACAGCAAGCAAGCTCGCTGGAAGAAACCGCATCGTCGATGGAAGAACTGACTTCCACCGTCAAACAAAATGCAGACAATGCTCAACAAGCTAATCAACTCGCGGCGCAGGCTTCCGCAGTTGCGGTCAAAGGCGGCGAAGTTGTTGCGCGCGTGGTCGATACGATGGGATCCATCACTGATTCCTCGAAGAAGATTGTCGACATCATCAGCGTGATCGACAGCATCGCGTTCCAGACCAATATTCTGGCTTTGAATGCGGCGGTCGAAGCTGCACGTGCTGGTGAGCAAGGCCGTGGTTTTGCCGTCGTCGCAACCGAAGTAAGAAATCTGGCGCAACGCTCCGCCTCCGCCGCCAAAGAAATCAAGAGCTTGATCGGCGACTCGGTAGACAAGGTTGATTCAGGTAGTCACCTGGTCGCGGAAGCGGGCGTCACGATGAACGAAATCGTCAGCAGCGTGAAACGCGTGACCGACATCATGGCTGAAATCACTGCGGCGAGCAGAGAGCAAAGCGCAGGCATCGAGCAGGTTAATCAGGCGATCGCGCAGATGGATCAAGTGACGCAGCAAAATGCTGCATTGGTAGAAGAAGCCGCCGCAGCAGCCGAAGCGATGCAGGATCAGGCGCGTAAATTGAATGACGTGGTTGGTGTTTTCAAACTGTCGGGTACTAACCAGCAGGCGGCTTTGCAACTGCGTTGAGCAAGATGGTAGTGGCGATTGCTTTGCGTTTTTGATCACTCACAAGAGCGCAAGTACGTAGAGCAAACACGGGGTCGACAAGTTATTTCTCGACCCCGTGTGCATTTGGATTCAATACAACTTCTCAACCTTGTAGCCTTGTTTTTGCAATAAGGCCGGTACGCCTTTATCACCGATCAAATGCAGGGCGCCTACTGCGACAAAACTTTTCTTGTCTGTTTTCAGTAGTGTCCCTATCTTGTCCGCCATGTTTGGATTGCGTTCATCCAGTAGCACGTGCTGCAAGAATTTGGCGGACGTAGATTCTTCGTTTTGCAACTCCAACAATGCCGCTTCCAAAGCTGGATTATCTGCATGCTGCCATGCGGTGATCAGGGCTAATCCCTTTTTGATGGCGCTACCGTCGGCCAGTTGAGCGAGTGTTTCCAATAGATATTCTTCTTGCTGCTTATCAGTCAAACCATTGAAAAGAGAGAGTTGGTAATCTGCAGTTTCAAGCTGCGCTACGGTTTTCTTTTCATTCTTTGCGATCGTCAGAAAATACAGTTCTATGCCTTGTTCAGCCGGGTAACCTGCGCGCGCCATGGCTTGCACGATCAACAGATTGGTGACTAGCCACGGCTTCATGCGGACTATGCTTTCAAATGGAATGCTCGCGCTTTGCAGTGCTTGTTTCAATTTTTCCAGACTGGCCGCTGAAATATGCTGATCTATGGTTTGGCCGTCTGGATAAATGCTATGTCTGGCGGCGGCTTGTTGCAGCGCTGTCGTATCGCGGATATCGACTTCAAGCACCAGCTTGTCGGCGGCCGACAAGGCGCGTGTCACTTGCGGTTCGAGTGGGTAGAATGCAGCTTGCCCGACGTGAATGGTGCCGAACAGATAGCTGGTGTTGCCCTTATGGCTGACCCGATATAAAACGCCGCGCTGTGGCGCTGTCGATTTCTGCGAGTGTACGGCTGGCGTTTTGAGTGCGGTGTTTTTTGCATTAGCGTCAGCGCTAGCATCCGCATGCGCCTGCGACAAGAAGCAACTGAATAGTAGGCTAAGGACAAGAACAAAATGACGATGCATGTAACTCCTTTTTCTGTATTGATAATGCGCTGCCTGCATCATGCGTAAGCTGACCTGGCTGTTCGATCTGGACAATACGCTGCACGATGCGTCGCATGCGATTTTTCCCGCGATCCATCTGAATATGAATGTCTTTATCGAGCGGGTGCTGCACAAGTCCGGCTTGCCCTCTGATGAAGCCGCCGTCAATGCCGCGCGCGTCATGTACTGGCAGCGTTACGGCGCCACCTTGCTCGGTATGGTAAATCATCATCAGGTGCGGCCTGAAGATTTCTTGCGTGAGGCGCATCGGTTTGATGATCTGGCGACGATGATTCGTGCCGAGCGTGGTCTGGGAAAATTATTGCGTAGACTTCCAGGTCAAAAAATTTTACTGACCAATGCACCCCGCCGCTATTCGGCTGACGTCTTGCGACATCTTGGCTTGCATAGGCATTTCGCCAAACACATTCCGATAGAAGCGATGCGCGTACATGGCCGCTTGCATCCCAAACCATCGAAACAGATGCTGCGAAAGCTGCTGGCGCGCCAGCGCATTTCAGCTCGTGATTGCATACTGGTCGAAGACACAGTCGCGCATTTAAAAGGCGCGAAGGAACTCGGCATGCACACGGTCTGGGTGACGCAATATCTGGCCAGCGATTCGATAAAAGGAGCGGCAGACGACAAGCACGCAACAGTCGCCTACACAAAACGCCCTATTTATGTCGATGTCAAAGTAAAATCCGTTGGGCAACTATTCAGGAAGTTGCACCGACTGCGCTAGTCCGATTGCTTACCTACTTATAAAAAATATGGCAACCACCAAACCAGGCGAACGCAAGCTGCAAATACTTCAGACATTGGCGACGATGTTGGAGCAGCCCAAGGGAGAAAAAATTACGACCGCAGCTTTGGCTGCGCGCGTCGAAGTTTCGGAGGCGGCCTTGTATCGACATTTCGCCAGCAAGGCGCAAATGTTCGAGGGCTTGATCGAGTTCATCGAATCGACGGTGTTTGGCTTGATCAACAAAATTACCGAACAGCAGGAAAATGGTTTGTCGCAAGTGCAAGCAACCGTACTGATGCTGCTTAACTTTGCTGAACGTAATCCTGGCATGACGCGCGTGATGATAGGCGACGCATTGGTGAATGAAGATGAACGTCTGCAAGCACGCATGAATCAATTCATTGAGCGCATAGAGCTGGCGATCAAACAATCTTTGCGTGTCGCTGCCAGCCAGGGGCAGGCCAACGAAGCAGAAGTCGCCGCGCGCGCCAACTTGATTACAAGTGCAGTGCTTGGTCATTGGCAGCGTTATGCCAAAACCGGCTTCAAACAAAATCCATCCGTCTATGCCTCCGCGCAGATCGCGATGTTGCTGGCTTAATAGCTGGTTCGTCATCGTTTTTTAAATCGTATGCTGACGTCGGCAAGGTCAGGTCGCTTGGTCGTACAATAGCGCCTTGCCCAGCATCGCTTTTCCTGACTTATGTCCCTGTTCGTTCCCGCTGATTCCTCTTCCAACTGCTTCGCTCTGCTTGATGATAATGATGCAAGCGCGGTAGATGCGCGCTCGCGACTTTATTCCTCGCATGTTGGCACTCTAGTCTGCGAGAGAGCGGATCAGCTGCCAGCCATGTTGCAGCAAATGCAGCAGGCTTTGCTGCAAGGACAGTTCGCGGTCAGTTTGTTTGCCTATGAACTCGGTGCTGCCATGCATGGCATCGCGCCGCATGAAACAGCATCAGATGCGACGGCTGTGCCTTTGGCAGAAGTACTGCTGTTTCAGCGCTGTGAAAAACTCTCCGCCGAACAGGTCAGCGCATGGCTAGCCCAACACGCATCTTCCTCACCAGCGGGAATCGCCAACGTACATCCTGATATATCTGAAGCAGCATTCGATAGCGCGCTGGCACGTATCCACGATTACATCGCCGCCGGCGATACCTATCAGGTCAATTACACCTATCGCTTGCGCTTCGATGCCTACGGCTCTGTGCATACGCTGTATCGCCGTTTGCGTGAACGTCAGCCGGTGCCGTATGGTGCGTTGATAGGATTGCCGGATGGTCGCGCGGTGCTGTCCTTATCGCCGGAATTGTTTGTACGACACGATGATGGTTTGTTGACTGTGCGGCCTATGAAGGGCACGGCTGCAGCCAGCGGTAACCCGCAGCAAGATGATGTATCGGCGCATGCCTTGGCCGCCGACCCAAAAAATCGTGCAGAGAATTTGATGATTGTGGATTTGCTGCGGAATGATTTAGGACGGATTGCTGAAGTGGGTACTGTCGTCGTCGATAAGTTGTTCGATGTGCAGCGTTATAGCAGCGTGTTGCAAATGACTTCGACTGTGCATGCGCGATTGCGTGACGATATTGCACTGCCCGAGATCTTCGATGCTTTGTATCCTTGCGGCTCGATTACCGGTGCGCCCAAACATAGAACGATGCAAATCATTCGCGAGCTGGAAGCCAACCCACGCGGCATTTATACCGGCGCGATAGGCTGGTTCGATCCGCCGCAGTCCACGCAAACGGTTGGTAATTTTTGCCTGTCGGTTCCTATCCGTACCTTGCAGTTGCAAGCGCAAGACGAATTGCAAATTCGTCGCGGCGAAATGGGCGTAGGTGCTGGCATCGTGCATGACAGCGTTGCAAAAGCTGAATATGAAGAATGCCGCATCAAGGCAGGTTTTTTGATCGATATGCCGGCTGAATTTGAATTATTTGAAACCATCTATGCAACCCGCGCTGATGGTTGCCGACATATTGATCGCCATTTGCAACGCTTGCGTGGTTCAGCAGAGTATTTTGGTTTCGCGTTTGATGATGTGAAAATACGCGACGCCTTACGCGATACCTGCTTACAATTTTCCGAGGCGACGCCATATCGCTTGCGACTTGCTTTGCAGGCTGATGGCGCATGCATCATTCAATCAGCGCCATTGTCAGCAATAACAAGTCCGGTAAAAGTTCTGCTGGCAGAAACGCCGACCGATGCTGGCGATATCTTTTTGCGACACAAGACTACGGTCCGTTCTGGCTACGACGCCGCATGGCGTGCCGCTGAGCAGCAGGGCGCTTTCGATCAATTATTCTGCAATCAAGATGGCCAATTGACGGAAGGTGGCCGCAGCACAGTGTTCATCAAACTCGATGGCCATTGGTACACGCCGCCTTTGAGTGTCGGTGTATTGCCTGGTGTGATGCGTGCCGTATTGCTGGAAGATGCGACCTTGAACGCAGAAGAAAAAATATTAACCCTGACCGATTTGCGCAGGGCAGAGGAAGTTGTGATCTGCAATGCCTTGCGTGGCGCATTACCTGCGACGATCGTTTGGAATAACTAAAAAACGATCGTCGCGGTTTTGACAATCAGGCGGGCAAGCTGACGTTGAAACAACTGCCAGGTTCGT
Organism: Herminiimonas sp.; assembly: GCF_030655415.1. The sequence goes on along the minus strand of NZ_JAURVN010000015.1, from coordinate 310,514 downwards.
TACGCACAACGCAGGTGACATCGCCGCCGTGCCTGCGCGCGATTTGTCGCACCAGACTTAAGCCCAGACCAACACCGCCTTCCCGCTCGCTGGCACCAGCTACGCGATAGAAGGGTTCAAAGATTTTTTCACGTTCTTTGTCCGGAACGCCAGGGCCGCCATCACATACCTGCAGCAAGATATTATTTCCATGCTTTGAAAGCGTCACGTCGATTGCTGTGCCATTGCCATAGCGCTTTGCGTTCTCCAACAGATTGCGCACCATGCGACGCAACAGCCGCGCATCGCCGGGTAGTTCAATCGCTTGTGCTTCGAGTTGCGCATCGAGGCGCGCGCATTCTTCAGCAACCAGCGCAGTGAGATCGATATTCTCAAACGCTTGTGCCGTATCTGCAGTCGCATCGAGTCGGCTGGCGAGCAAAATCTCATCAATCAGTTGATCGAGTTCGCCGATGTTGCGCTTCAGTTCGCCGCGTATTTCCGGCTGCGCTTCGTTGCCCATTAATTCGATGGCCATGCGTATGCGTGCCAATGGTGAGCGCAATTCGTGCGATGCATTCGCCAGCAAAGCTTTTTGCGCATCAACCAATGCTTCTATACGTGCGGCGGAACGATTGAAACTGGTCGCGAGTCGTCCGACCTCATCTTGTCCTTCTACTGCAATGCGTGTCGATAACTGACCCGCACCTAAGGCCTCAACACTGGTTTGCAGACGTTCCAGCCGGCGCGTCAAACGACGCACAATCGGATAAGAACCTATACCCATCGCCAGACCTATCAAGACCAGCGTGGTAAAAAAACTGAAGGGTGGTTTGCGTCGCCCCGGATGCTGACCGACCAGCCATCGATCATCCGGTAATTTGACCGCAAACACTGGCGGACCACCGCCCATCCAGCCGCTAGTGGTTTGTGCTTCATCGAGTGGCGGCAATTCACGACCAGCGGAAGCGATTTTTTCCCGCTTGGCTGAGTACAGCGTCAAGTCTGCGCGCATCCGTGATTGCCAGCGTTCGAGCGCTTGCTGCTGCTCTTCGTTGCTGGCTTCTGGCGGCGGCAAAATGTCGGATGCAATCGCGGCGAACGATTCCAGACTCGGGCCGATCTGTCGCGAATCTGCATTCATGCGCCACGCGGCAGCGAACAACAAACCAGCCACAGTGAGGCTGATCAGCATCGCCAGATAGATGCGCACATACAAGCGGTGCGACCAGCGGAAACGTGATCGTGTCGCTGCTTCAGACATCTTGTGCTTTCGCGAATACGTAGCCCGCGCCGCGTACGGTGATGATGCGCTTAGGCTGTTTAGGGTCGTCTTCAATCGCTGCGCGCAAGCGGCCTATGTGTACGTCGATTGATCGATCGAATGCTTCCAGCGGTTCGCCTTTGACGGCGTCCATCAATTGCTCGCGCGATAAAACACGTCCGGCTCTATCCGCCATCGCTGCCAATAAATTGAATTGATAAGCCGTCACAGGTTTGTCTTGATCGTCGAGACGAATCACACGCGCATCGAGATCGATTTCCAAACGGCCGAAACGCAGCACACGTTCGCCACCCGTTGTGGCGATGCCTTGCTGCCTGCGCAAAACGGCGCGCAATCGCGCCAGTAATTCGCGCGGTTCAAATGGTTTGGGTATGTAATCGTCGGCACCTAGTTCAAGCCCGACTACGCGGTCCATAGGATCGCCCTTGGCCGTCAGCATGACAATCGGCAGTGCGCCTGTCGGCTGCGGTTGTGCGCGTATCTGACGGCAGACGTCCAAGCCGTCTGCATCTGGCAGCATCAGGTCGAGCAGAACAATGGCAAACGGCTGCGTGGCATCGGCTTGCTGTAATTGATGCAAACCATCTTTTGCCGTAGCACTGTGTTGCACTTCGAACCCGTTTTGGTTCAGGTATGTGGCGACCATGCTGGCGAGGCGTTGGTCGTCTTCTATCATCAGTAGGCGTTGTGTCATTTTGTTAGTGTAATTCCATTTCGTAATCAAAACGAGAATCGTACTGTTTGCTTCCGCTTGTAAATGTGTTCGATGCGATTGCGGAATGAAAAATCTGATGCGTTACTTTGAAAACGTTATTACAAATTCGCTGCAAAATTTTGTACCGGCGTTCTAAAACGCCCGCGCCAGCATGACCGATTTCCGGTGATGCTGGCGCTGTTCCTACAAGCCCTAGGCTTATGGTTTTGCTGCTGGTGCAGGACCGCCGCGATGATCAGGGCGTGGGCCTTTACCATCAGGACCAAAACGATGGCCGCGTTTGCCAATTTCTTCCGCTGCTTTGACGCGTTGCGCAGGTGTCAGCACTTCGGCGGCATCGGCAAATGCCTGTGACATGCGACGTGAACGCTGATCGTCCAATTGCTGTTGCGTTTGACGGACTTGTTCAAGCGCATTGCGATCGATCGTTGGCTGCGCCAGCAATTTCACGCCTTGTGCACGTGCTTCGCGGCTTTTTTCCTGGATAGGGCGCAGGTCAGTGAAGGCTGCTTTTGCGATCGCGCTCAATTTGGTTTTTTGTTCCGCGGTTGCATCTGGCACCAAACGTTTCAACATGTGCTGAAAGCGTTTTTCTGCTTTTGCCGGATCCATTTTTCCGTGCGGGCCGAAATGGCGTTCTGCTGTTGGCTTTTGCGCAGCAGGGCCTTCTTGTGCGTAGCTGACTCCGACGATGGAAAGAGCGCTGACCAGCGCGGCGCCAGCAGTGATCATCATCAGGCGACGACCGTGTGGCGTACTTTTAACGAAAGATGCTTTACCTGCGATTTGCTTGTTCATTCGAAACTCCTTTGTGGTTCAAGTGGTGCTCGCTGTGTTTTGCGGGCATGGAGTTACTGTAGTGCGGCTCTGTTGCGGCCACGCTAGCGAGCGGTAAAGTTATGTAAAGGGATGTCATCGTCTTTGTTGGTGCAATGGCATGCTGACTCAGCTTGATCACGCACCAATTTGGCGATGATGCGAGAGCCGCATGACTGGCGTTTGCCTAGTGCTGCAGGGCGCGGCTGGCACATCTTTTGCAGTCAGGAATCTATACCGATCCTGTCTCAATTCGACGGTAGCCCAAAATAATAAGGAATAAAAATGAACAGGCGTCACTTTCTTCAAGCCAGTTTGGCTGCCAGCACAAGTTTGCTGGTTTTTCCGGCCGCGTATGCGGATGGGCCTATCACGCACATCAATGACGCCATCAATAAATCCGGCCGTCAACGGATGCTGTCGCAGCGTATGGCAAAAAGTTATTTGCAGATCGGCCAATCCATCGATTTGCCACGTTCGAAAAAAATATTCAGCGCCTCCATCGCTTTGTTTGAGCGTCAACTGTATGAGCTGGAAGCGTTCGCTCCCACGCCGGAAAACAAGGCAACCTTGGCTGACTTGAGAAAAACCTGGGCTGGCTACAAGACCGTGTTGGTGGGCAATGCGCCGAATCGTCAGGATGCGAAAACCATCATGGTGGTCAATGAACAAGTCCTGGCACTGGCACATGCGTCCACGGTCCAGTTGGAAAAAACTTCAGGTTCGGCAGCAGCGCGGCTGGTTAATATTTCGGGACGTCAGCGTATGTTGTCGCAACGTATGGCGAAGTTTTATCAAGCGATCAATTGGGGTGTGGCATCGTCGGATGGGCTGATCAATCTGGCCAAGGCGCGCGACGAATTTTTGCTGGGGATGACGGAGCTATCGACGTCGCCGAAGAATACGCCAGCGATCAACGCAGAAATGACACTGGCACAACAGCAATGGTTTTTCTTCGATCAAGCGTTGAAGAGTAGTGCGGATAGTATGGAAACCAAGGTGCGCTTTGCGACCAATGTGGCTACCACCAGCGAACGCATTCTGGAAACGATGGACAGGATTACCGGGATGTACGAGCAGTTGAGTTAAGCGCGTATGTTGTAGTTTGAGTTGCGGCGAGACCGCAACTCAAAAAGTTTTACTGATGCACTTCTAGCTGACTAATTTCTGAATCTGAATTTAATGAGCATGCCCGCAAACGCTGCAATTGGCATTGCGTGCAAACTTGATGCTGTTCCATTCCATCGTCCGCGCATCCAGCAATAACAGGCGGCCTTTTAACGGCTCTCCGATGCCTGCAATCACCTTCAATGCTTCCGCCGCTTGCATGCTGCCTATGATGCCCACCAGTGGTGCGAATACGCCCATCGTGCCGCAATTCACTTCTTCAAACTGCTGATCTTCCGGGAACAGGCAGGAATAGCACGGCGCGTTTTCATCGCGTTTATCGAACACACTGATTTGACCATCGAACTTGATCGCCGCGCCGGAAACCAGCGGCACGCGATTCGCAACGCAAGCGCGATTGATGGCATGCCGGGTGGCGAAGTTGTCGCTGCAATCCAATACTACTGATGCATTGCGTACGAGTTCATTCAGACGTTCGCCTGAAACACGTTCTTTCAGCGCGACGATTTCTATCGTTGGATTAATTTCAGTCAGCGTGTGCTGTCCCGATAAAACCTTGGCCTGACCAACCCGTTCTGTCGTATGCAAAATCTGCCGTTGCAGATTGGTCAGATCGACTGTGTCGTCATCGACCAGCGTGATGGTGCCGATGCCGGCGGAGGCTAGATAGAACGCTGCAGGCGAACCCAAGCCACCTGCACCTATGATCAACGCATGCGCCGCCAACAATTTCTCCTGGCCTTCGATATCAATTTCATCGAGCAGGATGTGGCGTGAGTAACGCAGTAATTGTTGGTCGTTCATAAGGTGTCCGAGTTGCTTGATGAGTGATGCATGCTGCGTAAATTATTTGCAGAACTGTTGGAAGAAAACACTGTGCTGCAATCAAAAAAAGCCGCATCGCTGCGGCCTTTTTTGCGAATGCTGGCGACTATTTCTTGTCGTCGGTTTTCGGTTCAGTTTTTGAATCTGTTTTTGGTTGGTTGATGCCAGGTTCTTTCTTCACTTCGACTTTTGCTTTCGAAAGAATGACAGGCAAGCCTTTCAAATGATTCAAAGCTTGTGCCAACTGGAAGTCGTCTTTGCTGCCGAATTCCAGTGGTTTGCGTTTTTTCTCCAACGCAGCGATGCGTTGTTCTTCTTCCAGTTCATCAACTGCAGGACGGGCTTCAGCTTCTTTGTCCTTGTCGTTGATCAAATGCTTTTGCAGATCGGCTTCACGCAGACGCAAGCCGTTCAAGCCATCGCCTTCTGCGGTTTCATCCACCATCAGATCCGGCACGATGCCTTTGGCTTGAATCGAGCGGCCACTAGGTGTGTAGTAACGCGCGGTCGTCAATTTGACCGCGGTATCAGCGGAAAGCTGACGTATGGTTTGTACCGAGCCTTTGCCGAAAGTTTGCGTACCCATGATGGTGGCGCGCTTGTAATCCTGCAATGCGCCGGCCACGATTTCAGAGGCAGAAGCTGAACCGGAGTTGACCAAGACCACCATAGGGATTTTCTTGATCGCATCAGGTAATTTTGCGAGTGGATCACCGACTGCGCGCGTTGCATAGAATTCGCGACGTGCGTAGAAGCTGGCTTTCGAATCAGGCAACTGACCATTGGTCGAAGTAACGACTACGTCTTTCGGCAAGAAGGCTGCAGAGACGCCGATCGCGCCCGGCAATACGCCGCCCGGATCGTTACGCAAGTCGAGTACCAGACCTTTCAAGTTAGGATCTTGTGCGTAGAGCGCAGCGATTTTTTTCGCCATGTCATCGACTGTCGGTTCCTGGAATTGCGCAACGCGCAGCCATGCATAACCAGGTTCAACGATTTTGGATTTCACGCTTTGTACGCGAATTTCCTGACGTGTAATGGTGGTGATGATTGGTTTGTCTTCGTCTTTGCGGGCAATCGTCAGCGTGATTTTGGTATTCGGTTCACCGCGCATTTTTTTGACTGCTTCGTCCAGCGTCAAACCTTTGACCGGAGTCGAATCCAGGCGCGTGATCAAATCGCCAGCCTTGATGCCCGCACGATATGCAGGCGAATCTTCGATAGGCGAAATGACTTTGACGTAACCATCTTCCATGCCGACTTCGATACCGAGTCCGACAAACTTGCCTTGCGTACCTTCACGCAATTCCTTGAATGCTTTTTTATCAAGATAGGCTGAATGTGGGTCCAGTGACGAGACCATGCCGGAGATTGCTTCGGTCAACAATTTTTTATCATCGACCGGTTCGACGTAATCCGATTTGATGAGTCCGAATACATCGGCTAGTTGGCGCAATTCCTCGATAGGCAAAGGATTACCGGCACTTTTCTGTGCCATGGCATCCAGCTGCGTGCCCATACCGATCGCGCCGGCAACCATGCCTAAACCGATCAATCCGATATTCTTGAGTTTCGTTCCCATGTTCACCTAATAGTTACCCAACTGAGTGGGTCAAACGCACGACCTTGGTGTCGCATTTCAAAGTATAAACCTGATTGTTCATTGCCGCCGCTATTACCTGTGCTGGCAATCACTTCGCCGGTTTTAACCGCATCGCCAGCATGTTTCAACACCGACTGATTATTGCCGTAAATCGTCATGTACTGGCTGCCATGATCAACAATGATCAAATTGCCAAAACCGCGCAGCCATTCGGCAAATACCACGCGGCCGGGCGCGACCGCTTTGACTTCGGTGCCTTCATCGGCGCGAATAAACAAACCTTTCCAGGTCGGGCCTTCGCCGCGCTTATTGCCAAATTTGGCAGTGACGTCGCCGCGTATAGGCAGGCGTAATTTGCCGCGCAGTGCTGCGAAGGCTCCATCTTGGACGCTGGCGTCGGGCGTCAGGTCATTGCGGGCCAAGGCTTGTGATGGTTTTTCGCGTACTGGCGGCTCGTCGTCTTCAATCGCATTCGGATTGGTAATTTTGCCACTGGATGTTTTGTCGTTTTGTTCACTACGTTTTTTTGCCAGCGCTAAACGTCTTTCGCGTTCTTCGCGTTCGCGTGCGGCGCGTTCCTGCTTGCGCTTTTCTGCTGCGGCAGCTTCGGCTTTACGTTGTTCTTGAATTAACACGGCGAGTTTGTCGACCAGACTGGCCAAGCGTTTTTCATCGCGTTCGATGTTGCCGACTTCCTTGCGTTGTGCCGTGAGTTTGTTGGACAACTGTGAGAGTAAAGTCGCGCGTTGGGCTTTTTCTTTTTGCAGAATCGCGTGCTGTTCGCGCGCTTCGCCAGCAATTTCGTCTAGTTCTTCCTTGGCGTTTTGCACGCTGGCCTGGTTGTCTGCAATCGCTTGCAGATTGGTGCGCAATGATTCGATCAACGTTGCTTGCGCGCGCGAGACGTAGCCCATGTATTGCAGTTCGCGGTTGATGCGGTTCGGATTGTCGCCAGACAGCAGCAGCTTGATGCGATCTTCATTGCCGGCGATGTATTGTTCGCGCAGCAGTTTGGCGAGCTGGCTCTGCTGGGCGTCGACGATTTTTTGCAGCGCGGCTTGCTGACTGGATAAATCCTTCAGCTTGGCTTGGGTTTTTTGCTGTTCTTCAGCCAGGTCGCGCAAATTGCGTTGTGCATCCGATATCGCTTCTTCGGATTTGGCCAAAGCATCGGCTGCAGAACTCTTGGCGGTTTCTGTCTTGTCTATGCTGCGTTTGAGTGTCGTCAGCTTTTGACGCAAATCTGCGCGCTCACTCTCGGCCACGATTTTTTGCTTGCTGCGATCTGTGGCTTTTTGTGCTCTGGCGTTGGTAACTATGCTGGCACAGAGTGCCAATACGACGCACGACGTGATGAAACGCATACCCGGAAAGCCTTGAAGTTGGTCACCGACGGGTATGCGCGTGTTGCGAGTGAAGGACGAAAGAAGCGAAATTGGCACGGAATTTATGGGGTTGGTCCGTGGCTGGCGGCTGCTTTGACGGCTGCTTCCAGCGATGCCTGATCGCCGAGATAGTAGTGGCGTATCGGTTTCAAGTTGTCATCCAGCTCATAGACGATAGGGCGGCCATTTGGAATGCTGAGCGAAACGATGTCTTGATCGCTGATGCCGTCCAGAATCTTGATCAGCGCGCGCAGGCTGTTGCCGTGCGCCGAGATGATGATTTGTTTGCCGGCACGGATTGATGGAACGATGGTGTCATTCCAATATGGTTCTACGCGCAGCAATGTATCTTTCAGACATTCGCCCAGCGGAATTTCTTCACGCTTCAGATTGGCATAGCGCGGATCGTTGTACATCGTGCGCGGATCGTCTTCTGCCAGTGGTTTTGGCGGAATGTCGTAGCTGCGACGCCATTGCAGAACCTGGTCAGCGCCGTATTCTTTTGCCGTTTCCGCTTTGTTCATGCCTTGTAACGCGCCGTAATGGCGTTCGTTCAGGTGCCAGTCGCAGACGACCGGTATCCACATCAGATCCATCTCGTCGAGCGTGATCCACATCGTGCGTATCGCGCGTTTCAAGACTGAGGAATACGCCAGATCGAAGGTAAATCCGGCTTCGCGCAGCAGTTGACCGGCGTGCTTTGCTTCAGCACAACCTTTTTCCGTCAAATCGACATCGGCCCAGCCGGTAAAGCGGTTATCGAGGTTCCATGTGGACTCGCCGTGGCGCATCAATACGATTTTGTACATGGTTCTAATAGGTAAGTAATGGTTTTTTGATGCAAAATGCCGAATCCGAATTGTATTCGGTCTTCTATTTTATAATGCGAACATTCTTTCTACTCATTGGAACAACGTGAAATTCATCATTGATAACATTATTCTGATTGTCCTCGTCTTGGTATCCGGCGGCGCATTGGTCGCACATACACTGCAACGCATGGGTGCAAAACTTACGCCATTACAGGCAACCCAGATCATTAATCAGGGAAAAACCCTGATTCTCGACGTCAGAACTGCAGATGAATTTGCTGCCGGACATATCCGTGACGCGAAAAACATTCCATTAAAAGAATTGAAAACACGCATCGATGAATTGGAAAAATTCAAGGCGCGTCCAGTGGTTGTTGTCTGCGCCAAGGGATTGAAATCGGCACAAGCGACCGCACAACTGAAGAAAGCGGGCTACACCGAAGCCGCTAGTTTACTAGGTGGCTTGGATGCATGGCAATCGCAAGGTTTGCCTGTTACCAAGTAAGACTCGGTAAGCATCAAGTAATTCAAAGTTAAAGAAGGAAAAATTATGACTGCGCATGTGACGATGTATAGCACTGGCGTTTGCCCTTATTGCACGATGGCAGAACGTTTGTTGGCTGCCAAAGGCATAGACAATATTGAAAAGATTCGCGTCGATCTCGATCCTGCGCAACGTATTGCAATGATGGAGAAAACCGGTCGTCGTACCGTGCCGCAGATTTATGTTGGCGATACGCATGTCGGTGGCTTCGACGACTTGAACGCGCTGGAACGTGCGGGCAAGCTGGATGCTTTGTTGCAAGCTGCCTGACGAGTTTGGCTCACTTAGAGTTGACGATGCGGTAACCTGTACCAAATGAAATCAAGTAAATGAAATAAGCGGTAACTGTTAGGAGGGCTGATCGCCCTCCATTTTTAATCTGACTGAAAGTGCTTCATGGCTGACGAAAATCTGCAACCTGTATTCCAGATCCAACGTGTTTACCTGAAAGATCTGTCGCTGGAACAACCTAATTCGCCAGCAATTTTCCTCGAACAAGAATCGCCAGAAATCGAAGTAGCGGTTGATGTCGGCGCAGAACAAATCGCTGATGGCATTTTTGAATCGACTGTCACGATTACTGTCACTGCAAAAATCAAAGACAAGATCGCATTTTTGGTCGAAGGCAAGCAAGCCGGTATTTTCGAAGCGCGCAACATCCCTGATGAACAACTCGATCCATTGATCGGCATCGGTTGCCCAAGCACGATTTATCCGTATTTGCGCGCGAATATTGCTGATGCGATTACCCGCGCCGGCTTCCCTCCTGTGCACCTGACCGAAATCAATTTCGAAGTGTTCTACCAACAACGTCTGGCAGCTTTGGCGCAGCAACAAGCTGATAGCAGCTCAGGCATCGTGATGGCTGACGGTTCCGTCGCAAAGCATTAATTCAAGCGTACAGTGCGCACCCGTTCGATCGTGGATCAATCGGGTGCGCTGCACTTTCCGAATAATGACTTGAAGGTAAGCGCATGAAATGGTCTTTCCCCGCTTATGCCGCACTGCTGATGTCAACGCTGGCAACCGGTGTGACGCATGCCGCCGATTTCAAAGCTGTGGGTGCAAATCCTGCGATCATGTACAACGCGCCGTCTGAGCGTGGCCGCAAAATATTCATCGCGCCGCGCGGCATGCCGGTCGAAATTATTTTGACGCAAAACGGCTGGAGCAAAGTGCGTGATGTCGCCGGCGATTTATCTTGGGTTGATGCGTCAGCACTGACGTCAAAACGCAATGTGATTGTCACGTCCGCGAATCTCAAACTGCATGCCACGGCTGAAGAAAATTCCGCTGTTGTTGCTACCGTTGATAAGAACGTATTACTGGAATTAGTTACGCCCCCAGCATCCGGGTGGGTCAAACTGAAACACAAAGACGGACCCATCGGTTTTGCAAGAACCAATGAAGTGTGGGGCGAGTAATTCGTTTCCCATGATTGCGCGGAGGATCAGCGTTTGATCAAAGCTTTGCCATCATTTGCAGTCTTCGATATTTAATCTTCTTAAGCAAACTCACTGCATGAACATCACAATACTAGGCGCGGGCGCATGGGGTACGGCTTTGGCGATGTCGCTGGCTGAACGGCATGCGGTTGTATTGTGGGGCCGCGATTCCGCAGTGATGCAGCAGGCACAACAGAGTCGAGAAAATTCTGCGTATCTGCCGGGTTTTCGTTTACCCGACACCTTGTCTGTAAGCGCTGATTTTTCGTCCGCCATCGCGCATGCAGGTACAGATGGTTTGCTCATCGTTGCCAGTTCTTTGTCTGGTCTGCGTCCTTTGGCTGAACAGCTGAAGTCACATGCGATCCCGAATATTGTTTGGCTATGCAAAGGCTTTGAAGCCGACACGCATTTACTGCCGCATCAGATCGTGCGTGAAGTGCTGGGCAAGGATATTCCTGCGGGCGCATTGTCTGGCCCTTCGTTTGCACAAGAAGTCGCGCAAGGCTTGCCATGCGCCTTGGCGATTGCATCCGATAGCGCCGCCTTGCGGGAGCTGGTTGTCGCTGCGGTGCACGGGCCTAGCATCCGCGTTTACACAACCGATGATTTGATCGGCGTGGAAGTTGGTGGCGCGGTCAAAAATATTCTGGCAATTGCCACCGGCGTTATTGATGGACTTAAGCTCGGCTTGAATGCGCGCGCAGCGTTAATTACGCGCGGCCTGGTAGAGATCACGCGCTTTGGTGTGGCTTTGGGCGGACGTGCCGAAACCTTCATGGGTTTGGCCGGCATGGGTGATTTGATTTTGACTTGTACTGGCGATTTATCGCGTAACCGTAAGGTTGGCTTGGGTTTGGCGCAAGGGAAAAAACTGGAGCAGATCGTGACCGAGTTGGGTCACGTTGCCGAAGGCGTACGTTGTGCGCAAGCCGTGCGCGAATTGGCGATTAAGCACGGCATAGACATGCCGATTACCAATGCAGTCGCGGCAGTTCTTTTCGATGGTGATTCACCGCTGGAAATGGTCGGACGCATACTTGCACGCGATGCGCGGGATGAAGCAGCTTAAGCCAAGCTCTTCCTGCCCCAAACCTGGTTATCAATCCAGCCGCATAAACGCCGCACTACCGCCACATCAATGTGGTTGCAGCAATAGCGTCAACAAAACCGACGAATCTTCCAACGCATGCAATGCATGCGGTTCACCACCTGCCAGATAAACCAGTTCGCCGGCTTTCACTGTTTGCGTCTGCTGATGCGCGTGCAATTCAATCGCGCCTTCCAGGCACTGAATGGTGACTGCGCCGGGCACAGAGTGCTCAGGCATGCCTTTGCCGCGCGGTAGCACGAGGCGCATCAATTCCAGTTGTGGCGTTTTAAAAAGGGCATTCGAAACGGATGTTGTAATCCGCGAGCCTAGTGGACGTATGTCGATCAACTGGCCGGATGTTGCATGCGGTAGAGCCATTATCTTCTCCTCAATGTGGTTCGAGTGCGATCAGGCAAATGTGCTTCGCCTTGGCGATTTCCCCCTTTGTTATAACAAACAAACCGGGCTGAATCAATCTCTCGCTAAATGAGCTCTGGAAGCAAGTAGCAGCGCGACTTACTCTTCGTCCGGCTTGGTGAGTTTTTTCTGCAACTGCAATTTTTGGATTTGTCTCTGTGCCGAGACGGACTTTTGATGTGAGCCACCGATGCGCGTTTTTGCCGCCAACGCAACGTGGTTGCGCGGTTTCAGTGCCTGTTGTGAAGGCTCTATGCGTATCGTGAGTTTTTGACGTTTGGCGAGTGCTTTATTGGCCATGATGTGAATGACGCGCATGCTGCGATGCGCGTCTTTTCTCCATGATTAATTACAGCACATAGCGCGACAGATCTTCGTCGACAGACAATGCCCCCAGTCTTTCATCAACATACGCCGCACTGATAGTCATGGTTTGATCCGGGCTGTCGCTGGCGGAAAACGAAATTTCTTCCAGCAGTTTTTCCATCACTGTATATAGACGACGCGCACCTATGTTTTCGGTTTTTTCATTGACCGAATACGCAATTTCCGCCATTCGTTGTATGCCATCTTGTGCAAACTCGATTTTGATTCCTTCGGTTGCGAGCAAGGCTTCATATTGCTTGGTCAAGCAGGCATCGGTGCCAGTCAGAATACGTTCGAAATCGGCGATAGACAAGGATTCCAGTTCGACGCGAATCGGGAAACGACCTTGCAATTCCGGGATCAGATCCGATGGTTTGGCCAGATGAAATGCGCCCGATGCAATAAACAGAATGTGATCGGTTTTGATAATGCCATACTTGGTGTTGACGGTGGTACCTTCGACCAATGGCAGCAAATCGCGCTGTACACCGGCGCGGGATACTTCGCCGCCGCCGGTTTCCGAACGTGTTGCAATCTTGTCGATTTCGTCCAGAAAGACAATGCCGTTTTGTTCAACATTGTTGATCGCTTTTTGCTTCAGCTCATCTTCGTTAACCAGCTTGCCGGCTTCTTCTTCGACCAAGAGTTTGAGTGCTTCCTTGATTTTGATCTTGCGTGCTTTCTTGCGATTGCCGCCTACGCCGGAAAACATCGATTTGATTTGCTCTGTCATTTCTTCCATGCCGGGCGGCGCCATGATTTCCATGGACGGCCCTGCTTCGGACAGTTCAATTTCGATCTCAGTATCGTCCAGTGAACCTTCACGCAAACGCTTGCGGAATGTTTGACGCGTGGTGTTGTCTGGCGTGCTGCTCGCACCCGTTGATCCTGCGGCGGCATTGGCATTGGTCGATGAGGTGAAGCCAAAATCACGTGCTGGCGGTACAAGAATATCGATGATGCGATCTTCGGCGGCATCTTCTGCGCGAGCGCGGACTTTGCGTGTTTCCAGTTCGCGCGTCTGCTTGATGCCGATGTCGATCAAGTCGCGAATGATGGTTTCGACGTCGCGACCAACGTAGCCGACTTCGGTAAATTTGGTCGCTTCAATCTTGATGAACGGCGCGTCTGCCAATTTGGCGAGACGACGAGCGATTTCAGTTTTACCGACGCCGGTCGGTCCTATCATCAGAATATTTTTTGGCGTAATTTCGTGACGCAGCGGCTCTTGCACTTGCTGACGGCGCCAGCGATTACGCAATGCAATCGCGACGGCGCGTTTGGCATTGGCTTGGCCAACCACGTGTTTATCCAGTTCGGAAACGATTTCTTTGGGTGTCATGTTCATGATGTCTTTCGCCTAAATGCAGGCGCTTTCCTGTATTGATCTCGCAATTAATCGGGAGCTTAGTCCAGCGTTTCTATCGTGTGCGAGAGATTGGTATAGATGCACAGTTCGCCCGCAATCGTCAGTGATTTCTTGACGATATCGAGCGGCGACATATCTGTGTTTTCTTGCAGGGCCTTGGCCGCCGATTGAGCAAAAGTACCACCAGAACCGATCGCGCCTATGCCGTCTGTAGGTTCCAGCACATCGCCATTGCCAGTGATGACTAATGTGGTTTCGTGATCTGCGACCAGCAGCATGGCTTCAAGGCGGCGCAACATGCGATCGGTGCGCCAGTCTTTGGCTAGTTCGACTGATGCGCGCATCAAATGGCCTTGATGTTTTTCCAGCTTGGATTCAAAACGTTCCAGCAAGGTGAATGCATCTGCGGTGCCGCCGGCGAAGCCGACCAATACCTTGCCGTTATAAACCTTGCGCACTTTGCGCGCAGTGCCCTTCATGACGATATTGCCTAATGTGACCTGGCCATCGCCGCCTAGTGCGACGATGTTGCCGCGTCGCACCGAGAGTATGGTGGTGCCGTGAAATTGTTCCATGCTTGCCTCTGAAATGAAGTGGCTGACTCAATGCAAAATGCTGCTGCAAAACGGATGACGTTGGATAAAACTTGCGCGCTTGATGTGTGAGGCATCAAGAGGCATTCTAGAAAAAATGGGGGCGGACGATTCGATTGCAAGTCGAAATTTCGTCCTTGATTGCAGAGTTAGTTTTTGCGCGGGACGATACGTACAAGTTCGGCAACACCCATGACGTGACAAAGCGCGACAATAAAATGATTCGCATTATGCAATTCGATACTTTTGCCAGCGCTGATGAGCGGTGTCAAACCGCCAAACAAGCGTCCCGCCGCATTGAAATCCATACGCGTCAGGCGTGTGCAATCGAGGATCAAGGGATTGTGCGTGTGGGCATACGCAGTGATGCTTTGGACGAGAGTATCGGTGCGGGCATCGATCACTACCGGCATGGCGAAATGGTCGCCTGCCGCTTCATCAGAATTGACGCTTTCTTCCGCAGCGGTGACGACCTTGTTTTGCGGCGATACGAAGGAGGGCGGCGATACTTCGAAGGTGACGCAGTAATCGATACTGGTTTCTTCAAAATCGGATTCGCGATTCAACAAGCGCAACAGCTCCAGCAGCAAAAGCCACGGTGCTTCGGTTTCATCACGGCGACCAACCATCAGGATCGCACGAATTTTTTCTGCCAGTTCGGGCGCGCCAACCAGTATCAGGTTGTGGCCGGATTTTTGCAGTTTTTGCAATACGCTGAATAACAGGCCGCAACCGACAGGATCGACTTCGGTAACGCGCGCGAACTCAAGCTTGATGATATTGCTCATCTCAGCCATGTTTTTGATGCGTTCCAGTTGCTTGATGCTGGTCGCATCGAGCTTGCCGGAAAATGCCACGCTAGGCGTGGTGCCGGGACGTGGTGCGGCTTCTTGCGCTTTTGGCTCGACGTTATTGCTGTCTATCCATGCCGGTGGCGACATCTCGAATTTGTTGGCGTATTCGATGGACAGGTTTTCAAACGACATGCGCTGACCGGTAATTTGATACAGATCGAACAACATGCCCCACACAGTTAATGGTGTGTTGCCTAGCGCATCTTCGGCTATTGCATTCAATAGAATAGGTTCGACCAGATCGGTCTGACCATTGGCAAACAGAATCGCTGCTTCTTCAATGACAGGTGCGGCTTCCGAAGCCGAGATCGCGACCGGCCCGATGACTGTTTCTGCACCTAGCAGGAAGGCGGTGCTGGCGCCCATGATGTCAGGCAGCATGGACGGCTGATCGAGCGCTGCGGCATCCGTGTTTTTT
Organism: Herminiimonas sp.; assembly: GCF_030655415.1. Next base: position 294,867 of record NZ_JAURVN010000015.1, on the reverse strand, counting down.
GCTTTTGCTTGAGCGCGCACTTCAGGCAGGCGCTGCTCGGTATTCATGAATTGGCTGGATGGGCCAGGCATCGTATTGCCGCTGAAGGGCAGCGGTTTGACGAACTCGGATGACATTTCAGATTCAATGGCATCGATCTTCATGGCGGTCGCGTGGGCTGCTTTACGCTGCACTTGTTGCGTTTGTTCGTTTTCGGTTTTTGCGGCGCGAGCGGCATTATCGTCGCGTTTTTTTTGCGAAATCTCTTGCTCAGTCGGCTTGCGCGCCGATTGGCCGTCCTTCTTTCCAAATAGCGAAAAAATCCCCACGTCTATCCTGGTGAACAACGGCATGCACTTGCCAAATATTTAACAGTGCGCCAAGTTTATAAATGCCCTGATCGGATCTACGCCCGAAAAAGACCAGACAAAATTCTCGCCTAAAGGTAACACAGGCCGACAGCACAAAGCGACCCGCAGTGCTCCTGCAGGTCACTAGTGTAGCCAAAAAACGAAGAACTATCTTTAAAAACTTGTACGAACGCCAACGATCAGGTTTCTACCCGGTAGTGGAGCTTCTTCGCGTAACACCGACGTTGCCAGGCGTATGTCGTCGTTCAACAGATTTTTGACGATGGCGAACCAGGTTACGTCGTTGGAATTGATGCGTTGTGTGTACGACAAATTGGCGTCGACCTGTGTGTAGGACGGTGTGACAAAGTTTTCAAAGCTGGCCAGTTTGTCCTGCTCTTGCGCATGCAATACCTTGACGCCCGAGCGCCAGCCGCCTTGACGGTATCCAACTTCGCCGCCAAAACGCGTCGCTGGTTGCAAAGGCAGGTTGTCTAGGCCAGTCAGTTTGCCGCGCGATGTGTCGGCAAAACCACGCAGTGACCAACCTTCGCCGCGCAGGTTGTAACTGATCTCTGCTTCGGCACCGCGTATCGTCGCGCTGTTTTGCGACCAGAAACGCTCGGTGAATTCGCCTGTTGGATCTACCACGCCAGCTTCATCAACTGTGGTGCCATCAGTGCGGCCGTAGATATAATTTTTTACGCGATTCTGGAACAGGTTGGCTTTCCAGCGGATCAAGCCTTCAGTCTTTTGCAGGCTGATTTCAAAATTGCGTGAAGTTTCCTTGTTCAGGTTGTTGTCACCGATATCGTAGGTCGCGGTCGACTCATGCGGACCGTTGGAATACAACTCTTCGATTGCAGGTGCACGTTGCGCGACAGACGCAGTAGCGCCCAAGCCATAACCCGGCGTGAAGGTCCACAAACCTCCCAGCGAATACGAGCCGAGATTAAAGTCGCGTTGCGTCAATCCCGATACCGCATCCGGCTTGCGTTTGACGGATTCTATCCGTGCGCCCGCGCTGGCGCGGAACGGGCCGAAGTCACGTTCTTCCACCAAGAAACCCGCGATGGAATTGGTTTTGGTCAGAGGTACTGTTTCCGGTCCGCTGCCATCTGCGGCGAGTGCCGAGAACTCTGAGTTTTCAGTTTGCAGACCGAAGGTGCCGCGCCAACCGGCCATCGGTTTATGCGTCAATTCGATGCGGCTTTCCAGCGCATTGTTTTTGAAATCGGTAGCCGGTGTGCCGTCTTCCAGATTTTCTGTGTGCTTGTAATCTGTATGACCCAGTTTGAAGCGCAGGGATTCAAAGTTGCCGAATGGCTCCTTGATCAAGCCATCGATGTCGAAGCGAGTTTGCTTCAGCGTGATGAAGGATCTTTCTTCAGTTGGAATGCCGTAGCGATCGTCATTAACGCCGACCGAAGCACCGATGTGACCCCAGCTTTGGATGTAGGAAGCACCGAATCCAAGACTATTGGTACGTGCAAACGAGTTCGGCAAACGGCCTGAGCCCAAGCTCGGATCGCTGAGGCTGACATCGCCAGGAATTTTATAATCGTCGGCATCCCGCAGATTGCCATCGACGTGCAAGCCGATATCACCGGCTGCGCCATCAACCGACAAGGACATATTCTTAGTGCGATCTACTGTGCCGTAACGGACTTCGGCGTCGCCGGTTGGTTTGGCATTCAAGACGGTTGGAATGCGGTCATTGATGATGTTGACCACGCCGCCAATCGCACCTGAGCCGTATAGCAATGCGGCAGGGCCGCGCAGGATTTCAATCTGGCGCGCGGTTGATGCTTCGCCGCCGACCGCATGATCGTTAGAAAGACTGGATGCATCCAGGATCGACATGCCATTTTGCAGAATTTTGACGCGTGGGCCTTCCATGCCGCGAATAATAGGGCGCGACGCGCCTGCGCCAAATGCGGAGGCAGAGACGCCGAGTTCTTGTGACAAGGTGTCGCCGAGTGAGTTACCAAGTTTTTCGCGCAGCTCATCACCGTATAGAACTTTGGCTTGAGTTAGCACTTGCGCGCCTTCATCGCTGTTGAATGGAGTAGAGGTGACGACGACAGCAGGCAGGGTTTGTTCTTGCGTTTGCGCAAAAGCAGAGTGTGACAATGTAGCGAGCGCAGACAGAACGGCGCTGGCCAACAGGGTGCGTTGGGCGATCATGATACTTCCTTGAAAAATCGAATAGAAATCGATATGAATCGATTAAAAGCAGCCGCACTGAATCGCGATGCGATCAGGCAGGTGCTACAAGCAGGAAAAAATCAGTTACGCGTTTGGCGGTGCGCGGGAAGAGAAATGACAGAGGAAGGGCGCGTCCCATGAAGCATGGGCAGCCCACAGCGCCAGAACTTGCACGCTGGTTTGTAGTAGAGGAATAAATGGAAGTGCAGGTGCGCTATCGGCCAGCGCCATGCCGTCAAACAAGGTACAGGAATGCGACTTGTCACCTGCGTATTCAGTGCTTGAATCCGACGTTGAGTCGGACGATGTTTGAACGGCGGTTTGCAAGGCGTGGTGATTATCTACTCTGTCCGCATGTGCTATACGATGCTGCAATCCCATCCATTGCGCGAACAATACAGCGATCACCAACAATGCAGCGAAGCAGAGTCGTGTGGCTGTTGGCGTGCGGGAGGAAAAAGCAGGTTTCAAAAAATCACTCGTTTATTTACGGGACGTTTGCATCAGACTAAATACGCTGAAGAGTAGAGCATAGCTTTGCACCGAGTCGAGGGCGGGCAAAGATTAATGCCTCACCGTCTATGCAGTGAATCGTATATTGCAACACAATTGCATTCTACAAAAAAACAAAGCGCGCGGATAGAGGGCCGCGCGCTTTGTTTGTAAATGAATCGCGATTAATTCCAGCTGGAATTAGTCACCATACAATTTTTGTTTCAATTCGCGACGTTGCTGTGCTTCCAGCGACAAAGTTGCTGTAGGACGTGCGAGCAAACGTGGGACGCCGATAGGCTCGCCAGTTTCTTCGCACCAGCCATAGTCGCCGCTGTCGATACTGGCGATCGATTGCTGTACTTTTTTCAGCAGCTTGCGTTCGCGGTCACGCGTACGCAATTCCAAAGCGTGTTCTTCTTCAATCGTTGCGCGATCAGCTGGATCCGGAACGAGTACGGTTTCACGCAAATGTTCAGTGGTTTCGTCAGCGTTTTTCAGTAAATCTTTTTCAAGTTGCTGGAGGCGATTTTTGAAGAATGCGAGTTGTGCAGCATTCATGTAATCCTTTTCGCCCATCTTCATGATTTGCGCTTCGGATAACAAGGTGCCGTCATTATCGGCGGTAGGGGTTGCTTTTGATTTAGTTGCCACTTCGCGTACTTTCGAAACTACAGGTTGTTCAATTTTATCTACTGGTGCGGAGAGGACCTTTTTGCTGCTGTCTGCTCCAGACCGAGATGCGTCTTTTTTTACGGTTACCGCAATTGCCTTGGTCGCGCTTGCAGTAACTTTCTTAATTGGTTGCGCTACTGCCTTAACAGGAGCTTTTGCTTTGACTGCAGGTTTCGCTACAGGTTTCACATTCTTTGCCGCGGCGGTTTTCTTGGCCACCACTTTTGTTTTTGCAGCGACCTTGGTGGATTTTACCGCACTCTTCGCTGGCGCTTTTTTTGCTGCCTTGGCTGCCGATTTAACAGCAGGCTTGGTCGCCGGTTTGACTGCCTTTTTCAGTGCCTTGACGATTTTCCCTGCGAGCGTTTTTGTCGCTGACTTTGCAGTTGACTTCGCCGCGGTCGTTTTGGCTGCCGGTTTGGAACGAGCAGGTGTAACGGCCTTTTTAGTGGCAGTTTTTTTTGCGCTTTTTGCAGATTTTGTGACGGTTGCGTTCATAGTCCCTTATCCTCAATGAACTTTCCCACACTCGGATCCATCGTGCTCTGCGTGCGATTTAATGCCTTTCGCATCGCCCCGGCCGCTCTATCCTGAGCTAAAAACTGGGCTAGTTTATACCAAACATTGTTCCAATCCGTAAATAAAAGTTTCTTTTGGCAGATTCTGTCCGATAAATACCATTTTGTTAGAGCGGATTTCATCCTCGCCCCACTTGCCGCCTATGTCGGTGCCCATGATCTGGTGCACGCCTTGGAAGACCACTTTGCGGTCAGCGCCATCCATCCACAAGACACCTTTATAGCGCAACATGCGCGGCCCGAAAACCTGCACGATACCGCCGAGGAATTCATCCAGCTTCTCGGTATTGAATGGTCTGTCGCTCTTGAATACGAAAGCGGCGATGTTATCGCTGTGATGGCCGTGATGGTGGTCATGATGATGGTGCGCATCGTCGCCATCGTGAGTGCAGGCGGCATCGCAGGAGTGGTCGTGATGCTCGTGATCGTGTGCATGTTCTTCGGCCGCGATGAAGTCGGGATCGATTTCCAGTTTGTCGTTCAGGTTGAAGCCGCGCAGGTCCAGCACGTCAGCGATTACTACTTTGCCGAAATCGATAGTGCTGATCGGTGCACGCGGATTGATGCGTTTGATGCGTTCGGTCAACATCTTTAATTCGTCTGCGCTCACCAGATCTGTTTTGGATAACAGCAATTTGTCGGCGAAACCTACCTGGCGTTGTGCTTCTTCATAGGTGTCGAGTTGGTGCATCGCATGCTTGGCATCGACCACGGTGATGATGGCATCGACCAGATAGTCGGCTGCTACTTCTTCATCGATGAAAAAAGTTTGCGCGACCGGGCCGGGATTGGCGAGCCCTGTGGTTTCGATGACGACGTGATCGAATTGCAGCTCACCATCACGACGACGTTGCGCCAATGCAGTCAGTGCGACGATCAAGTCGCCACGCACGGTGCAGCAAATGCAACCATTGTTCATCTCGACGATTTGCTCGGTGCCATCCTGCACCAGGATTTCGTTGTCGATATTTTCCTGGCCGAATTCGTTTTCAATCACCGCAATCTTGAAGCCGTGTGGCTCTTGCAGAATGCGATTGAGCAGCGTGGTTTTGCCTGCGCCCAGAAAGCCGGTCAGGATGGTAGTAGGAATGAGTGCCATGAGTTTTAATTCTTGCGTTAAAAGCGTTGGTTCAAATGAGCTATTGAATCGTGAGCTGAATTACCACTGTGTATTTAATGTGCGGCGCAGTCGGCGCAAAACCCCTTGATGGTCAGTTCTATCTCGTGGCTTTGAAAGCCTTTACCCAGCGTGCTTTGCAAAACCTTTTGTAATTGCTGGCGCAAGGTTGCAGCCGATGGGTTGATGTTCTGTTTAGCGTCCGGTGCCAGCAATTGTTCATCGACGTTATCGATGCAAAACACCTTGGCGCAACGCGTACATTTGAAGTGACCGTGCTGATGTTGTTGCGTCGGATGTTTGCCGTGTGCGATTTCTTCCATGCCGGCGTTATAGCGGAACACGCGATCATCGCCAGCGATCTTGTGCGCCAATCCCGCGTCGGTCAGGCTATCCAGGGCGCGGTACAGCGTGACTCTGTCCATCTCGAGCAGCGTGTCTTGTATGTCCTGATGCGAAAAAGCATAACGCGCGCCCAGCAATGCGGCCAGCACCTTGATGCGTGCATCGGTGGCGCGCACTGAGGTGGTACGTAACTGGCTTTCAGCCAATGCCAGCAAATCTGGAGCGGTGGATTTTTTCATGATGATGCAGTGATGAAGTGATGCGCAGATTATGCCGCAATTTGCAATTGAGTTGCAATATACCTGTTTCTTGTAAAGTCTGGCTTTGGTGGGTTGCCGGTATCGCCGGCCTGTCAGAATGTTTGCTAGATCTTTTTCTTGGCGCGTGGATGCGCCGCGTCGTAGACCTGCGCCAGTCTTTGAAAATCCAGCGAGGTATAAATTTGTGTAGCTGAAATGGACGCATGACCTAGCATTTCCTGCACAGCGCGCAAGTCGCCGGATGATTGCAAAACATGCGAAGCAAAAGAGTGCCGCAGCACATGCGGATGCACATCCATAGGTAAGCCAACCGCCTGAGCATGCGCTTTCAGACGCAGTTGAACCACGCGCGCTGACACACGTGTGCCACGCTCACTCAAGAACAGCGGATGTGGATCGAGTTTTACCAAGGTGTCGCGTATCGCCAGCCATGACTTGAGTGCGTCTATCGCCGCTTGCCCGATAGGCACGCTGCGCATCTTGTTACCTTTGCCGGTAACCATGACTTCGTGTGCATCGAAATCTATCCAGCCTGCGGAAACGTAGTTTTTTTCCTTGGCATATCTAAAGTCTAGTCCGACCAGTTCTGAAACGCGCAAGCCGCTGGAATACAGTAATTCAAACATCGCGTGATTGCATTGCTGCATCGCGGAGTCTGCATTTTTCCCTGGACTGGTTTCTGCTACCAGGCGCACCGCATCGTCGGCTGCCAACGCTTTCGGCAAGGGTTTGGTGCGCTTCGGTGCCTTGATGCCATCGACCGGATTCGACGTAATCGCGTTTTGTTCAGATAGCCAGTTGAAGAAGCCGCGCCATGCAGAAAGCTTGCGTGCAATCGAGCGCGCGTTCAAACCATGCGCATGTAATTGAGCGGCGAATTTTCTGACCTGGAAATGAGTGACAGCTGAGAGAGATGCGGTGCCGTCAGTTGCGGTCGCCAGCGCGAGCAATTCAAGCAAATCGCGTCTATAGCTGGTGACGGTGAGCGGCGACAATTGTCGCTGGCTGATCAGGTTATCGAGATAACCATCCAGATAAGCCTGATTGCCTGCAACGCTCACGATGGGATTTAGTCGAGCAAACTCGACAGCGCAGCGCTGGCGGTTTGACCAATGTTGGTCAAAAAGTCAGTCGCCATATCCGAAGTGAAACGATGTGGATCGGATGAGCCGAGCACCAGCAAACCGAAGGCTTCAGTCGCATCATCCAAACGCAAAGGCAGCAAGGCCAGCGATTGAATTGACGGCGCATCTTCCAACCATGAAGCCGCTTCAAAATCGTTGTTGCTGCCGCAGAAAGGCACGGTCAAGCCGTTCGAGAACAAACGTGAATCTGCAGAAACCGGCGCCGCAAACCATGTGTGTGCGAATTCTTCGGACACGCCCCACAAACGTAAAGTGACGTGCGGCACAGAGAACGCGTTTTGCAAACCGGTCGTCAATGTGTGCGGCAGATCGACATCGTTGCGTGCTAATAACAGCGAGCGCGTCCATGCATGAAACTTGTGTGAAATTTGATCGTTCTCTTGGCCGATGCGGATCAAATCAGCCATGCGCATTTCCATGATCTTGAACTTTTCGCGCATCACATCCATTTGTCGTTCTTGCAAAGACAAGGTGCGGCCGCCGAGTGGGCTAGACAGTTTTACCTGTGCCAATACTTCAGCATGTTCTTCAAAAAAATGCGGAGTGTTCAGCAAGTAGTCGGCAACGGCGTTGGAGTCCAGTGGAGATGTCATGTGTCTTGTTTGAATAGAGAAAACTGTGGGCAAAAGCGCCAAATCGACATCGTGCGGATTTGCGATCGATGTTCGGCTAATTTGCGATGATTTTAACCGACATCGGCGCTTGGCAAGCAATTCTGCTGATGTCGATTAAGGTTGAATTCTAAAGTTCGATTTCGCCTTCGAATACCGTGACGGCCGGGCCGGTCAGCAAGACCGGCGATGAGCTGCCAGCCCATGCTATCGATAATTCACCGCCGCGGGTTTGTACCTTGACTGGTGATGTCAACAAGCCACGTCGAATGCCGGAAACCACCGCCGCACAAGCGCCGGTGCCGCAAGCCAATGTTTCGCCGGCGCCACGTTCAAACACGCGCAATTTGATTTGATGGGTGTCGATGACTTGCATGAAGCCTACGTTGACGCGTTTTGGAAAGCGCGGGTGATGCTCGATCAAGACGCCGTCTTCGCGCACCGGCGCGGTTTCGACATCGGCCACAACTTGCACTGCATGCGGATTGCCCATAGACAATGCAGCGATCCAGTAGGTCTCACCTTTGATATCCAGCGGCCACAAGGTTTCGTCGCCATCTGCTTTGCAGAGCAAATCGGTGGTGTTGAAAGGTACGTCTTCCGGCGTCAAAATCGGCGGGCCCATATCAACCGTGATCTGACCATTCGCTTCCAGCCGCGGCTCGATAATGCCGGACATGGTTTCTACCTTGATCGCATGTTTGTTCGTCAGTTTTTTGTCGGTGACAAACTTGACGAAAGCGCGCGCGCCGTTACCGCATTGCTCGACTTCGCCGCCATCGGCGTTATAGATCCGATAGCGAAAATCAACGCCCGCTGCCTGCGGTTTTTCGACCACCAGCATTTGATCGGCACCGACGCCAAAGCGACGGTCTGCCAGATATTGCCATTGCGTTGGCGTGAAATCGATGGCTTGATTGATGGCATCGATGACAACGAAATCGTTGCCGGCGCCATGCATTTTTGTGAATTTGATTTTCATTTTTCGATTATAAAGCCGCTGACCGTGCATGGTAAAAATGCCTGCACGTATTCGCATTCATGCATTGCTTAGTAAGCAGGAGGCACTTCATCCGATGTAATGGATTCGTAGAAGCTGGTTTCTCCTGCTGGACGCGTTTTGAAGCGCTTGTGTGTCCAGAAATATTCGGCTGGCGCTTCACGCGCGCGGTCTTCGATGAATGCGTTCATCGTGCGCGTCGCTGCGGTGACGTCATCGCCCGGGAAGTTTTCCCAAGCCGGGTAAAACTTGATAGTCCAGCCGCGGTAATTCGGCAAATAAGTGGCGACCACCGGAATTACTTTGGCATTAGTTGCTGCCGCGATGCGCGCGGGAGCGGTCAACGTAGCTGCGGGAATCCCGAAGAAAGGAACGAACTCTGCATCCTTCTCGCCAAAATCCATATCCGGCAACATGAAGAAAGGCAGATGTTCGCGCATGGCGCGGATAATGGGTTTGACGCCATCGCTGCGCGAAAATAATTTGACCGGACGAAAGCGCGAACGGCCCTTGCGCAATACTTCATCGAAGACCGGATTCAATTGTTGTGTATAGATAGAGCACAACGAAGATTCCAGCATCACCGCGACGCCGGCGACATCCAGGCTGACGAAATGCGGGCACAAAAGAATAGTCGGGCTGGCATTGATTTCAGCCAGCGGTACGGAGGGTTCAACTATGATCAATCTGCGCAAACGTGCTTCAGATCCCCACCACAAAATGCCGCGTTCCAGCACGCTGCGCGCGTAATACTGGAAATGTTTTTTCGCAATGCGCTGGCGTTCTTCTGCAGTCCATTCAGGAAAACATAATTCGAGATTAATCAGCGTAATGCGGCGCCGTTTTTTCTTGTAAACAAACAGCAGACTGCCGATGGCTTCGCCCAAACGGGCAATCACTGGTAAGGGAAACCAATGCAGTAGCCACATCAAGATGACCATCAATCTCATGCGAGGTCCTTGTCTGGATTGGCGGTTTGCGATTCACTTGGAGCTGCAACGCCAGCTGGCACTTTGTAATGGTTATAGCTCCAGAAATATTGTGCAGGGCAGAGCGCGATTAGTTTTTCCATTGCGGCATTGATGGCGCGTACTTGTTGTTCAGGGCTGAGGTCTGCTTTCATCGTGAATGACTGCAGATGCAAGCGATAACCTTGGCCGCGTGGCAGACGTTCGGCGAATGCCAATATCATCGCGGCGCCTGTCATTTCCAGCATCTTGGCTGGCAAGGTCATGGTGTACGCAGGTTTGCCAAAGAAATCAGCCCACACGCCTTCACCATTTTGCGGGACCTGGTCCGGCAGCAAGCCGATGGCGCCGTTACGTTTCAATACTTTGAACAGGCTGCGTACGCCGCTCAAATTTGCAGGAGCCAAAGACAGATTGTGGCGCGTGCGCGCATCTTCGATCAGCGGCTTTAATGCTTCCTGCTTAGGCGGGCGATATAAAACAGTCAGTGGCAATTTAGCGGCAGCAACCTGGGCTGATATTTCAAAGCAACCTAGATGTGGCGTCAAAAATATAATGCCGCGCTTGGCCTCTTGTGCGGCTTCGACCACATTCCAATTGTCGACTTGAATAGACTTGAGTACGCGCTGTGGGGATGCGCACCAGACGAAGGGCAACTCCAGCATGTTCTTGCCGGCTTCGGCAACGGCAGCCGATAAATGCTCGCCAAAACCCGCTTGTTGAATATTTTCTTGCAGGCGGCTACGGTATTTTGATGAGGAAAGATAAACAGCCCAACCGAGCGCGCTGCCAATTGCATGCAAAAGTGGCAAAGGCAAAAAAGATAACAGGCGGAAAGTGAGGACGAGCATGCGATTTTTTGGAGGATTCGACCCTATCTCACAAGAGACTTTGCCGATTTATTTCAAGAGGCGTAAAATAGCACAAAGCAGCAACCGCCGAGTTAATGACAACTTGCGAGACGGTATATAAATTTCGCTAAAGCGTCGCAGGCTCACTTAGTTGACCGCGACATCCAACCAACTATAGAAAGACCCTGCGATGGCTAATGATTTTTTGTTCACCTCCGAATCCGTCTCTGAAGGCCACCCTGATAAGGTTGCCGATCAAATCTCCGACGCGATCCTCGATGCAATTTTCCAGCAAGACCCAAAAGCGCGCGTAGCGGCTGAAACTCTTTGCAACACTGGCCTGGTTGTTTTGGCTGGTGAAATCACCACGTTTGCCAACGTCGATTACATCGAAGTCGCGCGTCAAACCATCAAGCGTATCGGTTACGACAACGCTGATTACGGTATCGATTACAAAAGCTGCGCAGTTTTGGTCGCATACGACAAGCAATCGCCAGACATCGCACAAGGTGTCGATGAAGGCGCAGGTATTGATCTCGATCAAGGCGCTGGCGATCAAGGCTTGATGTTTGGTTATGCTTGCGACGAAACGGCAGAATTGATGCCGGCCGCGATTCACTATGCGCACCGCATCGTTGAGCGCCAATCAGAATTGCGCAAAGATGGTCGTTTGCCATGGCTGCGTCCGGATGCAAAATCGCAAGTCACCTTGCGTTATGTTGATGGCCGTCCAGTGTCGATTGACACCATCGTATTGTCGACGCAGCACGCTCCAGAAATGCAACACAAAGACATCGAAGAAGCTGTCATTGAAAGCATCATCAAACCTGTCGTACCGGCTGAATGGTTGAAAGACACACGTTTCCTGGTCAATCCAACAGGTCGTTTCGTCATCGGCGGTCCGCAAGGCGATTGCGGTTTGACCGGTCGTAAAATCATCGTTGACACCTACGGCGGCGCAGCTCCACACGGTGGCGGCGCGTTCTCCGGCAAGGATCCATCGAAGGTCGATCGTTCCGCTGCTTACGCTGGCCGTTATGTTGCGAAAAATATTGTCGCAGCTGGTTTGGCAGAGCGCGCGCAGATTCAGATTTCGTACGCAATTGGCGTGGCTAAACCAACCTCGGTGATGGTCACAACATTTGGTACAGGCAAAATCAGCGATGAAAAAATCGCGCAATTGGTGCTCGAGCATTTCGACCTGCGTCCAAAAGGCATCGTGCAAATGCTGGATCTGTTGCGTCCGATTTATCAAAAAACTGCAGCCTACGGTCACTTCGGTCGCGAAGAACCAGAGTTCACCTGGGAACGTACCGACAAGGCAGCAGCATTGCGCGCAGCAGCAGGACTTTAATTTCAGTCTTTAATTGTGCGTAGCCGGATCAACCCTGTCGGGTTGGCCGGCTTTTTTTCTTTTCAAGGTTTCTCGATGCGCGTTTCAAGCTTGATTGGTAAGTGGACTATTTTCATGGCGACGGTATGCACGCTGGCCTTGCCGTTTTCCACGCATGCTGAAAACGCAGTTGCCTCGAAGTCTGGCGAATTGTGCGATCGCTTGATTACACGCATGCCGACTGTCAACAAAGCCATGTGTGTGAAAGGCGGCTTCGTCCCGACTGGACGTTATTCGCTACAAGGTTTTCCCTTGCTCGCCAAAGATGTGCCTGCACTCAATCGCAATAAAAAGAAACCGCCTTTGCGCGTGCTGCTGATGGGAGGCATACACGGCGATGAACTAACGTCGGCAGCGATCGTGTATCGCTGGGTAGATAGCATGAACGGCCCGGCGGCGCAGCGCATAGATTGGCGCATTATGCCGGTGGTGAATCCTGATGGTCTGCTGGCGAAAAAAGCCATGCGTATGAACGCCAACGGCGTCGATCTGAATCGCAATTTCCCAACACCTGATTGGGACAAGGAAGCGCCTAAATATTGGCAAGCACGCACGCGTGCTGATCCGCGTCGTTTTCCCGGCAATTCACCTTTGTCAGAGCCGGAAAGTCGTTGGGTTGAGGATGAAATGCACGCCTTCAAACCGGATGTAATTATCTCGGTGCATGCGCCTTTTGGCGTACTGGATTTCGATGGTCCGGCGCAGCCGCCACGCAAGTTCGGCCGCTTGTTACTGAATCGCGTTGGTGTTTATCCCGGATCGTTGGGCAATTACAGCGGCGTGCACAAGAACGTGCCGGTGATCACGATAGAATTGCCGAATGCACAAAAAATGCCGCCTGAAGCTGAGGTCAGGCGTATCTGGATAGATATGCTGGGCTGGATCAAGGAAAATGTTGAATCCCAGTCAACTGCGCCCGGCGTGCACTCGGTTTCGCTACCTGACACGACTGCGCCCAAAAAGTAAATTCCCGGAGTCGAGCATGGTCGCGAATCAATTTTTCGTTTAAAATAGCAGCCGCATCAAGGAGCGTTGCGATAGATCTCTCGATCTACCAGGCTTGATGCGGTCAACACCAGCAACTGCGCTCACGTTTCTTTTTTTCTAACGAAAGGAGGGCGTGATAAACGCCGCAGCCAATGACTACCTCTACTAAATTCACCGATTACGTTATCGCCGACTTGTCCCTGTCTGTTTGGGGTGACAAGGAAATCAAAATCGCCGAAACCGAAATGCCTGGTTTGATGGCAATTCGCGAAGAATTCGCCGCTGCACAGCCTTTGAAAGGCGCACGCATCACCGGTTCTATCCACATGACGATTCAAACCGCCGTGTTGATCCAGACGCTGGAAGCACTGGGCGCACAAGTGCGTTGGGCATCGTGCAATATCTATTCGACACAAGATCATGCAGCTGCTGCAATCGCTGCTGCCGGCACAGCTGTATTCGCTGTCAAAGGCGAAACGCTAGATGACTACTGGGAATATACGCACCGCATTTTTGAATGGCCGAACGACGCTAAAGGCGCACCGGTTTATTCGAACATGATTCTGGATGATGGCGGCGATGCAACCTTGTTGTTGCATCTCGGTACCCGTGCTGAAAAAGATATATCTGTTTTGAACAACCCAGGTTCGGAAGAAGAAATCTGCCTGTTCAATTCGATCAAAAAACATCTGGCCATCGATGCAAGCTGGTATTCGAAACGTCTGCCAGAAATCCTCGGCGTGACTGAAGAAACCACCACCGGTGTGCATCGTTTGTATCAAATGCATAAAGACGGCAAATTGGCTTTCCCAGCGATCAATGTCAACGATTCAGTTACCAAATCCAAGTTCGACAATCTGTACGGCTGCCGTGAATCGCTGGTCGACGGTATCAAACGCGCGACCGACGTCATGATCGCCGGTAAAGTTGCAGTCATCGCCGGTTACGGTGACGTCGGCAAAGGTTCAGCTCAAGCGATGCGCGCATTGTCGGCACAAGTCTGGGTGACCGAAATCGATCCTATCTGCGCATTGCAGGCAGCGATGGAAGGTTATCGCGTTGTGACGATGGATTACGCGGTTGAGCACGGCGACATCTTCGTTACTTGCACCGGCAACTATCATGTCATCACACACGATCACATGAAGAAGATGAAAGACCAGGCGATTGTCTGCAACATCGGTCACTTCGACAATGAAATCGAAGTCGCTGCGTTGAAACAATACACATGGGATAACATCAAGCCGCAAGTTGATCACGTGATTTTCCCTGACGGCAAACGCATCATCTTGCTGGCTGAAGGCCGTTTGGTAAATCTGGGTTGCGGTACTGGCCATCCTTCGTACGTGATGAGCTCGTCGTTCGCTAATCAAACGATCGCGCAAATCGAGTTGTATGCCAACACCAAGAATTATCCAGTCGGCGTCTACACTTTGCCTAAACATCTGGATGAAAAAGTCGCCCGTTTGCAATTGAAAAAACTCAATGCACAATTGACGACACTGACCACTGAGCAAGCTGATTACATTGGCGTTGCGCAAGTTGGTCCGTACAAGCCAGAGCACTATCGTTACTAAGAAACTGTAATAGAAAATCACAGCAGCCTGACTAATTGCGTCAGGCTTGCTGTGTAAGCATCGCTGCTTTAGAGCAAATGTTTGATAGGTGTTGTCGTGTCGTTCCATTCATCATCTTGATGATGGCGCGGCCATTCCCTGAATAATATTTGAGGAGAAATCACATGCGCTTATTGTTAATCTGGGCAATCAATGCAGCGGCGCTGTTTGCGCTCCCTTATCTGATGTCGTCGATCACGGTCGACAGCGTAGGCACGGCGATTATTGCTGCGCTGGTGCTGGGATTGGTGAACGCACTGATACGTCCCATACTTGTTTTGCTGACTTTGCCGGTCACCTTTTTGACGCTGGGTTTGTTTATCTTCGTCATCAATGGTTTGATGTTCTGGGCAGTCTCGCAAATGGTGGGCGGCTTCCACGTTGCCGGTTTTTGGTCGGCGGTGGGCGGAGCGATTTTGTATAGCGTCATCTCGTGGATATTGTCCGCGCTCATACTTAAAGAAAAATGAAACAACAGAATTTCAGCATAGAATTTTTTCCGCCCAAGACTCCGGTCGGCGTGGAAAAATTGCGCGTCACGTGCGCCAAGCTGGCCGAACTGAATCCCAAGTATTTTTCGGTCACCTTCGGTGCTGGTGGTTCGACGCAACACGGTACGCTTGATACGGTATTGGAAATTCGTGGCGCAGGTCACGACGCCGCACCGCATCTTTCCTGCCTCGGTAGTTCGCGTGAAAGCCTGCGCTCGATTTTGCAGGAATACAAATCGCATGACATCAAGCGCATCGTTGCCTTGCGTGGAGATTTGCCTAGTGGTTATGGCGCGATGGATGCATCTTCCAGCGAATTTCATTACGCGAATGAACTGGTCGAATTCATACGCGCTGAAACTGGCGATTGGTTCCATATCGAAGTAGGCGCTTATCCGGAAATGCATCCGCAGGCCAAGTCGCCAAGTGACGATATCGCCAGCTTTGCGCGCAAGGTCAAGGCCGGTGCCAACTCTGCGATCACGCAATATTTCTACAATGCGGATGCTTACTTCCGTTTTGTTGAGGATGCGCGTAAAGCAGGTGCCGACATACCGGTAACGGCTGGCATTATGCCGATTACCAATTACACGCAACTGATGCGTTTCTCGGATATGTGCGGCGCAGAAATCCCACGCTGGATACGTTTGAAGCTGGCTAGTTACAACGACGACACCGATTCGATCAAGGCATTTGGTTTGGATGTCGTGACGGATTTGTGCGAGCGTTTGTTAGCTGGTGGTGCGCCAGGTTTGCATTTCTACACCTTGAATCAGGCTGCCGCTACGCACGCGATCTGGAGTCGTTTGAACTTGTCACAGAAATAATTTGAACGTATAGATGCAAAAAGAAAAAGCCGCGTATGCGGCTTTTTTTATATCTGATTATTTTAAAACGTTGTCGATGGCGTCATCACCATATCCAGCGCAACGTCATATGGATCCGCTGCAAACGTGGTTTCCGCATTTGCGTAGGCGACGCCTATCGTCTGTGGTCGCGGTAGTGTGGCCAAGGTCCGATCATAAAAACCGCCGCCGTAACCCAGACGAAAGCGTTGCGGATTGAAGCCCACGCAAGGGATGAGCAAGGCTTGCGGCAACAGTTCCGTATGCAGCTCTGTCGGTACCGCCGCGCCATATCTATCCTTGATCACAGCATCGCCCGGCGTCCATGGATAGAACTTTAACGGTGCATTGTCACTCACAACTACGGGCAATGCGAGTTGCACGCCTAGTTCGGTGAGCATTGCATAAGCCGCATTCAGATCAGGTTCGCCGCGCATAGGCCAATACACGCCGAGGCTGTGCACCCGGTGTATAGACCACCATGCCATGATTTTTTCACCTAGTTGCTTATCCCAAAGCAGTTTTTGCTCGGCAGAGATTGCATTGCGCGCTGTGAGTAAAAGTTGTCGTAATTCGCTCTTGTTTTGCATGGGATAGGCTAAGGATTTGAAGGAATCGCGTGCTATTCTAGTTATCGTTGATGTGTATCGCGCTGCTAGCAGCTATGCACAGTATAAGCGGGTCAAAAAAAGGGTTATGAAATTGATGCTTTCGAATAAATTATTTTCTCGTATTGTGATGGTCGCGATGTCGGCGGCATGTCTTTTGCCGGCTGCGCATGCGCAAAAACGCTCAGCAGGTTTTGCCAGTGATGACGATGCTTTTCTGGCATTGCGCGATGCTTCTCGCCGTAATGATGCCGGTCGTGCTGCTGATATTGCAGCCAATCTGGGCAATTATCCGATTCCATCCTACGTTGATTATTATCAACTGAAAGCGCGTCTCAAGGATGCTTCACCAGCCGAGTTGCAAGCTTATTTGGCGCGCTATAACGGTAGCGCGATTGCTGATCGTTTGCGCAATGACTGGTTGCTTGATCTCGGCAGAAAGCGCGACTGGGTCACTTTCGATGAACAGTATCCGCAATTTCAGTTGAATGACGATACGCAAGTGAAATGCTATGCCTTGATGTCGAAAGCATTAAAGGGCATTAAAGTCGCCGATGAAGCGCGCGCCTTGCTGAACGTTCCCAAGGATTTTGGCGAAGGCTGTATCGCATTGATTACAACCTTGATGGAAACCAAACAGTTTGATGAAGATGATTTGTGGGCGCAGATCCGCCTCGCATCCGATACCGGTTCCACTGATTATGTGCGCCGCTTTGTACCATTGACCGGCATTGAAGACGGCTCACTGGTCGCCGCTATGGATAAACCTGCATCCATCGTTGCACGTGGCGTTGGATTCCGTCGTGTACGCCATGAAGTGTATGTCGTTGCTTTGGGGCGTATCGCCAGAAACAATCCGGCACAAGCTGCCGATGTATTGTCGAACAATACTTTGTTGTTGAGCAAAAAGCAGGAAGCATTTGCATGGGCGCAAATTGCTTATCAAGCATCGATGAAGCTGGCGCCGGAAGCAGTTCAATACTGGCGCAAGGCTGGCAACGCACCGCTATCGCTGGAAGCGCATCAATGGAAAATCCGCGCAGCCTTACGGGCCGGTGACTGGAAGTTGGTGCAATCTGGTATCGAAGCGATGCCTGCATCTTTGCGTGATGATGCAGCGTGGACTTATTGGCTGGCGCGTGCCTTGCGCGAGGATGGCAAGATCGAAGCGGCAAATGCGCGCTTTCAGTTGCTAGCACCACAAACCAATTTTTATGGTCAGTTGTCATTGGAAGAACTGGGTCAAAAAATCACGGTGCCACCACGCGCATTACCGGTTACAGATGAAGAGATCGCACCTATGGTGACCAATGCGGGCTTTCGTCGCGCACTTAAGTTCTTCGACCTGGATTTGCGTTTCGAAGGCTATCGCGAGTGGAACTGGGAACTGCGCAAGATGAATGATAGACAGCTCTTGGCCGCGGCAGAATTCGCGCGTCGCAGCGATGTGCTGGATCGTATGGTCAACACCTCAGACCGCACCAAGGCCGAGTTCGATTTCACGCAACGTTTCCCAACACCGTATCGCGACATCATGCGTGCCAATACGCAACGTCAAGGGATGGAAATGGCTTGGGTCTACGGCCTGATTCGGCAAGAGTCGCGTTTCATCATGAATGCGCGCTCGCATGTAGGCGCTTCGGGTTTGATGCAACTGATGCCAGCCACCGCAAAGTATGTCGCAAAAAAAATCGGCATGACAGATTTTGCACATACTCAAGTGAATGAAATCGAAACGAATATTTTGCTCGGTACTAGCTATCTGAATATGGTGCTGACCGATCTTGAGGGTTCGCAAACCATGGCAACAGCGGCCTATAACGCAGGTCCTGGACGTCCACGTTCATGGCGTTCGACTCTGCCGCGCCAAGTCGAGGGTGCAATTTTTGCCGAGTCGATTCCGTTTTCTGAAACGCGCGACTATGTGAAAAAAGTTTTATCGAATGCGACTTATTATGCGGCGATGTTCGAAGGCAAACCGCAGTCATTGAAAGCGCGCTTAGGTACTGTGGCACCGGCTTCTTTTGTGCCAACCGATTTGCCGTAAAAGCGAATTACCTGTTCCGGCATCTTGGATGCCGGAACATACATCATCCGATCACGAATATTTTTCTCGCCCACATTTATGCAAACCACAGAACTTGATCCTACGCTTTCGCAAACGCTTGGCAATGCCGAAAAGAGTGGCCTCAAGCTCGTGATCGCGAATAAAAATTATTCGTCGTGGTCCATGCGCCCATGGGTCGCGATGACTGCATTCAATATTCCATTCCAGGAAATTTCTCTGCTGCTGGATCGTTCTGATACGACAGCACAGATTGCACATTATTCATCCGCTGGTCGCGTACCAATTTTGCTGGCGGGTGAAACCACGATTTGGGATTCGCTGGCGATTTGCGAATATCTGGCGGAGCAATTTCCTGAAAAGAAAATGTGGCCAGAGGATGTCGCGGCGCGCGCGTTGGCACGTTCGATTTGTGCGGAAATGCATTCTGGTTTTACCGGTGTGCGTTCGGCGATGTGGATGAATATACGAGCCAAGTTTCCTGGCAAAGGTCGCACGATCGATGCGCAAGCCGATATCGGGCGCATCAGCGAGATCTGGGAAACCTGTCTTGCCTTGTCCGGCCCTAGCGAATTTTTGTTCGGCGAGTTCTCGATAGCTGACGCTTACTTTGCACCGGTAGTCATGCGCTTCCGTACTTATGAAGTCGTACTCGGCCCTGCACTCGACGCCTATGTTGAACGCGTTGCTGCGCATCCGGCCGTCGCGCAATGGATAAGCGGTGCGCTGGCAGAAACGGCGCATATTGAAAAATACGACGTCTATCCCGACTAATCCCATTCGAATCGCATAGCCCTGAAATGAAAACCTATATCGTTGGCGGCGCAGTGCGGGATGAGTTGCTTGGCGTCGCCGTCAAGGATCGCGATTACGTGGTGGTCGGCGCTACGCCGGAGCAGATGATCGCGCAAGGCTACACGCCAGTCGGCAAGGATTTCCCCGTATTTCTTCATCCTGTTACGCACGCAGAATATGCACTGGCGCGCACCGAACGCAAGACGGCACCTGGCTACAACGGCTTCGTATTTCATACCGATGCTGAGGTCACGCTGGAAGAAGATTTAATCCGTCGCGATCTGACCGTTAATGCGATGGCCAAAGATGCAGATGGCGTCATTGTTGATCCCTTCAACGGCAAGCAGGATCTTGCGCAACATATTTTCCGGCATGTATCGCCGGCGTTTGCAGAAGACCCTGTGCGCATACTTCGCGTGGCCCGTTTTGCGGCGCGCTTTCCACAGTTTTCGGTTGCAGCGGAAACCAATACCTTGATGCAGGAAATGGTTGCCGCCGGCGAGGTTGATGCCTTGGTGCCCGAGCGCGTATGGCAAGAACTGGCGCGCGGTTTGATGGAGCAACAGCCTTCGCGCATGTTTGCGGTATTGCGTGATTGCGGAGCTTTGAAGCGTATCTTGCCGGAGCTGGATATCTTGTGGGGCGTACCGCAACCAGCATTGCATCATCCTGAAATCGATACTGGCGTGCATGTGATGATGGTGGTCGATTACGCCGCACGACAAAATCTATCGTTGCCAATACGGTGTGCTGCGTTACTGCATGATCTGGGAAAGGGTGTGACTCCGCCGGAGCTGTGGCCCAAGCATCATGCCCACGAAATGCATAGCGCAAAGCTGGTCGATGCAGTTTGCCAGCGTTTGAAAATTCCGAATGATTGTCGCGATCTGGCGCTGATGACTGCGCGTGAACATGGCAATATCGGCCGAGCTTTAGAACTGCGCGCTGCGACCATCGTGACGCTGTTCGAACGTTGCGATGCTTTCCGCAAGCCGCAACGATTCATTGATATGTTGCAGGCATCTGAATGCGACCATCGTGGCCGCACAGGCTTTGAAGAAAAACCGTTTCCACAAAATGCTTATTTGCAAAAGGCATTAAGCGCTGCGCAAACGGTCAATGGCGGTGAGGTTGCCGCGCTGACGCAGCAGCGTTATCCGGATCAAGCCGGTCGTATTCCCGAAGCGATTCGTGAGGCGCGGGTGAAGGCAGTGGCTGCCGCGATCGATGAAATAAAGACCTCGATCTAATCGCGCAGCGAGCTCATTTTTAGCGGATGAAGCGACCGTCTTTGGTGATCATCGTCATCTCGACGAACTCGCTACCCGTGTGATCGGTAGCGGTGTAGCTGATCATCAAACCACCCAGATCAAATTTCTGCATCGATTCCATTGCACGTACGAAGCCGTCGCGTGTCAGATTTCGGCCAGCGCGTTTCAATCCTTCCACCAACACCTTGGCGGCCACGAAGCCTTCCATCGCTGCGTACGACATGGTGATGTTGCTGGCTTTGGCAAGCGCCATGAATTCTTTACCCAGCCCTGTTGTGGACGAATTTGGTGCCGGTGTAATTTGCGAGACGATCACGCCGGTACCGGCTGGCCCCAAATCCTGCACGAATGATTGTGAAGAGTTATTCGACAAGGTCATGATCTGCACCATGCTGCCTTTTGCGCGGATGGCCTTGATGAGTTCAACTGTGTGAGCGGATGAGCTAACGATGATCAAGGCATTTGGATTTGCCTTGACGATGGCATCTACGGTCGCTGCGAAATCTGGTTTGACACGCGGGAACGAGGTAATGACGGCGGGAATCAAGCTGCGATCATTCATTGCGCTGACAAAGCCTGCCAATCCGTCTTTACCAAACGAATCATCGACATGCAACAAGCCGATTTTGGTGGCTCCGATAGTAGTGAAATGTTCGACGCCTTTTTTCACTTCATCCTGATACTTTGCGCGCACGTTGAAAATCAAAGGATTTACCGGGAAATGAAAAATCGTCGCGCCGGTACTGGGCGCAATCAGTGGCACTCTGTTTGCGGCGAGTATAGGCAGCATCGCTTCTGTCAGTGGTGTGCCGCGATTCTGGAATAGAGCAAATACATGCTCCTTCTTCACCAGGGTTTCAGCATTGGTGGCCGCCAGTTTGGCGTCGAATTTGTCGTCAAGTGTGAGTAACTCGATCTTTCGACCATTAACGCCACCGCGACTATTCACGCTGGTGATGTAGGCGTTTGCGCCTTCATTCATTTCTTTAACCGGCGCTGCAATGGTGCCGGTCAGACCTATCGTTTGACCGATCAAAATTTTGGTATCGGTCACGCCATCTTCTGCATAAACCTGGCAGAAAAAACCTGCAGAAATCAGACCGACAATTAATACACGCAAAGAACCAAACATGTTGTCTCCCCTAGGTGGCCACATTTACGCAGTGATGCGTTTCTGGCTCGTTTTGTGATCGTGCCTAAGAATGCCATAGACGAGTTACAGCAACTGATTTTTCAATCAGTGATGCTGGGGTGCAGCATGTATTTTTGATAATCGGGGAGGCTTGCGTATAGAAGATTTTCGCGTAAGCGAGGGTAAAACCAGCGGCTTATGGAATAAGCGGCCTTGCCGCCAAACAAGCAGCAAGCAAAGACGTTAAAGCAGACCTGAATCAGGTCATCGGCACATGACGACGGGTGGAGAGCGCGTATAGGCGTAATTCCTGGCGGCTTACGAGGCCATCCTTGTTGGTGTCGATTCTTTCAAAATTTTCCACGACACGCACCAATTTCGCTGCTTTGGCTTGTGATTTAGTAATGCTTTTCTGCGCCGCTGCTGTATTACGGGCTGCTGTATTTTCGGCTGCGGCACGGCGCACGTCTGTTCCTGCAGCTGGTTGCGAAAATGCAACATTGCAGAATAAAACGGCGGCGATTGCGATTAATTTTGTATTCATGGTGGCTCCCCTTTGCAAGCACGAAGCGTGATTGCAAAGCGTATTGAAAAGTTATTCCGCCTGATACGCCAATTCATTTACGCCTTGTTACATTTCTACTTGATATTTCTTTTCTTCATAAGCAAGGAAGAAAGCCTTCGTTTGAAATGATGCGCTCCATGCGTAAGCTGAAGCGTCATGAATCTGATTCTGTGTGGTGCAGACTGAATACAGATTCACAGCGCAATCAAACGATGGAGATGCCTTATGGACTTGCTGGATACGATCACTGCAGCGTCAGCCGCTGCAGTAGTCATTGCGGCGCTGATCTATCGGTTGTAAATTTTAAAGCGCTCTAGAATTTCGGTATGTGCAGCGTTTTGCTGATCATCAAGCTGCCCGATAACACAAACAACAATGCGAAGGGATGAAACTCCCAAGGACCGAGCATGATGATGTTGCCGTAAATTTCGCTGCCAATACGACCTTGCGATGCCAACCACGCCAAAATACCTGTGATGACAACGCTGGTTGGAATCGGCGTTCCTTCAAAATAAGCGACTTTATCTGCGCCCTCGGACAATTCTTCCGCAGTGACGTTGTAGCGTGCAAGACGACTGACGCCGCAGCATACGAAATAGATCATCGCGACCCAATCCCAAACGCCCGTCAAGCCGGCTGCGAAACCCAAGGTTACTGGCGCGAGGCCGAATGAAATCACATCGGCAAGCGAATCCAGTTCGCGCCCCATCGCAGAATGCTGGCGACGCCAGCGCGCAATTTTTCCATCCAGTACATCGAAGATAAATGCTGCCGGCGCCATGGCTGCTGCCAAATAGAAATGCGTGAGCGACTGACTGTTCATGTACAGCATGGCGAAAAATACCGCAGCGACACCGCAAGCCGCATTGCCGAGCGTGAAGAAATCAGCGAGGTGAAAGCCACGCAACATGGAAAAATGCTTACGTGGCGGTTTAGGTGAATTCATCGCGTCTCTTTGAATAAAATATTGCCATCAGTGTGCCGAAAAGATGCGTGCGTGTGAAGTAGTCGGTAGGTCAGGTGGCAAGTATGTCATTGAATGAAATGATTGTGCATTGAAATAATTTCCATTAGAAATCTGAACACTAGCGTTTTGTTCTTTTGATTTGATCTGTTACTCATCATCACGCAATTTCGATTCAAGATAAGCCGGTTACCGCACATACAAGGGCGATGCTTGCACCTAGTCTGATGTTTTTCCTAGTGGGAGACTGACATGTTATTTTTTCAAAATAAAGCATGCAATGCGAGTAAATATGCATTGGCAATATCCATGTTTGTCGGCGGCATGGGCCTCGCTTCAACAGCGGCCATCGCAGCTGACGCGAGCGGCAATCCGCAGCAGGAGCGTGCGGCTTGCATGAATGGAAAGACCCAGCAGGATCGTGCTACTTGCCTGAGAGAAGTTGGCGCGGCGCGTGGTGAAGCCAAGCGCGGCAACCTGACTGACAGTCCAATTTCGTCGCAGAACGCGCAAGAGCGCTGCAATGTTTTGCCACCAGCCGATCGTGATGATTGCATACGTCGCATCCAGGGCGATGGCTCCGTATCGGGCAGTGTCGATGGTGGTGGTGTCCTGCGTGAAACGCGAACGATCGTGCCGGCACCTCAACCTGCTGGAACGGAATATCAGCCAGCGCCTGTAATGCGCCCTCAATACTAAAAATCGGTATTAAAAAGCCGCCTGGCGACATGCGTCGCCAGGCGGCTTTTTTTGATGTGGTGAAAATGATGGGAATTAATTTTGCAGTCAGGTAATTGGACGGCTACAAAAATTGGTAGCGTCAAATTTCTAAGCTTGCCGCCGAATTATTTCAGAGCAAATTCAGCATAGCCGCGCGCGCGCAGGGCGCACGCCGGACAAGTGCCGCAGCCATAGCCCCAATCATGCAATTCACCGCGCTCACCTAGATAACAGGTATGTGTTTCAGAGCGGATCAGATCGACCAAGTTGGTGCCGCCTAAATCCTGCGCCATCTTCCATGTCTTTGCCTTATCTATCCACATCAACGGCGTTTCCACCTGCAGATTAGTAGCCATGCCGAGATTCAGTGCGACCTGCAAGGCTTTCATCGTGTCGTCGCGGCAGTCTGGGTAGCCGGAGAAATCCGTTTCGCACATGCCACCCACCAAGACGTTCAAGCCGCGTCGGTAAGTGACGGTGGCTGCAACGGTCATGAACAGCAGATTGCGGCCAGGGACGAAGGTATTGGGCAAGCCGTTCTCCATCATCTTTATCTCGACATTGCTGGTCATTGCGGTATCGGATATTTTAGAAATCAGCGACAGATCGATCATGTGATCTTCGCCGAGTCGGCTATCCCATTCAGTAGAAAAGCCGCGCAACTTTTGCAAAACGGTGGGACGTACAGTCAACTCTATTGCATGGCGCTGTCCGTAGTCGAAACCTATGGTTTCCACTCTGCTGTAGCGTTCGAGTGCCCATGCCAAACAGGTGGTTGAGTCTTGGCCGCCGCTGAAAAGTACCAGTGCGCTATCTGCTGAATTCATGTTTCCCTTGCTGATCGAAAAGCGATAGCCGAATTATAGGCGCGTAAAGGTGGCGCGTAAGATGCGGCTATCTTTTGATGATCAGGATTGCGGTGTGATCTTGGAAATAGTTTGTTCGATAAAGTCGCCAGATGGCTCGGTAAAGCGGATCCGCACTGGGTACCATTCCTTGCTGGATGCAAACCAGATATCGATTTTCTGATCCTTGTCATCTTCCTTGATGACCTTGCTGACTTTGATGGTTTTCAAATCGCCAAATGGGGTTTTGATGGTTTCTGCTTTGCCCACTTTAAAGGTCCAGGCATCCGCATCTTTTTGTCCTGCCACTACTACAGGGATGCTGGCACCTGACTTGAATTTGGCTGGCATGCTGCGCGCAATGGTTGCGAGTTGCCACACCACGCTATTGCGATCTTGCTCGCCACCTTTGATCGGATAATTGGAGCCCGATGCGCTGAAGGTAATGCTGCGTGTTTCGCGATTAAACGTGGTGGTGGTCGCATCCTTGCGATAGCGTTTCTCCGTGGATGTCGCCGGCGCCAAACCGGATGCATCGATCGCACCTTCGCTTTTTGCTTCGAGGATTTTGCCGAGCAGCATGGCGCGGGTTTCAGTACTGATCGCGTATTTATCTTTGCTGTTGGTCCAGTGCAGCACCGCAGAACCATTCAGTGGCAAGCCTTTTTGGTTGGCATTGATGCTGTACTCAAGATCGGCGGATGGCGGCGGATTGAGCGCGGCCTTGGCTGTGGTTTGAGCAAAAGTGCCAACATGCGAGGCGCTTGCTGCGCAGAAAAACAGCGCGCTTAAAAGAGTGCGGGAAAGGAAAGATCTGGAAGCAAATTGGTTCATTGAATCACCAAATATCAAGTGGTTGAAAAGATCAGACTAGTGTATTGCGGAAACGTTCAGGCTGGTCAGCGTCATGTCGAGGTAATCGCCGTTAGTTTCGGTATAGCGTAAGCGTACCGGATACCAGTTTTGCTCGGGCGCCAGCCAGATATCCAGCTTTTGTTCGTGCGAACCAACGCGTGGCGCGCGCGCGATGTGCCAGGTGCGTGTGGTGACGCCGTCTATCGTAATGTCTTCCTGACCTATGATCAGAATTTGCCAGGTTTCTGCATTGCGAGTGCCGGCGACAAATAGATCGATGCTGCTGCCCGCAATAAATTTAGCGCTATCGCCGCGTCCTATGCCGGCCAGTTGCCAAACAATGCTGGCTCTATCCTGTTCGCCGCCGGTGCGCGGGTAGGACAAGGTGGAAGACGAAAAGCTGATTGTGTTGCGCTCACGATGGAAGTGCGTATTGGTTTCGGCCTTGCGAAAACGTTTTTCGCTATAGAGCTCGGGCGCGATACCTATGTCTTCAATCACGCCGGTACTTTGAAAGCGCAGTGCAGTAATGAACAGTACGCCAAAGTCGCCGTTCACTGTGTACTTGCTGCCGTCGGTATGCCAGCTGATGGTGCCACTGCCATACATGGGCGGGCTTTCTTTTGAAATTTTTTGTACGTCGTATTTCAAGTCGGCTGAAGGTGGTAAATCAATTTGGTAGCCGACGGCTTTTGTATCTGATGCTGGCTCTGGTTGCGCTTCATATTCTTGTGCCGCGAGTTGGTCTGCGAGCGAGATCTCGGCTTGCGCAGGCACGATCTCCTTAGCGGCTGTGGATTCGGAATTCGCGGGCTGCATTACAGCTGATTTCGCGACGCGCGGTGTTGTCTTGCGTGCTGCAAGCTTAGGCCTGGCAGCTTGTGTTGCAGCCTTGATCACCGGCTTTGCTGGCGGTGCTTCCAAGGTTGCTGCAATCACCATTGTGTTTTCAGGTGCTGATGGTTTGGGAAAAACAAGCGCACCACTGAACCAGCTAATGGTGATCAAATGCAAGACGACTGCCGCGACCAATACTGACAAACGGCGCAAGCGTGTCGATGCGCGTTTGTTTTGTGCTGAGGCTAAGGGGTGGTCCATCGTCATGTCAGCAGTGTAAACGCAAGACCATCAATTCGGTGCACAAGCGAGGACAAGGGGCGCCGCGTAAAATGCGTTCTTTGAAAGTGTTCCTTGATTATGCAAAGTAAAAGAATTCTGGCCGCAGCCCTGATGTGCTTCGCCGTCACTGCGGCGCGTGCTGCAGAACCTGTCCGTATCGGCATGATAGAAGGTATGTCCGGCCCATTTGCCAATGCAGGTGAGGCGGTTGCGCGTAATTTGCAGTTTGCGATAGCCGCCGTCAATGCGCGCGGCGGCGTCAAATTGCCGGATGGTCGGCACCCACTCGCGCTGGAGATTTTCGACAACAAGCAAGGTGTTGAAGAATCGCTGATCGAATTCAAACGGTTGACCGATAAACACATCGCCTTCGTCGCGCAAGGCAATAGCTCTGCGATTGCCAGCGCATTGGTCGAAGCGGTCGATAAACACAATCAGCGCACACCCGATAATCGTGTGCTGTTTCTCAACTATTCCGCAGTCGATCCGGCTTTGACGAATGATAAATGCAGCTACTGGCATTTTCGCTTCGATGCCAATGCCGACATGCGGATGCATGCGTTGACTGAGGTGATTAAAGGCGACCTGCGCGCCAAACGTATTTATCTGATTGGTCAGGATTACAGCTTTGGCCGCATGGTTGCGCAAACCGCGCGCAGTCAATTGGCCGTCAAGCGCCCGGATAGTGCAATCGTCGGTGATGAGTTACATCCAATAGGCAAGATCAAGGATTTCGCACCTTACATAGCCAAGATCAAAGCTAGTGGCGCGGATGCCGTAATCACCGGCAACTGGGGCAACGACCTGACCTTGTTGGTAAAAGCCGCGAAAGAATTTGGCTTGAACGCCAAGTTCTATACTTTTTACGGCAACAGTTTGGGCGCGCCAGCCGCGATCGGCGATGCCGGCGTGGATAAAGTACGGGCAGTCGCAGAGTGGCATCCGAATGCGGGTGCTGGCGTCGCACAATCACCTAGCGATCGCTTTTATCAAGGCTTTTTGCAGCGCTACACGCAGCCCAAGGACGATTACGTATTATTGCGCATGCATGTGATGATAGAGATGCTGGCTGCCGCGATTGAAAAAGCCGGTACGACAGAAGCGAATGCAGTGGCGAAAGCGCTGGAAGGCGCACGTTATCACAACGCATTTCATGATGCGACCATGCGTGCTGCCGATCATCAATTGATACAGCCTTTGTACGTATCGGTGATGCGAAAAAAATCGGCGGATGGTGCGCGCTTCGATAACGAAGGCAGCGGTTACGGCTTCAAGACAGAGCTGTATCTACCGGCCGCCAGTACGGCGTTACCGACTAGTTGTCGCATGCAAAGGCCAGCGCGCTAGTATGGATCTTTCTCTGCTAAGCTGAATTCGCAGCACAGGTTTTTCATCGTGTCTTTACGGAGGTGTCGCATGAGTCAATCCAACAATCCCAATATGCCTAACCTTCCAGGGTTCGATGCGATGGCCGATACCTTCGAGTTCGTTAAAAACATGTGGGGCGGCATGCAAACCCCTACAGGAATTCCAGGCATGGCCATGCCTACTTTATCGCTGGAAGAAATCAATAAACAGATAGCGGATTTGAAAGCGGTCGAGTCGTGGCTCAACGTCAACATGACTATGCTGCGCGGGACGATACAAGCGCTGGAAGTACAAAGTGCGACGATCGCTACGCTGAATGCAATGGGCGCGGCATTTGGTGCTGAGATGAAGCCGAATGTTTCACCAGGCAGCACATCCAATACTGCTCAGAACGCCGCGGGCAGTGCTCAGCCTGACTATGCACATACGCAAAAATCTACGCCTGCCGCTGACGCCAATCCCATGCACGCGAATGCCGCTGCAGATGCAACGACAGCATGGTGGTCTGCGTTACAGACGCAGTTTAATCAAGCGGTGAGTAGTGTGATGGCTGACGAAGCGTCTGCGAAACAGAAGGGTGCTTCAACCAAGCCAGTTCCTAAAGCCGCCACCACTGCGGCTCAAAAATCCGCAGCAAAGTCAGGAGCTGGTGCCGCTCAGAAAAAAACCAAAGTCGCGACCAAAACTGCAGCAAAAACAGCAGTTAAAAAACGCAAGCCTTCTGGCAAATCCTGAAGCTGCTTTCAACTAAGGTTTGTCGGCGACCTTGATAGCTGTTCCGGCTACACGTAGATGTTGCGCAATCCATATCGTGAGTACACCGCACGCGACGGCAATATAGCCGACCGTATCGTAATGGTCGATTTGTCCGCTGGGTGTACGCGTGATGATCAAGCCTGCCACCAGCGTCGCCAGTCCTGACGACAACATCTGTACCGACGACACCAGACTCATGAATGTGCCGCGCACTTGAGCTGCCGGCACGGCGCTCACCATCGCCATGCCCGGCACCATGCGGCCAGGCACGAGGATGAAGAACAGCGTTGAGTTAATCAGTACCAGCCACCATGCGACCGGGAATAAATGCGTGGTGATCAGCAAGGGAATAAACGATGCCAACGCCACCCAGCGGAACATTTTCAGCTTGCCGTGCTTGTCCGACATTCTGCCTATCAATTGCGAAGTGAAGAAGGTCGCAGCACCGCCGCATAGATAAATCACGGTGATGAACGATTCCGTCATGCCGACATTGCTGGTCAAATAAATCGGGATATACGGGATCACCGTAAAGCCCGCCATCATGATCAATGCGATGAACGCGAACGCAGTTAAATGGCTAGGTTCTTTGGCCACGGCAAACAACTGCTGGAAAACATTTCCAACTCGTTTGTTTTGTAAATGTGCAGTCAGATGTGGCAATAATTTATAGCCGATCAGCCAGAAAGTCGACGCCAGCAAGACGATGAAAAAGAACGGCGCGCGCCAACCGAGGTCAGTGAAGGTTGATGCTAATAACAAGCCGAGCGGCACGCCTGCGACTGTCGACATTGAGAAGGCCGTCATCACCGTGCCCATTGCTTTGCCGCGACGCTCAAATGGAATCACGTCAGCCACCATCGTTTGTACCAACGCACCTAAAATGCCGCCGAATGCACCAGCCAATGCGCGCGCAATCAGCAGCGCGGTGTAATTGGGGGCAAGGCCGCAGCACAAGGTCGCAATGATGAACAAGGCATACAGCGTCAGCATCAGCTTGCGTCTGTCAAAACGATCGATATAAGTAGCAGCCAGCAAGCTCGAAGCAGCAGCGGTCAACGTGTATGACGACAGCAACAAACCAAATTGATGGGTGTCAATCTGCAAGACTCGGATCAGCTGCGGGCCGAGCGGCATCATGATCATGAAATCGAGAATGTGCGTGAACTGTATGCCGGCAATCGTGAACAAAAAGAACCGTTCATTTTTGACTAAGGGGTTTGGTGGTGCTGCTTGCAAAGAGGGTCTGCCGGTTAAGATTTTAAGGACGTATCGGGCTTGATCGATTGCTGAAAATTTATTGTTGAAAATTCAGTATCTGCATTCGATCAAACGGGATTTTATGCGCACTAGTCTAGCCGGTTTGCAGCATGCTTGCTGGCCGATTAAGGTGACAATTAATCAGGAGAAATTTAATGGTGGCTATCGTATAGTGTCGCTTGTGCTGGAAGCGATTGCATCGGTCGGGCGAATATTCATGTAGGTACATCGAGGCAGAACATATGCAAAATATGATGAGTAGTTTGGTCAAAGCGGACACAGGTACAGAGGTGCTCTCATGATGTGGTTCGCCGCCTACGTACTCGCTGGTGCATTTGTCGGCGTGCTGGCCGGCCTGCTTGGCATTGGTGGTGGCATGACCTTGGTGCCTGTCATGGCTGCACTGTTCGCCGCGCAGCATTTTGCGCCGGATCATATCGTGCACATGGCACTAGCCACCTGTATGGCTTCGATTGCATTCACGTCCGGCTCCAGTGTGCGTGAGCATCTTAAATTTGATGGCGTTGATTTCAATATCGTGAAACGTATGACGCCGGGTTTGGTGCTCGGCAGTTTGCTGGCGACTTCTGTGTCAGCCTGGATTCCACAACGTCATTTGGCGCTGAGTTTTTCCGTGATTGTGTTCTTTGGTGCGACACAAATTCTGTTGAATAAAAAGCCGAAACCTTCTCGCACACTTCCTTCTGCATGGCCTTTGTTCTTCGTCGGTTTGGTGATCGGTATCATCGCCGGGCTGGTGTCTGCTGGCGGCGCATTCTTGACTATTCCATTCATGCTGTGGTGCGGTGTGCCTATGAAGAAAACCATAGGCACGGGCGCGATGATGGGCATTCCGCTGGCGGTGGTGGGGACTATAGGCTACATCATCTCTGGCTGGAACGTGCCGGATTTGCCATCTGATGCAGTGGGCTTTATTTCAACGATTGCGCTGGTCGGAATTGTCTGCGGCAGTGTGGTCACCGCCCCATTCGGCGCACGGTTGGCGCACCGCTTGCCGGTGCCAGTATTGAAACGCATTTTTGCCTGCCTGCTGTATGTGCTGGCCGCCAAAATGCTGTGGACTTATTGGTAGGGATTAAATGAAATTGGCCAGCGCGACGTGGGTCGAGCTGGCCAATAAAATCAGTCTGTGATCAAGATCGATCACAAACAATGATCAGTTTTTACGAGAGAATTTCTCTGCCAGTTGGCTGAGTTTATCAGCGCGCAGACGATCTGCTTCTTCGGCTTGTTTTTTGGCTGCTTCCGCTTTGCGTTGGGTTTCTTCAGCTTGACGTTGCGCCTTGCGTTGATCCGCATTCTTCTTGAAGCGTTCCTTCAAGGTAGTGGTCGCATGGCTGCGGTGCACGTCTGTGACTTCATCCGCTTGCGAACCATCAAGGTTAAAACGCACCGTGGCTTTTTCCATGCCCTTTAAATACCGCAGGGAATTGGTATGTATGCCCATTGCCGTACGCAAGGTTTTGCGGCTGACATCAGGGATTTGAGCAAACAATTGTTTGTCGATGCCGATGGCTAAAGGCTGAAATTCGCCGAAGACGGTGAATTTTTCCTGAAGCTCTTTAAGCAGAACACGGGCGGATTGAAACGGATTAGGCGTTGGTTCGGTAGTCGTCATGAAACAGTCGAGCAATGGTGAGCTTGGGTGCGCAGGATATCATGCTAGCGGCTGATTTCCTGCAGTTGTGTGTTTTTATCTGAGCGCAAGACGACGGAAGTTATCGCAACGTGTACAGTGTGCGCACGAATTATTCAGCAGACGACGAGATGCAATGATGTACGACGATGACGAAAAAACTTACGACGAGCCGATAGAGCGTCCCTGGATTGTTTTAAAAACCACTTATGACGTGGAAGCATGGATAGATCATCAAAATCGCGCGATCCAGCAATTAATCAATAGCAATAAAGCAAGCGGCTGGGGTATTTGCTTCGGTTTGAGTGAGGGCGGAGAAATTTTTTTGCATACGACGTCGGAAGGCGATGTGCTGCTAGACGTTACGCCTGAAGCCGAATGGGTCGCGCCATTGATCTCTGCCGCGACTGAAGTCGAGATACCTGCGGGGCAGATATGGGCCTTGCCCGGTGATAGATTGACGCAACTGGTGTTTGGCTTGAGCAGCCTGATTGCGACGACCCGCTTGGTGGGTGAACATAACTTCAATATAAAGAAACGGTATTAGATTTTTGGATGGAAATTTTCTCGAAACTCAGAATTTCTCGATCTGATCACATAGTCGAATGCATATGAAAAAAGGGCGAACCAGTATTATTAGTTCGCCCTTTTTGTTAGCTTTAAGACGACCGCCGTTGGGCGCTCGCCTTAAGCCGAATTACATTACGCTGCTGCCGCGTGACTGTGACGTTTGCTCAAGTAAGTACCAACAATCACGACGCCAATTGCCAATACCAGACCTGGAATGCTCAGGTGGCTATGGCCGAACAAGGCGACTTCGTGGTGTGGAATGTTCGCTGCGATCCATGGTGTGACGATAGGATCGGAGAACAACATTTCACCAGCCAGATAACCCAGCAGTGCAGCGCCCAAGGTGATGATGATAGGGAATTTTTCCATCAACTTCAGCACGATTGCGCTACCGAACACGATCAGCGGAACGCTGATTGCCAGGCCGATCACCAACAGAGTGACATTGCCATTTGCAGCTGCAGCAACGCCGAGCACGTTATCGAGACTCATGACCAGATCGGCAACCAGAATGGTTTTGATTGCGCCCCACAGGTTGGAGTGGCCTTCGATATTTTCTTCGCCGTCACCTTCGGCCAACAATTGCACGCCGATGTAGAACAACAGAACTGCACCGATCAATTTCAGGTACGGCAGAGTCAGCAATTGCAATGCGAAGATGGTCAAAACGATACGCAGGATAATCGCTGCTGCGCTACCCCAGATGACGGCCATTTTCTTTTGTTTCGGTGGCAGCGATTTCGCGGCCAGCGCGATCACAACGGCGTTATCGCCAGACAGCACGATGTTGATCAGGATGATGTTGCCGAGTGCGGCCCAGAATGCCGCGGTTCCTATAAATTCCATGTCTTCCTCAAGGTTTATTAAGTAAAAGTGGCGGTCGACGTACGACCATGTAGTTGTCGATTGTCAGGAAAATCCGAAAAATCTTTTTTTGCCACTACGTATTCGCGTGCGCGACATTTCGTTTTAAGCGGAATGCCTGCGGTTCAGGGTAAAACTACACAAAAACCGTGGGAGAAGTTGAATTGCCTAGGCAAGACTGCTTCAGTGCACAGGCGCAGATTAGCGCCGAGGAACTTAATTAGCCGTGAGAAAAGTGTTAGTTTTCCGTTAAAATTGCCTTAAAAACAATTCGGAAATTACTGCCATTTTTTGGATTATTTTCGACATGTAGTGTAGAGCCTAGGTATTCGCAGATGCGCACGACTAGCGCGAGACCCAGTCCGGTGCCGGCGGAACCTACAAGTGGTTTTGCGGAAGGATTATTTTGCAGGCGTGCTTGTATCGATTCTGGCAAGCCGGGACCGGTATCTTCGATGATGACCGAGTGGCCAATCATCTTGACGGTGACCGAGCCTTGTTCGGTGTATTGGCAGGCATTGCGGATCAAATTGCCAATGGCTGCCGTCAATAATTCTTCGCGTGCCGCCACTTGGAAATCTTCGCCCTCTATAAACGTCAGTGTGACGGGTTTGTTTGCGATGAAATGCTGGCATCGGGCGATTTCAGCATGAATGACATCTGCGATCGAGGTTTCCGGCCGATTGATTTGATCTGGTGCGCGCGCCAGCTGCAGCAGTACTTCAACGCACTCATTGGCTTCTTTTGCGGCGCGCAGGATGCGTTCAGCCGGTGCGTGCAATGCGGGTTGCTGGGCGGTCTGATCGAGTAGTAACTCGGCTGCGCCGGTAATAATCGTGAGTGGCGTGCGCAACTCGTGGCTGACGTCGCCGGTGAAGAAGCGTTCACGCGCGAGGAATTGTTTTAGCTCAGTGGTGTGGGCGGCAAATGCGCGCGCCAATATGCCGAGTTCATCCTTGCTATTAAGCAGCGGGAATTCTGATGGATGGCTATTGTCTTTGACGGCCGCGGCAAGCTCGATAATCGGATCGACAAAGCCGCGCGCGATAAAGCTGCCCAGAAACAGCGACAACGCGACGAAGCCGAGAAAGCCGGCCATGATCATCGCGTAAATAACGTGTTCGATATTTTTGTATTCGCTGGCGCGATCGACGACCACATAAGTGCCAGCATCGTCTTGGCCGACTAGCAGATGGACGACTTTTCCTTCGAAGCTTTCCTTGGCGACGCCGAGCGGCATGCCGCGCAACGGTTCGGGAATATCTTCGCCATGATAAAAACTGACATCGGATGGCATTTCGGTCGGCATGCCAACCGCGTGACGCGGCGAAGCCCAGGCAGCGATGCTGCGCAAATGTTCATCGACCAGTAAATCTTCAGTACCTTCAATGGCAACGGCGACTACCGCGCCAAAGAAAGTACAAATCGCGAGTGCGAAAAGAAGGTAGGCAACGACTATCCGTCGCCGTAATGAACTACGTCGTTTCATCCGAGCCTACCAAGCGGTAGCCTATGCCCTGAACGGTGCGCAACATCGCAAATGGATGTGCCTTATCCAAGGCCTGACGCAGAGCGTGGATATGCGTGCGTAGTGCATCGCTGTCTGGCGGATGATCGCCCCAGACTTCCAGTTCCAACGTTTCGCGCGAGACGACTTTAGGTGCTTCTTTCATCAGGCAGCCAAGGATCTTGAAACCTGTTTTGGTCAAGGTCACGGGCATGCCACCGCGTTTAACTTGATAAGTCGAGGTGTCGAATACCAGATCGCCTACGCTCAAGAAGTTGGTGCCCTGATTTTTGCCACGTGCACGACGTATCAATGCTTTCAGGCGGACTTCTACTTCCAGCAGCGAAAACGGTTTGACCAGATAGTCATCGGCGCCACTGTCGAAGCCTGCAACTTTGTCGTCCAGCGTGTCACGCGCGGTCAGCATTAATACCGGTGTGTCGTTTTGCAATTCGTCGCGCATCTTGCGGCACAGTGTCAGGCCATCAATGCCTGGAATCTTGATGTCGAGGATAACGGCATCGTATTCATGTTGCGCCGCCAGTGCGAATCCTGCATAGCCGTTGGCTGCGCAATCGAGCACGTAGCCACGCGGCTCCAGAAACGCATACAGATTCGCGACGATATCGGCGTTGTCTTCAATAATCAAAATACGCATGGTAGGGAGGCGGTGTTCGCCTGTCATCACTTTCAGTTTCGGTTTGGACCATGAATAATCGTCGGCGCTTGGTATCTGCCTGCAGATTTATGCATGGATCTGGTCAAGTCCGCCATTATGCCTGCGTGAGTCTTGGCTATCTTGGCTTTCGCAGTTTTTCGTCGTATTTTTGGCTCGGGCATTCAAAAACTGCTATGGCTGTGGAATTGCACAGAATGATATCGCTCAGCGGGAAAACGCACAAAAGGAAGCATTAATTTCTGATAATTTGGCCACATGAATACCGTTCCGGTCAACTTTGATTTTTCCGTTTCGTCTGTGGAAGTCGCTCGACGTTTGATCGGCGTGACAGTGTTGGTCAATGGCGTCGGTGGCCGCATTGTGGAAACCGAAGCTTATGATCGAGAAGATCCTGCATCGCATAGTTTTGCCGGGCCAACATCCAGAAATATCACGATGTTCGGCGCTTGCGGCCACGCCTATGTCTATCGTTCGTATGGCATCCATTGGTGCCTGAATTTCGTCTGCCGCGAAGAAGGGCATGGTGCCGGTGTTTTGATTCGAGCCTTGGAACCGAACACCGGCATTGAGCTTATGCAAAAACGCCGTGGTATGGAAACCTTGCGTTTGCTGTGCGCCGGGCCGGGTCGCTTGTGCCAGGCTTTGGGCGTAACCCGAGAGCATGACGGCATGCGTCTGAACACCGCGCCGTTTGAGTTGTTGTTGCCTGATCAGCCTGTAGCCGAAGCGGATATTGTGGCTGGCGCGCGCATAGGAATATCAAAAGCCGTGGACATACCTTGGCGCTTTGGCCTCGCTGGCTCACGGTTTTTGAGTCGGCCTTTTGGTCGGAGTCACAAATGACCAGGCATCTTTCTTCCGTCCTGATTGGCTGCGCCGGCTGGAGCCTTTCGTCCAAGGTCGCGGCTGAATTTCCAGCGGTAGGTACGCATCTCGAGCGCTATGCTGCAGTTTTTTCCACAGTAGAAATCAACTCGTCTTTTTATCGTTCACATCAAGCCAAGACATATGCGCGCTGGCGGAATAGTGTGCCGGAAGATTTTCGCTTTTCGGTAAAGATTCCCCGCACTATTACGCATGAGCATCGCTTGCGCGAGACCGAACATTTACTTGATCAGTTTTTGCTGGAAGCAGGGCAGCTGGAAGAAAAGCTCGAATGCCTGTTACTTCAATTGCCGCCCAGCTTGAAATTTTCAACCGAAGAAGCGGCGGATTTTTTTGCGCTATTGCGTGGACGAACCAGGATGGCCGTTGCATGTGAACCGCGTCATGCGAGTTGGTTTTCCCACGAGGCTGAAGAGCTGATGCTTGAATATGCCGTCAGCTTTGTGCATGCTGATCCGCCGCCAGTAGTCGACATATCACGCAGTGCTGAGCCGCGCACTTTGTACATCCGTTTGCACGGCGCGCCGGAGATATATCGTTCAGCGTATAACGATGATTTTCTGGACGCCGTTGCCGCCAAAATAATGAAGGCACGCGATCAGGCTGATCGCATCTTCTGCATTTTTGATAACACGGCGGAAGGCGCAGCGATACCTGATGCACTGTCGTTGATACGGCGCCTAGCTCTTTGAATTGCCGCGAACAATCGTGGCGCATTTTATTTTGTTTTTGCCAAGGCCTTTTCGATATCAGCAACTAGCGATTTATTATCTGGCGTGATTTTTGACGGATAGCTTTGTACGACCTTGCCTTCGCGATCCAGCAGGATCTTGTGGAAATTCCATTTTGGCGGCGTTGCGCCAGCCTTCATCAATGATTGGTAAAACGCATTGCTGTTCGGTCCGATGACAGATGTTTTGGCAAACATCGGGAATTTGACGCCGTAGGTGTTATTGCAAAACTCTGCGATTTCCTTGTTCGCGCCTGGCTCTTGCTGGCCGAAGTCATTCGATGCAAAGCCCAATACGACCAGGCCTTGATCCTTGTATTTGGCATACAGTTTTTCCAAACCTTCGTACTGCACGGTGTAACCGCAATAGCTGGCGGTGTTGACGACCAAAATAACTTTGCCTGCATATTGGCAAAGATTTTGCGGCGCTTCATCTTGCAGACGTTGAACGGTATGGCTCAAGGTCGCAGGGCATGCGGCGTTGGCTGGGGTTTGTGCCGACGCGTGCGCACCTATGAAAAAACTCGATAGCAGGGCGCAGCGCAGGATCGTGGAAATGATTTTTTTCATGATGAGTGTGATTGTCGGATTTGGATGGATGCATCTTGCATCAAGATGCCGGGTTTGTCATGTTGGCCGCGTCAGAAGTTATTTGGCATAAGCTGCATTTCGGTAAAAGATGCTGCGCAAAAATGAATTGAATTCGCCGCATCAAGTTTCGCTTTT
Source organism: Herminiimonas sp. (assembly GCF_030655415.1). The sequence continues at coordinate 257,015 of NZ_JAURVN010000015.1, read as the reverse complement.
TTGTATGGAACGAGATGGTTCAAATTGGCGTCCAACACTTTACAAGTATGTCGTTTCAGGTTTTTTGCGACGCAAGAAAAATGAAAATCCACACTGAAAATAAGGCCATATATAAGCGAATTGCGGGGCTGTTGCTGGGTAATTCGCGAATTTCTTGGTAGAATCAAGCACTTAACTCAATTTTTAAGGCGCATATGTTGTACCCAGAATTGTTTAAATCCTTAGAGCAAGTTCGCTGGAACATGGAAAAAGATATTCCATGGGATCAGTTCGACGGCTCCAAACTCACTGATGAGCAGGCGCAAACCATACGCATGAATGCGATTACGGAATGGTCAGCCTTGCCTGCAACTGAAATGTTCTTGCGTGACAATCGCGGCGATAGTGATTTCTCTGCATTCATGTCGGTATGGTTTTTTGAAGAACAAAAGCATTCGCTGGTGTTGATGGAATATCTGCGCCGCTTCAAACCAGAGTTCGTGCCAACAGAAGAAGAGCTGCACAACGTGCGTTTCGAATTCGATCCTGCGCCTGCGCTGGAAACCTTGATGATGCACTTCTGCGGAGAGATCCGTTTGAATCACTGGTATCGCTGTGCGTCAGATTGGCACACCGAACCTGTCATCAAACAAATCTACAAAATCATCAGCCAGGACGAAGCTCGCCACGGCGGTGCTTATCTGCGCTACATGAAAAAAGCGTTGAACGAAGTAGGTGATACCGCTCGCGCTGCATTTGCAAAAATCGGTGTATTGATGGCTTCGGCGCGTCGTACCGAAAAGCCTTTGCACCCAACCAATCTGCACGTGAATCAATCGCTGTTCCCGAATGACACCGTGCAATCACGTTTGCCTGATCCGGAATGGCTGGAACGTTGGCTCGATGGTCAGATCAAGTTTGACGGCGAGTGGGAAAAGAAAGTCGTCGATCGGATTCTGCACAATATGTCGCTGTTGTTTGAGCGTACCTTTGGTTCCGTGCAGGAATTGAATCGCTATCGCAAGGAAGTTGTCACGCGTTTGGCGGCTGTGCAAGCGGTCTAATAGACGATTCCGCTTTCATACCTTTATATAAAAAGCCGCAGAATCTTTGCGGCTTTTTGTTTGTCTGAAATAGCTGGAAGTGCATCCGCTACAGCTTTTCGTGAGCACACAGATTCATCAGGAGAAAATAATGCAAAGACGTATTTTTCTACGCGCGGCACTGTTGGTAGGCGCAATGCCGACGCTGGCTTTAGCCAAAACTGATAAGCCGGTGATTGAGGTTTACAAGAGCGCGACTTGCGGTTGCTGTACGCAGTGGATAGAGCATTTGCAAGCGAATGGTTTCAAGGTGAATGCGCAGAATGTGCCGAACACCGCCGCATATCGTACCAAGTTAGGCGTGCCGCCTGCATTGGGTAGCTGCCATACCGGAACCATAGGTGGTTATGCGCTGGAAGGCCATGTGCCAGCGGCGGACATCAAACGCTTGTTGGCTGAAAAGCCGAAAGCAAAAGGTTTGGCGGTGCCCGGTATGCCGATGGGATCGCCAGGAATGGAAGTGCCGGGTGAGCCAGCTGATGCCTATGATGTATTGTTGTTTCAGGCGGATGGAAAAACGACGGTTTATAGACATTACGCTGCCAAGTAATTTCGAGATTTAAATAAAAAGGGACCTTATTTCAAGGTCCATTTTTATTTGTTCTGCTTGCCGATCAGCGTTATTCGAAGCTCGCTGTGCGGCACGTTCTCAATACGGCACGCTATCAATTAGTGATGCTGATGTTCATCTTTCTTGGCATCGGTATTTTTAGCTTTGTTTTCTTCAACAGAAATAACTGTTTCGATTTTCCCGGCTTTCTTGAATGTCAGCGTCAGCGGCAGTTTATCGCCAGCCTTGAGTGGCGCTTTCAAACCCAGCAACATGATGTGATAGCCGTCACCGGGTTGCATGACGATTTTTTCCTGCGGTTTGAGTTCGATGCTGCCTACTTCGCGCATGCGCATCACGTGATCTGCGGTCATCGTCATGGAGTGGATTTCTGCTGACTGAGCTGCCGGCGATTGCGCTGATATTAATGTGTCGGCTTGCTTGCCTTTATTTTCCATCGTCAGGTAAGCACCACCGCTGGTTTGTCCGGGTACGGTTGCGCGTGCATATGGGTGATTGATCTGTATGTCGCCTACGCGATATTCATGCGCCAGCGCAGCGCCACTGATGGATAAACCGACTAATAATCCGACCAGAGAGCTGGCGGAAACGAAGGAGCGCGAATTGAATTTCATACTATCCTTTGAATGAAAATTTTAATTGTTATGCAAGGCCAAGTGCAGGTGAGCATCGTAGCGCAAAACTAGACTTAATTTCCGCCAGCAAAACCGTTTTGCCGCCACGCTTCGTACACGACGACCGCAACCGTGTTCGACAGATTCAGGCTGCGATTATCCGGCCGCATAGGCAAGCGGATACGCTGTTCGCCAGGGAAAGAATTACGCAATGCGGGATCAAGTCCTTTGGTCTCCGAACCGAATACAAAAATATCGCCAGCTTGAAAAGCCAGGTTGGCAAATGGCGTCGAGCCATGCGTCGTCATCGCAAACATGCGCGCCGGATTCAAAGGCTGTTCGGCAGGGAATGAGGCGAGAAACGCCGCCCAGTCTTTATGCACTTTCATCTCGGCATAGTCATGGTAATCAAGTCCGGCGCGGCGCATCTTGGCGTCGTCCAGCGGAAAGCCGAGCGGCTCAATCAAATGCAATTGCGCGCCGGTATTGGCACACAGGCGGATGATGTTGCCGGTGTTCGGCGGGATTTCGGGTTCTACCAGTACTACATGAAACAAAACAATTCTCCTCGGCTTACTGCAGGGATCGGATGGCGCATTTTAATCTGATGTGCAGCCAATTACTTATGTGGTGTGCGCGCAAATACCAGATTGGTCACGCGGATGGCGCCATGACGTTTTAGCGTGGCGGCAATTTCATTCATGGTTTCCCCAGTGGTCATGACATCATCCACAAGACCTACATGTTGCCCTCGTACGAATTTTACGGCGTTGGCCGGCAGCGCAAATGCGTGGCGAATATTCCGATGTCGCTCAGCGGTAGGCAACATTGCCTGCATCAAGGTATCTCGGGTGCGCTCTATTAATTGCGGAGCGAGCGGGATGGCGATCGCCCGCGATAAGGGCTTGGCGATTTCCAGTGCCTGATTAAAGCCGCGCTCGGCTAGCCTCTTTTCGCCTAAAGGCACTGCAGCCAGCAAAGTCGGCATGGTGAAAGCCGCCTCACGCAAGATCGCGTCTCGCAACTTGTGCGCAAATAAAGGCGCCAAGGCCAGTCGATTGCCGAATTTGAGGGCAAGTACCAGTTGATCTATAGGCGCGATGTAATCGCTGGCGACGATGGTGGCGTCAAACGCCGGTGGATTACTTAGACAATTACCGCATCGCTCAGCTTTGTCGCTAGCGAAGGCCAGCGGAGACGCGCATTGTGCGCAGCGATGTGGATGCTGATTGAAGAATCGGGTGTTGCAGTCGCCGCAGAGTGAGTCTGCGCCGCTGACGCCGCACAATGCGCATGACGACGGCAGCGCCGCAGGCAGTTGCCGTATGAAATGCCGAGTCCAGTCGAGAAAACGATAAAGCATCGCGCAACCCAGCCTTCATACGTGTAAACTTGCGGCATTATCTCACTGAACCTTTGCCCTATTCGTGTCTTCCACTCCTGACTCCAGCCTTAGCGCACCGATTGACTTAAACCGGGTGCGTACTTTGTTCGATGAACCGGCACGTTTGGCCGAATCGAATTTTCTGCGTCGTGAAGTCGCGACCCGGATGCATGAACGTTTGGCGCTGGTACGTATTGCTCCTGAGCGCGTGCTCGACGCTGGTTGCGGCGAAGGCGCCGATCTGACGACTTTGCAAAAACGCTTTCCGAAAGCGGCGATGCTGGGCCTGGATGCATCGCAGGCGATGCTGGTCGAGGCGCAATCGGCTCAAACCGCGGCTTTGTCCTCGATGAACCGCTTGCTGCAACAATGGTTGCCAGCCGGGATGGGCCGGGAATCGAGCGCCAATTTGTTATGCGGTAATTTCTCCCAACTTCCGTTTGGGATTAATGCGGTCGATCTGGTGTGGTCGAATCTGGCTTTGCACTGGCATCCGCAACCGGATCGTGTGTTTGCCGAATGGCGTCGCGTATTGCGGCAAGATGGCTTGTTGATGTTTTCCTGCTTTGGCCCCGATACCTTCAAGGAACTGCGCGCGGCGTTTGCCGCGGCAGATAATGAGCCGCATGCGTTGCCGTTTGTCGACATGCATGATTTTGGCGATATGTTGGTGAATGCAGGCTTCTCGACGCCCGTGATGGATATGGAAACCTTGACCGTCACCTATGGCTCGGTTGAAAAACTAATGGCCGATGTGCGCGCTTGCGGCGGCAATCCGCTGGATACTCGCCGCCGATCTTTGCTCGGCAAGCAAGCGTGGCAGCGGGTAGTGGATGTACTGGAACAAAGCCGCGGCGCCGATGGCAAGATCCCGCTGACATTCGAAATTATTTATGGTCACGCATTTCGGCCGGCTCCTCGCACTACTGCCAGCGGTGAGTCTATTGTTCGATTTGATTTGCCAAAAAAATAAGAAATACGACAAGAAGAAAAGCCAGTGCACTTGCTGAAGTGACATGATTTAATAGGCAGAATAATCGTTCTAGCGCTACAGTAATTTTTGATGATGTGCGATTAAGTGTTGCGTACTTTCAGCATTTAATTCGAATAAAGCGGGCTAAATTCCTGTGCACTTGATAACACTGTCATTTCCGACTTATACTTCGACGGTTTTGCGTGGGCGTGACTTTGCGCGCACGCTCGGTCGCACGCAAGTATGCGGTTAGACTGAGGCGAGTGCAGGAATTGCCCGGTCAGTGCGGCGCAATTAATAAGTAGTACCGGAATCGCAAGCACACAATCAGATGTGTAGTTGATTTCAGATGGATCAAGAGGAGCATTCCCAAAAGAATGCGCTACAGGCTGGGGCTGGCAGTCTTGCCCGGCGGTGAACTGAATTCTTAATTCAGAATTCTTAATTTGGGCATTTGAGGAAATCATGGAACTTGCGAAGCGCCTTCAATCTTTGATGCTTGGTGCGTCGCTCCTGACGGCAGTTTTGCCGTCGTGGGCGGTGACCGATAGTCCAGGCGGACCTGCAGTACGTCAGCTCAATTTTCAGCCGCCTGTGACGCAGATCGCCGAACAGATCTATTCGCTGCATACATTGATGCTGATTATCTGTCTGGTGATTTTTTTCGCCGTGTTCGGTGTGATGTTTTATTCGATACTGAAGCATCGCAAGTCGCTCGGCCACAAGTCGGCCAAATTCCACGAAAGTACATTAGTTGAGATCGCATGGACGGTTGTTCCATTCCTGATCGTTATTGGTATGGCGCTGCCCGCTACCAAAACGGTGGTGGCAATGAAGGACACCTCGAATGCCGACATCACCATCAAAGCCACTGGCATGCAGTGGAAATGGGGTTACGACTACCTGAATGGCGAAGGCCAAGGCATCAACTTTCTGTCGAACCTGGCAACGCCGCGTGAACAGATCGTCGATTCCTCCATCGCTAAAAACCAAAACTACCTGATCGAAGTCGACAATCCAGTTGTCGTCCCAGTCAACAAAAAAATCCGTATCGTTTTGACCGCCAATGACGTGATTCACGCATGGATGGTTCCTGCATTCGGCGTCAAGCAGGATGCGATTCCTGGTTTTGTGCGCGATACATGGTTCAAGGCTGAAAAAATCGGCACCTACCGCGGTCAGTGCGCCGAGTTGTGCGGCAAGGACCACGCCTTCATGCCTATCGTCGTGAACGTGGTTAGCGAAGAAGATTACAAAGCCTGGGTTGACGGCAAGAAAAAGGAAATGGCTGCGAATGCAGACGATCCTAACAAGACCTGGACTGTGGATGAACTCGTGCAACGCGGCGAAAAAGTCTATACATCAAACTGTATCGCTTGCCATCAAGCAAACGGCAAGGGCGTACCAGGCAGCTTCCCTGCATTGGACGGTTCGCCTATCGTCACTGGTCCAAAACCTGCAAACATTCATATCTTGCTGGAAGGCAAGGGCGCTATGCCTGCATGGAAGCCTGTTCTGTCGGACACCGAAATTGCCGCGGTAATTACCTATACCCGCAATCACTGGTCCAACAAGGCTGCGGAAAATATTGTTCAACCAGCTGAAGTGCTGGCTGCGCGCAAGTAATCGAATCAGGAGATTGAGATGAGTACAACCGCAGTCGATCACTCACACGACGCAGCCCACGATCATTCGCACGACGATCATCACGGCGTGCCAGAAGGCTGGCGCCGCTGGGTCTATGCAACCAACCATAAAGATATCGGTACGCTGTATCTGTGGTTCTCTTTCACCATGCTGCTGTCTGGCGGTTTCTTGGCGATGTTGATTCGCGCCGAACTGTTCCAGCCTGGTTTGCAATTGATGCAACCTGAGTTCTTCAATCAGTTGACCACAATGCACGGCATCATGATGGTGTTCGGCGCGATCATGCCGGCCTTCGTTGGTTTCGCCAACTGGATGGTGCCGCTGCAAATCGGCGCATCCGACATGGCGTTTGCGCGGATGAACAACTTCTCGTTCTGGTTGTTGCCACCTGCTGCGATTCTGTTGGCGGTTTCGTTCCTGGTTCCTGGTGGCGCAACTGCTGCTGGCTGGACTTTGTATGCGCCACTGTCGACCCAAATGGGACCAGGCATGGATATGGCGATTTTCGCGCTGCATATCATGGGTGCTTCGTCGATCATGGGTTCGATCAACATCATTGTCACCATCTTGAACATGCGCGCGCCTGGCATGACATTGATGAAGTTGCCGATGTTTTGCTGGACCTGGTTGATTACTGCTTACCTGCTGATCGCTGTGATGCCGGTATTGGCTGGCGCGATCACGATGACACTGACCGACCGTCATTTCGGTACATCATTCTTTAACGCGGCTGGTGGCGGCGATCCTGTCATGTACCAACACATCTTCTGGTTCTTCGGACATCCAGAGGTGTACATCATGATTTTGCCGGCCTTCGGTATCGTGTCGCACATCATCCCAACCTTCGCACGCAAGCAGTTGTTCGGTTATGCATCGATGGTGTATGCAACGGCTTCGATCGCGATTCTGTCGTTCATGGTGTGGGCGCATCACATGTTCACCACCGGTATGCCGGTGACTGCGCAGTTGTTCTTCATGTACGCGACGATGTTGATTGCAGTCCCGACCGGCGTAAAGATTTTCAACTGGATCGCGACCATGTGGCGCGGCTCGATGACTTTCGAAACACCGATGTTGTTCGCGATTGGTTTCATCTTCGTGTTCACGATTGGTGGTTTTACCGGTCTGATTCTGGCGGTAACGCCTATCGATATTCAGTTGCAAGATACCTATTACGTGGTTGCTCACTTCCACTATGTGTTGGTGGCAGGTTCCTTGTTCGCGCTGTTCGCTGGCTTCTATTACTGGGGACCAAAGTGGACAGGTTTTATGTACAACGAAACCCGCGGCAAGATTCACTTCTGGGGTTCGCTGATTCTGTTCAATGTGACTTTCTTCCCTATGCACTTCCTGGGACTGGCCGGCATGCCGCGTCGTTACGCAGATTATCCAGCGCAGTTCACTGACTTTAATGTTATCGCATCGATCGGTGGTTTGGGCTTTGGCTTGATGCAGTTGTACTTCCTGTTTGCGGTGGTCATTCCATCGATACGTGGTGGTGTACCTGCTGCTGACAAACCTTGGGAAGGTGCAGAAGGCCTCGAATGGACAGTGCCTAGTCCAGCGCCTTTCCATACATTTGAAACACCACCGACTGTTAAGTAAATGGAGCGGCGGCCTCATGTTGAATGAGGCTGCCTTCATATGACGGATCAAAAAAAGCGTAATCTGCGTACAGGATTGCTACTAGCAGCGGTCGCAATAGCTTTCATGCTGAGCGTGGTTGTCAAACGTATTTGGTTTAGTTAGGGCGAGATGGATAACCAGACAGAACCAACAGGCAGATTGAATGCCCGGATGTTCGGCAAACTTATCGTGATTGCCGTAATGATGTTTGGTTTTGGTTATCTGCTGGTGCCGCTTTACAAACAAATTTGTGAATTGACTGGCGTCAATATCCTGACCTCGCAAGAGATGAAGGTAAAGCCTATCGATAATTCGCAAATCGACAAGAGCAGGACGATTACGGTTGAGTTTGATGCGAATGCGCAGGGCCCGTTTCGGTTTCGACCAACCGTCAGCAGCATGCAAGTGCATCCGGGTGAAATGACCCAAGTGCTTTATGAGGTGGTGAATACGCAAAAGCGTAGTGTAGAAGCACAGGCAATTCCAAGCTATGCGCCGCAACAAGCTGCAGCGCATTTCAAGAAAGTGGAATGTTTCTGTTTCCAGCAGCAGACGCTGGAAGCAAATCAAGCCAAGCAAATGCCTGTGGTGTTTTATCTGGATCCGGCTTTGCCCAAGGATGTAAAGACGATTACTTTGTCTTATACCTTCTTCGAGATAGCCAAGCCTGAAAAAACGGTTGAGTTAAAACCGGCAGTAGCAGGATAAGAATAATAAATACGGAATACGACGGCGATCATGTCGCCAGGTTTAAATGGAATTGAATTGCGGTGCTCATGGCTTGAAGTTGCCCTTGCACCGTAACTATTTGAATTTTGTATTGGGAGATTGAGATGAGTGCAACATACGCAAATGCGCCTTATTATTTCGTGCCGGGTCCGTCCAGCTGGCCGGTGGCCGCGGGTATTTCCCTGCTGACGATGATGCTTGGCGCGTCGGGTTGGGTTAATGATGCAGCCTGGGGGCCGTATGCGACTTTCGCAGGCCTGCTCGGCTTTCTCGTCGTACTGTACAAGTGGTTTGGCGATGCGATAGGCGAATCTGAAGGTGGCATGTACAACCAGCGTGTTGATGCCTCTTTCCGCTGGAGCATGAGCTGGTTCATCTTCTCTGAAGTCATGTTCTTTGCAGCGTTCTTCGGCGCCTTGTTTTATGCGCGCAGCATCTCTATGCCTTGGCTTGGCGATCTGGATCACAAAATCTTGTGGCCTGATTTTGCAGCGCATTGGGGCAATGTTGGTCCTGCTGGCACCGTTGAATCATTCACGACGATGGGCCCGTTCTGGATCCCGACCATCAACACCGCGTTGCTTTTGCTGTCTGGCGTCACGCTGACAATTTCGCATCATGCGATTCGTGCAAATCATCGTACCCAAACAGCGATCTGGCTGGCGGCGACAATTTTGTTGGGCGCGATTTTCATGGGCTTCCAGGTTTATGAATACATGCACGCATACAGCGAGCTGAACCTGAAGTTGACATCTGGTGTCTATGGTTCTACCTTCTTTTTGCTGACCGGCTTCCATGGTTTCCATGTGACCTTGGGCGCGATCATGTTGAGTGTGGTTTTGTATCGTGTGCTGAAGGGCCATTTCACAGCGGAAAATCATTTCGCGTTTGAAGGCGCAGCCTGGTACTGGCACTTTGTTGACGTGGTCTGGCTTGGTTTGTACGTTGTTGTTTACTGGTTGTAATCAGTAATCAGCAAGACATAAAAAAGCCGCACTTCGGTGCGGCTTTTTTACGAGCAAGTCGGATGTTGTACTAGATGCAAATCTTGATTTCAGCGTATGCCGGTTGGTTGTATATAACCGAGGCGATACGCCAACAGGACTAAAAGAAATAGTGTGATCGAGAAGCCGACGCGCATCGCGAGTGCCTTGACCGTACGGTCGCTTTTGCCTTTATCCTTCATCAGGAAAAACAGTGCGGAGCCAAGGCTGCCGAGGATCAGGATAAAAGCGATGGCGACGAAGATTTTCATGATTGTGTCTGTCTACCGTATGGCATGGGTACGCAACGCAGAATGCTTAGAGTGAATTGGTATTGTAATGCGAATCACCTTTCGATTTAGGCTCATTCCATTTATCGCTGCAGCGATTGCAGTGGCAATAGGATTGTCGCTGGCGCAATGGCAGACTCATCGTGCGGTCGAGAAGATTGAACTGGCAGAGAAGCTGCAGGCACGCCAGTCTGCACCGGCGATTCGACTGGATGCAAGCTTGCCTAATGCCGAGGATCTTGAGTTTAGACGGGTGCTTGCCAAAGGCGAGTTCTTGCGCGACTGGCCTGTGTATCTGGACAATCGTCCGCATAATGGTGTTGCCGGTTTTTATCTGTTGATGCCGTTCAAGATTGTTGCGACCAATCAATATGTGTTGGTCGCGCGTGGCTGGATTCCGCGCAATCCATCTGATCGGATTAAAGTACCAGCCGTTGTCACACCTGATGGCACGATTGAAATTGAAGGTGTGGCGCGGCAGTCTATCGGTCAAGTCATGCAATTAGGCGCGGTTGATGCGCCACAGCCGCATGCGATTGTGCAAAATCTGGATATCCCCAGCTTTGCAGCATCGAGTAAATTGACGATGCAGCCGATTTTTCTTGAACAGCTATCCGATACCCACGATGGCTTGGTGCGCGACTGGCCCTTGCCATCTACCGGGGTGGAAAAACATCGCGGTTACGCCTTCCAGTGGTACGCATTGGCGGCAATGGCTTTTATCTTTTTTGTTGTGACAGGAATTCGCCGTGGAAAAAAGTAAAAACAAGGGACGCTGGAAATTACTCGCCGTGATTCTGGTGTGTGCATCGCCGATTATTTTGTCGTATCTGACGTACTACGTGATCAAGCCGCAAAGCCGTACTAATTACGGCGCGTTTATCGATCCGCGTGATCATCCGATTCCTGCGCTGGGAACCACGACGCTGGATGGCAAACCAATCGCACTGGATGCTTATAAAGGCAAGTGGATCATGCTGCAGGTTGACGGCGGAGAATGTCCTGCCGTCTGTGAGAAAAAACTGCATGACATACGCCAGCTACGTCTGGCGCAAGGCAAGGAGATGGAACGCATAGAGCGCGTCTGGTTGATCACCGATAACAAGCCGCTAGACACGATTTTGATCCGTGAATTTGACGGCACAAACATGCTGCGTGCAAAGGCAGATGTCGTGCGTGGATGGTTGCCAGTGGAAGAGGGCACGACGATATCTGATCATATTTTCATGATCGATCCTCTGGGCAATTTGATGATGCGCTTCCCTAAAGATGCAGACCCGAACAAGATTAAAAAAGACGTCACCAAACTTTTGAAAGCTTCTTCAATTGGTTGATTCCAATACTCTGTTCCAGCTAGCCAGCAAAGGACTTTTTGTCGCGATGCTGGCATGTGTGATTGTCTGGTCGTCGAAAGATCCAGACAAGTATCGCAAGCTGGTATGGGTGACGGTGTTCCTCACCTTTGACGTGATCATGTTCGGCGCATTCACGCGGCTAACCGATTCCGGCCTTGGTTGCCCTGATTGGCCAGGTTGTTACGGCCATGCCAATCCTTTGCAGGCGATGGAACATATACGCGCCGCTGAAGCCTTGATGCCCGATGGTCCGGTGACCGTGATGAAGGCATGGGTGGAAATGATTCATCGCTATCTTGCGATGGGCATCGGTGTATTGATCATCGCGATTATGGTGATTGCATGGCGCTTCTGGTTACAGAGCGGCCGTACTAACCAACGCTTCTCGCCGCGCTACCCGATGCTGCTGTTTGTCTTCGTCTGCATACAAGGTGCGTTTGGCGCGTGGACTGTCACGATGAAGTTGCAACCCATCATCGTGACCATCCATTTATTGCTAGGCATGCTTTTACTCGGCATGTTGACCTGGGTGGGCGCTTACCAAAAAGATCATGCGTACGTCGCAGAGCAAGCATCAGCATTGCGACTTCCTGCATTGATAGGTTTGCTATTGCTGACCGTACAAATTGCGTTGGGCGGCTGGGTTAGTACCAACTATGCAGCGCTGGCTTGTACTGATTTCCCTCTGTGTCATGGCGCATTGATCCCGCAGATGGATTTCGATAATGGCTTTACCTTGTGGCGCAGTCTGGGGATGACTGCCGACGGTGAGTATTTGCCGTTCGATGCGCTGACAGCGATCCATTGGACGCACAGAGTTTTTGCATTTGTGCTGGCCGCTTATCTTGCGTGGCTGGGTTATCAAGCGCTCAAGCTTGAAGGCATGCGGCCGATTGCGCGTGCTTTGCTGGGCGCGCTGGCTTTGCAAATCACGATTGGTATTGCCACCGTGTCATTGAAATGGCCGCTCGCACTTGCAGTAGCGCACAACGGTTGTGCCGCGCTGCTTGTGCTGCTGCTGGTCATGTTAAACTACAAGACTAGAATCTCGGGTCAGCCCGGGAAATCGTGAGTCAGATCAAATAGTTTTTGCAGATGTATTTGTATTGATCTGTTCACCCGCCGCATCAAAAGATAACGCATGACAACCCTGACCGCCTCTCCCAATCGCATCGCCCAATACTGGGCACTGACCAAGCCGCGTGTGACGCAGCTTGCAGTTTTTTGCGCCGTGATCGGCATGTTTTTGGCAACACCTGAACTGCCAAGCTGGAAGATCGTCGTTGCTGCAACTGTCGGCATCTGGCTGTTGGCCGGTGCTGCTTTCGCGATTAACTGTCTGGTCGAACGTGAGATCGATTCACGCATGGCGCGTACTGCGCGTCGTCCGATGGCGCGCGGCGAAATCACTGTGCCGCAGACGCTGATTTTTTCGGGCGTGCTTGGCGGCGCGGGGATGTGGATACTTTATAACTTCGTCAATCCGTTGACGATGTGGCTGACCTTCGCAACCTTCGTTGGTTACGCCGTGATTTACACCATCATCCTGAAACCAGCGACGCCGCAAAATATCGTCATCGGCGGTTTGTCCGGTGCGATGCCACCAGCACTTGGTTGGGCTGCGGTCGCGAATGATTTACCTATGCAAGCGTGGATTTTGGTCCTGATTATTTTCATCTGGACGCCGCCGCATTTCTGGGCGCTGGCTTTGTATCGTCGCGATGAATATGCAAAATCCGGTTTGCCTATGCTGCCGATTACACACGGTACGGCGTTCACGCAATTCCATATCTGGTTGTACACGATCGCCTTGGTGGCGACTACTATGTTGCCGTTTGCAGTTGGTATGAGCGGCTTGATTTATCTGGCTTCAGCGGCTGTGCTCGATGCAATTTTTGTCTGGTATGCGTGGCAGGTTTATCGGCATTACACCGACATGATCGCGCGCAAGATGTTTACGTATTCGATCATTTATTTGTCGCTGCTGTTCGCCGCATTATTGGTCGACCACTATTTAAGGTTTTAAAAAGATGCGTCTACGTTCCTTGCTGTTGATCTGTACTGCTTTGTTTGCGTTAAGCGCATGTGGCGAGAAGGCTGCGCCTGTGGCTTTCAATAATACGGACGTGACCGGGCTGGCATATGGCAAGGATTTTTCCCTGCATGACCATAATGGCAAGCCACGTACCTTGGCCGATTTCAAAGGCAAGGCTGTAGTGGTGTTCTTCGGCTTTACGCAATGTCCTGATGTTTGCCCGACGACGATGTTGGAAATGGCAAACGTGATGAAGGCTTTGGGTCCGGATGCTGACAAGGTGCAGGTATTGTTTATCACGGTTGATCCTGAGCGCGATACGGCAACTCTGTTGTCGCAATACGTGCCCGCATTTGATCCTCGCTTCCTGGGTTTGCGTGGTGATTTGGCAGAGACTGAAAAGACCGCCAAGGAATTCAAAGTTTTTTATCAAAAAGTGCCGGGCAAAACGCCGGGTAGTTATACCGTCGATCACACGGCTGGCAGCTATGTATTTGATCCGCAAGGGCGCATACGTTTATTCATACGCCACGGTCAAGGTGTAGAACCTATCGTGCACGACTTGAAGATTCTGTTGGCCGAACCTGCTTGATCAGTTCAGTAAATCCGACATAAAAAAAGGCGCTCAATTGAGCGCCTTTTTTGTTCACTGCAGCTTGCTTAACTACACATATTTGATTATGCGTAAGCAGCCAGCGAACCTTTCATTTTTTTCAATGCAACTGCTTCGATCTGACGTATGCGTTCTGCAGAAACACCGAACTCATCAGCCAGTTCATGCAAGGTTGCGCCTGAGCCATCATCGTTGGCCAACCAGCGCGCTTCCACGATGCGACGTGAACGCGGATCCAGTTTGCCCAACGCTGTCGACAAACCTTCGGTTTGCAGTTTGTCGTAGTTCTGTGCTTCCAAAACTTTGGTCGGCTCTTGCATATCCGAAGACAAATAAGCGATAGGTGCAAATTTGTCGTCTTCATCATCAGTTGGCGCTTCCAGCGCAATGTCGCGACCGGATAAACGCATTTCCATCTCGATGACTTCTTCGCGTTTGACGTTCAGCGTTTTTGCCAAAGCATCTACTTGATCAGGCGTCATCGAATCGAGGCCGGTTTTATGGCTGCGCAGATTAAAGAACAACTTGCGTTGTGCTTTGGTCGTCGCAACTTTTACCAAGCGCCAGTTTTTCAGGATGTACTCATGCATTTCTGCCTTGATCCAATGCATCGAATACGAAACAAGACGCACGCCTTGATCGGGATCAAAACGTTTCACGGCTTTCATCAAACCGATATTGCCTTCTTGAATCAAATCCGCATGTGGCAAGCCATAACCCAAGTAGCCGCGGGCAATTGAGACAACCAGACGCAGATGCGAAAGCACCAGCTTTTGCGCAGCGCCCAAATCGTTATCGTCGCGCAGACGACGAGCCAGTGACATTTCTTCTTCATGCGTCAGCATAGGCAGGCGATTGACCGCCGAGATGTAAGCGTCAATATTGCCCAGCGCGCCAGAAAACCCCAGTGCCATGATATTGCTGGCTGGAATCATTGCGGTTGATGCAGATGCTGCTTTCATACTTTCTCCTTGCTCACTTTTATTCAGAATCGACTCGCCTTGCTGCTGCGAAATCGTTTAGAACGGCTATATTAGCACTCTCTACGAATGACTGCTAATGAGCGTTTTATACTAGACCGATAGCTAAAATGCTATTGCATTTTTGATCACAATAAATCTTGGCTTACTAGAATTAGAGCGAACTTCTGCTATGAAGTTGCGTGTGAGGGATGTTTTTTCGCAGGATTTTTAAGTGCTTTTTACTTCCGAGCGGAAAGTACTTTATTGCGTGGAAGTCGCCGCATCAGACGCCTGAAAGGCTAGTGTGCGCTTACATTAATAATTTGGCATATTTGAAATAGCGCTCATGAAGATAAGCGCTATTTGTATTTTTAAGCCAGTCGCGCCAAATGCCGCTGCACCGATAACAGTGCTCCCAGCAAACCGAGGAAAGCACTGGCCGCCAACATGATCAAGGTTGCGCTGACATCAAGCGGAACCAATCGGAATTCGGACGCATACAGCCGCGCAAAGTCTGCGATAGCTGCGTTGAGCGGATTCAAGGCAATCGCAACCGCGATCAACGCAACGCCGCCAGCGATCAGACCGAGCAGGGCGCCTGTGTAATAAAACGGCCTGCAGATGAAAGAGTCGGTGGCGCCGACCAGACGCGAGACTTCGATTTCTTCGCGCTGCGTCATGACTTGCAAACGGATCGTGTTGAACACGACGGCAACCACCACCACGCCCAAAGTCGCAGCGAGGAATAGCAACACCAAGCGCATCACTTGCAGCAGCGCTGCCAAACGCTCCACCCATGCCGAATCAATTTGCACGTATTCAACGCCATTCAAGGCCTGCAGTTTTTCAGTAATTTGCTTGATCTTCTTGGCGTCGTCATCGTTCTGGAAGCCCGTCATTTTGACGACGTAGGCATCTGGCAAAGGATTCGCGCCTAGCGTGCTGATGGCGTCTTCCAGTCCGGTTTTATCTTTCAGCGTGCTGAGCGCTTTTTCGCGCGGAATGAATTCCAGCTTGACCGGATGTTTGGCTTCTTGCGCGATGCGTTTGATTTCCGGTGCGAGCGCCGTAGCGCGTTCACGCGATGCATCCATCTGCATGAAGATGCTGATTTCCGGTTCAACCGCTAACTGTTCGGATACGGGTCTGACGTTTTCAATCAGTGTCAAACCAGCAAATGGCAATGCTAATGCAATCGACACGACCAATACGTTGAGTAAAAAATTGCCCGGTGTTTTGAACAAGTGGCGAAACGCATCGCCTAGCGCGAAACGATGTTGTCTGAACCAGCTATTCATGCCATCACCTGCGGAGTCGTTCTGCGCCAGCTTTCGATAATCTTGCCGCGATCGAGATAAATCACGCGCGTTGCCGTATCGAGAAATTGTTCGTCGTGGGTAGAAATCAGGCAAGTAACGCCGACTGCGTTAAAAGCTTTTAACGCGTCCAGTACCTTGTTGGCGCTCTCGCGATCCAGATTTGCGGTCGGCTCATCTGCCAGAATAATTTGAGGACGATTAACGATGGCGCGTGCAATCGACACGCGTTGTTGTTCGCCGCCGGATAAGGTTTGCGGTGCGGAGCTGGCTTTGTCGAGCAGGCCGACTTTATCCAGCGCAGCGCGTGCGCGGCGTTCTGCATCGGAGCGTGACGCACCGCAGACGACTAACGGCAACATCACATTCGCCAGTACATTACGATCCGACAGCAAGCGTTGTTGCTGAAAAATCAAACCGAGATTGCGACGCAGATAAGGCAGGCCGGAATTTTTGATGCGACCGATATCATGGCCGCTGACGATGACGGTACCTTCAGTTGGTCTTTCCATCGCGGCTATCATTTTCAATAGCGTGGATTTGCCAGCGCCGGAAGGGCCGGCCAGAAAGACCAGTTCGCCTTTGTTGACCGACAGTGTGATGTCGGACAGCGCGGTGACGTTTTGCGTATATTTTTTTGAAACCTGGCGAAATTCAATCATCGATGTCGCTTTATCCCAAGAGAGCTTCTACAAATTCCTGCGCATTGAATGGCTGCAGATCTTCGATTTGTTCGCCGACGCCGATAAAGTAAACCGGTATCGGTCGTGCGCGTGCAATCGCTGCAAGTACGCCACCTTTGGCCGTGCCGTCGAGCTTGGTGACGACCAAGCCGGTGAGGCCCAATGCATCGTCAAAGGCTTTGACTTGCGTCAGCGCGTTTTGTCCGGTGTTGCCGTCTATCACCAGCAAAATCTCATGCGGCGCGGACGCCATGCCTTTGGCTGTGACGCGTTTGATTTTCTTTAATTCTTCCATCAAATGCAATTGCGTAGGCAGGCGTCCGGCGGTGTCGACCATCACGACATTCGTGCCGCGTGCTTGCGCAGAATGAACCGCATCGAAAGCGACTGCGGCCGGATCTCCAGACTCTTGCGCGATTACTGCCACGTTATTACGCTCGCCCCATACCGTCAATTGCTCGCGTGCGGCAGCACGGAAGGTATCGCCCGCTGCCAGCAAAACAGATTGGCCGTGCGCCTGCAGATGTTTAGCGAGCTTGCCGATAGTCGTGGTTTTGCCCGCGCCATTGACGCCGGTGATCATGATGACCAAAGGTTGATGTTGCCCTAGCACCAACGGCTTTTGCAGCGGCGTCAGCATGTCGAGTAGCAAGCTGCGTAAGGCCGTTTTGACTTGTGTGGCTTCGGTCAGTTTTTCATTCTTGACCTTGCGCTTCAATTCATCGAGCAGGAATTGCGTGGCATCGACGCCCGCATCGGACATCAATAATGCGGATTCCAGCTCTTCATATAATTCATCGCCGATTTTTGCGCCGACA
Organism: Herminiimonas sp.; assembly: GCF_030655415.1. The sequence continues at coordinate 239,334 of NZ_JAURVN010000015.1, read as the reverse complement.
AATAATGTCGTCAAATGGGATGATGTTTTGGAAAGCCCGACTTTCAGTCGCTCTACCCATGATTGCTTTTGCTCTACCGGCGTAACGGCGGCAACGATTTCCGTTGGCGTTACAACTGCGGCAGACACAGCTGGTTCGGGAATTGGCGCCGGCGTTACAGGCGCGTTCGCCAGCGGTGCAGGTTCTTGCGGTTTTTTCTTGAAGAAACTAAACATCGGGAATGGGGTCAGAACAGCGGTCACAGGCGCTTGCCGGTGTGTTGCAGGCAAGCGGATACAATCGACGTATTCTATCAGAGCGAAGGCTATCAAATTGCGTATTAGAACAATGAAAACAATGCTGTTGGCAGGATCAATTATTTTGGCGACGTCATTTGCGCATGCCGCACAGACTGAAGAATTCACTTTGAAAAACGGCATGAAGATTATCGTCAACGAAGATCATCGTGCACCAACAGTGGCGCACATGATCTGGTATCGCGTCGGCGCAGTGGATGAGCGCAACGGTACGACGGGCGTCGCACATGCGCTGGAACACATGATGTTTAAAGGCACCAAGAAGCTGAAAGTAGGGGAATTCAGCAAGCGTGTTGCCGAACTAGGCGGCCGTGAAAACGCATTTACCAGCAAGGATTACACCGCTTATTTCCAGCAAATCGAGAAATCCAAGCTCGAGGCCGTGATGGCGCTGGAAGCCGACCGCATGGTCAATCTGCAATTCGACAAAAATGAATTCGCCAAAGAAATCCGCGTCGTGATGGAAGAGCGCCGCCTGCGTACCGACGACCAGCCTATCGCAATGGTGCAGGAAGCATTGACCGCGACTGCCTACGCCGCGCATCCATATCGCAATCCGGTCATAGGCTGGATGGATGATTTGGAAAACATGACCGTCGCCGATGTAAAAGCCTGGCATGACGCTTGGTATGTGCCGAACAACGCGACGATGGTTGTGTCCGGCGATGTCGATGCGAAACAGGTTTTTAAACTCGCAGAAAAATACTTTGGCAACTATGCGGGCAGAACCTTGACGCGTACCCGTCCGCAAAACGAGCCGCCGCAATTCGGTATCAAACGCGTGACCGTTAAAGCTCCAGCAGAAAATCCCTATGTCGTATTGGCATTCAAAGTGCCTGCTTTGAAGGATGTCAAAAAAGATGACGACGCCTTCGCGCTCGATGTGTTGGCAGCCGTGCTGGATGGTTACGACAATGCACGTCTGACCGCCAAGCTGGTTCGTACAGATCGTGTTGCGAATGAAGTTGGCGCTTCGTATTCTGGTATCGCCCGTGGGCCAGTGATGTTTTTGCTGGATGGCTCGCCGGCGGCTGGCAATACAACTGAACAACTGGAAAAACAATTGCGTGCTGAAGTGACACGTATCGCCACCGATGGCGTATCGGAAGCTGAATTGAAGCGGGTGAAAACGCAGTTGATTGCAGGCCAGGTTTACAAACGCGATTCAGTATTTGGTCAGGCGATGGAAATTGGCGCGATGGAAATGTCGGGTCTGTCGTACAAGGATATCGATTTAATTATTGAGCGCTTGCGTGCGGTGACGCCGCAACAAGTGCAGGCAGTGGCGCAGAAGTATTTTGGCGATGAGGCGTTGACGGTGGCGACCTTGGTGCCTTTGCCGATGGCGGATAAAAAACCTGTCGCGCCAGCAGCAAGCGGTCCGCTACGTTGATAGCGGTGGTATCGCTTTTAGCTGCGTTCAAAACTAAACAAGTATTTCTGGAGTCCCATGTTTAAAATAATTACAGGCTTGGCCTTATGTGCCGCATGCAGTATTTCTCACGCTGCATTACAGATTCAATCGTGGACCTTACCGAATGGCGCGCGCGTGTTGTTTGTCGAAAATCACACGATTCCGATTCTCGATCTGAGTGTTGATTTCGATGCCGGTGCGCGTCGTGACCCAACTGGAAAATCAGGCGTTGCCGCGTTGACGAATGCGATGCTGGCACGCGGCATTCGTGCAGCACAAACGTCGAATGAGTTAGCGCTGAGCGAGGCGCAAATCTCCGATGCGTTTGCTGATACGGCAGCTATCCGTGGCGCCAGACTTGACGACGATCGTTCTGGTGTGACCTTGCGAACGCTGGTGTCGGAACGTGAAGTTGCGGTGCCATTGGTGGGACGTTTACTGGCTGAGCCCAGCTTTCCGCAAGAATTTTTGACGCGCGATAAGGCGCGCACGATTGCTTCGATCAAAGAAAGTTTGACGCAGCCGGAAGCGATTGCCGACAAAGCATTTTCGCGCTTGTTGTATGGCGCTCATCCGTACGGACAGCAACTGACAGTGGAATCGGTGACGGCAATTACGCGTGACGATTTGCTGGCTTTCCATACTGCGCATTACGTGGCGAACCGTGCAGTGGTCGCATTGATAGGCGATGTCACGCGTGAGCAGGCAGACAAAATTGCGCAGGAACTCACGCGACGTTTGCCGCAAGGAGCTGCGTTGCCGAATTTGCCGGTAGTGCCAGTCGCGAAAGGTGCAGAAGAACGTATCCCGCATCAAGCGTCGCAAGCGCATATCTTGATCGGTATGCCAGCGATGGCGCGTCACGATCCTGATCACTTCGCGCTAACGGTCGGCAATTATGTATTAGGCGGTGGCGGTTTTGCTTCGCGCTTGATGCAGCAGGTGCGTGAAAAACGTGGCCTGACTTACGGCGTCAGCAGCTACTTTAATCCGATGGCGCAACCAGGACCTTTCCAGATTGGTTTGCAAACCAAAAAAGAACAAGCTAGCGAAGCATTGAAAGTGACGCGCGATACGATGACTGAATTTTTGCGTGATGGCCCGACCGCAGCGGAATTGAAAGGCGCGAAGGATAATTTGATCGGTGGTTTTTCGTTACGTATCGATAGCAATAAAAAGATACTCGAGAATATTGCCGCGATTGGTTTTTACCAGTTGCCGCTGGATTATCTGGATACCTGGACCGCGAAAGTGGCTGCGGTGACGACGGCTCAGGTCAAGGATGCATTCAATCGCAAGCTGCAAATGGATAAATTATCGATAGTGGTCGTAGGAGCAGAAACAGGCGCGGATAAGTAAGCATGGGCAGATAGATAGACGCCACGCTGGCTTGCATGGAGCGTAGTCATTACAATCCATGCTGCGCGCACTTTTCAGCGCGTGGTTTCAATCACACCGTTCCATTGCATCGTCACTCATGTCCAAAAAGATACGTAATAAACCGCCTAAACCTGCCCCCAAGCGCCTACCGCGTCCCGTCATGACGCACCAGGTGCGCATCATAGGCGGGCAATGGAAGCGCACGCCGCTCGTCGTTCTCGATGCAGAAGGTTTGCGGCCTACGCCGGATCGTGTGCGCGAAACAGTATTCAACTGGATCAATCATTTGATCGACGGCAACTGGAGCAAGCTTAAATGCCTGGATCTGTTTGCCGGTACCGGCGTGCTCGGCTTTGAAGCGGCAAGTCGCGGTGCGGAGCAAGTCGTGATGGTAGAAATGCATACACCTGCAGTACGACAACTCGAAGCGACCAAGGAAAAACTGCGCGCTGATCAAGTTAGCATTGTGCGCGGTGACGCTTTCGCGGCAGCACAAGGTATGCAGGCACGCGGGGGCAACGGTCAATTCAATCTGATTTTTCTGGATCCGCCGTATCTTCAAAACTGGCTCGCCAAAATATTGCCGGTGTGCGCGCCTTTGTTGGCGGACGGCGGTTTGATTTATGTCGAATCTGAAGTGGCTCTTGATGGTGAGACGCCTCCTGATTGGCTGCAAGGCTGGGAAGTCGTGCGCGCAGACAATGCAGGATTGGTTTTTTACCATCTTTTGCAAGCGAAAAAACTCGCCTAACTTCAGGCATAATGCGCTTTCAGTTTATTTGCGGTGCCCATAGTGTCGTACTGCGCTATGCCGGAACCAGAAGCAAAACGCTCATATTGCCCCTTCAACCGGCGCATCTGCCGCGTGCTTTGTCCGCCAGCTGACACTTAGCCACCATACGGGAGCCATCATGGTCACAGCCATTTATCCAGGAACATTCGATCCACTGACACGTGGACACGAAGACCTGGTACGTCGCGCATCAGGTTTGTTCGACAAGTTGATTGTCGGCGTTGCCGACAGCAAGAACAAAAAACCATTCTTTTCGCTGGAAGAACGCCTGACCATTTCGAATGAAGTGCTTGGTCACTATCCGAACGTGCATGTCGAAAGTTTCTCCGGCTTACTGAAAGATTTTGTTCGTCGCCACGATGCACGCGTGATCGTGCGTGGTTTGCGCGCGGTATCGGATTTCGAATATGAATTCCAGATGGCTGGCATGAATCGCTACCTGTTGCCCGACGTCGAAACGCTGTTCCTGACCCCGTCCGATCAGTATCAATTCATCTCTGGTACGATAGTTCGTGAGATCGCTGCACTCGGTGGCGACGTGTCGAAGTTTGTTTTCCCATCAGTCGACAAATGGCTGAAAGAGAAAATCGCGGCACAAGCGCTGGAGCAAAAGTAAGCTGAAACTGGAGTTGTCATGGCCTTGCTGATTAAGGATACGTTGAACGGAGTTACGCAAGGTCACGCCTTGTGCCGGTCAGCGCAGCAAACGCCTGCAGGTGTTAGTTGTATTCGTCCTGCAGATGCGGAGGCAATATGGCACTGCTGATCACGGACGAATGCATTAACTGCGACGTATGCGAACCGGAGTGCCCGAACGATGCGATTTACATGGGGCAGGAGATCTACGAGATCGATCCGACCAAATGTACGGAATGCGTAGGCCACTTCAGCCAGCCACAATGCCAGGAAGTCTGCCCGGTCGAATGCATACCCTTCAATCCGGCGTGGCGCGAAAGCAAGGAAGAGTTGCAAACCAAATACGAAAGACTGCAGTCTGAACTTAAAGCCGTGTCGTGAAAATAGCAGCGCAATAGAAAAAGGACCAATCATTGGTCCTTTTTTTATTGCGTATTCAATTTGATTTCAGTCTGCGCCGACAATTACTCCGAGCTTACCACTTTGTTTCTGCCACCTTGCTTGGCGAGATATAAAGCCTGATCCGCCTTCGCCAAAAATTGTTGTGCTGCCGCTGCGGTTTCTTCCTTGCGGCCTATGGCCTTGAGGTTGGATACGCCGATGGAAACGGTTGAACGTAGATTCTCACCGCTCGTCAACTTGATCGGTGTATTGCAAATACTCGCGCGTATGCGCTCAGCAACTGCCACGGCCGCATCCAGCGATGCATCGATCAGCAACACGACAAATTCTTCACCGCCAAAACGACCTAACGCATCGCTCAAGCGCAACTCTGCCTTGATGCGCGCTGCAACTTCACGCAGCACCTCATCGCCGCCTTGATGGCCGTAGTTGTCATTCACCTTCTTGAAAAAATCCAGATCGATATACATCGCCGACAGCGAATAACCATGACGCTGCGTGCGTCCGACTTCTTCCAATAGGCGTCGCTCAACATAGCGGCGATTGTTCACGCCGGTCAACGGATCAGTCAGACCTATGTGTTGTAGCCGTTCATTGTTGATGACGTTTTCTACGCAAATCGCGACGATTGATGCGCGGTGCTGTAAAAAATCACTCGCCATGCCCGAAGTAAAACGCTCGGGATCAAGACTGCCCAGACTCAGCCAACCTATTAGCGCATTGCGGCGTATCAGCGGCAGTATTGCGACGCTCTTTGGTTTTAATACGGTATCTGGGAACAGTCGGCGATGCTGCATCGTGTACGGACCGATAGACGGCTTGCGTGCAGGATGCGTGATTTCGTCTATGCCTTGTTCGATGAAAAGCAGATTTGGATAGTCGCTGACATCAATGCGCAAATCGGTCAGGATTCGGCGAATTTCTGCATCAGGATCAATCAGCGAGAGTGTGACGACATCCAGTTCGGATGCTTCCGTGAGCGTATCGAAAACGCTGTCGATTAATTCCTGGAAGGTGTTCGAGCTGATGAATTCCAGGTCGAATTCCTGGTAGCGCTGCATGATCTGCTGATTGCGATGCGCCTGCTCCAGCAGTAGTTTCAACTGATTGCGTAACTGCGAATTTTCGTTAGTCAGCGTGTTCGTCATGGACATCAGATTAAAACTGCAAGGGCAGAGGCGCTATGAAAATAGCAATAGATTAAGTGCTGCATACTACGCCGATGCTTGTTGTATAGCAATTTTTGTGCGCAGTTAAGATCGCTTTAATCCCAATTCAAGTGCATAAAGCCGAAGATCATTCGTGTTGCAAGCAACTCCGGAGCAATTGCTTCAGAAATCCAGTTCAACTTCAACGTTCTGTCCGACGCGTATCACTTGCCCTTCGCCGCTCAGCAAAACGGTATTCATGCCGAACGTGATGCGGTCATCCATTTTGGGATTGGTGCGATAGGTTTGCAGAATATCCAGCGGGTCGGGGCCGAATTCGCCGCTTTCCTGATTGATGGATGGAATCGGGCAGCGCGGCGAAGGTTTGACTGGCTTCAGGTTTGCCTCGCCGATGGTGTACGAGATCGCGAAATCTTCTTCGAAGGCTGCAATATCGCTGAATACTATATTCGGACGGAAGCGATTCATAGGCAACGCAGCACGTCCTTGCGCGACCAGTTTTTCATTCAAATCATCCAGTGAACCAGTGCCGATTACCAGCATCGGGAAACCATCAGAGAACAGCGTCGGCGCTTCAAGCTCCTTGGTCCATTCTTTACTGGCGAGCCGTGTAGCGTCAGGATGAAAGCGCACCAATCTGCAAGAAGTGCCTAAGGCATTCGAGAACCACAACGCTGTCGTGTCGTCGCAATCATAGGCAGCGACTTCATCGTCCCAGACTTTTACGCGTACGACTTTTTCATCTGCTGGATCGGGCAGATCCAAGGGAATTTCAAAGCGCAGCATGCCCGGCGAACGCAGTTCCAACGTGTCGGCCTTGATGCGTGGTTCGATCAACGCCATCTTTGGAAATTCGCGTTGCGTCAGTGCTTGCCAGTTCTCATCGACTATCATCCACTCGCGATCATAAATATGCTGGCTCATCAAACCGGCTGGCGTCAACGTCGCTTCGCGCAAAGAAATGCCTGCGCAGGATTTGATCGGATACAGATTGAGTTCGGTAAGTAATGGCATGGATGGCGTGTGCTTTTCGAAATTATCTAGAAAATTGCCGCTGGTTTCGATGCATCGAAACCAGCGGCAATTTTCTAGATAATTTCGAAAAGCACACGCCATCCATGCCATTACTTACCGAACTCAATCTGTATCCGATCAAATCCTGCGCAGGCATTTCTTTGCGCGAAGCGACGTTGACGCCAGCCGGTTTGATGAGCCAGCATATTTATGATCGCGAGTGGATGATAGTCGATGAGAACTGGCAAGCACTGACGCAACGCGAATTTCCAAAGATGGCGTTGATCGAACCACGCATCAAGGCCGACACGTTGGAACTGCGTTCGCCGGGCATGCTGCGCTTTGAAATTCCCTTGGATCTGCCCGATCCAGCAGATGAAAAAGTCGTACGCGTAAAAGTCTGGGACGATGAAGTCGCTGCCTATGATTGCGACGACACGACAGCGTTGTGGTTCTCGAATGCCTTAGGCACTTCTTGCAGATTGGTGCGCTTTCATCCTGACGCTACACGGCTCGCCAGTAAAGAATGGACCAAGGAGCTTGAAGCGCCGACGCTGTTCTCTGATGGTTTCCCGATGCTGGTAATCGGCACTGGTTCACTGGATGATTTGAATGAAAAACTGGTCGCGCAAGGACGTGCTGCGTTGCCTATGAATCGCTTCCGTCCGAATATAGTATTCAGCGATATTGCAGCCTTCGAAGAAGATTTCGCGATCTCGTACACCATCGGCGAGGCAAACCTGAAGCCAGTCAAACCTTCGCCGCGCTGCCCGATTCCATCCATCAATCAGGAAAGCGGCGAATTCGGCCCCGACCCGCTGGATATTCTGCAAACCTATCGCACCAATCCCAAAATGGATGACCGCATCACGTTCGGCATGAATACCGTTTTGCTGAGCGGCGAAGGGCAAGTGATACGCGTCGGACAGAACGTTGAAGTTGAACTGGATTTCTGAAGCAATTGCTCCGGAGTTGCTTGCAACACGAATGATCTTCGGCTTTATGCACTTGAATTGGGATTAAAGCGATCTTAACTGCGCACAAAAATTGCTATACAACAAGCATCGGCGTAGTATGCAGCACTTAATCTATTGCTATTTTCATAGCGCCTCTGCCCTTGCAGTTTTAATCTGATGTCCATGACGAACACGCTGACTAACGAAAATTCGCAGTTACGCAATCAGTTGAAACTACTGCTGGAGCAGGCGCATCGCAATCAGCAGATCATGCAGCGCTACCAGGAATTCGACCTGGAATTCATCAGCTCGAACACCTTCCAGGAATTAATCGACAGCGTTTTCGATACGCTCACGGAAGCATCCGAACTGGATGTCGTCACACTCTCGCTGATTGATCCTGATGCAGAAATTCGCCGAATCCTGACCGATTTGCGCATTGATGTCAGCGACTATCCAAATCTGCTTTTCATCGAACAAGGCATAGACGAAATCACGCATCCTGCACGCAAGCCGTCTATCGGTCCGTACACGATGCAGCATCGCCGACTGTTCCCAGATACCGTATTAAAACCAAAGAGCGTCGCAATACTGCCGCTGATACGCCGCAATGCGCTAATAGGTTGGCTGAGTCTGGGCAGTCTTGATCCCGAGCGTTTTACTTCGGGCATGGCGAGTGATTTTTTACAGCACCGCGCATCAATCGTCGCGATTTGCGTAGAAAACGTCATCAACAATGAACGGCTACAACACATAGGTCTGACTGATCCGTTGACCGGCGTGAACAATCGCCGCTATGTTGAGCGACGCCTATTGGAAGAAGTCGGACGCACGCAGCGTCATGGTTATTCGCTGTCGGCGATGTATATCGATCTGGATTTTTTCAAGAAGGTGAATGACAACTACGGCCATCAAGGCGGCGATGAGGTGCTGCGTGAAGTTGCAGCGCGCATCAAGGCAGAGTTGCGCTTGAGCGATGCGTTAGGTCGTTTTGGCGGTGAAGAATTTGTCGTGTTGCTGATCGATGCATCGCTGGATGCGGCCGTGGCAGTTGCTGAGCGCATACGCGCGAGTATTTGCAATACACCGATCAAGTTGACGAGCGGTGAGAATCTACGTTCAACCGTTTCCATCGGCGTATCCAACCTCAAGGCCATAGGCCGCAAGGAAGAAACCGCAGCGGCAGCACAACAATTTTTGGCGAAGGCGGATCAGGCTTTATATCTCGCCAAGCAAGGTGGCAGAAACAAAGTGGTAAGCTCGGAGTAATTGTCGGCGCAGACTGAAATCAAATTGAATACGCAATAAAAAAAGGACCAATGATTGGTCCTTTTTCTATTGCGCTGCTATTTTCACGACACGGCTTTAAGTTCAGACTGCAGTCTTTCGTATTTGGTTTGCAACTCTTCCTTGCTTTCGCGCCACGCCGGATTGAAGGGTATGCATTCGACCGGGCAGACTTCCTGGCATTGTGGCTGGCTGAAGTGGCCTACGCATTCCGTACATTTGGTCGGATCGATCTCGTAGATCTCCTGCCCCATGTAAATCGCATCGTTCGGGCACTCCGGTTCGCATACGTCGCAGTTAATGCATTCGTCCGTGATCAGCAGTGCCATATTGCCTCCGCATCTGCAGGACGAATACAACTAACACCTGCAGGCGTTTGCTGCGCTGACCGGCACAAGGCGTGACCTTGCGTAACTCCGTTCAACGTATCCTTAATCAGCAAGGCCATGACAACTCCAGTTTCAGCTTACTTTTGCTCCAGCGCTTGTGCCGCGATTTTCTCTTTCAGCCATTTGTCGACTGATGGGAAAACAAACTTCGACACGTCGCCACCGAGTGCAGCGATCTCACGAACTATCGTACCAGAGATGAATTGATACTGATCGGACGGGGTCAGGAACAGCGTTTCGACGTCGGGCAACAGGTAGCGATTCATGCCAGCCATCTGGAATTCATATTCGAAATCCGATACCGCGCGCAAACCACGCACGATCACGCGTGCATCGTGGCGACGAACAAAATCTTTCAGTAAGCCGGAGAAACTTTCGACATGCACGTTCGGATAGTGACCAAGCACTTCATTCGAAATGGTCAGGCGTTCTTCCAGCGAAAAGAATGGTTTTTTGTTCTTGCTGTCGGCAACGCCGACAATCAACTTGTCGAACAAACCTGATGCGCGACGTACCAGGTCTTCGTGTCCACGTGTCAGTGGATCGAATGTTCCTGGATAAATGGCTGTGACCATGATGGCTCCCGTATGGTGGCTAAGTGTCAGCTGGCGGACAAAGCACGCGGCAGATGCGCCGGTTGAAGGGGCAATATGAGCGTTTTGCTTCTGGTTCCGGCATAGCGCAGTACGACACTATGGGCACCGCAAATAAACTGAAAGCGCATTATGCCTGAAGTTAGGCGAGTTTTTTCGCTTGCAAAAGATGGTAAAAAACCAATCCTGCATTGTCTGCGCGCACGACTTCCCAGCCTTGCAGCCAATCAGGAGGCGTCTCACCATCAAGAGCCACTTCAGATTCGACATAAATCAAACCGCCGTCCGCCAACAAAGGCGCGCACACCGGCAATATTTTGGCGAGCCAGTTTTGAAGATACGGCGGATCCAGAAAAATCAGATTGAATTGACCGTTGCCCCCGCGTGCCTGCATACCTTGTGCTGCCGCGAAAGCGTCACCGCGCACAATGCTAACTTGATCAGCGCGCAGTTTTTCCTTGGTCGCTTCGAGTTGTCGTACTGCAGGTGTATGCATTTCTACCATCACGACTTGCTCCGCACCGCGACTTGCCGCTTCAAAGCCGAGCACGCCGGTACCGGCAAACAGATCCAGGCATTTAAGCTTGCTCCAGTTGCCGTCGATCAAATGATTGATCCAGTTGAATACTGTTTCGCGCACACGATCCGGCGTAGGCCGCAAACCTTCTGCATCGAGAACGACGAGCGGCGTGCGCTTCCATTGCCCGCCTATGATGCGCACCTGGTGCGTCATGACGGGACGCGGTAGGCGCTTGGGGGCAGGTTTAGGCGGTTTATTACGTATCTTTTTGGACATGAGTGACGATGCAATGGAACGGTGTGATTGAAACCACGCGCTGAAAAGTGCGCGCAGCATGGATTGTAATGACTACGCTCCATGCAAGCCAGCGTGGCGTCTATCTATCTGCCCATGCTTACTTATCCGCGCCTGTTTCTGCTCCTACGACCACTATCGATAATTTATCCATTTGCAGCTTGCGATTGAATGCATCCTTGACCTGAGCCGTCGTCACCGCAGCCACTTTCGCGGTCCAGGTATCCAGATAATCCAGCGGCAACTGGTAAAAACCAATCGCGGCAATATTCTCGAGTATCTTTTTATTGCTATCGATACGTAACGAAAAACCACCGATCAAATTATCCTTCGCGCCTTTCAATTCCGCTGCGGTCGGGCCATCACGCAAAAATTCAGTCATCGTATCGCGCGTCACTTTCAATGCTTCGCTAGCTTGTTCTTTTTTGGTTTGCAAACCAATCTGGAAAGGTCCTGGTTGCGCCATCGGATTAAAGTAGCTGCTGACGCCGTAAGTCAGGCCACGTTTTTCACGCACCTGCTGCATCAAGCGCGAAGCAAAACCGCCACCGCCTAATACATAATTGCCGACCGTTAGCGCGAAGTGATCAGGATCGTGACGCGCCATCGCTGGCATACCGATCAAGATATGCGCTTGCGACGCTTGATGCGGGATACGTTCTTCTGCACCTTTCGCGACTGGCACTACCGGCAAATTCGGCAACGCAGCTCCTTGCGGCAAACGTCGCGTGAGTTCCTGCGCAATTTTGTCTGCCTGCTCACGCGTGACATCGCCTATCAATGCGACCACTGCACGGTTCGCCACGTAATGCGCAGTATGGAAAGCCAGCAAATCGTCACGCGTAATTGCCGTCACCGATTCCACTGTCAGTTGCTGTCCGTACGGATGAGCGCCATACAACAAGCGCGAAAATGCTTTGTCGGCAATCGCTTCCGGCTGCGTCAAACTTTCTTTGATCGAAGCAATCGTGCGCGCCTTATCGCGCGTCAAAAATTCTTGCGGAAAGCTGGGCTCAGCCAGTAAACGTCCCACCAATGGCACCGCAACTTCACGTTCCGACACCAGCGTTCGCAAGGTCACACCAGAACGATCGTCGTCAAGTCTGGCGCCACGGATAGCTGCCGTATCAGCAAACGCATCGGAGATTTGCGCCTCGCTCAGCGCTAACTCATTCGACGTTTGTGCTGCACGAATGCCGCGTGCCAGCATCGCATTCGTCAACGCGGCAACGCCTGATTTTCCAGTTGGGTCACGACGCGCACCGGCATCGAAATCAACACTCAGATCGAGAATCGGAATCGTGTGATTTTCGACAAACAACACGCGCGCGCCATTCGGTAAGGTCCACGATTGAATCTGTAATGCAGCGTGAGAAATACTGCATGCGGCACATAAGGCCAAGCCTGTAATTATTTTAAACATGGGACTCCAGAAATACTTGTTTAGTTTTGAACGCAGCTAAAAGCGATACCACCGCTATCAACGTAGCGGACCGCTTGCTGCTGGCGCGACAGGTTTTTTATCCGCCATCGGCAAAGGCACCAAGGTCGCCACCGTCAACGCCTCATCGCCAAAATACTTCTGCGCCACTGCCTGCACTTGTTGCGGCGTCACCGCACGCAAGCGCTCAATAATTAAATCGATATCCTTGTACGACAGACCCGACATTTCCATCGCGCCAATTTCCATCGCCTGACCAAATACTGAATCGCGTTTGTAAACCTGGCCTGCAATCAACTGCGTTTTCACCCGCTTCAATTCAGCTTCCGATACGCCATCGGTGGCGATACGTGTCACTTCAGCACGCAATTGTTTTTCCAGTTGTTCAGTTGTATTGCCAGCCGCCGGCGAGCCATCCAGCAAAAACATCACTGGCCCACGGGCGATACCAGAATACGAAGCGCCAACTTCATTCGCAACACGATCTGTACGAACCAGCTTGGCGGTCAGACGTGCATTGTCGTAACCATCCAGCACGGCTGCCAACACATCGAGCGCGAAGGCGTCGTCATCTTTTTTGACATCCTTCAAAGCAGGCACTTTGAATGCCAATACGACATAGGGATTTTCTGCTGGAGCTTTAACGGTCACGCGTTTGATACCGAATTGCGGCGGCTCGTTTTGCGGACGGGTACGCGTCAAGGTTCTGCCCGCATAGTTGCCAAAGTATTTTTCTGCGAGTTTAAAAACCTGTTTCGCATCGACATCGCCGGACACAACCATCGTCGCGTTGTTCGGCACATACCAAGCGTCATGCCAGGCTTTTACATCGGCGACGGTCATGTTTTCCAAATCATCCATCCAGCCTATGACCGGATTGCGATATGGATGCGCGGCGTAGGCAGTCGCGGTCAATGCTTCCTGCACCATTGCGATAGGCTGGTCGTCGGTACGCAGGCGGCGCTCTTCCATCACGACGCGGATTTCTTTGGCGAATTCATTTTTGTCGAATTGCAGATTGACCATGCGGTCGGCTTCCAGCGCCATCACGGCCTCGAGCTTGGATTTCTCGATTTGCTGGAAATAAGCGGTGTAATCCTTGCTGGTAAATGCGTTTTCACGGCCGCCTAGTTCGGCAACACGCTTGCTGAATTCCCCTACTTTCAGCTTCTTGGTGCCTTTAAACATCATGTGTTCCAGCGCATGTGCGACGCCCGTCGTACCGTTGCGCTCATCCACTGCGCCGACGCGATACCAGATCATGTGCGCCACTGTTGGTGCACGATGATCTTCGTTGACGATAATCTTCATGCCGTTTTTCAAAGTGAATTCTTCAGTCTGTGCGGCATGCGCAAATGACGTCGCCAAAATAATTGATCCTGCCAACAGCATTGTTTTCATTGTTCTAATACGCAATTTGATAGCCTTCGCTCTGATAGAATACGTCGATTGTATCCGCTTGCCTGCAACACACCGGCAAGCGCCTGTGACCGCTGTTCTGACCCCATTCCCGATGTTTAGTTTCTTCAAGAAAAAACCGCAAGAACCTGCACCGCTGGCGAACGCGCCTGTAACGCCGGCGCCAATTCCCGAACCAGCTGTGTCTGCCGCAGTTGTAACGCCAACGGAAATCGTTGCCGCCGTTACGCCGGTAGAGCAAAAGCAATCATGGGTAGAGCGACTGAAAGTCGGGCTTTCCAAAACATCATCCCATTTGACGACATTATTTGTCGGCGCAAAAATCGGCGATGAATTATATGAAGAGCTGGAATCCGCATTATTGATGTCCGATGCGGGCGTCGATGCCACGCAATTCCTGCTCGATGAATTGAAGCGCAAGGTCAAGAATGAAAAACTGACCGAAGCCACACAAGTCAAAACGGCCTTACGCAGCTTGCTACTCGACATGCTGACGCCGCTGCAAAAGCCGTTGGTGCTAGGGCAACATCAACCTTTGGTCATCATGATCACCGGCGTCAATGGCGCGGGCAAAACCACGACTATCGGCAAGCTCGCTAAACATCTGCAGGCGCACGGCCAATCTGTTTTGCTGGCAGCGGGCGATACCTTCCGTGCTGCCGCACGCGAGCAATTGACGGTATGGGGCGAGCGTAATAACGTGGCAGTAATCGCGCAAGAGTCTGGAGATCCGGCCGCAGTCGCTTTCGATGCGGTTCATTCTGCGCAAGCACGCGGCACGAATGTCGTGATGGTCGACACCGCCGGACGCCTGCCTACGCAATTGCATTTGATGGAAGAATTAAAGAAAATCAAACGCGTCACAGCCAAAGGCATGGCGTCCGCGCCGCATGAGATTTTGCTGGTGATAGACGGCAACACCGGACAAAACGCGCTGACGCAAGTCAAAGCCTTTGACGATGCATTGGGCCTCACCGGCTTGGTCGTCACCAAGCTCGACGGCACGGCCAAAGGTGGCGTACTTGCAGCGATTGCACGCGCACGACCGATACCGGTTTACTTTATCGGCGTCGGCGAACAAATCGAAGATCTGCAGCCATTCAATGCGCAGGAATTTGTAGAAGCTCTCTTGGGATAAAGCGACATCGATGATTGAATTTCGCCAGGTTTCAAAAAAATATACGCAAAACGTCACCGCGCTGTCCGACATCACACTGTCGGTCAACAAAGGCGAACTGGTCTTTCTGGCCGGCCCTTCCGGCGCTGGCAAATCCACGCTATTGAAAATGATAGCCGCGATGGAAAGACCAACTGAAGGTACCGTCATCGTCAGCGGCCATGATATCGGTCGCATCAAAAATTCCGGCCTGCCTTATCTGCGTCGCAATCTCGGTTTGATTTTTCAGCAACAACGCTTGCTGTCGGATCGTAATGTACTGGCGAATGTGATGTTGCCGTTAGTCGTCTGCGGTGCGTCACGCTCCGATGCAGAACGCCGCGCACGCGCTGCGCTGGATAAAGTCGGCCTGCTCGACAAAGCCAGCTCCGCACCGCAAACCTTATCCGGCGGCGAACAACAACGCGTGTCGATTGCACGCGCCATCGTTAATCGTCCTCAAATTATTCTGGCAGATGAGCCGACCGCAAATCTGGATCGCGAGAGCGCCAACAAGGTACTGGACGCGTTAAAAGCTTTTAACGCAGTCGGCGTTACTTGCCTGATTTCTACCCACGACGAACAATTTCTCGATACGGCAACGCGCGTGATTTATCTCGATCGCGGCAAGATTATCGAAAGCTGGCGCAGAACGACTCCGCAGGTGATGGCATGAATAGCTGGTTCAGACAACATCGTTTCGCGCTAGGCGATGCGTTTCGCCACTTGTTCAAAACACCGGGCAATTTTTTACTCAACGTATTGGTCGTGTCGATTGCATTAGCATTGCCATTTGCTGGTTTGACACTGATTGAAAACGTCAGACCCGTATCCGAACAGTTAGCGGTTGAACCGGAAATCAGCATCTTCATGCAGATGGATGCATCGCGTGAACGCGCTACGGCGCTCGCACCGGAAATCAAACGCATCGCGCAAGAAGCCAAACATCCGGTCAAGCTGGAATTCATTCCGCGCGAAAAAGCGCTCAGCACGCTGAAAGATAAAACCGGACTGGAAGACGCCATCAGCACGCTAGGCGCGAATCCTTTGCCAGATGCCTACGTCGTCAAAATGACGGGCTTCCAGAACGATGACGACGCCAAGAAGATCAAGCAAATTACTGAAAAACTGCAGGCCTTGAATGGCGTTGAATACGTGCAAATTGATTCGGCATGGGTGGAGCGTTTGGCAGCGCTGCTGCAAGTGATGCGCTTGGTGTTGCTATTCCTCGCTGCGACTTTGGGCGTGGTGGTGGTTGCCGTCGTGTTCAACACGATCCGTTTGCAAGTCATGACGCAGCGCGAAGAAATCGAAGTCTCGCGTCTGGTCGGCGCCACCGACTCTTTCATCTGCAGGCCGTTTTATTACACAGGCGCCCTGCTCGGTCTGATCGCTGGCGGCGTTGCGTTGATCGCGGTTGCGATTGCCTTGAATCCGCTCAACGCAGCTATCGCAGACTTTGCGCGGCTGTATGCGTCCGAATTCCGATTGGTTCCGCTTGATGTCAGCGCAACCTTGATCATGTTGGCGGCCAGTGCTTTCCTCGGTTTGCTGGGAGCACTGTTATCGGTGCAGCGGCATTTGGCGCGACTGGCTTAAAAATACAAATAGCGCTTATCTTCATGAGCGCTATTTCAAATATGCCAAATTATTAATGTAAGCGCACACTAGCCTTTCAGGCGTCTGATGCGGCGACTTCCACGCAATAAAGTACTTTCCGCTCGGAAGTAAAAAGCACTTAAAAATCCTGCGAAAAAACATCCCTCACACGCAACTTCATAGCAGAAGTTCGCTCTAATTCTAGTAAGCCAAGATTTATTGTGATCAAAAATGCAATAGCATTTTAGCTATCGGTCTAGTATAAAACGCTCATTAGCAGTCATTCGTAGAGAGTGCTAATATAGCCGTTCTAAACGATTTCGCAGCAGCAAGGCGAGTCGATTCTGAATAAAAGTGAGCAAGGAGAAAGTATGAAAGCAGCATCTGCATCAACCGCAATGATTCCAGCCAGCAATATCATGGCACTGGGGTTTTCTGGCGCGCTGGGCAATATTGACGCTTACATCTCGGCGGTCAATCGCCTGCCTATGCTGACGCATGAAGAAGAAATGTCACTGGCTCGTCGTCTGCGCGACGATAACGATTTGGGCGCTGCGCAAAAGCTGGTGCTTTCGCATCTGCGTCTGGTTGTCTCAATTGCCCGCGGCTACTTGGGTTATGGCTTGCCACATGCGGATTTGATTCAAGAAGGCAATATCGGTTTGATGAAAGCCGTGAAACGTTTTGATCCCGATCAAGGCGTGCGTCTTGTTTCGTATTCGATGCATTGGATCAAGGCAGAAATGCATGAGTACATCCTGAAAAACTGGCGCTTGGTAAAAGTTGCGACGACCAAAGCACAACGCAAGTTGTTCTTTAATCTGCGCAGCCATAAAACCGGCCTCGATTCGATGACGCCTGATCAAGTAGATGCTTTGGCAAAAACGCTGAACGTCAAACGCGAAGAAGTCATCGAGATGGAAATGCGTTTATCCGGTCGCGACATTGCGCTGGAAGCGCCAACTGATGATGAAGACGACAAATTTGCACCTATCGCTTATTTGTCTTCGGATATGCAAGAGCCGACCAAAGTTTTGGAAGCACAGAACTACGACAAACTGCAAACCGAAGGTTTGTCGACAGCGTTGGGCAAACTGGATCCGCGTTCACGTCGCATCGTGGAAGCGCGCTGGTTGGCCAACGATGATGGCTCAGGCGCAACCTTGCATGAACTGGCTGATGAGTTCGGTGTTTCTGCAGAACGCATACGTCAGATCGAAGCAGTTGCATTGAAAAAAATGAAAGGTTCGCTGGCTGCTTACGCATAATCAAATATGTGTAGTTAAGCAAGCTGCAGTGAACAAAAAAGGCGCTCAATTGAGCGCCTTTTTTTATGTCGGATTTACTGAACTGATCAAGCAGGTTCGGCCAACAGAATCTTCAAGTCGTGCACGATAGGTTCTACACCTTGACCGTGGCGTATGAATAAACGTATGCGCCCTTGCGGATCAAATACATAGCTGCCAGCCGTGTGATCGACGGTATAACTACCCGGCGTTTTGCCCGGCACTTTTTGATAAAAAACTTTGAATTCCTTGGCGGTCTTTTCAGTCTCTGCCAAATCACCACGCAAACCCAGGAAGCGAGGATCAAATGCGGGCACGTATTGCGACAACAGAGTTGCCGTATCGCGCTCAGGATCAACCGTGATAAACAATACCTGCACCTTGTCAGCATCCGGACCCAAAGCCTTCATCACGTTTGCCATTTCCAACATCGTCGTCGGGCAAACATCAGGACATTGCGTAAAGCCGAAGAACACCACTACAGCCTTGCCTTTGAAATCGGCCAAGGTACGTGGCTTGCCATTATGGTCATGCAGGGAAAAATCCTTGCCATATGCCAGCCCGGTCACGTCCGTATTATTGAAAGCCACAGGCGCAGCCTTCTCGCCACATGCGCTTAACGCAAACAAAGCAGTACAGATCAACAGCAAGGAACGTAGACGCATCTTTTTAAAACCTTAAATAGTGGTCGACCAATAATGCGGCGAACAGCAGCGACAAATAAATGATCGAATACGTAAACATCTTGCGCGCGATCATGTCGGTGTAATGCCGATAAACCTGCCACGCATACCAGACAAAAATTGCATCGAGCACAGCCGCTGAAGCCAGATAAATCAAGCCGCTCATACCAACTGCAAACGGCAACATAGTAGTCGCCACCAAGGCGATCGTGTACAACCAGATATGGAATTGCGTGAACGCCGTACCGTGTGTAATCGGCAGCATAGGCAAACCGGATTTTGCATATTCATCGCGACGATACAAAGCCAGCGCCCAGAAATGCGGCGGCGTCCAGATGAAAATAATCAGGACCAAAATCCACGCTTGCATAGGTAAATCATTCGCGACCGCAGCCCAACCAAGTGCTGGTGGCATCGCACCGGACAAACCGCCGATGACGATATTTTGCGGCGTCGCTGGTTTCAGGATGATGGTGTAAATCACGGCGTAACCAACGAAGGTTGCGAAGGTCAGCCACATCGTCAACGGATTGACGAAGTTATAAAGTATCCACATCCCCGCGCCGCCAAGCACGCCCGAAAAAATCAGCGTCTGCGGCACAGTGATTTCGCCGCGCGCCATCGGACGACGCGCAGTACGCGCCATGCGTGAATCGATCTCACGTTCGACCAGACAGTTAATCGCGAAAGCAGCACCGGCCAACAGCCAGATGCCGACAGTTGCAGCAACGACGATCTTCCAGCTTGGCAGTTCAGGTGTTGCCAAAAACATGCCGATCACGGCGCAAAAAACTGCAAGCTGCGTCACACGCGGCTTGGTCAGTGCCCAGTATTGGGCGATGCGATTGGGAGAGGCGGTCAGGGTTGTCATGCGTTATCTTTTGATGCGGCGGGTGAACAGATCAATACAAATACATCTGCAAAAACTATTTGATCTGACTCACGATTTCCCGGGCTGACCCGAGATTCTAGTCTTGTAGTTTAACATGACCAGCAGCAGCACAAGCAGCGCGGCACAACCGTTGTGCGCTACTGCAAGTGCGAGCGGCCATTTCAATGACACGGTGGCAATACCAATCGTGATTTGCAAAGCCAGCGCGCCCAGCAAAGCACGCGCAATCGGCCGCATGCCTTCAAGCTTGAGCGCTTGATAACCCAGCCACGCAAGATAAGCGGCCAGCACAAATGCAAAAACTCTGTGCGTCCAATGGATCGCTGTCAGCGCATCGAACGGCAAATACTCACCGTCGGCAGTCATCCCCAGACTGCGCCACAAGGTAAAGCCATTATCGAAATCCATCTGCGGGATCAATGCGCCATGACACAGAGGGAAATCAGTACAAGCCAGCGCTGCATAGTTGGTACTAACCCAGCCGCCCAACGCAATTTGTACGGTCAGCAATAGCAAACCTATCAATGCAGGAAGTCGCAATGCTGATGCTTGCTCTGCGACGTACGCATGATCTTTTTGGTAAGCGCCCACCCAGGTCAACATGCCGAGTAAAAGCATGCCTAGCAATAAATGGATGGTCACGATGATGGGTTGCAACTTCATCGTGACAGTCCACGCGCCAAACGCACCTTGTATGCAGACGAAGACAAACAGCAGCATCGGGTAGCGCGGCGAGAAGCGTTGGTTAGTACGGCCGCTCTGTAACCAGAAGCGCCATGCAATCACCATAATCGCGATGATCAATACACCGATGCCCATCGCAAGATAGCGATGAATCATTTCCACCCATGCCTTCATCACGGTCACCGGACCATCGGGCATCAAGGCTTCAGCGGCGCGTATATGTTCCATCGCCTGCAAAGGATTGGCATGGCCGTAACAACCTGGCCAATCAGGGCAACCAAGGCCGGAATCGGTTAGCCGCGTGAATGCGCCGAACATGATCACGTCAAAGGTGAGGAACACCGTCACCCATACCAGCTTGCGATACTTGTCTGGATCTTTCGACGACCAGACAATCACACATGCCAGCATCGCGACAAAAAGTCCTTTGCTGGCTAGCTGGAACAGAGTATTGGAATCAACCAATTGAAGAAGCTTTCAAAAGTTTGGTGACGTCTTTTTTAATCTTGTTCGGGTCTGCATCTTTAGGGAAGCGCATCATCAAATTGCCCAGAGGATCGATCATGAAAATATGATCAGATATCGTCGTGCCCTCTTCCACTGGCAACCATCCACGCACGACATCTGCCTTTGCACGCAGCATGTTTGTGCCGTCAAATTCACGGATCAAAATCGTGTCTAGCGGCTTGTTATCGGTGATCAACCAGACGCGCTCTATGCGTTCCATCTCCTTGCCTTGCGCCAGACGTAGCTGGCGTATGTCATGCAGTTTTTTCTCACAGACGGCAGGACATTCTCCGCCGTCAACCTGCAGCATGATCCACTTGCCTTTATAAGCATCCAGTGCGATTGGTTTGCCATCCAGCGTCGTGGTTCCCAGCGCAGGAATCGGATGATCACGCGGATCGATAAACGCGCCGTAATTAGTACGGCTTTGCGGCTTGATCACGTAGTACGTCAGATACGACAAAATAATCGGCGATGCACACACCAGAATCACGGCGAGTAATTTCCAGCGTCCCTTGTTTTTACTTTTTTCCACGGCGAATTCCTGTCACAACAAAAAAGATAAAAGCCATTGCCGCCAATGCGTACCACTGGAAGGCGTAACCGCGATGTTTTTCCACCCCGGTAGATGGCAAGGGCCAGTCGCGCACCAAGCCATCGTGGGTATCGGATAGCTGTTCAAGAAAAATCGGCTGCATCGTCAATTTACTCGATGCTGCAAAGCTGGGGATATCCAGATTTTGCACAATCGCATGCGGCTGTGGCGCATCAACCGCGCCTAATTGCATGACTTGACCGATAGACTGCCGCGCCACACCTTCAATTTCAATCGTGCCATCAGGTGTGACAACGGCTGGTACTTTAATCCGATCAGATGGATTGCGCGGAATCCAGCCACGCGCGACCAACACATATTGATTGGTCGCAACAATCTTGAACGGCATCAACAGATAAAAACCGGCAACACCATTATGCGGACGATTGTCCAGATACACAGGCCAGTCGCGCAAGAACTCGCCTTTGGCAAGCACCCGTCTAAACTCAAGATCCTCGGCATTAGGCAAGCTTGCATCCAGTCGAATCGCCGGTGCAGACTGGCGTGCCTGCAGCTTCTCTGCCAGTTCAATCTTCTCGACCGCACGATGAGTCTGCCATTGCGCCAGCGACAATCCTATTGCCACTGCAATCGCTGCAGCGATAAATGGAATGAGCCTAAATCGAAAGGTGATTCGCATTACAATACCAATTCACTCTAAGCATTCTGCGTTGCGTACCCATGCCATACGGTAGACAGACACAATCATGAAAATCTTCGTCGCCATCGCTTTTATCCTGATCCTCGGCAGCCTTGGCTCCGCACTGTTTTTCCTGATGAAGGATAAAGGCAAAAGCGACCGTACGGTCAAGGCACTCGCGATGCGCGTCGGCTTCTCGATCACACTATTTCTTTTAGTCCTGTTGGCGTATCGCCTCGGTTATATACAACCAACCGGCATACGCTGAAATCAAGATTTGCATCTAGTACAACATCCGACTTGCTCGTAAAAAAGCCGCACCGAAGTGCGGCTTTTTTATGTCTTGCTGATTACTGATTACAACCAGTAAACAACAACGTACAAACCAAGCCAGACCACGTCAACAAAGTGCCAGTACCAGGCTGCGCCTTCAAACGCGAAATGATTTTCCGCTGTGAAATGGCCCTTCAGCACACGATACAAAACCACACTCAACATGATCGCGCCCAAGGTCACATGGAAACCATGGAAGCCGGTCAGCAAAAAGAAGGTAGAACCATAGACACCAGATGTCAACTTCAGGTTCAGCTCGCTGTATGCGTGCATGTATTCATAAACCTGGAAGCCCATGAAAATCGCGCCCAACAAAATTGTCGCCGCCAGCCAGATCGCTGTTTGGGTACGATGATTTGCACGAATCGCATGATGCGAAATTGTCAGCGTGACGCCAGACAGCAAAAGCAACGCGGTGTTGATGGTCGGGATCCAGAACGGGCCCATCGTCGTGAATGATTCAACGGTGCCAGCAGGACCAACATTGCCCCAATGCGCTGCAAAATCAGGCCACAAGATTTTGTGATCCAGATCGCCAAGCCAAGGCATAGAGATGCTGCGCGCATAAAACAAGGCGCCGAAGAACGCTGCAAAGAACATGACTTCAGAGAAGATGAACCAGCTCATGCTCCAGCGGAAAGAGGCATCAACACGCTGGTTGTACATGCCACCTTCAGATTCGCCTATCGCATCGCCAAACCACTTGTACAGTACGACGAGAAAGCCGAGCAGGCCTGCGAAAGTCGCATACGGCCCCCAGGCTGCATCATTAACCCAACCCGACGCGCCAAGCATCATCGTCAGCAGGGAAATACCCGCGGCCACCGGCCAGCTGGACGGACCCGGCACGAAATAATAAGGCGCATTTGCGTATGTTGCACTCATCTCAATCTCCCAATACAAAATTCAAATAGTTACGGTGCAAGGGCAACTTCAAGCCATGAGCACCGCAATTCAATTCCATTTAAACCTGGCGACATGATCGCCGTCGTATTCCGTATTTATTATTCTTATCCTGCTACTGCCGGTTTTAACTCAACCGTTTTTTCAGGCTTGGCTATCTCGAAGAAGGTATAAGACAAAGTAATCGTCTTTACATCCTTGGGCAAAGCCGGATCCAGATAAAACACCACAGGCATTTGCTTGGCTTGATTTGCTTCCAGCGTCTGCTGCTGGAAACAGAAACATTCCACTTTCTTGAAATGCGCTGCAGCTTGTTGCGGCGCATAGCTTGGAATTGCCTGTGCTTCTACACTACGCTTTTGCGTATTCACCACCTCATAAAGCACTTGGGTCATTTCACCCGGATGCACTTGCATGCTGCTGACGGTTGGTCGAAACCGAAACGGGCCCTGCGCATTCGCATCAAACTCAACCGTAATCGTCCTGCTCTTGTCGATTTGCGAATTATCGATAGGCTTTACCTTCATCTCTTGCGAGGTCAGGATATTGACGCCAGTCAATTCACAAATTTGTTTGTAAAGCGGCACCAGCAGATAACCAAAACCAAACATCATTACGGCAATCACGATAAGTTTGCCGAACATCCGGGCATTCAATCTGCCTGTTGGTTCTGTCTGGTTATCCATCTCGCCCTAACTAAACCAAATACGTTTGACAACCACGCTCAGCATGAAAGCTATTGCGACCGCTGCTAGTAGCAATCCTGTACGCAGATTACGCTTTTTTTGATCCGTCATATGAAGGCAGCCTCATTCAACATGAGGCCGCCGCTCCATTTACTTAACAGTCGGTGGTGTTTCAAATGTATGGAAAGGCGCTGGACTAGGCACTGTCCATTCGAGGCCTTCTGCACCTTCCCAAGGTTTGTCAGCAGCAGGTACACCACCACGTATCGATGGAATGACCACCGCAAACAGGAAGTACAACTGCATCAAGCCAAAGCCCAAACCACCGATCGATGCGATAACATTAAAGTCAGTGAACTGCGCTGGATAATCTGCGTAACGACGCGGCATGCCGGCCAGTCCCAGGAAGTGCATAGGGAAGAAAGTCACATTGAACAGAATCAGCGAACCCCAGAAGTGAATCTTGCCGCGGGTTTCGTTGTACATAAAACCTGTCCACTTTGGTCCCCAGTAATAGAAGCCAGCGAACAGCGCGAACAAGGAACCTGCCACCAACACATAGTGGAAGTGAGCAACCACGTAATAGGTATCTTGCAACTGAATATCGATAGGCGTTACCGCCAGAATCAGACCGGTAAAACCACCAATCGTGAACACGAAGATGAAACCAATCGCGAACAACATCGGTGTTTCGAAAGTCATCGAGCCGCGCCACATGGTCGCGATCCAGTTGAAAATCTTTACGCCGGTCGGGACTGCAATCAACATCGTCGCGTACATGAAGAACAACTGCGCAGTCACCGGCATACCGGTGGTGAACATGTGATGCGCCCACACCATGAACGACAGAATCGCGATCGAAGCCGTTGCATACACCATCGATGCATAACCGAACAACTGCTTGCGTGCGAAGGTTGGGATGATGTGCGACACGATACCGAAGGCCGGCAAAATCATGATGTACACCTCTGGATGTCCGAAGAACCAGAAGATGTGTTGGTACATGACAGGATCGCCGCCACCAGCCGCGTTAAAGAATGATGTACCGAAATGACGGTCGGTCAGTGTCATCGTGATCGCGCCAGCCAATACCGGCATCACAGCGATCAGCAGGTAAGCAGTAATCAACCAGGTCCAGCAAAACATCGGCAACTTCATCAATGTCATGCCAGGCGCGCGCATGTTCAAGATGGTGACAATGATGTTGATCGAACCCATGATCGACGAAGCACCCATGATATGCAGCGCGAAAATCGCCATATCCATGCCTGGTCCCATTTGGGTCGACAGTGGCGCATACAAAGTCCAGCCAGCAGCAGTTGCGCCACCAGGAACCAGGAACGAAACCGCCAACAGAATCGCAGCAGGTGGCAACAACCAGAACGAGAAGTTGTTCATCCGCGCAAACGCCATGTCGGATGCGCCGATTTGCAGCGGCACCATCCAGTTGGCGAAACCAACGAAGGCCGGCATGATCGCGCCGAACACCATCATGATGCCGTGCATTGTGGTCAACTGATTGAAGAACTCAGGTTGCATCAATTGCAAACCAGGCTGGAACAGTTCGGCGCGAATCAACATCGCCAAGAAACCGCCAGACAGCAGCATGGTGAAAGAGAACCACAGATACAGCGTACCGATATCTTTATGGTTGGTTGCATAGACCCAGCGGCGCCAGCCTTCTGGCACGCCGTGATGATCGTCGTGCGAATGATCGTGGGCTGCGTCGTGTGAGTGATCGACTGCGGTTGTACTCATCTCAATCTCCTGATTCGATTACTTGCGCGCAGCCAGCACTTCAGCTGGTTGAACAATATTTTCCGCAGCCTTGTTGGACCAGTGATTGCGGGTATAGGTAATTACCGCGGCAATTTCGGTGTCCGACAGAACAGGCTTCCATGCAGGCATAGCGCCCTTGCCTTCCAGCAAGATATGAATGTTTGCAGGTTTTGGACCAGTGACGATAGGCGAACCGTCCAATGCAGGGAAGCTGCCTGGTACGCCCTTGCCGTTTGCTTGATGGCAAGCGATACAGTTTGATGTATAGACTTTTTCGCCGCGTTGCACGAGTTCATCCACAGTCCAGGTCTTGTTAGGATCGTCTGCATTCGCAGCCATTTCCTTTTTCTTGCCGTCAACCCAGGCTTTGTAATCTTCTTCGCTAACCACGTTCACGACGATAGGCATGAAGGCGTGGTCCTTGCCGCACAACTCGGCGCACTGACCGCGGTAGGTGCCGATTTTTTCAGCCTTGAACCATGTATCGCGCACAAAACCAGGAATCGCATCCTGCTTGACGCCGAATGCAGGAACCATCCATGCGTGAATCACGTCATTGGCGGTCAAAACGATACGGATTTTTTTGTTGACTGGGACGACAACTGGATTGTCGACTTCGATCAGGTAGTTTTGGTTTTTAGCGATGGAGGAATCGACGATCTGTTCACGCGGCGTTGCCAGGTTCGACAGAAAGTTGATGCCTTGGCCTTCGCCATTCAGGTAGTCGTAACCCCATTTCCACTGCATGCCAGTGGCTTTGATGGTGATGTCGGCATTCGAGGTGTCCTTCATTGCCACCACCGTTTTGGTAGCGGGCAGCGCCATACCAATAACGATCAGGAATGGAACAACCGTCCATGCGATCTCAACTAATGTACTTTCGTGGAATTTGGCCGACTTGTGGCCGAGCGACTTGCGATGCTTCAGTATCGAATAAAACATCACACCGAACACGGCGAAAAAAATCACCAGACAGATAATCAGCATCAATGTATGCAGCGAATAGATCTGTTCGGCGATCTGCGTCACAGGCGGCTGAAAATTGAGCTGACGTACTGCAGGTCCGCCTGGACTATCGGTCACCGCCCACGACGGCAAAACTGCCGTCAGGAGCGACGCACCAAGCATCAAAGATTGAAGGCGCTTCGCAAGTTCCATGATTTCCTCAAATGCCCAAATTAAGAATTCTGAATTAAGAATTCAGTTCACCGCCGGGCAAGACTGCCAGCCCCAGCCTGTAGCGCATTCTTTTGGGAATGCTCCTCTTGATCCATCTGAAATCAACTACACATCTGATTGTGTGCTTGCGATTCCGGTACTACTTATTAATTGCGCCGCACTGACCGGGCAATTCCTGCACTCGCCTCAGTCTAACCGCATACTTGCGTGCGACCGAGCGTGCGCGCAAAGTCACGCCCACGCAAAACCGTCGAAGTATAAGTCGGAAATGACAGTGTTATCAAGTGCACAGGAATTTAGCCCGCTTTATTCGAATTAAATGCTGAAAGTACGCAACACTTAATCGCACATCATCAAAAATTACTGTAGCGCTAGAACGATTATTCTGCCTATTAAATCATGTCACTTCAGCAAGTGCACTGGCTTTTCTTCTTGTCGTATTTCTTATTTTTTTGGCAAATCAAATCGAACAATAGACTCACCGCTGGCAGTAGTGCGAGGAGCCGGCCGAAATGCGTGACCATAAATAATTTCGAATGTCAGCGGGATCTTGCCATCGGCGCCGCGGCTTTGTTCCAGTACATCCACTACCCGCTGCCACGCTTGCTTGCCGAGCAAAGATCGGCGGCGAGTATCCAGCGGATTGCCGCCGCAAGCGCGCACATCGGCCATTAGTTTTTCAACCGAGCCATAGGTGACGGTCAAGGTTTCCATATCCATCACGGGCGTCGAGAAGCCTGCATTCACCAACATATCGCCAAAATCATGCATGTCGACAAACGGCAACGCATGCGGCTCATTATCTGCCGCGGCAAACGCCGCGCGCAGTTCCTTGAAGGTATCGGGGCCAAAGCAGGAAAACATCAACAAGCCATCTTGCCGCAATACGCGACGCCATTCGGCAAACACACGATCCGGTTGCGGATGCCAGTGCAAAGCCAGATTCGACCACACCAGATCGACCGCATTAATCCCAAACGGAAGTTGGGAGAAATTACCGCATAACAAATTGGCGCTCGATTCCCGGCCCATCCCGGCTGGCAACCATTGTTGCAGCAAGCGGTTCATCGAGGACAAAGCCGCGGTTTGAGCCGATTGCGCCTCGACCAGCATCGCCTGCGATGCATCCAGGCCCAGCATCGCCGCTTTCGGAAAGCGTTTTTGCAAAGTCGTCAGATCGGCGCCTTCGCCGCAACCAGCGTCGAGCACGCGCTCAGGAGCAATACGTACCAGCGCCAAACGTTCATGCATCCGGGTCGCGACTTCACGACGCAGAAAATTCGATTCGGCCAAACGTGCCGGTTCATCGAACAAAGTACGCACCCGGTTTAAGTCAATCGGTGCGCTAAGGCTGGAGTCAGGAGTGGAAGACACGAATAGGGCAAAGGTTCAGTGAGATAATGCCGCAAGTTTACACGTATGAAGGCTGGGTTGCGCGATGCTTTATCGTTTTCTCGACTGGACTCGGCATTTCATACGGCAACTGCCTGCGGCGCTGCCGTCGTCATGCGCATTGTGCGGCGTCAGCGGCGCAGACTCACTCTGCGGCGACTGCAACACCCGATTCTTCAATCAGCATCCACATCGCTGCGCACAATGCGCGTCTCCGCTGGCCTTCGCTAGCGACAAAGCTGAGCGATGCGGTAATTGTCTAAGTAATCCACCGGCGTTTGACGCCACCATCGTCGCCAGCGATTACATCGCGCCTATAGATCAACTGGTACTTGCCCTCAAATTCGGCAATCGACTGGCCTTGGCGCCTTTATTTGCGCACAAGTTGCGAGACGCGATCTTGCGTGAGGCGGCTTTCACCATGCCGACTTTGCTGGCTGCAGTGCCTTTAGGCGAAAAGAGGCTAGCCGAGCGCGGCTTTAATCAGGCACTGGAAATCGCCAAGCCCTTATCGCGGGCGATCGCCATCCCGCTCGCTCCGCAATTAATAGAGCGCACCCGAGATACCTTGATGCAGGCAATGTTGCCTACCGCTGAGCGACATCGGAATATTCGCCACGCATTTGCGCTGCCGGCCAACGCCGTAAAATTCGTACGAGGGCAACATGTAGGTCTTGTGGATGATGTCATGACCACTGGGGAAACCATGAATGAAATTGCCGCCACGCTAAAACGTCATGGCGCCATCCGCGTGACCAATCTGGTATTTGCGCGCACACCACATAAGTAATTGGCTGCACATCAGATTAAAATGCGCCATCCGATCCCTGCAGTAAGCCGAGGAGAATTGTTTTGTTTCATGTAGTACTGGTAGAACCCGAAATCCCGCCGAACACCGGCAACATCATCCGCCTGTGTGCCAATACCGGCGCGCAATTGCATTTGATTGAGCCGCTCGGCTTTCCGCTGGACGACGCCAAGATGCGCCGCGCCGGACTTGATTACCATGACTATGCCGAGATGAAAGTGCATAAAGACTGGGCGGCGTTTCTCGCCTCATTCCCTGCCGAACAGCCTTTGAATCCGGCGCGCATGTTTGCGATGACGACGCATGGCTCGACGCCATTTGCCAACCTGGCTTTTCAAGCTGGCGATATTTTTGTATTCGGTTCGGAGACCAAAGGACTTGATCCCGCATTGCGTAATTCTTTCCCTGGCGAACAGCGTATCCGCTTGCCTATGCGGCCGGATAATCGCAGCCTGAATCTGTCGAACACGGTTGCGGTCGTCGTGTACGAAGCGTGGCGGCAAAACGGTTTTGCTGGCGGAAATTAAGTCTAGTTTTGCGCTACGATGCTCACCTGCACTTGGCCTTGCATAACAATTAAAATTTTCATTCAAAGGATAGTATGAAATTCAATTCGCGCTCCTTCGTTTCCGCCAGCTCTCTGGTCGGATTATTAGTCGGTTTATCCATCAGTGGCGCTGCGCTGGCGCATGAATATCGCGTAGGCGACATACAGATCAATCACCCATATGCACGCGCAACCGTACCCGGACAAACCAGCGGTGGTGCTTACCTGACGATGGAAAATAAAGGCAAGCAAGCCGACACATTAATATCAGCGCAATCGCCGGCAGCTCAGTCAGCAGAAATCCACTCCATGACGATGACCGCAGATCACGTGATGCGCATGCGCGAAGTAGGCAGCATCGAACTCAAACCGCAGGAAAAAATCGTCATGCAACCCGGTGACGGCTATCACATCATGTTGCTGGGTTTGAAAGCGCCACTCAAGGCTGGCGATAAACTGCCGCTGACGCTGACATTCAAGAAAGCCGGGAAAATCGAAACAGTTATTTCTGTTGAAGAAAACAAAGCTAAAAATACCGATGCCAAGAAAGATGAACATCAGCATCACTAATTGATAGCGTGCCGTATTGAGAACGTGCCGCACAGCGAGCTTCGAATAACGCTGATCGGCAAGCAGAACAAATAAAAATGGACCTTGAAATAAGGTCCCTTTTTATTTAAATCTCGAAATTACTTGGCAGCGTAATGTCTATAAACCGTCGTTTTTCCATCCGCCTGAAACAACAATACATCATAGGCATCAGCTGGCTCACCCGGCACTTCCATTCCTGGCGATCCCATCGGCATACCGGGCACCGCCAAACCTTTTGCTTTCGGCTTTTCAGCCAACAAGCGTTTGATGTCCGCCGCTGGCACATGGCCTTCCAGCGCATAACCACCTATGGTTCCGGTATGGCAGCTACCCAATGCAGGCGGCACGCCTAACTTGGTACGATATGCGGCGGTGTTCGGCACATTCTGCGCATTCACCTTGAAACCATTCGCTTGCAAATGCTCTATCCACTGCGTACAGCAACCGCAAGTCGCGCTCTTGTAAACCTCAATCACCGGCTTATCAGTTTTGGCTAAAGCCAGCGTCGGCATTGCGCCTACCAACAGTGCCGCGCGTAGAAAAATACGTCTTTGCATTATTTTCTCCTGATGAATCTGTGTGCTCACGAAAAGCTGTAGCGGATGCACTTCCAGCTATTTCAGACAAACAAAAAGCCGCAAAGATTCTGCGGCTTTTTATATAAAGGTATGAAAGCGGAATCGTCTATTAGACCGCTTGCACAGCCGCCAAACGCGTGACAACTTCCTTGCGATAGCGATTCAATTCCTGCACGGAACCAAAGGTACGCTCAAACAACAGCGACATATTGTGCAGAATCCGATCGACGACTTTCTTTTCCCACTCGCCGTCAAACTTGATCTGACCATCGAGCCAACGTTCCAGCCATTCCGGATCAGGCAAACGTGATTGCACGGTGTCATTCGGGAACAGCGATTGATTCACGTGCAGATTGGTTGGGTGCAAAGGCTTTTCGGTACGACGCGCCGAAGCCATCAATACACCGATTTTTGCAAATGCAGCGCGAGCGGTATCACCTACTTCGTTCAACGCTTTTTTCATGTAGCGCAGATAAGCACCGCCGTGGCGAGCTTCGTCCTGGCTGATGATTTTGTAGATTTGTTTGATGACAGGTTCGGTGTGCCAATCTGACGCACAGCGATACCAGTGATTCAAACGGATCTCTCCGCAGAAGTGCATCATCAAGGTTTCCAGCGCAGGCGCAGGATCGAATTCGAAACGCACGTTGTGCAGCTCTTCTTCTGTTGGCACGAACTCTGGTTTGAAGCGGCGCAGATATTCCATCAACACCAGCGAATGCTTTTGTTCTTCAAAAAACCATACCGACATGAATGCAGAGAAATCACTATCGCCGCGATTGTCACGCAAGAACATTTCAGTTGCAGGCAAGGCTGACCATTCCGTAATCGCATTCATGCGTATGGTTTGCGCCTGCTCATCAGTGAGTTTGGAGCCGTCGAACTGATCCCATGGAATATCTTTTTCCATGTTCCAGCGAACTTGCTCTAAGGATTTAAACAATTCTGGGTACAACATATGCGCCTTAAAAATTGAGTTAAGTGCTTGATTCTACCAAGAAATTCGCGAATTACCCAGCAACAGCCCCGCAATTCGCTTATATATGGCCTTATTTTCAGTGTGGATTTTCATTTTTCTTGCGTCGCAAAAAACCTGAAACGACATACTTGTAAAGTGTTGGACGCCAATTTGAACCATCTCGTTCCATACAAAAAAGCGAAACTTGATGCGGCGAATTCAATTCATTTTTGCGCAGCATCTTTTACCGAAATGCAGCTTATGCCAAATAACTTCTGACGCGGCCAACATGACAAACCCGGCATCTTGATGCAAGATGCATCCATCCAAATCCGACAATCACACTCATCATGAAAAAAATCATTTCCACGATCCTGCGCTGCGCCCTGCTATCGAGTTTTTTCATAGGTGCGCACGCGTCGGCACAAACCCCAGCCAACGCCGCATGCCCTGCGACCTTGAGCCATACCGTTCAACGTCTGCAAGATGAAGCGCCGCAAAATCTTTGCCAATATGCAGGCAAAGTTATTTTGGTCGTCAACACCGCCAGCTATTGCGGTTACACCGTGCAGTACGAAGGTTTGGAAAAACTGTATGCCAAATACAAGGATCAAGGCCTGGTCGTATTGGGCTTTGCATCGAATGACTTCGGCCAGCAAGAGCCAGGCGCGAACAAGGAAATCGCAGAGTTTTGCAATAACACCTACGGCGTCAAATTCCCGATGTTTGCCAAAACATCTGTCATCGGACCGAACAGCAATGCGTTTTACCAATCATTGATGAAGGCTGGCGCAACGCCGCCAAAATGGAATTTCCACAAGATCCTGCTGGATCGCGAAGGCAAGGTCGTACAAAGCTATCCGTCAAAAATCACGCCAGATAATAAATCGCTAGTTGCTGATATCGAAAAGGCCTTGGCAAAAACAAAATAAAATGCGCCACGATTGTTCGCGGCAATTCAAAGAGCTAGGCGCCGTATCAACGACAGTGCATCAGGTATCGCTGCGCCTTCCGCCGTGTTATCAAAAATGCAGAAGATGCGATCAGCCTGATCGCGTGCCTTCATTATTTTGGCGGCAACGGCGTCCAGAAAATCATCGTTATACGCTGAACGATATATCTCCGGCGCGCCGTGCAAACGGATGTACAAAGTGCGCGGCTCAGCACTGCGTGATATGTCGACTACTGGCGGCGGATCAGCATGCACAAAGCTGACGGCATATTCAAGCATCAGCTCTTCAGCCTCGTGGGAAAACCAACTCGCATGACGCGGTTCACATGCAACGGCCATCCTGGTTCGTCCACGCAATAGCGCAAAAAAATCCGCCGCTTCTTCGGTTGAAAATTTCAAGCTGGGCGGCAATTGAAGTAACAGGCATTCGAGCTTTTCTTCCAGCTGCCCTGCTTCCAGCAAAAACTGATCAAGTAAATGTTCGGTCTCGCGCAAGCGATGCTCATGCGTAATAGTGCGGGGAATCTTTACCGAAAAGCGAAAATCTTCCGGCACACTATTCCGCCAGCGCGCATATGTCTTGGCTTGATGTGAACGATAAAAAGACGAGTTGATTTCTACTGTGGAAAAAACTGCAGCATAGCGCTCGAGATGCGTACCTACCGCTGGAAATTCAGCCGCGACCTTGGACGAAAGGCTCCAGCCGGCGCAGCCAATCAGGACGGAAGAAAGATGCCTGGTCATTTGTGACTCCGACCAAAAGGCCGACTCAAAAACCGTGAGCCAGCGAGGCCAAAGCGCCAAGGTATGTCCACGGCTTTTGATATTCCTATGCGCGCGCCAGCCACAATATCCGCTTCGGCTACAGGCTGATCAGGCAACAACAACTCAAACGGCGCGGTGTTCAGACGCATGCCGTCATGCTCTCGGGTTACGCCCAAAGCCTGGCACAAGCGACCCGGCCCGGCGCACAGCAAACGCAAGGTTTCCATACCACGGCGTTTTTGCATAAGCTCAATGCCGGTGTTCGGTTCCAAGGCTCGAATCAAAACACCGGCACCATGCCCTTCTTCGCGGCAGACGAAATTCAGGCACCAATGGATGCCATACGAACGATAGACATAGGCGTGGCCGCAAGCGCCGAACATCGTGATATTTCTGGATGTTGGCCCGGCAAAACTATGCGATGCAGGATCTTCTCGATCATAAGCTTCGGTTTCCACA
The DNA here is from genome assembly GCF_030655415.1 of Herminiimonas sp. Next base: position 205,359 of record NZ_JAURVN010000015.1, on the reverse strand, counting down.
ATGCGGCCACCGACGCCATTGACCAACACTGTCACGCCGATCAAACGTCGAGCGACTTCCACAGACGAAACGGAAAAATCAAAGTTGACCGGAACGGTATTCATGTGGCCAAATTATCAGAAATTAATGCTTCCTTTTGTGCGTTTTCCCGCTGAGCGATATCATTCTGTGCAATTCCACAGCCATAGCAGTTTTTGAATGCCCGAGCCAAAAATACGACGAAAAACTGCGAAAGCCAAGATAGCCAAGACTCACGCAGGCATAATGGCGGACTTGACCAGATCCATGCATAAATCTGCAGGCAGATACCAAGCGCCGACGATTATTCATGGTCCAAACCGAAACTGAAAGTGATGACAGGCGAACACCGCCTCCCTACCATGCGTATTTTGATTATTGAAGACAACGCCGATATCGTCGCGAATCTGTATGCGTTTCTGGAGCCGCGTGGCTACGTGCTCGATTGCGCAGCCAACGGCTATGCAGGATTCGCACTGGCGGCGCAACATGAATACGATGCCGTTATCCTCGACATCAAGATTCCAGGCATTGATGGCCTGACACTGTGCCGCAAGATGCGCGACGAATTGCAAAACGACACACCGGTATTAATGCTGACCGCGCGTGACACGCTGGACGACAAAGTTGCAGGCTTCGACAGTGGCGCCGATGACTATCTGGTCAAACCGTTTTCGCTGCTGGAAGTAGAAGTCCGCCTGAAAGCATTGATACGTCGTGCACGTGGCAAAAATCAGGGCACCAACTTCTTGAGCGTAGGCGATCTGGTATTCGACACCTCGACTTATCAAGTTAAACGCGGTGGCATGCCCGTGACCTTGACCAAAACAGGTTTCAAGATCCTTGGCTGCCTGATGAAAGAAGCACCTAAAGTCGTCTCGCGCGAAACGTTGGAACTGGAAGTCTGGGGCGATCATCCGCCAGACAGCGATGCACTACGCACGCATATCCACGCTCTGCGTCAGGCCTTGGATAAGGCACATCCATTTGCGATGTTGCGCACCGTTCAGGGCATAGGCTACCGCTTGGTAGGCTCGGATGAAACGACGTAGTTCATTACGGCGACGGATAGTCGTTGCCTACCTTCTTTTCGCACTCGCGATTTGTACTTTCTTTGGCGCGGTAGTCGCCGTTGCCATTGAAGGTACTGAAGATTTACTGGTCGATGAACATTTGCGCAGCATCGCTGCCTGGGCTTCGCCGCGTCACGCGGTTGGCATGCCGACCGAAATGCCATCCGATGTCAGTTTTTATCATGGCGAAGATATTCCCGAACCGTTGCGCGGCATGCCGCTCGGCGTCGCCAAGGAAAGCTTCGAAGGAAAAGTCGTCCATCTGCTAGTCGGCCAAGACGATGCTGGCACTTATGTGGTCGTCGATCGCGCCAGCGAATACAAAAATATCGAACACGTTATTTACGCGATGATCATGGCCGGCTTTCTCGGCTTCGTCGCGTTGTCGCTGTTTCTGGGCAGCTTTATCGCGCGCGGCTTTGTCGATCCGATTATCGAGCTTGCCGCGGCCGTCAAAGACAATAGCCATCCATCAGAATTCCCGCTGCTTAATAGCAAGGATGAACTCGGCATATTGGCGCGCGCATTTGCCGCCCACACCACTGAGCTAAAACAATTCCTCGCGCGTGAACGCTTCTTCACCGGCGACGTCAGCCACGAGTTGCGCACGCCACTCACGATTATTACCGGCGCAGCCGAGTTACTACTCGATCAGACCGCCCAGCAACCCGCATTGCACGCACCGGCTGAACGCATCCTGCGCGCCGCAAAAGAAGCCAATGAGTGCGTTGAAGTACTGCTGCAGCTGGCGCGCGCACCAGATCAAATCAATCGGCCGGAAACCTCGATCGCAGATGTCATTCATGCTGAAATCGCCCGATGCCAGCATTTCATCGCAAACAAACCCGTCACACTGACGTTTATAGAGGGCGAAGATTTCCAAGTGGCGGCACGCGAAGAATTATTGACGGCAGCCATTGGCAATTTGATCCGCAATGCCTGCCAATACACCGAACAAGGCTCGGTCACCGTCAAGATGATTGGCCACTCGGTCATCATCGAAGATACCGGTCCCGGCTTGCCAGAATCGATACAAGCACGCCTGCAAAATAATCCTTCCGCAAAACCACTTGTAGGTTCCGCCGGCACCGGACTGGGTCTCGCGCTAGTCGTGCGCATCTGCGAATACCTAGGCTCTACACTACATGTCGAAAATAATCCAAAAAATGGCAGTAATTTCCGAATTGTTTTTAAGGCAATTTTAACGGAAAACTAACACTTTTCTCACGGCTAATTAAGTTCCTCGGCGCTAATCTGCGCCTGTGCACTGAAGCAGTCTTGCCTAGGCAATTCAACTTCTCCCACGGTTTTTGTGTAGTTTTACCCTGAACCGCAGGCATTCCGCTTAAAACGAAATGTCGCGCACGCGAATACGTAGTGGCAAAAAAAGATTTTTCGGATTTTCCTGACAATCGACAACTACATGGTCGTACGTCGACCGCCACTTTTACTTAATAAACCTTGAGGAAGACATGGAATTTATAGGAACCGCGGCATTCTGGGCCGCACTCGGCAACATCATCCTGATCAACATCGTGCTGTCTGGCGATAACGCCGTTGTGATCGCGCTGGCCGCGAAATCGCTGCCACCGAAACAAAAGAAAATGGCCGTCATCTGGGGTAGCGCAGCAGCGATTATCCTGCGTATCGTTTTGACCATCTTCGCATTGCAATTGCTGACTCTGCCGTACCTGAAATTGATCGGTGCAGTTCTGTTGTTCTACATCGGCGTGCAATTGTTGGCCGAAGGTGACGGCGAAGAAAATATCGAAGGCCACTCCAACCTGTGGGGCGCAATCAAAACCATTCTGGTTGCCGATCTGGTCATGAGTCTCGATAACGTGCTCGGCGTTGCTGCAGCTGCAAATGGCAATGTCACTCTGTTGGTGATCGGCCTGGCAATCAGCGTTCCGCTGATCGTGTTCGGTAGCGCAATCGTGCTGAAGTTGATGGAAAAATTCCCTATCATCATCACCTTGGGCGCTGCACTGCTGGGTTATCTGGCTGGTGAAATGTTGTTCTCCGATCCTATCGTCACACCATGGATCGCAGCGAACATTCCACACCACGAAGTCGCCTTGTTCGGCCATAGCCACCTGAGCATTCCAGGTCTGGTATTGGCAATTGGCGTCGTGATTGTTGGTACTTACTTGAGCAAACGTCACAGTCACGCGGCAGCAGCGTAATGTAATTCGGCTTAAGGCGAGCGCCCAACGGCGGTCGTCTTAAAGCTAACAAAAAGGGCGAACTAATAATACTGGTTCGCCCTTTTTTCATATGCATTCGACTATGTGATCAGATCGAGAAATTCTGAGTTTCGAGAAAATTTCCATCCAAAAATCTAATACCGTTTCTTTATATTGAAGTTATGTTCACCCACCAAGCGGGTCGTCGCAATCAGGCTGCTCAAGCCAAACACCAGTTGCGTCAATCTATCACCGGGCAAGGCCCATATCTGCCCCGCAGGTATCTCGACTTCAGTCGCGGCAGAGATCAATGGCGCGACCCATTCGGCTTCAGGCGTAACGTCTAGCAGCACATCGCCTTCCGACGTCGTATGCAAAAAAATTTCTCCGCCCTCACTCAAACCGAAGCAAATACCCCAGCCGCTTGCTTTATTGCTATTGATTAATTGCTGGATCGCGCGATTTTGATGATCTATCCATGCTTCCACGTCATAAGTGGTTTTTAAAACAATCCAGGGACGCTCTATCGGCTCGTCGTAAGTTTTTTCGTCATCGTCGTACATCATTGCATCTCGTCGTCTGCTGAATAATTCGTGCGCACACTGTACACGTTGCGATAACTTCCGTCGTCTTGCGCTCAGATAAAAACACACAACTGCAGGAAATCAGCCGCTAGCATGATATCCTGCGCACCCAAGCTCACCATTGCTCGACTGTTTCATGACGACTACCGAACCAACGCCTAATCCGTTTCAATCCGCCCGTGTTCTGCTTAAAGAGCTTCAGGAAAAATTCACCGTCTTCGGCGAATTTCAGCCTTTAGCCATCGGCATCGACAAACAATTGTTTGCTCAAATCCCTGATGTCAGCCGCAAAACCTTGCGTACGGCAATGGGCATACATACCAATTCCCTGCGGTATTTAAAGGGCATGGAAAAAGCCACGGTGCGTTTTAACCTTGATGGTTCGCAAGCGGATGAAGTCACAGACGTGCACCGCAGCCATGCGACCACTACCTTGAAGGAACGCTTCAAGAAGAATGCGGATCAACGCAAGGCGCAACGTCAAGCTGAAGAAACCCAACGCAAAGCGGAAGCAGCCAAAAAACAAGCCGAAGAAGCAGATCGTCTGCGCGCTGATAAACTCAGCCAACTGGCAGAGAAATTCTCTCGTAAAAACTGATCATTGTTTGTGATCGATCTTGATCACAGACTGATTTTATTGGCCAGCTCGACCCACGTCGCGCTGGCCAATTTCATTTAATCCCTACCAATAAGTCCACAGCATTTTGGCGGCCAGCACATACAGCAGGCAGGCAAAAATGCGTTTCAATACTGGCACCGGCAAGCGGTGCGCCAACCGTGCGCCGAATGGGGCGGTGACCACACTGCCGCAGACAATTCCGACCAGCGCAATCGTTGAAATAAAGCCCACTGCATCAGATGGCAAATCCGGCACGTTCCAGCCAGAGATGATGTAGCCTATAGTCCCCACCACCGCCAGCGGAATGCCCATCATCGCGCCCGTGCCTATGGTTTTCTTCATAGGCACACCGCACCACAGCATGAATGGAATAGTCAAGAATGCGCCGCCAGCAGACACCAGCCCGGCGATGATACCGATCACCAAACCGACGAAGAACAAAGGCCATGCAGAAGGAAGTGTGCGAGAAGGTTTCGGCTTTTTATTCAACAGAATTTGTGTCGCACCAAAGAACACAATCACGGAAAAACTCAGCGCCAAATGACGTTGTGGAATCCAGGCTGACACAGAAGTCGCCAGCAAACTGCCGAGCACCAAACCCGGCGTCATACGTTTCACGATATTGAAATCAACGCCATCAAATTTAAGATGCTCACGCACACTGGAGCCGGACGTGAATGCAATCGAAGCCATACAGGTGGCTAGTGCCATGTGCACGATATGATCCGGCGCAAAATGCTGCGCGGCGAACAGTGCAGCCATGACAGGCACCAAGGTCATGCCACCACCAATGCCAAGCAGGCCGGCCAGCACGCCGACAAATGCACCAGCGAGTACGTAGGCGGCGAACCACATCATGAGAGCACCTCTGTACCTGTGTCCGCTTTGACCAAACTACTCATCATATTTTGCATATGTTCTGCCTCGATGTACCTACATGAATATTCGCCCGACCGATGCAATCGCTTCCAGCACAAGCGACACTATACGATAGCCACCATTAAATTTCTCCTGATTAATTGTCACCTTAATCGGCCAGCAAGCATGCTGCAAACCGGCTAGACTAGTGCGCATAAAATCCCGTTTGATCGAATGCAGATACTGAATTTTCAACAATAAATTTTCAGCAATCGATCAAGCCCGATACGTCCTTAAAATCTTAACCGGCAGACCCTCTTTGCAAGCAGCACCACCAAACCCCTTAGTCAAAAATGAACGGTTCTTTTTGTTCACGATTGCCGGCATACAGTTCACGCACATTCTCGATTTCATGATCATGATGCCGCTCGGCCCGCAGCTGATCCGAGTCTTGCAGATTGACACCCATCAATTTGGTTTGTTGCTGTCGTCATACACGTTGACCGCTGCTGCTTCGAGCTTGCTGGCTGCTACTTATATCGATCGTTTTGACAGACGCAAGCTGATGCTGACGCTGTATGCCTTGTTCATCATTGCGACCTTGTGCTGCGGCCTTGCCCCCAATTACACCGCGCTGCTGATTGCGCGCGCATTGGCTGGTGCATTCGGCGGCATTTTAGGTGCGTTGGTACAAACGATGGTGGCTGACGTGATTCCATTTGAGCGTCGCGGCAAAGCAATGGGCACGGTGATGACGGCCTTCTCAATGTCGACAGTCGCAGGCGTGCCGCTCGGCTTGTTATTAGCATCAACCTTCACTGACCTCGGTTGGCGCGCGCCGTTCTTTTTCATCGTCTTGCTGGCGTCGACTTTCTGGCTGATCGGCTATAAATTATTGCCACATCTGACTGCACATTTACAAAACAAACGAGTTGGAAATGTTTTCCAGCAGTTGTTTGCCGTGGCCAAAGAACCTAGCCATTTAACTGCGTTCGCGTTCATCGCATTGATCATGATGGCGGGCTTTACGGTGATCCCGTATATCCCGATTTATTTGACCAGCAATGTCGGCATGACGGAATCGTTCATCACCGTGATTTATCTATGCGGCGGTGCTGCGACCTTCTTCACTTCGCAATTGATAGGCAGAATGTCGGACAAGCACGGCAAGCTGAAAATGTTCCGCTGGGTGGCGTTGGCATCGTTTATTCCCTTGCTGATCACCACGCATTTATTCCCGGTCGCATGGTGGCTGGTACTGATTAACTCAACGCTGTTCTTCATCCTCGTGCCTGGCCGCATGGTGCCGGGCATGGCGATGGTGAGCGCCGTGCCGGCAGCTCAAGTGCGCGGCACATTCATGAGTCTGGTGTCGTCGGTACAGATGTTGTCGTCAGGACTGGCGACGCTGGTGGCAGGCTTGATCATCACGCGTACACCCAGCGGACAAATCGACCATTACGATACGGTCGGCTATATTGCCGTCGCGTGCGGTGTACTCACGATATGGATTGCGCAACATCTACGTGTAGCCGGAACAGCTATCAAGGTCGCCGACAAACCTTAGTTGAAAGCAGCTTCAGGATTTGCCAGAAGGCTTGCGTTTTTTAACTGCTGTTTTTGCTGCAGTTTTGGTCGCGACTTTGGTTTTTTTCTGAGCGGCACCAGCTCCTGACTTTGCTGCGGATTTTTGAGCCGCAGTGGTGGCGGCTTTAGGAACTGGCTTGGTTGAAGCACCCTTCTGTTTCGCAGACGCTTCGTCAGCCATCACACTACTCACCGCTTGATTAAACTGCGTCTGTAACGCAGACCACCATGCTGTCGTTGCATCTGCAGCGGCATTCGCGTGCATGGGATTGGCGTCAGCGGCAGGCGTAGATTTTTGCGTATGTGCATAGTCAGGCTGAGCACTGCCCGCGGCGTTCTGAGCAGTATTGGATGTGCTGCCTGGTGAAACATTCGGCTTCATCTCAGCACCAAATGCCGCGCCCATTGCATTCAGCGTAGCGATCGTCGCACTTTGTACTTCCAGCGCTTGTATCGTCCCGCGCAGCATAGTCATGTTGACGTTGAGCCACGACTCGACCGCTTTCAAATCCGCTATCTGTTTATTGATTTCTTCCAGCGATAAAGTAGGCATGGCCATGCCTGGAATTCCTGTAGGGGTTTGCATGCCGCCCCACATGTTTTTAACGAACTCGAAGGTATCGGCCATCGCATCGAACCCTGGAAGGTTAGGCATATTGGGATTGTTGGATTGACTCATGCGACACCTCCGTAAAGACACGATGAAAAACCTGTGCTGCGAATTCAGCTTAGCAGAGAAAGATCCATACTAGCGCGCTGGCCTTTGCATGCGACAACTAGTCGGTAACGCCGTACTGGCGGCCGGTAGATACAGCTCTGTCTTGAAGCCGTAACCGCTGCCTTCGTTATCGAAGCGCGCACCATCCGCCGATTTTTTTCGCATCACCGATACGTACAAAGGCTGTATCAATTGATGATCGGCAGCACGCATGGTCGCATCATGAAATGCGTTGTGATAACGTGCGCCTTCCAGCGCTTTCGCCACTGCATTCGCTTCTGTCGTACCGGCTTTTTCAATCGCGGCAGCCAGCATCTCTATCATCACATGCATGCGCAATAATACGTAATCGTCCTTGGGCTGCGTGTAGCGCTGCAAAAAGCCTTGATAAAAGCGATCGCTAGGTGATTGTGCGACGCCAGCACCCGCATTCGGATGCCACTCTGCGACTGCCCGTACTTTATCCACGCCGGCATCGCCGATCGCGGCTGGCGCGCCCAAACTGTTGCCGTAAAAAGTATAGAACTTGGCGTTCAAGCCAAATTCTTTCGCGGCTTTTACCAACAAGGTCAGGTCGTTGCCCCAGTTGCCGGTGATTACGGCATCCGCGCCACTAGCTTTGATCTTGGCTATGTAAGGTGCGAAATCCTTGATCTTGCCTATTGGATGTAACTCATCACCGACGATTGCACTATCCGGGCGCTTGACGGCCAATTGACTGCGCGCGGTTTGCGCAACCATGCGGCCAAAGCTGTAATCCTGACCAATCAGATAAATACGTTTGGCGCGCAGGTCGCCTTTAATCACCTCAGTCAACGCATGCATCCGCATGTCGGCATTGGCATCGAAGCGAAAATGCCAGTAGCTGCATTTATCATTCGTCAAAGCCGGATCGACTGCGGAATAGTTGAGAAACAGCACACGATTATCGGGTGTGCGCTGATTGTGTTTATCGACCGCTTCGACCAATGCGCTGGCAATCGCAGAGCTATTGCCTTGCGCGACGAAGGCGATGTGTTTATCGGTCAACCGTTTGAATTCGATCAGCGATTCTTCAACACCTTGCTTGTTGTCGAAAATCTCCAGCGCGAGTGGGTGCCGACCATCCGGCAATTTGACGCCGCCGCGCGCATTGACGGCGGCTATCGCAAACTGCAAATTACGCGCAACCGCCTCACCTGCATTGGCAAATGGGCCGGACATACCTTCTATCATGCCGATACGGACAGGTTCTGCAGCACGCGCCGCAGTGACGGCGAAGCACATCAGGGCTGCGGCCAGAATTCTTTTACTTTGCATAATCAAGGAACACTTTCAAAGAACGCATTTTACGCGGCGCCCCTTGTCCTCGCTTGTGCACCGAATTGATGGTCTTGCGTTTACACTGCTGACATGACGATGGACCACCCCTTAGCCTCAGCACAAAACAAACGCGCATCGACACGCTTGCGCCGTTTGTCAGTATTGGTCGCGGCAGTCGTCTTGCATTTGATCACCATTAGCTGGTTCAGTGGTGCGCTTGTTTTTCCCAAACCATCAGCACCTGAAAACACAATGGTGATTGCAGCAACCTTGGAAGCACCGCCAGCAAAGCCGGTGATCAAGGCTGCAACACAAGCTGCCAGGCCTAAGCTTGCAGCACGCAAGACAACACCGCGCGTCGCGAAATCAGCTGTAATGCAGCCCGCGAATTCCGAATCCACAGCCGCTAAGGAGATCGTGCCTGCGCAAGCCGAGATCTCGCTCGCAGACCAACTCGCGGCACAAGAATATGAAGCGCAACCAGAGCCAGCATCAGATACAAAAGCCGTCGGCTACCAAATTGATTTACCACCTTCAGCCGACTTGAAATACGACGTACAAAAAATTTCAAAAGAAAGCCCGCCCATGTATGGCAGTGGCACCATCAGCTGGCATACCGACGGCAGCAAGTACACAGTGAACGGCGACTTTGGCGTACTGTTCATTACTGCACTGCGCTTTCAAAGTACCGGCGTGATTGAAGACATAGGTATCGCGCCCGAGCTCTATAGCGAAAAACGTTTTCGCAAGGCCGAAACCAATACGCACTTCCATCGTGAGCGCAACACAATCAGCTTTTCGTCTTCCACCTTGTCCTACCCGCGCACCGGCGGCGAACAGGATAGAGCCAGCATTGTTTGGCAACTGGCCGGCATAGGACGCGGCGATAGCGCTAAATTTATTGCGGGCAGCAGCATCGATCTATTTGTCGCCGGCACTCGCAATGCAGAAACCTGGCAAATTCTGATCATAGGTCAGGAAGACATTACGATAGACGGCGTCACCACACGCACCTGGCACATCGCGCGCGCGCCACGCGTTGGTTCGCACGAACAAAAGCTGGATATCTGGCTGGCGCCCGAGCAAAACTGGTATCCGGTACGCTTACGCTATACCGAAACTAACGGCGATTACCTCGACATGACGCTGACCAGCCTGAACGTTTCCGCAATACACTAGTCTGATCTTTTCAACCACTTGATATTTGGTGATTCAATGAACCAATTTGCTTCCAGATCTTTCCTTTCCCGCACTCTTTTAAGCGCGCTGTTTTTCTGCGCAGCAAGCGCCTCGCATGTTGGCACTTTTGCTCAAACCACAGCCAAGGCCGCGCTCAATCCGCCGCCATCCGCCGATCTTGAGTACAGCATCAATGCCAACCAAAAAGGCTTGCCACTGAATGGTTCTGCGGTGCTGCACTGGACCAACAGCAAAGATAAATACGCGATCAGTACTGAAACCCGCGCCATGCTGCTCGGCAAAATCCTCGAAGCAAAAAGCGAAGGTGCGATCGATGCATCCGGTTTGGCGCCGGCGACATCCACGGAGAAACGCTATCGCAAGGATGCGACCACCACCACGTTTAATCGCGAAACACGCAGCATTACCTTCAGCGCATCGGGCTCCAATTATCCGATCAAAGGTGGCGAGCAAGATCGCAATAGCGTGGTGTGGCAACTCGCAACCATTGCGCGCAGCATGCCAGCCAAATTCAAGTCAGGTGCCAGCATCCCTGTAGTAGTGGCAGGACAAAAAGATGCGGATGCCTGGACCTTTAAAGTGGGCAAAGCAGAAACCATCAAAACCCCATTTGGCGATTTGAAAACCATCAAAGTCAGCAAGGTCATCAAGGAAGATGACAAGGATCAGAAAATCGATATCTGGTTTGCATCCAGCAAGGAATGGTACCCAGTGCGGATCCGCTTTACCGAGCCATCTGGCGACTTTATCGAACAAACTATTTCCAAGATCACACCGCAATCCTGATCATCAAAAGATAGCCGCATCTTACGCGCCACCTTTACGCGCCTATAATTCGGCTATCGCTTTTCGATCAGCAAGGGAAACATGAATTCAGCAGATAGCGCACTGGTACTTTTCAGCGGCGGCCAAGACTCAACCACCTGTTTGGCATGGGCACTCGAACGCTACAGCAGAGTGGAAACCATAGGTTTCGACTACGGACAGCGCCATGCAATAGAGTTGACTGTACGTCCCACCGTTTTGCAAAAGTTGCGCGGCTTTTCTACTGAATGGGATAGCCGACTCGGCGAAGATCACATGATCGATCTGTCGCTGATTTCTAAAATATCCGATACCGCAATGACCAGCAATGTCGAGATAAAGATGATGGAGAACGGCTTGCCCAATACCTTCGTCCCTGGCCGCAATCTGCTGTTCATGACCGTTGCAGCCACCGTCACTTACCGACGCGGCTTGAACGTCTTGGTGGGTGGCATGTGCGAAACGGATTTCTCCGGCTACCCAGACTGCCGCGACGACACGATGAAAGCCTTGCAGGTCGCACTGAATCTCGGCATGGCTACTAATCTGCAGGTGGAAACGCCGTTGATGTGGATAGATAAGGCAAAGACATGGAAGATGGCGCAGGATTTAGGCGGCACCAACTTGGTCGATCTGATCCGCTCTGAAACACATACCTGTTATCTAGGTGAGCGCGGTGAATTGCATGATTGGGGCTATGGCTGCGGCACTTGTCCGGCGTGCGCCCTGCGCGCGCGCGGCTATGCTGAATTTGCTCTGAAATAATTCGGCGGCAAGCTTAGAAATTTGACGCTACCAATTTTTGTAGCCGTCCAATTACCTGACTGCAAAATTAATTCCCATCATTTTCACCACATCAAAAAAAGCCGCCTGGCGACGCATGTCGCCAGGCGGCTTTTTAATACCGATTTTTAGTATTGAGGGCGCATTACAGGCGCTGGCTGATATTCCGTTCCAGCAGGTTGAGGTGCCGGCACGATCGTTCGCGTTTCACGCAGGACACCACCACCATCGACACTGCCCGATACGGAGCCATCGCCCTGGATGCGACGTATGCAATCATCACGATCGGCTGGTGGCAAAACATTGCAGCGCTCTTGCGCGTTCTGCGACGAAATTGGACTGTCAGTCAGGTTGCCGCGCTTGGCTTCACCACGCGCCGCGCCAACTTCTCTCAGGCAAGTAGCACGATCCTGCTGGGTCTTTCCATTCATGCAAGCCGCACGCTCCTGCTGCGGATTGCCGCTCGCGTCAGCTGCGATGGCCGCTGTTGAAGCGAGGCCCATGCCGCCGACAAACATGGATATTGCCAATGCATATTTACTCGCATTGCATGCTTTATTTTGAAAAAATAACATGTCAGTCTCCCACTAGGAAAAACATCAGACTAGGTGCAAGCATCGCCCTTGTATGTGCGGTAACCGGCTTATCTTGAATCGAAATTGCGTGATGATGAGTAACAGATCAAATCAAAAGAACAAAACGCTAGTGTTCAGATTTCTAATGGAAATTATTTCAATGCACAATCATTTCATTCAATGACATACTTGCCACCTGACCTACCGACTACTTCACACGCACGCATCTTTTCGGCACACTGATGGCAATATTTTATTCAAAGAGACGCGATGAATTCACCTAAACCGCCACGTAAGCATTTTTCCATGTTGCGTGGCTTTCACCTCGCTGATTTCTTCACGCTCGGCAATGCGGCTTGCGGTGTCGCTGCGGTATTTTTCGCCATGCTGTACATGAACAGTCAGTCGCTCACGCATTTCTATTTGGCAGCAGCCATGGCGCCGGCAGCATTTATCTTCGATGTACTGGATGGAAAAATTGCGCGCTGGCGTCGCCAGCATTCTGCGATGGGGCGCGAACTGGATTCGCTTGCCGATGTGATTTCATTCGGCCTCGCGCCAGTAACCTTGGGTTTCGCAGCCGGCTTGACGGGCGTTTGGGATTGGGTCGCGATGATCTATTTCGTATGCTGCGGCGTCAGTCGTCTTGCACGCTACAACGTCACTGCGGAAGAATTGTCCGAGGGCGCAGATAAAGTCGCTTATTTTGAAGGAACGCCGATTCCAACCAGCGTTGTCATCACAGGTATTTTGGCGTGGTTGGCATCGCAAGGTCGTATTGGCAGCGAAATTTACGGCAACATCATCATGCTCGGTCCTTGGGAGTTTCATCCCTTCGCATTGTTGTTTGTGTTATCGGGCAGCTTGATGATCAGCAAAACGCTGCACATACCGAAATTCTAGAGCGCTTTAAAATTTACAACCGATAGATCAGCGCCGCAATGACTACTGCAGCGGCTGACGCTGCAGTGATCGTATCCAGCAAGTCCATAAGGCATCTCCATCGTTTGATTGCGCTGTGAATCTGTATTCAGTCTGCACCACACAGAATCAGATTCATGACGCTTCAGCTTACGCATGGAGCGCATCATTTCAAACGAAGGCTTTCTTCCTTGCTTATGAAGAAAAGAAATATCAAGTAGAAATGTAACAAGGCGTAAATGAATTGGCGTATCAGGCGGAATAACTTTTCAATACGCTTTGCAATCACGCTTCGTGCTTGCAAAGGGGAGCCACCATGAATACAAAATTAATCGCAATCGCCGCCGTTTTATTCTGCAATGTTGCATTTTCGCAACCAGCTGCAGGAACAGACGTGCGCCGTGCCGCAGCCGAAAATACAGCAGCCCGTAATACAGCAGCGGCGCAGAAAAGCATTACTAAATCACAAGCCAAAGCAGCGAAATTGGTGCGTGTCGTGGAAAATTTTGAAAGAATCGACACCAACAAGGATGGCCTCGTAAGCCGCCAGGAATTACGCCTATACGCGCTCTCCACCCGTCGTCATGTGCCGATGACCTGATTCAGGTCTGCTTTAACGTCTTTGCTTGCTGCTTGTTTGGCGGCAAGGCCGCTTATTCCATAAGCCGCTGGTTTTACCCTCGCTTACGCGAAAATCTTCTATACGCAAGCCTCCCCGATTATCAAAAATACATGCTGCACCCCAGCATCACTGATTGAAAAATCAGTTGCTGTAACTCGTCTATGGCATTCTTAGGCACGATCACAAAACGAGCCAGAAACGCATCACTGCGTAAATGTGGCCACCTAGGGGAGACAACATGTTTGGTTCTTTGCGTGTATTAATTGTCGGTCTGATTTCTGCAGGTTTTTTCTGCCAGGTTTATGCAGAAGATGGCGTGACCGATACCAAAATTTTGATCGGTCAAACGATAGGTCTGACCGGCACCATTGCAGCGCCGGTTAAAGAAATGAATGAAGGCGCAAACGCCTACATCACCAGCGTGAATAGTCGCGGTGGCGTTAATGGTCGAAAGATCGAGTTACTCACACTTGACGACAAATTCGACGCCAAACTGGCGGCCACCAATGCTGAAACCCTGGTGAAGAAGGAGCATGTATTTGCTCTATTCCAGAATCGCGGCACACCACTGACAGAAGCGATGCTGCCTATACTCGCCGCAAACAGAGTGCCACTGATTGCGCCCAGTACCGGCGCGACGATTTTTCATTTCCCGGTAAATCCTTTGATTTTCAACGTGCGCGCAAAGTATCAGGATGAAGTGAAAAAAGGCGTCGAACATTTCACTACTATCGGAGCCACCAAAATCGGCTTGTTGCATGTCGATGATTCGTTTGGTAAAGACGGATTGGCAGGCTTTGTCAGCGCAATGAATGATCGCAGCTTGATTCCCGCCGTCATTACCTCGTTCCCGCGTGTCAAACCAGATTTCGCAGCGACCGTAGATGCCATCGTCAAGGCAAATCCAAATGCCTTGATCATCGTTAGCTCATCCGCTCACACAGTTGAACTCATCAAGGCCATCCGCGCAAAAGGCAGCATGGTGCAGATCATGACCTTGTCGAATAACTCTTCACAATCATTCGTGCAGGATTTGGGGCCAGCCGGTACCGGCGTGATCGTCTCGCAAATTACACCGGCACCAAATTCGTCCACAACAGGGCTGGGTAAAGAATTCATGGCGCTTGCCAAAGCCAGCAACATCACCATGTCGTACGCAGCGATGGAAGGCTTCGTGGCCGCCAAGGTGTTGGTGGAAGGATTGAAACGCGCTGGCCGAAATCTGACACGCGACGGCTTCGTACGTGCAATGGAATCGATGCAGAAATTTGATCTGGGTGGTTTGATGATCAGCTACACCGCTACCGATCACACGGGTAGCGAGTTCGTCGAGATGACGATGATCACCAAAGACGGTCGCTTCATCCGCTAAAAATGAGCTCGCTGCGCGATTAGATCGAGGTCTTTATTTCATCGATCGCGGCAGCCACTGCCTTCACCCGCGCCTCACGAATCGCTTCGGGAATACGACCGGCTTGATCCGGATAACGCTGCTGCGTCAGCGCGGCAACCTCACCGCCATTGACCGTTTGCGCAGCGCTTAATGCCTTTTGCAAATAAGCATTTTGTGGAAACGGTTTTTCTTCAAAGCCTGTGCGGCCACGATGGTCGCATTCAGATGCCTGCAACATATCAATGAATCGTTGCGGCTTGCGGAAAGCATCGCAACGTTCGAACAGCGTCACGATGGTCGCAGCGCGCAGTTCTAAAGCTCGGCCGATATTGCCATGTTCACGCGCAGTCATCAGCGCCAGATCGCGACAATCATTCGGAATTTTCAAACGCTGGCAAACTGCATCGACCAGCTTTGCGCTATGCATTTCGTGGGCATGATGCTTGGGCCACAGCTCCGGCGGAGTCACACCCTTTCCCAGATCATGCAGTAACGCAGCACACCGTATTGGCAACGATAGATTTTGTCGTGCGGCGTAATCGACCACCATCATCACATGCACGCCAGTATCGATTTCAGGATGATGCAATGCTGGTTGCGGTACGCCCCACAAGATATCCAGCTCCGGCAAGATACGCTTCAAAGCTCCGCAATCACGCAATACCGCAAACATGCGCGAAGGCTGTTGCTCCATCAAACCGCGCGCCAGTTCTTGCCATACGCGCTCGGGCACCAAGGCATCAACCTCGCCGGCGGCAACCATTTCCTGCATCAAGGTATTGGTTTCCGCTGCAACCGAAAACTGTGGAAAGCGCGCCGCAAAACGGGCCACGCGAAGTATGCGCACAGGGTCTTCTGCAAACGCCGGCGATACATGCCGGAAAATATGTTGCGCAAGATCCTGCTTGCCGTTGAAGGGATCAACAATGACGCCATCTGCATCTTTGGCCATCGCATTAACGGTCAGATCGCGACGGATTAAATCTTCTTCCAGCGTGACCTCAGCATCGGTATGAAATACGAAGCCGTTGTAGCCAGGTGCCGTCTTGCGTTCGGTGCGCGCCAGTGCATATTCTGCGTGCGTAACAGGATGAAGAAATACGGGGAAATCCTTGCCGACTGGCGTGTAGCCTTGCGCGATCATCTGCTCCGGCGTAGCGCCGACCACCACGTAATCGCGATCCTTGACGGCGACGCCAAGCAACTCATCCCGCACTGCGCCGCCAACGATATAGGTTTTCATTTCAGGGCTATGCGATTCGAATGGGATTAGTCGGGATAGACGTCGTATTTTTCAATATGCGCCGTTTCTGCCAGCGCACCGCTTATCCATTGCGCGACGGCCGGATGCGCAGCAACGCGTTCAACATAGGCGTCGAGTGCAGGGCCGAGTACGACTTCATAAGTACGGAAGCGCATGACTACCGGTGCAAAGTAAGCGTCAGCTATCGAGAACTCGCCGAACAAAAATTCGCTAGGGCCGGACAAGGCAAGACAGGTTTCCCAGATCTCGCTGATGCGCCCGATATCGGCTTGCGCATCGATCGTGCGACCTTTGCCAGGAAACTTGGCTCGTATATTCATCCACATCGCCGAACGCACACCGGTAAAACCAGAATGCATTTCCGCACAAATCGAACGTGCCAACGCGCGCGCCGCGACATCCTCTGGCCACATTTTCTTTTCAGGAAATTGCTCCGCCAGATATTCGCAAATCGCCAGCGAATCCCAAATCGTGGTTTCACCCGCCAGCAAAATTGGTACGCGACCAGCGGATGAATAATGTGCAATCTGTGCTGTCGTATCAGAACGATCCAGCAGCAGAGAAATTTCCTGGAATGGAATATTGAATGCAGTCATCGCGACCCATGGGCGCATGGACCACGACGAATAATTTTTATTCGCGATCACGAGCTTGAGGCCACTCTTTTCGGCATTGCCAAGCGTTTGCGAAAGCGTAGGATCAAGTTCTGTGGTTTGCATAAATGTGGGCGAGAAAAATATTCGTGATCGGATGATGTATGTTCCGGCATCCAAGATGCCGGAACAGGTAATTCGCTTTTACGGCAAATCGGTTGGCACAAAAGAAGCCGGTGCCACAGTACCTAAGCGCGCTTTCAATGACTGCGGTTTGCCTTCGAACATCGCCGCATAATAAGTCGCATTCGATAAAACTTTTTTCACATAGTCGCGCGTTTCAGAAAACGGAATCGACTCGGCAAAAATTGCACCCTCGACTTGGCGCGGCAGAGTCGAACGCCATGAACGTGGACGTCCAGGACCTGCGTTATAGGCCGCTGTTGCCATGGTTTGCGAACCCTCAAGATCGGTCAGCACCATATTCAGATAGCTAGTACCGAGCAAAATATTCGTTTCGATTTCATTCACTTGAGTATGTGCAAAATCTGTCATGCCGATTTTTTTTGCGACATACTTTGCGGTGGCTGGCATCAGTTGCATCAAACCCGAAGCGCCTACATGCGAGCGCGCATTCATGATGAAACGCGACTCTTGCCGAATCAGGCCGTAGACCCAAGCCATTTCCATCCCTTGACGTTGCGTATTGGCACGCATGATGTCGCGATACGGTGTTGGGAAACGTTGCGTGAAATCGAACTCGGCCTTGGTGCGGTCTGAGGTGTTGACCATACGATCCAGCACATCGCTGCGACGCGCGAATTCTGCCGCGGCCAAGAGCTGTCTATCATTCATCTTGCGCAGTTCCCAGTTCCACTCGCGATAGCCTTCGAAACGCAAATCCAGGTCGAAGAACTTAAGTGCGCGACGAAAGCCCGCATTGGTCACCATAGGTGCGATCTCTTCATCTGTAACCGGTAATGCGCGTGGTGGCACCGTGATTTTTTGACCCAGTTCTTCCAATGACAACTGACCATAAAAATTGGTTTGTGGTGCTAGCAACTGAAAGCGCGCATTTGCCGCTTCGATCTTGCCATCCTCGCGCAAGGCACGCGCCAGCCAATAAGTCCACGCTGCATCATCACGCAAAGATGCAGGCATCGCTTCGATACCAGATTGCACCAACTTCCAGTCACCGGCCCGTAAGGCTGCGCGGATTTTCCATTGATGCGCTTCCAGCGATAGCGGTGCGTTGCCAGCCTTGCGCCAGTATTGAACTGCTTCCGGCGCCAGCTTCATCGATGCTTGATAAGCAATTTGCGCCCATGCAAATGCTTCCTGCTTTTTGCTCAACAACAAAGTATTGTTCGACAATACATCGGCAGCTTGTGCCGGATTGTTTCTGGCGATACGCCCCAAAGCAACGACATACACTTCATGGCGTACACGACGGAATCCAACGCCACGTGCAACGATGGATGCAGGTTTATCCATAGCGGCGACCAGTGAGCCGTCTTCAATGCCGGTCAATGGTACAAAGCGGCGCACATAATCAGTGGAACCGGTATCGGATGCGAGGCGGATCTGCGCCCACAAATCATCTTCATCAAACTGTTTGGTTTCCATCAAGGTTGTAATCAATGCGATACAGCCTTCGCCAAAATCCTTGGGAACGTTCAGCAAGGCGCGCGCTTCATCGGCGACTTTAATGCCCTTTAATGCTTTCGACATCAAGGCATAGCATTTCACTTGCGTATCGTCATTCAACTGAAATTGCGGATACTGTTCATCGAAAGTGACCCAGTCGCGCTTTCTGCCGAGATCAAGCAACCAGTCATTGCGCAAACGATCAGCAATCGCGCTACCGTTATAGCGCGCCAAATAAGCTTGCAACTCGGCTGGTGAAGCATCCTTGAGACGCGCTTTCAGTTGATAATAATCAACGTAGGATGGAATCGGATAATTGCCCAGATTGGCTGCAATATCAGCAGCACGACCGGCATCATTACGGCGAGAAGCATCGCGCAATGCCAGAAAAGCATCGTCATCACTGGCAAAACCTGCTGAGCGTTTTTGCGCATGCGCAGCCGGCAAAAGACATGCCGCCGACATCGCGACCATCACAATACGAGAAAATAATTTATTCGAAAGCATCAATTTCATAACCCTTTTTTTGACCCGCTTATACTGTGCATAGCTGCTAGCAGCGCGATACACATCAACGATAACTAGAATAGCACGCGATTCCTTCAAATCCTTAGCCTATCCCATGCAAAACAAGAGCGAATTACGACAACTTTTACTCACAGCGCGCAATGCAATCTCTGCCGAGCAAAAACTGCTTTGGGATAAGCAACTAGGTGAAAAAATCATGGCATGGTGGTCTATACACCGGGTGCACAGCCTCGGCGTGTATTGGCCTATGCGCGGCGAACCTGATCTGAATGCGGCTTATGCAATGCTCACCGAACTAGGCGTGCAACTCGCATTGCCCGTAGTTGTGAGTGACAATGCACCGTTAAAGTTCTATCCATGGACGCCGGGCGATGCTGTGATCAAGGATAGATATGGCGCGGCGGTACCGACAGAGCTGCATACGGAACTGTTGCCGCAAGCCTTGCTCATCCCTTGCGTGGGCTTCAATCCGCAACGCTTTCGTCTGGGTTACGGCGGCGGTTTTTATGATCGGACCTTGGCCACACTACCGCGACCACAGACGATAGGCGTCGCCTACGCAAATGCGGAAACCACGTTTGCAGCGGATCCATATGACGTTGCGCTGGATATGGTGATGACGCCATCGACAACGTTTTAAAATAATCAGATATAAAAAAAGCCGCATACGCGGCTTTTTCTTTTTGCATCTATACGTTCAAATTATTTCTGTGACAAGTTCAAACGACTCCAGATCGCGTGCGTAGCGGCAGCCTGATTCAAGGTGTAGAAATGCAAACCTGGCGCACCACCAGCTAACAAACGCTCGCACAAATCCGTCACGACATCCAAACCAAATGCCTTGATCGAATCGGTGTCGTCGTTGTAACTAGCCAGCTTCAAACGTATCCAGCGTGGGATTTCTGCGCCGCACATATCCGAGAAACGCATCAGTTGCGTGTAATTGGTAATCGGCATAATGCCAGCCGTTACCGGTATGTCGGCACCTGCTTTACGCGCATCCTCAACAAAACGGAAGTAAGCATCCGCATTGTAGAAATATTGCGTGATCGCAGAGTTGGCACCGGCCTTGACCTTGCGCGCAAAGCTGGCGATATCGTCACTTGGCGACTTGGCCTGCGGATGCATTTCCGGATAAGCGCCTACTTCGATATGGAACCAATCGCCAGTTTCAGCGCGTATGAATTCGACCAGTTCATTCGCGTAATGAAATTCGCTGGAAGATGCATCCATCGCGCCATAACCACTAGGCAAATCTCCACGCAAGGCAACGATGCGCTTGATGTCATGCGATTTGTATTCCTGCAAAATCGAGCGCAGGCTTTCACGCGAACTACCGAGGCAGGAAAGATGCGGTGCGGCGTCGTGACCTGCGCCACGAATTTCCAATACCGTATCAAGCGTACCGTGTTGCGTCGAACCACCAGCACCGAAGGTGACCGAAAAATACTTGGGATTCAGTTCGGCCAGCTTGGCGCACGTGACGCGCAATTTTTCCACGCCGACCGGAGTCTTGGGCGGAAAAAATTCTATGCTGAAATTCTGTTGTTTCATTTTTCTTTAAGTATGAGCGCGGACAATATCCACGAGATGACGCTATACAAAATCGCTCCGCCCACCGCCGACCAAAAACCGGCAACGTGGAAGCCGCCCACCATTTGCGAGACTGCCCAGAACATCAAACCATTGATGACGAAGATAAACAAACCCAGCGTCAAAAAGGTGACCGGCAAAGTCAGCAAAACAAGTATGGGACGTATCAGTGCGTTCACCAATCCCAGCACCAGCGCAGCAATAATCGCCGTGCCTACGCTGTCGACCGTGATCGACGACATCAGATAAGGGAGCGCAAACAGCGCCGCTGCATTGATTGCCCAGATTAACAATAAGCGCATGTGATTTCTCCTCAAATATTATTCAGGGAATGGCCGCGCCATCATCAAGATGATGAATGGAACGACACGACAACACCTATCAAACATTTGCTCTAAAGCAGCGATGCTTACACAGCAAGCCTGACGCAATTAGTCAGGCTGCTGTGATTTTCTATTACAGTTTCTTAGTAACGATAGTGCTCTGGCTTGTACGGACCAACTTGCGCAACGCCAATGTAATCAGCTTGCTCAGTGGTCAGTGTCGTCAATTGTGCATTGAGTTTTTTCAATTGCAAACGGGCGACTTTTTCATCCAGATGTTTAGGCAAAGTGTAGACGCCGACTGGATAATTCTTGGTGTTGGCATACAACTCGATTTGCGCGATCGTTTGATTAGCGAACGACGAGCTCATCACGTACGAAGGATGGCCAGTACCGCAACCCAGATTTACCAAACGGCCTTCAGCCAGCAAGATGATGCGTTTGCCGTCAGGGAAAATCACGTGATCAACTTGCGGCTTGATGTTATCCCATGTGTATTGTTTCAACGCAGCGACTTCGATTTCATTGTCGAAGTGACCGATGTTGCAGACAATCGCCTGGTCTTTCATCTTCTTCATGTGATCGTGTGTGATGACATGATAGTTGCCGGTGCAAGTAACGAAGATGTCGCCGTGCTCAACCGCGTAATCCATCGTCACAACGCGATAACCTTCCATCGCTGCCTGCAATGCGCAGATAGGATCGATTTCGGTCACCCAGACTTGTGCCGACAATGCGCGCATCGCTTGAGCTGAACCTTTGCCGACGTCACCGTAACCGGCGATGACTGCAACTTTACCGGCGATCATGACGTCGGTCGCGCGTTTGATACCGTCGACCAGCGATTCACGGCAGCCGTACAGATTGTCGAACTTGGATTTGGTAACTGAATCGTTGACATTGATCGCTGGGAAAGCCAATTTGCCGTCTTTATGCATTTGATACAAACGATGCACACCGGTGGTGGTTTCTTCAGTCACGCCGAGGATTTCTGGCAGACGTTTCGAATACCAGCTTGCATCGATGGCCAGATGTTTTTTGATCGAATTGAACAGGCAGATTTCTTCTTCCGAACCTGGGTTGTTCAAAACAGATATATCTTTTTCAGCACGGGTACCGAGATGCAACAACAAGGTTGCATCGCCGCCATCATCCAGAATCATGTTCGAATAAACCGGTGCGCCTTTAGCGTCGTTCGGCCATTCAAAAATGCGGTGCGTATATTCCCAGTAGTCATCTAGCGTTTCGCCTTTGACAGCGAATACAGCTGTGCCGGCAGCAGCGATTGCAGCAGCTGCATGATCTTGTGTCGAATAGATATTGCACGATGCCCAACGCACTTGTGCGCCCAGTGCTTCCAGCGTCTGGATCAACACGGCGGTTTGAATCGTCATGTGGATAGAACCGGTGATGCGTGCGCCTTTCAAAGGCTGTGCAGCGGCGAATTCTTCGCGAATTGCCATCAAACCAGGCATTTCGGTTTCGGCGATTTTGATTTCCTTGTCACCCCAAACAGACAGGGACAAGTCGGCGATAACGTAATCGGTGAATTTAGTAGAGGTAGTCATTGGCTGCGGCGTTTATCACGCCCTCCTTTCGTTAGAAAAAAAGAAACGTGAGCGCAGTTGCTGGTGTTGACCGCATCAAGCCTGGTAGATCGAGAGATCTATCGCAACGCTCCTTGATGCGGCTGCTATTTTAAACGAAAAATTGATTCGCGACCATGCTCGACTCCGGGAATTTACTTTTTGGGCGCAGTCGTGTCAGGTAGCGAAACCGAGTGCACGCCGGGCGCAGTTGACTGGGATTCAACATTTTCCTTGATCCAGCCCAGCATATCTATCCAGATACGCCTGACCTCAGCTTCAGGCGGCATTTTTTGTGCATTCGGCAATTCTATCGTGATCACCGGCACGTTCTTGTGCACGCCGCTGTAATTGCCCAACGATCCGGGATAAACACCAACGCGATTCAGTAACAAGCGGCCGAACTTGCGTGGCGGCTGCGCCGGACCATCGAAATCCAGTACGCCAAAAGGCGCATGCACCGAGATAATTACATCCGGTTTGAAGGCGTGCATTTCATCCTCAACCCAACGACTTTCCGGCTCTGACAAAGGTGAATTGCCGGGAAAACGACGCGGATCAGCACGCGTGCGTGCTTGCCAATATTTAGGCGCTTCCTTGTCCCAATCAGGTGTTGGGAAATTGCGATTCAGATCGACGCCGTTGGCGTTCATACGCATGGCTTTTTTCGCCAGCAGACCATCAGGATTCACCACCGGCATAATGCGCCAATCTATGCGCTGCGCCGCCGGGCCGTTCATGCTATCTACCCAGCGATACACGATCGCTGCCGACGTTAGTTCATCGCCGTGTATGCCTCCCATCAGCAGCACGCGCAAAGGCGGTTTCTTTTTATTGCGATTGAGTGCAGGCACATCTTTGGCGAGCAAGGGAAAACCTTGTAGCGAATAACGTCCAGTCGGGACGAAGCCGCCTTTCACACACATGGCTTTGTTGACAGTCGGCATGCGTGTAATCAAGCGATCGCACAATTCGCCAGACTTCGAGGCAACTGCGTTTTCAGCATGCGTGGAAAACGGCAAGGCCAGCGTGCATACCGTCGCCATGAAAATAGTCCACTTACCAATCAAGCTTGAAACGCGCATCGAGAAACCTTGAAAAGAAAAAAAGCCGGCCAACCCGACAGGGTTGATCCGGCTACGCACAATTAAAGACTGAAATTAAAGTCCTGCTGCTGCGCGCAATGCTGCTGCCTTGTCGGTACGTTCCCAGGTGAACTCTGGTTCTTCGCGACCGAAGTGACCGTAGGCTGCAGTTTTTTGATAAATCGGACGCAACAGATCCAGCATTTGCACGATGCCTTTTGGACGCAGGTCGAAATGCTCGAGCACCAATTGCGCGATTTTTTCATCGCTGATTTTGCCTGTACCAAATGTTGTGACCATCACCGAGGTTGGTTTAGCCACGCCAATTGCGTACGAAATCTGAATCTGCGCGCGCTCTGCCAAACCAGCTGCGACAATATTTTTCGCAACATAACGGCCAGCGTAAGCAGCGGAACGATCGACCTTCGATGGATCCTTGCCGGAGAACGCGCCGCCACCGTGTGGAGCTGCGCCGCCGTAGGTGTCAACGATGATTTTACGACCGGTCAAACCGCAATCGCCTTGCGGACCGCCGATGACGAAACGACCTGTTGGATTGACCAGGAAACGTGTGTCTTTCAACCATTCAGCCGGTACGACAGGTTTGATGATGCTTTCAATGACAGCTTCTTCGATGTCTTTGTGTTGCATTTCTGGAGCGTGCTGCGTCGACAATACGATGGTGTCAATCGACACTGGACGGCCATCAACATAACGCAAGGTGACTTGCGATTTTGCATCCGGACGCAGCCATGGCAAACGACCATCTTTGCGCAATTCTGATTGGCGCTCAACGATGCGGTGCGCATAGTGAATCGCGGCCGGCATCAATTCTGCCGTTTCGTCGCAAGCATAACCAAACATCAAGCCTTGATCGCCAGCGCCTTGATCGAGATCAATACCTGCGCCTTCATCGACACCTTGTGCGATGTCTGGCGATTGCTTGTCGTATGCGACCAAAACTGCGCAGCTTTTGTAATCGATACCGTAATCAGCGTTGTCGTAACCGATACGCTTGATGGTTTGACGCGCGACTTCGATGTAATCGACGTTGGCAAACGTGGTGATTTCACCAGCCAAAACAACCAGGCCAGTGTTGCAAAGAGTTTCAGCCGCTACGCGCGCTTTTGGGTCTTGCTGGAAAATTGCATCGAGGATCGCGTCGGAGATTTGATCGGCAACCTTATCAGGGTGGCCTTCAGAGACGGATTCGGAGGTGAACAAAAAATCATTAGCCATCGCAGGGTCTTTCTATAGTTGGTTGGATGTCGCGGTCAACTAAGTGAGCCTGCGACGCTTTAGCGAAATTTATATACCGTCTCGCAAGTTGTCATTAACTCGGCGGTTGCTGCTTTGTGCTATTTTACGCCTCTTGAAATAAATCGGCAAAGTCTCTTGTGAGATAGGGTCGAATCCTCCAAAAAATCGCATGCTCGTCCTCACTTTCCGCCTGTTATCTTTTTTGCCTTTGCCACTTTTGCATGCAATTGGCAGCGCGCTCGGTTGGGCTGTTTATCTTTCCTCATCAAAATACCGTAGCCGCCTGCAAGAAAATATTCAACAAGCGGGTTTTGGCGAGCATTTATCGGCTGCCGTTGCCGAAGCCGGCAAGAACATGCTGGAGTTGCCCTTCGTCTGGTGCGCATCCCCACAGCGCGTACTCAAGTCTATTCAAGTCGACAATTGGAATGTGGTCGAAGCCGCACAAGAGGCCAAGCGCGGCATTATATTTTTGACGCCACATCTAGGTTGCTTTGAAATATCAGCCCAGGTTGCTGCCGCTAAATTGCCACTGACTGTTTTATATCGCCCGCCTAAGCAGGAAGCATTAAAGCCGCTGATCGAAGATGCGCGCACGCGCCACAATCTGTCTTTGGCTCCTGCAAATTTGAGCGGCGTACGCAGCCTGTTCAAAGTATTGAAACGTAACGGCGCCATCGGCTTGCTGCCGGACCAGGTCCCGCAAAATGGTGAAGGCGTGTGGGCTGATTTCTTTGGCAAACCTGCGTACACCATGACCTTGCCAGCCAAGATGCTGGAAATGACAGGCGCCGCGATGATATTGGCATTCGCCGAACGTCTGCCACGCGGCCAAGGTTATCGCTTGCATCTGCAGTCATTCACGATGAAAGCAGACCTCAGCCCTGAACAACAAGTACGCGCCATCAATGCCGCAATGGAAAAACTAATCGCGCTCTGCCCTGCACAATATTTCTGGAGCTATAACCATTACAAAGTGCCAGCTGGCGTTGCAGCTCCAAGTGAATCGCAAACCGCCAATCCAGACAAGGACCTCGCATGAGATTGATGGTCATCTTGATGTGGCTACTGCATTGGTTTCCCTTACCAGTGATTGCCCGTTTGGGCGAAGCCATCGGCAGTCTGCTGTTTGTTTACAAGAAAAAACGGCGCCGCATTACGCTGATTAATCTCGAATTATGTTTTCCTGAATGGACTGCAGAAGAACGCCAGCGCATTGCGAAAAAACATTTCCAGTATTACGCGCGCAGCGTGCTGGAACGCGGCATTTTGTGGTGGGGATCTGAAGCACGTTTGCGCAGATTGATCATAGTTGAACCCTCCGTACCGCTGGCTGAAATCAATGCCAGCCCGACTATTCTTTTGTGCCCGCATTTCGTCAGCCTGGATGTCGCCGGCGTCGCGGTGATGCTGGAATCTTCGTTGTGCTCTATCTATACACAACAATTGAATCCGGTCTTCGATGAAGTATTGCGCAAGGGCCGTTCGCGCTTTCGTCCGGTCAAATTATTTTCGCGCAGCGATGGCGTCAAACCCATTATCCGCGCCATGCGCGAACATCTGCCTTTCTTCATGTTGCCGGATATGGATTTTGGCGAGAAGGATGCAGAGTTCGTTCCTTTCTTCGGGATTCCCGCAGCTACGTTGACCGCTCCCGCGCGCATCGCGGCAGCAACTAATGCCAAAGTAATTCCGGTGGTCGCCACTTATTTGCCGAATTACCGCGGCTGGACTATCAAGTTTTACCCGGCTTGGGAAAACTTCCCGGGCGATGACGTCACCGCAGCGACGCGCACGATGAACGCATTCATCGAAGACCGCGCGCGTGAAGCGCCAGCCGAATATTTCTGGACACACAAGCGCTTCAAAACGCGTCCAGCAGGAGAAACCAGCTTCTACGAATCCATTACATCGGATGAAGTGCCTCCTGCTTACTAAGCAATGCATGAATGCGAATACGTGCAGGCATTTTTACCATGCACGGTCAGCGGCTTTATAATCGAAAAATGAAAATCAAATTCACAAAAATGCATGGCGCCGGCAACGATTTCGTTGTCATCGATGCCATCAATCAAGCCATCGATTTCACGCCAACGCAATGGCAATATCTGGCAGACCGTCGCTTTGGCGTCGGTGCCGATCAAATGCTGGTGGTCGAAAAACCGCAGGCAGCGGGCGTTGATTTTCGCTATCGGATCTATAACGCCGATGGCGGCGAAGTCGAGCAATGCGGTAACGGCGCGCGCGCTTTCGTCAAGTTTGTCACCGACAAAAAACTGACGAACAAACATGCGATCAAGGTAGAAACCATGTCCGGCATTATCGAGCCGCGGCTGGAAGCGAATGGTCAGATCACGGTTGATATGGGCCCGCCGATTTTGACGCCGGAAGACGTACCTTTCAACACCACCGATTTGCTCTGCAAAGCAGATGGCGACGAAACCTTGTGGCCGCTGGATATCAAAGGTGAGACCTACTGGATCGCTGCATTGTCTATGGGCAATCCGCATGCAGTGCAAGTTGTGGCCGATGTCGAAACCGCGCCGGTGCGCGAAGACGGCGTCTTGATCGAGCATCACCCGCGCTTTCCAAAACGCGTCAACGTAGGCTTCATGCAAGTCATCGACACCCATCAAATCAAATTGCGCGTGTTTGAACGTGGCGCCGGCGAAACATTGGCTTGCGGCACCGGCGCTTGTGCGGCGGTGGTTTCCGGCATTCGACGTGGCTTGTTGACATCACCAGTCAAGGTACAAACCCGCGGCGGTGAATTATCGATAGCATGGGCTGGCAGCTCATCGCCGGTCTTGCTGACCGGCCCGGCCGTCACGGTATTCGAAGGCGAAATCGAACTTTAGAATTCAACCTTAATCGACATCAGCAGAATTGCTTGCCAAGCGCCGATGTCGGTTAAAATCATCGCAAATTAGCCGAACATCGATCGCAAATCCGCACGATGTCGATTTGGCGCTTTTGCCCACAGTTTTCTCTATTCAAACAAGACACATGACATCTCCACTGGACTCCAACGCCGTTGCCGACTACTTGCTGAACACTCCGCATTTTTTTGAAGAACATGCTGAAGTATTGGCACAGGTAAAACTGTCTAGCCCACTCGGCGGCCGCACCTTGTCTTTGCAAGAACGACAAATGGATGTGATGCGCGAAAAGTTCAAGATCATGGAAATGCGCATGGCTGATTTGATCCGCATCGGCCAAGAGAACGATCAAATTTCACACAAGTTTCATGCATGGACGCGCTCGCTGTTATTAGCACGCAACGATGTCGATCTGCCGCACACATTGACGACCGGTTTGCAAAACGCGTTCTCTGTGCCGCACGTCACTTTACGTTTGTGGGGCGTGTCCGAAGAATTCGCACACACATGGTTTGCGGCGCCGGTTTCTGCAGATTCACGTTTGTTCTCGAACGGCTTGACCGTGCCTTTCTGCGGCAGCAACAACGATTTTGAAGCGGCTTCATGGTTGGAAGATGCGCCGTCAATTCAATCGCTGGCCTTGCTGCCTTTGCGTTTGGATGATGCGACTGAAGCCTTCGGTTTGCTGGTGCTCGGCTCATCCGATCCACATCGTTTCACTTCGGATATGGCGACTGACTTTTTGACCAACATTGGTCAAACCGCCAGCGCTGCGCTGTCGAGTTTGCTCGACTAAATCCCATCGTGAGCGTTGCAGGCAATCAGGCTTATCTGGATGGTTATCTCGATAACCTGATCAGCCAGCGACAATTGTCGCCGCTCACCGTCACCAGCTATAGACGCGATTTGCTTGAATTGCTCGCGCTGGCGACCGCAACTGACGGCACCGCATCTCTCTCAGCTGTCACTCATTTCCAGGTCAGAAAATTCGCCGCTCAATTACATGCGCATGGTTTGAACGCGCGCTCGATTGCACGCAAGCTTTCTGCATGGCGCGGCTTCTTCAACTGGCTATCTGAACAAAACGCGATTACGTCGAATCCGGTCGATGGCATCAAGGCACCGAAGCGCACCAAACCCTTGCCGAAAGCGTTGGCAGCCGACGATGCGGTGCGCCTGGTAGCAGAAACCAGTCCAGGGAAAAATGCAGACTCCGCGATGCAGCAATGCAATCACGCGATGTTTGAATTACTGTATTCCAGCGGCTTGCGCGTTTCAGAACTGGTCGGACTAGACTTTAGATATGCCAAGGAAAAAAACTACGTTTCCGCAGGCTGGATAGATTTCGATGCACACGAAGTCATGGTTACCGGCAAAGGTAACAAGATGCGCAGCGTGCCTATCGGGCAAGCGGCGATAGACGCACTCAAGTCATGGCTGGCGATACGCGACACCTTGGTAAAACTCGATCCACATCCGCTGTTCTTGAGTGAGCGTGGCACACGTGTGTCAGCGCGCGTGGTTCAACTGCGTCTGAAAGCGCATGCTCAGGCGGTTGGCTTACCTATGGATGTGCATCCGCATGTGCTGCGGCACTCTTTTGCTTCGCATGTTTTGCAATCATCCGGCGACTTGCGCGCTGTGCAGGAAATGCTAGGTCATGCGTCCATTTCAGCTACACAAATTTATACCTCGCTGGATTTTCAAAGACTGGCGCAGGTCTACGACGCGGCGCATCCACGCGCCAAGAAAAAGATCTAGCAAACATTCTGACAGGCCGGCGATACCGGCAACCCACCAAAGCCAGACTTTACAAGAAACAGGTATATTGCAACTCAATTGCAAATTGCGGCATAATCTGCGCATCACTTCATCACTGCATCATCATGAAAAAATCCACCGCTCCAGATTTGCTGGCATTGGCTGAAAGCCAGTTACGTACCACCTCAGTGCGCGCCACCGATGCACGCATCAAGGTGCTGGCCGCATTGCTGGGCGCGCGTTATGCTTTTTCGCATCAGGACATACAAGACACGCTGCTCGAGATGGACAGAGTCACGCTGTACCGCGCCCTGGATAGCCTGACCGACGCGGGATTGGCGCACAAGATCGCTGGCGATGATCGCGTGTTCCGCTATAACGCCGGCATGGAAGAAATCGCACACGGCAAACATCCGACGCAACAACATCAGCACGGTCAC
Source organism: Herminiimonas sp. (assembly GCF_030655415.1). The sequence goes on along the minus strand of NZ_JAURVN010000015.1, from coordinate 175,157 downwards.
TTCAAATGTACGCGTTGCGCCAAGGTGTTTTGCATCGATAACGTCGATGAACAATTGCTGGCACCGGACGCTAAACAGAACATCAACCCATCGGCTGCAACCTTGCGCCAGCAATTACAAAAGGTTTTGCAAAGCACGCTGGGTAAAGGCTTTCAAAGCCACGAGATAGAACTGACCATCAAGGGGTTTTGCGCCGACTGCGCCGCACATTAAATACACAGTGGTAATTCAGCTCACGATTCAATAGCTCATTTGAACCAACGCTTTTAACGCAAGAATTAAAACTCATGGCACTCATTCCTACTACCATCCTGACCGGCTTTCTGGGCGCAGGCAAAACCACGCTGCTCAATCGCATTCTGCAAGAGCCACACGGCTTCAAGATTGCGGTGATTGAAAACGAATTCGGCCAGGAAAATATCGACAACGAAATCCTGGTGCAGGATGGCACCGAGCAAATCGTCGAGATGAACAATGGTTGCATTTGCTGCACCGTGCGTGGCGACTTGATCGTCGCACTGACTGCATTGGCGCAACGTCGTCGTGATGGTGAGCTGCAATTCGATCACGTCGTCATCGAAACCACAGGGCTCGCCAATCCCGGCCCGGTCGCGCAAACTTTTTTCATCGATGAAGAAGTAGCAGCCGACTATCTGGTCGATGCCATCATCACCGTGGTCGATGCCAAGCATGCGATGCACCAACTCGACACCTATGAAGAAGCACAACGCCAGGTAGGTTTCGCCGACAAATTGCTGTTATCCAAAACAGATCTGGTGAGCGCAGACGAATTAAAGATGTTGACCGAACGCATCAAACGCATCAATCCGCGTGCACCGATCAGCACTATCGATTTCGGCAAAGTAGTAATCGCTGACGTGCTGGACCTGCGCGGCTTCAACCTGAACGACAAACTGGAAATCGATCCCGACTTCATCGCGGCCGAAGAACATGCACACGATCACGAGCATCACGACCACTCCTGCGATGCCGCCTGCACTCACGATGGCGACGATGCGCACCATCATCATGACCACCATCACGGCCATCACAGCGATAACATCGCCGCTTTCGTATTCAAGAGCGACAGACCATTCAATACCGAGAAGCTGGATGAATTCCTCGGCGGTATCGTGCAGGTTTTCGGGCCGCGCATGTTGCGCTATAAAGGTGTCTTGTGGATGGATGGCGCTGACCGCAAAGTGGTCTTCCAAGGCGTGCACCAGATCATGGGCACCGACATAGGCGGCAAGTGGGGCGAGGATGAAATCCGCTCTAACAAAATGGTATTTATCGGACAGAATCTGCCAAAAGAAACTTTTATTTACGGATTGGAACAATGTTTGGTATAAACTAGCCCAGTTTTTAGCTCAGGATAGAGCGGCCGGGGCGATGCGAAAGGCATTAAATCGCACGCAGAGCACGATGGATCCGAGTGTGGGAAAGTTCATTGAGGATAAGGGACTATGAACGCAACCGTCACAAAATCTGCAAAAAGCGCAAAAAAAACTGCCACTAAAAAGGCCGTTACACCTGCTCGTTCCAAACCGGCAGCCAAAACGACCGCGGCGAAGTCAACTGCAAAGTCAGCGACAAAAACGCTCGCAGGGAAAATCGTCAAGGCACTGAAAAAGGCAGTCAAACCGGCGACCAAGCCTGCTGTTAAATCGGCAGCCAAGGCAGCAAAAAAAGCGCCAGCGAAGAGTGCGGTAAAATCCACCAAGGTCGCTGCAAAAACAAAAGTGGTGGCCAAGAAAACCGCCGCGGCAAAGAATGTGAAACCTGTAGCGAAACCTGCAGTCAAAGCAAAAGCTCCTGTTAAGGCAGTAGCGCAACCAATTAAGAAAGTTACTGCAAGCGCGACCAAGGCAATTGCGGTAACCGTAAAAAAAGACGCATCTCGGTCTGGAGCAGACAGCAGCAAAAAGGTCCTCTCCGCACCAGTAGATAAAATTGAACAACCTGTAGTTTCGAAAGTACGCGAAGTGGCAACTAAATCAAAAGCAACCCCTACCGCCGATAATGACGGCACCTTGTTATCCGAAGCGCAAATCATGAAGATGGGCGAAAAGGATTACATGAATGCTGCACAACTCGCATTCTTCAAAAATCGCCTCCAGCAACTTGAAAAAGATTTACTGAAAAACGCTGACGAAACCACTGAACATTTGCGTGAAACCGTACTCGTTCCGGATCCAGCTGATCGCGCAACGATTGAAGAAGAACACGCTTTGGAATTGCGTACGCGTGACCGCGAACGCAAGCTGCTGAAAAAAGTACAGCAATCGATCGCCAGTATCGACAGCGGCGACTATGGCTGGTGCGAAGAAACTGGCGAGCCTATCGGCGTCCCACGTTTGCTCGCACGTCCTACAGCAACTTTGTCGCTGGAAGCACAGCAACGTCGCGAATTGAAACAAAAATTGTATGGTGACTAATTCCAGCTGGAATTAATCGCGATTCATTTACAAACAAAGCGCGCGGCCCTCTATCCGCGCGCTTTGTTTTTTTGTAGAATGCAATTGTGTTGCAATATACGATTCACTGCATAGACGGTGAGGCATTAATCTTTGCCCGCCCTCGACTCGGTGCAAAGCTATGCTCTACTCTTCAGCGTATTTAGTCTGATGCAAACGTCCCGTAAATAAACGAGTGATTTTTTGAAACCTGCTTTTTCCTCCCGCACGCCAACAGCCACACGACTCTGCTTCGCTGCATTGTTGGTGATCGCTGTATTGTTCGCGCAATGGATGGGATTGCAGCATCGTATAGCACATGCGGACAGAGTAGATAATCACCACGCCTTGCAAACCGCCGTTCAAACATCGTCCGACTCAACGTCGGATTCAAGCACTGAATACGCAGGTGACAAGTCGCATTCCTGTACCTTGTTTGACGGCATGGCGCTGGCCGATAGCGCACCTGCACTTCCATTTATTCCTCTACTACAAACCAGCGTGCAAGTTCTGGCGCTGTGGGCTGCCCATGCTTCATGGGACGCGCCCTTCCTCTGTCATTTCTCTTCCCGCGCACCGCCAAACGCGTAACTGATTTTTTCCTGCTTGTAGCACCTGCCTGATCGCATCGCGATTCAGTGCGGCTGCTTTTAATCGATTCATATCGATTTCTATTCGATTTTTCAAGGAAGTATCATGATCGCCCAACGCACCCTGTTGGCCAGCGCCGTTCTGTCTGCGCTCGCTACATTGTCACACTCTGCTTTTGCGCAAACGCAAGAACAAACCCTGCCTGCTGTCGTCGTCACCTCTACTCCATTCAACAGCGATGAAGGCGCGCAAGTGCTAACTCAAGCCAAAGTTCTATACGGTGATGAGCTGCGCGAAAAACTTGGTAACTCACTCGGCGACACCTTGTCACAAGAACTCGGCGTCTCTGCCTCCGCATTTGGCGCAGGCGCGTCGCGCCCTATTATTCGCGGCATGGAAGGCCCACGCGTCAAAATTCTGCAAAATGGCATGTCGATCCTGGATGCATCCAGTCTTTCTAACGATCATGCGGTCGGCGGCGAAGCATCAACCGCGCGCCAGATTGAAATCCTGCGCGGCCCTGCCGCATTGCTATACGGCTCAGGTGCGATTGGCGGCGTGGTCAACATCATCAATGACCGCATTCCAACCGTCTTGAATGCCAAACCAACCGGCGACGCCGAAGTCCGTTACGGCACAGTAGATCGCACTAAGAATATGTCCTTGTCGGTTGATGGCGCAGCCGGTGATATCGGCTTGCACGTCGATGGCAATCTGCGGGATGCCGACGATTATAAAATTCCTGGCGATGTCAGCCTCAGCGATCCGAGCTTGGGCTCAGGCCGTTTGCCGAACTCGTTTGCACGTACCAATAGTCTTGGATTCGGTGCTTCCTACATCCAAAGCTGGGGTCACATCGGTGCTTCGGTCGGCGTTAATGACGATCGCTACGGCATTCCAACTGAAGAAAGATCCTTCATCACGCTGAAGCAAACTCGCTTCGACATCGATGGCTTGATCAAGGAGCCATTCGGCAACTTTGAATCCCTGCGCTTCAAACTGGGTCATACAGATTACAAGCACACAGAAAATCTGGAAGACGGCACACCGGCTACCGATTTCAAAAACAATGCGCTGGAAAGCCGCATCGAATTGACGCATAAACCGATGGCCGGTTGGCGCGGCACCTTCGGTCTGCAAACTGAAAACTCAGAGTTCTCGGCACTCGCCGCAGATGGCAGCGGACCGGAAACAGTACCTCTGACCAAAACCAATTCCATCGCGGGTTTCTTGGTGGAAGAACGTGACTTCGGCCCGTTCCGCGCCAGCGCGGGCGCACGGATAGAATCCGTCAAACGCAAGCCGGATGCGGTATCGGGATTGACGCAACGCGACTTTAATCTCGGCTCGTATTCGCTGGGAGGTTTGTGGACCTTCACGCCGGGTTATGGCTTGGGCGCTACTGCGTCTGTCGCGCAACGTGCACCTGCAATCGAAGAGTTGTATTCCAACGGTCCGCATGAGTCGACCGCGACCTACGATATCGGTGACAACAACCTGAACAAGGAAACTTCACGCAATTTTGAAATCAGCCTGCAAAAGACTGAAGGCTTGATCCGCTGGAAAGCCAACCTGTTCCAGAATCGCGTAAAAAATTATATCTACGGCCGCACTGATGGCACCACAGTTGATGAAGCTGGCGTGGTAGATCCAACAGGCGAATTCACCGAGCGTTTCTGGTCGCAAAACAGCGCGACGATACGCGGTGCCGAAGCAGAGATCAGTTACAACCTGCGCGGCGAAGGTTGGTCACTGCGTGGTTTTGCCGACACATCGCGCGGCAAACTGACTGGCCTAGACAACCTGCCTTTGCAACCAGCGACGCGTTTTGGCGGCGAAGTTGGATACCGTCAAGGCGGCTGGCGCTCGGGCGTCAAGGTATTGCATGCGCAAGAGCAGGACAAACTGGCCAGCTTTGAAAACTTTGTCACACCGTCCTACACACAGGTCGACGCCAATTTGTCGTACACACAACGCATCAATTCCAACGACGTAACCTGGTTCGCCATCGTCAAAAATCTGTTGAACGACGACATACGCCTGGCAACGTCGGTGTTACGCGAAGAAGCTCCACTACCGGGTAGAAACCTGATCGTTGGCGTTCGTACAAGTTTTTAAAGATAGTTCTTCGTTTTTTGGCTACACTAGTGACCTGCAGGAGCACTGCGGGTCGCTTTGTGCTGTCGGCCTGTGTTACCTTTAGGCGAGAATTTTGTCTGGTCTTTTTCGGGCGTAGATCCGATCAGGGCATTTATAAACTTGGCGCACTGTTAAATATTTGGCAAGTGCATGCCGTTGTTCACCAGGATAGACGTGGGGATTTTTTCGCTATTTGGAAAGAAGGACGGCCAATCGGCGCGCAAGCCGACTGAGCAAGAGATTTCGCAAAAAAAACGCGACGATAATGCCGCTCGCGCCGCAAAAACCGAAAACGAACAAACGCAACAAGTGCAGCGTAAAGCAGCCCACGCGACCGCCATGAAGATCGATGCCATTGAATCTGAAATGTCATCCGAGTTCGTCAAACCGCTGCCCTTCAGCGGCAATACGATGCCTGGCCCATCCAGCCAATTCATGAATACCGAGCAGCGCCTGCCTGAAGTGCGCGCTCAAGCAAAAGCAAAAAACACGGATGCCGCAGCGCTCGATCAGCCGTCCATGCTGCCTGACATCATGGGCGCCAGCACCGCCTTCCTGCTAGGTGCAGAAACAGTCATCGGGCCGGTCGCGATCTCGGCTTCGGAAGCCGCACCTGTCATTGAAGAAGCAGCGATTCTGTTTGCCAATGGTCAGACCGATCTGGTCGAACCTATTCTATTGAATGCAATAGCCGAAGATGCGCTAGGCAACACACCATTAACTGTGTGGGGCATGTTGTTCGATCTGTATCAAATTACCGGTCAGCGCATGTCGTTTGAAAACCTGTCCATCGAATACGCCAACAAATTCGAGATGTCGCCACCGGCATGGATAGACAGCAATAACGTCGAGCCAAAAGCGCAAGAAGCCGCACCACGTCCCGGCACCACGCCTAGCGTGGCATTTTCCGGCAAGCTCGATGCGACCAGCATCAAGCAACTGGAACGCATCAAAAACATGGCTGAGATGAGCAATATCATCAAGCTTGAGTTCGCGCGCGTTACCGAAGTCGATCCTGTCGGTTGCGGCCTGTTATTCAGCGTATTGCAAAAACTGCAAAAATCCGGCCACAACCTGATACTGGTTGGCGCGCCCGAACTGGCAGAAAAAATTCGTGCGATCCTGATGGTTGGTCGCCGTGATGAAACCGAAGCACCGTGGCTTTTGCTGCTGGAGCTGTTGCGCTTGTTGAATCGCGAATCCGATTTTGAAGAAACCAGTATCGATTACTGCGTCACCTTCGAAGTATCGCCGCCCTCCTTCGTATCGCCGCAAAACAAGGTCGTCACCGCTGCGGAAGAAAGCGTCAATTCTGATGAAGCGGCAGGCGACCATTTCGCCATGCCGGTAGTGATCGATGCCCGCACCGATACTCTCGTCCAAAGCATCACTGCGTATGCCCACACGCACAATCCCTTGATCCTCGATTGCACACGCCTGACGCGTATGGATTTCAATGCGGCGGGACGCTTGTTTGGCGGTTTGACACCGCTCATCAGCGCTGGCAAAAGTATCGAATTGCATAATGCGAATCATTTTATTGTCGCGCTTTGTCACGTCATGGGTGTTGCCGAACTTGTACGTATCGTCCCGCGCAAAAACTAACTCTGCAATCAAGGACGAAATTTCGACTTGCAATCGAATCGTCCGCCCCCATTTTTTCTAGAATGCCTCTTGATGCCTCACACATCAAGCGCGCAAGTTTTATCCAACGTCATCCGTTTTGCAGCAGCATTTTGCATTGAGTCAGCCACTTCATTTCAGAGGCAAGCATGGAACAATTTCACGGCACCACCATACTCTCGGTGCGACGCGGCAACATCGTCGCACTAGGCGGCGATGGCCAGGTCACATTAGGCAATATCGTCATGAAGGGCACTGCGCGCAAAGTGCGCAAGGTTTATAACGGCAAGGTATTGGTCGGCTTCGCCGGCGGCACCGCAGATGCATTCACCTTGCTGGAACGTTTTGAATCCAAGCTGGAAAAACATCAAGGCCATTTGATGCGCGCATCAGTCGAACTAGCCAAAGACTGGCGCACCGATCGCATGTTGCGCCGCCTTGAAGCCATGCTGCTGGTCGCAGATCACGAAACCACATTAGTCATCACTGGCAATGGCGATGTGCTGGAACCTACAGACGGCATAGGCGCGATCGGTTCTGGTGGTACTTTTGCTCAATCGGCGGCCAAGGCCCTGCAAGAAAACACAGATATGTCGCCGCTCGATATCGTCAAGAAATCACTGACGATTGCGGGCGAACTGTGCATCTATACCAATCTCTCGCACACGATAGAAACGCTGGACTAAGCTCCCGATTAATTGCGAGATCAATACAGGAAAGCGCCTGCATTTAGGCGAAAGACATCATGAACATGACACCCAAAGAAATCGTTTCCGAACTGGATAAACACGTGGTTGGCCAAGCCAATGCCAAACGCGCCGTCGCGATTGCATTGCGTAATCGCTGGCGCCGTCAGCAAGTGCAAGAGCCGCTGCGTCACGAAATTACGCCAAAAAATATTCTGATGATAGGACCGACCGGCGTCGGTAAAACTGAAATCGCTCGTCGTCTCGCCAAATTGGCAGACGCGCCGTTCATCAAGATTGAAGCGACCAAATTTACCGAAGTCGGCTACGTTGGTCGCGACGTCGAAACCATCATTCGCGACTTGATCGACATCGGCATCAAGCAGACGCGCGAACTGGAAACACGCAAAGTCCGCGCTCGCGCAGAAGATGCCGCCGAAGATCGCATCATCGATATTCTTGTACCGCCAGCACGTGATTTTGGCTTCACCTCATCGACCAATGCCAATGCCGCCGCAGGATCAACGGGTGCGAGCAGCACGCCAGACAACACCACGCGTCAAACATTCCGCAAGCGTTTGCGTGAAGGTTCACTGGACGATACTGAGATCGAAATTGAACTGTCCGAAGCAGGGCCGTCCATGGAAATCATGGCGCCGCCCGGCATGGAAGAAATGACAGAGCAAATCAAATCGATGTTTTCCGGCGTAGGCGGCAATCGCAAGAAAGCACGCAAGATCAAAATCAAGGAAGCACTCAAACTCTTGGTCGAAGAAGAAGCCGGCAAGCTGGTTAACGAAGATGAGCTGAAGCAAAAAGCGATCAACAATGTTGAACAAAACGGCATTGTCTTTCTGGACGAAATCGACAAGATTGCAACACGTTCGGAAACCGGCGGCGGCGAAGTATCCCGCGCCGGTGTACAGCGCGATTTGCTGCCATTGGTCGAAGGTACCACCGTCAACACCAAGTATGGCATTATCAAAACCGATCACATTCTGTTTATTGCATCGGGCGCATTTCATCTGGCCAAACCATCGGATCTGATCCCGGAATTGCAAGGTCGTTTCCCGATTCGCGTCGAACTGGAATCCTTGTCTATCGCCGATTTCGAACGTATTCTGACTGGCACCGATGCCTGCTTGACCAAGCAATATGAAGCCTTGCTCGCAACCGAAGGAATCAAAATCGAGTTTGCACAAGATGGCATACAACGAATGGCGGAAATTGCGTATTCGGTCAATGAAAAAACCGAAAACATAGGTGCGCGTCGTCTATATACAGTGATGGAAAAACTGCTGGAAGAAATTTCGTTTTCCGCCAGCGACAGCCCGGATCAAACCATGACTATCAGTGCGGCGTATGTTGATGAAAGACTGGGGGCATTGTCTGTCGACGAAGATCTGTCGCGCTATGTGCTGTAATTAATCATGGAGAAAAGACGCGCATCGCAGCATGCGCGTCATTCACATCATGGCCAATAAAGCACTCGCCAAACGTCAAAAACTCACGATACGCATAGAGCCTTCACAACAGGCACTGAAACCGCGCAACCACGTTGCGTTGGCGGCAAAAACGCGCATCGGTGGCTCACATCAAAAGTCCGTCTCGGCACAGAGACAAATCCAAAAATTGCAGTTGCAGAAAAAACTCACCAAGCCGGACGAAGAGTAAGTCGCGCTGCTACTTGCTTCCAGAGCTCATTTAGCGAGAGATTGATTCAGCCCGGTTTGTTTGTTATAACAAAGGGGGAAATCGCCAAGGCGAAGCACATTTGCCTGATCGCACTCGAACCACATTGAGGAGAAGATAATGGCTCTACCGCATGCAACATCCGGCCAGTTGATCGACATACGTCCACTAGGCTCGCGGATTACAACATCCGTTTCGAATGCCCTTTTTAAAACGCCACAACTGGAATTGATGCGCCTCGTGCTACCGCGCGGCAAAGGCATGCCTGAGCACTCTGTGCCCGGCGCAGTCACCATTCAGTGCCTGGAAGGCGCGATTGAATTGCACGCGCATCAGCAGACGCAAACAGTGAAAGCCGGCGAACTGGTTTATCTGGCAGGTGGTGAACCGCATGCATTGCATGCGTTGGAAGATTCGTCGGTTTTGTTGACGCTATTGCTGCAACCACATTGATGTGGCGGTAGTGCGGCGTTTATGCGGCTGGATTGATAACCAGGTTTGGGGCAGGAAGAGCTTGGCTTAAGCTGCTTCATCCCGCGCATCGCGTGCAAGTATGCGTCCGACCATTTCCAGCGGTGAATCACCATCGAAAAGAACTGCCGCGACTGCATTGGTAATCGGCATGTCTATGCCGTGCTTAATCGCCAATTCGCGCACGGCTTGCGCACAACGTACGCCTTCGGCAACGTGACCCAACTCGGTCACGATCTGCTCCAGTTTTTTCCCTTGCGCCAAACCCAAGCCAACCTTACGGTTACGCGATAAATCGCCAGTACAAGTCAAAATCAAATCACCCATGCCGGCCAAACCCATGAAGGTTTCGGCACGTCCGCCCAAAGCCACACCAAAGCGCGTGATCTCTACCAGGCCGCGCGTAATTAACGCTGCGCGCGCATTCAAGCCGAGCTTAAGTCCATCAATAACGCCGGTGGCAATTGCCAGAATATTTTTGACCGCGCCACCAACTTCCACGCCGATCAAATCATCGGTTGTGTAAACGCGGATGCTAGGCCCGTGCACCGCAGCGACAACCAGCTCCCGCAAGGCGGCGCTATCGGATGCAATCGCCAAGGCGCATGGCAAGCCTTGCGCGACTTCTTGTGCAAACGAAGGGCCAGACAATGCGCCCGCAGGAATATCCTTGCCCAGCACTTCACGCACGATCTGATGCGGCAGTAAATGCGTGTCGGCTTCAAAGCCTTTGCATAGCCAAACAATATTCGGGATCGCATGTGACTTCAGCTGTTCAGCCAAAGGACGCAGACCAGACAAAGAACTGGCAACGATGAGCAAACCATCTGTACCTGCATGCGCGATGGCGGACGAAAAATCAGCGCTTACAGACAAGGTGTCGGGTAAACGAAAACCCGGCAGATACGCAGAATTTTCTCGACTCTGTTGTGCCTGCTGCATCACTGCGGAATCGCGGCCCCACAATACAACCGCATGCCGTTCAGCCAGCGACATCGCCAAAGCCGTACCCCATGCGCCCGCGCCTAGTATTGTGATGTTCATGCAGTGAGTTTGCTTAAGAAGATTAAATATCGAAGACTGCAAATGATGGCAAAGCTTTGATCAAACGCTGATCCTCCGCGCAATCATGGGAAACGAATTACTCGCCCCACACTTCATTGGTTCTTGCAAAACCGATGGGTCCGTCTTTGTGTTTCAGTTTGACCCACCCGGATGCTGGGGGCGTAACTAATTCCAGTAATACGTTCTTATCAACGGTAGCAACAACAGCGGAATTTTCTTCAGCCGTGGCATGCAGTTTGAGATTCGCGGACGTGACAATCACATTGCGTTTTGACGTCAGTGCTGACGCATCAACCCAAGATAAATCGCCGGCGACATCACGCACTTTGCTCCAGCCGTTTTGCGTCAAAATAATTTCGACCGGCATGCCGCGCGGCGCGATGAATATTTTGCGGCCACGCTCAGACGGCGCGTTGTACATGATCGCAGGATTTGCACCCACAGCTTTGAAATCGGCGGCATGCGTCACACCGGTTGCCAGCGTTGACATCAGCAGTGCGGCATAAGCGGGGAAAGACCATTTCATGCGCTTACCTTCAAGTCATTATTCGGAAAGTGCAGCGCACCCGATTGATCCACGATCGAACGGGTGCGCACTGTACGCTTGAATTAATGCTTTGCGACGGAACCGTCAGCCATCACGATGCCTGAGCTGCTATCAGCTTGTTGCTGCGCCAAAGCTGCCAGACGTTGTTGGTAGAACACTTCGAAATTGATTTCGGTCAGGTGCACAGGAGGGAAGCCGGCGCGGGTAATCGCATCAGCAATATTCGCGCGCAAATACGGATAAATCGTGCTTGGGCAACCGATGCCGATCAATGGATCGAGTTGTTCATCAGGGATGTTGCGCGCTTCGAAAATACCGGCTTGCTTGCCTTCGACCAAAAATGCGATCTTGTCTTTGATTTTTGCAGTGACAGTAATCGTGACAGTCGATTCAAAAATGCCATCAGCGATTTGTTCTGCGCCGACATCAACCGCTACTTCGATTTCTGGCGATTCTTGTTCGAGGAAAATTGCTGGCGAATTAGGTTGTTCCAGCGACAGATCTTTCAGGTAAACACGTTGGATCTGGAATACAGGTTGCAGATTTTCGTCAGCCATGAAGCACTTTCAGTCAGATTAAAAATGGAGGGCGATCAGCCCTCCTAACAGTTACCGCTTATTTCATTTACTTGATTTCATTTGGTACAGGTTACCGCATCGTCAACTCTAAGTGAGCCAAACTCGTCAGGCAGCTTGCAACAAAGCATCCAGCTTGCCCGCACGTTCCAGCGCGTTCAAGTCGTCGAAGCCACCGACATGCGTATCGCCAACATAAATCTGCGGCACGGTACGACGACCGGTTTTCTCCATCATTGCAATACGTTGCGCAGGATCGAGATCGACGCGAATCTTTTCAATATTGTCTATGCCTTTGGCAGCCAACAAACGTTCTGCCATCGTGCAATAAGGGCAAACGCCAGTGCTATACATCGTCACATGCGCAGTCATAATTTTTCCTTCTTTAACTTTGAATTACTTGATGCTTACCGAGTCTTACTTGGTAACAGGCAAACCTTGCGATTGCCATGCATCCAAGCCACCTAGTAAACTAGCGGCTTCGGTGTAGCCCGCTTTCTTCAGTTGTGCGGTCGCTTGTGCCGATTTCAATCCCTTGGCGCAGACAACAACCACTGGACGCGCCTTGAATTTTTCCAATTCATCGATGCGTGTTTTCAATTCTTTTAATGGAATGTTTTTCGCGTCACGGATATGTCCGGCAGCAAATTCATCTGCAGTTCTGACGTCGAGAATCAGGGTTTTTCCCTGATTAATGATCTGGGTTGCCTGTAATGGCGTAAGTTTTGCACCCATGCGTTGCAGTGTATGTGCGACCAATGCGCCGCCGGATACCAAGACGAGGACAATCAGAATAATGTTATCAATGATGAATTTCACGTTGTTCCAATGAGTAGAAAGAATGTTCGCATTATAAAATAGAAGACCGAATACAATTCGGATTCGGCATTTTGCATCAAAAAACCATTACTTACCTATTAGAACCATGTACAAAATCGTATTGATGCGCCACGGCGAGTCCACATGGAACCTCGATAACCGCTTTACCGGCTGGGCCGATGTCGATTTGACGGAAAAAGGTTGTGCTGAAGCAAAGCACGCCGGTCAACTGCTGCGCGAAGCCGGATTTACCTTCGATCTGGCGTATTCCTCAGTCTTGAAACGCGCGATACGCACGATGTGGATCACGCTCGACGAGATGGATCTGATGTGGATACCGGTCGTCTGCGACTGGCACCTGAACGAACGCCATTACGGCGCGTTACAAGGCATGAACAAAGCGGAAACGGCAAAAGAATACGGCGCTGACCAGGTTCTGCAATGGCGTCGCAGCTACGACATTCCGCCAAAACCACTGGCAGAAGACGATCCGCGCACGATGTACAACGATCCGCGCTATGCCAATCTGAAGCGTGAAGAAATTCCGCTGGGCGAATGTCTGAAAGATACATTGCTGCGCGTAGAACCATATTGGAATGACACCATCGTTCCATCAATCCGTGCCGGCAAACAAATCATCATCTCGGCGCACGGCAACAGCCTGCGCGCGCTGATCAAGATTCTGGACGGCATCAGCGATCAAGACATCGTTTCGCTCAGCATTCCAAATGGCCGCCCTATCGTCTATGAGCTGGATGACAACTTGAAACCGATACGCCACTACTATCTCGGCGATCAGGCATCGCTGGAAGCAGCCGTCAAAGCAGCCGCCAGCCACGGACCAACCCCATAAATTCCGTGCCAATTTCGCTTCTTTCGTCCTTCACTCGCAACACGCGCATACCCGTCGGTGACCAACTTCAAGGCTTTCCGGGTATGCGTTTCATCACGTCGTGCGTCGTATTGGCACTCTGTGCCAGCATAGTTACCAACGCCAGAGCACAAAAAGCCACAGATCGCAGCAAGCAAAAAATCGTGGCCGAGAGTGAGCGCGCAGATTTGCGTCAAAAGCTGACGACACTCAAACGCAGCATAGACAAGACAGAAACCGCCAAGAGTTCTGCAGCCGATGCTTTGGCCAAATCCGAAGAAGCGATATCGGATGCACAACGCAATTTGCGCGACCTGGCTGAAGAACAGCAAAAAACCCAAGCCAAGCTGAAGGATTTATCCAGTCAGCAAGCCGCGCTGCAAAAAATCGTCGACGCCCAGCAGAGCCAGCTCGCCAAACTGCTGCGCGAACAATACATCGCCGGCAATGAAGATCGCATCAAGCTGCTGCTGTCTGGCGACAATCCGAACCGCATCAACCGCGAACTGCAATACATGGGCTACGTCTCGCGCGCGCAAGCAACGTTGATCGAATCATTGCGCACCAATCTGCAAGCGATTGCAGACAACCAGGCCAGCGTGCAAAACGCCAAGGAAGAACTAGACGAAATTGCTGGCGAAGCGCGCGAACAGCACGCGATTCTGCAAAAAGAAAAAGCCCAACGCGCGACTTTACTCTCACAGTTGTCCAACAAACTCACGGCACAACGCAAGGAAGTCGGCAACATCGAACGCGATGAAAAACGCTTGGCCAGTCTGGTCGACAAACTCGCCGTGTTAATTCAAGAACAACGTAAAGCCGAAGCTGCCGCAGCAGAAAAGCGCAAGCAGGAACGCGCCGCACGCGAACGCGAAGAACGCGAAAGACGTTTAGCGCTGGCAAAAAAACGTAGTGAACAAAACGACAAAACATCCAGTGGCAAAATTACCAATCCGAATGCGATTGAAGACGACGAGCCGCCAGTACGCGAAAAACCATCACAAGCCTTGGCCCGCAATGACCTGACGCCCGACGCCAGCGTCCAAGATGGAGCCTTCGCAGCACTGCGCGGCAAATTACGCCTGCCTATACGCGGCGACGTCACTGCCAAATTTGGCAATAAGCGCGGCGAAGGCCCGACCTGGAAAGGTTTGTTTATTCGCGCCGATGAAGGCACCGAAGTCAAAGCGGTCGCGCCCGGCCGCGTGGTATTTGCCGAATGGCTGCGCGGTTTTGGCAATTTGATCATTGTTGATCATGGCAGCCAGTACATGACGATTTACGGCAATAATCAGTCGGTGTTGAAACATGCTGGCGATGCGGTTAAAACCGGCGAAGTGATTGCCAGCACAGGTAATAGCGGCGGCAATGAACAATCAGGTTTATACTTTGAAATGCGACACCAAGGTCGTGCGTTTGACCCACTCAGTTGGGTAACTATTAGGTGAACATGGGAACGAAACTCAAGAATATCGGATTGATCGGTTTAGGCATGGTTGCCGGCGCGATCGGTATGGGCACGCAGCTGGATGCCATGGCACAGAAAAGTGCCGGTAATCCTTTGCCTATCGAGGAATTGCGCCAACTAGCCGATGTATTCGGACTCATCAAATCGGATTACGTCGAACCGGTCGATGATAAAAAATTGTTGACCGAAGCAATCTCCGGCATGGTCTCGTCACTGGACCCACATTCAGCCTATCTTGATAAAAAAGCATTCAAGGAATTGCGTGAAGGTACGCAAGGCAAGTTTGTCGGACTCGGTATCGAAGTCGGCATGGAAGATGGTTACGTCAAAGTCATTTCGCCTATCGAAGATTCGCCTGCATATCGTGCGGGCATCAAGGCTGGCGATTTGATCACGCGCCTGGATTCGACTCCGGTCAAAGGTTTGACGCTGGACGAAGCAGTCAAAAAAATGCGCGGTGAACCGAATACCAAAATCACGCTGACGATTGCCCGCAAAGACGAAGACAAACCAATCATCACCACCATTACACGTCAGGAAATTCGCGTACAAAGCGTGAAATCCAAAATCGTTGAACCTGGTTATGCATGGCTGCGCGTTGCGCAATTCCAGGAACCGACAGTCGATGACATGGCGAAAAAAATCGCTGCGCTCTACGCACAAGATCCTAACTTGAAAGGTCTGGTACTCGACTTGCGTAACGATCCGGGCGGCGTATTGCCGGGCGCGATCGGCGTCTCTGCAGCCTTCTTGCCGAAAGACGTAGTCGTTACTTCGACCAATGGTCAGTTGCCTGATTCGAAAGCCAGCTTCTACGCACGTCGCGAATTCTATGCAACGCGCGCAGTCGGTGATCCACTCGCAAAATTACCTGATGCGATCAAGAAAATCCCTATGGTGGTCTTGGTCAACTCCGGTTCAGCTTCTGCCTCTGAAATCGTGGCCGGCGCATTGCAGGATTACAAGCGCGCCACCATCATGGGTACGCAAACTTTCGGCAAAGGCTCGGTACAAACCATACGTCAGCTTTCCGCTGATACCGCGGTCAAATTGACGACCGCGCGTTACTACACACCTAGTGGCCGCTCGATTCAAGCCAAAGGCATCGTGCCGGATCTGATGGTGGATGAAACCGCAGAAGGCGATGGCTTGAACGGCTTGCGTCTGCGTGAAGCCGATCTGCAAAAGCATTTGATCAACGACAAGGACAAAGAAGCTGAAGCCCGTCCTGCAGTTGATGAACTGGAAGAAGAACAACGCATCGCTGCGTTGGAGAAAAAACGCAAACCACTGGAATTCGGCAGCAAAGACGACTTCCAGTTGGCACAAGCTTTGAATCATTTGAAAGGCTTGCCTGTCATTCTTTCGAAAGCAAAAGTCGAAGTGAAGAAAGAACCTGGCATCAACCAACCAAAAACAGATTCAAAAACTGAACCGAAAACCGACGACAAGAAATAGTCGCCAGCATTCGCAAAAAAGGCCGCAGCGATGCGGCTTTTTTTGATTGCAGCACAGTGTTTTCTTCCAACAGTTCTGCAAATAATTTACGCAGCATGCATCACTCATCAAGCAACTCGGACACCTTATGAACGACCAACAATTACTGCGTTACTCACGCCACATCCTGCTCGATGAAATTGATATCGAAGGCCAGGAGAAATTGTTGGCGGCGCATGCGTTGATCATAGGTGCAGGTGGCTTGGGTTCGCCTGCAGCGTTCTATCTAGCCTCCGCCGGCATCGGCACCATCACGCTGGTCGATGACGACACAGTCGATCTGACCAATCTGCAACGGCAGATTTTGCATACGACAGAACGGGTTGGTCAGGCCAAGGTTTTATCGGGACAGCACACGCTGACTGAAATTAATCCAACGATAGAAATCGTCGCGCTGAAAGAACGTGTTTCAGGCGAACGTCTGAATGAACTCGTACGCAATGCATCAGTAGTATTGGATTGCAGCGACAACTTCGCCACCCGGCATGCCATCAATCGCGCTTGCGTTGCGAATCGCGTGCCGCTGGTTTCCGGCGCGGCGATCAAGTTCGATGGTCAAATCAGTGTGTTCGATAAACGCGATGAAAACGCGCCGTGCTATTCCTGCCTGTTCCCGGAAGATCAGCAGTTTGAAGAAGTGAATTGCGGCACGATGGGCGTATTCGCACCACTGGTGGGCATCATAGGCAGCATGCAAGCGGCGGAAGCATTGAAGGTGATTGCAGGCATCGGAGAGCCGTTAAAAGGCCGCCTGTTATTGCTGGATGCGCGGACGATGGAATGGAACAGCATCAAGTTTGCACGCAATGCCAATTGCAGCGTTTGCGGGCATGCTCATTAAATTCAGATTCAGAAATTAGTCAGCTAGAAGTGCATCAGTAAAACTTTTTGAGTTGCGGTCTCGCCGCAACTCAAACTACAACATACGCGCTTAACTCAACTGCTCGTACATCCCGGTAATCCTGTCCATCGTTTCCAGAATGCGTTCGCTGGTGGTAGCCACATTGGTCGCAAAGCGCACCTTGGTTTCCATACTATCCGCACTACTCTTCAACGCTTGATCGAAGAAAAACCATTGCTGTTGTGCCAGTGTCATTTCTGCGTTGATCGCTGGCGTATTCTTCGGCGACGTCGATAGCTCCGTCATCCCCAGCAAAAATTCGTCGCGCGCCTTGGCCAGATTGATCAGCCCATCCGACGATGCCACACCCCAATTGATCGCTTGATAAAACTTCGCCATACGTTGCGACAACATACGCTGACGTCCCGAAATATTAACCAGCCGCGCTGCTGCCGAACCTGAAGTTTTTTCCAACTGGACCGTGGACGCATGTGCCAGTGCCAGGACTTGTTCATTGACCACCATGATGGTTTTCGCATCCTGACGATTCGGCGCATTGCCCACCAACACGGTCTTGTAGCCAGCCCAGGTTTTTCTCAAGTCAGCCAAGGTTGCCTTGTTTTCCGGCGTGGGAGCGAACGCTTCCAGCTCATACAGTTGACGCTCAAACAAAGCGATGGAGGCGCTGAATATTTTTTTCGAACGTGGCAAATCGATGGATTGGCCGATCTGCAAATAACTTTTTGCCATACGCTGCGACAGCATCCGTTGACGGCCGGATTTATTGATGGCGTCATTGATGTGCGTGATAGGCCCATCCGCATACGCGGCCGGAAAAACCAGCAAACTTGTGCTGGCAGCCAAACTGGCTTGAAGAAAGTGACGCCTGTTCATTTTTATTCCTTATTATTTTGGGCTACCGTCGAATTGAGACAGGATCGGTATAGATTCCTGACTGCAAAAGATGTGCCAGCCGCGCCCTGCAGCACTAGGCAAACGCCAGTCATGCGGCTCTCGCATCATCGCCAAATTGGTGCGTGATCAAGCTGAGTCAGCATGCCATTGCACCAACAAAGACGATGACATCCCTTTACATAACTTTACCGCTCGCTAGCGTGGCCGCAACAGAGCCGCACTACAGTAACTCCATGCCCGCAAAACACAGCGAGCACCACTTGAACCACAAAGGAGTTTCGAATGAACAAGCAAATCGCAGGTAAAGCATCTTTCGTTAAAAGTACGCCACACGGTCGTCGCCTGATGATGATCACTGCTGGCGCCGCGCTGGTCAGCGCTCTTTCCATCGTCGGAGTCAGCTACGCACAAGAAGGCCCTGCTGCGCAAAAGCCAACAGCAGAACGCCATTTCGGCCCGCACGGAAAAATGGATCCGGCAAAAGCAGAAAAACGCTTTCAGCACATGTTGAAACGTTTGGTGCCAGATGCAACCGCGGAACAAAAAACCAAATTGAGCGCGATCGCAAAAGCAGCCTTCACTGACCTGCGCCCTATCCAGGAAAAAAGCCGCGAAGCACGTGCACAAGGCGTGAAATTGCTGGCGCAGCCAACGATCGATCGCAATGCGCTTGAACAAGTCCGTCAAACGCAACAGCAATTGGACGATCAGCGTTCACGTCGCATGTCACAGGCATTTGCCGATGCCGCCGAAGTGCTGACACCTGCGCAACGCGTCAAAGCAGCGGAAGAAATTGGCAAACGCGGCCATCGTTTTGGTCCTGATGGTAAAGGCCCACGCCCTGATCATCGCGGCGGTCCTGCACCAGCAGCAAAACCATAAGCCTAGGGCTTGTAGGAACAGCGCCAGCATCACCGGAAATCGGTCATGCTGGCGCGGGCGTTTTAGAACGCCGGTACAAAATTTTGCAGCGAATTTGTAATAACGTTTTCAAAGTAACGCATCAGATTTTTCATTCCGCAATCGCATCGAACACATTTACAAGCGGAAGCAAACAGTACGATTCTCGTTTTGATTACGAAATGGAATTACACTAACAAAATGACACAACGCCTACTGATGATAGAAGACGACCAACGCCTCGCCAGCATGGTCGCCACATACCTGAACCAAAACGGGTTCGAAGTGCAACACAGTGCTACGGCAAAAGATGGTTTGCATCAATTACAGCAAGCCGATGCCACGCAGCCGTTTGCCATTGTTCTGCTCGACCTGATGCTGCCAGATGCAGACGGCTTGGACGTCTGCCGTCAGATACGCGCACAACCGCAGCCGACAGGCGCACTGCCGATTGTCATGCTGACGGCCAAGGGCGATCCTATGGACCGCGTAGTCGGGCTTGAACTAGGTGCCGACGATTACATACCCAAACCATTTGAACCGCGCGAATTACTGGCGCGATTGCGCGCCGTTTTGCGCAGGCAGCAAGGCATCGCCACAACGGGTGGCGAACGTGTGCTGCGTTTCGGCCGTTTGGAAATCGATCTCGATGCGCGTGTGATTCGTCTCGACGATCAAGACAAACCTGTGACGGCTTATCAATTCAATTTATTGGCAGCGATGGCGGATAGAGCCGGACGTGTTTTATCGCGCGAGCAATTGATGGACGCCGTCAAAGGCGAACCGCTGGAAGCATTCGATCGATCAATCGACGTACACATAGGCCGCTTGCGCGCAGCGATTGAAGACGACCCTAAACAGCCTAAGCGCATCATCACCGTACGCGGCGCGGGCTACGTATTCGCGAAAGCACAAGATGTCTGAAGCAGCGACACGATCACGTTTCCGCTGGTCGCACCGCTTGTATGTGCGCATCTATCTGGCGATGCTGATCAGCCTCACTGTGGCTGGTTTGTTGTTCGCTGCCGCGTGGCGCATGAATGCAGATTCGCGACAGATCGGCCCGAGTCTGGAATCGTTCGCCGCGATTGCATCCGACATTTTGCCGCCGCCAGAAGCCAGCAACGAAGAGCAGCAGCAAGCGCTCGAACGCTGGCAATCACGGATGCGCGCAGACTTGACGCTGTACTCAGCCAAGCGGGAAAAAATCGCTTCCGCTGGTCGTGAATTGCCGCCACTCGATGAAGCACAAACCACTAGCGGCTGGATGGGCGGTGGTCCGCCAGTGTTTGCGGTCAAATTACCGGATGATCGATGGCTGGTCGGTCAGCATCCGGGGCGACGCAAACCACCCTTCAGTTTTTTTACCACGCTGGTCTTGATAGGTCTGGCGATGGGTATAGGTTCTTATCCGATTGTGCGTCGTTTGACGCGCCGGCTGGAACGTCTGCAAACCAGTGTTGAGGCCTTAGGTGCGGGTCAGTTATCGACACGCATTGCAGTAGAAGGACAAGATGAGGTCGGACGACTCGCGACCAGTTTCAATCGTTCCGCCGCACGTATAGAAGCATTGGTTGATGCGCAAAAAGCTTTGCTGGCGAATGCATCGCACGAATTGCGCTCACCATTGGCACGCATACGCATGGCCATCGAATTAATGGGCAACGAAGCGCAGCCGGAAATACGCGGCGAACTGAAGCGCAACATCGGCGAACTCGATCAACTGATTGATGAGATTTTGCTCGCCAGCCGACTCGATGCGACTGCAGATACGGCACAAGCGTTTGAGAATATCGATCTCACTGCGCTGGTTGCTGAAGAATGCGCGCGCCTCGATGCGCAACTCGAAGCACAAGCGATTGAACTACCCGGCGATGCGCGGCTGTTGCGTCGCATGGTGCGCAATCTGTTGGAGAACGCAAAGCGCTATGGCAATGGCACAGCAATCGACGTGACGCTTTCAAAGCATGGAAATAATATCTTGCTGCAGGTATGTGATGGCGGCCCTGGCGTTCCGGACAAAGAACGTGAAAAAATCTTTGAACCCTTCTATCGCGTAGCTGGTGCCAGCGAGCGGGAAGGCGGTGTTGGTCTGGGCTTAAGTCTGGTGCGACAAATCGCGCGCAGGCACGGCGGCGATGTCACCTGCGTTGTGCGTAACGAACCTGGCAGTTGTTTCAACGTCAGCTTGCCCGCCTGATTGTCAAAACCGCGACGATCGTTTTTTAGTTATTCCAAACGATCGTCGCAGGTAATGCGCCACGCAAGGCATTGCAGATCACAACTTCCTCTGCCCTGCGCAAATCGGTCAGGGTTAATATTTTTTCTTCTGCGTTCAAGGTCGCATCTTCCAGCAATACGGCACGCATCACACCAGGCAATACACCGACACTCAAAGGCGGCGTGTACCAATGGCCATCGAGTTTGATGAACACTGTGCTGCGGCCACCTTCCGTCAATTGGCCATCTTGATTGCAGAATAATTGATCGAAAGCGCCCTGCTGCTCAGCGGCACGCCATGCGGCGTCGTAGCCAGAACGGACCGTAGTCTTGTGTCGCAAAAAGATATCGCCAGCATCGGTCGGCGTTTCTGCCAGCAGAACTTTTACCGGACTTGTTATTGCTGACAATGGCGCTGATTGAATGATGCATGCGCCATCAGCCTGCAAAGCAAGTCGCAAGCGATATGGCGTCGCCTCGGAAAATTGTAAGCAGGTATCGCGTAAGGCGTCGCGTATTTTCACATCATCAAACGCGAAACCAAAATACTCTGCTGAACCACGCAAGCGTTGCAAATGGCGATCAATATGTCGGCAACCATCAGCGCGGGTTGCATAGATGGTTTCAAATAATTCAAATTCAGCCGGCATATCGATCAAAAAACCTGCCTTGATGCGGCATTCTTCATATTCAGCTTTTGCAACGCTGTCATGCACGATGCCAGCACCTACGCCCATTTCGCCGCGACGAATTTGCAATTCGTCTTGCGCTTGCAACTGCAAGGTACGGATAGGAACCGACAGGCAAAAATTACCAACCGTTTGCGTGGACTGCGGCGGATCGAACCAGCCTATCGCGCCGGTATAAATGCCGCGTGGGTTGGCTTCCAGCTCGCGAATGATTTGCATCGTTCTATGTTTGGGCGCACCGGTAATCGAGCCGCAAGGATACAAAGCATCGAAGATCTCGGGCAGTGCAATATCGTCACGCAATCGCGCATGCACAGTCGAAGTCATTTGCAACACGCTGCTATAACGCTGCACATCGAACAACTTATCGACGACGACAGTACCCACTTCAGCAATCCGTCCTAAATCATTCCGCAGCAAATCCACAATCATCAAATTCTCTGCACGATTTTTTGGGTCGGCGGCCAAGGCATGCGCCGATACATCATCTTGCTGCGGGTTACCGCTGGCTGCAGCCGTGCCCTTCATAGGCCGCACAGTCAACAAACCATCATCGTGTCGTACAAACAATTCCGGCGATAAGGACAGCACCGCGCGACCATCCGGCAATCCTATCAACGCACCATACGGCACCGGCTGACGTTCACGCAAACGGCGATACAGCGTATGCACAGAGCCGTAGGCATCGAAGCGCAAGCGATAGGTGTAATTGACCTGATAGGTATCGCCGGCGGCGATGTAATCGTGGATACGTGCCAGCGCGCTATCGAATGCTGCTTCAGATATATCAGGATGTACGTTGGCGATTCCCGCTGGTGAGGAAGATGCGTGTTGGGCTAGCCATGCGCTGACCTGTTCGGCGGAGAGTTTTTCACAGCGCTGAAACAGCAGTACTTCTGCCAAAGGCACAGCCGTCGCATCTGATGCTGTTTCATGCGGCGCGATGCCATGCATGGCAGCACCGAGTTCATAGGCAAACAAACTGACCGCGAACTGTCCTTGCAGCAAAGCCTGCTGCATTTGCTGCAACATGGCTGGCAGCTGATCCGCTCTCTCGCAGACTAGAGTGCCAACATGCGAGGAATAAAGTCGCGAGCGCGCATCTACCGCGCTTGCATCATTATCATCAAGCAGAGCGAAGCAGTTGGAAGAGGAATCAGCGGGAACGAACAGGGACATAAGTCAGGAAAAGCGATGCTGGGCAAGGCGCTATTGTACGACCAAGCGACCTGACCTTGCCGACGTCAGCATACGATTTAAAAAACGATGACGAACCAGCTATTAAGCCAGCAACATCGCGATCTGCGCGGAGGCATAGACGGATGGATTTTGTTTGAAGCCGGTTTTGGCATAACGCTGCCAATGACCAAGCACTGCACTTGTAATCAAGTTGGCGCGCGCGGCGACTTCTGCTTCGTTGGCCTGCCCCTGGCTGGCAGCGACACGCAAAGATTGTTTGATCGCCAGCTCTATGCGCTCAATGAATTGATTCATGCGTGCTTGCAGACGTTCATCTTCATTCACCAATGCGTCGCCTATCATCACGCGCGTCATGCCAGGATTACGTTCAGCAAAGTTAAGCAGCATCAGTACGGTTGCTTGCACTTGCGACAAACCATTTTCCTGCTGTTCGGTAATTTTGTTGATCAAGCCAAACACCGTCGATTCGATGAACTCGATCAAGCCCTCGAACATTTGCGCCTTGCTGGCGAAATGTCGATACAAGGCCGCCTCCGAAACTTCGACGCGCGCAGCCAAAGCTGCGGTCGTAATTTTTTCTCCCTTGGGCTGCTCCAACATCGTCGCCAATGTCTGAAGTATTTGCAGCTTGCGTTCGCCTGGTTTGGTGGTTGCCATATTTTTTATAAGTAGGTAAGCAATCGGACTAGCGCAGTCGGTGCAACTTCCTGAATAGTTGCCCAACGGATTTTACTTTGACATCGACATAAATAGGGCGTTTTGTGTAGGCGACTGTTGCGTGCTTGTCGTCTGCCGCTCCTTTTATCGAATCGCTGGCCAGATATTGCGTCACCCAGACCGTGTGCATGCCGAGTTCCTTCGCGCCTTTTAAATGCGCGACTGTGTCTTCGACCAGTATGCAATCACGAGCTGAAATGCGCTGGCGCGCCAGCAGCTTTCGCAGCATCTGTTTCGATGGTTTGGGATGCAAGCGGCCATGTACGCGCATCGCTTCTATCGGAATGTGTTTGGCGAAATGCCTATGCAAGCCAAGATGTCGCAAGACGTCAGCCGAATAGCGGCGGGGTGCATTGGTCAGTAAAATTTTTTGACCTGGAAGTCTACGCAATAATTTTCCCAGACCACGCTCGGCACGAATCATCGTCGCCAGATCATCAAACCGATGCGCCTCACGCAAGAAATCTTCAGGCCGCACCTGATGATGATTTACCATACCGAGCAAGGTGGCGCCGTAACGCTGCCAGTACATGACGCGCGCGGCATTGACGGCGGCTTCATCAGAGGGCAAGCCGGACTTGTGCAGCACCCGCTCGATAAAGACATTCATATTCAGATGGATCGCGGGAAAAATCGCATGCGACGCATCGTGCAGCGTATTGTCCAGATCGAACAGCCAGGTCAGCTTACGCATGATGCAGGCAGCGCATTATCAATACAGAAAAAGGAGTTACATGCATCGTCATTTTGTTCTTGTCCTTAGCCTACTATTCAGTTGCTTCTTGTCGCAGGCGCATGCGGATGCTAGCGCTGACGCTAATGCAAAAAACACCGCACTCAAAACGCCAGCCGTACACTCGCAGAAATCGACAGCGCCACAGCGCGGCGTTTTATATCGGGTCAGCCATAAGGGCAACACCAGCTATCTGTTCGGCACCATTCACGTCGGGCAAGCTGCATTCTACCCACTCGAACCGCAAGTGACACGCGCCTTGTCGGCCGCCGACAAGCTGGTGCTTGAAGTCGATATCCGCGATACGACAGCGCTGCAACAAGCCGCCGCCAGACATAGCATTTATCCAGACGGCCAAACCATAGATCAGCATATTTCAGCGGCCAGTCTGGAAAAATTGAAACAAGCACTGCAAAGCGCGAGCATTCCATTTGAAAGCATAGTCCGCATGAAGCCGTGGCTAGTCACCAATCTGTTGATCGTGCAAGCCATGGCGCGCGCAGGTTACCCGGCTGAACAAGGCATAGAACTGTATTTTCTGACGATCGCAAAGAATGAAAAGAAAACCGTAGCGCAGCTTGAAACTGCAGATTACCAACTCTCTCTTTTCAATGGTTTGACTGATAAGCAGCAAGAAGAATATCTATTGGAAACACTCGCTCAACTGGCCGACGGTAGCGCCATCAAAAAGGGATTAGCCCTGATCACCGCATGGCAGCATGCAGATAATCCAGCTTTGGAAGCGGCATTGTTGGAGTTGCAAAACGAAGAATCTACGTCCGCCAAATTCTTGCAGCACGTGCTACTGGATGAACGCAATCCAAACATGGCGGACAAGATAGGGACACTACTGAAAACAGACAAGAAAAGTTTTGTCGCAGTAGGCGCCCTGCATTTGATCGGTGATAAAGGCGTACCGGCCTTATTGCAAAAACAAGGCTACAAGGTTGAGAAGTTGTATTGAATCCAAATGCACACGGGGTCGAGAAATAACTTGTCGACCCCGTGTTTGCTCTACGTACTTGCGCTCTTGTGAGTGATCAAAAACGCAAAGCAATCGCCACTACCATCTTGCTCAACGCAGTTGCAAAGCCGCCTGCTGGTTAGTACCCGACAGTTTGAAAACACCAACCACGTCATTCAATTTACGCGCCTGATCCTGCATCGCTTCGGCTGCTGCGGCGGCTTCTTCTACCAATGCAGCATTTTGCTGCGTCACTTGATCCATCTGCGCGATCGCCTGATTAACCTGCTCGATGCCTGCGCTTTGCTCTCTGCTCGCCGCAGTGATTTCAGCCATGATGTCGGTCACGCGTTTCACGCTGCTGACGATTTCGTTCATCGTGACGCCCGCTTCCGCGACCAGGTGACTACCTGAATCAACCTTGTCTACCGAGTCGCCGATCAAGCTCTTGATTTCTTTGGCGGCGGAGGCGGAGCGTTGCGCCAGATTTCTTACTTCGGTTGCGACGACGGCAAAACCACGGCCTTGCTCACCAGCACGTGCAGCTTCGACCGCCGCATTCAAAGCCAGAATATTGGTCTGGAACGCGATGCTGTCGATCACGCTGATGATGTCGACAATCTTCTTCGAGGAATCAGTGATGGATCCCATCGTATCGACCACGCGCGCAACAACTTCGCCGCCTTTGACCGCAACTGCGGAAGCCTGCGCCGCGAGTTGATTAGCTTGTTGAGCATTGTCTGCATTTTGTTTGACGGTGGAAGTCAGTTCTTCCATCGACGATGCGGTTTCTTCCAGCGAGCTTGCTTGCTGTTCGGTACGCGATGACAGATCCAGATTGCCGGCTGCGATCTGGACCGAAGCAGTGGCGATGGTATCGGTACCGACCCGCACTTCACCGACTACTTTCGCAAGACTGTCGCGCATGCTCTTCATCGCGAATAACAGACTGGTGCTATCACCTGGACGTGTCTTGACGTCTACCGTCAAATCGCCGTTCGCGATATCGCCTGCGATCGCTGCCGCGTAGCCTGGCTCACCACCAAGTTGTTTGAGCAAACCGCGGGTAATCACCATGCCGATGACAAACAAGATTATGGCCAGAATCGCCGCGCCTATCCCGAAGTAAATCAGGCGCTGCATGATCGTGGCTTCCACGGTATCCATATAGACACCGGAACCGATGATCCAGCCCCAAGGTTCAAAACCTTTGACGTAAGACACTTTCGGCACCGGCTCGGAATTGCCCGGCTTGGCCCACATATACGGCACGAAACCAGCGCCTTCTGCCTTGACGATTTTGACGAATTCCACGAATAGATGTTTGCCAGTCGGATCTTTATTTTCCGTCAGATCCTTGCCGTCCAGCGCTGCATTGATCGGATGCATCAACATGCGCGGTTGCATGTCATTGATCCAGAAATATTCGTTGCCGCTGTAACGCAAACCCTTGATGGTTTGCATCGCTTGTTGTTTGGCGTCAGTCTCGGTCAGCGTCCCTTTGCTGGCCAACTGCTGGTAATAAGCGAGTATGCCGTGCGCCGCTTCTACTACCTGGCGCACATTACTTTTGCGCTCTTCAAGAATGAGTTTTCGTTCAGAGATCAGGGATAAGGCGGTGAGAATAATAATGCCGAGAATCGCGCTGGCGATGAGCAGCCCGAGCTTTTTGGCGATCGTCATTGAACTGCGTGTTTGCAGGCTGGACATAGGAATCTCCAAAATTTTAATTATTGTTTTACAGCTTCGGCAGCTCACTCAATCAAGTCGATCGAATCGCCACCCTCCGTCCCTTAAATATTCACTTAGAATGCTCTCAAAAGGAATTGAAATCCTTTGCTGTGCGAACGCTCCATTCAACGACAGGTATTGAAGTATTGCTGACAGAATGCAACATTAATATCCCATGTTTATGGTTCGAATGATCAACATTTCATTTGAGAATGTTGCGAAAAAATCAGGCGGGACAACACTTTCCCTTAGCCGCACTCGCTTGATGCATTTTCTCGAATGAATAATTTCCACATGGAAATTCACTACTACATACAGGTAAAAATGAAGACGTGAATAGCTCAAGCAGGAAATCTGCAAGCAAACAAAAAGGCCTGCTAACAGTGAAGTCAGCAGGCCTTTTTTGCGAGTGAATCGCTAAAGCGAAATTCTGTTTAGTGCGAACGTATCATCGTACCGAATGCTTGCTCGGTCAGCACTTCCAGCAGCAAGGAATGTTCGATACGACCGTCAATGATATGCACGGTGTTGACGCCGGATTTCGCCGCATCCAGCGCGGAAGAAATCTTCGGCAACATGCCGCCAGAGATCGTGCCGTCGTCGAACATTTCGTCGATTTCACGCGCGGATAAATCGGTCAGCAGATTGCCTTGCTTGTCTTGTACGCCAGCGATATTGGTCATCATGATCAGCTTTTCAGCTTTCAGGATTTCCGCGATTTTGCCAGCGACGACGTCGGCATTGATGTTGTAAGCCTGGCCGTCATCACCAAAACCGATAGGCGAAATGATCGGGATGAAGGCATCGTCCTGCAATGCTTTTACGACCGCAGGATTGATCGCTTCGATCTCGCCGACAAAACCGATGTCGAGGAACTGACCTGGGTTTTCACGATCTGGCATTTTCATTTTGTGCGCACGAATCAGGCCGCCATCTTTGCCGGTCAAGCCAACAGCCTGGCCGCCGTAATGATTGATCAGCATGACGATATCTTGCTGCACTTCGCCGCCCAAAACCCATTCGACAACTTCCATGGTTTCTTCATCGGTGATGCGCATGCCCTGGATGAAGGTGCCTTGCTTGCCGATTTTCTTCAGCGCGTTGTCAATTTGCGGACCGCCGCCGTGAACCACAACCGGGTTCATGCCGACCAGTTTCAACAAAATCACATCGCGAGCGAAGCTGTGCTTCAGACGCTCTTCGGTCATCGCATTGCCGCCGTATTTGACGACGATGGTTTTGCCGTGAAATTTGCGGATATACGGCAGCGCCTCGGCCAGAATTTGCGCCTGTATTTGCGGCGAAACTACAGTAAGATCGGCATTCGTGTCAGTCATGGCAAGTCCTGAAAATAGATGACCGCGATTTTACAGTGAATGCCGAATGTTTTCCCGGCTCTTGTCTGAATTCCCACAAAATTTCCGCACACATATTGCACGTTTGACAAAATGCGACAAAAATCTTGCGCCATGCGCGCCTGCCATCTGCCCCAGTTCACAAGCCAGCATCCCGCTTTACGCCCTACTTTGATGCATGATCGGATAAACCTATGAGCCATTGCTCACAATGCGGCGCTACGTTTTCATGCGGCATGGTCGATACGATATCAGCGCAACGGTGCTGGTGCACCGCCTTGCCGACGGCAAGCAAATCTGAATTGGTATTGGATGCAAACGGTCAGGCAAAAAACTGCATGTGCGAAAAGTGTTTAGCCGTCTTGCGCGCATCACGTGCGCAACAGCGTCTTGAAGACAAGCTATCGCAAACTAGCTGACTCATGTTCGCGATATTTCTGTAAGGCCTCGCGAGAGTTTAGCCAGCAGCAGCGCTGCATTCACGCAGCTCTTGCTTGGGGAAAGCTTCCTTGATTTTAGTCACGCTGTTCTTCGCAGCTACATCCAGCCCACGCAGTTGAAACGCAACTTTGGTCGCGCTTGGCGTGTGCGCACCCACGCGCGCACTACGCACGCCTTTTTGATTCAAGGCGGCGAGTTGATTACGTGCGGCTTCCTCGGATTTGAAGATCCCCAGCGAAATTCCCCATTGCAAAGGCGAATTGTCTTGAATGACGAAGAAGTCTTCCACGCCTAGTCGCTTCAGTTCGCCGGCCTTTTTATCGGCAGCGTCTTTGCTTCCCAAAGACGGGATGTAGACCATGTGTCGTACATTCTCAGGAATGGCACGGCGCGTCAGTCTGTCACCAAGTGACAGTGCGGCCAGTTGCGCTTCGAATTTCTTAGCTTCTGCTGTATCGAAATTGCCGACCTCGGCGCATGCCAGCCCATTCGACATCTTGTCTGCGCGGGCCAGATTTTTTTCCGGCTCAGCAGGCGCTACAACAGCAGCCTCTTTCACTTCCGATTTGGTTTCGGATTTAGCACCAGCTTTATCGTTGGTAGTTGCGGCAGTCGTCGTTGAAATCAATTTGAGTTTGTCAGCATTCAATTGCTGCGCCAAACGCGACGGTTCACGGTTCGATGGCGACAAGGTGTCGAGATAACCTTGTTGATAAGCGAACAAGCCGCCGTTGAGCAATAACAGTAAGCCGAACAGAATTTTTAGCATGTAGGTAAAGTTTGAGTAGCCACAGTATGCAAACCGATCAACACCAGATTATCGACGCGCTGATAAGCAATCGACAGCTGCGGCGCAATCAAATCCGCCGCGCCGCCAGCCAGAATACAGCAAACCTCGTCGTCAGGATGCGCGTTTGAGTGCGCCGCAAATGCACGTTCTATCGCGCCGGCCTGCGCCGCCAAACAACCGCTGACGATCGCCGCATCCGTATGATCGGCAAATGGTTGCGAGGCATCCGCGTGCAAGGCAACTTCCGGCAGCTGCGCAGTATTTTTTGCGAGTGACGATGCCATCAAACCCAATCCGGGCAAAATCATGCCGCCGACAAAAGTGCCGTCTGCATTCACGGCATCGATGGTGGTCGCCGTACCGCAAGTCGCGACCAGCAAATTTTTATTCGGGAACAAGGCATGCGCACCGATGACTGCGGCAAAACGATCGCTGCCGAGCTGGTTCGGATTCAAATATTGATTGCGCACACCGCCTAACAAAGCAGCAGACTCAAACCATTCCATCGCGACTGGCTTCATGCCGGCCGAATGCGATACCGCTTTTTCAAGTTCGTCGCGCATCCCGGCGCCGGCCACGTTTGACAAAAGAATACGACCGATTTTAAAAGCACTCCACGCCTGCACCAGTTGCGCTGCATCGGCGCGCGCCACGTTGCCTGATGCATGCCAGATGCCCGGCGTCTGCGCGATCGATCTATCGACCACCGCCCATTTGATACGCGTATTGCCTGCGTCGACCAATAACAACATCGTCTTGTTTCTCCGTGTATTTCTCTGTGTATTCTTATGCAGTTCGCAAGGACACATCGCCAGCGACAATCGCAATACGGCCATCTGCTGTATCCAGCAATAAGCGACCCGCATCATCAACGCCGGCCGCTGTACCGCTATGCAGAATTTTTCCTTGATCCAGAATATTCACATCAAGTCCGCCATAGGCGTCCAGCGCATTCCACGCGGCTGCAAAAGCAGAAAATCCATGTTGCTCGAATGCCGGCAAGGCGACGCTAAAACGATTCAGCAAGGCAGCCATGACTGGTTCACGTTGCGCCAGCAACTCGGGCGCATCGGCTACAGCACGACCTAGTTGCTCGCTTAATTGCTCAGCCTGCGCAAGATTGATGCCTATGCCTATGATGGTCCAGATCGCTGAGCGATCGTCTTTATCCACTGCGGTTTCAATCAAGATGCCGGCCAACTTGTCGCCGTCTTTTAATACATCATTAGGCCATTTCAAGCTGGCAGCGACGCCGAACGATGTCAGCGCTTCTGCCACGACGACACCAACCGCAAGCGATAAGCCCGCCAGCGCTTGAGCCGGCAAGTCAAATTTCCACGCCAGAGAAAATGTCAGCGTGGCGCCAGCCGACGAATGCCAGTTGCGGCCAGCGCGGCCTTTACCCGCCGTTTGCGACTCGGCCCACAACAAGGTCGGACCAGTGAGCCGCCCCACTTCAGACAGCAAATCGGCATTGGTCGACCCAGTTTCGGCGACGATATGGATGGCAATATTCTGTGCGCTTGATTCACACAATGAAGCAAGGGTTTTTACTGTGGCGGTCAATGTCATGTGCGCATTGTAGCGGGATGGCTACGCCGACGGAACCAATCCAGCGACCGGCAGCTCGCGGATGTGCGGTGCCGCACGTGACGCCCGCGCGTTTCTCCCTTACACTTCCCGCATGCCCAACGATGCATCCCCTACTCTCAGCTACACCTCAGACGACAATGCCACTGCGACGCTAACCGGATCGTGGCAGGTACGCGCACTGGCGGAGGGCAACACGATGCAAACCATCACCGCAGCACTGCAAGCACCTGCCAAAGTGACGGATGAAGTGCGCTGGGATCTGTCGCAAGTGACAGCACTGGATTATATAGGCGCCCAATTATTGTGGGACGCGTGGGGCAAAAAGCGGCCAGCGCAATTGACGCTGGCACCGCAACATGAAGATTTTTTCCATAGACTGGAAGAAACCGGCCCGCTGGCTTTAAAGAAGCCGCCTAAAAAATACTGGTACGCGCCTACCTCTTTGCGCTTACTCAAGGACAAGCTGCAGGATCATCTGATCGGCTTCGTCAGCCTGATTGGCCAGTTGGTAATGGATCTGGGCCGTTTCGTCAAAGAACCTGTGCGCGGCCCCTGGAAAGAAATTTCCGCGAATATTTTTCATACCGGTTATCAGGCACTGGGAATTACCGCGCTGGTGGGATTTTTAATCGGCGTCGTGCTGTCTTATTTATCGGCACAACAATTGCATCAATTTGGCGGCGATGTCTTCCTCGTCAATATTCTGGGCATGAGTGTGGTGCGTGAGCTCGGCCCTTTGCTGGCAGCAATTCTGGTGGCGGGTCGGTCCGGCTCATCGATCACGGCGCAGCTAGGCGTGATGCGCGTCAATGAAGAACTCGACGCGATGCTGGTGATGGGCTTGCCGCACGGCTATCGCTTGATCATGCCGAAAGTGATTGCGCTGGCGATAGCGATGCCTTTGTTGGTGGTGTGGACAGATGCGATGGCCTTGATAGGCGGCATGGTCGCGGCCAATCTGGAGCTCGGTTTGTCGTACAAATATTTTATTCGCGAATTGCCGGATGCCGTGCCGATTGCGAATTACTGGATAGGTTTGGGCAAGGGCGTTGTCTTCGGCGGCTTGATTGCATTGGTCGCATGTCACTTCGGATTACGCATAGAACCAAATACAGAGAGCTTGGGTGAAGGCACCACGACTTCAGTGGTCAGCGCCATCACCATCGTGATTCTGGCGGATGCGGTGTTTGCCATCATCTTCACCGGAGTGGGGTTTTAATGGAACACACCAGCGAAAAAGTACCGGAAAATGTAATCGACTGCCCCGCTGCAGACGAAAGCGCACGCCCTATCATCCAGATCGAAAATCTGCGCACGCAATTCGGCGATACCGTTGTCCATGAAAATGTAAATTTGACCATCAATCAAGGCGAAATTGTTTCGCTGGTTGGTGGTTCTGGTTCAGGCAAAACAGTTTTATTGCGCCAGATGCTGGGCTTGAATCATCCGGCGAGCGGTACGGTGCGCATCTTCGGCGAAGACATCAATCAGATCAGCCAGGAAGAGTTGCAAAAATTACGCAATCGCTGGGGCATGTTGTTCCAGCACGGCGCGCTGTTCTCGGCACTGACAGTATTCGATAACGTGGCGCAGCCTATGCGCGAATTGCGCGTACTGCCCAAGCAATTGATACGCGAAGCAGCACTGCTGAAATTGCAAATGGCAGGCATCGGTCCTGAGCATGCACTGAAGATGCCATCCGATTTATCCGGCGGCATGATCAAGCGCGTAGCACTGGCACGTGCACTGGCATTGGAGCCGGAGTTGCTGTTCCTCGATGAGCCGACTGCAGGACTGGACCCGAATGCATCGGAGAGTTTTGTCGATCTGATCCGTACCTTGCGTGATGAAATGCGCTTGACAGTGGTGATGGTCACGCATGATCTGGATACACTTTTTTCGCTGTCATCGCGTGTCGCAGTGTTGGCCGACAAACACATCATTGCGTACTGTGATCCGGCCAATGTGGTCGAGTTCAAGCATCCGTTTATTGAAACGTTTTTCCGTGGTGAGCGTGGTTTGCGCGCCATCGAAGCATTACCAGACTCACCGGAAAACAACGAAGAAAAACGTCAAGCGCAGCAACACCATCATCAGGACAACGCATCGTGAACATTCTAAAAAATAATTATGGAAAATAAAGCGCACGCATTAATGGCCGGCATTTTCACGATCGTTTTATTGATCGCTGCCGTGCTGATTGCCCTCTGGTTCAACCGCGATCGCGTGGAACGTGTCCCCTACGAAATCGCCACCACGCTGTCAGTGCCGGGCCTCAATCCACAAGCTGGCGTGCGCTATCGCGGCCTCGACGTCGGTCGCGTGGATGCCGTCCTGTTTGATCCGCAAAAACCTGGTCAGATCCTGATTCGCTTCAGCGTGTCGAAAGATACGCCCATCACGCACTCGACCTTTGCAACTTTGAGCTATCAAGGCGTGACCGGCATCGCTTACGTACAACTGGATGACGATGGCACCAAGCCTACTTTGTTGCCATCGACAGCAAAAAAAGTAGCGCGCATAGAATTGCGTCCGGGTTTCCTCGACACCTTACAGCAACGTGGTCTGGAGATTCTCAAACAAACCGAAGTCGTAATGAGCCAAATCAATACACTCTTGTCTGAAGAAAATCAGAAAGATATTCTGGCCGCTTTCAAGGATGTCAGCGCCGCGGCCAACAAGGTCGGCATGATTCGGGATGACCTCGAACCAGCATTAAAAAATATGCCTGAATTGACACGCAAGGCAGACAAGGCATTGGCTTCGTTCAATAAACTCTCGGATGACGCGACTCGTTTAACCGGCAGCCTGAATGAATTCACCGCCAAGTTGAATGCACCTGACGGCCCATTGAACGGTTTCAACGGCGCAGTCAATAATATCGGCTCGGCTGCTTCCACCGTGGAATATCAAGTCGTACCGCTGATCGATGAAACTCGCACCACCATGCGCGCACTGAATCGCACCTTGGAGACGGTCAATCAGCAACCACAAAGTATCTTGTTTGGCACCACGCCGGCGCAACCAGGGCCAGGCGAAGCCGGCTTCAGCGCACCTGCAAGTAAATAAAATCATTGCTCAAGGCTTCCGATGAAAAACATGACTCGCCGATTTTTTACCCTGTTCGCACTCAGTTCCAGCTTGCTGCTCACAGCGTGTGCAACCGACCAGCAATCTGCCGCGCTCTTTGATCTGGGCCCCTTGCGCGCGCAAGCGCCTGTGAGCGCAGGTGCACCCTTGCCTGCCATCAGCATTGCCGATATCAAAGCACCGGTCTGGCTCGATAGTCAGGCCATGTTTTATAGACTGAATTACGCCAACGATTTACAACCGCGGCCGTATTCGGCGAGCAAATGGACGATGGCACCGGCACAGTTATTCCAGTTGCGTTTGAAGTCGCGACTGTCGCAAGCTGGCGGCGTGGTGGTTCCAGCTTCGGAT
The DNA here is from genome assembly GCF_030655415.1 of Herminiimonas sp. Next base: position 140,127 of record NZ_JAURVN010000015.1, on the reverse strand, counting down.
GGCGCAGTCAATCTGCCGGTCTTGCGAATTGAAGCCGATGATTTTTCGCAAGGCTTCGATAGCGCAGGTAAAAGCAGTGCAAATATCGCCATACGCGCATCCTTATTCGACGGCCGCATTTTGCGCGCACAGAAAATGTTCGTGAAACAAATGCCTACCAGCAGCGCAGACGCCCAAGGTGGCGCTGCTGCATTGGCAGTTGCGAGTGATGCAATCATCGATGAAATGGCCGTATGGTTAGCGACACTGCCGCCGAAAAAATAAGTCCGTTACCACCGCTCGCGCCGACGCCACAAGCGTCGGCTTTTTCGCGTGGTGCGCTGCTGGCGTATCTACTGCTGATCGTCTATGCCAGTTTGTATCCATTTTCAGGATGGCAAAGCATGGGCCTGCCGCTGCAAACTTATTTGCTGGCAGGCTTCCCGCGTTACTGGACAGGCTTCGACGTTGCGATCAACATCCTCGGCTATATTCCCCTCGGCATCCTGACTGTATACGCGCTCCATCCCAAAATTCGCGGTGCGATTGCCATTGTGCTGGCGATGCTTTTTGGCATCGTGTTGTCCGGCTCTATGGAAGCAACTCAAACCTTATTGGCAAATCGCGTCGCATCCAATCTGGATTTTTTTACCAATAGCCTGGGCGCATTGATAGGCGGCGTCATCGGCAGTGTCAGCAGCCATCTGGTGCTGGAGCGCAGTCGCTTGCGCTATTACAGACAGCGCTGGTTTTCGGCACAAGCGAGTCGCGGTTTGATCATTTTTGCGCTATGGCCTTTGGCGCAAATTTATCCGCAAAGCTATTTATTCGGCAATGGACAAATGCTGCCTATCTTGTCCGACTGGTTATCGATGCTGCTGGAAATGCCCATCGATCTGGGTAGTTTGTTACGCAATGGCGTGCAACTTTCAGTCGAACAATACTGGATGGCAGAAGCGATCATTACGGCTTTGAGCATGAGCGGCGCTTTGCTCGCCTTGCTATGCATGTTGCGCGACAAGGCGCCACGCGTCGTGCTGTTACTGGCATTGTTGGTTGCCGCGCTGGCCGTCAAAACATTATCGACCGCATTATTCTTTACACCAGAAAACGCATTTACCTGGATCACTCCGGGCGCGCAAGGCGGCGTCTTGCTGGGCTTGGGATTGTTGACTGGCTTCGCTTTTCTGCCGTCATCCACGCAAAGACGCTGCGCCGTCGGACTCTTGATTGCGGCGCTGATCGTGATCAATGTTGCGCCAACTAATCCTTATTTTGTCGCCACACTGGAAACCTGGGTGCAGGGCAAATTCCTCAACTTCAACGGTGCGGCGCAATTCCTCTCGCTGCTATGGACGGTTGCCGCATTGTGGTTCCTGCTGCATGCGAGCCATCGCGTGAAACGAAAATGATGCGGGTGTATCATTCCGGTCTTTGAGGAATACCCTGATGACCGAAAACAAACAACATTTTGGCCAGCATCTTTTTATCTGCATGAATCAACGCGACGATGGCCGCGAATGTTGTGCTGAAAAAGGTGCGCACGCCGCGCAACAGCATCTGAAAGCACGCGTCAAAGAGCTGGGCTTGAGCCGCAGCGGCGAGGTGCGAGTCAATCAATCCGGCTGCCTCGGTCGCTGCGAAGAAGGCCCTGTACTTGTAATTTATCCGCAAGGCACCTGGTACACCTATATCGACAACGACGACATCGATGAAATCATCGACGAACATCTGGTTGGCGGAAAAATTGTAAGTCGCCTGAAAATCTGAAGTTCTTCATTCGATATTCAAATCGCCATACAGCCATCCTTCATTCAAGATAAAACATGAACGCCCAAACCCAACGTTTTTCCTTGCAAGGTGCAGCCGGCGCGCTTGAATGCGCATTGGATATTCCTGAAACGACACCGCGCGGCCTCGCGCTGATCGGCCATCCGCATCCGCTGTTCGGCGGCACGATGGATAACAAGGTTGTACATACCTTGACACGCGCATTCGTGGCACTTGGCTATGCAGCGGTACGCATGAATTTTCGCGGCGTCGGTGCTTCTGAAGGTGCATACGATGAAGGCGTGGGCGAGACCGACGACATGGCGCAATTGCTGACGCATATGCGTGAACAATATCCGGATGTACCGTTTGCATTGGCCGGCTTTTCTTTCGGTACCTTCGTGCAAACTCAATTGCAAAAGCGTTTGGAAGAACAAGGCACGCCGGCCGAGCGTCTGGTATTGGTCGGCTCCGCGCCGGGCAAATGGCCTTTGCCTGATGTGCCAGCCGATACCATTTTGATACACGGCGAGTTCGATGAAACGATTCCATTAACGAATGTTTTTGAATGGGCGCGTCCGCAAGATCTGCCTGTAATCGTCGTGCCGGGTGCCGATCATTTCTTTGGCCGCAAGCTGCATCACATCAAAAATCACGTCATTGCATTGTGGCGTGCTTGATGGAACTTGTTTCCATCTCTGTCCGTCCAAGTGCCGCACGTCTATAATTACCCTTTCTTCAATCAGCAGATGCATGATCGACATGATCATCGCTTGTGCGCAATGCAAAGTCTTATGAAAAAATTATTTGCGGTCATCGCAGCCTCCATCTTTTCCCTTTCCGCCGTCGTCACCAGCAACGCCGTTGCGCAGACATCTTTTGCACAAGCTATCCCGGCACCGACCATCGCTGCCAAATCGTGGCTGTTACTCGATTCGACCAGCAATCAAATCCTGGCATCAAGCGAGCCGGATATGCGCATAGAGCCGGCGTCGCTGGTCAAATTAATGACGGCGTACATTGCCTTTTCTGCAATTCAGGAAAAACGCATCAGCTTGAATCAAATGGTGACCGTCTCGACCAATGCGTGGAAAGTCGATGCAGAAAGCTCGAAAATGTTTATCGAGCCGCGCGTGCCGGTTTCGGTTAACGATTTGCTGTACGGCTTGATCGTGCAATCGGGTAACGATGCTGCAGTGGCATTGGCAGAAACAGTTGCAGGCACTGAAGATGCCTTTGCAGTGTTGATGAACCGTGAAGCAGAACGCATGGGCATGAAGTCCACCCGTTTCGCCAATTCGCATGGCTTGCCTAGCCCGAATAATTATTCGACCGCACGCGATCTTTCGATTTTGGCCGAGCATTTGGTCAACGACCACCCAGAGTTTTACAAGATCTATGCGACCAAGGATTTCACGTACAACAAGATCAAGCAATCCAACCGCAATCGTTTGCTGTGGCTGGACCCAAGCGTGGACGGTATGAAAACTGGCCATACGCAACAAGCTGGTTACTGCCTGATTTCGACAGCTAAACGTCCGAATGGCAATCATGAACGTCGCTTGATTTCTGTTGTGCTGGGTACCACTTCAGATCAATCCCGCGCGCAAGAAAGCCAGAAGCTGTTGAACTGGGGCTTCCAGAATTTCGACACGGTCAAACTGTATTCAAAAGATGTGGCAATCGCCACGCCTAGTGTCTGGAAAGGTTCGCAAAACAGCGTCAAGATCGGCTTTACGCATGATGTTTATGTGACCGTGCCAAAAGGCCAAGGCGACAAAATCAAACCACTGCTGTCGCGCAAAGATCCACTGGTCGCGCCTATCGACAAAAACAGCCAGGTTGGCACTATCAAGGTGATGTCGTCCGAAAATAAAGTCATTACCGAATTGCCGGTAGTAGCCTTGGAACAAGTAGCGCAAGCCGGCATGTTCGGCCGCGCACTTGATTCGATCCGTTTGTGGATACATTAATGCTGTCGGGCATAGGTACCTGACTGACAAGTAAGAACAAGTAAAAGAAAAGCGGCGCATTCAAACTTTTGAATGTGCCGCTTTTCTTTTGTTCTCGTCTTTTCCCTGCGCATAGTCTGAGCGGGTATTCGCTTTATGTTGCAAGCTTTTCAACGCGCGCTGAGTGGCTTTGTGCCAAAATCACCCTTCAATCCCGATTTGACCGCAGCCATGGATGATCCCTTCGTATACCTGAACGGCACGATGACTCCGCTTTCCGAAGCGAAAGTGCCGGTGCTGGACAGAGGCTTTATTTTCGGTGACGGTATTTACGAAGTGATCCCGGTTTATGGCCACAAATTATTCAGGCCAGAGCAACATTTAGTGCGCCTGTTCCGTGGTCTGGCTGCGGTGAGCATAGATAATCCGCATACCGAACGACAATGGCTGGATCTGATTGAAGAAGTCGTGCGCCTGCATCCGGCTGCAGATCAACTCGCGTATATTCAAGTCACGCGCGGCGTTGCAAAACGCGTGCATGCTTTCCCGAACAGTGAACCAACGCCGACAGTTTTTATCATGAGCAATCCGCTGATTCCATTGCCGGATACAGCACGCGAAAATGGTGTGGCCTGCGTCACAATGGAAGACAAGCGCTGGCTGCGTTGCGAAATCAAATCCATCTCGCTACTCGGCAATGTACTCGCAGCGCAAAATGCAGCCGCCAATGATGCGAATGAAACGATACAGTTTCGTGATGGTTTTTTGACAGAAGGTTCGGCATCGAATGTGTGGATAGTCAAGGATGGCAGCCTGATCGGCCCTCCGCGTGACAACCTGATTCTGGAAGGCATACGCTACGGCTTGATGGAAGAATTGTGCGCTGCCGACCACATCCCATTCAAGACGCAACGCATCTCGCGCGCAGAAGTGTTTGAGGCAGACGAAGTATTATTGTCATCAGCATCAAAAGAAATACTGCCGGTCGTCACCATCGATGGCAAAGCCATAGCAAATGGCAAACCCGGCCCCATATACAAGAAGTTATATGCCGCTTACCAAGCGGTAAAAATTGCGTAAAAATCAAGCGCTTCACGACATCATTCATTTACATCGTTGCGCGACTTGGCAACTACAGAGAGCATCATCATGACCGAACCGACTAAACCGCTTGATTTGACCAAACCGATAGATCCGTCAGAAAGCCTGATCGAATATCCTAGCGACTTCCCCATCAAAATCATGGGTGCGATGCATGATGAATTCGCCGCAACCATCGTCGAACTGGTGACGCTGCACGATCCTGAATTCCATGAGGGAAAACTGGAAACTCGCCCGTCTTCCGGCGGCAATTATCTCGCGCTGACAGTAACGATACGCGCGACCAGTCGTGAACAACTCGATAATCTATATCGTGCTTTGTCCTCGCATCCGATGGTAAAGGTTGTGCTGTAAGCCACGCACGAATGACAGCACTCAACCGTCCGCTGGTTCTGCAACGTGGACGCGAAGCCTACGACATCACATTCGCAGCGATGCGCGCATTTACCGATGCGCGCACGCCGCAGACTGCCGACGAATTGTGGATAGTCGAGCACCCGCCAGTCTTTACGCTCGGGCTGGCGGCTGATCCTACGCATGTCCTCGACGCGCACGACATTCCAGTCGTGCAAACCGATAGAGGCGGCGAAGTCACGTATCACGGCCCAGGTCAGGTTGTCATTTATTTACTGCTGGATTTGCGGCGCAATCAAGCCAATTCCCGCGTCTTTGCCCGCGAACTCGTCAACAAAATTGAGCAGGCGGTGATCGATACGCTGGCGGCGTATAATCTCGCCTGTGAACGCAAGCTCGGTGCGCCCGGTATTTACCTGTCGGACGGCCCGATGCAAGGCGCGAAAATCGCCGCACTCGGTTTGAAGATACGTGGCAATGGCTGCACCTATCACGGCGTATCGCTGAATGTTGCGATGGATTTGACGCCGTTTTCGTGGATCAACCCCTGCGGTTATGAAGGTTTGGCCACGATCGATATGCAAAGTCTGGGCGTGCAAACGACATTAAGTGCCGTGCAAAATGCGCTCGCGGAAAAGTTGACGCAAAGCCTGTCCAGATAAAAGCGATAAGCACGCAGCATTCACCATCCGCATTCCCGTTTTTGCATCGCCGTTTTTGTATTACCGTATTTATTACCCGCAGCATCCATTTTTATCGTGGCAAAGACGAACGTCCAAGCTACGCGTTGTTATCCAGCGCCGCACCCAGCACTGTAATGGCAACATTTGACGAAGAGCGACCAGCCCAATGACGATCGAAACGAATCCAGAATCCTCCGCAACAGCTGAAGCTGCTGCTCAAACTGCAGTCCCTGCCCGCGCTTACAACCCAAGCGAAAAGCAAAAAGGCTCAGCCAAAACCATACGCATCCCGATCAAGGTGATCCCGATGGAACGGCTGCCGAAGCCGGACTGGATACGCGTCAAAGCCGCCTCGCCATCTACCCGTTTCTACGAAATCAAAGATATTCTGCGCGCCAATAATCTGGTGACGGTATGCGAAGAAGCCAGTTGCCCGAACATCGGCGAATGCTTCGGCAAAGGCACCGCAACCTTCATGATCATGGGCGACAAATGTACGCGTCGCTGCCCATTCTGCGACGTCGGCCACGGCCGCCCAGATCCACTCGATGTGAACGAACCCGAGAATCTCGCAAAAACCATCGCTGCTTTACGCCTCAGCTATGTCGTCATCACCTCAGTTGATCGCGACGATTTGCGCGACGGCGGTGCTGGCCATTTCGCCGAATGCATACGTCGCGTACGCGAACTTTCGCCGAATACCCGCATTGAAGTGTTGGTACCCGACTTCCGCGGCCGCATGGATAAAGCATTAGAGATTCTGAATCTCGCACCACCAGACGTCATGAACCACAATCTGGAAACCGCACCGCGCCTCTACAAAGAAGCGCGCCCTGGTTCCGATTACGCCTACTCATTGAATTTGCTGAAACGCTTCAAGGCACTGCATCCAAATACGCCAACCAAATCCGGCATCATGGTCGGCCTCGGCGAAACCGACGAAGAAGTATTGCAAGTCATGCGCGACATGCGCGCTCACGATGTCGACATGCTGACCATAGGCCAGTACCTGATGCCTAGCGGCGACCATTTGCCGGTACGTCGCTATGTGCATCCCGACACTTTTAAAATGTATGAAGAAGAAGCCTACAAAATGGGCTTCGCACATGCAGCGGTCGGCGCGATGGTACGCAGCTCTTATCACGCAGATCAGCAGGCGCATGGTGTAACCACCGGCGGCGGAATCAGTAGCCAATAAACGAAGCAGCGCAAGATGGTTTCAGCCGCAGATGCAGCATCACCAAGAGGAAACGAATGGTTTTCGGTATTTCATTAATTCTGGTGATCTTACTGGCAGTGGTTGCGGGGTTCGCACCGCAACCATTTGAGGCTGTCAGCAATGCAGCGCTGGCAGCGGTCATCCAGCATGCCGGCTGGCTCTATCTGCTCATCGTGTTCCTGACTTTGGTGTTTCTTGCCTACCTTGCATTCGGCCCCACTGCAAAATTGCGGATAGGCGGACGCGATGCCGAACCAGAATTTTCGAACTCGACCTGGCTGTCCATGTTGTTTGCCGCGGGCATGGGCATAGGTCTGGTTTTCTGGGGCGCGGCTGAGCCTATCTCGCATCTGGTCACACCGCCGGAAGGATTGACACCACATACATCACAAGCCGCTCGAGCTGCGATGCGCTACACCTTCTTCCACTGGGGTCTGCATCCGTGGGCAATCTACGCGTTGATGGGATTGGCCATCGCCTGGTTTCAATACAACCGCAACGGCCGCGGTCTGATCAGCGACTTGCTGCAACCACTAATCGGCGACCGGCATCTCGGATGGATAGGCAAGCTGGTCAACATTGTTGCTGTCGTCGCCACTGCGATAGGCGTGGCGACTACGCTGGGCTTTGGCACCATGCAGATCAGCGCAGGTATTCATCGCGTTTTCGGCCTGCCAAATGGCATAGTCATGCAGTTATCGGTGATTGCCATTTGCTTCGTGCTATACATGGCATCCAGCATTAGCGGAGTTGATCGCGGCATCAAATGGCTATCAAGCTTCAATCTTGCATTGGCCGGGGTACTGCTGCTGGCAGTCGCATTGCTGGGGCCAACCAGCTTCATCTTTGAAAACTTTACTACGACGCTAGGCAGCTACCTCGACCATCTGGTGGATATGAGCCTGCGTATGTCGCCGTTCTCTGCCAACACCTGGGTGGCCGACTGGACAATTTTTTACTGGGCTTGGTGGATTTCCTGGTCACCATTCGTGGGCGCTTTCATTGCGCGCGTATCGTACGGGCGCACCGTGCGCGAGTTTGTGTTCGGTGTGGTCGTCGCGCCCAGCCTGCTGGGCTTTGTGTGGTTTGCCACCTTTGGTGGTACCGCACTATGGAGTCAGATTTTCGGTGGAGTAGACATGGCAGGTGCGCTTGCAGCCGGGCACGAGACGGTGCTATTCCGCATGTATGACGCCCTGCCGCTATCCTCGCTGCTGTCTGGTCTGACAATTCTGTTGTTAGTGATTTTCTTCGTCACTTCCGCTGACTCGGCTGTGCTCGTGCTGGGATCGATGTCCAGTGAATCCTCTGGCGATCCGACACTGCCACGCAAGTTTGCATGGGGTATCGCCATCGCACTGATCGCCGTGGCGATGCTGATGGCTGGCGGTCTACAGGCACTGCAGACGCTGATCACTGTGGCCGCACTACCGTTTGCGCTCTTAATGCTTGCCGTGATGATCGGACTGTACCGTGTGCTAAGCGTGGAAGCGTCACGCGAGAAAGCCGAAGAAAGACGTGCGCGCCGTGCGATTGAAGACTGGATTGCACGTGAGCAGCGTGAGAAGAACATCGCTCAGCCAACCGGCAAGGCGACTGATGGCAGCGCTGAACCGCAATGATAAATCAGTGCATATATTTTAAGCAGCTCGACGCAGACATCAGCAAAATGACGAAGCGGCGAGCAACTATTACAATGCAACGCAACTAAGAATCACCTTTTTAGCTGGATTGTGCAGCCTCTGCATAATTTAAAAAATAATAAAATCCTGGGTAACGCACGATGAGCAATTCTGACTCCAAAAAAATAAATTCTCCGTCCACAGTTCTGTTCGCCAGCCTGATCGGCACCACGATCGAGTTCTTTGATTTTTATATTTACGCAACTGCGGCGGTGCTGGTTTTTCCTCATCTGTTTTTCCCTTCATCCAGTCCGACTGCTGCGGTGCTGCAATCGCTGGCAACTTTTGCCATCGCATTTTTTGCGCGCCCGATCGGCTCTGCCGTTTTCGGCCATTACGGTGATCGCATCGGACGCAAGGCGACGCTGGTTGCTGCACTGCTGACCATGGGGATATCAACTGTTGCGATTGGTTTGCTGCCGACCTACGAAACGATAGGTACATTGGCGCCGTTGCTGCTGGCCTTGTGTCGCTTCGGTCAAGGTCTGGGACTTGGCGGCGAATGGGGCGGCGCAGTTTTACTCGCTACTGAAAATGCACCACCGGGAAAAATCGCCTGGTATGGTTGCTTTCCACAATTGGGTGCGCCGCTGGGCTTCTTCATGTCGGGCGGAATTTTCTTGTTGCTGAGCGAAACGCTGACCAATGAACAATTCTTCAGCTACGGCTGGCGCATTCCTTTCCTCGCCAGTGCAGTGTTGGTGCTGGTCGGTTTGTATGTGCGTTTGAAAATTACGGAAACACCCGCTTTCCAAAAAGTGTTGGACCAAGGCGAGCGCGTCAAACTGCCACTCGCGACGGTATTCCGCGATCATGGTCGCATGCTGGTGTTGGGCACCATCATCGCGCTCGCAACCTTCGTTTTGTTTTACCTGATGACGGTGTTCGCCTTGAGTTGGGGTACCACAGCGCTCGGATATTCACGTCAAGAATTTCTGATCGTCCAATTGTTTGCGGTCGTGTTCTTTGCGATCACGATTCCGGTCTCCGCTTTGCTAGCCGACAAATACGGTAGACGTATCACGATGATTCTGGTGTCCATCGGCATGATTATTTTTGGCTTGGTGATGACGCCTATGTTTGTAGCTAACGACCTGGTTAGCGTGACGATATTTCTATCGCTGGGATTGGCATTCATGGGCATGACTTACGGTCCGCTCGGCACGATGCTGTCTGAGCTCTTCCCTCCAGAAATTCGCTACACAGGCGTTTCTTTGACCTTCAATCTGGGCGGGATTTTTGGCGCATCGCTGGCGCCGTATGCCGCGACGTGGCTGGCGACCAATTATGGTTTGCACTACGTCGGCTTTTATCTGTCGGGCGCAGCGGCCTTGAGTCTGATTGCTTTAGCCTTGGTCGGCAAACCGAAACAAGCTATGTAAGTTTTTATAAAATAAAATCTTACAAAAAAAGGGAGCATGTGATTACATGCTCCCTTTTTTATTTTCATCAGACTGGCAGTTCACACCATTTGATGTTTTAAACGCGCTTCAAATTCACCATCAACCATTGGCGATTAATTGATCGTCATCTGCTTCTTCACCGAGGAAGCCACCACTTTGATGCGCCCACAAGCGCGCATACAAACCATTCTGTTGCAGCAGTTCGTGATGTGTACCTTGTTCGACGATGCGGCCTTTATCCAGCACGATCAATCTATCCATCGCGGCAATCGTCGATAGTCGATGCGCAATCGCTACTACGGTTTTGCCTTCCATCAGTTCATACAAGCTGGTTTGAATTGCGGCCTCGACTTCTGAATCGAGCGCACTGGTTGCCTCATCCAGCAACAGTATTGGCGCATCTTTCAACATCACGCGCGCGATCGCAATCCGCTGACGCTGACCGCCGGATAATTTGACGCCGCGCTCACCGACATGCGCGTCGTAACCGGTACGGCCTTTGGCATCACTCAAGTTCAAAATAAAATCGTGGGCTTCAGCGCGCTTGGCCGCATCGGTCATGTCGGCATCGCTAGCATCGGGTCTGCCATACAAAATGTTGTCACGTACCGAACGATGCAAGAGCGAAGTATCTTGCGTGACCATGCCGACCTGCGCGCGCAGACTGTTTTGCGTGACGTGTGCAATATTCTGGCCGTCAATCAAAATCCGACCTGACTCCAGATCATAGAAGCGCAGCAGCAAATTAACGATCGTCGATTTACCCGCACCGGATCGGCCGACCAGTCCGACCTTCTCGCCTGGACGTATCGTCAGATCCATCTGATCGATCACTGCACGCGTACCGCCATAAGCGAAGCCGATGTTATCGAAGGTCAACTCGCCCTTGGCTACTTGCAAAGGTTTTGCATCAGCAGCGTCGGTCACTGTATGTACGCGTGACAGCGTGTTGATACCGTCCTGCACGGTACCGACTTGCTCGAACAGCGATGACATTTCCCACATGACCCAATGTGACATACCGTTCAGGCGCAAAGCCATTGCGGTCGCGGCGGCAACGGCACCTACCCCGATCTGACCCATCGCCCATAACCACAACGCGACACCAGCAGTGCCGAGGATCAACAACATGCTGAGGCTGTGATTGACGACTTCAAAACCGCTGACCAAACGCATTTGTCCATGTACCGAAACCATGAACTCTTTCATCGCGCTGCGGGCATAACCGGCTTCACGACCAGCATGCGAAAACAATTTGACGGTACTGATGTTAGTGTACGCATCGGTGATACGGCCGGTCATCAGCGAACGCGCATCAGCCTGCTTGCGCGAAACCTTGCTCAAACGCGGGACGAAGTAACGCAAGGCGCACAAATAGAAAAATGCCCACGTCAAAAACGGTACCAGCAGCCAGCGATCAAAGCTGCCGACCACGGTCACCAACGTGACGAAGTAAATCAGGACGAACACCAGAATGTCGCACGTGATCATGCACACATCGCGCACCGCCAGCGCTGTCTGCATGACCTTGGTCGCGACACGACCGGCAAATTCATCCTGATAAAAACCCATGCTTTGATTCAGCATCATGCGGTGAAAATTCCAGCGCAACTGCATAGGGAAGTTACCGGACAGCGTCTGATGCTTGAAGAAAGTCTGCAACGCCACAAGGATCACGCTCAGCATGACGATGGCCGCCAGCCACAAAAGATTGTCGCCTTCCTGTTGCCACAACATTGCCGGCTCGACATGCGCCAGCCAATCGACAATGCGACCCATCATCGCGAACAATAATGCCTCGAACGCACCAGTCGCAGCCGTGACCACCGTCATCGCCAGGATGTAACGACGCGCGCCTTTGGTACACGACCAGATAAATGCAAGAAAGCCGCGCGGCGGTGTCGCCGGCACTTCTTCCTGATACGGATGCAACAATTTTTCAAACCAGCCCAGCATTTAATTCTCCAAATAACGATCATTCACGGATCGCTGTTACTTCTCGTTGTTACTTTTCGCTATTACTTCTTATGTGCACTAAATAATTCTCGCCGAAAAATTCGCGAAGACAGATTATCGCTTACTCGACACATCAACGTCGGTCGTCAAACTACTTTGTGATGTGCGGTGCATCGGCTACTCTATGGCTCTCACTATTCATTTCCCAAAGAAAATCTCATGATCATTGCGAAATTTCTACACATCCTCGGATTCACTATTTGGGTAGGCGGCATGTTCTTCGCCCATAACGCGTTGCGCCCTGTTGTCGCAGTGACATTAGAACCGCCGCAACGCCTGACTTTATTGGCAGGTGTATTCACCAAATTTTTCTTGTGGGTATGGATTTCAATTGCGCTGATTTTCGGTAGCGGAATGGCAATGATGGCCGGCATGGGCAAACCGCCACTGCACGTCATGCTGATGTTTGTGCTCGCGGTTGTGATGCTGCTGATTTTTTCTCACATCTTCTTTGCGCCTTATCGTCGCTTGAAACGCGCAGTCGCAGCACAAGACTGGAAAGCCGGCGGCGCCGCAATGGCCACCATACGCAAACTGGTCGCCGTCAATCTGATCATCGGCTTGCTGACGATTACGATTGGCACCTTGGGACCACTTGCACTGTAAAAATTGCTCGTCGAAAAAGATCGCGGATGATTTTCTGTCCGCGACTTTTCATCATGCCCTTATAATATTGGCTGAAGCAAACTTGATGCGTGCAACATTTGCATCAAATCTTCAGTATCAAGTAAGTACCGCGACGTTTAAACACATCGCACTCAACGCAAACCTGTCAGGCCTTTAGTCTGGTTGTTGAGAGTTGTATCCAGTCCTGGACTGTGACCGACGCAAGTCATACGCTGATCTCTACACATTGAGGAGATATTTTTATCAATCAAGAATTCTCGCGCCCATGCGATGCGAGCCGTGTCTGCTGATTTTTACTGATATTGGCTGATTATTTTTCCTGAAGATTTACTGCGCATGTACAGAATTCCCGAATCCATATTGCTACTCACCATCGTTATCGCGCCCTTCATCGGTAGCGTGATCGCCGCATGCATGCCGGCTAACGCCCGCAATCGTGAATCAATATTGGCCGGTGGCGTCGCATTGCTCGGTCTGCTCATTTCGGTATATCTGTATCAACAAGTCGGCGCAGGAGAAGTAGTCCGTTATCAAGCTGCGTGGATGCCGGCCTTCGGCGCGGAATTCATGTTGCGCATGGATGGGCTGGCGTGGCTGTTCGTGATGCTGGTGCTGGGCGTCGGCTTGCTCGTCGTGCTGTATGCGCGCTATTACATGTCCGAGCAAGATCCAGTGCCGCGCTTCTTCGCGTTTCTGCTGGCGTTCATGGGCTCGATGTTGGGTGTGGTGTTGTCCGGCAATCTGATTCAACTCGTGGTGTTCTGGGAACTGACCAGCATCACATCCTTCTTATTGATTGGTTACTGGCATCACCGTATCGATGCGCGACGTGGTGCGCGTATGGCATTTACGGTGACCGGTGCTGGCGGCTTGTGCCTGCTGTGCGGCGTGCTGATCATCGGTCATATCGTCGGCAGTTATGACCTCGATACCGTGCTTGAAGCTGGCGACCTGATACGCGCACATGATTTGTATTTGCCGGCATTGATACTGGTCGCGCTGGGCGCATTGACCAAAAGTGCGCAATTCCCTTTCCATTTCTGGCTGCCACATGCGATGGCTGCGCCTACACCGGTATCGTCATATCTGCATTCGGCGACGATGGTGAAGGCCGGTATTTTCCTGTTAATGCGATTCTGGCCAGCTTTGTCCGGCACGGAAGAATGGATGTGGATCATTGCTGGCGCTGGTGTCTGCACCCTACTACTCGGTTCTTTCGTCGCGATTTTTCAGCACGATCTCAAAGGCTTGCTGGCCTACTCCACCATCAGCCATCTTGGCTTGATCACGGTATTGCTGGGCATAGGCTCACCGCTAGGCATGGTCGCGGCGATTTTCCACACAGTGAATCACGCGATTTTTAAAGCATCGTTGTTCATGGCTGCCGGCATCATCGATCACGAAACCGGCACCCGCGATATGCGCGTCTTGCGCGGTTTGCGACATGCTCTACCGATCACGGCGACGCTGGCGATTGTCGCGAGCGCAGCGATGGCCGGCGTGCCTTTGTTGAATGGCTTTCTGTCTAAGGAAATGTTCTTTGCCGAAACCGCGCTGGTCGGTGGCAACGATAGCTGGTGGATGTCCTATGCGGCGGTCGCGATGGGTATTTTCAGCGTGACGTATTCCTTGCGCTTCATTAGTGTGTTCTTCGGCAAGCTGAATCAAGACTTGCCAAAAACTCCGCATGAGCCGCCGCGCTGGATGCGCTTCCCGGTTGAATGTTTAGTCTTGCTTTGTTTGATCGTCGGTGTTGCTCCTGGCATTAGTATCAAACCGTTTTTGGATAGCGCAGTGGTATCGGTACTTGGCGCGCGCGCGCCAGTATACGATCTGGCAATGTGGCACGGCTTCAACCTGCCGCTGTTAATGAGCTTTGCTGCACTCGCTGGCGGCATAGCTCTGTATGTCATCTTGCGCAAATACTTCACCTTGCAGTCACGCGATCGCGTGCCGGTATTCCACAAATTAAGCGGCGCACAAGCCTACGAAAGCACGATGTTGCGCTTGTCTTCCGGTGCCGCATTTTTGGTCAAATGGTTGGGCACGCGACGTCTGCAGCCGCAATTATTCTTGATGATTGTGGCGATGATTGCGATACCGCTTTTACTCGTCAGACCTTTACCAACATTAGGCAATATCTCTTTTACCAATGTCGATCCGCTGTTCGCGATGATGTGGGTGATCGGTTGTGCCTGCGCAATCGCGGCCGCGTGGCAAGCGAAGTATCACCGACTCGCCGCCTTGATTTTAATCAGCGGTACAGGCGCGGTCGTCAGCATGACCTTCCTCTGGATGTCGGCACCTGATCTGGCCTTGACGCAGTTGATGGTGGAAACCGTCACCACCGTTTTGATCCTGCTTGGTTTGCGCTGGTTGCCTCGCCGTCTGGTGCCGCGCGAATTGAATATGCAAATTCCACGCACAGTATGGTTGCGCCGTTCACGCGATATGGTGCTGGCGATCATAGGTGGTCTGAGTATTGCCGCGGTCAGTTACATCGTGCTGATGCATCCACAACCGGCCAGCATAGGTGACTTCTTCCTGCTGCGCGCGTTGTCAGAAGGTGGCGGCACCAATGTCGTCAACGTGTTGCTGGTCGACTTCCGCGGTTTCGATACGATGGGGGAAATTACCGTACTCGCCATCGTCGCATTGACGGTTTATGCCTTGCTGCGACGCTTCCGTCCAACGCCGGAAAGCATGGCACTGCCTGAGCAACAACTCAACAACATCGACCCGGCTGCCAAACAAATGCCGGCGGAACAAGTTGAGAGCGGTTACCTGATGATCCCTGCCGTGTATCTGCGCTTTTTGCTGCCATTCATGGCGATGATCGTCGCGTACTTCTTCATGCGCGGCCACAATCTGCCGGGCGGCGGCTTCGTCGCCGGCTTGATCTTCGCCGTCGCCATCATCGTGCACTATATGTTGACTGGTACCACCTGGCTGGAATCGCATTTGCATCTGCGGCCGCTACGCTGGCTGTCATTTGGGTTGATCACCGCGTGCGTTACCGGCCTCGGTGCGGTCGCGCTTGGCTATCCTTTCCTGACCAGTCACACCGCGCACGTGAACTTCCCGCTATTGGGAGAAATTCATATTCCTAGTGCGTTCTTCTTCGACCTCGGCGTCTTCGTGGTCGTGGTCGGTGCCACCATGTTGATCCTGGTCGCGCTGGCGCATCAATCCATACGTAGTCGTCGTCCGCAAGCTGGCATTGCCAATGAAGCGGCCACGACAAGCAACAAGCGAGGAGTCATTTAATGGAAATTGTTATCTCGCTTGCTATCGGCGTGTTGTTCGGATCGGGTATCTGGCTGATCTTGCGTCCACGTAGTTTTCAGGTGCTGACCGGATTGATGTTGATGTCGTATGCGGTCAATCTGTTTATCTTCATCATGGGTCGGCTGTGGGTTAATCGTCCGCCGCTGACGCTGGGCGCTGGCGTGCCCGATCCCACGATGTTCAGTGATCCATTGCCGCAAGCACTGGTATTGACCGCAATCGTCATCGGCTTTGCGACTACCGCTCTTTATCTGGTCGTCATGATCGGTTCGCGCGGCTTGACCGGCACCGATCACGTCGATGGTGAGGAGTCCGATTGATGAAGCTGGATTGGATGCAACACCTGATCATTCTGCCGGTGCTGTTGCCGCTACTGTGCGGCGCATTGCTGATCCTGATTAACGAGAAACGCCATCAGTTCAAGTTCTTCGTCAATCTTTCCTCCGTGCTGTTGCAGCTCGCCGTTGCGGTCGCATTGATCCATCTGACCGACAGTGGCAAATGGACTGAAGGCATGGGCGTCTACTTGGCCGCGAACTGGTCAGCGCCATTCGGGATAGCTTTGGTCGCCGATAGACTGGCGGCTATGATGTTATTGCTGACCGCAGTGTTGGCGACTGCTGCATTGTTGTTCTCTATGCTGCGCTGGAGCCGCATAGGCGTGCATTTCCACACGCTATTCCAGTTTCTGTTGATGGGAATTAACGGTGCGTTCCTGACGCATGACTTGTTCAATCTATTCGTGTTTTTTGAAGTCATGCTGGCCGCATCGTATGGTCTGGTTCTGCATGGCTACAACACCAATCGCATACGTGCCGGCATGCAATACATCGCCGTCAATCTGGCGGCATCACTCTTGTTCTTGATCGGCGTCGCCTTGATTTATGCGAGCACCGGCACGATGAATATGTCGGATCTGGCAGTGCGTCTGGTGAACATCGCGACCACCGATCTGATCTTGTTGAAGATAGGCGTGGCGATCTTGGCGATTGCCTTCCTGGTGAAAAGCGCGATGTGGCCGCTAGGCTTTTGGCTGCCGACCACTTACTCCGCCGCCTCGCCACCAGTTGCTGCGATGCTGGTGCTGATGACCAAGGTCGGCGCTTATGTGATTTTGCGTTTGTGGTTGCTGGCTTTTTCTTCCGATGCCAGCGCGGCTGTCGGCTTTGGCTTCGAAGCATTGTTGTGGGGTGGCATGGCGACCATCGTGTTCGGCGCAGCCGGCATGTTGGCGAGTGAAACACCGGGTCGCATGGCGGCGTATGGCGCGATCATTTCATCCGGCACGCTGCTCTCGGTGATCGGTTATGGACAAGAGTCCTTGGTCACAGCCGGCTTGTATTATCTGATCGGCTCGACACTTGCGATGGCTGCCTTCGTGTTGCTGATCGAATTGGTTGAACGTATACGCTCACCGGGTGCGGCGATGCTGGCACTGACGATGGAAGCGTTCGCGATTGAAGAAGCACCTGAAGAAACCGCCGGCATCGGCATTCCAGGCGCATTGGCTTTTCTCGGCTTGGCATTCGCCGCGTGCGCATTGATCATCACAGGCTTGCCGCCTTTGTCCGGCTTCGTTGCGAAGTTCGGTCTGATCCATGCAATGCTTAATCCTGAGGCTAAGGATACGATTATCGGCACAACGACCTGGGTCTTGATGGCGCTGATCGTACTGTCTGGTTTAGCCGCGATCATCTCGATGCTGCGTTTTGGTGTGCGTACCTTCTGGGCATCAGGCGCCATCGCTGCGCCACGTCTGCATATTTCAGAAGTCGCGCCGATCAGCTTGTTATTGATCTTGTGCGTGGGCTTGACTGTGCAAGCCGGGCCTGTCTACGAATATCTGGCACGCACCAGCAAAGACCTGCATCAGCCTACGCAATATATTCATAAAGTGCTGGATGCCACGGCGGTGCCGAGTCCGCGCAAAGAAGGAGGCACGCCATGAAGCGCTGGCTACCTTCGCCCTGGATGTCTTTTGCATTGCTGCTGTTCTGGCTGCTGCTGAATCAAACTTTAGAGCCGGCCCATTTACTGTTGGGCGCATTCCTTGCTGTTGTAGTGCCGCTGCTGACAAAATCATTGCAACCGATGCCTTATCCACGCATCAAAAAACCATTCACGCTATTTCGATTGATCGGCATGGCTTTGGTGGAAATTGTGCGTTCCTGCTTCAACGTTAGTTGGCTGATTCTGTTTACGCCCAAGAGCAAATTGAATTCGCAGTTCATCAAGATACCGCTGACGATGCGCGATCCTTACGGGCTGGCTCTGTTGTCGTGCCTGATCAATTCAACGCCGGGCACAGTGTGGGTCGAAATTCTTTCAGAGAAACATGAACTCGCGCTGCATGTATTCGACTTGCATGACGAGCAATGGTGGATAAAGACCATCACGACGCGATACGAAAAACCATTGATGGAAATTTTTGAACAGGAGCAGAACGCATGACGACGCTACTGGAATGGTCTATCGCATTCGCCTTCATCTGCATCCTGCTGGCAATGCTGTTTTGTACCGTACGTTTGTTGCTCGGCCCTACCGCGCATGATCGCGTACTCGCGCTCGACACCCTGTGGATGTGTGCGATGCTGCTGTCGTTAATGATGGGCATCACCTTCGGCAGTCAGATTTATTTCGAGGCAGCGATGTTGATTGCGCTGCTTGGTTTTGTATCCACCATCGCGCTGACCAAATTCCTGATGCGTGGGGAGATTATTGAATGAAGACTTTTGAGAGTTTGCCCGCCTGGGCAGCATTACCGGTATCGCTACTATTGATACTCGGTGGCGCGATCATCTTGATAGGCGCACTGGGCTTGATGCGCTTGCCGAGTTTTTATCAACGCATACACGGCCCGGCGATCACCGTTACGCTGGGAGCCGGCTGCATATTGCTGGCATCCATGCTGTACTTCTCGGTGCTGCAATCGCGCGTGGTGATTCATGAAATTATCATCTCTTTATTCGTTCTGCTGACAGCGCCGGTCGTCGCCATGCTGATCATGCGTGCAGCGGTTTATCGCGATTTGCGTCTGGGCAAACGCGCTGAGCCAGCAGACGCGGCTGAGGTTTATCAATTCTCCAAAAAGGATTGAATGTTGATTTGAAGTTTTGAATTCAAACTTCATCAATTAAAAAACTGGGCATGCAGCGCCACACTTCAAGTTGGCGCTGAGTTTCAACTATCCGCAGAGCGCAGTTCTACGCTTTTCTTTATTGCAGAAAAGCGTATTCAGATCAGCAACATTTCGCCTATCCCGCTGGTAGAATCAGAACACCGCCACTCTTGGTCAGTGCTGACTCCCATGCAAAAATCCCTCCAGCAGTTGCCCCAGTCTTTACGTCAACTTTCCGGCAAGCCGGCTTTCAGACGAACTGCGATCGGGCTGGT
Source organism: Herminiimonas sp. (assembly GCF_030655415.1). Next base: position 120,660 of record NZ_JAURVN010000015.1, on the reverse strand, counting down.
GATTTTCATCGTCTTTATCGGCTTGTTTGGCTACTTTGCGCTGCCCGGCATTATCAAGTCGCAAGCTGAAAAAATCATTTCCGAAAAACTGAATCGGCAAACCACAATAGGCCAGGTCGAAGTCAGCCCTTACGCGATGCGTCTTACCTTGCGCGACGTCAAGATGATGGAGCCGGAAGGCGATGTGAAGTTTGCAGGCTTCGACGCACTGACCGTCAATTTATCCATCCAATCACTATTCCGCTTCGCACCAGTAGTCGAACAATTGCAAGTCAGCGCGCCGTATGTGCATCTGGTGCGCAAGGACGACACGCATTACAACATCGATGACATCATCGAACTGATCAATAGCCAACCGCCTTCGCCAGAACCGGCGCGCTTTTCTGTCTTCAATATCGAGATCGATAGAGGACATATTGAATTCGATGACAAACCAGCCAAGACCGTGCACAAGGTCACTGACTTGAAAATCGGCGTGCCCTTTATTTCATCACTGCATTCCAAAATCGATGTATTCGTCGAGCCATTATTAAGCGCCAACGTCAACGACACGCCGCTGCTGATCAAGGGAAAAACACTCCCCTTTGCCGATCCTGTACAAGCTGTGGTTGACCTGAATCTGGACAATCTGGATCTCACTACGTATTTGAAATACATCCCGGGCACGCCGCGTTTCAAAGTGCCAAGTGCACGCCTTGATCTACATTTGATCGCGAATTTTCAGCAACCAAAAGATAAAGCGCCAGCGCTGCTGCTGAGCGGCGACATCAAGTTGAAATCGCTGCAGCTGAATGATCAAGACAATAAATCCATCATCAAACTGCCTGAGCTTGCCGTCACATTAAAAGATGCGAGCCTGCTGAGCGATCGTATAGAAGTCGCCAAGCTAGCAATCAACGGTGTAGAAGCTGACATTACACGCAATGCAAATCAGCAGTTCAATTTTGAAAATCTGCTGGTGCCACCGACAGGCGCAGCGCCATTAAAAACAGCGAAAAAACCTGCGGTCGAACCTGCAACAATCACGACTGCAGATCCAACTACAACAGCAAAACCGGCAGTGGTTGCGGAACCTACCAAACCGAAAGCTGCACTCAGTTTTGCATTGGCAGAACTGGATATTAAAAATGCCGCGCTGCGTTTTACCGATATGCAGACTGCGCATCCTATGCAAGCCAAGGCAGAAAAGTTTGATCTGAGCGTGCGCAAAATTGAAGTTGATACTGGCAGCAAAATCGTCAGCGTCGATGAAGTCGTTTCGAATCAAGCCGCTTTCTTTTTGCAACAAGACAAACCACGCGCAGACTCCGGCAAAGTCGCAGCGCCTGCTAGCAGCAAAACTAAAAGTAACGATGCCAGCGCTGCTTACGTCGTCAATGTCAAAAAAATTGGCATCGATAATTGGTCAGCACGATTGGAAGATCGCAGCCTGAAACGTCCCGCTGTCACCACTATAGAACCATTGAAGTTAGCCCTGCAAGACATCTCGACCAAGGCTGGAGCACGCGGCAAACTCGACTTGCAAGCTGCGGTCAATAAAACCGGCAAGCTGGCAGTCAGCGGCGATCTCGGCATGGCACCTTTGCATGCAAATCTGGCGCTCGACTTGAAGAACGTCGACATCATGCAAGTGCAGCCCTACATCACCGACAAGATCAATATTCTTTTGACGCGCGCTGACATCTCCAGCAAAGGCACGCTGCAAATAGACGAAGGAAAAAATGGCGAACTGCTGGGCGGCTTCAAAGGCGATCTGACGCTGGGCAATCTCGCGACCGTAGACAAACTCAGCACCAGTGAATTTTTACGCTGGAAGTCTTTGTATTTCGGCGGCATGGATGTACGCCTCTCACCGCTCGCCCTGAACATCGATCAAATTGCGCTCAATGATTTCTTTGCACGCGTAATTCTCGATCCAAACGGCCGCATCAACTTGCAAGATATCCGCGTAGTGAACACCGGCGGCGTACAAAAAAGCGTGACAGAAGCAGCACCGACCGTAGCACCGGCACCGATTGCACCCGTCGCAGAAAAAACCGCAGTACTACCGCCGCCAGCAAAAGCAGCCAGCGATATTCCACCTATCAAAATCAAGAAATTGACGATGCAAGGCGGCCACGTTCGCTTTACCGATAATTTCATCAAACCAAACTACACCGCCAACCTGATGAAATTTGGTGGAGTGGTTAGTGGCTTGTCGTCGGATGTAAATTCCAGCGCCAACGTCAATTTAAAAGGCGAAGTAAATAGCGCACCGCTCAACATCGACGGCAAGATCAATCCGCTCAAGGGCGATTTGACGATGGATATCAAAGCCGCAGTGCAAGGCATGGAACTGGCGCCGCTATCCGCTTATTCCGGCCGTTACATCGGCTATGGCATCGAGAAAGGCAAGCTCTCTTTTGACGTCGCCTACAAGGTAGAGAATCGCGTACTCACTGCGCAGAATCGACTAGTTCTAGAACAACTAACGCTAGGCGAAAAAATTGAAAGCCCAACTGCAACAACGCTACCTGTGAGCTTTGCCCTGTCGCTGCTGCGTGACAGAAACGGCGTGATCGACATCAATCTACCGATAGGCGGCTCACTCGATGACCCTCAGTTTTCCGTAGGCGGCTTGATCGTCAAGGTCATCGTCAATATCCTGACGAAAGCAGTAACAGCACCATTCAGCTTGCTGAGTTCGATGTTCGGTGGCGGCGAAGAATTATCGATGCTTGAATTCGACGCAGGCCGCGCCCGCATCAATGACGCTAGCGAAACCAAACTGAAAAGCATGGCGAAAATATTAGTGGATCGCCCTGCGCTGAAACTCGAAATCACAGGCCGCACCGATCCTGAAGCAGATCGCGAAGGTTTGAAAAAAGCATCCATAGACCGCAGAGTCCGCGCCTTGAAATTAAAAGACATGGTCGGTCGCGGCGAATCCGCTGAAGCAAACAGCATCACCATTACGCCACAAGAATATCCAGCCTTGTTGAAACGTGTTTATAAAGACGCCGACTTCAAGAAACCACGCAATATGGTCGGCCTGCAAAAAGATATACAGGTTGAAGAAATGGAAAATCTTTTAAGCACCAACGCCACCGTCAGCGACGACGATTTGAATTCACTAGCCAATCGCCGCGCACAAGCGGTGAAGGACTGGCTGACCGGTGAAGGCAAAGTCCCGGATACGCGGATTTTCATACTGGGTTCGAAGTCGGGTAATCAAGGTGCTAAAGACGACGCGGCTAAAGCGAAGGCGAATCGTGTGGATTTTTCTTTGAAATAACGGCGCTTGCAAAAAAACAGAGCGATACAGACTTTTAATCGCTTTTAATCAGGGGAAAAGACCAACGCTACAGAAGAATTGATGTTGCCGCTTTTGATTTTGTTTACGGCTACTGATTCTCGCAGTACTTTTTTTATGAAGTAACCATGTGAATTTTTACGGGAAAGGCGCGCCCAGTTACATAGCGGCTCCCAAATTATCCATCACTTCTCCGGTTTAAACCGAGTTAGGCGCTATGAGCATCATCGACCTTATCGTTGCTCCCGGCACTGCCGTAGGTTGTGTCATCGGGATAGCTATTGCTGTTGGTTTGAATTGGCTATTTCCAGAAAAAGATTTGATAACGCCTCAAGCATTGGTTGTTGTTGCTACTACTGCTGTTGGAATGTTTTTCGAGTTTTGGCCGCCTAGGAAGGACTAAAACGAATACTCCAATTAACTTCGCGGGCTAACCCCATCAATCATAAGTGACTGCAGAACTGACGTGGCGAAATTCTTCAACCGCCATCGCGTCGCAGCCCCTTACCTTCAACGTTAGGATTTTATGTATTGCGATAAATGTTTCACATTGAGTTCAGACAAAAGTACCCATTGCATTCAATGCGGGAAGACCTTCTTTGAGGAAAGGCCTAAACTTCAATCTCCCATCAAGAAATCAAACGACGGCATAGGCCTTTTTACAGGTATCGCAGGGCTAGCAGTTGGTCTATATTCCGGCATATTTGTACTGCTGCTGTTAGCGGCTTACGGCGTGACGTCTTGGTGCGGGAAGAAATTCTTAAATCGAAAAGCAATTCCATTCCTTCCTACTATCGCAGTACAAATTAGTTTGATAGTCATTCCTACGACCTTTTACTTAATTCTTTACCTAAAAGGGTTAATGCCACTATCAGCAACGTTTCTCTTAATAGATATGAGTCTTCCGTGTATTGGTCTTATATGGCTGATAAAGAAGCCAGGCGTGAAGCCAGCAATTGCACTTAGTGTTTTCCAACTAGTTACTCTCGGTGTGAACGTTATGGCTATTTTAGAAATGGATATTGGTACCCAAAATCACAAAGCACTTGCAAACTATATAGTTTGGCGTGTAGGTGCCCTATATCTTTTGTGGGCTCCGTTTTTATGGCGTAAGGAAGACATTATTCATGACACAGAAAAAGTATTCTGACTCGTCGCTGAACCTAGGCACGCAAGCTTGTTTGTTAGCTGAGTGCAAACACGGCTATTTCAATTCATCGTCATTAAGGTTTGTGCTTCTGCAATGCAGAAGGCGAGCCGAACCAATCGTTCTTCCGCTTTGACGCTGCCGTTTGTGCGGAGCAGAAAATGGAAAAAGAAGTGAACGCTGTCTGAGCGCAGCGAGTTTCGTTCGCTTCCCATTTTTTGATTTGCACAAACGGGAACCCGAAGGGCAGCGGCTTGCGGTCGCTTTTTTGGGTTACCTTTTTTGGCGAAGCAAAAAAGGGTAACTAGCCGCCGGGCTACCCCCGGCAACTGAGCCAGCCCGAAGAAAACACCCCATCAGCTACCAGCAAACGTGACAACAAGAAACATCCCTCAATAAACTGCATTTCATCTCCCGAGTTTTCACCTCTGTCAAGACTGGCGCAATCGTCTAGATTGCGTATCATCTAGCGCTCGCTACACTCATTAATCAATATTCATGCTGCCTTCCATAGAACAACGTCTCGCCGTCGAACTCGCGGCCAAACCCGTACAAGTTGCTGCGGCAATCGCCTTGCTGGATGAAGGCGCGACCGTGCCTTTTATTTCCCGTTACCGCAAAGAAGCAACCGGCGGCCTGGATGACATCCAGCTGCGCTTGCTGGAAGAACGCCTGCGCTATTTGCGCGAACTGGAAGACCGACGCGCAGCCGTCATTGCATCCATCGAAGAACAAAACAAGATGACGCCGGCGCTGCTCGACGCTATCACACATGCAGAAGACAAAACCCGTCTGGAAGATCTGTATCTGCCATACAAGCAAAAACGTCGCACCAAGGCGCAGATCGCAGTCGAAGCCGGCCTGACAGAATTAGCCGATGCATTGCTGGCTGATCCAACATTGAATCCTGAAGAAGAAGCGGCGAAATATTTGAAGCCTGCGTTCACCGTGGATGGCATCGACAATCCCGGCGTGGTTGATACCAAAGCTGCCCTCGATGGCGCACGCCAGATTTTGATGGAGCGCTTTGCCGAAGATGCAACGTTGCTGCAAGCCTTGCGCGAATACCTGACTGAGCACGGCATCGTTGAATCCAAAGTAGTCGAAGGTAAGCAGGATGCCGGTGAGAAATTCGCCGATTATTTCGATTACTCGGAGACCATCGGTACCATTCCTTCGCATCGCGCACTCGCATTGTTCCGCGGTCGCCGCGAAGAAATGTTGAACGTCAATTTGCGTCTGGATACCGAAGAAGAAAAACCAAAGTGGGATGCGCCGCACAATCCGTGTGAAGGCCGCATTGCAGCGCGCTTCGGTATCAGCAATAAAAATCGTGCTGCCGATAAATGGCTGGCCGATACCGTGCGCTGGACCTGGCGCGTGAAAACTTTCATGCATCTGGAAACCGAGTTGATGACCAACTTGCGTGAGAAAGCAGAAGTCGAAGCGATTCACGTTTTTGCATTGAATCTGAAAGCGCTGCTGCTGGCAGCACCGGCTGGCCCGCGCGCAACCATGGGTCTCGACCCAGGTTTGCGTACCGGCGTCAAGGTTGCGGTGGTCGATGCGACCGGCAAAGTGGTCGATACCGCGACCGTCTATCCGCATCAACCGCGCAACGATTGGGAAGGCACTTTGCACACGCTGTCGCAATTGGCAGAGAAGCACAAAGTTGCATTGATCTCTATCGGCAACGGCACCGCATCGCGCGAGACCGACAAGCTGGCGCAAGACTTGATCAAGCTGCGTCCTGAATTAAAGCTGACGAAAATCGTTGTGTCGGAAGCCGGCGCATCGGTGTATTCAGCATCTGAATTTGCGTCGCGCGAATTACCGGATATGGACGTCTCAATACGCGGCGCAGTATCCATTGCACGCCGCTTGCAAGATCCATTGGCCGAACTGGTGAAGATCGATCCGAAATCAATCGGCGTCGGCCAGTATCAGCATGACGTCGGCCAAACCCAATTGGCGCGTTCGCTCGATGCGGTCGTCGAAGATTGCGTGAATGCGGTCGGGGTTGACGTCAACACTGCCTCTGCACCATTACTGGCGCGCGTGTCGGGCTTGAACAATAGCGTTGCACAAAGCATCGTCAGCTATCGCGACATGAAGGGCATGTTTGCATCGCGTGCCGATTTGCGCGCAGTGCCGCGTTTGGGCGACAAGACGTTTGAACAAGCTGCAGGTTTCTTGCGCGTGATGGTCAGCGACAATCCACTTGATGCGTCGGCAGTGCACCCGGAGTCGTATCCGCTGGTTGAAAAAATCCTGGCTGACATCAAGCGCGATGTAAAAAGTATCATCGGTGACGAAAAAACATTGAAGTCTTTGAATCCGGCCAAATATGCGGATGAGAAGTTTGGCGTGCCGACGATTACCGACATTTTGAAAGAGCTGGAGAAACCAGGTCGCGATCCGCGTCCAGAGTTCACCACAGCGACTTTCAAGGATGGCGTGGAAGAGATGCGCGATTTGCGTCCTGACATGATTCTGGAAGGCGTGGTGACTAACGTTGCAGCCTTCGGAGCGTTCGTCGATATCGGCGTGCATCAGGATGGGCTGGTACATATTTCCGCGCTGTCGAACACCTTTGTCAAAGATCCACACACGGTGGTAAAAGCCGGTCAGGTCGTGAAGGTCAAAGTGCTGGAAGTGGATGAGAAACGAAAACGTATCGCTTTGACAATGCGTTTATCCGATGCCGCACCAGTGGCTGGCAGCAAACCTGAGCAACGCGCAGATCGTAACGATAGCAAGCGCCTGTCGCAGCATCAGAACCAACAAGGACGGCAAGCGGAGTCCGGTAGTAGCGCGATGGCAGCGGCTTTTGCCAAACTCAAGGGATAAGCAGCAGAAGCGGCCGGTTTTTCTTATAATGACGCATTAACTTACACAGCGAGGCAGTAATGAGCGACGACGTACAATCCTGGATCAAAGAAACCGTAACCCAAAATGAGGTTGTTTTATTCATGAAGGGCACGGCACAATTTCCACAGTGTGGCTTCTCAGGCAAAGCGATTGCATTGCTGAAAGAAAGCGGCGTAACGGATCTGATCACCGTCAACGTATTGGATGACGCAGAAGTTCGCCAGGGCATCAAGGATTACTCCCAATGGCCTACCGTTCCTCAGTTGTATGTCAAAGGTGAATTCATCGGCGGCTCCGACATCATGAACGAGATGTTCGCGTCCGGCGAACTGCAAACTTTGTTGAAAGCTTAATGTGACTGCGTCTGCTGACGCACTCTCATTAGCGCAGCCGCAAGCACCGCGCCGGAAGCGATTAATCATCGCGATCACCGGTGCGACCGGTGTCATCTATGGCGTGCGGCTGCTGCAAGTTTTACGCGATCATGCAGAGGTAGAAACGCATCTGCTGATCTCTGAAGCTGGCATGCTGAATCTGCATCAAGAACTCGACATGAAGCGCAAAGACGTCGAAGCGTTGGCAGATGTCGTGCATAACGTGCGTGATGTGGGCGCATCGATTGCCAGCGGCTCTTTTCAATCTGACGGCATGATCGTCGCGCCCTGCTCGATGAAAACGCTGGCTGCCGTCGCGCATGGCTTGTCCGACAATCTGATCACGCGCGCGGCTGATGTGGTTTTAAAAGAGCGCCGCCGTTTGGTCTTGATGGTGCGTGAAACCCCATTCAATCTGGCGCATCTACGCAATATGACTGCTGTTACCGAAATGGGCGGCATCATTTTTCCACCTCTCCCCGGTTTTTATCATCGCCCTGCATCGATTGCAGATATGGTCGATCACACCGTTGGTCGCGTACTGGATTTATTCGAGATACAGCATGCGTTGACGCCACGCTGGCAAGGCTTGAAAGTTAAGCCGGACGCGCAATAATCTGCGTGTTTTTTTCTAAACTTCCTCAGTTTCATTCCGCAATTTAAATCTACCAAGCATCCGCAAACGATTGGGATTTCCTGATTGATCGCATGGCTTCCTGCGCATAATATACTGTACATAAACACAGTATTTATGAGGAAGAAATGTCCGATGACGACTTCAGTAATGAAACGCAGCCGCTGGTGCAGATGCCCACAGCGCGTAAAGGTCGCGGTGCTGTTTCCAACCTGCAAGGCCGTTATGAAATGCAGGCGCGCGAACGGTTTGATGACGGCTGGCTGAATGATAGTTGCGGCAATGGATCTGATGAGAATGGTGATCACCTATTCAACGAAGATGGAAGCAATAACACTGCGCCGCCTACCTGGAAAACTTATGTCACTGAAGAAAAAGCGAAAAGCATCCTGACGCGCAATGCGTCACCTGATATTCCGTTCAGCGTTTCGCTTAATCCGTATCGCGGGTGCGAACATGGTTGTATCTACTGCTTTGCGCGGCCCACGCATAGTTATCTGGGACTTTCGCCCGGCCTGGATTTTGAAAGTCGAATTTTTGCGAAGATCAACGCCCCAGAATTATTGCGTCAGGAGCTAGCCAAATTTTCGTATGTCGCGCAGCCCATCGCGCTCGGCGTCAACACCGATGCCTATCAACCTTGCGAGCGTGAATACCAATTGACCCGACGCGTGCTCGAGGTATTGCACGAGTGCGAACATCCGGTGGGCTTGATCACCAAATCATCATTGATCGAGCGCGACATCGACCTGTTATCCGCAATGGCCGCCAAGCGACAAGCGGCCGTAGCGATCACCATCACAACGCTCGATCCCGCCATCGCACGCACGCTGGAACCCAGAGCCGCGGCACCAGTGCGACGCTTGCGCACGATACGCACGCTGACAGATGCCGGCATTCCGGTCAGCGTCAGTATCGCGCCCGTGATCCCCTTTATTACCGAACCGGATCTGGAACGCGTACTAGCCGCAGTCGCGGAGGCAGGTGCCATCAGTGCGCATTACATCGTGCTACGTTTGCCGTGGGAAGTTAGTCCCTTGTTCCAGCAATGGTTGCAGACGCATTTCCCGGATCGCGCGCAACGCGTCATGAATCACGTGCGGGAAATGCGTGGCGGCAAAGATTACGATGCCAATTTTGGTACCCGCATGCGCGGCGAAGGGATTTGGGCCGACCTGATTCGGCAACGCTTTGAGAAAGCGGCAAAGCGGTTAGGCCTCACTGGACATTCACATCGTTTTCACGCGCTCGATGCTTCACGCTTTCGCCGGCCCTTGCATATTCCGGCGCAGGCAAAATCAAATGGCAAGGCTTGCGATCAGCAAGATCTTTTCTAAACAGAGAATGCCGCGCGCAAGAAAAAACCCTCCGCAACTTTCGTGGCTGAGGGTTTTTAGTGTGGAGCCGGCCGTCTGTTTCGAGCTGGCTAGCTGCTGATTACATCAGCACAAGCATCCATTCCGAAACGTTCATGCCGATATGAACAACCTCCCGACACCTATAAAAATATGCCCTTAAAGCTTTTTCCTGCATAAATTATTTCCAGGGCGACGATGCGCACAGCCGGCATCTCATGCTCAGTCGGCAGTGTGCTCTTGCCCTATTCCAGCTTGACGCCGGAGCTCTTGACAACCTCCGCCCAGCGCGCCATTTCGGACGAGATCATCGCGGTGAATTCCGCCTGTGACATGTTCGGAATATCCGAGCCGGCACTCGTCCAGTTTCGCTGGATCTCCGGGGACGCCAGCGCTTTCTTCACTTCTTCGGTCATGCGCTCGACCACCTCGGGTGGGGTGCCCTTGATTGCCCACAGACCGTACCAAGTGGATACTTCATAGCCTGGCACACCGGCTTCCGCAGCCGTCGGAACGTCGGGAAAGCCAGGTGCGCGCTTGGCAGATGCGACGGCAAGTGCCTTGATGCGGCCGCTCTTTACATGACTGGCCGAGGAACCGAGTCCGTCGAACATGAGATCGAGCTGCCCCCCGATCAAGTCCTGTAGCGCCGGACCTGCGCCGCGGTATGGAATATGGGTAATGAAGGTCTTGGTTTGGATCTTGAATAGCTCACCCGCCAAATGATGCGAGGTGCCGTTACCGGCCGAGCCGAAATTCAGCTTGCCAGGATTCTTTCTTACGTACTCCAGCAAACCTTTTAGATCCTGCACCGGAACGCGCTGCGTGTTGACCACGATCACCTGTGGCGGTGTGGCAATGACGGTAATCGGGATGAAATCTTTTTGGAGATCGTAAGCGAGCTTTGAATACAGCGCCGGTGCAATCGCATGATGCGCTGCGCCAACGAAAAACGTGTAGCCATCAGGTGCTGACTTCGCTGCTACGCCCGCACCAAGAGTGCCACCTGCGCCACCGCGATTATCGATGATGACCGCCTTTCCGAGCTGTTTGGTCAGCTGCGCCGCCAACGGGCGTGCAAAGGCGTCGGTTCCGCCACCCGGAGGGAACGGCACGATCAACGTCACCGGTCTCGTGGGCCAGGTCTGCGCAAATGCACTGACGGATAGGCAAAGTCCAGCGATCACCAAGAGGGGGATTCTAAGTTTCATCATCTTGTCTCCAAAATTGTATTTTTTATATTAAAGAGTATTCTGCATACAATATAACCATTTTTTGTATACAAGCACCTCTTAATGCGCAGGATTATATTTATGGAAACGTTTGTCAAGCTAATTCGCCATAAATCCGGCACACCCATATACCAGCGACTATTTATCGTTGACCATCCGTAACCTTTTTCGCTGTACGACGAAATAACAGGTGAAAGCGAATCCGTTGATGCTCGCGGAACGTATACATCCATACGAGCGCGAATTTTTCGCATGCTTTATCAAGGAGACAAGATGATCAAAGATGGACCTAGCGTCAGCGGGACTAAGAAGCCTGATGATGAAACCAGTTCGCGCCGTACTTTATTGAAAGGCGGCATCGCGGCTTTGTTCAGCGGCATCTTTTCACGCGAAGTTGTTGCTGCGAGCACTGCGAAGGAATCTGCAGCCAAACCAAGTGAAGTATCGGTGGAGATTTTTTCAGCGTCCGGCAAGAGCGAAAAAATTGTGACGATCCCAAAAGTCATCAAGGCCGATGAGCAATGGAGCAAGCAGTTGTCTGTGCAAGCGTTCAAAGTCGCACGCAGAGCCGGCACTGAACGCGCATTCAGCGGCGAGTATGCGAAGAGTCATGGCGACGGCTTGTATCGGTGCATTTGCTGCGCCAACGCCTTGTTCGATTCCAAAACCAAGTTTGAATCTGGCACCGGCTGGCCTAGCTTCTGGCAGCCGATCTCTGCGTTAAATGTGAGCAAGAGTTCTGATCGCAGCTTCGGCATGCAGCGCGATGAAATTTCTTGCTCGCTGTGTGACGCACATTTGGGCCACGTCTTTAACGATGGTCCGAAACCTACTGGTTTGCGTTATTGCATGAATTCCGTGTCGCTGAATTTTGTGCCTCGCGGATAAATAACAGATCGTTTTTGTACGCTGTATCTTCAGGAGCATTCAATGAAATCAAGCAACAGAATACTCAGCGCTAAAATTGCTTTTCTATCCTTGCTGACACTAGGGGGTTTCGCATCCCCAATACTGCAAGCGGCCGAAGCACCGGTAGTAATCGCGCGCCCGGCAATCGACAATGCCAAAGCCAAGGGCGCTTTGCAAACGGCGGTGTTTGCAGGTGGATGTTTTTGGGGAGTGGAAGGCGTATTCGAACATGTGCGCGGCGTGCGCAATGTGGTGTCGGGCTATGCGGGCGGTGACAAGGCGAATGCAAATTACAATCTGGTGAGTCGCGGCAGCACCGGCCATGCCGAGGCAGTGCAAATCACTTTTGACCCAGCGGAAGTATCGTACGGTGAGTTATTGCAGATATTCTTCTCTGTCGCGCACGACCCAACGCAATTGAATCGTCAAGGGCCAGACAGCGGAACACAGTATCGCTCTGCGGTTTTTTATACTGATGACGCACAGCAAAAAGTAACGGATGCGTACGTCGCGCAATTGAATCAGGCGCATGTTTTTCGCAGCAACATCGTTACGCAAATCACGCCGCTGAAAGAGTTCTATCCAGCGGAGGAATATCATCAGAACTTCTTACAGCGTAATCCGCGGCATCCTTATATCGTCTATAACGATCTGCCGAAAATCAGCAACTTGAAGCGGATATTCCCTGCTGTATATGTGGACGAGCCGGTAGCCTCGAACAAGGCACAGCAAATGAAATTCTGATTTTGATGAAATGCGAGCACATGCTATGTGCTCGCATCGTAAGCAGCTCAGTTCGACTTGAAAATCAGTGACTTCAATTTTTGCAATTTTGGATACACGATAGGTACCGTAAGCATCGTGCTAGCCACCGCCATCAGTAACAATGCGGTAAATGTTTCATTGGTGATGATCTGCTTATCCAGCAGAATATTAGCGAAGATGATCATGATCAGCGCTTTGGTCTGCAACAACCATCCGATAATCGAAGCTTCACCTTTTTCCCACTTAAGAATTTTACCGGCGGCATGAATGCCCGCCAGCTTGCCGAATACGGAGGCAATCAGCAATACTGCCGCCGCCGCAAATACCGCGATCCCACCGACATCCCAGTTTGTTCTCAAGCCTGTGCTCAGAAAGAATACCGGCATAATGGTCAGCAGCACGTGATGTCGCAACAGGTCCATCTTCTCCTGATTAAACCAGTGCGCGTCCATCACTGCGCCAGCGAGGAAGGCGCCAACCATGAAGTGCAAGCCAGCCCAATCAGCCGCAAAACTGCAGACCGCTAACCAGATCAAGCTTACATACCAGCGGTCACTTTCTTCCAGCTTGACCATGAGCCGGCGAAACAGGAATGTAGCCACTGCAAATGCCAGCAAAAATCCGACCTGCCTGCCGACGCGTGTCCAGTCTAGCAAGATGATTGCGAGGACGCCCCATATCGCGATGTCGTCCAAGCTGGCGTAACGCAAGATGCGTTGGCCGATCGGCTGCCGCAAAATATTGAGTTTTTCCATCAGCAAAATAAGAATCGGCAATGCTGTTACCGCGCATGCCATGCCTACGCCCAACACAAATTGCCAGGTCATTGCTTTGGGACCGATCCAACCGCTGTACATCAGCATGCCCGCAGCAGCGATGCAGCCGAAGAACAAGGGACTACCTAATGCCAAGCCAGCTGTAATACAGCTTTCGCGTCGATGCTCCCAAGCCTTTTTCAAATCAAGCTCGATACCGGCAATCATGACAAACAACATGACCGCCCACCAGGCAATGCCGTTCAGCGATTGAATAACCGGTGGCGTAAATACGAATTTGTAATAGTCAGGGAAAACTGCGCCGAGGATGCCGGGCCCGAGCAAAATGCCGGCAATGATTTGCACCACGACGAGAGGCGCGTAGTAATCGGTTTTGAAAATGCGCCAGATCAGGTACGGCACACTGAAAATCAGCAGCATCGCGATCAGGAAAATTTCAGTAGTGGTCATTGCATGCATATAAGTCTGCCTTAGTGGGTAGATAGTCCGTTGCAACCGCGCTAACAGTCAAAACCCAGCGAGTGTAAATAACTTCCCTAGTCTAGCCAAGCCTATTCGCTTGCGACCGAATTAGGGCTGTCGCAAATTGCAGACGCGATGCGAGCAGGCAAGAAAAAACCCTCTGCAACTTTCGTTACAGAGGGTTTTTATTTGGTGCCGACTGCCGGTTTCGAACTGGCCACCTGATGATTACAAATCAACTGCTCTACCAAATGAGCTAAGTCGGCGAAACTTTTTCGCAGCGCGTATTCTACGCTATTTAATCCGAGTTAGTGTAGGTCTTCCACCTTTTTTTGGTGGATCAGGCTCATCGTCCGATTCAACCGCCACATTTTTTTCATTTGGCTTGGGTGCGGTAGGCACCGAAGTCAATGCAGGCCCTGATGAAGACTGGATAGGCTGGGCTGAAGAATCTTCAGCTTGCTCGTCCGCGCCCTCTGCATCGTCTGACTTGACAGTCGCCTCGAACGCCATGCCCTGCCCGTTTTCGCGTGCATAGATGGCAACAACATTATCGACAGGAACCGAAATGTCGCGAGAGACGCCGCCAAAACGCGCACTGAAACGAACCAGATCGTTGTCCATCTTCAAGCCACTCGTGGCGCTGAAGCTGATGTTGAGGACGATCTCGCCGTTCTTGACGAATTCCATAGGCACGCGTGTGCCCGCGTCGACTACCGCGGCCATGTACGGTGTATAGCCGTTGTCCGTGCACCATTCGTAAATGGCACGTAACAGATAAGGTTTGGTAGAAGTTTCAGACATGATGCCTATCGATGCGATGCAGGTAAAAAGTGTGCCATGAAATGTAGACAATGTCGTTGAATGAAGTACAAGATAGAAATCAGGCTTTCACTCAACGACCTTGATGCATGGCGCAAATTTTAACGACGCATGACCTTTTCAGATGGGGTCAACGCTTCGATGTAAGCAGGACGCGAGAAGATGCGTTCTGCGTACTTCATCAACGGTGCAGCAGTTTTCGACAATTCGATACCGTAGTGATCCAAACGCCACAGCAATGGAGCGATCGCGACATCCAGCATCGAGAATTCATCGCCCAGCATGTATTTGTTTTTCAGGAACAATGGTGCCAGCGTGGTCAGGCGATCGCGGATTTCATTGCGTGCTTTTTCCTGCGCTTTTTCACCGCTGCGGCCTTTGTCGTTTTCCAACACGTGGACGTGGATGAACAATTCTTTTTCAAAATTGAACAACATCAAACGAGCACGAGCACGCATCAATGGGTCAGCCGGCATCAATTGTGGATGCGGGAAACGCTCATCGATGTATTCATTGATGATATTGGATTCGTACAAAATCAAATCGCGCTCAACCAGAATCGGCACTTGGCCGTACGGGTTCATTGTCGAGATGTCTTCTGGTTTGTTAAACAGATCCACATCGCGTACTTCAAAGTCCATGCCTTTTTCAAACAGGACCAGGCGGCAGCGTTGCGAAAATGGGCAAGTGGTGCCCGAATAGAGAACCATCATTTTTATAGTTCCTTAGAAACAAAGGGGTGAGACGCAGGCGGCTCACCCCAAAACAAATGCCCGCAGAGTACGGGCAACAAATTACTTGATATCTTTCCAGTAGGAAGCGTTCAAGCGCCAGGTGATTACGATAAATACACCCAGGAACATCAATACCCAAGCGCCTAGGCGTTTGCGGGTATTTTGAGCAGGCTCAGCCATCCAGGTCATGAATGACACCAGATCAGCAACGGATTTATCGTATTCAAGTGCAGTCAGCGTGCCAGGAGTAATTTGCTCAAAACCAGCAAATTTATGGATCACCTTGCTCGCATCATGCGGATCTTTTTCGTCGACGAACTTGGCTGCACGTGTACCTTGCAACTCCCACAATACGTGCGGCATTGCCACGTTAGGGTAAGTCAGGTTATTCCAGCCAGTCGCGCGCGTATCGTCTTTATAGTAGGTACGCAGATAGGTATAGAGCCAATCCGGTCCCGAACCTGCGCTGGATGCTTTGGCACGGGCGATCACCGATAAATCCGGTGGCGCTGCGCCAAACCATTCCTTCGCATCTTTCGCCGTCATCGCAATCGTCATCATGCTGCCGACCTTGTCGGACGTGAACAGCAAATTGGTCTTGATTTGTTCTTCGGTCAGACCCAAGTCTTGCAACTTGTTGTAGCGCAAAGAGGATGCCGAATGACAGTTCAAGCAATAGTTAACAAAGAGCTTGGCGCCGTTCTGCAAAGCCGCGAGGTCTTTGGTGTGGTCTGGCGCTTTATCCAGTGGGAAGCCACCTTCCGCGGCCAATGCCAAGCCTGGTAAAAGTACTAGCGTCGCAATCAGTTTTTTCATCAAGTTCATGATTCTATTATCCCTTTGCGGCTTAGTGCGGATGGAAAACGACGCGATCCGGCACAGGCTTGAACGTTCCCATCGAACTCCACCATGGCATCAGCAGGAAGAAGCCGAAGTAGATGAAGGTACCAATCTGCGAAACCGCAGTACCGATAGGTGTAGGCGCTTGCACACCAAGATAACCGAGGACGACGAACATAATGCCGAAAACGATATAAATGTATTTGTGCCAGCTTGGGCGATAGCGTATCGATTTAACCGGCGACACATCAAACCATGGCAGACCGAACATGATCATGACCGATACGCCCATCAACACCACGCCCCAGAATTTTGCATCGGTAACAAACATCGCTACGATGACAAGCAGACCGATTACCGCAGCGGCAGCTTTGAACTTGGTCGCCAAACGCGTTTTCAAAATGATCAGCGCGACGTATGCGGCGACACCTGCAGCCAGCCACACCATGAAGTCTGAAGTAACCGCACGCAGAATCGAATAGAAAGGCGTGAAGTACCAGACCGGAGCAATATGCGGCGGCGTTTTCAGCGGGTCAGCTGGAACGAAGTTGTTGTACTCGAGGAAGTAACCACCCATTTCCGGCGCGAAGAACACCACACTGGTGAACACGAACAGGAAAATCGTCACGATGAAAATATCGTGCACCGAGTAGTAAGGATGGAAAGGAATGCCGTCGCGCGGAACGCCTTTTTCATCCAATGTTTCCTTGATTTCAACGCCATCCGGATTGTTCGAACCTACTTCGTGCAAGGCAACGATGTGCGCCACAACCAGGCCGATCAACACTAATGGAATCGCGATCACGTGGAACGCGAAGAAGCGGTTCAAGGTTGCATCGGAAACGACATAGTCACCACGAATCCACAGCGACAGATCAGGGCCGATGAAAGGAATCGCGCCGAACAAGTTAACAATAACCTGCGCACCCCAATACGACATTTGGCCCCAAGGCAGCAAGTAACCGAAGAACGCTTCAGCCATCAGGCACAAGAAAATACCGACGCCGAACAACCAGACCAATTCACGTGGCTTGCGATACGAGCCGTACAACAGGCCGCGCAACATATGAATATAGACCACCACGAAAAACGCTGAAGCACCAGTCGAATGCATGTAGCGCACCAACCAGCCCCAAGGCACATCACGCATGATGTATTCAACCGAAGCGAATGCCAGAGCGGCGTCCGGTTTGTAATGCATCACGAGGAAAATACCGGTAACGATTTGAATCACCAGCACCAACAATGCCAGCGAACCGAATACGTACAGGAAGTTGAAGTTTTTCGGCGCGTAGTACTCGGACAGATGCGCTTTATAAGTAGACGACAGCGGGAAACGCGCGTCGACCCAGTTCAATGCTTTTTCTGCAATAGGTGCGTCGGCAGGAAGTTGTTTTTCGTGGAAAGCCATGATTACGCCTCGCCTTTCTCGTCTTTACCGATGACCAGTTTGGAATCACCCACAAACATGTGACGTGGTACTTCGAGATTGTCGGGCGCAGGTTTGTTTTTGAATACACGACCAGCCAGATCGAAGGTCGATCCGTGGCATGGGCACAAGAAGCCGCCATGCCAATCATCTGGCAGCGAAGGCTGTGCGCCGGTCTGGAAGCGGGTTACAGGCGAGCAGCCGAGATGAGTACAGATACCAACCGCAACCAGGATTTCTGGCTTGATGGAGCGATATTCATTGCGAGCATATTCCGGTGTCAATTCATCCGGCTTGCGTTCCGAGTTCGGATCGGCCACTTCACCGTCAACCTGTTTGATACCTGCCAGCATTTCGGGCGAACGTTTCAAGATCCAGACTGGCTTACCGCGCCATTCCACGGTCTTGAGTTCGCCTGGTACCAGAGAACTGATGTCAACTTCGACAGGTGCACCGGCAGCTTTCGCACGTTCCGAAGGCTGAAATGTAGATACTAAAACGCCTGTTGTAGCCAACCCAGCCACACCGCCTGCTGCGCACGTGGCGACGAGCAAGCCACGTCGACCGGAATCGACCTGCTTTTCGTTACTCATACCAACCCCAATCGTCAAAATGCGAAATCTGTACGAAACTTCTAGCAACCTTTGATTATATCGAAGGCAACGTCCGTTTTGAAGAGAATCGCTGTCTCAAAGCCCATTTTGCTGAACTTTTATAATAATTCTGTTGTTGTATCTACTTATTTGCGACGCATTATCCATCGAATTTGCCTGAAATAGCGGAAATTTAATTTGACGTTTAAGCCCCCTAAATCTAGGATACGCTGGCGCATTGCACTTTTACAAACATGTTAAACGGAGAATTGCCATGGGCATGATGCAGGAATTTAAAGCTTTTGCAATAAAAGGAAACGTTGTTGATTTGGCAGTTGCGGTCATTATCGGCGGAGCATTCGGCAAAATTGTCGATTCGGCGGTTAAGGACATCATCATGCCTATCGTCGGCAAAATTTTCGGCGGACTCGATTTCGCCAATTATTATTTACCATTGAATAATCAAGATCCAAGCCTGCCGTTGGTAGAGGCGCAGAAGCTTGGCGCTGTTTTCGCATACGGTAACTTCATCACGATTTCGATCAACTTCCTTATTTTGGCATTCATCATTTTTCAGATGGTACGCATTCTGAATAAATTGAAAAAAGATGAGCCTGTAGTGGAAGCTGCAACACCAGAAGATATTGTGTTGCTGCGCGAAATTCGCGACTCACTGAAAAAATAAATAAAAAGCCGCCAGATTTGGCGGCTTTTTATTTGATACCTCTACATCAAGCATCACGCTTGGATTTAAGCTGATCCATCTGCAGCAAACCACGACGATTGGCTTCATACACGGCTTCGCCGCGCGAATGCACAGACAGCTTGTCGTAAATATTTTTAATATGCGTCTGCACGGTGCCGACTGACAAGGTCAGCTGTTTGGCGACATCACCGTAACTATCGCCACATGCGATCAAATCAAGAATAGCCGCTTCACGCTTGGTCAAAAATACTTGCGGACCGGTTTCCTTATCGACTTGCTCAGACGCCGCATCGGTCACTTTTTTATCATCGCGCATGCGTGACAAAAGCTTGCGGGCAATCGTTGGACTAATAGGCGAACCGCCGGTATGCAGTTCCAGCAAAGAACGTCCGATATCAAGTTGACCCGCATCTTTTAAAACATATCCGGATGCGCCGGCTTCTATGCTGTCGACTACGCTGTCTTGATCGCTGGAGGTGGTGATAACCATGATGTTGCAGTCGGGATAGCGCTCGGCGCAAAAACGTATGATGTCTATCCCCGAGCCGTCTGGCAAACCCAGATCAACCAGCAAGACATCTGGCTGTTGTTGCAGTAACCAGCTCAATGCTGACTTCACACTATCGAGTGCGTCCAGCAATTTGAATGCAGGTTCTTTTTCTATCCCTAAACACAATGCGCGCCGTGTTACCGCGTCGTCTTCAACAACTAAAACTGTGATGGGCTTAGACGGCGTATCCGTTATCGGTTGCGACATGATTATCGGTATCCCTGTCTCTGGCACGCATACGATGCGCGCTCTGTCTATTTTCGAATTGGTAGTTATACCATAGCAATTTATAGATTTGTCATACGTACCGTGTTGAAACGAATCAATGCGCGAATTAATAAACACATCTATATACACGTCAATAAATCACACTGGATTATCAATGTCGATAAAGTGATGGGCGATGCCGAATTGTGCAGCCAGATGTTCGCCCAAAGCCTGCACGCCATAACGCTCGGTGGCGTGATGCCCGCATGCAAGATAAGCGACGCCACTCTCACGCGCCAAATGTACTGTTGGTTCGGAAATTTCACCGCTTAAATATACGTTGGCACCAGCGGCAATCGCATCGCCCAACAAACTTTGCGCAGCGCCCGTGCACCAGGCAATCTTGCCTAGCTTTTGTGCGGGATCGCCAATCACCAGCGGCCTGCGGCCTAATTGGCGTTCGACTTGCTGCGCCAAATCCGCTACCGATGTAATCGAGGCATCGTTCATTGCGCCCAACCAGCCCAGATCATCTTCACCAAAACGGGATTCAGCTTGCAAGCCCAGGCGTCGCGCGAGCTGTGCATTGTTGCCAAACTCTGCATGCATATCGAGCGGCAAATGATAGGCGAATAAATTGACGTCATTTGCCAGCAACAATTTCAAACGCTTGTGTTTTTGTCCGATCACGCGGGCATCTTCGCCGCGCCAGAAATAACCGTGATGCACCAGAATTGCATCGGCACCGTTTTCAATCGCTGCCTCAAGCAAAGCCTGACTCGCAGTCACGCCACTCACCAGTTTTTTAATTTCTTTACGACCTTCAACCTGCAAGCCGTTTGGGCAAAAATCTCGAAAACGAGTAATATCAAGCGTTCTCGCCAGATATTTGGCAAGATCATCTCTATCTATCATTTTCTGACTCATTTTCCCTACCTTTATGCGACGTCTCTGGCTGTTGTTTGCGCAAACCGTAACTGTCGGTTTAGCAATTTTGTTTATTGTAACGACCTTGAAGCCCGAGTGGGCAGGTGGCGTATTAGGCGGCGGGCAAAAAATCCGCAGCGCGACATCGGTGCCGATGCTGGAGGCGCCGCCAAATGCCGCAGCAACGCAAGGCTCATTTCGCGATGCTGCCAAAATAGCGATGCCGTCGGTAGTTAACATTTTCACCAGCAAAACTGCCGCGCCTTCGCAAAATCCATTCATGGACGATCCGTTTTTCCGGAAGTTTTTCGGTGATCGTTTTGATGATCAACAAGAAAAACAAGTCAGCCTCGGCTCAGGCGTGATCGTCAGTGCACAAGGTTACATCCTCACCAACAATCACGTGGTTGAAGCGGCGGATGAAATCGAAGTTGCGCTGGCTGACGGCCGCAAAGCAATTGCCAAAGTGGTTGGCGCCGATCCAGAAACTGATCTGGCCGTCGTCAAAATCGATCTGGATAATCTACCTGCCATCACGCTTGGTCATGTAGAAGATGCGCGCGTCGGCGATGCAGTACTGGCAATCGGCAATCCATTCGGCGTGGGCCAAACGGTCACGATGGGTATTATTTCTGCCCTGGGCCGCAATCATCTGGGCATTCTGGATGCGTTTGAAAACTTCATTCAAACCGACGCGGCGATCAATCCGGGCAACTCTGGCGGTGCATTGATCGATGCCAACGGCAATCTGCTCGGCATCAACACCGCAATCTATTCACGTAGTGGAGGCTCGCTAGGCATAGGCTTCGCGATCCCAGTCACCACCGTCAAATCGGTGATGGATGCAATCATCAAGAACGGTCAGGTAGTCCGCGGGTATATCGGCGTCGAGCCGCAAGACATCACACCTGAACTGGCAGAAAGCTTTGGCCTGAAGAAAACCAATGGCGCCATTATTGCCGGCGTATTGAAAGGCGGCCCAGCAGATAAAGCGGGGATGCAGCCGGGAGATATTCTGGTTTCCGTGGAAGACAAAGCGGTAACGGATATGGCGGATATGCTGAACCAAATCGCGCAACTTTCGCCAGGCAAAAAAGCCAAAATGGTCGTGTTGCGCAGGAATCAGGAAACTACGCTAAACATCACAATTGGTATGCGTCCGAAAGCGCCGCCACGCACCGCTGAATAATATCCAAAAAGATAGACGCACTTAATCAGACACACCTTTATGCATATTCGCGACCTCACACAATTCCTGGCCGAGTTATCGGAAAACAATAATCGCGCATGGTTTGTCATGAACAAACCACGCTACGATATTTTGCGCGCTGAATTTTTGGAGTTGGTAACTGGCTTGATCGCGGACATTAGCAAGTTTGATCCAGCAGTTGCAGGCTGCAATCCAAAGAAAGCCTTGTTCCGCATCAATCGCGATATGCGTTTTTCGAAAGAGAAGATTCCGTACAAGACGCACTTCTCTGCAGCGATCAATGCCAGCGGCTTGAAGAAGCCCAGTCAAGGCGGCGGCCCGACTTATTACTTCCACATTGATCAAACTGGAACATTGCTGATTGCAGGTGGCGAATGGATGCCGCCAGCTGAGCGCTTGCGCGCGATACGTGAATACGTCATCGCCGATGCAACGGGATTTTCAAAGCTATTGAAAAACAAGAAGTTGAAAGAGACTTACGGCGATTTGCAGCAGGAAGGGAAATTGACGCGCCCACCAAAAGGTTTTGACGCCGATGTGCCGCATCTTGAATACATCAAGTTGAAAAGCTTCATCGTATGGAAAGAAGTCGACATCAAGAAAGTGACGGACCTGGAAAAGACCTTGGCATCCGAATTCAAGGATGCCTATCCGCTGATTACCTGGCTGCGCCAGGCTTAGTGATTCAGGTCGATTCGGATTCTTTAGGCGCCTGCGTGATCTTCACGAACAGCGGCGCCAACAGCAAACCTACTTCGTACAAAATACACAAAGGAACGGCCAGCAATAACTGGCTCATCACGTCCGGCGGCGTCACCACCGCTGCGATCACAAATGCACCGACAATCACGTAAGGACGTATCTGTTTGAGTTTCTCCACAGAGACCAGTCCCATGCGCACCAGCACGATCACAATCACCGGCACTTCAAACGTCAGGCCGAAGGCGATGAACATCGTCATCACAAAGCCGAAGTAGCTATCGATATCCGGCGCGACAGAAATCGACTTAGGTGCAAAGTTATTGATGAAATGAAAAATGACGCCGAACACAAAGAAATAACAGAAGGCAACGCCGATCATGAACAAGGCTGACGACGATATCACCAGCGGGGCGATCAACTTCTTTTCGTGCGTATACAAACCTGGCGCAACGAAAGCCCATAGCTGATACAGCACCCACGGCAACGAGATAATAAAGGCCACCAGCATCGTGACCTTGACCGGGATCAGGAATGGTGTGATCACGCCGGTCGCGATCATCTTGCTACCTTCGGGCAATGCCAACATCATCGGACGCGCGAGGAAGTCGTAAATGTCGCCGGCCCAAGGCATCAGGCAAAGAAAAATCACAATCACGACGATAGACGCCTTCATCAAGCGACTGCGCAACTCGACTAAATGTGAAATGAATGAATCTTCGTTACCTAGCATGTCTTTATCTTCATTCAGTGTGCTGCAGCGTTGCAAGCACCGGAGAGAATAATTAATTATTCAAATTAAACGGCTGCGCAAACATATTTGCTGCGACCGTTTATTTTTATCGGTGCATCAATTGAAAAAAGGCGTGGACTTGCGCGCACTCGCCGGACGAAATTTTGCCATGCGTGCCGCACCAGAAATGACGCGCGATTTTTGTCCGCTTTGACGTTTGTACCAGGAAGGCACTGCAGAAGTCGCAGCCAGTTTTTTCTTGCGAAAATTTTTCGATTTGTCTGATGACTGATCGTAGGTCGGCGGCTCCATCAAAGGATTGATGTCGGTATCCGAACCTTCCCACGCAGAATGCAAACCACTGTCTGCTGCGGATATATTTTTCGTAATACTGCGCTCAACATCGCTGGCCGCATCCTGCACATCCTTGTGCATCTTGCGCAGCTCATCCAGCTCCATCTCGCGACTTACTTCGGATTTGACGTCATTGATATAGCGTTGCGCACGACCAAACAAAGTGCCGGCCATGCGCGCTACTTTAGGCAATTTTTCCGGCCCGATGAACACCAGTGCCGCAACACCAATGATCGCAAGTTTGGAGAAGGCAATATCGATCATAGGATGGACGATAGGCTAAATGATTTGTGAGCAGCGTCATGGCGATAGCCGTTACGCAACGCACAAGACATCAGCTGTTCGACTTCTCTTTCACTTCAACATCAACAGTACCTTTGTCTACAACTTGTGTAGGCGCAGCGTTCTGGGCAGTAGGTTTTTCATCTTCACCTTTCATGCCATCCTTGAATCCTTTGACTGCTTTGCCGACGTCGGTACCCATGCTGCCGATTTTTTTGGTGCCGAAAACCAGTGCAACAATAACCAGTACGATCAACCAGTGCCAGATACTAAATGAACCCATTATTTTCTCCTCAAAGGACGCTGTCGTCCGGAATTCAGAATCGTTCGTTAAGCCAGTGAGCGCTGCCACGGACGCGGACCGCCTATCACATGCATATGCAGATGGTACACCTCTTGCCCACCATCAGGCCCGGTATTGAATAGTGTTTTAAAACCACCTTGCGGCGCACCGTTCGCATCCACGCTGTAACCGCAACCAAGCTCTTTTGCCAACTTGGGAGCAAGCAAGGATATTTTACCCAACAAAGCGGCATCGCTTTCATTGCAATCTGCCAAAGTTGCCAGATGTTTTTTTGGAATGATCAGGAAGTGAATAGGCGCAGCCGGATTGATGTCGTTGAATGCGAGCACATCGTCGTCTTCGTAAATAATTTGCGCAGGAATTTGTTTGGCGGCAATTTTACAAAAAATACAATTATCCAAATGAATCTCCGTGGGGGCTATGATCAAATCAGGCGCAAGTAAATGCAACGCATGTCAGTCGGCTTTGCGACTGGCCTTTTCGGCTATACCGGAAATGCCTTCGCGGCGCGCCAGTTCGTTGAGTACATCTTGTGGCTTCAGATCAAATTGCGCGAGCAACACTGCGGTGTGAAACCAGAGGTCGGCACATTCATACAGCACATGCGATTTATCGCCATCAACACGCGCATCTTTTGCTGCCATGACCAACTCTGTCGCTTCTTCGCCGATTTTTTTTAAAATCGCGTCGTCGCCTTTGACGAACAGTTTGGCCACATACGATTTTTCCGGGTCACCACCATTCGCTGGTTTGCGCGACTCTAGTACATCGGACAAACGTTTCAGTGTTTCACTCATGACGAGTTTGCCTTGTTTTATTTTTAAACTTATTTTTAAATTTTATTTGTAAAACGTCTTCGGGTCTTTCAGCACCGGCTCTACCGTTTGCCATTCGCCCTCTTTTACATCGCCTTCAAATTTCTGGAAGAAGCACGAGTGACGTCCGGTGTGGCAAGCAATCTCACCGACCTGCTCCACTTTTAGCAAGACCACATCTTCGTCGCAATCGAGGCGCACTTCATGCACTTTTTGTGTGTGACCGGATTCCTCACCCTTGTGCCACAACTTCTTGCGCGAGCGGCTCCAGTAAATTGCTTCGCCGGAGGTGATGGTTTTTTCCAATGCTTCGCGATTCATCCACGCAAACATCAATACATCGTTAGTACCAACTTCTTGTGCGATGACCGGCACTAGGCCGTGCTCATCCCACTTCACTTTATTCAACCATTTTGCGCTGCCGCTCATACCAACCTCATCGCAATACCTTGTTCGGCCATGAAGCGCTTGGCTTCCTGCACTGTGTGCTGACCGTAATGAAAAATACTCGCTGCCAATACAGCATCGGCACGACCTATTTTTACACCGTCTGCCAAATCCTGCAGACCACCGACGCCGCCCGATGCGATCACCGGAATACTGATCGCATCCGATACCGAACGCGTCAAGTCAAGATCAAAACCAATCTTGGTGCCGTCTCTGTCCATGCTGGTCAGCAGGATTTCACCCGCGCCCAGGCTTTCCATTTTCTTGGCCCATTCGATCGCATCCAGACCGGTTGCCTTGCGGCCGCCATGTGTAAAAACTTCCCAACGGCCATCCGATGCTTTCTTCGCATCGATGGCGACGACTATGCATTGCGAACCATACTTTTGCGACGCGTCGAATACCAGTTGTGGATTGCTGATCGCTGAACTGTTAATACCAACTTTGTCTGCGCCGGCATTCAACAAACGCCGCACATCGTCGACGGCGCGCACGCCACCACCAACCGTCAATGGAATAAATACCTTCGATGCGACAGCTTCGATAATGTCGAGTATCAGGTCGCGGCCATCCGAGGTCGCGGTGATGTCGAGAAAAGTAATTTCGTCCGCGCCCTGATCATCGTAACGTTTGGCGATTTCTACCGGATCACCGGCGTCGCGCAATTCCAGAAAATTGACACCCTTGACGACGCGACCAGCAGTCACATCCAGACAAGGGATGATGCGTTTTGCCAATGTCATTCGTCTGCTTCCGGTTCGAAACCGCTCAATTCGTCTGCCCTGTCCTGCGCTGAGCGCAGATCCAATGTGCCTTCGTAAATCGAACGGCCACAGATCACGCCTTCAATGCCTTCGTCCTGCACTGCACACAAGGATTCAACGTCCTTGATATTGTGCACGCCGCCGGATGCGATCACCGGAATTGTCATGCTTTGCGCCAGCTTGACCGTCGCTTCGATGTTTACGCCGCCCATCATGCCGTCGCGGCCGATGTCGGTGTAGATGATCGATTCGCAACCGTAATCTTCAAATTTTTTCGCCAGGTCGATCACTTCGTGACCGGACAATTTGCTCCAGCCGTCAGTTGCGACTTTGCCGTCCTTGGCATCGAGGCCGACAATGATCTGGCCCGGGAAAGCGCTGCATGCATCGTGCAAAAAGCCAGGATTCTTGACCGCAGCGGTGCCGATGATGATGTAGCTCAAACCATCGTCGAGGTAACGTTCTATCGTATCCAAATCACGGATCCCACCGCCGAGCTGAACCGGGATTTCTTCAATCCCGTTTTTCTCTGCGTATTCGCGGACTGCTTGCAGAATGGCTTTGACTGCGGGCTCATTCTTAGGCTTGCCGGCGAACGCGCCGTTCAAATCAACCAGATGCAGGCGACGTGCACCTTGCTCCAGCCAGTGGCGCGCCATATCGGCTGGGTCTTCGGAGAATACGGTAGCTTGTTCCATATCGCCTTGTTTCAGGCGAACGCAGTGACCGTCTTTGAGATCGATGGCAGGTATGAGCAGCATGGATGCGTTGAGTTTAAAAAGTTAGTTAGAGAAATGAAGCTTGCCGATGAGTGCTTAAGGCTTCCAGTGAACAAAGTTTTTATACAGTTGCAAACCGGCGCTTGCGCTTTTTTCCGGATGGAATTGCGTTGCAAAAATATTGTCGCGAGCAATCGCACTACAAAACGGTGCGCCATATGGCGTTTCACCAACGATGTGCGCACGATCTGTAGGGACTGCGTAATAACTATGCACGAAATAAAAATAGCTGTCATCGGCAATCCCGTTCCACAAAGGATGGGACAAGGATTGATGCACGCGGTTCCAACCCATTTGCGGGACTTTGAAGCGCGAGCCGTCTTCCTGCAGGCGATCTTCGAAACGGAACTTGATGACCTTGCCGGGGAATAGACCCAAGCCTGGCGTATCGCCTTCTTCGCTCCAGTCGAACATCAATTGTTCGCCTACGCAGACGCCGAATAATGGTTTATTGGCAGCCGCTTCCAGCACCGCCTCTTTCAAACCGGATTCCTGCAGCGAACGCATGCAATCCGGGATTGCGCCTTGCCCTGGCAACACAATGCGGTCAGCAGAACGGATATCGGCAACCTCGCCAGAAATACGTACATCTGCTTCCGGCGCGACTTGGCGCAGGGCCTGCGCCACTGAACGCAAATTGCCCATTCCGTAATCCACTACAACTATTTTGTTCATACCGATGATTCAGATTTCAGTGAATTGAAACATTCTTGTTCGCAAACAACAGCTTACAGGCTGCCTTTGGTCGATGGAATCGTGCCAGCGGAACGCGGATCCAGCTCTGCAGCCATGCGCAATGCGCGGCCGAATGCCTTGAATACGGTTTCACACTGATGATGCGCGTTTACGCCGCGCAGATTATCAATGTGCACGGTCGCCAACGCGTGGTTTACGAAGCCATGAAAGAATTCGCTGGTCAGATCGACGTCGAATGCACCGATCATCGAGCGCGTAAATGGCACGTTGAATTCCAAGCCTGGACGACCGGAGAAATCGATAACGACGCGTGACAGCGCTTCATCCAGCGGTACATAGGCATGGCCGTAGCGACGGATGCCTTTTTTATCGCCTAGCGCTTTGGCAAAAGCCTGGCCGAGCGTGATGCCGACGTCTTCCACCGTGTGATGCGCATCGATATGCAAATCGCCTTTGGCTTCAATATCCAGATCGATCAGACCGTGACGTGCAATTTGATCCAGCATGTGATCGAGGAAAGGCACGCCGGTGTTCAGATTTTGTTTACCTGTACCGTCGAGATTGATCGCAACGCGGATTTGCGTTTCGTTGGTATTACGGGTGATTTCTGCGGTGCGTGGCGTAGACATATTCGATTGACCGTTACGATGAGAATGAGGTTTTAAAACCGTCGAGGTGTAGATATTTCCTGATGTTGCTAGGCCAAACCGAAAGCGTTTTCTGACAATACATGCATTTTACCCATATTTTCAGCAAGCACTTTGCGTTCCAGCGACTGAATCTGCCTATCTCCGCATTTTTTACATTTGCGAGTGGTAATGCGGATGCAAAAACAGCGTTAAACGACTCGTGGCTCTTCTTCAGAGCAACTAATGAATCCGATAAGAAGCTTGTCAGATCTCTTCTGGGACAGATTTTCCTTGATCGTCGAGGATGACCACCGCTTCGTCATCTTTTACATCAAGCGCTGCCAGCCGTTTTGCTATCAAATCGCAATATTCGGTATTCAGTTCGAAACCAACAAAATGGCGGCCGCAGCGTTTGGCCGCCACCGCCGTGGTTCCGCTGCCCATGAAAGGATCCAGTACCACGCCGTCTGGCGGACACGATGCTTTCAACATGCGCTCGATAATTTCCAGCGGCTTTTGGGTTGGATGATCGGCGCGTTCTTTATGCTCTTTATGCAGACGCGAAACGCTCCACACATCTTTCGGGTTGTAACCCAGTTCCAGCCATTTTGCGCCAACGAAAATCGAACGCGAACGGGCTTTCTTGGTTACCGCGTCGTAGGGAATGCGTATCGCGTCGAGGTCGAAGTAATAATCCTTGGCTTTGGCAAAGAATCCGACTGTGTCGTGCACCGATGAAAATCGGCGTGTACTGCCGCCCATCGATGGCACGCGTCTGTCCCAGATAATTTCATTGACCATCGTCATGCGCTTCTTCAGCATGACAAATACTTCCGGCGAATAGCGCCACGTCAGGAAAATATACAGGCTGCCGTTGGGCTTAAGCTTGGGCAATGCTGCATCGACCCATTGCTCCATCCATAACAGATAAGCATCGGCATCGAGCTTATCTGAATCGTTACCGTAATCCTTGCCCAAACCGTAAGGCGGATCCGCGATGATCAAATCGATAGCGCCATCGGGAATACGCGCCAGGCCTGCCAGCGCATCTTCGCAAAAAATGCGATCGCGCCATTCCGTCATTGCGGGGCCTGGAAGCACGTCATTTTTTCAGCCGATATTCAGCTGAACGAGCGTGTGCCTGCAAACCTTCACCGTAGGCAAGTTCTGCTGCGACTTTGCCTAAAGTCTGTGCCCCGCCTTCACTTACTTGCAACATACTGGAACGCTTTTGAAAATCATAAACGCCGAGAGGGGATGAGAAACGCGCAGTGCGCGAAGTAGGCAACACGTGATTTGGACCCGCGCAATAATCGCCTAAAGATTCGGACGAAAAACGACCAAGGAACATCGCGCCTGCGTGACGAATCTTGTCTGCCCAATGTTGTGGATTTTCTGTAGAAATTTCCAGATGTTCAGCAGCAATCGAATTCGCGATCTCGCACGCTTCATCCATATCGCGTACTTTGATCATCGCACCGCGATTGGTCAGCGAAGTCGCGATCACATCCTTGCGCGGCATCCCGGCCAATTGGCGATTGATACTATCTGCAACGGCCTCGATGTAAGCAGCATCAGGGCAAATCAAAATCGATTGCGCCAATTCATCGTGCTCGGCTTGCGAAAAAAGATCCATCGCGATCCAATCAGGATCCGTGGTGCCATCGCAGATCACCAAAATTTCCGATGGACCTGCAATCATGTCGATACCGACTGTGCCAAACACGCGACGTTTAGCGGCTGCCACATATGCGTTGCCAGGACCGACGATTTTATCGACTTGCGGAATCGTTGCGGTGCCGTACGCGAGTGCGCCTACGGCCTGCGCGCCACCAATCGTGAACACGCGATCAACGCCCGACATCGCAGCGGCGGCCAACACCAATTCATTCTTCACCCCATTCGGCGTCGGCACTACCATGATGACTTCTTGCACGCCTGCCACTTTGGCGGGAATCGCATTCATCAATACCGATGATGGATACGCAGCTTTACCACCAGGAACGTAAATGCCGACGCGATCCAGCGGCGTAACTTTTTGTCCCAATACTGTGCCGTCCGCCTCGGTATAACTAAAACCGTTAGAACCGATTTCAGCCTTTTGACGTTCGTGATACGCACGCACGCGATCTGCTGCGGTTTGTAACGCAGCGCGACGGACTGGCGACAGGTTATTCAGCGCAGCTTGCAATTCGTCTTGTGAAATTTCCAGCGCGCTCATATCCGCAGCGGCTACATGATCGAACTGCTGTGTATATCGCAATACCGCTGCATCACCTTCGCGCTTTACATGATCCAGAATCAGCATGACGCCGCGATCTATCGCTTCGTCTTCGCTCGCCTCGAATGCCAACACATCGGCGAGTTGCGCCTTGAAGTTAGGATGAGTGGAATCAAATTTTCGGATTTGTATGGACATCATTGTTCTCTATCTAGTCATGTAGAAATGAAGTTGCTGGTTCATTATTTCAAGACTGGCGTTTCGACGCCTTTTCAAATGCTTCAAGTATGGGCTGCAAACGTTCACGCTTCAATTTCAATGCGGCCTGATTCACGACCAGGCGCGATGAAATTTCCATGATGTGCTCGACTTCAACCAGATGATTCGCGCGCAAGGTGCTGCCAGTGCTGACCAGATCGACGATCGCGTCAGCAAGACCAACCAGCGGGCCGAGCTCCATCGAGCCGTACAGTTTAATCAAATCAACGTGCACACCTTTAGCGGCGAAATGTTCCCGCGCAGTCTGTACATATTTAGTCACGACGCGCAAACGTGCGCCTTGACGCACTGCACTGGCGTAATCAAAGCCGTCTTCCACCGCGACTGACATACGGCATTTTGCGATATTCAAATCGATGGGCTGATACAAACCTTCGCCGCCGTGCTCAAGCAAGACATCCTTGCCTGCCACGCCGAAGTCGGCAGCACCGTATTGCACGTAAGTCGGCACGTCGGATGCCCGCACGATAATCACGCGCACATTTGCGTCGTTGGTTTGCAAAATCAATTTGCGCGAAGTTTCTGGATCTTCGGTGACCTTGATGCCGGCAGCTTCCAGCAGCGGCAAGGTTTCTTCAAAGATGCGGCCCTTCGACAAAGCCAGCGTCAGTTGCTGCGGATTATTTTGTGCATCCACTTTTAAATCTGATTGCGTCATTATTTCACTCGCTGAATATGTGCACCGACTGCGGACAGTTTGACTTCCATGCGATCGTAACCGCGATCCAGATGATAAATCCTGTCGATCAAGGTTTCGCCTTCGGCTGCCAATGCAGCAATCACCAGCGAAGCGGAGGCACGCAAATCAGTCGCCATCACAGGCGCACCCACCAATTTTTCGACGCCATTCACAATCGCTGTATGGCCTTCAATCGTAATCGATGCGCCCAGACGATTCATTTCCTGCACATGCATGAAGCGATTTTCGAAAATCGTTTCGATCACGCGGCTGCTACCTTCGGCGATACAGTTCATCGCCATGAATTGCGCCTGCATGTCGGTCGGAAAACCCGGGTATTCGGTGGTACGGAAACTCACTGCTTTAGGACGCGACGACATTTGCACGCGTATCCAATCATCCGCCGAAGTCAAAATTGCACCCGCTTCACGCAACTTGTCGAATGCCACATCCAGCGTATCGGTGCGCGCCTTGCGCAAGGTAACGTCGCCACCAACCGCGGCCACCGCACACAGGAAAGTCGCGGTTTCGATCCGATCAGGAATCACTGCATGCGATGCGCCGTGCAAACGTTCTACACCTTGAATCACTAAGCGATCGGTACCGATGCCGGCAATTTGTGCGCCCATCGCCACCAGCAGATTCGCAAGATCAGTGACTTCTGGTTCGCGTGCAGCGTTTTCCAAAATCGTTTCGCCATCTGCCAGCACAGCCGCCATCAACAGATTCTCAGTACCAGTGACGGTAATCATGTCGGTGACGATACGTGCGCCTTTCAGACGCTTTGCTTTTGCATGAATGTAGCCAGCTTCGATCGTGATCTCTGCGCCCATCGCCTGCAAACCTTTGATGTGCTGATCGACAGGACGCGAACCAATCGCGCAACCGCCAGGCAAAGATACTTTAGCTTCGCCGAAACGTGTCAGCAATGGACCGAGCACCAAGATAGATGCGCGCATGGTTTTCACCATTTCGTACGGTGCTTCCAGCTTGTCGATGCCGCTGCCATTCAAGGTGACGTTCTCGCCATCTTGCTCGATCTGCAAACCCATTTGGCGCAGCAACTTCAACATCGTCGCCACGTCTTGCAGCAAAGGTACATTGCTGAGCTGAACAGAGTCAGCAGTCAACAGGCCTGCGCACAAAATAGGCAAAGCAGCGTTCTTCGCACCGGAGATGTCGATGTCGCCGGAAAGACGATGACCGCCTTGAATTAAAAGCTTATCCATTTAAAGCTTGTCCATTAATGAGTTGGTTTAAGTAATGCATGCAAACTCTGCAAGCGTATTACTTTTGGAATTCTTCCGGCGTCATTGTCTTCATCGACAAGGCGTGGATTTCTTCACGCATGCGATCGCCGAGCGCGGCGTAGACCAATTGATGACGCTGGATCAAACGCTTGCCGGCAAATGCATTCGATACGATTACCGCTTCGAAATGCGCGCCGTCGCCACTTACTTCTACGTGCGTGCAATCCATGCCTGCAGCGATATAACTTTTAACTAATTCTGGTGTGGGCAACATGATTTTGCCTTTTAATATTGAATGATAAGTGAATAAATAAAAGCGTCACGCGAACGATCAATGACGCAGCTTGTAACCATTTTTCAGCAACTGAACTGCCAAACCTGAAAGCAGCAACAGAAAGAACGCAACAGCCAGACAGCTGATTAAAGGATCAACGTCTGATTGACCGAAGAAGCCATAACGGAAGCCATCGATCATGTAAAAGAATGGATTGAGGTGCGACACGGTTTGCCAAAACGGCGGCAAGGAATGTACCGAATAAAAAACGCCAGACAAGAAAGTCGCCGGCATGATCAAGAAGTTCTGGAACGCTGCCAGCTGATCAAATTTTTCTGCCCAAATGCCAGCGATCAAACCCATGGTACCCAGCATGCTCGCGCCGAGAATACCGAAGATCAAAATCCACCACGGCGCCGCGAACGACATATCCGCAAACCATGCAGTGACGAGGAACACACCGCTGCCGACCACCACACCGCGTACCACCGCAGCCAATACGTAAGCACCGAACAATTCCCAGTGCGACAAAGGCGTCAGCAACACGAACACCAGATTGCCGGTGATCTTGGATTGAATCAGCGATGATGACGAATTGGCAAACGCGTTTTGCAACACGCTCATCATCACCAAGCCAGGCACCAAAAAGGCTGTGTATTTCACGCCGGGATAAACCTGCACATGATCTTCCAGCACGTGACCAAAAATCAGCAGGTACAACACAGCAGTCAAAATCGGTGCGGCAACAGTTTGCGTCGCCACTTTCCAGAAGCGCAGCATCTCTTTATAGAACAGCGTTTGGAAGCCGGTCATTTTTCACCTTCCATGATCTGAATAAATACATCTTCCAGATCGGCTTGCTGCAATTGCATATCTTCTATGACGGCACCGGACAAACGCAGCTTGGCGAGTATCGGCTCGACGTCTTTGTATTCGCTAACGCGCAAAGTATATTTATTGCCCAGCACCAGTTCTTCAGGATGCGAAACCAAATCCTTCAGCTCATCCGGCAAAGATCCTGATGCGAGTTGCACCACAAGTTGCGAGCCGGAGATGCGTTTGATCAGCGCAGAGGTTGAATCAAGCGCGACCACTTGGCCGGCTTTCAACATCGCAACGCGATTGCACAAGGCTTGTGCTTCTTCCAGATAATGCGTGGTCAGTACAACGGTGTGCCCTTCGCGATTCAGACGCGAAATGAACTTCCACAAGGTCTGGCGCAACTCGACATCGACACCAGCCGTCGGCTCATCCAGCACGATCACAGGTGGC
Organism: Herminiimonas sp.; assembly: GCF_030655415.1. The sequence continues at coordinate 86,348 of NZ_JAURVN010000015.1, read as the reverse complement.
TTGTGCACCAGCGCTTGCGCGACCAACACGCGACGCTTCATGCCACCAGACAAAGCGCGCATATTCGCATCGGCCTTGTTGGTCAGATCAAGGTGATGCATGACCTCGTCTATCCACGGATCGTTATTCTTCAAGCCGTAATAACCGGACTGCATGCGCAGGGTTTCACGAACCGTGAAGAAAGGATCGAATACCAATTCTTGCGGTACGACTCCGAGCAACTTGCGCGCTTGGCGATAGTCGGTCACGACATCGTGACCGTGCACTTCTACCGTGCCGGAATCTGCGCGATTCAAGCCGGCAATGATGGAGATCAAGGTGGTTTTGCCCGCGCCGTTAGGGCCGAGCAAGCCGAAAAATTCACCTTCTTCGATAGAAAGTGAAATGCCATTCACCGCTTTCAGCGCGCGATAGCTTTTTTCGACATTGTTTATTTGAATTGCAGCCATGGTGGCTAATCGCACTTTACGGAAAATGAAACGCTGATACCGCTGTTCGTTGCGCAAACACGCTGACCGAACGGCGAAACCCTTGATTATATTGGATTTTCGCTACACGCCGCCGTTTTAGGGCACTTATACAGCGAGTGGCGAAGGAGTCTTCAGAGAATTGACCGCGAAAAAAAGGTCAATGATGCGGCAGATCGGCGCGAGCAATATTCGGCGCTATCAAGGCAGTCACGTCATACAGGGAAATCAGGCTGAGCAAATTTGCAGGGATATTGCGAAAAGATAAAGAAACAGCCTTGGCTGAAGCCACGCGTTGCCAAGCCAATATCGTCGCTACGGCAGCCGAATCAACCGTGACCAAATTGGAAAAATCAATGTCGGTCTGACCACCGGCGATCGCCTGCAAGCCCGCATCCAATGCCGTTTTGGCATTGTCGAAGGTGAGCGATGCGCCGGGTTGGAACATGATTAATTACTGCGCAGGAGCAGGGGTTTTACCGGTTTTAGCAATGCTGCCGGCAAGTTTCTTGTTTCTGTCGGACAGGGCTTTAATCAAACCATCGATGCCGCCTTTGCTGATTTCCGCAGCAAAACTACCTTTATATGTCTCAACCAACCATGCGCCGAGTACATTGATATCGTAGATTTTCCAGCCATTAGCCGACTTCGCAAGACGATAGCTGAGTTGAATTGGCTCGCCACGTGGTTGCAACACTTGCGTATTTACGATCACGTCTGTGTCCGCAGGATCGGCACGCAATGGACGATATTCCAGTTTTTGATCGCGGATTTGCGAAATCGCGCCGGAATATGTGTACACCAGCAAGCTGCGGAATTCAGTCGTCAATTGCTTTTGTTGATCAGGCGTCGCTTCGCGCCAGTGACGGCCCGCAGCCAACGAAGTCATACGTTGAAAATCGACATGCGGCAGAATTTTTTCTTCGACGACTTGCTGCACACGACGAGGATTTCCTGCCTGGATATCTTTGTCGGATTTGGCCAGCGCCATGACTTCTTCACTGATGCGTTTGACTAATACGTCAGGCGCTTCTTGCGCGGCTGCGTATGCGGTGAAAGCCATCGCCGCAAACGCCAACATGAATTTTTGCAATAATTTCATCTTTTCCCAATTCGGTTTATAGCTAGCTATTTAAATAGCCCAAGACTTGCGGATGCCATACGCGCCGGATTAACACTATCCTATCCAACGCGCCTTTACGCTACATGAGTGCGACTGGCTCTTTTGCAAGGCTTTCGACAGTTTCTTAACCTTGTGGTTCCAAAGCTTTATCTACAGCAACGGCAGCATCGGATGCTGGCTGCGATGGTGCTGCATCACTTTGTGGGCTAACAGCCTTGTCTGCTTTCGGCTTGACCGACTCTTCGCCGTCATTTACCTGACTCTCACGACGTTGCAAATAAGCGCCGCGGATAAAGGTATAACGATCGAGAGCAACATCTTCCAGCAAATTGGTAGCGTTCAATGCCGATGCACGCGCATCGATCACACGAACCACAGCGCCGACATTACGCACATCAACCGGTGTTGTGTAAGTCCACAAGTCGCCGTAGATGTCGACCGGCAATGCAGCGGTGTCGCGCACTGTCGATGGGCCAAACAAAGGCAGGACGACGTACGGACCTGGAGCTACGCCCCATTTACCCAAGGTTTGACCGAAATCTTCTTTGTGTTTTGGAATGCCGGCTTCTGATGCGATATCAAGCAAACCACCCAGACCGAAGGTCGTGTTAAACGTCACGCGCATCACGTCTGAAAAACCTTGATCTGCTTTCCCTTGCAGGAAATTATTAACCATGGTCCATACGTCGCCAATATTGCCGAAGAAGTTATTCACGCCGGTTTGCACAAACGATGGCAACACTTCCTGGTAGGCAGTCGCAGCTGGCTTCAAGGCGACGCGATCCAGTCCGTCGTTGAAGTCAAACATCGTGCGATTGAAACCTTCGAGAGGATCATCCGTATTGCTGCCGTTAGTGGTTGCACAGCCGCTCAGGAATACTGCTGAGGCGAATAGAATGGCTTTATTCATGTTTTTCATTTTGGCTCTTCTTTCCCTTCGGTTGCTTTACTGAAGAGGAATTGACTAATCAAATTCTCCAGCACCATCGCCGATTGTGTCATTGTAATTCTGTCACCTGCAACCAGATTGGCGGTATCGCCACCGGCCTCAAGCCCTATATATTGCTCACCTAACAAACCCGAAGTCAAAATCTTGGCTGACGTATCTTTTGGAAATTGATAACGGCTTTCAATATCCAGCGTCACCGATGCCTGATAGCTCTTGTCGTCGAATTTAATATCTGCAACTCGACCAACCACAACGCCTGCGCTTTTAACCGGCGCACGTGGTTTCAAACCACCAATATTGTCAAAACGAGTCACTACCGTGTAGTTTTTCTCGAACGACAGCGAACTCATGTTGCCAGCCTTCATCGCCAGAAAGAACAAGGCGGCTGCACCCAGCAGCACAAAGAGGCCAACCCATAAGTCTAATGATTTTCTTTGCATAAACAGATACCTCAAATATGGGAGAAAGCGCTTTTTATCGACATAAAACTCAATATAAATCGCCTTACCCTGCGCCACAATCAAAGTATCGAGGGGGCGCACATTTTAATCGAAAAGCACAATAAGCGCTTCGTACTCGTGCGCTTAACTGAACATCAAGGCCGTTAACAAAAAGTCCAGTCCCAGCACGGATAAAGACGCGATGACCACGGTGCGGGTTGTCGCTCTTGCAACACCTTCCGGCGTCGGCTGCGCTTGATAGCCCTGATACAAAGCGACAAAGGTCACAGCAAAACCAAACACAATACTTTTAATCACACCGTTCGCGACATCATTCCAAACGTCAACGCCGCCTTGCATTTGTGACCAGAACGCACCCTCATCGACCCCGATCATTTTCACGCCGACGATGTAACCACCGATGATGCCGACAGCACTGAAAATTGCCGCCAGTACCGGCATAGCAATCACGCCTGCCCAGAAACGCGGCGCCAACACACGTTGTATCGGATTGACCGCCATCATTTCCATTGCTGATAACTGCTCGCCGGCTTTCATCAAACCGATTTCCGCGGTCAACGAAGTCCCAGCACGGCCGGCAAACAAGAGTGCAGTTACAACCGGGCCAAGTTCACGTGTCAGTGATAAAGCAACAAGCAAGCCTAGAGCTTGCTCTGAGCCGTATTTATTCAGTGTGTAATAACCCTGCAAACCGAGAACAAAGCCAACAAACAAACCGGCAACCGCAATCAATACCAGCGAATAGTTGCCGATAAAGTGAATCTGGCTAACCACTAAACGCGGCCTACGCAGCAGGCCACCAGATGCAGCAATCACACTGAAAAAAATACGTGTAGCAAAACCGAGATTCGTAACGAATTCACGTACACCTCGCCCTATCGACGTCAGAAACGCAGCAATCATGCGCGCGCCCCCAAACCGAGATCATCTGCAAGCGACGTACCAGGATAGTGAAACGGTACCGGGCCATCAGGCTCAGCATTCACAAACTGCTTCACATACGGATCAGTAGAAACCATCATTTCTGCCGGCGTACCCTGCGCCACGACTTTGCCGCTGGACAAGAAGTAGACGTAATCGGCAATCAAAAACGATTCATGCACATCGTGCGACACCAGGATCGTGGTCGAACCCAGTGCATCATTTAATTTACGGATCAGATTGGCAGTCATGCCCATAGAAATCGGGTCGAGGCCGGCAAACGGCTCGTCATACATGATCAACTGCGGATCAAGTGCAATCGTGCGTGCCAATGCAACACGACGCGCCATACCACCAGAGATTTCAGCTGGCTTCAATTGCGCAGCGTTACGCAAACCGACTGTGTGCAATTTCATCAAGACCAGATCGTGTATCAGTTCTTCCGACAGATTGGTATGTTCACGCAAAGGGAAAGCGACATTGTCGAATACCGACATATCGGTGAACAATGCGCCGTGCTGAAACAGCATGCCCATTTTGCGGCGCATCTGATACAGCGCCTTGGTTTCCATCTCGTGCACGATGTTGCCATCAACCGTTACTTTGCCCGACTGCGGCTGCAACTGCCCGCCTATCAGACGCAAAACGGTGGTTTTACCCGAGCCCGAACCGCCCATGACAGCAATGACTTTTCCACGCGGGAAATCCATGTTGAGCGTCGACAGAATCGAACGTTCATCATAGCTAAAATGGAGATCACGGATTTCAACGAGATTAGACACAGCGGCGTATTTCTATTGCAATGCCGTAATTGTAGTTCAGAACGAGAAATCACTCTTGTTCATACGATTTTTGAATAACTGCATTTTCGTAAAGCGTTGTAAAAAAGCCCGCTACTTCGTAAAAAGTAGCGGGCTTTTATTCAAGCGATACTAATTAACGTGGCAGAACCGAATCGCCCATTAAGAAAATATCGACTTCACGTGCGCATTGACGACCCTCACGAATTGCCCAAACGACCAGAGATTGACCGCGGCGCATATCGCCGGCAGCAAAAACTTTATCGACTGAAGTGCGATAGCAATTTTCGCCATCGGTAGTTGCCTTGGCGTTGCCGCGTGCATCTTTCTCGACGCCGAATGCTTCCAGAACCTGTGCGACTGGCGAAACAAAGCCCATCGCCAACAAGACCAAATCGGCTTTCATTTCGAATTCCGAATTTGGCACTTCCTGCATGCGGCCGTCTTTCCATTCAACGCGTGCAGCAATCAGTTTTTCAACCTTGCCGTTTTTACCTTCCAGGCGTTTGGTCGCAACCGCCCAATCACGCTCACAACCCTCTTCATGCGAAGACGAGGTGCGCAATTTGGTTGGCCAGTAAGGCCAGACCATCGGTTTGTTTTCTTCTTCCGGTGGTTGCGGCAGCAATTCGAATTGTGCAATCGATGCAGCGCCATGACGATTCGAGGTACCGACACAATCAGAACCTGTATCGCCGCCACCAATCACGATCACGTGCTTGCCAGTTGCGACCAACTGATCCTTGACCTTGTCGCCGGCGTTGACCTTGTTTTGCAAAGGCAAAAAGTCCATCGCGAAATGTACGCCTTTCAACTCGCGACCAGGAACTGGCAAATCGCGTGGTTGTTCTGCGCCGCCGCTGATGATCACTGCGTCGAAATCCTTGTTCAACTGTTCTGGCGAAATCGTTTCTTTTGCCCAGTTGATAATGTTCGATGGGAAATCCTTGCCAACTAAAACGCTGGTGCGGAATTTCACGCCTTCGGCCTCCATCTGCTTGACGCGCAAGTCGATGTGCGATTTTTCCATCTTGAAGTCAGGGATGCCATAACGCAGCAAGCCGCCAACGCGATCGTTCTTTTCGAATACGGTTACATCGTGACCAACGCGCGCCAATTGCTGCGCTGCTGCCATACCTGCAGGACCAGCGCCGACCACAGCAACTTTTTTGCCGGTTTTAACTGTTGCTGGTTGCGGCACAACCCAACCGCTTTCCCAACCTTTGTCGATGATGAAATGCTCGATTGATTTGATGCCGACTGGATCGTTGTTGATACCGAGCGTGCATGCGGATTCGCATGGTGCCGGGCAAATGCGACCGGTAAATTCCGGGAAATTATTTGTCGAGTGCAAAGTGTCCAGCGCTTGCTTGTAAGCGCCGCTGTACACCAGGTCATTCCAGTCAGGGATGATGTTATTGACCGGGCAGCCGTTATTGCAAAACGGGATGCCGCAATCCATACAACGTGTTGCTTGAATTTTTGCTTCGGAATCGCTCAAATGCAGCGTGAATTCCTTGTAATGCGCGGTGCGTTTTTCCGGTTCTTCGCTCGCTTCACGCAAGCGCTGAAATTCCATAAAGCCGGTAATCTTTCCCATGTTTCTCTCGCCTTCTAAACCATTCGTTGCGGCCAGCTCTGTGCGAGCTGGCCATGTCATCGTTTGTTGACAGCAGTCTTACACTGCGACCTTGGTGGACACTGCCTGCTCAGCCTTGGCCGCGTGCATTTCAGCCAGCGCGCGTTTGTATTCCGATGGGAATACTTTGACGAACTTGCTGCGTGCGCTGCTCCACTCATCCAACAATGCGCGGGCGCGTGTGCTGCCGGTGTACTTGAAGTGACGTTCGATCAAACCTTTGAGAATTGCTTCATCGGTTTGCGCGTCGGCGCCACGTACATGGCTGTGCCAGGAGTTGTGCTCTGCCTTGTCTTCTTGCTCAGCTGCGGACATCACAGGGTGCAGTGAAACCATGGACATATTGCACTTGCCAGCGAAGTCACCTTTTGGATCGTAGACATACGCGATACCGCCCGACATACCTGCAGCAAAGTTACGACCGGTTTCGCCCAATACAACAACGGTGCCACCTGTCATGTATTCGCAACCATGATCGCCAGTACCTTCGACAACCGTTACCGCGCCTGAGTTACGAACAGCGAAACGTTCGCCTGCAACGCCGTTGAAGAATGCTTCGCCAGCAACCGCGCCGTACAACAGCGTGTTCCCGCTGATGATGTTTTCTACTGCGCGACCGCGGAACTCGGTGTTTGGACGCACGATGATGCGACCGCCCGACAAGCCCTTACCAACGTAATCGTTACCTTCACCGACCAGATCCAAAGTAATGCCATGTGCGAGGAAAGCGCCAGCCGATTGGCCTGCGGTACCTTGCAACTGGATGTGGATCGTGTCGTCAGGTAGGCCTTCATGACCGTATTTCTTCGCGACCTGACCCGACAACATTGCGCCCACTGTACGGTTGACGTTTTTGATCGTCGAAATGAACGAGACTTTTTCGCCATTGTCGATTGCGGCTTTTGCTTGCGCGATCAACTTGTTGTCCAGCGCTTTTTCCAAAGCGTGATCCTGGCCTTCGGTGTGATAACGCGCCACGCCTTCTGCCACTGGTGGTTGATAGAACATGCGGCTGAAATCCAGACCTTTCGCTTTCCAATGCGAGATCGCTCTCGACTTGTCGAGCAAATCAGCACGACCGATCAGTTCGTCGAATGTACGGATACCCAATTGCGCCATGATCTGACGTGCTTCTTCTGCGATGAAGAAGAAATAGTTAACGATGTGCTCAGGCTTGCCGGAGAACTTCGCACGCAAGACAGGATCTTGTGTCGCAACGCCGACTGGGCAAGTGTTCAGATGGCATTTGCGCATCATGATGCAGCCTTCAACGACCAGCGGTGCTGTCGAGAAGCCCATTTCGTCTGCGCCCAACAAAGCAGCGATGATGACGTCACGACCGGTTTTCATTTGACCGTCAGCTTGTACGCGAATACGTGTACGCAAGCCGTTCAAGATCAGTGTCTGCTGTGTTTCAGCCAGACCCAATTCCCAAGGTGAACCAGCATATTTGACCGATGACAATGGCGAGGCACCTGTGCCGCCGTCATGACCAGCGATCACAACGTGATCGGCCTTCGCTTTAGCGACACCAGTTGCAACTGTACCAACGCCGACTTCAGCAACCAGCTTGACCGAGATCGATGCTGTTGGATTGACGTTTTTCAGATCATGAATCAGCTGCGCCAAATCTTCGATCGAATAAATATCATGATGCGGTGGTGGTGAAATCAAACCAACGCCAGGTACCGAGAAACGCAAACGTGCGATGTACTCGGATACTTTATGGCCAGGCAACTGACCGCCTTCGCCAGGTTTTGCACCTTGCGCCATCTTGATCTGAATCTGTTCAGCCGATGTCAGGTATTCGGTAGTGACACCAAAACGACCTGATGCGACTTGCTTGATCTTCGAGCGCAGCGAATCGCCAGGCATCAAAGGCATGTCGACTTCAACCACGTCGTGACCAATCACCGATGCCAAGGTCGAACCATCCTTGATAGGAATGCCGCGCAGTTCCGAACGATAACGCTTGGTATCTTCGCCGCCTTCGCCGGTATTCGATTTACCACCGATGCGGTTCATCGCAATCGCGAGCGTCGCATGCGCTTCGGTCGAAATCGAACCGAGCGACATCGCGCCAGACGCGAAACGCTTGACGATTTCTTTTGCTGGCTCGACTTCATCCAACGGAATCGCACTGGCTGGATCGAATTTGAATTCGAACAAACCACGCAAAGTCATGTGACGCTTCGATTGATCGTTGATGATCTGCGCGTACTCTTTATAGGTGCTGAAGTTATTGGCGCGTGTAGAGTGCTGCAATTTCGCAATCGCATCCGGCGTCCACATGTGCTCTTCACCGCGTACGCGGTACGCATATTCGCCACCTGCATCGAGTGCATTTGCCAACACTGGATCAGCGCTGAATGCAGATTTATGCAAGCGCAACGCTTCTTCAGCAACTTCAAATACACCGATACCTTCAACGTTGGACGAAGTGCCTTTAAAGTATTTTTGGATCAGCGATCGGTTGAGGCCGATGGCTTCAAAAATCTGCGCGCCGCAATACGACATATAGGTAGAGATACCCATTTTCGACATGACTTTCATCAAGCCTTTGCCGACTGCTTTCTGGAAATTGGCGATGGCTTTTTCAGGCGACAATTCGCCTGGCAAACCTTTTGCCATGGCGCTGACGGTATCCATCGCGAGGTAAGGATGGATCGCTTCTGCGCCGTAACCTGCGAGCAATGCAAAGTGATGCGTTTCACGTGCAGAACCTGTTTCCACAACCAAGCCGGTCGAGGTGCGCATACCTTTGCTAACCAGGTGCAAATGGATAGCCGAGGTTGCCAGCAACGCAGGAATCGCAACATGGTTTTCATCGATCTTGCGATCGGAAATAATCAAGATGTTGTGACCTGATTGCACTGCATCGACAGCTTGCGCGCACAGCGATGCCAGACGCGCTTCAATACCTTCTTTGCCCCAAGCGGTTGGGTAGCAAATGTTCAGCTCATGCGATTTGAATTTGCTACCGGTATGGGCGCCGATGTTGCGCAACTTCGCGATATCCGCGTAGTCGAGCACAGGCTGCGACACTTCCAAACGCATCGGTGGATTGATGTTGTTCGTGTCTAGCAAGTTAGGCTTAGGTCCGATGAAAGACACCAGCGACATCACCATCGCTTCACGAATCGGATCGATAGGCGGATTGGTTACTTGCGCAAACAATTGGCGGAAGTAGTTGTACAGCGTCTTGTCTTTATTCGACATGACAGCCAGCGGCGAATCGTTACCCATGGAACCGGTTGCTTCTTCAGCCGTGCTTGCCATAGGCGACATCAGGAATTTCAAATCTTCCTGCGTATAACCGAACGCCTGCTGCAAATCGAGCAATGGTGTCGTTGGCTTGGCTTCTGCCGCTTCTTTGTTCAGTTCATCTAGCTTAATGCGTACCGATTCAATCCATTGTTTATATGGCTTGGCGTTCGCGTAAGTATCTTTCAACTCTTTGTCGTCAATGATGCGACCAGCGTCCAGATCGATCAGGAACATTTTGCCTGGTTGCAAACGCCATTTCTGAATGATCTTCGATTCTGGAATTGGCAACACGCCGGATTCCGATGCCATCACGACCAGATCGTCGTCAGTCACGATGTAACGCGCTGGACGCAAACCGTTACGATCCAAAGTGCCGCCGATATGACGACCATCGGTGAATGCCATCGCAGCTGGGCCATCCCATGGTTCCATCATTGCAGCGTGATATTCATAAAAGGCGCGACGATTGTCATCCATCAACGTATGGTTTTCCCATGCTTCTGGAATCATCATCATCATCGCTTGCGCGATTGGATAACCAGCCATCACCAACAGTTCGAGCGCATTGTCGAAGCATGCAGTATCAGATTGGCCTTCATAAATCAGCGGGAACAATTTTTTCAAATCGTCGCCCAACACAGCCGACTTCATCACGCCTTCGCGTGCGCGCATCCAGTTGAAGTTGCCTTTAACTGTATTGATCTCGCCGTTATGCGCGAGCAAGCGATATGGATGAGCCAGCGGCCATTCAGGGAAAGTATTGGTAGAGAAGCGTTGATGCACCAGCGCCAGCGCGGATACGCAACGTGGATCTTGCAGATCTTTATAGTATTCGCCGACTTGATCAGCCAGCAGCAAACCTTTGTAGACAACGGTACGTGCCGACATCGATGGCACGAAGAATTCTTGACCGTGCAACAGATTCAAAGCCTGAATCGCGTGACCGGATGCTTTGCGGATAACGTACAGCTTACGTTCCAGCGCATCGGTGACCATGATGTCGCGGCCGCGACCGACAAAAATCTGACGAATAATCGGTTCTTTTTCGCGCACGGTTGGCGACATAGGCATGTCTTTGTCGACCAGCACATCGCGCCAGCCGAGAACGACCTGGCCTTCAGCCAATACCGAGCGCTCAAGCTCTTGTTCGCAAGCGATGCGGGATGCGTTTTCCTTAGGCAGGAAAACCATACCAACGCCGTATTCGCCTGCTGGCGGCAAGGTTACGCCCTGCTTCGCCATCTCTTCGCGATAATACTGGTCCGGGATCTGAATCAGAATACCGGCACCGTCGCCCATCAGCTTGTCGGCACCGACAGCGCCGCGATGGTCGATATTTTTGAGGATGAGCAAACCTTGCTCAACGATGGAATGGCTTTTCTTACCTTTGATGTGGGCGACAAAACCTACGCCACAAGCATCATGTTCATTAGCCGGATCGTACAAACCTTGCGCATGCATAGACTTCTCCACTACTTTTCAAGTTGAGGCTGAAGGATAGTGCACAGCAACAGTAAATTCAACCTCAAAAAATGGGGTCAGAGTAAATTAAAATAACCACAAATTTTGACTAGGAATTAAATAGGGACAGAGTAGAGGATTTTGCACCAGATTGCGCCGGAGACAGCATGCAGACTAGTATATTTTGGTGCGCGCTTCGCCCATTTTGGTCGCGGGACGACCACGTTTTGCAGGCCTGACGCGTCGCGCCAACTGCTTTTCCAACGAAGTTTGAAATTGCTCAGAGCCAAAAGCCCAGCCTTTTAAGGTCGCTTCGGTCAAGCGACTTACCTCGTCTTCATTAACACCATTTTCAACGAGAGCCTTGTAAGCTGCTTCACGTTCAAACGGCGTATTGCCCAAAGACCAATATAAAGGGTGATCGGAAATAATCGGATCAGGTCGGATGCCGATGTGGTGTTGATAACTAGACCAGGGATATTCGCCTGCGGTGTGCGCCATTCCGCCGCGCACCGGATTCAGCTCGATGTAGGCGGAACAGGTCATGAAGTAGCGCTCAGGATCAATAACCGTCGCTTTATAACGACCTTGCCAGAGCGTGCCGCTGCGCTCATGTTTTTGATTGAAGTAAGGAACGTAAGAGCGTCCTATCCACTGCATCATTTTTCCCAAACCTTCAGCATCGCTGGGCGTGACCAACAGATGCAAATGCGTGGGCATTAAAACGTAGGCATGGATAGCGACCTTGAACTGCCTGGATGCATCTTTCAAGCGACTTAGAAATGCGGTGTGATCTGCGATGTCGCGAAAAATGACGAGGCCGTCATTGCCGCTTTGAATAACGTGATGTGCTTGGTTTGGAATTACGAGACGGGGAAGTCGGGCCATAAGTTATATTGGACCACAAGAATCGCAAACGGGCGCAGACATCGCACCCGTTTGACTGAATCAGTTATAACGCGTCATTGCATTGCGCGTGCCCATGATGGCTCGGAATGACAGCGACGTTCGATCGCCTTGACCATCAGTGCGCGCAACTCATCCAATAGAACAGCCTCATTCGGAGCAATGCCTACTGACGGCAAATCCAGAGGCCAGTCGCCGTATATAAATCCAACCGGATGAAAATTCAGCATCAGCGGCAAGATCAGAAATCTACGTGAAGTGCTCAACTCATCACGCCACCAGCGCGGCAATTTATTGATGAAGCCCGGTGCTTGCGCATCTTCAACAAAAATCATTTTGTCGTTGGCGAGCGCAGCGTGAAACACGTCAGGCTGATACGCATCATTGAATCGCAAGCGCGGCAACAACTCTTCTGCGCCTTCGCCAAACGACATGCGCGCGACATATTTTCCTTCATCATGATTGCGTAAAAATGCAATGGCACGCCCCAAGCCCAAGCCTTGATAAACCGTTTCCAACGCTACCGTCATCAACTGCCCGGTGTTATTGCTGGCCGTCGTGCCGCCACCCATATCGCCGACGCCGCGCTGCAGAATCTGTATCGAATCGACCGGCTTGCCGAATGGTAGTGCCGATTGTTTTTTCTCATTGCTAGCGGTGGCATCTTCGCTTTCCAGCAAGATCTCGTTGGCAGCAACTTTCTGCGCATCTTCTATCGCTTGCATGACAAACGCTGGATCCAGACCAAGCATGTCCGCATAGTTCTCCGCGATGATCGTCAAATCAGCGAGTACCGCATCGCCATCCACGCTCAATACGCCGGCGCAGCGTGTTGACATGGTGGACACTGCTGCCAACCAATCAGAATGACCTAACGGTTCTTCTGAATTATCAAGTTCAGTTCGCGGCGGTATGTCTTTCAAACTTTCAACCAGACCACTTGGCAAACCCCAACGCTTGCCTATCGCACGACCAACTTCGTCCAGCCCCAGACCGAGGACTTCTCGCGTCGCGTCACTTTCTGGAATATTTTTTTGTACAACCAGAGCCTGCACTTGCGTCCATTGTTCAGGCAGATAGAACGTCACCATCAGTCGGCCAAGGGAATGCAGGATGGAGCAAACAACGGCTTCTTCCGTATCGCGCTGCGTCGATGAAGAAGCAACTTGTCGCGCGATCTGTCCTGCCAATACAGCCCGGCCCATTTCGTTGCGCGTATTCGAAGTCCCTGTCGATGCCGCAGCCAATCCATCGATCAGCTTCAAGCCCAACGCCAAATGTCCGATGGTTTCAGTGCCCAGCACAATCACTGCTTTTGAAACTGTGTTGATACCTTGTCCGAACGCGGAATACATCGCGCTATTTGCCAGACGCAACACGCGTTGTGTCAGCGTCGGATCGGACAACACGGTTCTGGTCATGTTGAATTCACGATCGTCATCGCCGTGCATGGCGCCGACAATCGCTGTTACGACTTTGGAAAAACCAGGCATGTCGCCGCGTTGGCGCACCTGTGCCCACAGGAGCTCCAGTGTTTTGTCGGCTAACGAAGCGGGGCTAGGTTGTGTTGTCATGAGTTGATCTTGTGCGTAGCAGATTAGTGTTGCAGTGCAGCGGCATCTGCTTTCAAAATATCGATCAAGGTCGCCGGCAACTCAGGAAAACCGGTATGAAAACCTTGAATCAGAGAACAACCTTGTTCAGATAAAAATTCCAATTGCTGTTCGTTTTCTACGCCTTCCGCAACGGTCAGTAAACTCAAGTGACTCGCCAAACTCAAAATAACGTTGCAGATCGCCGCATCCTTGATGGAGTTCGGCAAATCCTTGATAAAGGTGCGATCAATCTTGAGCGCCGCAATCGGAAAGCGCTTCAAATAAATCAGCGATGAATAACCGGTACCGAAGTCATCGATCGCAATGCGAACACCACGCGATGCGATTTTTGTCAGAAGTTGTTCTGCATGCTCAGGATCGGACATCAAAATGCCTTCGGTGATCTCAAGCAAAAGCTGATCGCCTTTCACACCCGACAACTTGAGCGCGTCGTCCATCATTTTAAGAAACTGATCATTGCGGAATTGGCGCGGACTGACATTGACCGAGACATAGAGCTTGCGGCCAGCGACTTCTTCAAAACGTTTGAGTTGCACACAAGCTGATTTCAAAGCCCATGCGCCCAGCAAATTGATCAAGCCATTGTCTTCTGCCATCGCGATGAACTGACTAGGCGGCACCAACCCGATATCAGGACGCATCCAGCGCATCAATGCTTCGAAGCCCATGATCTGGCGGGTGCGCGCATCAACGATAGGTTGATAGTGCAGCAGGAATTCGCCATTTCTGACGGCTTCAAACATCGCGGCTTCCATCGACACATCATGTTCAATGTGGTTGAAAGCAGCTTCGTTATAAACGATGCAGCGTGCTTTGCCGGTTTCCTTCGCGCGGTACATCGCGGTATCGGCGTGCGCCAGCAATTTCACTTCGCTATCGCCATGTATCGGATAAACCGCGGCACCAATTGATGTGCTCACATACAAGGCATTGCCATTGATTTCAAACGGCAATTGGATGGCTGAAATCATGCGACGTGCAACGTTTTGAATTTCGACTTCATCGACTGCGCCTGGCAATACGGCGACAAATTCATCACCGCCTACGCGCGCCAACGTATCGACATCGCGCAAGGTTTCGCGCAAACGTTTCGCGGCAATACGCAGCAATGCGTCACCGACCGGATGACCCAAGGCATCGTTTACTTTTTTGAAGCCATCGAGATCCAGCGCAATGACAGTAAAGCCGATATTGGTGCGACGCGATTGCGCGATTGTCATGCGCAATCGATCTGCGAGCAATGTTCTATTCGGTAAATTGGTCAGTTCGTCGTGCGTGGCCATGTGGCGCAGACGTTCTTCGGTTTTCTGCTGACTGGAAATATCGCGCCCAACCACCACCACTTCCAGCTCGGTTGTTTCGGTTGAGTAGGCAATCATTTGCAGCTCGAACCACAGTACTGAAGCCTGCGTCGACATTCGCACACTAACGCGTGTGACTTCAAGGGATTGCACAGTTTGACGGAATGCGGCTTCGATCGCGTGCCGATCAGACAGGCGCACCATCTCAAACAGGTTTCTACCAAGTAGTTGAATGTCGTGACCGAGTGCCTCGGCCGCACGTGCACTGGCAAACAGAATTTCGCCGCGCGTGTTGAGGCGCAGCACAACCTCCCCAGCGACCTCCATCAAACTGGCGAGCTGGGTACTCTGAGTGTCGTTACGCTTTGGCAACATACTGAAGGCGGCTAGGGTTTGACTAAGGTTAAGCAAATGACTTTGCGCTTTTCATTAATTGTTTTTATAACAAAAATGCTTTTAAACAATAATTTCAATTGATAAATTCCGCCAATCAAATTGTAAAATTACATTACATTAAGCTTCAAATCTTAATGCAGCAAAAAAGAAATGAATAGAAAAGATTGCAGTTAAAAAAATAAAAAATCACATTTGCACTGTTTTCATGCGGCTTGCTATTAGTGGCATCAAAAATGGGTGTTAAATAACAACATTTCCTAAACGAAATTTCAACTTTAAAAATAAAACTCTACGTAAGGCCAATGGTGGCAAGCCTTCAAATTGGGAAAACTGGCCCGATTTAGCAACTCTGCTGAATACACAAATAGGCAATTTGGATGTTCGCTCACAAAAGCTATAGTTCCTGCTGAGGTAAAAAAGCCCGCTTACGCAGCGGGCTTTTACAAAACTATCAATACTTAAAATTCTTCCCAATCGTCAGATCCGCCAGCGCGGGGTTCATTAGTGATTTTCTTGGGTGTCGGCGCCGTGGCAACCTGACGTTTAGGTGGCGCTTTTGCAGCAGGTGCAACTCTTTGCGGCGCGGCGGCTGAGGAACTACTCTTCAAGCCATCAAGTTTAAAGACGCTGACTGCTTGTGCCAAACGACCTGCTTGCTCATTCAAGGATTCCGCTGCTGCGGCAGCTTCTTCTACCAAGGCCGCATTTTGTTGCGTCACTTGATCCATTTGCGAAATCGCTTGATTCACTTGCTCGATACCGGCACTTTGTTCCTGGCTCGCGGCCATGATCTCGGACATGATATCGGTGACGTGTCGGACGCTATCGACCACTTCCACCATGGTCGTACCGGCTTCTGCTACCAGACGGCTACCTGTGTCGGCTTTGCTGACTGAATCGTCGATCAATGTTTTGATTTCTTTCGCGGCAGCTGCTGAGCGTTGCGCCAAACTGCGCACTTCCGATGCGACCACTGCAAAACCGCGACCCTGTTCGCCAGCACGCGCCGCTTCAACTGCCGCATTCAACGCGAGAATATTGGTTTGGAATGCGATGCCATCAATCACGCCAATGATGTCGACAATTTTCTTGGCCGATGCATTGATGCCATCCATCGTGTCAACCACTTGCGATACCACTGCGCCGCCTTTCACCGCAACACTAGAAGCCGTTACTGCCAATTGATTAGCCTGGCGTGCGTTGTCTGCATTTTGCTTGACGGTAGAGGTCAACTCTTCCATCGACGATGCGGTTTCTTCCAGCGAACTTGCTTGCTCTTCTGTACGCGAAGACAAATCCAGATTGCCGGATGCAATCTCGTTGGCGGCGGTCGCAATCGTATCAATGCCGGTGCGAACCTGGCTAACACTATTGACCAGACTATCGTTCATGTCCTTCAGAGCCTGCAGCAATTGTCCGGTTTCATCCTTCGAATCAACCACAATTTGGCTACGCAAATCGCCGGAAGCAACAATGCGCGCCACATTCACGGCGTAGTCCAACGGCTTGGTAATACTGCGAGTGAGGAAGAATGCCAGCATCACGCCCAACGCTGTCGCAATAATGCCGAGCACGATCAGCAAATTGCGACCGGCTTCATAAATTGCATCAACTTGTTTTTTGGAGTCCGCAAAAATTTTTTCCTGGAAGTCCGCTACATCTCTGACCGATTGAATGTAGCTCTTCGCAACAGGAGCCATCTTGGTATCGATCATCGTCTTCAACTCAGGACCTTCGCCTTTTTCTTCTTTCAGTTTGAAAGTTGCGTCGCGGATCGCGCTATATGTTTTACGTTGGTCCACCACCAAAGCGAGCAATTTCTTACCGTCGTCACTATGTATCAGCGGCTCCAACTCTTTTTGCACCTTGCTGACCTCAGCGCTCACAACAGTCATTTCTGCTTGCAGCGCTTTTGCGTCCTCAGGATCATCGGTGTTCACGCGCGCGAAGGTGCGCACTGTATTCGTCGCAATCCCCTCTACCCATTTTTGAGAAAGTCTTTCTTTGATAGTCGCTTCTTCCATCAAGGAAGTTGCATTCGCAACATCCTGCAATCTTGCAATTCCCATCACGGTCATGAATCCCATCAGTATCAATATCAGCGCGAAAGCGATACCCAGTCGTACGCCTATTTTTAAATTTTTCATATTCACTTCTTTCGCTGTTAATTTATTAAATACTGGTGATTAGGGAATCACCACGACTACCTCTAGACAATACTATCGCTACAGACTGTTAAACCTTATTGCTCGTAACAAAGAAATCACATCCATTCGTACAAGCACGCGAATTACAGCCTGTCGCTCTATAACGACTGTAATTATTACAAACTTGAGTTGCCACCAAGAAAATAAATTGACGTGTCGGCATTAATTTCAGAGAGATATTTGGCGTATGCATCACGATCAAGTGCAAATGACTTTAAAAGCCATCAACATGCGCGCAGCACTTCCATAAAAATAATGTGCAAAAAAATAAAAAGCCCGACGATCCAAAAAAGATCGCCGGGCTTTCTGTATAAAACTAGATGACTAGTTTTTAAATTCAGTAATTAAAACGGAATGTCGTCATCCATATCATTGAAATTGGATGCCGCAGGTTTAGCTGCAGGACGCGGTGCGCTGCTACCGCCACCCGAACTTTGGCGCGGCGCTGGTGAACTGCCGCCGTATTCATCATCCATGGATGCACTGCCGCCGCCAGCACCAGGCTTGCCGCCCAACATTTGCATCGTATCGGCGATGATTTCGGTGGTGTAGCGCTCGACGCCGTCTTTATCTGTCCATTTGCGTGTTTGCAAACGGCCTTCGATATAAACCGATGAGCCTTTTTTCAAATACTGACCGGCGATTTCTGCCAGTTTGCGATAGAAGGTGATGCGATGCCATTCAGTGACTTCTTTTTTGTCACCGCTGTTTTTATCTTTCCAGCTTTCCGTTGTGGCAACGGCCACATTGGTCACGGCTTCGCCGTTTGGCATGTAGCGTGTTTCAGGATCGCGACCCAGATTGCCGACGATGATGACTTTATTAACTGATGCCATTAAATTTTCTCCGATTAAACTACGGCAGCCTGAACCTGGCTGCGGCGCGGTACGTTTTTCATATTGGCAGCAATTATAAGCCACGCTACCGTTAATGCTGCACCCAAAACAAAGACAGACGCGCCACCTAGGTGTTGCGTCAACCAACCGCCCAATGCGCCACCGCAAAACAAACCAAGCGCTTGAAGAGTGTTATAGACACCCAAAGCTGCACCTTTGCTGGCAGGTGGCGCAATGCGCGACACCAAAGAAGGCTGGCTAGCTTCGAGGATATTGAAGGCAACAAAAAATGCCAGCAACAGCGCCACCAACCACGAGCTGTGCACTTGCGTTTGCGATAGCACCAGCCACATACCGATCTGAACCAGCAATAGTAAAGCAATCGCGCCGACAAAAACCTGTTTCGACTTGCCACGCTTTTCACCTATGAAAATTGGCGGCAGCATGAAGATGAAAGACGCGATCACGACAGGTAGATAGATTTTCCAATGCTCGGCCAGCGGCAAATTACCAAACTTGATCAGCGTAGATGGCACCACAACAAACATCGCCATTTGCGTGACATGCAAAGCAAACACGCCATAGTTAAGGCGCATCAATTCGCTATTCGCCAACACTTCTCTTATTGATGAACGTCCCGGCGGCAATGCAGGCGCGGCAGGGACTATATATATAACCACCAGAATCGCCAGCACCGACAAGATGCCGGTCAGCGCAAAAATGCCGCCCATACCAATCGCCTGATACAACAAAGGGGAAATTACCAGCGAACCAGCAAACGTTAGCCCGATGGAGCCACCGACCATCGCCATCGCTTTGGTGCGATGTTCTTCTCTGGTCGAATCTGCGATGAAAGCTGTCACTGCTGCAGAAATCGCACCTGCGCCCTGCACCGCGCGGCCAATGATGACCCAGACAATATCGTCTGCGGCAGCTGCAATGAATGAACCAAGCGCAAACACAATCAAGCCGATCACAATCACACGCTTGCGACCGTATTTATCCGAAGCGATCCCAAACGGGATTTGCCCGAAGGATTGCGTCAGGCCGTAAATCCCCAAAGCCAGCCCGACCAAGGTCGCACTGTCGCCACCAGGCAAGCCTTTTGCATGCACTGAAAATACCGGCAAGATCAAGAAAAGACCCAGCATCCGCAAACCAAAAATCGACGCAAGCGACGTGCTGGCGCGGATTTCATCGCGGCTCATGCCGCTACTGACGTCGTTTGAAGGGTTGGATGACATGGCAAACAGGAAATAGAGTAAAGCGGTTTTACGACCAGCTTTAAAACCCGTTATAGTAGCAGGTTGACCCGTTTTAACCCGCTCCAAACCTTCAAAAAAGGCCTGGGGCACCGGAAAAGCCTAGCTGAAAGAGTGAATGGACGAAATTCGTATCCGAGGTGCGCGCACGCACAACCTCAAAAACATCAATCTGGATTTGCCACGCAATAAACTGATCGTGATTACCGGTTTGTCCGGCTCTGGCAAATCCTCGCTCGCCTTCGATACGCTATATGCAGAAGGTCAGCGCCGCTACGTCGAGTCGCTGTCTTCATATGCGCGCCAGTTTTTGCAATTGATGGAAAAGCCCGATGTCGATTTGATCGAAGGCTTGTCGCCAGCGATCTCCATCGAGCAAAAAGCCACCTCGCATAATCCGCGTTCGACGGTCGGCACAGTCACCGAGATTCACGATTATCTGCGTTTGTTATACGCACGCGTCGGCACGCCGTATTGTCCCGACCATCCGGAAAATCCGCTGGCCGCGCAATCGGTTTCGCAAATGGTCGACGCCGTTCTCGCCATGCCGGAAGACACCAAGCTGATGATCATGGCGCCAGTCGTCGCGAATCGCAAAGGCGAACATGTCGATCTGTTCGAGCAAATGCAGGCGCAAGGTTTTGTACGCTTCCGCGTGCAAAGCGGTACTGGCGACGCAAAGATTTATGACGTCGATGATCTGCCGAAACTGAAAAAAGCAGAGAAGCACACGATCGCGGTTGTCATCGATCGTGTCAAGGTCAAGGCCGATATCAAGCAACGTCTGGCAGAAAGTTTCGAGACCGCATTGCGTCTGGCCGAAGGTCGCGCATTGGTTTTGGAAATGGATAGCGTCGTCGAACATGTGTATTCCAACAAATTCGCCTGCCCGGTCTGCGGCTACTCGCTGCAAGAACTCGAACCGCGTTTGTTCTCGTTCAACAATCCTATGGGCGCGTGCCCGGAGTGCGATGGTCTCGGCCATATCGAATTCTTCGATCCAAAACGCATCGTCGCCTTCCCTAATTTGTCTCTCGCGAGCGGTGCAGTCAAAGGCTGGGACAGACGTAATCAGTTTTACTTCCAGATGCTGTCGAACCTCGCCGAATTCTACGGTTTTGATCTCGATCTGCCATTTGAAAAACTGCCGGAAGCCGCGCAGCAAGCTGTGTTGTTCGGCTCAGGCAAACAAAAAATTCCGTTCAGTTATGTGAATGAAAAAGGCCGCACCGTTATTCGTGAACATGAGTTCGAAGGCGTCGTCAATAATCTGCAACGCCGCTATCGCGAAACCGATTCGATGGCAGTCAAAGAAGAACTCGCCAAATTCATCAACGAAAAAGAATGTCCAAGCTGCCACGGCGCACGTCTGCGTGTTGAAGCACGCAATGTGCTGGTTGGTAATGGCGTACAAAAACGCGCCATCTACGAAGTTGCGGCAACACCTTTACGTCAAACGCTGGAGTTTTTTGAAACACTGACTCTAGTCGGTGCCAAGAAAGAAATCGCCGATCGCATCGTCAAGGAAATCGTCTCGCGCCTAAAGTTTTTGAACAACGTTGGACTCGATTATTTATCACTTGATCGCAGCGCCGACACCTTGTCGGGTGGCGAAGCGCAACGCATTCGCCTTGCATCGCAAATCGGTTCCGGCCTGACCGGCGTCATGTATGTGCTGGATGAACCATCGATCGGTTTGCATCAACGCGACAACGATCGATTGATCGAAACGCTCAAGCATTTGCGCGATATCGGCAATAGCGTTCTGGTCGTTGAACATGATGAAGACGCGATTCGCTGCGCCGATTATGTCGTCGACATGGGCATAGGCGCAGGCGTACATGGCGGGGAAGTGATTGCCGAAGGTACGCTGAAGGACATCCTGAAAAGCAAAACTTCGCTGACCGCACAATATCTGAACGGCACACTCGGTATTGCCGTGCCTAAGAAGCGCACACCAGTCAATCCAAAGAAACAATTTGTGATTACTGGAGCTACGGGCAACAACCTGAAGAACGTCACACTGGAATTGCCAGTCGGCTTGCTGACCTGCGTTACCGGTGTGTCGGGCTCGGGCAAATCGACATTGGTCAACGACACGCTGTACCACGCAGCGTCGCGTCATCTGTACGGCTCGCAAGCAGAACCCGCAGCGCATGAATCGATCAGCGGCTTTGAACATTTCGACAAAGTAATCTCTGTCGATCAAGCGCCTATCGGTCGTACACCACGTTCGAATCCCGCAACCTACACGGGCTTGTTCACACCGATACGCGATTTGTTTGCAACAGTGCCGACCTCGAAAGAACGCGGCTACTCGGCTGGACGTTTTTCATTCAACGTCAAAGGCGGTCGTTGCGAAGCATGCCAGGGCGATGGCGTCATCAAGGTCGAAATGCACTTTTTGCCCGACGTATATGTGCCGTGTGATGTCTGCCACGGCAATCGCTACAACCGCGAAACGCTGGAGATTCAATACAAGGGCAAGAACATCACCGAAGTGCTCGGCATGACGGTGGAAGAAGCGCATGTCTTCTTCAAACCAGTGCCACTGATTGCGCGCAAATTGCAAACACTGCTGGATGTCGGTCTCGGCTATATCCGCCTCGGCCAAAGTGCAACAACGCTATCGGGCGGCGAAGCACAACGCGTCAAACTGTCGCTGGAATTATCAAAACGCGATACCGGCCGTACGCTGTATATCCTGGATGAACCGACCACCGGTTTGCATTTTCACGATATCGATTTGCTGCTGAAAGTGATCCATCGCTTACGCGACCAAGGCAACACAGTCGTCATCATCGAACACAATCTGGACGTCATTAAAACGGCTGACTGGTTAGTCGATATGGGGCCGGAAGGTGGCGCGGGTGGCGGTCAAGTGATTGGTGCCGGCACGCCAGAAGATCTGGCGAAGAATCCGGCTAGCTTTACCGGCAAGTATCTGGCACCGCTGCTTAAGCAAAAGAAATCGGCTGCTTAAAATTCGTATCTGCTAAAAACAAAAATGGCGACCCTCGGGTCGCCATTTTTTATTTATCTTTGCAAATTTATTTCGGAAGTCCCATCCACAAACCAACAGGTACAAATAACAGCGCAGCCAGATTACCCAGCAAAACGATCGATGCGACTTTGTCCGGTTCCTGTTTGTATTGTTCGGCCACCATGAAGCAAAACACGGCAGGTGGTAACGATGCGAACAAGAACATTTGTCCACGTTGCTCGGCCGTCAAACTAATGAATTGATCCAGCAACAACGCAACTGCCAGACCGGCGATAGGACAAACGATGGCTCCCATCAAACCGATATTCCAGCTTTTCAAACTCACATCCAGCATGCGTACGCCGAGTGCAAACAACATCAATGGTATGCAGGCATCGCCCAACATTTTCATCGCGATAAACAAAGGCATCGGCAAAGGCACGTGGACGATCGCGAATGCCATGCCGACGATCATTGCGATCATCATTGGATTGGCGAGAAATTTCCATGGCGATGTGCGTACGCCGTTTTTATCTCGGCCGCTCTCGATGATTTTGATACCCACCGAAAAATAAACCAGATTGCAAGCCATGAACAAAGCCACTGCAGAACCCAGGCTGGATGTTCCGAACGCGAGTATCGCCAGCGGCAAACCCATATTGCCGCAATTGTTGTACATCATGGGCGGTACAAAACTGCGTACGTCGTAGCCCAACCAGCGCGCGATCGGCCACGCCAGCAAACCCGAACCTAGCGAGATTATTGCTCCGGCAAGAATCAACATACCGTTGTGTGCCAGATCAAAATCCTTGGCCCCCAACGCTGTGAATACCAGCAAGGGACACAACACATCCATGCTGACGCGATTGACTGCCGTCATATCCGAGCGCACAGCATCGCCGCGCAGGCGGGCGTAGCCGTATCCCAGCGCGATGATGATAAAAACCGGCAGAATAATGCCGAGTATGCGTTCAAATATTTCCATTTATCCAACCATGTTGACCGCAATGAAAAATGCCGAACAGGAGTGCTCCCATTCGGCATAGCTAACTCTGATCACCTTACTATAACAAGCTTATGCGTGGCTTACAGCGGACCGGCAATTTTCGAATCGACGCTCCTATTTTACGGACGCTTGATATCGTAACGTTCCAGGAATTGGCAACCGTACACAGGCAAGAAAGATGGAATGCGGTAATAGCGATCAGCAATCGTTTTGAGAATGCGCTCGCGATAAACCTCGTAATTAAAATCCTTGCCATCGGCGTACCAGAAGGTGACGCCATCCGCTTGCATCGTATGCACAGTCACCGATGAAAAATAAGGTGTCAGTTCGTTTGCATCAATTGCGCGTCTATCAAAAATACGAATCGTCTTGCCCGCGTATTTTTTGAAATCAACATTTAAATCATCCTGACGCGCATGGAATTTTCCTGTGCCGAAAGTCGGCAAGTATTCACCCGCGTGATACGACAACAAAGCAGAAGGTGTGTAAGCGCGCGCCATTATTGCGCCATCCGCTGGCAAACCACGACGTAATGTATTGACGATGGTTTGTGCTTCTTTATGAAACACGATGTCATCGTGCAACGCGTAATCCTTCCACATCGTGGTCGGCAACAAGATAATCGCTGCGAGGAACAAGAAGTGCGGTACTGAAAACAATGCGGTCCATTTTGCATACTTGCGCAAATCGTCTGCGTTCGTGGTCGTGCCGATAAACAAAAAGAGGAAAGGCATGAAGCCCAGCACCCAATGCAGGCCTATGGTTTTTTCCATAGACAAGAACAGGAACAGTGCAAACGGCACCACGAACAACACCACGATCGCGCCGCGCTGAATCATCATGCCGCCAGAACGCAGCAATTTGACGAATATCCATGGCGTAATCAGGTAAATCATCATCAACACATATTCGCCAATGGTATAGAACGAAAATTGCGTGTTCTCATTGCGATTGATCATGTTGAACATGACATTGGTCCAGCAATTATTCGCGTTGAAGGCAACGGTGATCGCAAACAAAGGTGCAGAACAAGCAGCAATGATGATCAGCTTGAGCCAGCCGCGACGCGAACGGCACAGATACACGAAGTAGGCAATTGCGAGCAAGCCGGCGAAGTACTTCGACAACAGTGCAAACCCAAGAAAGATACCTGCGCCGAAAACCCAAACCAGCTTGTCGGACATCGTGCTGCGAATAAAACAGTAGCCACTCAAGAAGATAAAGAAAATCAGCGGCGTATCAGTCGTCACCAAATTCAACAACAGCGTGAACGGCAGCAGCAGGAACAAGGTGCCGAGACGATACGCAGCGCCTTCCTGATACGGTGAAATTCTGCGCAGCAAATCAACCAGCCCCAGCGCAATCAAACTCCACATCAATACCGTGAAAAAGCGTAAAGACAAAGGATGCGCAGAAACGCTATTCAATGCGAACAACAACCAACCCACCATAGGCGGATGATCGGAATAACCCCATGCCGGGAACACGCCCCACTGATAGAAAAACGCCTCATCGCCAGTCATCGGAAAATACGCTGCCAGCCACATCTTGACCATCAGCGTGATCACAAACGTCACTTTGAAAACCCGGCGCGCACGTACCGGATCAGCACCTGCGTACAGTGAACGTGTTGAATTCAAATTCATTCCAATTCCTTAATTCTTTACCGACAGGACGAGCACACCTGCAATGACCAGCGATACGCCCAGCACTTTATAAATGCTGACCGATTCGCCCAAAATAAATATTCCCGCCAGCGTCGTCAGCACGACTCCCAGCGAAATCAATGGATACGCCATACTGACGTCGAGCTTGCCGAGTACCAGCAACCATAATCCCGCGCTTGCGCCGAAACAGACCATGCCGCCCCAGATCAGCGGACTGGTCAACGCCAGCCAATAAACCGAGCGTATGCCGCCCGACATAGCATGCTGAATTGCAGGCGACGACATGCCCATCTTCAGCAGCACTTGCGCCGCGGCGGTCAGGCATACGCAAAATAGTGCCAATCCCAATGCTGCCATCTGACTCATAACATCCACTCCACTGATGCGAGCAACGCAACGCAAGCAACCAGCGCAGCGACGATCCAGCTGGCGCGATCGGTGATCGCAAACAGCAGCGGATCATCGTGAATTTCCATGCGTGAAATTTTCAGCCACAAGCGCATGATCCAGAACAACATCAGCGGCAAAATCAGCCACAGGATTTCTGCATGCGGATACATAGCACCACCGACTTGGCTATCTACATACAGCGCCAGCAGCATCACCGCGACAAAGCCACTGGCAATGCCCATAGAAATCAAATACGACAAATCACTGGTGCGATAACCGCGACCGGCCAGTGATACTTTTCCATCGCCGCTCATGAATTCAAGTTCAGCACAACGTTTGACCAAAGCCAGGCTCAGGAACATGAACAAGGAAACGGCTAGCAGCCAATTCGAAATCACCACTGCGCTAACCAAGCCGCCGGCAAGAATACGATGCGTATATAAAGAAGCAAGCACCAGCACATCAACAATCGCAATCTGTTTCAAACGCGCCGAATACAACAATGTCGCCGCGATATACACCACCATCAAACCAAAAAACGGTAATGAAATCGCCGCCGCCAGCAACAGCGACAAAGGCAGCAATACCAAGACAAGAGCGACGCCGAATTGAATCGTCAATGTGGCCGCAGCAAAAGGTCTAGCTTGCTTGCGCGGATGAGCGCGATCAGATGCCAGATCGAATAAATCATTGATGACGTAAGTCGCCGATGCGCACAGTCCAAATGCGATGAATGCCAACAGCGTTATCAACCAGCTCTCAATACTCAAATCATGTGCTGCCATCAGCGGCACAAACAGCAAAGCATTCTTTGCCCACTGATGCAGACGCAAGGCTTTGATCACCAGACGCAACTTGAACGGACGCGGTGGAATGATCAATCTTGGCGTCTTGATTTTTTGTGCTTGTGCCACGATAGCGGACGGCGCATTGACGACGATAATTTCTGTCGCGCTCTCCCAGACGGGAAGATCGGCCGCACCGTTACCGGCATAAGCAAAACCGTTGACACCAGAATCCGCAATGATCGCTTGCAACTTCGCGCGGGATTTTAAATTGGTGCTTTCATCGCTGCCGAATACCGCATCGAAAATGCCGAGATGATCTGCAACGCGTTGCACCAGCGCGCGATCGGATGCGCTTGCCAATACCAATCGGCGACCAGCTGCGCGTTGTTGCTTAAGGTAAGTCAGCAATGCTTCGTTATATGGCAGCAAGGACACATCAAGTTCAACACACCTGGCGATTTGAAATTTGAGATTGCCACGTCCACGCAGCAACCAAACGAAGCAAAGGAAAAGATAAAGAGGATTGCGTTTGATCAACAGCAAAACCGATTCAAACAAAAGATCGGTATAGGTGAGAGTGCCATCTAGATCGACATACAGTGGCAATGCAGCATAGTCCGGCGCGCTCGTCACCTCTCCACGCTCGGCATCGGGCGTTGAAAATGAAGACCGAGAAAGACTGTCGGGGGAAACGCTCAAATCGCCACCATGGGAACAAGAGAAAAATCAGGGAACTGCAAATAGCGCTGCTGATAATTAGAGGCGCTCATCAATGACACGCATAACGAAGTATCTATAAATGCACACCAATAGCTGCAAGTGCATTACAGGTTGGCAATTTTCCGTCTTCGCATAGCCAGCGTCAACCACAAATGCCGACTTAGGCTTTTAGCAAACGGCCTTCTGCCAACGCGAGCTCTTCGACATCTCCGCGCAAGACCAAAATATCGCCCGCCAGCAGCGTTGTTTCTGGCGTCCAGTCTATGCGTACACCATTGCGTCGCAATGCAGTGACTTCTGCCCCCAGCGCGTCCAGGCTCAATTGTCCCAGCTTTTTACCAAGCGCGTTCGCCCGGTCGGTCAACAACACCGAGCGCAAACGCACTTGCAAATGTTCTGCCGTATCCGACACATCGCTCGCGCCATGGAAGAAACCACGCAAAGATTCGTAACGCTCACCACGCGCCATTTGAATCGTATGGACAACGCGGCGCAAGGGCACGCCCATCGTCAACAAGGCATGTGACGCCAGCATCAGGCTGCCTTCGATAGCTTCCGGCACGACTTCCGACGCACCGGCAGCACGCAACTTATCCAGATCCGTATCGTCGTAGCTGCGCACAATGACCGGCAGCGTAGGCGCCAAATCTTTCATGTTATGCAAAACTTTTAAAGCGGACGGCGTGCTGGCGAAAGTAATCACTACAGCTGCGGCGCGATTGACACCGGCCGCGACCAAACTTTCGCGACGACCTGCATCGCCGTACGAGACGTTGACGCCAGCCGCTTGCGCATCGCGCACGCGATCAGGATCCAGATCCAGCGCTTGATAAGGAATGCCTTCTTCATCCAGCAGCTTCGCCAAACTCTGACCGGTGCGACCGAAGCCGGCAATAATCACATGCTGTTGCGCAGACATCGTGCGCGTCGCGATCTGCGTCAAAGCCAGCGATTGCATCATCCATTCGTTCGATGAAAGCTTCATCACGATGGCATCAGATTTGGCGAGAATCACAGGTGCGGCGAGCATAGACAACACCATCGACGCCAATATCAATTGAATAATCAATGGCTCGATCAAGTTCAAGCTGCCGATCTGATGTAACAACACGAAGCCGAACTCGCCGGCCTGTGCCAGTGCCAATCCTGTACGCAAGGCGACGCCAACTGGTGCGCCAAACCCTTTTGCCAACATTGTCACCAGACCGAATTTCAGCAAAACTGGCCCAGCCAACAAGAGCAGGATCAGCCACCAGTACTCGATCACCAGACGTACATTCAGCAACATGCCGATCGAGATGAAGAACAAACCCAGCAACACATCGCGGAAGGATTTGATGTCTTCTTCCACCTGATGTTTGTATTCAGTTTCAGAAATCAGCATGCCGGCGACGAACGCGCCCAACGCCAGCGACAAGCCAGCCATTTCCGTAATCCAGGCCGCGCCCAAGGTGATCAACAGCAGATTCAGCATGAACAATTCTTGCGAACGCCGTTTGACGACGACGCGGAACCAGCTGCGTATCAGTTTATGTCCGACGAAAAAAAGCAGAAACAACACGATGACCGCTTTGAATGCCGCCCATAAAAGCGTCGCACCTAAATCGCCTTTGGGATTGGCAAGTGCCGGGATCAAAATCAGCAGCGGTACTAGCGCCAAATCCTGAAACAATAGAATGCCGATGATGCGACGACCGTGTTCGCTTTCCAGTTCCAGCCGTTCGGTCAACACTTTGGAAACAATCGCCGTCGACGACATCGCCAGCGCGCCGCCAATTGCAAACGCCGCTTGCCAGCTGATAGAACTCAAGCGGGTAGAGATATGCGCGACCAGCCAGCCGAATATCATCGTCAGAGCTATGGTCAACAATACCTGCGCCATACCAAGCCCAAAAACGGTGCGCCGCATCGATGATAATTTAGCGAGAGAGAATTCCAGGCCGATGGAGAACATCAAGAACACCACGCCGAATTCGCCCAAGGCATGCGTGGTTGCGTTGTCTTCCGCCCAACCCAAGGTGTGCGGGCCGATCAGAATTCCGGCCACTAGATAGCCCAGCATCGGCGGCAAATGCATCATGCGGAAGGCAACCACGCCCAATACCGCAGCAGCAAGCAACAGAAGCGTGAGTTCTAATGGGGAAAACATAATGTGAAGCCGGCTGGGGTTATTCGGGAAAAACGTGCAGAACCATCAAAACATATTTTTGTACGTCTGGCAGGTTTTTTGCTTAGTCAGCCCTTCTTGCCAGATGAATTCGTTTATACTTTCGGCATGAGTGTACCCCATGCCAAAACCGTGCCCGCAACTTTTGATGCGAACAGCGCAACGCGCGCGCTGCAATTTGCCAGCGCAACCCTGCAAATCGAAGCCGATGCGATTCTTGCATTAAAGAAACGAATCAGCGAAGAAACCGGCGCGCAATTCGTCAAAGCAGTTTCCCTATTATTAAATTGCAACGGCCGCGTGGTCGTTTCCGGTATCGGCAAGTCTGGTCATATCGCCCGCAAGATTGCCTCCACCCTCGCCTCGACCGGCACGCCTGCATTTTTCGTGCACGCGGCTGAAGCATCGCATGGCGATCTGGGAATGATCACCGCCAGCGATGCGCTGATCGCAATTTCATACTCAGGTGAAGCCGGCGAATTGCTGGCCATCGTACCGATCATCAAACGCATGGGAGCGACACTGATTGCGATAACCGGCAATGATGCATCAAGTCTGGCGCAGTTTGCTGATGTGCAGTTGAACGTCAAAGTCGACAAAGAAGCTTGTCCATTAAATTTGGCACCGACCTCCAGCACCACCGCCACCTTGGCGCTCGGCGATGCACTTGCGATGGCACTGCTGGATGCGCGCGGTTTTGGTGAAGAAGATTTCGCCCGCTCACATCCAGGTGGCGCACTTGGTCGTCGCTTGCTGACGCATGTGCGCGACGTGATGCGTACCGGCGATGCAGTCCCAGCTGTTGCTGCAGATGCCACTCTCTATGCTGCATTGCTGGAAATCAGTAAAAAAGGCATGGCGATGACCGCTGTGATCGACGCAGATGGCAAAGCCATAGGCGTGTTCACCGACGGCGACTTGCGCAGGCTGATTGAAAACAAACAAGATTTTTCGACGCTGTCGATTGCCGATGTGATGCACGCAAATCCACGTAGCGTGCAACCGGAGCAACTCGCGGTGGATGCGGTCGACATGATGGAAGAATTCCGTATCAATCAACTGCTGGTGACCAATGCCGATGGCAAGCTGGTTGGCGCGTTGCATATTCATGATCTGACTCGCGCGAAAGTAATCTGATGAGTTCATCTACAGATTCCGCCGCAGGCTCTTCATTATCAGTGGCGACAGAGCGCGCAGCAAATGTGCGCCTGATGATTTTTGACGTCGATGGTATTTTGACCGATGGCAGTCTGCACTTCGGCGCAGATGGCGAAGTAATCAAAACCTTTAACGTACTCGACGGCCACGGCATTAAATTGCTGCAGCAATCCGGCGTCGCGACGGCAATCATCAGCGCACGCCAATCGCCTATCGTGCTGCGTCGTGCTACCGATCTCGGGATTCAACATGTATTCCAAGGCATACATGACAAGCGCAGCGCATTCGAACAATTGCTCGCGCAAACGAAGACTGCAGCAGACGCATGCGGCTTCATCGGCGACGATGTCATCGACTTGCCGATTTTGTCGCGCGTCGGCTTTGCTGCCAGCGTACCTAACGGCCACCAAGAAGTCCGCTCGCGCGTGCATTATGTGACGCAAGCCAGCGGTGGTCGTGGTGCGGCGCGTGAGTTGTGCGACTTCATCCTGCGTGCGCAAGGCAACTACGAGACGGCTATCGCGCCGTACCTTTCATGAAAGCGATACGCCCTGCTACCAGCGTGCGCCTGATTGTGCTGATCGTATTGAGCGCAGCGCTCGCGCTGGGCAGCTTTTGGCTGGTCGAAGTGATGCAGAAAAAAACTGAAGATTCGATGCCAGATCGCGTGCGTACCGAGCCCGATTTTTATGTGGAAAAATTCAATTTCGTCCGCATGGCAAAAAGCGGTGAGGCGCGTTACAACCTGACCGGCACCGAGATGAAGCATTACCCGCAAGACGATTCGTATCAAATACAAAATCCGGTCATGCATAGTTACAGCCCAGATCGCCCACCGATGGTGAGTCGATCATTGCGTGCTACGGTGACCAATAACAATAGCGAAGTTCACATGTACGACAACGTGCATATAGACAGACCGGCATCGGCAACGTCACAGCATTTTCAATTGAAGACCTCGTATTTGCTGCTGCTGCCGGACGATGATGTGATGAAAACACCGAAGCCGGTTGAACTGCATCTTGGAAAATCAACACTGAATGGCTCGGGCATGTTCGCCAACAATGCAACTGGCGAGTTCCGTTTGTCGAGCAATGTAAAAGGCCAATATCAGGCGCCTGCCGTCACCAATTGATTTCGTGATCCGGCTTTTAATCGATGGATTATTTTAGAAAAATGTCATGAAACGATTACTTTCTGCAATGCTGCTTGTCGCTGGTTTAGGTACGCTTTCTTTCGCGCACGCCGAGAAAGCCGATGCGACCAAACCGACCAATGTCGAAGCTGATCAAATGCAGTACGACGACGTCAAGCAGATCAACACTTTCATCGGCAATGTTGTGCTGACGCGCGGTTCGATTTTGATGAAGTCCAACAAGATGGTCGTTACGCAAGATCCTTCCGGCTATCAATTCGTCGTCATGTATGCCGCGCCCGGCTCGCTCGCAAGTTTCCGTCAAAAACGTGACGGCGGTCCAGATCAATGGATAGATGGTCAAGCCGAACGCATCGAATACGACGACAAAAATGAAATCATGAAACTGTTTTCCAAAGCACGCATGCGCCGTTTGGAAAATGGCAAGCCGACGGATGAAGTGAATGGCGAGTTCATTTCCTATGACACGCGCGCTGAATTTTTCACCGTACACAACACCGCCGGCGGCGATAGCAAACCAGGCGCGGGACGCATCAAGGCAGTGATTCAGCCGCGCGCCGCCACTACCCCAAAGGCGCCATAAAATGTCGAGCAAGTTAATCGTCAGTGGTCTGCAGAAAAGCTATGGCGCGCGGCAGGTTGTGCGCGACGTCGCACTGCAGGTTGAAAGCGGCGAAGTGATTGGATTGCTGGGCCCAAATGGGGCTGGAAAAACCACTTCGTTTTACATGATCGTTGGCTTGGTACCTTCTGATGCCGGCAGTATCGAACTGGATGGCGTCAACATTTCGCGCCAGCCCATACACGCACGCGCACAACTTGGTTTGTCGTATCTGCCGCAAGAAGCGTCCGTCTTCCGCAAGCTAAGTGTCGAAGACAATATCCGTGCCGTGCTTGAACTACAACGCGTCAATGGCAAGTCTTTAAGTAAACCGCAAATCGAACAGCGTCTCGATACTTTGCTGGCTGATTTGCAAATCGAAAAGCTGCGAGAAAATCAGGCGCTGTCTTTATCAGGCGGCGAACGTAGACGCGTCGAGATTGCGCGCGCACTCGCGACCAACCCACGTTTCGTTTTGCTTGATGAACCGTTCGCTGGCGTTGATCCAATCGCCGTGATTGAAATTCAGCGCATCGTGCGCTTCCTGAAAGAACGCGGCATCGGCGTACTCATCACCGATCACAATGTGCGCGAAACTCTGGGTATCTGCGACCGCGCCTACATCATCAATCAAGGCGCCGTCTTGGCCAGTGGTAGCCCGGATGAAATCATTGCAAATGAATCAGTCCGCCGGGTTTACCTCGGCGAACACTTCCGCATGTAACGGCGGAAGAAGATAACACTCTATGAAGCAATCCCTGCAGCTACGCGTTTCGCAACACCTGGCACTCACGCCACAATTACAGCAATCAATCCGCTTGCTGCAATTATCCACGCTAGAACTGCACCAAGAACTCGAACAAATTCTGGCAGATAATCCGCTGCTGGAACGCACTGACGATCCTCTCGATCACGCGATACGCTTATTAGCCGATGGCGCGATCGGTTCCACTGGCACCACTCCAGAAGGCGCGAGCGTAGAAGCGAATGCGCAAGTACCTGAGAGCGACACCAGCTTTGATGCGCCATCCGACGCACCCGAGTCATCCAACGGCGACGCCGAATGGAGTTTCGACGACGTAGCGCGCACATCGAAAGCACCCGAAGATGACGACGCGCGCCCGCAGCTCGAAGCGCACGAAACAACCTTGCGTGAACATCTGCTGGAACAGATGCGCGTTACCGTTCGCGAGCGACGCGATCGCGCTTTGCTCGAATTAATTATCGATGCATTAAACGACAACGGTTATCTGGAAGAAGAGCTAGAAGAAATTCATTCTCGCTTGCCAGAAGAGTTGGAAATCGAGTTAGAAGAATTGCAGATTGCACTTAACCTTCTGCAGAGTTTTGATCCACCTGGCGTAGGTGCACGCAACGCGTCTGAGTGTTTGGCACTGCAAATCAAGCGCATGCCAAAAGTAGCCATGGTCACACGTCGCATGGCACTCGCAATTGTAGAAAATCATCTCACGCTGTTTGCGCAACGCGACTTCAACAAATTACGTAAAGCGCTGGATTGCGATGACGAAGATTTGCGCGAAGCACAAGTCATCATCAAGCAATGCAATCCGCATCCGGGTGCGATCTTCGCCAGCGGCTCATCTGATTATGTAGTGCCAGACGTCATCGTCAAACGTACACGCAGCGGTTGGCAAGTCATGCTTAATCATGACGTCATGCCGCGCCTGCGCGTCAACAGCATGTACGCGAACATTTTGAAGCAAAGCAAAGGCGACGGATCGCTCGGCTCGCAGCTGCAAGAAGCAAAATGGTTGATCAAGAATATGCGTCAACGCTTCGATACTATCCTGCGTGTATCGCAGGCGATTGTAGAGCGGCAACGAAACTTTTTCTCGCATGGCGCTGTCGCGATGCGCCCACTTGTGTTGCGCGAAATAGCTGATACACTAGGTCTACACGAGAGCACTATTTCTCGTGTAACAACGCAAAAGTACATGCTCACACCGCATGGAATGTTCGAATTGAAATATTTTTTCGGCAGCCATGTCGCAACGGAAACAGGTGGCGAAGCATCCTCCACCGCGATACGGGCGCTGATCAAACAACTGATAGGAGCTGAAAACCCGAAGATCCCATTCTCTGATAGCAAAATCGCAGAAATGCTGGCGGAACAAGGCATGGTTGTGGCGCGGCGCACAGTTGCAAAATACCGTGAAGCCTTGAAAATCCCACCAGTCAATTTGCGTAAATCGTTGTAGAACTGTCCTTAGTAGTTTTTGTTATACCTTGCTGTGTTCTTGTGGCCAGGTAACAAGGCGCATGAACCTCCAGTGAATTATCATAGGAGCACTGTATGAATCTCACAATCAGTGGACATCACCTCGAATTAACCCCAGCAATCCGCGAATATGTACAAGGAAAACTGGAGCGTATCAAACGACATTTCGATCACGTTATCGATATTGCAGTCATCCTGACTGTAGACAATCTTCCCGAAAAAGAAAAACGCCAGAAAGCAGAAATCAACTTGCGCGTGAGAGGCAAGGATCTGCATGCGGAAAGCATAGCCGACAATTTGTATGCGGCGATTGACGCCTTGGTCGACAAACTCGATCGACAAGTCATCAAATACAAAACCAAACAGCAAGATCATCAACATGAGGCAATCAAACGATTACCGGATGAATCGGACGCTGTCGCGCCTTAGGGTGCAATAACCTGATCGAGAAATCGGTCGTTAAAAATGAAGGGCGCAATTGCGCCCTTTTTTATTGTTCACTCAGAAAAATAATCGCGTTGATACCTTTTCAAGAGGCTAATCGCATCAACTATTGGTTGTCAAACCCATCATCTAATCTCACCTCAATTTTCAGTTGACTCTTTACAGGCATCCCATCAATTTTTCCTGGCTGAAATTTTGATTTTGAAAACGTTTCCATAACCAATCGCTGATCGCTTTCCGACAACGGAGAATCATCAATGAAGATTTCATCAATCTGCCCCTCCTCATTTATCAACAACCTCAATACAGCTAATTGCGCAGATGCACTGTGCAATGAAAAAGCCAAGCTAGGAGAAAGATCTAGCTTAACTTGCGGCATCTCACTTAACTCATTCGCAGGAAAATAGTAAGGCTCTAAAGCCCGCACTATTGGAAACAATATATCCTCTTCTTTGGGGGCGTGTATTCTTTGAGTCTCTAGATCAAGAGTATCTTTTTCTGGCTTTTTAGAGCCTGTCAGGAATTTAGTTTGCGATAGAGATAAATGATCTGCAACTACCTCTACTTTTCCTTTGTGGTGGCCATTGAGTTTGGACGAGTTAACTGCACCAGGAACGACCGGCTTAACAAGCTCCGCAATTATCAATACAGATCCTTGCTGATGCTTTGCATGAGCAACATCAATACGTCCGCTGCCAAACACAAAAACCATACATAAATGCGCCGCAGTGGAAATAAGCAAGCAGAAAATTCGAGAGGAACGATTTTGCAAAAGACTTTTATACAGCGATCATCTAAGTAACGACAGACTTGATTACGGGATGATCAAATGATCCCGTAATCCTCTTTCTCTATTGGGCGTTCAAGACTCGCCAAGAAACTCGACGAGTACCACTGGCCGAAGGCGGATTTACTGGGGGAGTTATAACAATAGTTCCACCTAAATCGCTACCACTTGATGCCCCCGTTGATGTTCTAATTAATGCTCGTACTGTCCCATCAGCCTGCAATATCATCACTGGGCGTGTAACAAGACCCGAACCCAAACTAATACCACTCACACCATTTGATCCTTCGACTGCCCCACCGGTCAGGTAATTCAGCGCATAAACAAAACTGGCGGCCGTGCCCGTCGTTGCGCCACAGGCACTCACGGTCGATGCTTGCGGCGTAATCGTCGTAAACAAAATAGTCCCCAAAGCAAGTGCGGGATCAGTGCTAGAACGTTCACCGCCAGTCAGAAAATCAACGTACCAACCATTTTTGGTGTTCCAATCCACACTGTTGCTACTACTGGTACGCACTACCTGTTGAGGTATACAAACTGAAGTGGCAGTATTAGCAGGGCAAGTCGTGTTGGTAAATGTTTGAGCGACGAAATTATTACTCGTAGTACGTGGATTCCCTAAGGTGGTTGAGTTCAAATTGTCTTTGATTGCATAAAACGATTGCGTGTCAGCATTAGCAACATCTGTAGTACCTAAGTAGCGTCCGGTCCCGACAAAAATTACAGGTTTTCCGCTAATAGTGGCCTGCACAGGCCTAGTCGTAATCGGCTGCGCATTCCCTGCCGCGTCTACCAAACTCACCAATAATTGTGCGTCGTAACCGGTTGCGCCAATATCTCCATTAATGTCAAACCGCCACAGATTTCCCAGCGTATCACCACCGTATGCAGCCCTCGCTGTGTTATCTGTCGATGACTCGAGCACGTGTGCACTAATACGAGTCAAGCCGCTAGGCGTTGTTGCACTACCAACTCCGGTACTGATGTCTCTTATAATGTCGCCTGTATTTGCGTCAAGCACATACAATCGACCTTTTCCCACATCTGCCGCAACAGTTCCATCAGTATTGTTATAACCGGAACTGATAAGGACCACCCATCTACCATCTCTAAGTTTAGTAATGGTTGGATTGCCATAGCTGTAACCAAGATTGGCATCGGTAAATTCCCACAATAATGTCGGCGACCCTGGAGTAGTTATATCAAGTGCGTAATAACCTTTTCCACCCCGATTCAACCCACCAACCAAAATGGTTTTCCACTGCCCAGCCGTACAAGTGGTTGGAGTAGTCAAGTTTGCGTTGGGGCAAATATCACCAGTCTCAGGCGAGTTATCGACAGAATATTGATGTTGAGTCGAATAGTTTTTATCAGCTAACTTATACAAATCCGGCAAGACCATTCCTGGAACATATGCCCATAACTCTTGCCCCGTAATCGCGTTAAAGGCATGCAACATACCGTCATTAGCACCCACATACACTGCACCCGCACGTGAAGACTTGTTTATCTTGAACTGGCTGTAATTAGCGTCTCGGTAGTTATATAAAGGCGTTTGTACATAGCGCGCCTCGGACGACACGATGTCACCTAAAACGTGAGTACGTTGTCGGAAATATCCTGTCGCACCACCTGCCTCATTACTGCGATCCCCACGCAGAAAATTAACCAATGCCTCCCCTGCTGCACCACCAGTTGCAATAGTGTTGTTGCTTTGCAGTGCAGTACTCAAACATGTCCCCCCAGCAGGAGAGCAAAACTGCGATAAACCCGATCTTGGACTAGCTACATAAGTAACATACGGGGCAGTGAAATAGCTTTTCTGAGTATTTGATAAACTCGCCCACTCAAACGAAATCAACCCGCTCGCGCCTTTCGTATAGATAGTTCTTGCAGCAAGTGGTGTGGCCGGTACTAATGTCGTTGCGGCCTCATCGACATTTATCACTGCTGTGTTGCTCACATCCAAACCACCTGCATTGAATGTTGCAGGTGAAACATATTCAGAATTGACCGAGTAACAGCTGCCACTTTGTCTAAACACACTGCCGACGACATATAATTTTCCTGCTGCCCATTCTGTTGTCGCACAATCGAGTAACTTCATAGATGACCAATTCTGGGCAGTCAACGACCCCGTAGCAGTAATCTGCTGACGAATAAGCTCCCCGTACCATTCCACCGACTTGTAAGAAGAGCTGAACACGTAATTGTCGCTGGCACTTACGTTTGGATTGCTGCTCGCGGCCGCCGCGGCCGTACCAGGACGCGGGGTATTAGAGATTGTTGCCAACGCTTTAATCAAGCTACTCGATAGAGATGATGGATCCGCAGCACTAAAGTAAGTCCCATGCCCATTAATCGCGGTATGCCACAAATCATCAATAGTGGTATTAGCATTCGCAACAGGCGCAGGCCAATTACACGCGCCACTGCTTTGCCAAGAGCAAACACCAGCGCTGGAACTTGTAGCATTTCCCTTCAGCACATCGAAAAAATCACCGCTTGTGTCATTCCAATAATCTTGAGTATCAGTAGGCGCATAAACCATCTGCCCTTGAGCCCCTAAACCCAGCGTGAATGTCGTCATATGCTGCGCAGTTGCAACGTCCCGACCGTTTGATGGGACATTATTAGTGCACAGGTTATTTGGAGTCGTTGCTGGGGAAATAGTAGGTCCAACGCACGTTCCAGTTACATCGTCACCCGTTGCTGTTGAGTCGCGCAAATCGGTATTGTAGTAATAGGACGCTACGTCAGCGAGCGTATCCGACGCGCCGCCATCAGTAGATCGATATGAACATGCCCTAGCAGTTGCCACCGTGTAATTAGGAGGAGCTGATTCCCTGATAGGAGTGCAGGAAGATGCATCCGAAGTACTCGTACTATACTGGCAATCTGTTGCATTGCTGATAGTCATATTGCCAGCATTTGGACTGAGATTCAAAGTACAACTAGACACATTTGTCCAAGCAGTCCAGTTATATCTGCAGGTGTTCGTATTCGCGTTACAAGTCGCAACGGTAGTCCAACCGCCCCCCGACCGTCTCTGAAGCGGGCCTGTGCGTTGCTGTAAAGTGCTGGTTGTGATTTGAAGTTGCGCGGCACCTCCGTCATAGTAAGGCCTAGATAACCCTACGTCTTGATTACCCACAGGAACACTGTCATCTAGTTTGAAGCCTGCGCCACCATTCCAAAACCCATCTGTAGATAAAATTGTATAGTTTTGTTGACACGAATACTGCATAGGATCAACAACCGTACTACCTTGGAAAGTTGTTCCATTCAGTTTTCCCGCGTACAAGCGACCAGCCTGCGACAGAGCGGAACGTAATCCGGTACCGTTACTCGGCTGCGCACTAATTAATTTGGTGTACCAATCGTATTTTTGGGCGCCGGTAAATTCAGCTAGATTAAGATAATCGCTATTGGTATTATTATTAATACTCATATAACCCAAACGAAACCGCGAAACTCCACTGCTTATATCTGCTGCTGAATCAATCGTTGAAAATGCATTACTGGCAGATGTTTTCATCATCTGCATACGCGTCCGGTAATACGTCCACCAGTTCGCATAGTTCGTCATTTCTTCATTGTACGTACAGGTAGTGCCAACGCAGTCAGTACGAGTAGCGGCTTTACTACTGCTACCTGGATAAGGATAACTAGTAATCTCCGGAGTAAGTACTGTGCGTCTATTTTCACCCCGGATAGTGGTACTTGCCACAGCAAACGCTGCAGCAGTCACGGTCATACCAGTTTTGGTCACCGCCGGCAAAGATGTGGTTGCACTAGGCGCAACAATTGTGACGACAGCACCAGACCTAGATGCACTGTAACCAATCACTTGGCAATTAGTACTCACCTTAGTAAGAGTACAAGCGTTGATGTTATCCACAATTCGCTGTGCAACAGTATTGGCATTATTACTACTGACCGTCGAAGCAGACAGAATTTCAGAGCCACCTACGGTGATATTACTCACAACAGTATTTGTTGAGCCGGAAACAGTAATTGTTGCAACCGGTGGCGAGGGTGCCCGCACCCAGTCATAGCCCGTACCAAAAGTTGCCCTGCAAGTGCTTAAAGCATTATTAGTGCACCAACGCACTGTCGCGGGATAAGGATAAGTCGTAGTAGGCGCTGTAGCTGCAACACATGTTTTTAAATTCGGCGCTGTGCAATATTCTCCTGGCACCATCGTATAAAAATATGGCGGCGTTGCAGTATTTGTGAGTAAGTCTGACGTAGTCGTGCTTTGAATACCGTAAGCGTCATCTTTAACAGCTTTCCAATTTCGTGCAGAAGTCGTGGCGGTATTGTCCCCACCTGTGGTCGCCGATACTCCAGTCTGACTTGGATAAGTAGTCGTGTTAATTACTCCAGTAGCCCCAACCGAAATTGGTGGCACATATTTAACTGCAGGGTTGTAATACATACCGTTATAAGCGGCATTGCGGAATAAATATTCAGCACGAGCAGAAGCTGGATCCTGACCAGTACTAGAGCAAGAAGAATTACGGGTTGAAACGCCAGCACAGGCCCAATCCGGCATGAAATCCCAGTCCATACTGCCAGAATCATCAAGGATGAAAAAGACATTAG
The DNA here is from genome assembly GCF_030655415.1 of Herminiimonas sp. The sequence continues at coordinate 46,022 of NZ_JAURVN010000015.1, read as the reverse complement.
GCTTCACGTCCGTGGACGACGGTGCAGAATATGTATTCAACGGTGTTGTAGAGATGTCAGTTGCCGCCGCTGCAGAGCCGATAACAGCCCACACCATCAGCACAGCGCCGATTTTTTTGAGCGATTGATTATGGGGCATTTCGATCTCCTGAATTTGAAGCATATTTTGCGGCGTGCGCAATTGCCAATATGGTTGGGTTATTGCTGCCTCACCCATTACATTGAGGCCATTGCTTGAACATAGCTGACGGTATTTCGTGGTCCGACGATACGGACAGTAATTCTGTAATAAACAACCGATGGGGCATTAAGCTGAATTTCTTGATTTTCATTATTCCCTGTAGCCGCAGTCACCACCGGCGATGCAATACACGAACCGCCCGATGTCTTGCCACCGGCGTTATTGCACATACGGTCAATTACGTAAGAAATCTTGTTACCAGCCTCGTCTGCGGCGCCGTTGTTCAAATCAAATTTTCTGGCAGCTAAGGTTGCAGCCCAATAAGCATCCCACGACTGTCCTGCAGCCGGGCTATGTGACGCGGCACTGCCATTTGCGGCGTACCCGTTCCCCGAACTGTCCGCCTCCAAAGTTGCTGCACTTGCTCCAGCTAAAAATGCAATTGCGGCTTCAACACCCGCGTCACCAGATCGGGTTGCAGCCTGTTGGAAAGCTAAATTTCCCGCAATCAAATTATTCGTATCCACCGAGCGCATTAATGCAATGCCGGCGAGCGTCATCGCTACCAACACAATAAGAGCAATGATCAGAACTACACCCGACTGCCTTGAGCGCCGCATTGGAGAGAAAGCTTTGATTAACATCCTGTCGGCACTCCCATCCACGTAACGTTTCGAATCGGGACTACGGTCTGTGAAACTTTATAACGATAGTGCTTCCAAGGCTCATCTAGGGCGGCATCTGGACCCAAGGTTCCCGTGGCAGCAACAATGGGAGCACCCGCGTTACCATCCCAAGTAGGGGCATTTACCAGATTATTCACATTCAACGAGGTTGTCGTAACAAGCCCTTTTTCAAATTGATTGCTACGTGCCACCACAGCTATTCTTACTGCAGAGGTTCTTGACCAACCGCAAGTGGCCGGTATGCCACTTGCATCTGCGGCACTGCCTGGCGTAATTTGATCAAACACATCAGGAACTGCATCCATCGTCGCGGTAGTATCGCGAGCGTACTGCGCTTTCAAGCTGACAATATTGCTAGCGAGGGGTACCCATATCGCTGGATTTGCCTTATTAGCATCCAGACCGCAATCGTTGAGCATGTAATCGCATACGGTAAGACTCCCGCCGCGAACAGCATAGGCACGCACCGTGGGAGATGGTCCGAGGTTATAAAGTATCGTTCCCACCGCCCCAGTTGCTGCGGTTACTGTATTTGTAGCGACAGCAGTGATACGATCTACAATCAAGGTGCCACACGTAGCTGGAGGAGTAGGTCCAGCGATTACCTTGTCCCCAACGCCGACTACACCAGCTGTGAATGAACTTGGCATTTGAACCGTATAGACGGCAGAAGCTTGCGCAGTAATGGTATTGCCTTGAGGCTGCCCATTTCCATTCCCGAACAGAATTAACAAGCGATCAGTATTCGGGTCACCTGCCGGAATAATTGTAGTAGCTGGATTAATCGTTACAGGCGCCAAAGGCACAGCCGTTGCTATGGTCGCTCCCGACGCTACAGACCAAGTCACGTTGCAGTTGAACATACTTGGCGCAACAAAACCATAACCCGCCTGTCCTATGTCGCGCTGTAACTGATAAATCATCAAAGCGCCATTACTTTGCGCATCACCGCCACTCGTAGTAGTACGTTTGCGCCCTTCCGAAAGTGCAAACACTTGCAAGATAACGATGACAGCCAACATGCCGATAGCGACGCCAACCATGATTTCCACCAAACTGAAACCAGCAGTACGGCGCATAGAAAATTTCGACATCTTCAACAATTTAATCTCCTCACCGTATCTGCGCGACGGTGACGTATTTATGGGCGTCTTGGGATGGATCTCCGGGCGCTAGCCAGAAAATTGTTACCGTTACCGTCCCATCGTTTGTAGTTCCGATTGCAGTAACGTCTACCGTCGGCTGATTCACGTCATCGCTAATTCCCGGCAGAGCATTTGCAACAGCAGCCTTCCAGTTAGTAAGGGCAGCGGATGCAGTGGATGTGGATGTATCGAAGTTTGCTTTCAAGCCAGTTGCAGCTGCAGCTGGTGTCACTGTAGATCTCCGGTCTAAATTTACCCACATCGTCCCCAATAACTGACTTGCCAATAAGCTGGCATCCGAACGATACTTTGCATCTGTTACCTGTTTTACTGAGACTGCCTGCATACCAACCAATGCAAGTATGCCAAGAGAAAAAACAAGAATGGCAATCAGGCCTTCTAGCAACATCATGCCGGATTGCTTCTTCAACAATGTGGTGGATTGCATAGACATAATTGCCTTAACAGGCTTGAGGATCGGCAGAAGGAAGTTTTGGGTCGCACATACGAACCTGCCCTCCGGACGTAACGACTACTCTTAGACAGCGCATAGGACCACCGATAACGGCACACGTCCCGCCAGCGGCATTGCTTATATCGAAAAGCGCATTATTTCCGAGAGCGAGAGTGCCATTCGTTACTCGCCCTAAATTATTGAAACTTAGCGCAGACGTAAAAACCGGTGTAGCGGCGGCGACATTCGTAGATGCGACAACTTCAGATGTAGCGATAGAAATACTTGAAGACCCTTCGGCCGCAGTCCTCGCCTGAATCGTTGCAGGGCATCCCGCGACAACCGTCTCGCACCCTACTGTCCACGACGTACCACTACCAAGAACCAACTGAACGTTAGCGTTGCGCCTCACAGCCTCAACACGCGCCAAGCTAAGTCCATTTTGTATCGCCTCAGCAGCATTACGAATCTTTGTATTAGCGATGAAGGTACTAAAGTTGGGAACAGCAATAGCAAGCAAAACAGCAACAATTGCAAGACCAATTATCAGTTCGATCAAAGTAACGCCATCTTGCCTACTTAGGCGCATTGTTAACACACCCCACCTCGTTTGGTAACCCAGCAATTAGCATTACTAGTCCAACCAGATGGCGCGCCACTAGTCATCGTGGTTACTTTGGCATTATCTTGATCTATGGTGAAAGTAAAACCAGTCATTGTTCCCACGCCGACTGCCTGCAAGGTATAAACAGTGGATGTTCCCGCAACAGAGCAACTAAAAGTAAAGAAACGGCTGGTCGTCGTATCCGAAGCACAGGGTCCCGTGGCAGCAGGCGCATAAGTATGATTATCCTGAAAGTACTGCTCCATCTGCACTCTCTTGGCGGCAAGCGCAGATGTGGCGTCAGGAATTTTGCTACGGATTACATAGTTACTGTATGAAGGAATAGCTACAGCCGCGAGAATGCCAATAATCGCAACTGTGATCATCAACTCTATCAACGTAAAACCCGCTGATTTACGCCACGACGAGTAAAGATAAGTCCTGTTCATATAAAATTCCTTGTAAGTAACATTAATCTAAACCAATCAAATCTGAATGCCAGCAGCAGCTGATAAGCGGCCTGATTCCAGCCTCGAACGGCAACACTTCATTCGAAATGTTGTATGGAAGCCGCTAAAATACATTGCCGCCTTTAACTCATCTCATGTATGCAAACACATATCCATACCTCAACCAAAAATGGCTTAGGCTGCGTGATACTAGATCGCCCCGCCGCACTCAACTCCTTATCGCTAGAGATGATTCGTGCGCTTGCACAAACTTTGAGCTCTTGGCGAGAGGCGCCCGACGTAAACGCAATTCTCATACTTAGCACACTTCCTAAAGCATTCTGCGCAGGCGGCGATATTCACTTTTTTCACGAAGTCGCCAAAGCAGGCCTCACAGGTGGCAGCGCACTTTTGGAGGATTTTTTTACTGAAGAATACGCACTCAATCATTTGATTCACCATTATCCAAAACCTTACATAGCAATACTGGATGGCATCGTGATGGGTGGTGGCATGGGCATTTCGCAGAGCAGCGAAAGCATACGTATCGTCACAGAGCGCACCAGGATGGCAATGCCAGAGGTGAATATCGGCTTATTCCCTGATGTCGGCGGCGGGTATTTTTTGTCACGACTGCCAGGTGAACTTGGCACCTATCTTGGATTGACTGGTGAGATCATCGGCACCGACGATACCTTGTACGCAAATCTGGCAGATATATTTGTCCCTCGAGCAAAATTGCCCGCGCTAATAACTTTGATTGAATCGGTCGATGATCATCAATACCGCGAGGCGATTGAAGCATTTGCGGCGCCGTTTGCAGCACAAATCAATCCTGCAAACAGCATGCTCGCCAAACAACGTCATTTGATCGATCATCATTTTTCGCATGACAATGTCGCAGCGATTACCTCCTCACTGGCACAGGATGACGATCCTTTTGCGCAAAAAACATTGGCCACAATATTGAAGCGCTCACCATTGATGGTTTGCGTATCGCTGGAGCAAATTCGTCGTTCAGCAAAGATGGAGCTCGCTGATTGTCTGCGGCTGGAACGCACAATGGTAAGACGCTGCTTTGAACATGGCGAAACTGTAGAGGGAATACGTGCGCTTGTAATCGATAAGGATAACGCACCGCAATGGCGGCCCGCTTCTTTACAAGAGGTGACACCAAAAATGATCGCGCCGTTTTTTACTCCCGCATGGCCGGACTACGCACATCCATTACGCGACTTAGTCTGAAGAGTGGATTGTGTATTATTGGTTGGCTCGGATTTTTTAAGGAATATCTGCTGCGCTGGCCTACGCTGTCTGTCATTTTGAGAAAGCGAAATTTCCGACGAACAATAACGTTTACATCTCATCAATCAAGAACAAGCGTTTATGCTCTCGTATTGCATAACGGTCTGTCATGCCCGCGATGTAATCGGCAACTTTGCGCGCCTGCGTCGCAATAGCTTGCGGATTATCGCTGACTGATTGCTGGTAATCAGGCGGCAATAGATTCGGTTCCCGCATGAAGGCAGCGAACAATTCCATCACGATACGGCGTGCCTTGCTGGTCATCCGATTGACTTGATAATGCTGGTAAAGATTCTCTCGCAGAAAGCGCTTCAGCAAAACTGCTTCCGCACGCATTGCGTCGGAGAATGCGATTAACGGAACCGCATTACGCACATCATCCACCGTCATTATTTGTGCAGATTGAATCCGCTCTTGCGAGGTTTCGATCACATCAACAATCAATGCATTGATCATGCGACGTATCGTTTCGTTAATCGCGCGTCGTCCATTTATACCGGGAAATGCAAGTTCAACCTGATGACGATGACGCGCGTAAAAATCAATTTCATCAAGTTGCGAGGTCGTTAGCAAACCCGAACGCAAACCGTCGTCAATATCGTGATTGTTGTAAGCGATCTCATCGGCCAAATTGGCGAGTTGCGCTTCTAGCGTGGGCTGCTTTTTTTGAATAAAGCGCAAGCCGATTGCATCGAGCTTTTTTGCATTCGCTAACGAGCAATGCTTGAGTATGCCTTCGCGTGTTTCAAACATCAGGTTCAAGCCATCGAATGCACCGTAACGCTGCTCCAGCGTATCGACCACGCGCAAGCTTTGTAGATTATGCTCGAAACCACCGTAGTCATTCATGCAGGCGTTTAGCGCATCCTGCCCGGCATGGCCGAATGGCGTGTGACCCAGATCGTGTGCCAGAGAAATTGCCTCAACCAGATCCTCGTTCAAATGCAAATTACGCGCGATTGAGCGTGCGATTTGCGCGACCTCAATGCTATGCGTAAGACGAGTACGAAACAGATCGCCCTCGTGATTTACAAATACCTGGGTTTTATACTCCAGCCGACGAAATGCGGAAGAATGAATGATGCGATCGCGATCACGCTGAAACTCAGTGCGCGATGCAGTTGCTGGCTCCGTATGTCGACGTCCCGCGGATTGTTCTGAGTGCGCCGCATACGGCGCCAGATGGGCTTCGATGTTCATATCAAGAAAGCCTCATAACTGGACTTGCTGAAAATGGAATCAGGCGATGCATGCATTCAAAGTCTGGAGCAAAACATCTTGCCGCACCGTAGTGATAATCGATGCGCCCAAGGGTTTCAGCAAAATGAATTTGATTTCACCGCCTTCATTTTTCTTGTCGACTTCCATCAACTCCAACCATCGTGCCACGCCGAGATCCGGCGCCACTGTCGGCAAGCCAGCCGCTTTTACTAATGCGACTATGCGCTCTTTTGATGAGACATCAATGAAACCCAGGCGATGGGATAAATCGGCCGCCATCACCATGCCGCAACCGACCGCTTCGCCATGTAACCAAACACCGTAGCCCATACCGGCTTCGATCGCATGGCCAAAGGTATGGCCAAAATTCAGAATCGCTCGCAGACCCCCTTCGCGCTCATCCTGACGTACAACATCTGCTTTGATTTCGCATGAGCGTTTGATGGCATAGGCCAATGCGTCAGCATCTTTTGCGACGAGCTTGGCGATATTCGCCTCTATCCAATCAAAGAAAGGGGCGTCAATAATTGCGCCATGCTTGATCACCTCAGACAAGCCGGCGGACAACTCACGCGCAGGCAATGTGTTTAATGTTGAGGTGTCGGCAATCACCGCTTGCGGCTGATAAAACGCACCGATCATATTCTTGCCGAGAGGATGATTAATCCCGGTCTTGCCGCCCACAGATGAGTCAACTTGCGATAGCAAGGTGGTAGGCACTTGGACGAACGGCACGCCACGCATATAAGCGGCGGCCGCGAAACCTGTAATATCACCGATTACACCACCACCCAAAGCGATCAAAGTGGTTTTACGATCGCACTTCTCTGCGAGCAATACGTCAAACACCTTCATCAGATTGGCCCAGTTTTTTTCTTCTTCACCGTCAGGCAAAATAATTTGGGTTACTCGTTTGCCAGCCGCTTCCAACGTTTTACTGAGCCGCTCAAGATAAAGTGGAGCAACCACGGTATTTGTCACAATTGCGACGCGAGGGCCAGAGATATGTGCAGCGACGACTGCAGGGTCGCTGAGCAATTCCTGCCCAATACTAATGGGATAACTACGCGCGCCTAAATCAACGTGCAGGGTATGAAAAGAAGAGAGCTGTGCCATCGTAATGTGCTTTGATAAAGAGTCCTGTTGCTGCAATACAGGCGCATTAACTTGCGCGTGCTCCGGCCCTAACTGAGTCAGGATCGATTGCATCAGGAATTGTACGTTAGGCCGACCAGTGTCGATGACGATGTCGGCGACTTCATTGTAGAACGGTTCGCGCGCACGCGATAAATCTTCGATGGTTTTACGAGGATCTGTCGTTTGTAGCAAGGGGCGATTTTTATCGTGACTGGTGCGCTGCAAAATGCTATTGACGCTGGCACGCAGATAAATAACTGTGCCGCGAGATTTGAGATATGCACGACTTTCGGCGTTCAGCACGGCACCACCACCGGTGGCCAAGACAATGTCTTGTTGCGCCGTCAAGTCACGGATGACTTCTGCTTCGCGCTGGCGGAAGCTGGCTTCGCCTTCAATTTCAAAGATCAATGGAATCGATGCGCCAGTGCGCGCTTCGATTTCATGATCCGAATCAATGAACTGCTTGTTCAGCCGCTTTGCTAATGCACGGCCAACTGTCGTTTTGCCGGCGCCCATCAAGCCGACTAAAAAAATATTTCCACCCACGTTGCTCTAACTCTTTCTCGCCAGATGCAGCGGCCGGGAGGGCCGCCGCGACAACCAGCATCCTACCTGATTGATACCTTGTCGGTCAGAATTTTAGGGGTCAAGAAAATCAGCAATTCGGTTTTGTCGTTGGTACGGCCTGTGTTCTTAAATAAATTACCGAAAACTGGAATATCGCCAAAGAAAGGTACTTTTGAAATAGAAGTACGCTCTGTCTGCTGGAAAATACCGCCAATTACAACTGTACCGCCATTGTCAATTAGTACCTGTGTTTTTACGTGTTTGGTGTCAATAGCGAAGCCTGCAGGTGTTTCGATGCCGACACTATCTTTAGTAACGTCGACGTCAAGAATAACATTCCCATCCGGCGTAATCTGCGGAGTAACTTCAAGTTTCAGATTGGCCTTCCTGAAGGAAACACTGGTCGCACCACTACTGGTTGCCTGTTGATAAGGTAATTCCGTACCTTGCTCAATCAATGCCTTCAATTGATCCGCCGTAATGACACGCGGACTGGAAATAATTTTCCCTTTACCATCAGCTTCCAGCGCCGACAATTCCAGTCCGATAAACTTGGTAGCTGCGGCATTAAACAAAGTCAGCGCGACAGAGCCGGCAGCACCCGCTGTAGAATTAGCCGGCAAATTGACTGCACTGCCACCGAGAGTCGGCAAAGCGGTACTTCCGCCAGGAGTAGCTTGATTACCACCAATCGCGGCGTTGGTTGACCGCGAGCCAAAGGATAGCTTGGCACCTAAGCTACTACTAAACGTGTCCGTTGCCTCAACAATTCTCGCCTCGATCATGACTTGGCGACTGGCAATGTCTGTTTTTTGTACCAGAGCACGAATTTCTTCCAATTTGGATGGAATATCTGTGATGAACAGTTGATTAGTACGAGGATCGACAACGGCACTTCCCCGCTTGGACAAGATACTGCGATTACCACCATCAATACCGAAGACCTGTTTAAAAGATTCTGCTTTTTGATAATTGAGTTGAAAAGTTTCTGTTCGGACCGGCTCAAGCTCAGCAATCTGAGAACGTTGTTCAAGCTCCAACTTCTCTTTAGTCAACAATTCGTCCCGCGGAGCAATCCATAAAACCGAACCGTTTTTACGCATGTCCAAGCCTTTAGCTTGCATCACGATGTCAAGTGCTTGATCCCAAGGCACATCTTTCAAACGCAAAGTCAGATTACCGCTAACCGTATCACTAGTAATAATGTTCAAACCCGTGAAATCAGCTATAACTTGCAGTACCGCCCGCACTTCAACATTCTGGAAATTCAAGGATAGCTTTTCACCGCGATAATCGCGCACGCCCTGCCCGAGTTTATTCGGTTCCTCTTTAAGCGGCTTAACTTCGATGACCAATTGCGAATCGCTTTGATAAGCGCTGTGCTCCCACAAACCTTTTGGCTCGATAGTCATACGCACGTTTTCACCTAGCTGCTGGGTAGTAATGATATTGACCGGCGTGCCAAAGTCAGCAACATCCAAACGTCGGCGCAATACATCAGGCACTGTCGTCTTCATGAAATCGACTTCGATTTTTTTGCCTTGCTGACGAACATCTAGCGCGACTTGATTATTCGGCAAATCAACGACAATACGACCTTCGCCGTTATTGCCGCGACGGAAATCAATATCACGCAATGCCTGACGGCTCGATGCCGTATTTATCTGAGGCGTCCCTATTGGCAACCCCACTGTATTGACTGCCGTGGCCAAGCCACCAGTACCATCAATGGTAATAACAACATTATTGCCATCTACTGCCGTGGCGTAATTCAATGAACGTGTTAAGTTGAAAACTAGGCGCGAACGCTCACCTGCCTGCACCACATTGACATTACGCACGTCGCCCAAGCCGATATCTTGCATACCTTTGCCGGTAGCATTTGCCGTCCCGGCAAAATCAAGCGCGATACGTGCAGGATTAGTTATGGAAAATCCAATTGGAGGTTTCGTAAGCGGATTTTTCATCGCCACGCGAATCACCACATTGGAACCCTGCTGATTTGAAGTAATCGATTCGATTGCGTTTTCTTGAGCCGTTGCTAAACCGCAGATCGCGACGAGATAGATGAATGCACATGTACGCTTAAATGTTTGCATGATTCCCTGCGAGTCTTTGAATTGTTTTTGGTGCGCCATCATTTTTGCGTCTCCTGCAATTCCAACTTAGCCTCACGCTCGACCCATTCGCCGGACGCGTCTTGAACGATTTCTTTCAGCTCTACTTCTGTATCAGTAATTTTGGTAACCATGCCAAGATTCTGTCCGATGTAATTCCCTACTTTGACTTGAAATACCGAATTATTTGCCTGTAACAGGGCAAAGGTTAGACCCGGCCGAACCAAGGTACCGACCATGCGCAAATTATCAAGCGGGTAACTTTCAAGTGCTTCGCGCCGACGATCCAGATTTGGCTGTATGGAACCGTTGTTCTTTTTTGACTTTGCCAAAGCTACAGCCAGCTTATTAGGACTATATGGATCTTCCCGGCCCTTGGCATCGTATGCAAATGGTGTAAATTTCTTAGGTTCAGACAAAGGCTTGATCGACACTTTTGTTTGCTGGCGGACTTCTTTCATCCATTGGCTAACATCCTGTATCCCGCCATCGCCGCAACCGAACAGACTAACTAAAAGAAAGCCTGATGCGCCTAAACGAATCAATTGAAAGCGCTTCATTTCTTGCCACCTTTTTTTGCCCCTGCAGCCGTGCTGCGCTGCGCTGCAACTTCATCATCATCCAAATAACGAAATGTCTTGGCCACAGCATCAAGTGTCAGGGAACTATCTTTTCCTGCAGATAAATTCATCTGGTTAAGGGTAACGATACGAGGCAAATTAGCGATGTCACTGGCAAATGCTGCGACGTCATGGTAATTGCCAGTTACTTTTATATCGATAGGCAATTCAGCGTAGTAGTCTTTGACTAGCACTTGGCCTGGTTTGAATAATTCAAACTGCAAACCACGTCCCAAGCCTGCTTGATTAATATCCGATAGCAAGGCATCCATTTCCGCCTTGCTTGGCAATTGTTTTTCCAGCGAAGAAACATACTCATTAACCTGCACTTTTTGCTTACGCAAACCATCCAGATTAATCGCCTGTTGTACTTTTACTTTGTAGGCATCTTTGAGCGTCAATTCTTCTGCCGCGGTTCTATCCAACTCTTCAAGCTCAGTGCTCCAGTATGCGTACCATCCCACCACGATCACAGCGAGCAATACTCCCACTCCACACAACATACGCGGAACGATCGGCCACTGCCCGGGATGCAAGCCATTCAGATCGCGAAACTGCGCGCTGATCGACTCTCCAATATTCTTCAAATCTGCCATGGTGCCTGTCTCACAATCAAGGTTTCAACGGAGTTGCAGCTAGAGCGGGCACTTGCGCGTTTACAGCAGCTGGATCATTGTCACGCGGACGCTTGATACCGGCATTGATACTAAATTCAAAGACTTTTTTAGCATCTTTACCCTGTCCGATACCGACAGACCGAATTTCAATCAGATCTGGACGTTCCAGCCACGGAGAATGATTTCCCAAATTGCGCAGCAATTCAGAAACACGTTCATTTGATTGCGCATAACCATTTAACAAAACGCGCTGGCCATCTTGTTTGATCGATTTGAGATAAACGCCTTCTGGAACCTGTTGCGCCAATTCGTCCATCAAATAAATTGGCTGATTGCGATCACTCTGCAAGTCTTCCACTGCTTGCTGCCGGGCCTTAAGCGCTTCAATCTCTTGCTTAAGGCTTGCAACTTCCTTGATCTCTTCGTCTAGGCGAGCATTTTCAGTTTTAATGAAATTGTTACGCTGCTCTTGCTCAGAAAGCTGATTGGCAAAATAGCCACCAACAGCAATCACGATCAAAGCACCAACAATCGCACTCAACAACAACATCGCAACAAATTCTTTTTTACGTTGCTTACGCTTTTCCTCGCGATGAGGAAGAAGATTAATTCTGATCATCAGTCAAACCTCCGCATCGCCAGCCCGCATGCAACCAAATAGGCTGGCGCCTCTATGCGTAATTGCTTTTCGCGCACATTCGGGCCCAGCTGCATGCCGCTGAAAGGGCTTACGACTGAAGTAGACAACTTGGTGCGATTGGCAACCATATCAACCATGCCTGGAATGATTGCGCAGCCACCGGCAAGGAAAAGTTGATCTATGCGTGTGTAAGGTGTGGATGTGAAGAAAAATTGAATTGCGCGGGTAACTTCAAGTGCAGCGCTTTCAAGAAAAGGATCAAGAATTTCAGTTTGATATCCATCCGGCAAATCGCCAGCTTTCTTTTTAGCTTCCGCTTCTTCGTAAGACAAACCATAGGTACGCACAATCTCTTGAGTCAATTGATGGCCACCGAACGGTTGTTCACGCTCATAAACCAACTGACCATCCAGCAAAACGGAGACGTGCGTTACTTGCGAACCGATTTGAAACAAACCCAGAATCTGGCCTTTGCCACCATTAGGTAATTGTTTGGTGAGTCGATCAATTGCCGCGCGCGCGGCATAAGACTCAATATCCATCACAGTAGGGGTAATACCTGCTGCTTCTGCCACCGCGACTCGATCCTCTACTTTTTCCTTACGTGTTGCGGCCAACATGACTTCAACATCTTCAGGAGAATTTTCTACCGGACCAATGACATCAAAATCCAGACGCACCTCATCCAGCGCAAACGGAATGTATTGGCTGGCCTCGGTTTCCACCTGCAACTCCAGTCCTTCTTCGGACAAACCGCTAGGAAGAATGATTTTCTTGGTGATCACGGAAGCGGGTGGCATGCCCATCGCAGCCAACTTGGCGCGGGTGCCGCTCTTTTTCCATACGCGATGGATAGCGTCTGAAACTTGATCGATGTTTTCAATGTTGCCGTCAACCACTGCACCACGCGGGAGAGGTTCAGAAGCAAAGCATTCGAGGCGTAATTCACCTTTGCCAAGCTCGGACAACTCGACGAGTTTTACCCCGGAGCTACTAATGTCCAAGCCAATCAGCGGCGGATTCTTTTTGCCGAATAAGGAGCCAAAATCTAAAGCCAAGGGCAGTTCTCCCCAAAAACGTTATTAGTATATGAACGCGATGCCGTTTAGCTTGTCAAAACCCCGACCCCGATTAAAAGATATGAGGATTTCAATAAAAATGTGTTTAAAAACGTGTATTTAGGACACATTGATAAAACGTTACATTAAATCGTAGCAACAAGCCTCCAAAACTGTAAAGCAATTTCCATAAAGTAATTTGCAAATCCGTTGCCAAAAATCCACGCGGGGTATGGGATGTTGCAATTACAGCCGATTCTTGGTCACAATCGCGTCCGCTTGCGGCAGACGGCTATAATGGCGCGGATATCTACCCCTCACTTTCTCTCTGCATGGCTTCCAAACAATCCTCGTCCGGCAGTACTTCTTCCAAACCCGCAAAAAGCACCTCGAACACCCTCTTAAAATTCGGGCTTGGCTTTGTCGGCTTAATCTTCGGCCTTGGTGTCATCGGAGCGCTGATCCTGTTTTTTGCACTGGCAATGGCGTATCCCAACTTGCCGGCCTTGGATTCCTTAACGGATTACAGGCCTAAAATTCCGCTTCGTATTTTTTCTGCGGATAACGTTCTGATTGGGGAGTTCGGCGAAGAACGCCGTAATTTGGTCCATATCAAGGAAATTCCCGACATCATGAAGAAAGCCGTGCTGGCGATTGAAGATGATCGCTTCTTCGAGCATGGTGGCGTGGACTACGTCGGGATCGTTCGCGCAGCTGTACATAATCTGAGCGGCGGCGCCCGCCAAGGCGCATCCACTATTACGCAACAAGTGGCACGGAATTTCTTCCTGTCCAGCGAGCAAACCCTCAAACGCAAAATCTACGAAATACTGCTGGCGTGGAAAATTGAAAAGAACCTGTCGAAAGATCAGATTCTTGAGGTCTACATGAACCAGATTTATTTGGGTCAGCGCGCCTACGGTTTCTCGTCCGCAGCGCAGATTTACTACGGTAAAAAACTACAGGACGTCAGCATCGCCGAAGCAGCAATGTTGGCTGGCTTGCCTAAAGCGCCGTCCGCCTACAACCCTGTGGTCAATCCGAAACGCGCCAAAGCGCGCCAGCAATATATTCTGCAACGCATGTATCAACTGGGCTACATCACCGAGCCAGAATACACGCAAGCCAAGGCAGAAGAGCTCAAGATCAAGACAAATAGCAGCGAGTTCGGCGTACATGCTGAATATGTAGCCGAAATGACGCGCCAATTAGTCTACGAGCAATTCAAGGAAGAAACCTACACGCGCGGTTTGAACGTCTTCACCACGATTACCAAAGCGGATCAGGATGCGGCGTATCTTGCCGTGCGCAAAGGCGTGATGGATTACGAAAAACGCCACGGCTATCGCGGCCCGGAAAACTACATCGAGATCCCGACCAATAAGGAAGAAGCCGAAGACGCAATAGAAGTTGAGCTGGCGAACCATCCTGATAGCGACGATCTGGTTGCCGCGGTCGTGCTGGACGCAACGCCGCAAGTAATCACTGCCGTACTGGTATCTGGTGAGGAAATCAAAATTGAAGGCGCAGGCCTGACCTTCGCAGCCAACCTGCTCAGCGCCAAAGCGCCGCCAAATAAACGCGTCAAACGCGGCGCAGTAATTCGCGTCATGCAAGAAGGTAAAACCTGGAGCGTGATCCAGATGCCTGAAGTGCAATCAGCATTTGTTGCAGCCAATACCGATGATGGCGCGATACGCGCATTGGTGGGCGGCTTCGACTTCAACCGCAACAAGTTCAACCACGTCACGCAAGCATGGCGTCAACCTGGATCATCGTTCAAGCCATTTATTTATTCAGCATCGCTGGAAAAAGGCTTGTCGCCATCGACGATCATCAACGACGCGCCCATCAGTTTTGATGCCGGACAAACTGGCGGCCAGCCGTGGGAGCCAAAGAATTACGACGGCAAATACGATGGTCCGATGACGATGCGCAAAGGTCTGACGAAATCGAAAAACATGATTTCGATCCGGATCTTGCACAAAATTGGCGCCAAATACGGACAGGAATACATTACCCGCTTCGGCTTCGATGCAGATAAAAATCCACCTTATTTGACCCTCGCTCTGGGCGCTGGCGCGGTCACACCGTTGCAAATGGCAGGCGCGTACGCCGTATTCGCCAATGGCGGTTACAAAGTCAGCCCTTACCTGATTTCCAGAATTTCCGACGCCAGCGGAAAAACTTTGTCTGAAGCCAAACCAGACAAGGCCGGCGATGAAGCCAATCGTGTTATCGATGTCCGCAACGCATTCTTGATGGATAGCATGTTGAAGGATGTCGTTACCTCCGGCACCGCGGTCAAAGCCATGGCATTGAAGCGTACCGATCTGGCAGGCAAAACCGGCACGACTAATGATTCGTTTGATGCATGGTTCGCTGGCTATCAGCCAGAAATCGTCGGTATTGCGTGGATCGGTTTTGATCAGCCGAAAAATCTGGGCAATCGCGAAACCGGCGGCGGCTTGGCTCTTCCGATCTGGATTAATTACATGCAAAAAGCGCTTAAGAATGTGCCTATGGCAGAGCGCACCGTGCCGGAAGGAATTATCACGGCGAACGGCGAATATTTCTACGCAGAGAACCCGCCAGGTTTGGGCGTACGCAATCTCGGTCTGAGCGACGCGCCTGCGCATGCCAACGAGCCGACCAAGGATGAAGTGAAGAACGAATTGTTCTAGCCGACACAGCCGAATCGGCATGAAAAAAGCGGAAAAGTCACAAGACTTTTCCGCTTTTTTCTATTTGGACGAGACTTAACTCAATTAGCATCACTCAAGGTGACTTCGATACCACCCTGCTGACTCACCATTTTCGACAAGGCAGCGAACAACTCCACACCGCCATCACGACTATTGATCCATTTCGAGCCGTCGACCTTGAAATGGAAACCGCCGGATTTCGCTGCCACCCACAACTCCTTCATCGGAGCCTGGCTATTCACGATAATTTTGGTGCCGTTATCGATAAACTCGATTTCCAGCACGTTGCCGCTACGCGTGCATTCCACGTCAAGGTCACTAGTGTTCGCCAACTCTTCCAAAGTCGCCTCGATTTGGCTCAAAGTTGCCTCGGCCTGCTGCAGGAATTCTGATTCGGTCATGCTACACTCCAACACGTTTTCGTTAAACAGTGATTCTAATCGTGAAGTCCCTTCTTTGTTTGCCGCGCATCAGCGCTTTTTTCACAATCCTGGCCGGTGCCTTGTGCGTCAGCCTGCTCGCCGGTTGCGGTCAAAAAGGTCCTTTGTACATGCCGCAAGGCGAAAAAGGTTACCAAACGACGACCGTGCAAACGACAGGCAGCTCGACTTCTGTCTCACTCCCGGTCAATACACCGCCAGCCAGCAATTCAGATTCCAAATAAATTCGCCATGTCGCATTTTTCTTATCAAGACGGCGTGCTGTGCGCGGAGAATGTTCCGCTGACGCAAATCGCCCAGCAATTCGGTTCGCCAACCTACATCTATTCCAAAGCAGCGTTGGTAGAAAATTTTTCTTCCTACGCCGACGCCTGCAAAAAGCATGGCCGCAATGACGAGACAGCGCTGGTTTGCTACTCAGTCAAATCCAACTCGAATCTTGCAGTATTGAATCTGCTCGGCAAATTCGGCTCCGGCTTTGATATCGTTTCTGGCGGTGAATTGCTGCGCGTATTGGCAGCAGGTGGCTCACCACGCAAAGTGATTTTTTCAGGAGTGGGTAAATCGCGCGGAGAAATGCAACTAGCCTTGTCGCACGATATTCTGTGCTTCAACGTTGAGTCGATTCCTGAAGTACATCGGTTAAATGAAGTTGCTGGTGAAATGGGCAAACGCGCTTCCGTTTCGCTGCGCGTGAATCCAAATGTCGATGCAAAAACGCATCCGTATATTTCTACCGGATTGAAAGATAATAAATTCGGCGTCGCATACGAAGATGCATTAGCGACCTATCGCGTTGCGGCATCATTACCAAACATTAGCGTGACCGGCATCGACTGCCACATCGGCTCGCAATTGCTGGACGATGCGCCCTTGCTGGAAGCAGTAGATAAATTAATCGAGTTGATCGACACGCTGGCAAGCGAAGGTATCGTTCTGCATCACATGGATATTGGTGGCGGCATCGGTATCAATTACGACAACGACAAGCCAGTGGCAGTTGGCGATTATCTGTCACGCGTATTCACAAAAATTGATGCATGGCGCGCAAAGAGTTATCAAGGCGCAGCGATCAAAGTATTGTTTGAACCAGGCCGCTCTATCGTTGGCAATGCCGGCGTGCTGCTGACCGAAGTGCAATACATCAAACATGGCGAAACCAAGAACTTCGCGATCGTCGACGCAGCAATGAATGATTTGATGCGCCCTGCAATGTATGAAGCATGGCATGGCGTGCAACCAGTCTTGCAACGCGAAACTGGTGCACAAACTTACGACGTGGTTGGTCCAGTATGTGAGTCTGGTGATTGGCTGGCGCGCTCGCGTGAATTAGCAATTCAAGAAGGCGATTTGCTGGCGATCATGTCGGCCGGCGCATACGGCATGACGATGTCATCCAACTACAATACGCGCGGCAGAGCTGCAGAAATTATGGTCGATGGTGCAACGACTCATTTGATTCGCAAACGTGAATCGGCAGCCGATCTGTTCGCACTGGAATCATTGCTTCCGTAATGCAAGGAGCCGGAATGCGCAACGCATATCCGGCTCGTCTTTAACCTGCAGTGCCCGCCAATGCATTCGCTTTCGAGCGCTTTTGCCAAGCCCAAAATACTCGCATCAATAACAAAGCCGCAACGATCACACCGAAAATAATTGGCTGTTCAAAATCGTGCTTGCCTGCCTTCATCCACCAGTAATGCAATATGCCTAGTGATGCGACGACATAGATCAGTCTATGCAGCCATTGCCAGCGTTTGCCACCAAGCCGCTTCACCATGCCATTCGTGCTGGTGATCGCAAGCGGAATCAACAATACAAACGCCGCAAACCCCACAGTAATAAATGGACGTTTGATCACGTCTTTCAGCATCTCGCTCACATCAAAGAAATGATCGAACCAGAGGAAAGTCGTGAAATGTAAAGTGGCGTAGAAGAACGCAAACAAGCCTATCATCCGACGCAATTTAATCAGCCAGTTCCATTTACTCAAACGGCGTAAAGGCGTGACTGCCAAGGTGAGGCATAAAAAATAGAGCGTCCAATCACCCGTGTTACGTGTGATGAATTCAATCGGATTCGCACCTAGTTGATCCGTAAAAGCGAACAAGAACAGTCTGCCAAATGGCAGCAAGGCGAGCGCGAACAGCAGACTTTGAATAATCGTCAACTGCTTGGGCGAAGGATTAAATGCCGTCATTGTTTGTCCGAATGCAATCGATCGACGATAGGAAGTAGAGCCTCATTTACCGCGAAGGAAATCAGAAAAATTTCTTCATATCCATGCCCGTGTACAAAGATGCGACTTGACTGTATCCATTGAACATCAGCGTCGGACGTTTTTTCGCAAAGAAACCATCTTCGCCTATGCGGCGTTCAGTCGCTTGCGACCAACGCGGATGATCAACATCCGGATTAACGTTGGAATAGAAACCGTACTCGCGCGGCGCCGATGCATTCCATGCGGTGCGCGGTTGTTCTTTGACGAAGCGAATCTTGACGATGGACTTGGCTGATTTAAAACCATATTTCCACGGCACGATAATGCGTACAGGGCCGCCATTTTGATTAGGCAGCACTTCGCCATACATTCCCAGCGTCAACAGCGTCAGCGGGTGATTAGCCTCGTCTATGCGCAAGCCTTCTACATATGGCCAATCCAACACCGGACGACGCAAGCCATTCATTGCCACTTTGTCTTCAACCGTGACGAACTCGACATATTTTGCGTTTGAAGTTGGCTCGACTTTCTTGATCAGCTCGGCCAGCGAATAACCACTCCATGGAATCACCATAGACCAGCCCTCGACACATCGTAGACGATAGATCCGTTCTTCCAGCGGCGCCAGTTTCAGCAAGCTGTCGATATCCAGCGTCATCGGCTTTTTGACTTCGCCCTCGATAGTCAACGTCCATGGCCGCGTCTTCATCGCTGGTGCAGCGCCCGCAGGGCTCGCCTTGTCAGTGCCAAATTCGTAAAAATTATTGTAGGTCGTCGCGTCTTTATATGACGTCGCTTTATCGAGCACGACGTAGGACGGATTGGGATGCGCTGCGAGTTTTTGCGCTGTGGCAGACGTCGCGGCAAAGGCTTCGCGTGACGCCATTTCCAGCATTGCGCCGCTAGCAATTGAGCCCGCGGCTATTTTTTGAATGAAAGAACGACGCGATTCGAATATTGCGCGTGGTGTGATTTCAGACGCGAATGGAATGTCGATTCCATTCGGATTGCGCTTGATTAACATAGCGGCTCCGTAGTGATGGTGATGACCATTGATCTCTTCAGACCTGCCAACATTACAGGAGTTTCATTACAGAAAGCAGAATACGTAATTTTACATTCCGCCTTTATGCAATGATTTTATAGCTCGCCGTAAGAATGCAAACCTGACAAAAACATATTAACGCCAAGGAAAGCAAAGGTAGTTACCAGTAAGCCAACAACCGCCCACCATGCCGCAATCTTGCCGCGCAAACCCTTCATCAAGCGCATATGCAACCAAGATGCATAGTTGAGCCACACGATCAGCGCCCAGGTTTCTTTCGGATCCCACGACCAGTAACCACCCCACGCTTCGGCCGCCCACAATGCGCCCAGAATCGTGGCAATCGTGAAGAATGCGAAGCCGACCGCAATCGACTTGTACATCACATCGTCCAGCACTTCTAGCGCAGGCAAACGATCAACTAATAATCCGTGCGATTTCAACAAATAGGCAACCGCGACCATCGCCGCCAACGAGAATGTTCCATAGCCGATGAAGTTGGCTGGAACATGGATTTTCATCCACCAGCTTTGCAGTGCGGGCACCAATGGTTGGATTTCTGACGCATCACGACTTACCGTATACCAAAGCAAAAATCCAACGGCCGCGCTAATCACCAGTAATACAAATGGCCCCAATTGGCGCGTTGCATAAACCTGCTCGTAATACAGATAGAACAAAGCCGTGATCATGCAAAACAAGATGAACACTTCATACAGATTAGAGACGGGAATATGACCGACGTCAGCGCCTATCAAGTAGGACTCATACCAACGCACCAGCATGCCGGTAAAGCCCATGATGACGGCGGCCCAGCACAGCTTGCTGCCAATGGAGCCACCAGTCTCCGAGCGCGCAATCAATCCGCCCCAATAAAACAGTGTCGCAAGAAGGAACAAGGTGCTCATCCATAGAATTGCCGATTGGCTGGACAGCAAATACTTCAGGAAGAATTTTTGTTCGCTCATCGCCAATGAGCCGTCGTACATAGAGATCGCGGATAGCGCCAGCACAGCCAGCACAGCCATCAACCAGCGCACGGATTTCCAATGCCAGCCCAGCCACGCAAATGTAGGCGCGGTCAAAACCAGAATCACTTCTTCATAGACATCCATGTGATGGCCGAAGCGATTCAGCGCAAACAACGATGCGGCCAGCAAGGCTGCAGCATATATCCAGTCGATGACTGACAGACGTTTAAAAAAACCTGGCGGCTGCGCGTAAATCTGATCTTGTACTACATCCATGACTATTCTCCGTAATGACTGTGGCCGACTTGCGCGATCGTCTTGCATCATCGCAGTGCGGCTTCATTTCCTGCTACGAGCTCACGGCTAGAAACGCGGCTCAGTATAGTCGAGTCCAGCCGCTTAGTGGCGCTCTGGCGCGGACTGTAACAATTGCTGTTTTAACACTTCAAATTCTTTCTCGAAGTCCAAAGTCTTGCGCTGCGAACTGACCGCCATCAACGCATGCGAACCGCCATCGGCTTCCGACTTGATCCATATCCACAGACGACGTTCACGTATATAAAACATCGAAAACACGCCGAGAACCAGCAACAGGCAGCCGAAGTAAACGATGTTTTTTCCTGGTGAGCGCGTCACCTGCAGCACCGAAGCTTTGACTTCATCAAAGCCTTGCAACTGCAAATAAACTGGTGCACCGTAAAAGAAGGCATCGGAAAAAGCATTCGTCGCCAGTTGCAAAAAGCGCCCGTGCTTTTCGTCTGCTTCTATTGGTTTCAAACCATCTTTTTCACGCGCAACCTGCCACAAATCCCACAAACTGCCATTCAGGATTTTCATGAAAATATCTGCGGCTTTTTCCTGATCTTGCTCTGGAATTTTTTCAAGAAATTTTGAAACTGCAATGTAGCCAGCTTCTTCAGTATCACCGCCAAAGATGGTCAAACCTTTTAACGACGATGCCTGTAATTGCGCACGTAATTCAGACGCGTCAGTGCGCGCAGTCGGCAACGCGCGTTTGGCATAACGTTGCGCAGCCAGTGCGCGCAAATCCGGATTGAGAATAGCAGCACGCAAGCGCATCCATTCTTCCACCGTGTCATTGTCGTCCGCTGGAATCCGCAAGAAACGGAAAGGCTCAGATGGAGAATCACGTACACCAGCAAGGAACACATAAGCATCGTCCACCAACACTGGCTGCATGTAATTACTGTATTCACGCGCCTGCCCATTCTTGTCGCGCAACTTATATTGCATGCTAGGGCCGACGTTTTTTAGATCCTTGTTATTCGCGGTCTTGGCCGCAGAGCCGAGGTGCTTGTCGAGGCTGGACGCCATGAAATTTTTGTTTGGATTAACAGCGCGTACATCTTGTCCGTTCTGCGCCATGTTCTCGATATTGAATGGCCGGAAGCCCGACCATTCAACCGTGTAATCGCCACCTTTGTCTGCATCTAGCGGCGAGGTATTGCCGACCTCACCCTGCATCGTAAATGAGGTATGGCCAACACCTTGCATCGGATAGCCAGCCAGCTTCAATTTACTGCCACCATCTTCAAAACTGGATTGATATACGGCGACACCGCGATAAATCAACGGTTCGTTGACCTTGATCGTCGCGGCGAATACTTTACCGTTTTCATGATCGGTCACCACAACATCGCTGGCAAACAACTTCGGCATGCCTGTCGAATAAAAATCGATGACAAATCTTTTTAACTGGATCGTGAATGGCAGATCCTGAATCAGTACGCCATCTTGCTGCGGGATAATCGCAGTGCTACTGCTACTGCCTTCAGGGATCAGTGTATTCCCGCGAAAAGTTGGATTACCCACACCAAGGCGATGCTGCGCAGGAATTTGCGCAATCACGCCATTCCCGGAAAACGATGTTTTGTCGTAGATGAGTTTCTGTATGCGTATCGGCAATTCGGAATCAAGCATGCCGCCTATGCAGATAATGATGATCGAACTATGCGCGAAAATATAACCCCACTTGTTCGCAGCACCTTGCTTGGCGGCGATCAGCGTGGCGTTTTCTTTTGCTACGACCTTGGATTTGTAACCGTGCGCGGCGATACGAGCAATAGTTTGCGTGGTTAATTCGACACGCGAAAGTTTGGTTTGCCATTCCGCTTTGTGATGAAAATTACGCAGAGATTGCTCGCGTACATTTTCACGCCAGCTACGCATATCCTTCAACATCTTGGGCGCATTGCGGATCAGGCACAGCGATGTCGAGATCACCAAGAAAGTCATGATCAACAAAAACCACCACGTCGAATACAACCCGTACAGATTGAACTTGGCGAACACCTCAAACCAGAACGGTCCAAACTGATTGACGTAATTCGGCATCGGCTCGTTTTGCTTGAGCACCGTGCCGATAATCGACGCAATTGAAATCAAGGTCAGCAAGCTGATCGCAAAGCGCATCGAAGACAGCAATTCAACTGCATCTGCCAACCAGCGACGACTGGTTTTTAATTCCCAACCGCCAGTATTTGTTTCTGTCTCGCTCGTCATTCCATCATCCTAAAACCACATTCAGACCTACGCTGAATATGCGGAAACTCTCTCTGGAGTTGCTTGCACAACATTGATCGCAGTTGAAAAGAAAAAGGGGCAGCCTTGGCCACCCCTCTTATTCATTCACTGGCAATTTTAATAATTATTATTTCAAGCCAGCGACGTAATCTGAAACGGCTTGAATTTCTTCATCCGACATCCGTTTAACGATTTTGCTCATCTGCTCATTCTTGCGTGTATCAGCGCGGAAGCTCATCAACTGGGCCGTTGTATATGCCTGATGCTGTCCAGCCAGACGTGGGAACTGTGCTGGCATACCGGCGCCATTTGCGCTGTGGCAAGCGGCACACGCAGGAACATTCTTCTCGGCGATACCGCCGCGGAAGATTTTCTTGCCGAGCTCTACTGTGTCTTTGTTTTTGGCCGCGCCTGGTGTCGGTTTCGACTTCGCCAGATAGGCAATCAGGTTTTGCATGTCTTCTTCAGTCATGCCTTTGGCAATAGGCGCCATGATGGCGTTTTTGCGTTCGCCAGTTTTAAAGCTGACCAGTTGCTTGTGAATGTATGCGCCGTGTTGACCGGACAGCTTTGGGTTCTCCGCAATGGAAGAATTACCAGCGGCGCCGTGGCAAGCTATACAAGCAGTGATGTTGCGCGTTACATCGCCCGTGTTGTAAAGCGCTTCACCTTTGGCGGCGTCGGCTTTGACAACTTTCTTTTCTTCGGAGGCGTGGGCAACAGAAACGATTGCCAAAAATGCGATGCACAAGGACTTTACGATTGGTAAACAAACACGATTCATTCAGACACCCTGAGACTTAGTATTAAAATCTGCCTATTGGCGACGTTTTTTGTTACAACCGAGACGCTTTACCTACCGCAGTGCAACAAGCGCAACCCCTTATTGTACAATAGCTTTCCGGCATTTTTGCCACACCTTATGCATTTTGTACACAACTTATGTCTCTACTTTGGCAAGCCCGCTTCTTCACCACGGTGAATCATCTCCGTGATTTGCCAAATACGCAAGTCCCTGAAGTCGCCTTCGCCGGTCGCTCCAACGCCGGCAAATCAACCGCGATCAATATCCTGTGCAATCAGAAAAAACTGGCCTTTGCATCCAAAACGCCTGGTCGCACACAACACATTAATTACTTTTCGATAGGCGGCTCCCGCGTTGGGCAACATCGAAAAGATGAAACCATCGTCGAAGAAATCCGCGGCTTGCTGGTCGATTTGCCTGGTTATGGGTACGCGCAAGTATCTGGCTCGGCCAAGCTGCACTGGCAAGAACTGCTCGGTGATTATGTACAACGTCGTGAACAACTTGCTGCCTTAATATTGATCATCGATTCACGTCGGCCGTTTACCGACCTCGATATTCAGATGCTCGAATGGTTTGCGCCTACCGGCAAACCGATTCATTGCATCCTGACGAAATCGGATAAGTTAAACAGAAATGAATCGACAAATGCGTTGCGTACTGCGCGTACCATTTTGGGAAGTTATGTTGATGCTGACGGACAGCCGTTTCCATTTACTGCGCAATTATTTTCCGCGCTGAAACGCAACGGCATAGAAGAAGCCGATGCGAAAATTCTGGAGTTGCTCGGCATGAATGATGATGCCGATGGCGAAACTTCGGAAGAAGTGGCAAACAATGATGCCGCATCGAACGAATAAAAAGACAAAAAAAAGCCCTGGAGAAAGGGGAGTATCTCCAGGGCAATAACGCCATATCGCATAGTACGACCTGGCCCCGCTCAGGGAGGAGAAGCGGGAGATGCAAAGCATCTGCTATTAGGACGAGCTCGCGATCAAAAAGTTTCATTTATTTTTATCGCTTTTTTTATCCACCTCATCTTTGCTGAAGACCGCCATGTCCAAACTATTATCCAACGCACAATTTCCAGCCCTACGGATGCGACGCATGCGCAAGGATGCGTTCTCGCGCGCGATGATGCGCGAAAATGTATTGACGCCAGCCGATCTGATTTATCCGGTGTTTATTACCGAGGGTGAAAACCAGCGCGAAAAAGTTTCTTCCATGCCTGGCGTGGAACGCCTGTCTGTCGATCTGCTGCTACACGTCGCCGAAGAGTGCGTCGCTTTGCATATACCCGTACTGGCCTTATTCCCCGTTATCAATGCGTCGTTGAAAACACCTGACGGTATTGAAGCAACCAATCCTGACGGCTTGGTGCCGCGTGCAGTACGTGAATTAAAAAAACGTTTTCCTGAGCTGGGCATCTTGACCGACGTCGCGCTCGATCCGTACACCAGCCACGGCCAGGACGGCTTGCTCGATACAAGCGGCTATGTGTTGAATGACGAAACTTGCGCCATTCTAACTAGACAAGCATTGACGCAAGCCGAAGCAGGCGTCGACATCGTTGCACCGTCCGACATGATGGATGGTCGCATCGCGGCGATACGCAATGCGTTGGAAGCACATCACCATATCTATACGCGCATCATGGCCTATTCGGCAAAATACGCGTCGGCATTTTACGGCCCGTTCCGCGATGCAGTCGGCTCATCCGCGACACTCGGGAAAAGCGACAAAGCCACTTATCAAATGGATCCAGCCAATAGCGATGAAGCTTTACGCGAAGTCGCACTCGACATAGCCGAAGGTGCCGATATGGTCATGGTCAAACCGGGCATGCCATATCTGGATATCGTGCGTCGCGTTAAAGATGAATTCAAAGTACCGACCTTCGCCTACCAAGTCAGCGGCGAGTACGCAATGATCAAAGCCGCTGCGCAACAAGGCTGGCTCGATCATGACAAGACCATGATGGAATCGATGATGGCCTTCAAACGCGCTGGTGCTGATGGCGTGCTGACTTATTTTGCACGCGACATTGCACGCCGCCTGAAACTTGGCTGATCTATCGCAGTCGAAATCCTGCAACTAGCGCTTACAGTTTTAGCTCCATGTTGCAGGATGAATAAACAGATTGCATTGCTTGATCCAGCATAAACCTTGCGTGAATCCCGTCACTCACGAATCTCAGCCATTTTTGAAAACCATTCTGCCTATGAATATTTATCAAATCGGCGAACATCAAGTTACCCTCGTTAGCGAAGTCCCCTATTCTGTACCGGAAGATGGTTTTCTGTGGATAGATGCGACCCATGATGAAGTCGCGGACAATCCTGAGCTTTGGCGCAACGCCATTGAGCATGCAACGAACACGCGCATCTACGATCTGCATTTGCAGGATGCGGTCAATCAAAAGCACCCATCCTATTTTGACTCGACGCAAGATTATGCGATGGTGATATTTCGCAAGTTGTCGTTCGGCTCCGATTTATCCGCGCTGGAATTAACGGAAGACAGCGAGAAGCGCAAAATTCCGCCAGCGCTCAGCAAGCTGATGACGCAGCCAGTAACCTTCCTGTTGATGGAACGTGCGCTGGTCACCATACATGCCGCCAACAGCCGTACGATAGAAGCAACGCGCACGCGTTTGCTCGAATACAAACACCGGCCTGAAGGCACTACGCAACACAATCGTCCACCAACTTCACCTGCAGAATTAGCGCTGCGCCTGCTGAATGCAATGGTGGATCAATATCTTGATTTGCGCCAGCCATTGACTGGGCAGATTGATCGCTGGCAGCGCGCACTACTTAATCCGCGCCGTGCGTTTCAGGATTGGACTGCATTGCTGGATGCGCGTATCGAGTTGCGAAAATTAGATCTTCTCTGCGAAGAGCAGCATGATGCATTGCAAGAGCTGCGCGATTATTTTGTCGATAGCAGCGAAAGTACAAGTAATCGTTCACAGGATTTGCTATTGGTGCGCGTGCACGATGTGCTGGAGCACATTACACGCGTATTGAATCATGCGCGCAGACTGGAAGCATCGATAGAATCCGCGGTGCAAATTCACTTCTCTGCAATGGCGCATCGCACAAGTGAAATCATGCGGACTTTGACAGTCATTACAGCACTCTTCATGCCGCTCACAGTGATCACTGGCATCTTCGGCATGAACTTTGTCGACATGCCTTTGCTGAAAGATCAGTCAGGTTTCTGGATCGCAATGGGGATGATGGTCGTCATCGTGATTGGCTTACTAGTCTTCTTCCGTCGCAGAAAATATTTGGATGATAGAAGTTCAGATAACGAGCGACCACGTAATTGAGTAGAATAATTGCGCAAAATCATGCAATAAAAAAGCGTCCACATTGGACGCTTTTTTATTTACAACACCACGACATATTTCCGCGATTTATTTATTCGGTTGTGGGGTCAGGCGCAAGTACGGGCGCTCTGCCTTGTAGCCTTTTGGAAATTTCTGTTTGATGACTTCTTCATCTTGAATCGTCAATGGAATGATGACATCGTCGCCGTCTTTCCAGTTGCCTGGAGTAGCGACACTGTAGCCATCAGTCAATTGCAAGGCATCGATAACGCGCAAGATTTCATCAAAATTACGGCCTACGCTCATAGGATAAGTCAGCGTCAAACGTACTTTCTTTTGCGGGTCGATGATAAATACTGAGCGCACTGTCGCGGTTGCGGATTGATTCGGATGAATCATGTCGTACAGCGTTGCGACCGTTTTATCTGCATCGGCAACGATAGGAAAACCAACTACGGTTTTTTGCGTCGCTTCGATGTCCGCAATCCATTGCAAATGCTTCTCAGCCGGATCAACCGATAGCGCTATTGCCTTGACATTGCGCTTGTCGAAATCCGATTTGAGTTTTGCGGTAAGACCGAGTTCGGTCGTGCACACAGGCGTGAAATCTGCCGGATGCGAAAACAGAACGATCCACGAATCACCTGCCCACTCATGAAATTTGATTTTCCCTATCGAACTATCCTGTTCGAAATCTGGGGCGATGTCACCTAAACGTAAAGTCATGTTTCCTCCTGTGCGATTGCAATCACTAAAGTCTGACTATAGCTGCGTCAGACTGTTTTCCCAACGACAAATATCAACTATACAAATAACGAGAAGCTATGATCATAGCGCAATGCGTGCGAGATTTAGAATTGCTTGATGAGCGCCAATGACTGAGTAAATTTGTCCGCTTTTTGAAATCCGATGACACGGCCACCGCGAATTTCCTGACCATTCTTGTCGAAGAAAATAATTCCCGGCGGGCCGAATAGATTGAAGCGACGCAATAGTTCTTTATCGTGTGCATCGTTCGCAGTGACATCGACTTGCAGTAAAACCATATCGGCGAATTGTGTTTGCACGCGCGGATCGGTAAAGGTCAATTTTTCCATCTCTATGCAGGAGACACACCAGTCTGCATAAAAATCCAGCATCACATTTTTGCCATGCGCTTTGGCAATTGCGGCATCCAGATCAGCCGCTGTTTTTACACGAGTGAATGCTGCGTGCTGGATGCCGTCATTCCTCAAATGCGCTAGCGGCGCCAGTGCATCGCGGCCACCGGTTGCTACGCCGACTAATTGAAGTAATCCAAGCGCGGCGAAAACCAGTCCGACAGCTTTCGAGATCCACCCACCCTTTGCGGCCCACAGTAGGTACGCGCCATAAGCAATGCCAAGCGCAGCCCATGCAATCATTTGCACCGCATCAGGAATGATCGGCGAGACCATCCAGACGGCGAGTCCCAGCATCAACACGCCAAAGAAACTCTTGACCGCATTCATCCACGATCCTGCCCGCGGCAATAAAGCACCGGCAGATACGCCAACCAGCAACAAGGGCACACTCATGCCGTTCGCCATCGCGAACAAAGCGCTACCGCCAACGACGACATCACGCGTTTGACTGATGTAGACCAAGGCGCCTGCCAGCGGTGCAGCGACACATGGGCCGACGATCAAGGCCGATATCGCGCCCATGACAAAAACGCCGAATAGTTTTCCCGCTGTTTGTTGCGACGATGCGCGCGTCAATCTGTTTTGCACAGATGCATGCATTTGCAAGTGGTAGACATCAAACATCGATAGTGCGAGGCCGACCATCAAAATCGCGAATGCGCTCAGCACCCACGGATTCTGTAATGCGGCCGACAAGCCCTCGCCCACCAATCCTGCAGCAATACCGAGGCATGTATAAACCAAAGCCATACCGAGCGAATACACAGCCGCCAGCAACAAGCCGCGACTACGTTTTACCTGAGCGCCTTCGCCAACAATGATGCTCGATAAAATCGGCACCATAGGCAATACGCAGGGCGTGAATGCCAAGCCCAAGCCGAGCAAAAGGAAGAGAGGCAGAATTGCCAGTAACTTGCCACTTTGCAGCGAACGCTCTATGCGCCCCATATCTGAATCCAGAACTACATTCGCACTTGACGACTCGCTCAGAGAAGACACCTCCACGCTCTGCTGTCCACTAACAGATGCATCGCCTTTAACAGACAGCGTCGCGCTTGAATCCATAGGCGAATAGCACAAGCCTTTGTCCGAACAGCCCTGGCTAGTGGCGGTCAACGTAAAGCGTCCATTGCCTTGAACGGGTATGCGTATCGTCACGCTATTGCGATACGTCTCCACATCTTTCTGGAAGGTTTCATCGAATTTGATTTTGCCTGCAGGGATTTGCGGTTCGCCTAAAGTCGCATTGTTCGCTTTGAAGGCAAAGCGTTCGCGATACATGTAATAGCCATCTGCAATCACGTAGGTGACCGCTACGGTTTGCTCATCCAGCATGCGAGCGGAAAATTTAAATGCCACTTCAGGCGCGAGGAATTCTTCATCGGCGTGCGCCGTGAAAGGCAACGTGCACAACAGGACAAACACTGCGACAACACGGGCTAAGGTCGCACCTGCTTGCGATATTTTGCGCTTCTGCTGGCTGTAGCAGAAACGATGCGAAGCGCACAAGCGAGACAACAAATTCTTAAGCATTCCGTTCCTTACTTGTTTCCTGCTTGATCCAATCCAGATATGCCGGCAAGCCATCGACAATCGGAATGGCAATAATCTCTGGCACGGCATATGGATGTGCGGTCTTGATTGCGGCTTCTAACTCAGCGTAATGCGCGGCAGTCGTTTTGATTTGCATCGCCACTTCGCGCGCCTCTTCAACTTGGCACTCCCAACGATAAATCGAACGCATCGCGGGCAATATATTGACGCATGCTGCCAGTCGTCGTTCGACTAGCAAGCGCGCCAATTGTTCTGCGAATTCTTCATTTGGTGCGTTGCTTAAAACCAGCAGGGCTTGAGACGCTAGCGACATAATGAAAATGACACGGTTAAGTATCGATGGTGATTGAAGGACTCATAGTAAGTGCCATCAAATTATCTGCGCTTACCTCTATAGTTAGGCCCTCTATCTTGCCACAAACAACGCTGCATAAAAGCCTCGCCACAAAAGCAAAAGCCAGGCAATGCCTGGCTTTTGTTGTACATGCAATCGCGTTTGCGATTACTTGCTGATTGGCTTAATCGCCTGTGTTGTCTTCAACAGCTTCAGTGATTTCTGGACGATCGACCAGTTCAATAAATGCCATAGGAGCGTTGTCACCAGCGCGGAAACCCATTTTCAAGATACGCAGGTAACCACCATTGCGGTTTGCGTAACGTGGGCCGAGTTCTGCGAACAGTTTGACAACCATTTCGCGATCGCGCAGACGGTTAAACGCCAAACGTTTGTTAGCCAGGCTGTCGGTTTTGCCGAGGGTCAGGATCGGTTCGATCACGCGACGCAGCTCTTTAGCTTTTGGCAATGTGGTTTTGATTGCTTCGTGACGCAGCAACGAAACAGTCATGTTGCGCAACATTGCGAGACGATGGGAAGAAGTACGATTTAATTTACGAAGGCCGTGACGGTGACGCATGGTAATTCCTTTCAGTTTTTGAGTTTAAATCCAGTTCTTCTATCGACAATGCATAGTGCAATGACGCGGACCGGTATCTATATTTTTTAAGACGGCAGATTTTACACCAAAATTCATTGGGACAGAGGTACCTCTGTCCCGACAAAAATTACTTCTCCAAACCAGCTGGCGGCCAGTTTTCGAGTTTCATGCCCAAAGTCAAACCACGCGACGCCAGAACTTCTTTGATTTCATTCAAAGATTTACGGCCGAGGTTAGGCGTTTTGAGCAGTTCGTTTTCGCTACGTTGGATCAAATCACCAATGTAGTAAATGTTTTCTGCTTTGAGGCAGTTAGCCGAACGAACTGTGAGTTCCAGATCATCAACTGGGCGCAACAAGATAGGATCAACTGCTGGTGCACGTGAAGGTGCATCTGCAGGTGCTTCTGTGCCTTCCAGCGCAGCGAACACATTCAACTGATCAACCAGAACGCGCGCCGATTGACGAATCGCTTCTTCAGGGGTGATCACGCCGTTGGTTTCGATGTTGATAACCAGTTTGTCCAAATCGGTACGTTGTTCAACGCGAGCCGATTCAACAGCGTACGAAACGCGGCGAACTGGCGAAAACGATGCGTCCAGAATGATACGACCGATAGTTTTGTTGGTGTCTTCTGACAAACGACGAACGTTACCTGGCACATAGCCACGGCCTTTTTCGACTTTGATCTGCATGTCGAGTTTGCCGCCGGCTGTCAAATGAGCAATCACGTGATCTGGATTGACCAGCTCAACATCATGTGGCAATTCGATATCGGATGCGAGAACAGCGCCTTCGCCTTCCTTTTTCAAGATCAGTGTGACGTCGTCGCGGTTGTGCAGCTTGAACACAACGCCTTTCAAGTTCAACAACATATCTACGACGTCTTCTTGTACGCCGTCAATAGAGGAATATTCATGGACGACACCGGCGATCGATACTTCTGTCGGCGCGTAGCCAACCATCGAAGACAACAGGACGCGACGCAGTGCGTTACCCAAGGTATGGCCGTAGCCACGTTCAAATGGCTCCATCACGACTTTAGCGTGACCAGGACCGAGTACTTCGACTTCAATAATACGTGGCTTCAACAAACTGTTTTGCATGAAATGTCCTTTTCAATACCCTCGGCTCATTACACCGATAAGGCTGATGGCATGACGAAAAAAGCCCACCAGATGGTGGGCCCGGAATTCAAAATTAACGTGAATACAATTCGACGATCAACGATTCGTTGACGTCTGCAGCGATTTCGCTACGATCTGGAACGGACTTGAAAGTACCTTCCATTTTTTTCGAATCAACTGCTACCCATGAAGGCATGCCGATTTGTTCAGCCAGTGACAGTGCTTCAACAATACGCACTTGCTTTTTCGATTTTTCACGAACAGCAACGATGTCGCCTGGTTTGACTTGGTACGAAGCGATGTTGACAACGATACCGTTGACGGTGAACGCTTTGTGCGAAACCAATTGACGGCCTTCAGCACGTGTCGAACCAAAGCCCATGCGATACACGACGTTATCGAGACGGCCTTCGAGCAATTTCAACAATGTTTCGCCGGTGTTGCCTTTACGGCGATCGGCTTCAGCGAAGTAGCGACGGAACTGACGTTCCAGGACGCCGTACATACGTTTTACTTTTTGTTTCTCACGCAATTGATTGCCGTAGTCAGAGGTACGAGCACCGGAAGTGCGACCATGTTGACCAGGTTTCGAATCAAGTTTGCATTTCGAGTCCAGCGAACGACGTGCGCTTTTCAGGAAAAGGTCGGTACCTTCACGACGGGAGAGTTTTGCTTTAGGTCCAATATAACGTGCCACGAGAATTTCCTTTAGATAATGACGCCCCGAATGAATCTTCTAACGAAAACCAATTCATTGAGCGCTAGTCTGATCAATCTGCAATCAGACGGTGGGCTTACTAAGAACAAAACCCGCCAAGGTCATTGGCGGGTAGATAACGGCACAACTACGTCCGTTGAAACGAATGCTTAGATACGACGACGCTTAGGTGGGCGGCAACCGTTATGTGGCACTGGTGTGACATCTTGAATCTGGGTAATTTTGATACCAAGATTGTTCAATGCACGAACCGAAGATTCACGACCTGGGCCTGGGCCTTTGATACGCACTTCAAGGTTCTTGATACCGCATTCGATCGCGACTTTACCAGCGGCTTCTGCTGCAACCTGCGCTGCAAACGGGGTCGATTTACGCGAACCTTTAAAGCCGGCACCGCCAGACGTTGCCCATGACAGCGCATTGCCTTGACGATCGGTGATCG
Organism: Herminiimonas sp.; assembly: GCF_030655415.1. The sequence continues at coordinate 13,215 of NZ_JAURVN010000015.1, read as the reverse complement.
TGATGATGGTGTTATTGAAAGACGCGTGGATGTGCGCGATGCCTTCAGCAACGTTCTTTTTAACTTTTTTACGCACACGTGCTGCTGCGGCGTTATTAGGTGCTTTTGCCATAATTCTTTCCTTGAATCCGACGACTAGTCAAACTGCGCTTGGATTATTTTTTCAGCGATTGAGCTGCTTTACGCGGACCCTTGCGAGTACGAGCGTTTGTACGTGTACGTTGACCACGGCAAGGCAAGCCTTTGCGGTGACGCATACCACGATAGCAACCCAAGTCCATCAGGCGCTTGATGTTCATCGAGATTTCACGACGCAGATCGCCTTCAACGATGAATTTTGCTATCTCATCGCGCAGCTTTTCCAGCTCGTTATCGTCCAGATCTTTAACCTTTTTAGTGGTCAGAACACCTGTTGTGTCGCAAATTTTTTGCGCACGTGGGCGGCCAATACCATAGATAGCTGTGAGGCCGATTACGGTATGTTGATGATTGGGTACGTTTACCCCTGCGATACGTGCCATTCGTTATTCCTCAAATCAATAACGTTAAATTAACCTTGGCGCTGCTTATGACGCGGTTCGATGCAAATTACTCGAACGACGCCCTTGCGCTTGATGATCTTACAGTTGCGGCAGATCCGCTTAACTGATGCGAGCACTTTCATTTTTGCCCTCTTTCTTACAGTTGATTCGTTTTAAAGTTACTTAGTACGGAACACAATACGTGCCCTACTTAGATCATAAGGTGTCAACTCAACCGTCACCTTGTCGCCAGGCAGAATGCGGATATAGTTCATGCGCATTTTTCCTGAAATATGACCAAGCACTATGTGCCCATTTTCCAACTTGACTCTAAATGTCGCGTTTGGGAGATTTTCTAGAATCTCCCCCTGCATTTGAATTACGTCGTCTTTTGCCATTCGTTTCGTTTTCCTCGCGCTTAACGCGTCGGAATCCCGCCCTTGAAGTTCGCTTTGCGAAGCAACGATTCATACTGCTGAGACATCACGTAGTTTTGAACTTGCGCCATGAAATCCATCGTTACCACAACAATAATCAACAGCGATGTACCACCAAAGTAAAACGGTACTTTCCAACGAGCAATCAGAAACTCAGGTAACAAACAAACCAGCGTAATGTAGACCGCGCCAGCTAACGTCAACCGAGTCAAAATCTTGTCTATGTAACGAGCGGTTTGATCGCCAGGACGAATACCTGGAACAAACGCACCACTCTTCTTCAAATTATCGGCTGTCTCTTTGCTGTTGAATACCAAAGCGGTATAGAAGAAGCAGAAGAAAACAATCGCAGCAGCATACAACAACGCATGTATCGGTTCGCCCGGCGCCATCGATGCAGCCAAATCTTTCAGGAAACGAACAAACGGACTGGTCGTTTCGCCTGATGTGAACCAACTCGTAATCGTCGCCGGGAACAGAATGATCGACGAAGCGAAAATTGGAGGAATCACACCAGCCATATTCAGCTTCAGTGGCAAATGACTACTTTGACCACCGTAAATTTTGTTACCAACTTGACGCTTGGCGTAGTTCACCAGAATCTTGCGCTGACCGCGTTCAATGAACACAACCAGATAGGTAACCGCTGCAACTACCAGACAGATCAGAATCGCCGACAATGCATTCATTGAACCGGTGCGAACCAATTCAAACAAACCGGCAACTGCTGTAGGCAAGCCTGCTGCAATACCTGCAAAAATGATGATCGAGATACCGTTACCCAAGCCGCGTTCGGTAATTTGCTCGCCCAACCACATCAAAAACATCGTGCCAGTAACAAGCGTAATCACTGTTGTCAAACGAAACGCCATACCTGGATCAATGACCAGATTTGCTTGCGATTCCAATGCAACAGCAATACCCAAGCCTTGGAAAGTCGCCAGCAACAACGTGCCGTAGCGCGTGTACTGCGTGATTTTCCGACGGCCAGCTTCGCCTTCTTTTTTCAACGCTTCCAGCTGCGGTGACACTACCGACATTAACTGCATGATGATCGATGCAGAAATGTACGGCATGATGCCGAGTGCAAATACTGTGAAGCGGGACAATGCGCCACCAGAGAACATGTTAAACATGCCCAAGATGCCGCCTTGATTTTGCTTGAACAACTGCGCCAATTCGTCTGGGTTAATACCCGGAACAGGAATGTGCGCGCCGATGCGGAATACTACCAACGCACCGAGCAGAAACCACAGGCGATTCCACGGAAAACCAGTAGAAGCGCCTTTAGCAAGCTGAGGAGTAGTTGCCACTATTTACTCCGTTATCAGACTAAACTTAAGCAACCGAACCGCCAGCGGCTTCGATCGCTGCTTTTGCGCCTTTGGTCGCGATCAGGCCTTTGAGTGTCACTTTTTTAGTGAGCTCACCGGACAAGATAACGCGAACTACGCGTGCCAGTTCACCGATAACGCCGGCTTGTTTCAATGCCAGAATATCGATTTCCGTTACTGGCAATGCTTCCAAATCGGACAAGCGAACTTCTGCTTTGTACGGTGTTGCCAGCGATTTGAAACCACGCTTAGGCAAACGACGTTGCAAAGGCATTTGACCGCCTTCGAAACCGACTTTATGGAAACCGCCTGAACGGGATTTTTGACCTTTGTGACCACGGCCGGCTGTCTTGCCCAGACCGGAGCCGATACCGCGACCAACGCGACGCTTGTAATGCTTGGCGCCGTCTGCAGGTTGAATAGTATTCAATTCCATGATGTTCTCCGTGCGTAAGCCGAGGCTTACGACACTACTTTCACGAGGTACGATACTTTGTTAATCATGCCGCGCACTGACGGTGTGTCTTCCAACTCGGATACCGAGTTGATACCGCGCAGGCCGAGGCCACGAACGGTAGCACGATGTGTTTCACGTGTGCCGATCAGACCCTTAACCAATGTAACTTTAACTGTCTTTGCCATTGTGTTCACCTTAGCCCAGAATTTCTTCGACAGACTTGCCGCGTTTAGCTGCAATTTCCGAAGCGGTATTCATTTTTGCCAAGCCTTCCAACGTCGCACGAACCATGTTGTAAGGGTTGGTCGAGCCAGTGGATTTAGCCACTACGTTCGTCACGCCCATTACTTCAAAAATTGCGCGCATTGGACCGCCAGCAATCACACCAGTACCGTCTTTAGCTGGCAGCATCAAAACTGATGACGCGCCGTGCTTGCCGGTAACCATGTGCTGCAAAGTACCGTTTTTCAACGTCACTTTGATCATTTTGCGGCGTGCTTCTTCCATTGCTTTCTGTACGGCTACTGGCACTTCTTTCGATTTGCCTTTACCCATACCGATGCGGCCATCGCCATCACCAACGACTGCAAGTGCTGCGAAACCCATGATACGACCACCCTTGACCACTTTGGTCACACGGTTGACCGCGATCATTTTTTCGCGCATGCCGTCGTCCGGCTTGTCGCTTTGCATTTTCGATTGCATTTTTGCCATGACGATTTTTCCTTAGAACTTCAGACCAGCTTCACGCGCAGCTTCAGCAACTGCTTTAACGCGGCCGTGATAACGGAAACCGGAGCGATCGAACGCAACTTCGGCGATTCCTGCTTTCAGTGCTTTTTCTGCAACGCGCTTGCCAACCAAAGCAGCAGCAGCGACATTGCCGCCAACACCAGTTTGTCCAGCCAACTCTTTACGCACTTCAGCTTCAAGCGTCGAAGCAGATGCCAAAATTTGGGCGTCCGGTCCGATGATGCTTGCGTAGATGTGCAAGTTGGTACGATGCACTGCCAGGCGAACCACCTTCAACTCGGCAATCTTGGCCCGAGTTTGGCGTCCGCGGCGCAGACGTGATTGTTTCTTATCCATCGTCAACCCTTACTTCTTCTTGGTTTCTTTAATCACAACCACTTCGTCCGAATAACGAACGCCCTTGCCTTTATAAGGCTCAGGACTGCGGTATGCGCGGACTTCAGCAGCCACTTGACCAACTTGCTGGCGGTTGATGCCTTTGATCAGGATCTCGGTTTGCGTCGGTGTTTCCACTTTTACGCCTGCTGGCATTTGGTGTACTACAGGATGCGAGAAACCCAACGAAAGGTTCAGCTTGTCACCTTGCGCAGCGGCACGATAACCAACACCAACCAACGTCAATTTTTTTTCAAAGCCTTTGGTAACACCATTGACCATGTTGTTGACGAGAGCGCGAATCGTACCCGACATCGCATTTGCTTCGCGACTGTCGTTAGCGGCTTTGAAACTCAAAGTACCGCTGTTATTTTCGATTTGCACCAGGCCGCTCAACGACTGGGTCAAAGAGCCCAATGGACCTTTAACTGTGATTTGCGCTGCTGTGATGGTCGCTTCCGCGCCACTAGGCAGTGCAACTGGCATTTTACCTACACGAGACATCTTGTGCTCCTTAGGCGACGTAGCAAATAACTTCGCCACCGACACCGGTTGCGCGCGCTTTGCGGTCAGTCATGACACCTTTTGGTGTCGACACAATCGCCACACCCAAGCCGTTCATAACGTTTGGAATGTCATCTTTGCCTTTGTAGACGCGCAACCCTGGACGGGAAACACGCTCCAAACGCTCGATAACTGGACGACCGGCGTAATATTTCAAACCGATTTTCAGTTCTGCTTTACCAGCATCTTCTGTCACGGCGAAGTCTTCAATGTAACCCTCGTCACGCAGGACGTTGGCGATGGCAATCTTGACTTTTGACGAAGGCATTGCTACCGACGTTTTTTGAACAACTTGCGCATTGCGGATACGGGTCAGCATATCGGCGATAGGATCGCTCATACTCATTGCTTATTCTCCTATTACCAGCTGGCTTTAGTCATACCGGGAATTTCGCCACGCATGGCGCATTCACGGAGCTTAATACGGCCCAAACCGAACTTACGGAAAGTGCCACGCGGGCGACCGGTGATCGAGCAACGGTTACGTTGACGAGTAGGAGCCGAGTTACGTGGCAACGCCTGCAATTTCAGGCGCGCTTCGTAGCGCTCTTCTTCCGACTTCGATTGGTCATCAATGATTGCCTTCAACTCAGCACGTTTGCCAGCGAATTTCTTCACCAGGTCTGCACGCTTTTGTTCACGGTTAATCAGTGCCAGTTTTGCCATGGCAACCTCAGTTTCTGAACGGAAATTTAAATGCGGCGAGAAGCGCTTTTGCTTCTTCGTCGGTCTTTGCAGTTGTCGTGATACTGATATTCATACCACGCAACACGTCAATCTTGTCGTACTCAATTTCGGGGAAAATGATCTGCTCTTTCACACCGATATTGTAATTGCCACGACCATCGAATGCCTTGCCCGAGATACCACGAAAATCGCGCACACGTGGCAACGCAACTGTGATGAAACGATCAAGGAATTCATACATCTGAGCGCCGCGCAAAGTCACCATACAACCGATTGGATAACCCTCACGAATTTTGAAACCCGCAATCGCTTTACGCGCTTTGGTCACAACCGGTTTTTGACCTGCAATCTTGGTCAAGTCGCCAACTGCGTGCTCGATGATCTTTTTGTCCGCAATCGCTTCCGACAAACCCATATTCAGGGTGATCTTCAGGATACGCGGAACTTCCATTACCGATTTGTACGCGAATTTCGCGGTCAAATCGCCAACGACTTTTTCTTTATAGAATTCTTGGAGACGGGCCATGATCTCTTAAACCTTAACGACTTCGCCGCTTGACTTATAAACGCGGACTTTTTTACCGTCCACATCTTTAAAGCCAGCACGATCTGCCTTGCCAGTTGCTGCATTGAACAACGCAACATTCGACACATGAATTGGCATCAACTTATCGACGATGCCACCAGTTGAACCTGTCATCGGGTTAGGCTTGGTCGCTTTTTTAGCAACGTTCACACCGTCAACAACCAGGTAATTAGCGTCAACGCGACGTTGTACAACACCGCGTTTGCCTTTGTCTTTGCCAGTTAGCACAATGACTTCGTCGCTTTTACGAATCTTATCCATCACGACTCCTTACAGAACTTCAGGGGCGAGAGAAACGATTTTCATGAAGCGCTCAGTGCGCAATTCACGTGTAACCGGTCCAAAAATACGCGTACCAATTGGCTCCAGCTTTGCATTCAGCAAAACTGCTGCATTGCTGTCGAACTTGACCAGGGAGCCATCTTGACGACGAACACCTTTGGCAGTACGCACAACAACTGCGTTATAAATTTCGCCTTTTTTCACGCGACCACGTGGCGCAGCAACTTTGACGGTGACTTTAATCACATCGCCAATGCTTGCGTAACGGCGCTTTGAACCGCCGAGCACCTTGATGCACATAACTTCGCGAGCACCCGTGTTGTCGGCTACTTCGAGCCGGCTTTCAGTTTGAATCATATGTTTTCTTTCCCAACTTAACCCGCTCTTGCACACGATGTGCATTTGCAGTCAGTCTTGGTCCCGGCAGCCTGCCGAAAGCAGTCTGATGAGGTGGACGATTTTCAAAACTTCAATTAACGCAAGTTCTGCGCTAAAACTTTTACTGCAGCTATCGCAACCGAAAGATTGCAACAGCGAAGCCCGCTATTATTACACCGAAATAGCGGGCCCGCAACAACTAATTAAACTATTTGTGCTGCTTGTACAACGCGTGTCACGGTCCAAGCTTTAGTCTTGGAGATAGGACGACCTTCTTGAATCTCGACCGTATCGCCAGCTTTTGCTTGGTTGCCTTCATTGTGCGCGTGATACTTATTCGAACGCATAATGATTTTGCCGTACAAAGGATGCTTGACGTGACGCTCGATCAACACGGTTACTGTCTTGTCCATCTTGTCAGATACGACTTTGCCAATCAACGTACGCTTCAGCGCTTGTTTTACTTGATCGTTCATTATTTGGCGTCCTTCTGTGTCATAACCGTTTTGACGCGTGCGATGTCGCGACGTACTTTTTTCAGCTGCGATGTATTGTTCAGCTGTTGCGTTGCTATCTGCATACGCAGACCGAACTGCGCTTTCAGCAGATCGTTCAGTTCTTTGGTCAAAGCCGCTTGGTCTTTGCCTTGGAGTTCAGATGTTTTCATGTTCATCCCTATCATTGTCCGACTTGACGGACGACGAACTTGGTCAACAGCGGCAGTTTAGCTGCAGCTAACCGGAACGCTTCGCGTGCCAGAGTTTCGTCAACGCCGTCCATCTCGTACAACATTTTGCCTGGCTGAATTTCAGCCACGTAGTATTCCGGATTACCCTTACCGTTACCCATACGGACTTCAGCAGGTTTGTTCGAAATTGGCTTGTCTGGGAAAATACGAATCCAGATACGGCCACCACGTTTGATGTGACGCGTCATTGCACGACGAGCCGCCTCAATTTGGCGCGCTGTAATACGACCGCGACCAATAGCTTTCAAACCGAATTCACCAAACGAGACGGCAGTGCCGCGCGAGTGAGAAATACCGGTATTACGGCCTTTTTGCTCTTTACGATATTTTCTGCGTGCTGGTTGCAGCATGATTATTCTCCTGCTTTCTCAGCCGAAACAGCACCGTCAACAGCGGCATCCGGCTTTTTAGCACGAACACGTTTAGCAGCTGGAGCCGCGCCTGGTGCAGCAGCTGCTGCAGTTGGTGCGCCTTCTGGGCGTGCTGTACGTGGACGGCTGCTTGGTTTGCCATCATCGCGGCGTGGGCCACGACGTTTGGTGTCATCTTCTTTAGTCAGGTCGACTGGTGGTTCGCCGCTAGGCAAACGATCACCTTTGTAAACCCAGACTTTGATACCGATGATGCCGTACGTTGTTTCAGCCTCGCCGAAACCGTAGTCAATCTCAGCGCGCAATGTGTGAAGTGGTACGCGACCTTCGCGATACCATTCTTTACGTGCGATCTCGATACCGTTCAAACGACCGGACGACATGATCTTGATACCTTGTGCGCCGAGGCGCATCGCGTTTTGCATCGCACGCTTCATTGCACGACGGAACATGATGCGTTTTTCCAATTGCTGTGCAATCGAATCAGCGATCAATTGTGCGTCGGTCTCTGGCTTACGAATTTCTTCGATATTCACATGAACCGGCACGCCCATCATTTTTGTCAGCGCGGATTTCAATACTTCGATGTCTTCGCCTTTTTTACCGATCACGACGCCTGGACGTGAGCTGTAAATAGTGATGCGAGCATTTTTTGCTGGACGCTCAATAATAACGCGACCAACAGAAGCATTCTTCAGCTTGGTTTTCAGGTATGCGCGAACTTTGAGATCTTCGTTCAGCATGGTGGCAAAATTACTATTGCCAGCGTACCAACGTGATGCCCAGTTGCGTGTAACCGAAAGACGGAAACCGGTTGGATGTATCTTCTGTCCCATCGTGACTCCTTAGTTACCGACAGTCACGTATATGTGACAGGATTGTTTAGAGATACGATCACCCCGGCCTTTAGCGCGTGCTGTGAAGCGCTTCAGGATCGGGCCCTTTTCGACATAGATCGTTTTCACGAACAATTCGTCGATATCTGCGCCGTCATTGTGTTCGGCATTCGCGATTGCGGATTCCAGAACACGTTTGATGATCGCAGCACCTTTTTTAGGGCTGAACTGCAGAAGATGCAGAGCGGCGTCAACTTTCTTGCCGCGGATTTGATCCGCAACGAGACGACCCTTCTGATCCGACAGGCGCACGCCTTTGAGGATAGCTTTAGTTTCCATTATTTCTTAGCCTTCTTGTCAGCAGCGTGGCCCTTGAACGTACGGGTCAGCGCGAATTCGCCAAGCTTGTGACCAACCATGTTTTCCGACACATAAACAGGCACGTGTTGCTTGCCGTTATGTACCGCGATCGTCAAGCCGATAAAGTCAGGCATGACTGTCGAACGACGGGACCAGGTTTTGATTGGCTTTTTGTCTTTGTTCGCTTGCGCGGCTTCGACTTTTTTCACCAGATGGGCGTCGCAAAACGGCCCTTTTTTTAATGAACGTGTCATGTCTTATCCTTATTTCTTACCGCGGCGCGAGACGATCATAGAAGTCGTGCGCTTGTTGCGACGCGTCTTCTTACCTTTAGTCTGCTGGCCCCATGGTGATACTGGATGACGACCTGCTGCCGTTTTGCCTTCACCACCACCGTGTGGGTGATCGACCGGGTTCATGACCACACCGCGAACGGTAGGACGAACACCACGCCAGCGCATCGCACCTGCTTTACCGATTTTACGCAAGCTGTGTTCGGCATTGCCGACTTCACCTACGGTTGCACGGCATTCAACGTGGATACGACGAACTTCGCCAGAGCGCAAACGAACTTGAGCGTAAGTACCTTCACGTGCCATCAACACAACGCCAGCGCCGGCTGTACGTGCAATTTGAGCACCTTTGCCTGGCAACATTTCGACGCAATGCATGATAGTACCGACAGGGATATTACGGATAGGCAAGCAGTTACCCGATTTGATCGGCGCTTCCGAACCATTCATCACTTGATCGCCAACGGCCATGCCTTTGGTTGCAATGATGTATTGACGCTCACCATCCGCATACAACACCAACGCGATGTTTGCCGTGCGGTTTGGATCGTATTCAATACGTTCCACTTTCGCAGGGATAGCATCTTTAGTGCGTTTGAAGTCGATAACACGGTAATGCTGCTTGTGACCACCACCGATATGACGGGTAGTGATGTGACCGTTGTTGTTACGGCCAGCAGTTTTCGATTTCTTTTCGATCAGGCCTGCGAATGGGCGGCCTTTGTACAGGTCGGCATTGACGACCTTGACCATACCGCGACGACCAGGCGAGGTCGGCTTGACTTTAACGAGTGCCATTATTTAGCCTCCTCGGTGAAGTTGATTTCTTGACCAGGCTTCAGGCAGACAAACGCACGACGTGTGTGATTGCGACGACCATTGAAGCGACCTGAACGTTTTTGCTTACCTTGACGATTGGCAACTTGAACAGATTCAACTTGAACCTTGAACAGCAACTCAACCGCAGCCTTGATTTCAAGCTTGGTAGCGTCCGGCATTACGAGGAAAACGACTTGTTCGTTTTTTTCAGCAACGAAAGTTGCCTTCTCGGAAATGACTGGCGCCAACAATACTTTCATCAAGCGTTCTTCACTATGTTTCAGAATCGCGCTCATGCCAGCATCTCCTCAATCTTGGCCAACGCCAATTTCGTGATCAGGATCTTCTTGTAGAAGACCAACGAAACTGGATCAGCATGACGTGGCTCGCAAATCAGCACGTTAGGCAGATTGCGCGATGCCAACAACAGGTTTTCATCCAGGCTATCAGTAATGACAAGCACGGAATCCAGACCCATATCTTTCAATTTTTGCGACAAGAGCTTGGTCTTTGGCGCATCAACTGACAGGCTTTCGATTACGGAGAGACGACCTTCGCGAGCCAACTGCGAGAGGATCGAGCAGAGACCTGCGCGATACATCTTTTTGTTAACTTTGTGCGAGAAGTTTTCATCAGGCGAGTTCGGGAAAATCCGACCGCCGCCGCGCCACAAAGGCGATGACGACATACCAGCACGAGCACGGCCCGTACCTTTTTGACGCCAAGGTTTTTTGGTGGTGTGATGAACTTCTTCACGATCTTTTTGTTTGCGATTACCGCTGCGTGCGTTGGCTTGATAGGCAACGACGACTTGGTGAATCAGCGCTTCGTTGTAGTCGCGACCGAAAATAGTATCCGGCGCAGCAACGTTCGAAGACGATTGACCTTGGTCATTCAGGAGCTTGAGTTCCATGAATTAAGCCCCCTTCTTTGCTTTGGTTTTAATAGCCGGCGAGACAATCACCTGACCATTTTTCGCACCAGGAATCGCACCCTTAACCAGCAACAGCTGGCGATCAGCATCAATACGAGCGATCTCAAGGTTTTGAATTGTGCGATTCACGTCACCCAAGTGACCAGTCATGCGCTTACCAGGAAAAACGCGACCTGGATCTTGCGCCATACCGATGGAGCCTGGGACATTATGCGAACGTGAGTTACCGTGGGTTGCACGACCAGAAGAGAAGTGATAACGCTTGATAACACCAGCGTAACCCTTACCGATAGTCACGCCTTGCACGTCTACTTTTTGACCGACTTCGAACAGACTGGCAGCGATAACATCGCCGACCTTCAATTCGGAAGCAGCAGTAGCAGCAATACGGAATTCTTTGAGGACGGTACCGGCTTCAACACCTGCTTTGGCATGATGGCCAGCAGAAGCTTTATTTACACGAGAAGCACGGCGGCTACCGAAAGCAACTTGGACAGCCGAATAACCATCGACGTCAGGCGTTTTGATTTGCGTCACACGATTGTTTGAAACGTCAACCACGGTAACAGGAATCGAATCCCCATCATCCGTGAAAATACGCATCATACCAACCTTGCGACCAAGCAGGCCTTGGCCTTTATCTTGGTTTTGGTTCATTTTTTCTCCATTCCCACCTACGATTGGGCGGGGCTGATATATAAAACAACTTAAACTACGAATTTGATGAGAATTCCAATTGGGAATCCTCAGCGAAGCCCGAGATTATAACCGGTGAACAGCCCTTCCACAACATCTAAATGCGTGAATTGTTGTTCCCCAGCGTATAAATGCGGGACATTTCTGCCCCGCATTATCAAAAACAAATTATTGCAGTTTGATTTCTACATCAACGCCAGCAGGCAAATCCAGTTTCATCAATGCATCAACTGTTTTATCTGTAGGATCAACGATGTCCATCAAGCGAACGTGCGTACGAATTTCGAACTGATCGCGCGATGTTTTGTTGACGTGCGGCGAACGCAAAACGTCAAAACGCTGAATACGTGTTGGCAATGGAACCGGGCCTTTTACAACCGCGCCAGTGCGTTTTGCTGTTTCAACGATTTCGAGTGCCGATTGATCGATCAAACGATAGTCGAATGCTTTCAGACGAATACGGATCTTTTGGTTTGGAGCTGATTTCGGTGCTGTAGACATGTTCATTCCTTAAAAGAGCGAACCGCGAGTGAGTGAACACTCGCGGCGATAGTAAATGGCGTTATGCCAAATCGTTTATTGCTTACTGATTACTCAATAATTTTAGCAACAACACCGGCGCCGACGGTACGACCGCCTTCGCGAATCGCGAAGCGCAGACCTTCTTCCATCGCGATCGGGTTGATCAACATCACGGTAATCGAGACGTTGTCGCCTGGCATAACCATTTCTTTGTCTTTCGGCAACTCGATCGAACCAGTTACGTCCGTTGTACGGAAGTAGAACTGTGGACGGTAGTTGTTGAAGAATGGTGTATGACGGCCGCCTTCATCTTTCGACAGAACGTAGATTTCGCCTGTGAAATGTTTGTGCGGTTTGATCGAGCCTGGTTTTGCCAGAACTTGACCACGTTCTACGTCTTCACGCTTGGTGCCGCGCAACAGTACGCCGACGTTGTCGCCTGCTTGACCTTGGTCGAGCAATTTACGGAACATTTCAACGCCGGTGCAAGTAGTTACTTGGGTGTCGCGAATACCAACGATTTCCAGTGCTTCACCAACTTTGACGATACCGCGTTCGATACGACCGGTAACAACTGTACCGCGACCTGAGATCGAGAATACGTCTTCTACTGGCAACAGGAAGGCGCCGTCTACTGCGCGTTCTGGTGTTGGGATGTAGGTGTCGAGTGCATCAGCCAGCGCCATGATGGCTTGCTCGCCCAATGGACCGGTGTCGCCTTCGAGTGCCAACTTGGCCGAACCTTTGATGATAGGCAAGTCGTCGCCTGGGAATTCGTATTTCGAAAGTAATTCACGTACTTCCATTTCAACGAGTTCCAGCAGTTCTTCGTCATCAACCATGTCGCATTTGTTGAGGAAGACGATAACGTACGGCACACCAACTTGGCGCGCGAGCAAGATGTGCTCACGGGTTTGTGGCATTGGGCCGTCTGCTGCTGAGCAAACCAGGATCGCGCCGTCCATTTGGGCTGCGCCGGTGATCATGTTTTTAACATAATCAGCATGGCCTGGGCAGTCAACGTGCGCATAGTGGCGCGCTGCTGTTTCGTACTCAACGTGTGCTGTGTTGATGGTGATGCCGCGTGCTTTTTCTTCTGGTGCTGCGTCAATTTGATCGTACGCTTTTGCTTCGCCACCAAATTTTTTCGACAATACTGTCGCAATCGCTGCTGTCAGTGTGGTCTTGCCGTGATCGACGTGACCAATCGTGCCGACGTTGACGTGCGGCTTGGTCCGCTCGAATTTGCCTTTTGCCATTTT
>NZ_JAURVN010000010.1 GCF_030655415.1 Herminiimonas sp. | reverse complement strand
TCCCAAGCGTTCGCACACTTCACGCTCATTGAGTTTGGTGCCGGGAGCCAACACGCCTTCGATGATCAGGTTTTGCAAATGTTCAACAACCACATCATGCAATCGCTGCCGCTCCATACGAGGAAGATCGGGAGCGTTATTGGTTGGTTCGTTGATGTTGAATGTATTTTGCATACTAATTCCGGAAGGTAATGCCATATTTTAATCGAATTGTGTCGGTATGACAGCGCCTGCTGAAACGTATTTCATATAGCTACAACAACAAAAAATGCAAATTGGGACGCAAGGCTTGCGCCTCATTTTTATTGACTATTCAGGAGGCGAGGCCGAGTGGATGGTCTTCAGGTTTGTCTCTACTTTAGCAATAGCTTTTATTAAAGCTTCAAATTCCTTTACTAATCAAAAATCGCTTGCTATAGTATTTTGTATGCAATATCCAATTATTAGATTTATTCACGGAGATTGAAATGATCAAACTAGACTTTCATCCAGCAGGCCGTCACTTTTTGCAAATCCCAGGGCCTAGCCCAGTGCCGGATCGCATCCTGCGTGCGATGAGCTATCCGACCATCGACCATCGCGGTCCGGAATTCGCCGCGCTCGGTTTGAAAGTCTTGTCAGGCATGCAGAAAATTTTCAAAACCACGCAACCAGTCATTATTTATCCAGCGTCCGGCACCGGCGCGTGGGAAGCAGCTCTTGCGAATACTCTCAGCCCAGGCGATACGGTACTGATGTACGAGACAGGACATTTCGCAACACTGTGGAAAAAAATGGCAGAAGCACTCGGCCTCAAGCCTGAGTTCATCGGCCTGCCAGGTATAGAAGGTTGGCGTCGCGGCGTTCAAGCCGATGCAATCGAAGCACGTCTGCGCGCCGATACCGGTCATCTCATCAAGGCAGTGTGCGTTGTACACAATGAAACCTCGACCGGCGTCACATCCAACATCGCTGCTGTACGCAAAGCCATCGACGCGGCTGGTCATCCAGCATTGCTGCTGGTGGATACAATTTCCGGCTTGGCATCTGCCGATTATCGTCATGACGAATGGGGCGTAGACGTCACCGTATCGGGTTCGCAAAAAGGTTTGATGCTGCCACCTGGTATCAGCTTCAATGCGGTTTCCAAAAAAGCGATCGCCGCCAGCAAGACAGCCAAATTGCCGCGCGCATTTTGGGCGTGGGACGAAATCATCGAGATGAACAAAACCGGTTACTGGCCATACACGCCGAATACCAATTTGCTCTACGGCTTGTCCGAAGCGTTAGAGATGATTTTGGATGAAGGTTTGGAGAATACCTTCGCACGTCATCAACGTTTGGCTGCTGCCTGCCGCATTGCAGTCAATGCATGGGGACTGGAAGTGCAGTGCGCAGATCCTGACGTTTTCTCGCCAGTACTGACTGGCGTCATGACGCCGGAAGGCATAGACGCCGACGTCGTGCGCAAAACGATTTATGAACGATTCAATATGTCGCTAGGCACTGGTCTCGGCAAGATGAAAGGTCGCATGTTCCGCATCGGTCATTTGGGTGAAGCAAACGACTTGACCTTGATGGCAACCTTGGCCGGCGTCGAGATGGGACTGAAGCTTTCCGGCATCACGATCAAGGCTAGTGGCGTCACTGCAGCGATGGATTATTTGGCTACACAAAAAATCCCTGCATTGAAAATCGCGGCTTGATCAGAAGTGTTGCAACGCGTTGCTGAAAAAGGTTCATGACCAAAATCAGCAACGTGCTCAGTTCGCGTTCAAGTGTTGCGATCGCTTCAACAAGGAAATAGTGCCATGCTCGTCAAGCCACTCCATTTTGCTCCAGCTAATACTATCGGCTTGTCTTCAGCTAGCCCATTGGCCAGATTGCTACACAAAGAATTGCGTGGCGATGTGTTGTTTAGTCAGGCTGACCGCGGTCGTTATGCAACGGATGCATCGATCTATCAAATTATGCCTGTCGGTGTCGTCGTTCCGCGTGATCAAGACGATCTGCTGACTTGTCTGGCCATTGCACGTTCAGAAAAAACACCGATACTCGCGCGCGGTGGCGGTACTAGTCAGTGCGGGCAAACGGTAGGCGAAGCGTTGGTCATCGATAACAGCAAATGGCTGAATAAGGTTATCGATTTTGACAAAGAAAAACTGAGCATCACGGTCGAACCCGGCATGGTTCTCGATCATCTGAACGCATGGCTCAAACCACATGGCTTGTGGTTTCCTGTAGACGTATCGACAGCCGCGCAGTGCACTATAGGCGGCATGACGGGCAACAATTCTTGCGGATCTCGTTCCATCGAATACGGCAACATGGTGCACAACGTGCGCGGCATTGATGCAGTACTCGCAGATGGCACGCAAGCCCGTTTCGAAACCTTGGAAAACATGGCGCAGAACGCGCGCGTTCAACAAATCGTGCAGGGTTTGCAGCAGATTGCCACACGCGAACGCGACGAAATCATCGAACGTGTACCTAAAGTTTTACGCCGCGTTGCCGGCTACAACATCGATCTATTCGATTGCCAGAATCCACTTGCCTATACCGACGACGGCAGCGCCAATCTCGCACACATACTGGTCGGTTCAGAAGGCACGCTCGCCTACAGCCGCCAGATCACGCTGAAGCTCGCACCTTTACCTGCGGCTAAAGTTCTCGGCGTAATTAATTTCCCGACCTTCTATCAGGCGATGGACATGACGCAACACATCGTCAAGCTCACGCCTACCGCGGTTGAATTGGTGGATCGCACGATGATCGATCTGTCGCTCAGCAATCCTGCATTCAGACCTGTCATCGAAAAAGCATTAGTCGGTCAACCGCAGGCAATTCTGCTGGTTGAATTTGCCGGTGACAGCAAAGCAGAGTTGGTTGAAAGACTGTCTGCATTATCTGATTTGATGAGCGATCTCGGCTTGCCCGGATCTGTGACGAACATGGTCGATGCCAACGAACAAAAAGCATTGTGGGATGTGCGCAAGGCCGGCCTCAACATCATGATGAGCATGAAGGGCGATGGCAAACCAGTTTCCTTTATTGAAGATTGCGCGGTGCCGCTGGTGCATCTGGCGGAATATACCGAACGCCTGACCGAGGTTTTCCACAAATATCAAACTGAAGGTACCTGGTACGCGCACGCCAGTGTCGGTACCTTGCACGTGCGTCCAATACTCGATATGCGACGCAATGGCGCAGCCGACATGCGCGCGATTGCGGAAGAAGCATCGGCATTGGTGCGTGAATACAAAGGTGCGTATTCGGGCGAGCATGGCGATGGCTTGTGCCGCGGCGAATGGGTGGCATGGCAATACGGCCCAAAACTGAATCAGGCCTTCAGCGAAATCAAGGACCTGTTCGATCCAGACAATCGATTCAATCCCGACAAGATCGTGCGTCCGCCGAAGATGGACGACAAGAGCAATTTCCGTTTCGCTCCGGGTTATCGCGAACTACCTATAGAAACCAAAATGGATTGGTCCGCGTGGAACGTTACGCGCGATCCGGCCAGCGGATTGGAAACCGCACCCGGCACTGGCGATGATCGCACCGGCGGATTGGCCAAGGCAGTCGAGATGTGCAACAACAACGGTCATTGCCGCAAGTTCGACGCCGGCACCATGTGCCCGAGTTATCGCATCAACAAAGATGAACGCCACGTCACACGTGGCCGCGCCAATACCTTGCGGCTGGCGATTTCGGGCCAGTTGGGCGACGATGGTTTGGCCAGTGCGGAAGTGAAAGAAGTGCTGGATCTGTGTGTCTCATGCAAAGGCTGCAAACGCGATTGCCCAACCGGCGTCGACATGGCGAAAGTCAAGATAGAAGCACGTGCGGCTTGGGCCGATCGACACGGCAGCACCTTGCGTGATCGCATGGTGGCCTTCATGCCGCGTTATGCGCCATACGCCAGCCGTATCGGTGGCTTGCTTGCGGCAGGTGAGCGCTTGCCTTGGGTCGCGGGTTGGGTGAAGAAATTCGTCGGTCTCGCACCGCAACGCGCTTTTCCAAAATTCAAAACTTCGTTTCTGTCGCAGCAAAATGAAGCGACAGGCGAAGGCGGAAAAGAAGTACTGCTCTTCGTCGACACCTTCAACAATTACATGGAGCCGGAGAACGCCGTAGCCGCGCAAGCAGTGCTACAAGCTGCTGGCTATACCGTGCACTTGAACATCAAGGCGAATGAACGCCCACTCTGTTGCGGTCGTACCTTTCTTTCTGCCGGCCTGGTGGAAGAAGCGAAAAAAGAAGCGCGTCGTACTCTTGATGCGTTGATGCCTTTCGTCAATCGTGGCGTTGCGGTGGTCGGCCTGGAGCCTTCGTGCTTGCTGTCACTGCGCGATGAATTTTTAAGCTACGGCTATGGCGATGAAGCGAAAAAACTCGCGACATCCGCTTTCCTGTTCGAGGAATTTTTGGTCAAGGAACAGACAGCGGGAAGAATCGATCTCGCGCTTCTGGATCTCAAACCACTAACATCAAACAAGGCCTCGTTGCATGGTCACTGTCACCAAAAAGCGTTTGATGCAGTACGTCCTGTGCAAGCAGTTTTGAAGTGGATTCCTGAACTCGATGTCGCTTTGATCGAATCCTCATGTTGCGGCATGGCTGGCAGTTTTGGTTATGAAGCCGAGCACTATGATGCGTCACAGGCAATGGGTGAGTTGTCATTGTTCCCTGCAATACGCGAAGCCGAAGCTGGAACGATCTTCGTCGCCGATGGCACTAGTTGCCGCCATCAGATCGCAGACGGTACGCAGCAAAATGCATTGCATGTAGCGCGTGTCTTGGCGATGTCATTGGGCCGTTAGTTGGTTTGATTGACGTGGATGGGCATCCAACAACGAGTAGGGCAGGTGGGGGCAGGCTTCACCTTTAGTGAAGTATTGCCCGCCCCATTATTTTATTTCAGCAGACCTTGCATCAACGCTGCATGAAAACGTTCTGGCTGCTGGATTTGTGGCGAGTGGCCGAGGTCATCAAACTCAAGCAGTGTCGCATTCGGTATCGCCTTCGCTGCCTGCTTGCCTAGCACCGCATAGTTACCCAGTTTTTCACGTTGCTCCGGCGGCGCGAGATTTTTTCCTATCGCCGTGTTGTCTCGCGTCCCTATCAGCAGCAGAGTGGGTACCTTCAAGGTAGGAAATTCATAGACCACTGGTTGCGTGTAAACCATCTCGTAAGTCAGCGCCGAATTCCACGCCACGATGTTTTTACCGTCGCCCTTATACATGCCCGCTTGCATGTTGACCCAACGATCAAACTCAGATTTCCACTGCCCGGCGTAATAGGTATTTTGCTGATAGCTGCGTATGCCTTTTGCATTCGTCTTGAGTTCGTTTTCATACCATTGATCGACTGTTCGATACGGTACGCCTAGCGTTTTCCAGTCTTCCAAACCGATAGGATTAACCATCACTAACTGCTCTGTTTGCTGCGGATACAGCAAGGCATAACGTGTCGCCAACATGCCGCCCATCGAATGGCCCATCACTGTGACGCGCTTGATGCCCAAGCTTTCCAGCAGGGCGTGTGTGTTGGTAGCGAGTTGATGGAAGCTGTACTGATAGTGATCAGGCTTGGTCGATTTGCAAAAGCCAATCTGGTCCGCTGCAATGACGCGATAGCCCTCGTTAGTCAATGCCTTGATCGTACCTTCCCATGTCGCCGCACAAAAATTCTTGCCATGCATGAGTACCACGGTGCGCCCATTCGGCTTGGCTGACGCCACATCCATGTAACGCATATGCAGATCTTTACCTTGAGAAGTAAAGGCATAACTTTTCACTGGGTATGGATAGTCGAAGCCCTGCAACTCTGCGCCATAGGATGGTCCTTCCTGTGACCACGCAATAGCGGGTAAGCTCGCACTCAGGATAGCAATGGAAAGAAAGCGAGTCAGTCGTGTACGCATAATAATCCTCAGGAAAAAATCAATTGG
This sequence comes from Herminiimonas sp., assembly GCF_030655415.1. The sequence continues at coordinate 150,593 of NZ_JAURVN010000010.1, read as the reverse complement.
CCGCTTTCTAGAGTGATGCTTTGCCGATTTGGTTCCTGAGTAAAACTTTATCCTCAATGAAAAAAGCCACGCTATTGCTAGCGTGGCTTTTTATTTGAACATGGCAAGGAAAAATTATTTTCCAGCCAAGCCCAATAACATCTCGTTCAAACGCTTAACAAATCCAGCAGGATCATTCAAATTGCCGCCTTCTGCCAACAAGGCTTGATCAAACAGAATATTCGACCAATCGTCGAACTTCGCTGTTTCATATTTCAAGCGTTGTACCAACGGATGATCCGGATTGATTTCCAGAATTGGTTTTGCATCAGGTGCATTTTGACCAGCCGCTTTCAACATGCGCAGCAGGTTGCCGGACAATTCGTTTTCGTCGGCGACCAAACAGGCTGGTGAGTCGGTCAGGCGGAATGTGACGCGCACTTCTTTCGCTTTGTCGGCGAGTGCAGTTTGCATCTTGCCTACCAATTCCTTGTATTGGTCTTCGGTTTCCTGATGCTGCTTTTTCTCTGCTTCGTCTTCCAGTTGGCCGAGATCGAGATCGCCTTTGGCTACCGATGCGAGTTCCTTGCCTTCGAATTCTTCGAGGTAGGACAACATCCATTCATCAACGCGATCTGTCAGCAACAAAACTTCGATGCCTTTCTTGCGGAAGATTTCCAGATGTGGGCTGTTCTTCGCAGCGTTGTATGACTCGCCGGTCGCGTAGAAAATCTTGGTTTGGCCTTCTTTCATGCGCGAGACGTAATCAGCGAACGACACGGTTTGCGCATCGCTGTCGCCAGTGGTCGACGCAAAGCGCAGCAGTTTGGCGACGCGTTCCTTGTTGGTCGCGTCTTCGCCTATGCCTTCTTTCAAGACTTGGCCGAAGGCATTCCAGAACGTGACGTATTTATCTTTGTCCGCTTGCTCGTCGCTGTTGGCGAGTTCTTCCAGCATAGACAGCACGCGTTTGGTTGAACCTTCGCGTATCACTTTGACGTCACGCGACTCTTGCAAAATTTCACGCGAGACGTTCAGTGGCAGATCAGCAGAATCAATCACGCCTTTAACGAAGCGCAAATACACCGGCATCAATTGTTCAGCGTCGTCCATGATGAAGACACGTTTGACGTACAGTTTGATACCACCGCGCTTGTTGCGATCCCACAGATCGAATGGTGCTTGCGATGGGATGTACAGCAGTTGCGTGTATTCGCTGCGACCTTCGACGCGGTTGTGCGTGTAGGTCAGCGGTTCGCCGAAGTCATGCGAGACGTGTTTGTAAAATTCGACGTATTGCTCAGGTGTGATGTCGCTCTTGTTGCGTGCCCACAAGGCGCTGGCTTGATTGATGGTTTCCAGCTCGTCACGGGTAACGGTTGCTTTTTTCTCTTCGTCCCACTCTTCTTTCGCCATCATGATAGGCAGCGAGATATGGTCGGAATATTTGCGGATGATGGATTTCAATTTCCATGAGGACAGGAATTCGTCTTCGCCTTCGCGCAAGTGCAGGATGATGTCGGAGCCGCGTGTCGCTTTGTCGATCGCTTCAACCGTGAAGTCGCCTGCGCCTTCTGATTCCCAACGCACGCCTTCATTGGCTGGTGAACCGGCGCGACGTGTTTCGACAGTAATGCGATCCGCGATGATGAAACCGGAATAGAAGCCGACGCCGAATTGACCAATCAGTGCTGCATCTTTTTGCTGGTCGCCGGAGAGACGCGAGAAAAATTCCTTGGTGCCGGATTTGGCGATAGTGCCCAGATGTTCGATCGCATCTTCGCGCGACATGCCGATGCCGTTGTCGCTGATGGTGATGGTGCGTTTTTCCTTGTCGAAGCTGACCGTGATTTTCAGTTCAGGATCGTTCTCGAACAATGCGCTGTTGTCGATTGCTTCGAAGCGCAGTTTGTCGGCAGCATCGGATGCATTGGAGATCAACTCACGAAGGAAAATTTCCTTGTTGGAATACAAGGAATGAATCATCAGTTGCAGCAATTGTTTTACTTCGGCTTGAAAGCCCAGGGTTTGCTTTTCTGGATTTTTTTGTTCGGATGCGGCCATTTTGTCCTCGAGTGTCAAAAAATAATGTGGGTTTTACTGTGTAAGCAATGTTGAAAGTCTTTCGCTCACTCACCAACCCTGAATCATATTGCGCGGGCGGCGAGTAAGCCAGACCTGAGTCAGACTTTCAAACGTTTCGTCGGAAATTGGGGCGAAAGCTGCAATTTCAAGTCTTGCTGCGCAGCTGATCTATGGTTCGCTCAAGAAATTTCAAGAGTCCTGGATCGCCCATTGCAGCAATGTTGAAACGCATATAGCTCGACGGCAGTTGGCTAGGTGAGAACAGGCTGCCGGGCGCCAGTAGATAGCCTTCCGCCATTGCTTTCTCCGTGAGGACATTAGTATCGCATCCCATGTCGGTCCAGAGAAACATGCCGGCCGGCGTGTTGAAATTGATCTTGACGCCTATGCGCTCCATTTGCCGTGCGGTCTTGTCGCGTACGGCATCCAGCTTGCTGCGCAGGCGATCGCTGTGTTTGCGGTAATGTCCTTCCGCCAAAACTTTGTAGACCACGCGTTCGGTGATTTCAGTGCTGGTCAATGCGGCCAGCATTTTGCGGTCGGCCAGGTCGCGTGCGATTTCGTGCGAGGTCGCGATAAAGCCGACTCGCAAATTGGCCGCCAGCGTTTTTGAAAATCCCCCCAGATAAATAACGCGATTCAATTGATCCAGCGCGGCGATGCGCGTCGCCGCTTGTACCGTTGTGCCAGGATGCATGTCGCAATAAATATCGTCTTCCACAATCATGAAGTCGTATTGCTCGGCAATTTTCAACACCTGAAACGCCTTGGCGGCCGACAGCGAAGTCGATGTTGGGTTGTGCAGGACGGAGTTGATGACGAATAATTTCGGTCGGTGTAATGCGGCCAGCTCGGTCAGTTTGAAGATATCTGGACCGTCCGACAGACGCGGAATGCCGACCACTTTGGCTCCCAACATTGCGAACGATCCGAACATTAAAAACCATGCGGGATCGTCGACAAAAATGGTATCGCCTGGCTGGATGTAATGGCGCGCCACCAGATCCAGCGCTTGCGTGACACCGGACGTGGTGACGATTTGATCCGGCGTGGCGGAAATTTCCAGCTCCGCCATTTTCAATTGCAGTTGCTGGCGCAGAGGTAAAAAACCTTGCGGCGTACCGTATTGCAGCAGCATGTTTTGGTTTTGCCGACTGACCGAGCGCAGAGCATTCCCAACCAACTCTGCATCCAGCCATTCGTTCGGCAGTGAGCCAACGCCGGGCATTTTTCCCGGTGGTAGTTGACGGAACATATTGCGCACCAGCCAGACCACATCCAGTCGTTGCGCTTGCGCGGCGTTTGGACGAGGTGCGCCTGATTTGCTTAATGCCAGCATAGGCGCGCGATCACGCACATAAAAACCTGAACCACGTCGTGACTCAAGCAAGCCACCTGCGACCAATCGGTCATACGCTTCCACCACGGTGAAGCGCGAGACCCCATGCTCGTCCGAAAACTGTCGTATCGACGGCATGCGCGCGCCGGTGCGCAGCAATTTATCGTCTATGCGCGCGGTCACCAGCTTTACGATTTGTTCGATCAGCGAGCTATCAGCCTGGCGCGATAACAAGGGGCGCGGCATATCTGTAGCTGCTGAAGTCGCCGTTGAAATAGAAGCCGCGGCGTTGCTGCGAGAGTTAGCTGTATTGGTCATATTGCCATGACAGTCGAGAGATTAATTCCTTAAGTGTACTGGTACTGTATTGGTTTTGTCGATTAGGATGTTTTGACTATAAAAATAACGAACGATGCATACATCTCTTGTCATCCTATTGGACCAATATGGACTCTTTGTTGCCGCTTGCCGTCTTTGCTTTTGTATCGTCGATCACGCCGGGGCCGAATAACATCATGCTGACGTCGTCAGGTATCCGTTTTGGTTTTGCGAAATGTATTCCACACATGTTGGGCGTCGTCTTTGGCTTCGGCGTGATACTGGCGCTCTGCGCCGTAGGCATTGGTAGCCTGATTATTGCGATGCCGGTATTGCATACCTTGTTGAAAACGCTAGGTTCGACTTACCTGGTTTATCTGGCGTGGCAATTACGCAGCATGGCGTTCAGTCGCAGCGATGAAGACGACGCGCGGCCTATGTCTTTTATCGGTGCTGCGCTTTTTCAATTCGCGAATCCTAAAGCGTGGGTGATGGCAGTGACGGGTGCGTCGGCCTTTTTGCCGACTATGCAGCCGGTCTGGTTTGCAATAGCGGTATTTTGCCTGTTATTCAGCGTGATCAATTTGCCGTGTTTGAGTGTCTGGGCGGCGACAGGTGCAATGTTGCGTCACTATCTGACGCAAGCAAAATGGCAGCGCCTTTTTTGCGCCATCATGATCGCGTTGACGCTGTATTCCGCATTGGCGATCTGGTCATGAGCGCGCACGACAGCCAGGGCGCACTAGCCGATAGCGTCGTCGCGGATGCTAAAGTGCCGAACAACATGAAAGCTATGACATCAGAAACAAAAGGCATGTGGCTGGGCGCGATCGGCATTGCCATCTTCAGCCTGACCTTGCCGTTCACGCGTGTCGCAGTGGCGGAATTGAATCCAGTATTGATGGCGCTTGGGCGCGCAGTGGTTGCGGCCTGTTGTTCCGTGTTGCTGCTGTGGTGGACTAATGCGCCGCGACCTACCCGAGCGCAATTGAAATCATTGTTCATCATTGCTTCGGGTGTGGTGGTTGGCTTTCCGGTGTTTTCATCGATAGCGATGAGCCAGATTTCCGCTTCGCATGGCGCGATCATGTTGGGCATTTTGCCGTTGGCGACCGCCTTGTTCGGCGCTTTGCGATTTGGCGAAAGACCTTCAATCGGATTCTGGATTACAGCGCTGATTGGCAGTGGGCTGGTCGCGGCTTTTGCGGTGGAAGAGGGCGGCGGCTCGTTTCAACTAGGCGATCTGGCGATGCTGATTGCCGTAATTGCGGCGGCGATGGGTTACGCAGAAGGCGGACGCTTGTCGGAGTCGATGAGCGGCCAGCAAGTGATTTCGTGGGCGCTGGTCTTATCGATGCCTATCGTGTTGCCGGTGACGATCTGGCTGGCCTTTCATTACGGCGTCAAGGCATCGCCTAGCGCTTGGGTTGGCTTTGCTTACGTGTCGTTGTTCTCTATGTTTATCGGATTTTTCTTTTGGTATAAAGGGCTGGCATTGGGCGGCATTGCGCGCGTCGGCCAAGTGCAACTGATACAACCCTTCCTGACATTGCTTGGCGCCGCTGCGATTCTTGGTGAAGCGCTGGAACTACGCACCTTCCTTTTTGCGCTCGCGATTATTTCAGTCGTCGCCGCTGGTAAAAAAATGGCAATTAAACGCCGGACTTGAGCAGCAAATCAACAGAAAACGCCTTGCCTTGGTATCATGTGGCTGTCGCCTCGCAATTCGTTTTTCGGTGCAATTCGTCTGTCTGGCTGCATCGCGTCGATAGTTGGCAAGAAATGCCGCGGATTTGAGATAATCACGCGTATTCCTGTCGTGACTGTGCCATTTCATAATGCCACTTTTGCAAGATGCGCGTTGTCGCCGCATTTGCATTTCACGGACACCTGTTCATTTGTCATTTCTACCGACGTGGAAATGACATCATCTATTCTGGAGTTTGCATGTCTTTTTACGAAAAACTGAAAGCGCTCAACATTGAATTGCCGGCAGTGGCGACCCCCGCCGCGGCATATGTGATGTTTGCGCAAAGCGGCAACACGATTTTCCTGTCCGGCCATATCGCCAAGAAGCACGGCAAACCGTGGGTCGGTCAGTTGGGTAAAAACATGACGACGGAAGAAGGCAAGATTGCAGCGCGCGGCGTCGCTATCGACCTGATCGCGACCTTGCAAGCAGCATGCGGCGGTGATTTAAATCGCGTCAAACGCATCGTCAAAGTTATGAGCCTGGTTAATTCGACTGGGGATTACACCGAACAACATTTGGTCACCAACGGCGCATCCGAACTGTTCGGCGAAATCTTTGGCGAACAAGGCAAGCATGCACGTTCGGCATTTGGCGTGGCGCAAATCCCGTTAGGCGCTTGCGTAGAAATCGAATTGATCGCTGAAGTAAATTGAGAATATTTAATTAAGAATATTGACGTCGCCGTATTGAGTAACGTCCTGGTCATCACACCGTAGTTATAAAGCATCGCAATAATGAAAATCGAAAATCCAACGCCGATCAAATGGCAATTCGCACACCGCGCAGAGCAACTGCAAAGTTCGGTCATCCGCGAAATCCTGAAAATCACGATGCGCCCGGACATCATTTCCTTCGCCGGTGGTTTGCCATCGCCGGAAACTTTCCCGGTCGAGCACATGAAGGCGGCCTTCGATACGGTCTTGTCGCGTCAGGGCAAGGTCGCGTTGCAATACGGTCCTAGCGATGGCTACGCGCCTTTGCGAGAGTGGATTGCCGATTCATTGTCGATACCTGGTGTGACGATCACGCCGGATCAAGTCTTGATGGTGTCGGGTTCGCAGCAAGCGCTGGATTTGCTCGGCAAGGTTTTGATTGAAGATAACAGCAAGGTATTGGTGGAAACGCCTAGTTATCTTGGCGCGTTGCAAGCATTCTCGGTGTATCAACCCAAGTTCGTTTCGATTCCTACCGATGATTTCGGTTTGCTGCCGGAAGAAGTTGAAAAAATCGCCGACGGCGCACGCCTCTTGTATGCGCTGCCGAATTTTCAAAATCCGACTGGCCGCACAATGTCGGTCGAGCGTCGTTTTGCATTGGTAGAAACCTGCGCACGTCTTGGTCTGCCATTGATAGAAGATGATCCATACGGCGCGCTAAGCTACAACGGCGAACCATTGCCGAAGATGCTGACGATGAATCCTAGCGGCGTGATTTATCTGGGATCGTTTTCCAAAGTGCTGACGCCTGGCATTCGTCTTGGTTATGTCGTTGCGCCAGTGCCGCTGGTACGCAAGCTAGAACAAGCGAAACAAGCTGCTGATTTGCACACCTCACAATTGACGCAGATGGTGGTATACGAAGCGATCAAGGATGGCTTCCTCGCGAAGCACATTCCCTCGATACGCACGCTGTACGCGAATCAATGCAAAGTGATGCTGGATGCGTTGACCGAATTTTTCCCGGCCGGTGTGACGTGGAACAAACCGGAAGGCGGCATGTTCATCTGGGTCACCTTGCCTGAACATATCGACGGCATGCAGTTGCTGGAAGAATCGATTGCGCAAAACGTGGCCTTTGTTCCAGGTGCACCTTTCTATGCGAATGAACCGCAGAAAAATACTTTGCGCTTGAGCTTTGTTACGGTGCCGCCTGAGAAAATTCGTGAAGGTGTTTCGAAGTTGGCGAAATTGATTGCGGCGAAGTTGAAGTAATCGATAACTGTAATACCAAATAAAAAAGCGGACTTTGAGTCCGCTTTTTTTATGCAAGTCATTGGCATACTCTACGCAATGTTTCGAGCTAATCGATCAAAAGCGCATCATCTCGCCATGCTTCAGCGCGACAAAACGATCCGCTGGAATATTCGCTTTCTTCAATTCCTGCTCCAGCGCTTTCGGCGGTTCGTCTATCGATTCGTCTGCCAGTTCAAACGTGCCCCAATGGATCGCGATAGAGCGTCCAGCGTGCACTTCTTGATGTATTTTTACCGCTTCGCCCGGATCGACATGCTGCGCCTTCATGAACCAGCGCGGCGCGTACGCACCGATCGGCAACAAGGCCAGATCGAAGCTGCCAAAACGTTTTCCGATATCTTCAAAGTCTTTTGAAAAACCTGTATCGCCTGCAAAGAAAAATGAAAAAGGCTTGTTCTTGGCATTCTGCGCAACTGCATCTTGAGTCTGAACTGCCCAGCCGCCCCACAAGGTTTTGAATCTATCGGTCAAGCCGCGTGCCGACCAATGTTGCACCGGCACGAAGTTGAAATCCAGACCGCCAACTGCAGTCTTGTCCCACCAATCCAGTTCCTGCACATTGGTGATGCCGATGTCGGCCATCCAACTCTTGATGCCCAAAGGCACCAGGAACAGCGGCGCGCCACCAGCCTGTTCATTCAGCTTGATTACGGTCGCCTTGTCGAGATGATCGTAATGATTATGCGAAATCAACACGACATCGATGTGCGGCAATTCAGAATAATCGAGCGCAGGCGGCACCTTGCGTTGCGGGCCGATGAAAGTAAAAGGTGACGCGCGATCCGACCACACCGGATCGGTCAGGATATTTACGCCGCGTACCTGAAGCAGCACGGTTGCGTGGCCTATCCAGGTTGCAGTCGTCGCCGTCTTGTTCGCTTGCAGCCAGCCGGGTTCAGGTTTAACGATAGGGAAGTGATAGCCGTCGGCTGGTGGTTTAGGCAGACCTTGCGACAGGCGCTCCCATTGCCACTTCAGAAATGAGCCGCCGATATCGCCTTGCAGATAATTATTCTTGAAACCGTCTTGCGCGCGATGCGGGATGTTTGCATCGTAATACGGGTTGGGCCTCGAGCAAGACACAACACTGGCAGCGATCGCAATAGTACTTAGTAGCGCAATGGCGAGGCGATGCCGTCGAACGAATGAACGCTTCAATGCAGCAGGAATGTTTTGATCAGCTGATTGCATGATCTTGTTTTCATTCTCTGTGTCGTGCTCTTGCATGTTCATTCGCGACATCGCCGCGCCATGGATTTGCAGCTAATTATTCAGCGCTGTTTTTCGTCACCGGAGTCAAGGTTGTCGCCTTGATTTTCGATTCCAGTCCCTTGCCTTTGCGTGCACGCTTGCCGATATGGACTTGCAAACCGGAAGCAGACAGCAATATCTCTTGCGCTTTGGCGCCGCGTCCAATTCCGGACACGACCACGCCGCGTTGGCTGATCGGTTGCGCTGCCAATAGCTTCTCGTTCTTTTCCAGTTCCATCAAAATCACACCGCGACCGCCAGCGGTCAGCGATTTGATTTCATCGATACCGAATACCAGCACGCGACCTTTTTCAGATAAACAGGCAATCGCGCTAGCGCCTGCAATCACCGGACGTGGTGTCAATGGTTCATCTCCATCATCAAGTGTGATGAACGATTTACCGCCGCGTGTGCGGCTGACCATGTCGCCCGATTTTGCAGTGAAGCCATAACCTGCAGTCGATGCGAGTAAGAGCGTAACGTCGGCCGGGCCGGCAAAGTAATGCAACACGCGTGTGCCGCTCGCCAATTCGACCAGTGTAGTGATTGGTACGCCATCGCCGCGTGCACCGGGCAGGGCAGACACAGGTACCGAATAGATGCGACCATTGGAGCCGAATACTAATAGCGTATCGACAGTGCGGCATTCGAAGGTGTCGTATAGTCCATCGCTTGCCTTGAAGGTGAATTGTGCTGCGTCGTGGCCGTGGCCTGTGCGTGCGCGTACCCAACCTTTTTGCGAGATGACGACGGTGACTGGTTCGTCTATCACTTTGGTTTCGACGACGGCTTTTTCTGCGACTTCGATCAGTGTGCGGCGTTTGTCACCGAACTGTTTTTCGTCAGCTTCGATTTCCTTGATGACCAGGCGCTTCATCGACGATGGATTGTCGAGCAAATCTTGCAGCGTTGATTTTTCGTTGCGCAATTCGGCCAGCTCTTGCTGAATCTTGATGGTTTCCAGACGCGCCAATTGGCGCAGTCGGATTTCTAGAATGTCATCAGCCTGGCGTTCCGACAATTTGAAGTAATCCATCAATGCCGGTTTCGGCTCATCCGATTCGCGAATGATCTTGATGACCTTGTCGATGTTCAGCAGAATCGCTTCTCGGCCTTCCAGAATATGGATGCGGTCTTCAACTTTTTGCAGCTTGAATTGCGAACGGCGGGTGATCGTCGTGAAACGGAAATCGATCCACTCGCGCAGGATATCGCCGAGTGCTTTTTGGCGCGGCTTGCCGTCGCCGCCTATCATTACCAGATTGATCGATACGCTGGTTTCCAGCGAGGTATGCGCCAACAGCATGTTGGTGAATTCGGTCTGATCTTGATTCTTCGACTTCGGTTCGAAGACTAAACGCACAGGCGCTTCGCGCCCTGATTCATCACGCACCGTATCGAGCATCGACAATACGGTTTGCTTCAATGCGAGTTGATCCGGCGATAGCGATTTTTTGCCGAGCTTGATTTTTGGATTGGTCAGCTCTTCGATTTCTTCCAGAACGCGTTGCGACGAAGTGCCGTGCGGCAGTTCGGTGACGACAGCTTGCCACTGACCGCGCGCCATGTCTTCTATCTTCCACGTTGCACGAACCTTGACGCTACCGCGGCCGCTGCGATAAATGTCGCTGATTGCGGTTGGCGAGGTAATGATCTGGCCACCACCCGGGAAGTCCGGGCCAGGCACGATCGCCAGCAATTCTTCATGTGTCAATTTTGGATTGCGAATAATGGCGACCGCGGCGCTCGCGACTTCACGCAAATTGTGCGAAGGGATTTCAGTCGCCATACCGACCGCAATACCGGATGCGCCATTCAACAAGACGAAAGGCAAGCGGCTAGGCAGCAATTTTGGTTCTTCGGTCGAGCCGTCATAGTTGGGCTGGAAATCGACGGTGCCCATGTCGATTTCTTCCATCAGCAATTTTGCAATCGGCGTCAGGCGTGCTTCCGTATATCGCATCGCCGCTGCACCGTCGCCATCGCGTGAACCGAAGTTACCCTGACCATCGATCAATGGATAACGCAGCGAAAAATCCTGCGCCATACGCACCAGCGCGTCATACACCGATTGATCGCCATGCGGATGCAATTTACCGAGGACGTCACCAACCACTGCAGCCGATTTACGCGGCTTGGCGCTGGCATTCAATCCCAATTCATTCATCGCAAACAGGATGCGACGTTGCACTGGCTTCTGACCGTCGCAGACGTCCGGCAGGGCACGGCCCTTGACCACGGAGATTGCGTAATCCAGATAAGCGCGTTCGGCAAAGGTTGCCAGTGTCAGCGATTCGCCGCCATCGGCAGGTGCTGCAGTGTCAAAAAGATTAGCTTGATCAGTCATTATTATTTTGCGTAGTGTTTTGCAGAGGTTATTCGATGGAAGTATTTGGATAAGCAGAAGACGTTTCTGCAGGAGCGCCAGTGTCGCGGCGCCCCGGAATAATCATGTGTATGCGTTTTGAATCAGAATGCCGATTTGAAAACACAGCGTTATCTGCAAAGCGCGAAGTCGGTTGGTACAAGTTGTAGAACTGCGTGACCAGCTTGACGTAATTACGTGTTTCGGCAAATGGTGGAATCGCATCATTGTATTTTTGCACGGCGCCTTCACCGGCGTTATACGAAGCCAACACCAAGTGCTGTTGATTCGGATACATATCGCGCAGCACGCGCAGATAACGTGCGCCTAAACGTATATTGGTTTTCGGATCAGTCAGTTTTTGTGCAACAGTTTTTTTGCGATCTGCTTGCAAGCCAAAGCGTTCGGCGGTTGCCGGCATCAATTGCATCAGACCGACTGCGCCTTTCGGCGAAACCGCATTTGGATTGAAGCCTGATTCCGCTGCCATCACTGCTTTCAATAAAGCCGGATCGAGATTGAATTCATTCGCGGCATCGTTCAACAGCTTTTCGTATTTCTTCAGATTCGGATGTTGCGACAGATAACGGAACAGCGGTGTTTCTTTTTCTGCAGGTGATAAAGGAGCGAGGCGCGCCGCATTCAAAGCCTGATCGCCACGTGCAAACAACTGGTAACGCTGGTCCAGTTTTTCTGTCGCAAAGTGCGCTTCACCATTGGCATCGATATAGCCGTACACGTCTGCATGCGCAGCAACGGATAACAGCGATAAGGACAAAGCCAACAGGGAAGTGCGCACGATGTTCATGATCAGATATCGGCCTCAGCTTCGTTGCCGTGCTCTTCTATCCACGTACGACGTGCGGCGGCTTCGCCTTTGCCCATCAACATATTGAAGCGCGCTTCAGAGAAGTCCAGATCGAATTCGCCAAGTGCGACTGGCAACAGACGACGCGTATCCGGATTCATCGTGGTTTCCCACAACTGTTCGGCGTTCATTTCACCCAGGCCTTTGAAGCGGGAGATCGTCCACGCGCTGTCCTTGACGCCATCCTTGCGCAATTTATCTTCGATCGCTTCCAGCTCACCATCGTCGAGCGCGTAGATTTTCTGAATCGGTTTTTTGCCACGCGCAGGTGCATCAACGCGATACAGCGGCGGACGTGCGATACAGATGTGGCCGCGATCGATCAGTTGCGGGAAATGTTTGAAGAACAGCGTCAACAACAGCACTTGAATGTGCGAACCATCAACGTCCGCATCGGACAGGATGCAGATGCGACCGTAACGCAAGCTGCTGAAATCGACGGTATCGTTTTTGCCGTGCGGATCGATGCCGATCGCAACCGCAATATCGTGAATTTCATTGTTGGCGAACAGGCGATCACGTTCGGTTTCCCACGAGTTCAAAACCTTGCCGCGCAGTGGCAAAATCGCCTGAAATTCTTTGTCGCGGCCCATCTTGGCGGAGCCGCCGGCGGAATCACCTTCGACTAAAAAGATTTCATTGCGCGAGATATCGGATGATTCGCAGTCGGTCAATTTGCCCGGCAAGACAGCAACGCCTGAAGATTTTTTCTTCTCAACTTTTTGTGCAGAACGCAGACGCGATTGCGCTTGCTTGATGACGAGCTCGGCGAGTTTTTTGCCGTAATCGACATGCTGGTTCAACCACAGTTCGAGCGCAGGGCGCGTGTAGGTGGAGACCAATCGCACTGCATCGCGCGAGTTCAGACGTTCCTTGATTTGTCCCTGGAATTGCGGGTCCAGTACTTTGGCCGACAACACAAAAGACACACGTGCGAAGACGTCTTCCGGCAACAGCTTCACGCCTTTTGGCAACAGCGAATGCATCTCGACAAAACTTTTTACCGCGCCGAACAAGCCTTCGCGTAAACCGGATTCATGCGTGCCGCCGTTGGAGGTCGGAATCAGATTGACGTAAGACTCGCGCACGACCGCGCCATCTTCTGTCCATGCCACGACCCATGCTGCGCCTTCGCCTTCGGCAAAACCTTCGGCATCGGCGTTCGCATATTGCTCGCCTTCAAAAAGCGGGATGACGGTTTCTGCATTTGATGCTTGTGCCAGCGACTCGGTCAAATAACCGCGCAAACCTTGATCGTATTGCCAGGTTTGTACTTCACCGCTTTTGGCATGTACCAACGTGACTTTGACGCCCGGCAGCAAAACTGCTTTCGAGCGCAACAGGCGCTGCAGTTCAGCTTGGGGAATAACAGATGAGTCGAAATATTTAGCATCCGGCCATGCTGTGACTTTAGTGCCGCTACGTTTTTCATCGCGCGCAATCGGACGTGATTTCAGCGGTTCGATGACATCGCCGCCGGAGAACGTCAATGTGTGCACGCCGTTTTCGCGCCATACGGTGATTTCCAAACGGGTCGACAAGGCATTCGTTACCGAGACGCCAACGCCGTGCAAGCCGCCGGAGAATGCGTACGCGCCGCCTGAACCTTTGTCGAACTTGCCGCCTGCGTGCAGACGCGTGAAAACTATTTCTACCGTCGGGACTTTTTCTTCCGGATGCATGCCAACCGGAATGCCGCGACCATCATCTTCCACACTGACACTGCCGTCGGCATTCAGGGTGACGACGATGTTCTTGCAATAGCCGCCCAGCGCTTCATCGGATGCGTTGTCGATCACTTCCTGGATGATGTGCAGCGGATTCTCGGTGCGTGTGTACATGCCGGGGCGTTGCTTGACCGGTTCCAGACCTTTCAGAACACGGATGGAGGATTCGCTATAGTCGGCAGGGGATTTTTTAGTGGCCATTCAATCGTTACGGTAAGAGGCTGAAAAATTTACGTTGGAAGCTCGCGCTGCGCTTTTGCTTCCAATAATTGCTTTTAACGTTTTCCTTAATTTGTTGCTTTTAAAAAGTTGCTTTAATCAGGATGCGTACATCGAAGTGTCTGCATTCTAATGAAAAAAACCGATGTGGTCGCGATGCCCCTCGATTTAACTTTGCTCTCGACGGGCGCGAAATCGCCGAATTGTTAAATAAGGTTAGATTTGTGACGCATCGCTGGCTCTTTTGTGGCAAAAGCGGTCAAATGTATATGTTTTGATAAACAGTTGGCACAATTTTATATATTTCCCGGTTTACCTCGCTAATTTATGGGATTGTTAATCGTTTTTAAAGGTGTATAAATGTTAACTAATGCGCAGGAATTATGCGCCGCCTTTCACACGACGATGGTTTGCTCTTCACGATTCAATGTCAGCTAATAGTTTCCCTTTTGCGGCTCGCCTGATTGGATTCAATCAACAGGAAACCGAAATCTTCGATGCCACATTTGCTCTGGACCAAGGCAAGGGTTACGGCTATTTTCGGCTGGCAGAAGATAATTTGCAGGATCCTGATTTATATATAGCCAATGCCGAAGAATTAAAGGCGCTGGTGGCCTTGTCTGACTTGCGTCCCAGCGATGTGCGGCCTGTGCTTTTGGTTGGCACGCCGACTATTCCCCTTCCTTATACGCGCGTTGATAGACCGATACGTTGGCAGCGTTTGTTCGAAGCGCTGGATAACCTGATCGAAAAACGCGCTGATACCTTGGCCCGTCTGGAAGCATCTGATGTAGTGATGGTGCCAGAACGTCGCCGGCGTAATCGTGTTGATATCGACTTGACCGATCCTGCCGATTACGAAAGTCTGCGTACCGAATTGCCGCATGGCGGCGCGGTGTTGATCGTTGACAAATCACCGGCGTTTCGTGATTTCGTCGCCGAATTTCTGGCGCGTCATCAGATTGAAGTGCTGTGGGCCAAAGGCGAGGCCGAAGCGGAAGGTGCGTGTGTACGTCAGCGTGTGTCGGTGGTGCTGATCAATACGTCTATTGCTGACGTAGATCCATTTCGCTTATGCCAGACCGTTAAAACAGCGCGGCCTAACGACAAAACTTCAGTGATTTTTCTGGTGAGTAAATCCAGCGATTACGATGTGGACGCTGCGCGCAAAGCGAACGTTGATGGATTTTTGACCAAGCCTGTGGCCAGTCAACATGTCGTCAGCGCGTTGAAAAAATTCATGCACTTGCCGCGTTAAATCACCGCTTAAGTTTTACCCTTGCACGATGCTCGCTGTGCAATAACTTCCCGCAACGATTTCTTTATTTGCTGAGCAAGCGCATGCCGCGCTCCAGCCCTTCCAGCGTCAGCGGCACCATACGATTATTCATTTGCTGCCGGATGATCGCGACTGACTGACGATATTCCCAAATATTTTCAGGCTCAGGGTTGAGCCAGACATAACTTGGGAATGCCTTGGTAAAACGTTGCAGCCATTCGGCACCGGCTTCTTCGTTGTGATAGTCGATCGCGCCGCCCGGACGCAAAATTTCATACGGACTCATAGTCGCATCGCCGACAAAAATCACTTTGGTATCCGGCGTGTATTTACGCAATACATCCCAGGTTGCAAAACGTTCGGCATGCTTGCGCTGGTTGTTGCGCCACAGGTGATCGTAGACGCAGTTATGGAAGTAGTAGAACTCCATGTTCTTGAATTCGCTTTTCGCCGCAGAAAACAATTCTTCAGTGCGCTGAATGTGATCGTCCATAGAGCCGCCCACGTCCAGCAGCATCAAAATCTTGATATTGTTTTTGCGCTCGGCCTGCATCTTGATGTCGAGGTAGCCGGCATTATTGGCGGTCGCGCGTATCGTGGCGTCCAGCGCCAGTTCATCGGCTACACCTTGTCGTGCAAATTTGCGCAGGCGGCGTAATGCGACCTTGATGTTGCGGGTGCCGATTTCACGTGAAGTGTCGTAATCGCGGTAAGTGCGCTGTTCCCATACTTTAACGGCAGAGCGATTGGTGCTTTCGCCGCCTATGCGTATGCCTTCCGGATTGTTGCCGCTATTGCCGAAAGGCGAAGTGCCGCCTGTGCCTATCCATTTGCTGCCGCCTTCGTGGCGTTCTTTTTGTTCTTTCAATAATTCTTGCAAGCGTTCGGCCAGTTTGTCGTAGCCGAATTTTTCTATCAGCGCGCGTTCTGCCGGACTTAAATCTTTCGCAGCACGTTTCAATAACCAGTCGAGCGGGATCGCCGCATTGTCTTCGAAGACAGTAGCAATGCCTTTGAAGTACAGGCCGAAGGTCCTATCGAATTTGTCGAAGTGCGCTTCGTCTTTGACGAGTGTCAGGCGTGCCAGATAATAGAAATCATCCAGCGAATGACGGGCGACGTCTTTCTCCAATGCTTCGAGCAAGAGCAAAAATTCCTTGATCGAAACCGGAATCTTTGCATCTTTCAGCATGAAGAAAAAATCAATTAACACGGCAAGTCCTGTGGATCAGCTTTGAACTTAGCGATTGGTGCGCGACATGAAAACCAGTCGTTCGAACAGATGAATGTCTTGTTCGTTTTTCAGCAAGGCGCCGTGCAGCGGCGGGATGATGGTTTTGTCATCCTGGCTGCGTAATGCTTCGGCTGGAATATCTTCTGCCAGCAATAATTTGAGCCAATCCAGTAATTCAGAAGTCGATGGCTTTTTCTTCAAGCCACTGACGTCGCGCACTTGATAAAAAACTTCCAGCGCTTTCGCCAGCAATTCTTTTTTCAAATTCGGAAAATGGACGGCGACGATTTGTTCCATCGTGTCGCGGTCAGGAAACTTGATGTAGTGAAAGAAGCAGCGGCGCAAGAAGGCGTCAGGCAATTCTTTTTCATTATTCGATGTAATAATGACGAGCGGCCTGTGTTTGGCTTTCACCATTTCGCGGGTTTCGTACACATAGAATTCCATGCGGTCGAGTTCGCGCAGCAAGTCATTCGGGAATTCGATGTCGGCCTTGTCGATTTCATCGATCAGCAACACGACCTGTTCGTCGGCAGTGAACGCTTGCCACAACACACCTTTGACGATGTAGTTGTCGATGACCTTGACGCGTTCATCGCCTAGTTGCGAATCGCGCAAACGCGATACGGCGTCGTATTCGTATAATCCCTGCTGCGCCTTGGTCGTCGATTTGATATGCCATTGCATTAAAGGCATCTTGAGCGCGGCAGCAACTTCTTCTGCCAGCATGGTTTTGCCAGTGCCGGGCTCGCCCTTGATCAATAAGGGGCGCTGCAAAGTCAATGCAGCATTGACGGCGAGTTTCAGGTCGCGGGTGGTGACGTAGCTCTGGGAACCTTCGAAGCGTGTTTCGTGTCGCATGACGGTGTCATTAAGGTGAAAAGAAATCGGAGTATAAGCGAGAACACGTACACAAGCGCATGGTGTGCAGCTTGCATAATTGCACTAGATCACCATCTTGCTGACTTGGTTTATATATTTTTTTGCACATGCTTTAGGGGCAGGAGACAGTTGGACGCTTTTTGAATGCCCTTATTACAATAATTATTAAATGAAAATCTCTTTCTTAAGAATCTGTGCCGTCTGGCGCAGATTCCGTCGTGGTGCGCTAAGACATCACACGGACCATTCGCAGTATTTACCGCAGATTGAATCGCTGATGCGTAGGGCCGATCCCGACGCGTCCTGGCATGCACGCGCCAACTGGATGATTGATCTGGCGGACTGGATACGTCGTGAGCCGAAAGTTTCCTTGCTGGATAACGGCGAATGGCGTCGGGTCAAACATCAGCGCATACGCTTCTTGCTGGATTGGCTGGACGGCAATCGCGAGGTCAAACAAGGCGTGCAGGCAACCTTGCGCAAAACTTTGCGAGAAGCAACCGGGCCTGAATTGTTTTCGGCGACTGGTTTGCCGCGCGAGTCTGCATTCTTTTCTGAATTGTCTGAACGCATGGTGAAGTTGATCTTGCCGCGTCCGGTAGGACAGCAGGATTTGTCGACCTTGTTTACCGCGATGTTCCCCGATGAGTCGGATGCAGAGTGGCTGCTTGAACTTGATTCAAAAACTTTATCACGCTTGTGGAAGCTGGGCGGCGACGATGGGATTGCACATGGCTATCGTCAGCAGATCGACGAGGCCATGTTGTATCTGGTGACGATGGTGATTTCCGTCGGTATCAGTCCTGCGTTTCGCCAGCGCCTGGAACCGCGTATGCCTTTGCTGGCAACACCGTTCATGTCTTTGCGACGTGAGCTGGAAAACTATTTATTCGGCAGCACAAAGGATGAAGCGGGTTTGCGTAGTGTGCGCATGTTGCTGGCGGTATGTCAGGCACAAACCGACAAGATCTACGCGCATCTGGATGAATACGGCGTATCGGTCGGTCTGGTGTATCACGTAGAACGCATGCGCGCGCATCTGGTCAGGATTGCGCGTCTGCTGGATTTGCGCGGCGCGCCACATGCCGAGGCTGGCTCCGGTCAGGTGCAAGCGGTATTGGTTGATTTGATTGTTGCGCATCATCGCCGCTCATCGGTACGTGAGTTGGTGAATCGCAGTTTCTCTTTGCTGGCGCGCAAGATGGTCGAGCGTAATGCCAATCACGGCGAGCATTACATTGCACGCGATCGCAATGAATATCGCGCGATGTTGCGAGCGGCAATGCTGGGTGGCTTTATCACTGCGTTCACTGCGCTGGCGAAACTTGGTATCACCGGCCTCGGCCTTGCACATTTTTTCGAAGGCGTATTCCTGTCGATTAACTTTGCATTGAGCTTCCTGATTATCACCGCGATCGGTGGCGTACTGGCGACCAAGCAACCGGCAGTGACTGCGCCAGCACTAGCAGCGCAAATGGGCGAGCTGGACACAGTGGAAGGCTTGCGTGAATTGCTGGCGCGGATTGCGGCACTGCTGCGTTCACAAGCAGCGGCGGTATTTGGCAATCTGCTGGCAGTGGCGCCCGTGGTAATTATCTTGTCGTTTGCTGCGCTATTTATATTCGGCAAGCCATTGATGGGTCCCGAAAAAGCGCAGGCGACTATCAATTCATTATCGATAGTCGGCGTGACGCCGTTGTTCGCAGCATTCACAGGCATTTTGTTGTGGCTGGCCAGCTTGATGGCGGGTTTTGCCGATAACTGGTTTGCGTTGCGCAGACTGAGAGAGTCAATCGCACATCATCGTCGTTTGGTGCACGCGCTGGGCGCGCATCGCGCGGAGCGTTGGGCGCACTGGCTGGAACACAATGTATCGAGCATAGTCGGTAACGTCTCGCTGGCGATTTTGCTGGGCATGATGCCGGTGATTGCGCAGTTCTTTGGTTTGCCGCTGGACGTGCGCCACGTGACCTTGTCGACTGCAACGCTGGCAGCAGCAGTCAGTAGCCTTGGCTGGGAAGCGATGTTGACGCCACAGTTCTGGCTGGCTTGCGCGGGTATTATCGCCATCGGTTTGGTGAATGTCGGCGTGGCGTTCTCTTGTGCGCTGGCTCTGGCTTTGCGTGCACGCGATGTGCCGAAGCGGGTACGACGGCTGGTGTTCCGCGCCGTGTTACGCCGTTTTACGTTGACGCCATACATTTTCTTCTGGCCGACCAAGCCTGAGAGTCCTGCCGTGATCGAGGCCGAAGAAGCAGCAGATGAGCAAGCCGCCAAAGAGTCAGAGGAACAAGAGCGCGCCGAGAAAAAAATCGTATTTCAGCGAGATGACTGAGCGCAAATCCGCATGGATAAACGCTCAAAAGGCGACTGTCGGATGCTGTACACGCACGGCCATTTGAACGTGGACGCTCCCTATCTCTTAAGGTAGAATCGAGCGGTTTTGGTGTGAAGAAGTAACTTTTTCGCTGCAGAGAGATGTTTTGCTGCGACGCGTTTTACCGAGTTATTTCGCAGGTTTTGCGCAGGTTCGGCGCAGGTTTCGTTTACTCAACCATAGCTATCATGAAAAAACTATTTGCACTTCTCGCGCTCGCGGGTGTGGCCAACTTTGCTGCTGCGGCGGAAGTTGTTGGCGATGCCAAAGCAGCTGTCAACAAGGTTGCGATGTGTATTGGATGCCACGGCATCCCAGGCTACAAGGCGACTTTCCCGGAAGTTTACCAAGTGCCCATGATAGGCGGGCAGTCGGAAAAATACATCGTCAGTGCCTTGAATGCATATAAAAAAGGCGACCGTAATCACCCGTCCATGCGTGGTATTGCGACGAGCATGTCGGATCAGGATATCGCCGACGTTGCCGCTTACTACTCGCAACAGAAATAACGGGAGCCCATATGAAAAAAATTCTCGCATTGGCTGTTGTATCGCTGTCTGCACTGGTCTCGCTGAACGCTACGGCTGACAGCAAGATCGAAGCCGGTAAAGCCGCAGTCGCCAAATACAATTGCGCCTCCTGCCACGGCGCCGATTTCAAGACACCTATCGATCCTGCTTATCCAACACTGGCTGGTCAGCACAAGGATTATCTGAAGCACGCACTGGTTGCCTACAAGCGCGGCAATACAGTGTCGAATGGTCGTAGCAACGCGATCATGGCGCCTTTGGCCAAGCAGTTGTCGAATCAGGATATCGAAAACATTGCTGCGTATTTGCACAGCCTGCCGACAAATCTGGTGCTGCGTAAGTGAGCTAAAAACTTAGATTTAAATGCGAGTAGTTTTCGCAAAGAAAAAGCCACGATACTTCGTGGCTTTTTTATGTTCGTCAGCATTGCAAAAAGTATTCAGCGACGCTTGATGCATTCTATGTAAGCCGCGCCATCCGGCGGCGTGCCATTGCGCTGCGAAGACCAAATCATCTCGCCCAGGCATTCCATGATCTGGTGATGCGCGTCATGTTCGGAGCCTAAACGATGTGCCAAACCAGTGTACGCAGCGCGTATGCCGGGTGGCTGATCGATAGAGATTTGTTCGGCAATCGACAAATGCATGGACAGATGCAGGAAGGGATTAGCCTGGCCAGATTCAACTGAATAATCCTTCGCCAGTGCTGCTTCCACATCCGTTAATTCGTCTGCATATTCGGGATGCTGGATCAACCAGTCGCGCGCGATCGCTTCCAGCGGTGTGAGGATTTCATTCGCACGTTGTTTGCGAAAAGTCTCGCAAAAAAAACGGCGTACATCGTGTTGTGAAGGTGTGAACATGGAAAGAATAAAGGCGCAATAAAATACTGTTCGTTGAACGCAGACCGACATTGTACGTGGCTTGTAGCTGAACTGCAGCGCGTGTTTCGGATAACATACGGTTCTATTGCTTTAGCGCTAATGCCGCGATGCGGCGCATCTTTTGAAATATTTTGAAATCTGAAACGGAAACGACCATGTTGAACCAGGAAGCTCTTGATACGCTCTTCACCCAAGCACATACCAATTCTGTCTGGCTGGACAAGCCTGTCACCAATGGCCAGTTACGTGAAATTTACGAACTGATGAAATGGGCACCGACCTCGATGAATTGTTCACCGACCCGTATTGCCTTCGTCAAGTCGCCAGAAGCGAAAGAGAAGCTGGCGGCATGCGTATCAGCCGGCAATGTACAGAAAATTAAAACGGCACCGATTACAGCGATTATCGGCATGGACATGGCGTTTCCACGCAAGTTGCCGCAGTTGTTCCCGCACATGGATGCGCAGGCAGTATTTGCAGGCAACGACAAACTGATAGAAGAAACAGCATTTCGTAATTCATCCTTGCAGGGCGCGTATTTCATCATGGCGGCGCGAGCGATTGGTCTGGATTGCGGCCCGATGTCGGGTTTTGATGCAGATAAAGTGAACGAGAATTTCTTCGTTGGTACGCAGGTAAAAGCCAATTTCCTGTGCAGCATAGGTTACGGCGATCACGACAAAATCAAGCCGCGTCTGCCGCGCCTGACGTTCGAAGCGAGCTGCGCCATCGTTTTGTAAATTCGTGCTGTACAGTGGAAAAGGAAAAGCGTTTTCAAGAAATGCTTTTCCTAAAAGTCATACGCCTTTGGCAGGCAAAGGCGTCTTCTGTTTGTACTCACACAGATCAGCAATGATGCAGTTCCAGCATTTTGGCGTGCGGGCGATGCAGGTGTAGCGGCCATGCAAAATCAGCCAGTGATGTGCATCTTGCTGAAATTCTGGTGCTACAAATTTCATCAGTTTTTGTTCAACGATATCGACATTTTTACCAGGCGCAAGGCCGGTGCGATTCGATACGCGGAAGATATGGGTATCGACTGCAATCGTCGCTTCCCCGAATGCGGTATTCATCACCACATTGGCGGTCTTGCGGCCTACACCTGGCAAGGCTTCGAGTTCTTCACGCGTGCGCGGTACTTCGCCGCCATGTTCCGCCAGCAAGATCCTGCAAGTTTCAATGACGTTTTTCGCCTTGGTACGAAACAGACCTATGGTTTGAATATAGGGAATCAAGCCTTCGACGCCGAGTGCGTAAATCTTCCTCGGTGTGCCGGCATGCGGATACAGTTTGCGTGTGGCTTTGTTGACGGAAACGTCGGTCGCCTGTGCCGATAGCAGCACGGCAATCAGTAACTGGAATGGCGTTTGATATTCAAGTTCGGTAGTCGGATGTGGATTCGCAGTGCGCAGTCGATTAAAAATTTCACGTCGTTTTTCTGCGTTCATTTAGCGTCTTTCTCTGCTTGTTCTTTTTTCAGCCGTGCGCGTTCTATCGCGGCTTGAATGATGGCTTTCTTGCGCGCCTGTTCAGCTTTCTCTGCATCCGAAATCGGAGTTTCGGATTGCACTTCCTGCAGTTTCGCGGCAGCTTTTGCAGCAAGTCTCGTCTCGTTCTCTTCTTTTTCGCGTTGCAAACGTGCGCTGCGGAAGTCGTGCCGCTCGCGCGCGGCATCGGCTTGTGCCTGTGACCAAGCATCCCAACCAGTTTTGCCAGGAGTGACCTCGATCATCGCGATGCAATCAACTGGACATGGCGCGACGCACAGATCACAACCGGTGCACAGATCGGTGACGATGGTGTGCATCTGCTTGGCAGCACCTACGATGGCATCAACGGGGCACGCTTGTATGCACAAGGTGCAACCGATGCAGATTGCTTCATCAATGAATGCAACCGGACGTGGCCGTTCTACGCCGTTGACCGGATTGATAGGTATGACCTTTTTGCCGAGTACTTTTGCCAGTCGTGCGACGCCTTCAATGCCGCCTGGTGGGCATTGGTTGTAGCTAGCGCTGCCATCGGCCATTGCTTCCGCATACGGACGGCATGCGGGATAGCCGCACTTCGTGCATTGCGTTTGCGGCAGCAGATCTTCAAGCTGATCTGCGAGCGATTTATCGGTGGGTGATGACACGGAGGCGATGCGAAGAATAAAACAGAATTATCGTCTTATACGGGCCTGTGCGCCAAATGGAAAAAGCGCGGATGTGGCTTTGAATTGATATTTTTTACGCGTTGTTAAGTGGTTCAGCTAAGTATCAGCTTCGTATCAGGAATGGTTCGCAATAAAGCTCGTGATTTTCGGACAAATGATCTCGCGCCATTTACGACCGGAGAAGATGCCGTAATGGCCGCATTGCGGCGCGGTAAATTGCTGCTTGTTGGATTTGGCGATGGATGAACACAAGTCTTGTGCCGCATGGGTTTGGCCCGCGCCCGAGATGTCGTCCTTTTCACCTTCGATGGTGAACAGCGCCACGGTTTTGATATCTTGCGGTTTGACCAGCTTGCCTTCGATTTCCCATGTGCCTAGTGGCAGACAGTGTTCCTGAAAAACTGTCTTGATCGTTTCCAGATAATACTCAGCCGGCATATCCAGCACGGCATTGTATTCATCGTAAAACTTGCGATGTTCTTCCGCCGATTCGTTATCGCCTTCGCGCAAGTGTTCATAAAAATCCCAATGACTCTGAGCATGACGGCCCGGATTCATCGCGATGAAACCGGCGTGCTGCAAGAAGCCTGGATAGACCTTGCGGCCAAAGCCAGGATGGTTGGCCGGTACGCTGTAAATGACTTGATTTTCAAACCATGAGTATGGTTTTTCAACCGCCAGATTATTGACTTGGGTTGGCGATTTGCGCGGGTCGATAGGGCCGCCCATCATCGTCATCGACTTCGGCAACTTGGGATCTCTAGCACTGGCCATCAGGGAAATTGCTGCCATCACTGGCACAGTAGGCTGGCATACCGAGATTACATGCAGGTTCGGACCTAGCTTGCGGATGAAGTCCTGAATGTAATAGACGTAATCGTGCAGATGGAAAGGGCCTTCAGTCAGCGGCACCATGCGCGCATCGACCCAATCGGTTACGTAGACATCGTGATCTTGCAGCAGGCTGCGTACGGTATCGCGCAGCAAGGTCGAATGATGGCCGGATAAGGGCGCGACCAGCAAAACGGTAGGTTGCTTCAAGGCTGCGAATTCTTTTGTCGGCAGTGCTTTTTTAAAATGCAGCAAGGTACAGAATGATTTTTCTTCTGCCACTTCTTCAACGATGCGCACAGCCTTGCCGTTGATCTCTACGGTTTCGATGTTGAAGTGCGGTTTTTCGTATTGCTTGCCCAGGCGATACATCAACTCGTATCCGGCCGCGATGCGGTGAGCAAACGGCGTATAGGAAAAAGGCGAGGCAGGATCAGTAAAAAGGCGGGACGATGCTTCGGCCCATTGCATCATTGGATTGAGCAAGTTGCGGTTCAACTCGTGCAATTGGTAAAGCATGGTGGGCCTCTATCGTGAACGATTGTTGCCTTGATTGTGGGTATAAACCCTTTATATTGCAATGCACCATTGATAACTATGGTGATATTTCATTGTAATAAGGTTAATAAATTTCAAATTCAAGCTGTTCTGTCGGATCGCTGCGAATTTTTGGCGTTAAAAAACGCCCTGTGGCAAAACCAGAGAGCGTTTTATCAAGTGCAGCGTAATTTAAGCGATTAGCGCGCCAAATACTGCAATTTGTCAGTCTTGTCTTTCCATTCATCCGCTTCAGGCAAAGGCGCCTTGGTCTTGGTGATGGACGGCCATTCGCGCGACAAATCGACGTTCAGTTTGATGTAATGCTGTTGATCAGCGGGCACATCTTCTTCTGCATAAATCGCGTTGACTGGGCATTCAGCTACGCACACCGCGCAGTCGATGCATTCATCCGGGTCGATAGACAGGAAATTCGGGCCCTCGCGAAAGCAATCCACCGGGCACACGTCTACGCAATCTGTGTAACGGCAAAGTACGCAGGAATCGGTCACTACGTGGGTCATACCAGTCCTAACTAAATATTTGAATGGAGCTGACTGCCCGGATCGCGCATGGAATGCATACGCTGGCGGCAATCGCAAAGCATAGTATTTTAAGGCATATCGCTCTTTCTCACAAATCCCGGTTATACAGATTCCGAATATGTTCATGCGCGATGCATCTGTAGCGGTGCTGGATTTCGGTAATTTGATTACACCCTCAAGTCCTCATGTCCCTTGCTGCCAAGACATATTTTTTCTGGGATAAAATGACTCCCCTTCAATACCGGAGTCACCATGCGTGCACATTTACTCGTTGGCATGCTCGCCTTGGCGCCAGCGCTAGGCAGCGCGGCAGAATTGAATGGCAGCGGATTGTCCGTAATGTGGGGCATTCCATTTGCTGGCTTGCTGTTATCGATAGCCTTATGCCCCTTGTTGACACCTGGTTTTTGGCATCACCATTTTGGAAAATTGACTGTGGCTTGGTCGCTGGCGTTTCTGCTGCCTTGCGCGATTTTCTTTGGTTCTGCCACGGCGATCCACGGTGCCGTGCATGCTTTCGTGGCGGAATTTTTCCCCTTCATTATTTTGATCACGACATTGTTTGTGGTCGCTGGTGGCATTTGCGTGCGCGGTAATTTACACGGCACGCCCGCATTGAATACAGGCTTGCTCGCGATTGGGACGGTGCTCGCCAGTTTTATGGGGACGACAGGCGCTGCGATGCTGTTGATTCGGCCCTTGATACGCGCGAATGACAATCGCAAACATGCGGCGCACATTGTCGTATTCTTTATTTTTTTGGTGGCAAATGCCGGCGGCGCACTGACGCCGCTTGGAGATCCACCGCTATTCCTCGGATTCCTGAAAGGGGTGGATTTTTTCTGGACCGTGCAACATCTTTTCGCGCCCACCATATTTCTATGTACGGCGCTGCTGATTATTTTTTATCTGCTCGATAGTCACTATTATCACAAACGAGAAGAAATCGTCTCGCCGGAACTTGATCCAACACCGGATTCTGCGATTCGCTTCGATGGCAAAATCAATTTTGCCTTGCTCGTAGTTGTAATAGCGCTGGTATTAATGAGTGGCTTCTGGAAGTCCGGCATCGCTTTTACCTTCTTCGGTAATACTGTCGAGTTGCAACATCTGTTGCGTGATGTTTTGTTGATCGTAGTGATTGGATTGTCACTATGGTTGACGCCGAAAAGTGCGCGCAGCGGCAACGAGTTTTCCTGGGGGCCGATCCAGGAAGTCGGAAAATTGTTTGCCGGTATTTTCATTACGATCATTCCCGTGATCGCCATGTTGCGCGCAGGTGAGTCGGGAGCATTTGCATCCATCGTGCGCGCCGTTACAGACGGCAATGGGCAGCCTATTAATGCGATGTATTTTTGGGCGACCGGTATTCTGTCGTCTTTCCTCGATAATGCACCTACTTATTTGGTGTTCTTTAATACGGCAGGCGGCGATGCGACGGTATTGATGACGACATTGTCGGCAACGCTGGCGGCGATTTCTTGCGGTGCCGTATTCATGGGCGCGAATAGCTACATTGGGAATGCACCGAACATGATGGTCAAGGCGATTGCAGAAGAGCGCGGCATCAAGATGCCATCGTTTTTCGGTTACATGGCGTGGTCCTGTGCGATTCTTATCCCCTTGTTCATTTTGATGACTTTTATCTTTTTCATCTGAGGAGACGTATATGAAACAAAAAGTACTCGTCGCACGTGCAACGTTCCCTGATGTGATTGAACGCTTGCAGCAACACTTTGATGTTGAGTCAAATCAGGAAGATAAGATTTTTTCTGCCGCTGAATTGCATGAAAAAATGCAGGGTAAAGATGCGATCGTGATCACGAGTAGCGAGAAGTTGTCTGCTGAAGTGATCGCCGCCAATTCTCATTTGAAGGCAATTTGTAATGTGGCTGTCGGATACAACAACATCGATGTTGCTGCTGCCACCAGCGCCGGCATTATGGTTACGAATACGCCAGATGTGTTGAATGAAACGACCGCCGATTACGCATGGTCTTTGTTGATGGCGAACGCGCGTCGCGTATCTGAGTCTGAACATTATCTGCGTGCCGGCAAGTGGAAGAACTGGCGCTTCGATCAATTCCTTGGAGCTGATGTCCATGGCGCCACGCTTGGTATACTTGGCATGGGCCGCATAGGACAAGCGATCGCACGTCGCTCGATGGGCTTTGACATGAAGGTTATTTATCATAATCGTAGTCGCCTCACGCCAGAGCAGGAAGCACACGCCAACAACGCGCGTTATGTGAGCAAGGAAGAATTATTGCGAGGTGCCGATCATTTGATTCTGGTGTTGCCATATTCGGCACAAACGCATCACATCATTGGTGCGGCAGAACTGGCCTTCATGAAGCCAACTGCGACGCTGGTGAATATTGCGCGCGGCGGGATTGTCGATGACGTTGCCTTGATTGCAGCATTGCGTGAACATCGCATCGCTTCCGCGGGTTTGGATGTTTATGAAAATGAACCGGCTTTCCATCCGGATTTTCTATCCTTGTCGAACGTGGTATTGACGCCGCATATCGGGAGTGGCTCGGAAAAAACACGGCGTGCGATGGCCGATTGCGCATCGACAAATCTGGTTGCGGCATTAAGCGGCAAGCAGCCCCCAAATTTGATTAACACCGAAGTGAAAGCGAAGAACTAAAGATGGCAGATATCAGTATCAAGCAGGAGCATCAACTCCCATTGCAGCAGGCGAAAGACGCGGCGCAAAAAGTGGCCGACAAAATGGCAACAGAATTTGATATGACGACGCAGTGGGATGGCGATGTGCTGTCGTTCAAGCGTAGCGGTGTGGCCGGTACCTTGGCCTTGCGCGATAAAGAAGCTCAGATCGATATCACGCTGGATTTTTTGTTCAAGGCTTTTGCCGGCACATTGCAAGAAAAAGTGGAGCGCAATATGAAGAAGTATTTTGCCGAAGCTGCATAAAGTACATACAAATAAAGAGTCAGAAAAAAGCCCCATATTTTCATACGGGGCTTTTTAATTTCAGCAGACTTGAAAGACCTTATTCAACCTTTTAGGTCATTCACCAGATCGATGTACTGTTGCTTTGCATCGTCTTGAGAAGTCCCTTTCAGATTGTTCCATGCATCCCACTTCGCACGTGCAACAAAATCTGTAATCGCAGGTTGTTCGCCGGCGACATCACCACTACCGGCTTGCTTGAACAGTGCATAAATCTTCAGCAATGTCAGATTGTCCGGACGTTCGGCCAGATTCTTGGAATCGGCTTGTGCTTGATCGAATTGCTCTTGCAGGCTCATGGGATCTCCTGAAAAAATTATTGAGTGAAAAACTGGGAATGAAGCGCGTTGACTAGAGCTCAGACTCCGACTTCAAGCCGAAGTTCTAAGCTCCTTGAACGCACTTGATTTACACGCCCAGCAGTTCGACTTCAAAAATCAGGGTTGCGTTCGGTGGAATTACGCCGCCAGCGCCGCGTGCGCCATAGCCCAACGATGCTGGAATGATCAGGGTGCGGGTGCCGCCGATTTTCATGCCTTGCACGCCTTCGTCCCAACCTTTGATGACATGACCAGCGCCCAATGGGAACTGGAATGGATCATTGCGATCTTTGCTGGAATCGAATTTTGCGCCGGCTGTGCCGTCGTCGTTGCGCAACCAACCGGTGTAATGCACGGTTACGTGATTGCCTGCTACGGCTTCTTCGCCTTCGCCAATAACTTTGTCTTCGTATTGCAAACCGGATGAGGTCGAGGTAGTAGCCATGTTTATTCCTTTGAAAATGAGGTCAGAAAGTGGGCAGATTGTAGCAGGTGATGCGGCATTTTTCAGGCTATGCGCTTTGTCATGATGCACGGACAAACGCTGAAGAATTGCTCACGGTAAAATGAACGCTCTTCGCATAGGCTGGTATCAAGTACAGGTCAATATTAGCGAATTTGATTTTCTAAGGATATTTCTTCATGCGCCCGGTATTGAACGCGTTTGGACGAGCCATATGGTCTCAGCTGCATTTCAAGATGCTATTGCTGAGCGTGCTGCCGTTCGTGTTGTCTGTTGTGGTGTGGGGTTTTGGCCTATGGCTATATCAGCAGCCGATGATAGATGGCTTGCAAAATTATTTTGCCGAGAACGATGGCTTTCGATTCAGCAATGATGTGTTGATGTGGGTCGGCATGGGCGCGTTGAAGACTGTGGTCGTGCCGTTGATCGCGATGTGGATCTTGCTGCCTTTGATGATATTGACGGCTTTGATTTTTGTCGGGGTGATGGCAATGCCGGTGATAGTCAAGCACGTAGGCAGTCGGCAATACAAAGAACTGGAAGTGCGCAAGGGCGGCACGTTCTTCGGTAGTTTGTGGACATCGAGTTCGTCCTTTGTGATCTTCCTCGTACTGTGGATTATTACCCTGCCGCTGTCTTTGATCCCGCCTTTGACCTTTGTGATTCAGCCTGTGCTTTGGGGTTGGTTGACCTATCGCGTGATGGCGTATGACGCCTTGGCCGATCACGCTGACGCCGAGGAACGTAAAACTATTTTGCGCACGCATCGCTGGCAGTTGTTATTGATAGGCGCGATTACTGGTGCGATGGGCGCTGCGCCAACCTTGCTGTGGCTGGGCGGAGCCTTGTCGGTCATCTTTTTCCCAATACTGGCAGCGGGAGCGATCTGGTTGTATGTGCTGGTATTCATCTTCAGCGGCTTATGGTTCCAGCATTACTGCATGGAAGCATTGAAGCAGCATCGTGCAGCAAATGACGAACTGAAACCGAACTGTGAAAATCCGTCACCTATGCTGACGCAAACCGTTGTAACGGATACTTTTACCGATACCGTGTTCGACGAGAAAAAATAGATTCGTATTTTATTTCTGTCACTGATTCCAGTAACTGAACACCTGACACAAGAGGGAAACACATGGCATTCGGACTCATCATTATTGGCGATGAAATTTTGTCAGGCAAACGCGTAGACAAGCATTTTTCAAAAGTAGTTGAATTGCTGAGCGCACGCGGCTTGTCCCTGGAATGGGCAGAAGTTCTCGGCGATGATCGCGGACGAATTATCTCTGCATTAAAACGCACCTTCGCCAACGATGACATCGTATTCAGTTGCGGCGGTATCGGTGCAACGCCTGATGACCACACGCGGCAATGTGCGGCGGCGGCACTTGGTGTGCCCATCGTTTTACATCCTGAAGCCAAGCAGAAAATTCAAGAGCGCATGCAGGAAATGGCGCGCGAAGCGAACGTTCCTTTCGATCTTGAGAAGCCGGAAAATCTGCATCGCCTGAAGATGGGTGAATTCCCGCAAGGTGCAGACATCATCCCCAATCCATACAATAAAATTCCAGGGTTTGCGATCCATCACGGTAACGGTGGTGCGCATTATTTCATGCCGGGTTTTCCGGTGATGGCTTGGCCTATGATTGAATGGATATTGGATACGCACTATGCGCATCTATTCCATCAACAAGCACGCTTTGAAAAGTCGGTACTGGTTTTCCAGTCCATGGAGTCAGCGCTGACACCTTTGATGGAAGCTATTGAAAGCGAATTCCCGCAGGTCAAAGTATTCAGCCTGCCTAGCGTGGGCGATGATCAAACTCGCCGCCATATCGAACTCGGCGTCAAAGGCGAAGCAGTGCAAGCCGCTGCGGCCTTCGATAAATTGATCAGTGAATTAAATTTTCTGAAGGTTGAAGTACAACCTGTTTGAGGTGCTGAGGGCTAAGGCTTAATTCGTTTTTGGGAAGGTCACCACGTGATCTGCCTCTAGCCGTATGCCTATGCGTTCGCCCAGCGCATGATCGTGGTGTGACGGCACCAGCGCAAGCACTTGCTGGCCACTGGCTAATTTCAAGGTATATAAAAATTCTGCACCGCGGAAAGCTTTGCGTACCACTTCTGCCTGCAATGGGCTGCTGTCATCGTGCACCACGTCATCGGCGCGCAGTAGTACATCGACTTGCCCTTGTACGTTTGCATCGCAGCTTTCCATGCCATGACAAAGCGCTAGCGTACCGAGTTCGATATTCACATTCTGTTGTACGGCATCGACAGTGCCGTTCGCGAATACACCCAAGCCGATAAAGTCAGCGACAAAGCGTGTGGCAGGGCGATGATAAAGGTTGTAGGCGCTGTCCCATTGCACGATGGCACCGTTCTGCATCACGCCGATCTGGTCGGCGATGGCAAAGGCTTCGTGTTGATCATGCGTGACCAATACCGCAGTGGTGCCGGTTTCTTTCAGGATGTCGCGCACTTCAGTGGCGAGTCGCTCGCGCAAATCTACATCCAGATTGGAAAATGGTTCATCCAGCAAAAGCAAATCAGGTTGCGGAGCGAGCGCGCGTGCAAGTGCTACGCGTTGTTGCTGACCGCCGGACAATTCATGCGGGAATTTTTTCTCTTGCGAGGTCAAGCCGACCAGGCTCAGTAGTTTCGCGACGCGTGACTGACGTTCCTGCGCAGACAGACCGCGCAAACCGAATGCCAGATTGTCCGCAACCGATAAATGTGGGAATAGCGCGTAATCCTGGAACACGACGCCGACATGGCGCGTCTCCGGCGCTGCGGTGTGCTGCGCGCTACTCAATTCTTTGCCGCCTAAAGTAATGCTGCCGCTGATCAGGGATTCGAATCCTGCAATCGCGCGTAATACCGTCGTTTTGCCGCAGCCGGATTGTCCGAGCAAACAGCCGATTTGTCCGCGTTGCAGTGCGAACGACAAGCCGTGCACGATCTCATGCATGGTCCCGGCTAGCGGATAACCGACGCGGATCGCATCAACCGAAAGATGTGCCGCAGAATCTGGAATTGCTGACATGGTGCATGGTTCCGAAAATATCGCATGGATGAAGAGAGCGATTGATTATAATTCTCATCCAACTTATTGAGAACAGAACAAACGCATGCTTCATTTTATGTCCGCCTGTATCTGCATCACTATGCGTGCGCGTCGTGCTTGACTTGCCTCATCAACGCGGTGCATTGCATCCGCTATTACTCGCCTCACTGCTTATGGCCGTATTGGTAGGCTTACCTATAGTTGGTGTGTTGTCGAATCTGTTTTCATCTTCCGAACTGAATGACAGCGTCAGCAATTTTTCCCATTTGTGGCAAACGGTACTGCCGGAGTACATCACCAACAGCGTGATCATCGCCGTCATCGTTGCGGTGTTGACGGCGGTAATGGGGATAGGTTGTGCCTGGCTGGTTGCGGTATTCAACTTCCCCGGCCGTAAATTTTTTGAATGGGCATTGATAATGCCTTTGGCGATGCCAGCTTATGTCGTCGCCTACGCGTACACGGATTTTCTACAATTTACCGGTCCGGTTCAAACCGCTTTACGCGAGCTGTTTGGTTGGCAAGGTCAGTCTTACTGGTTTCCGCAGATACGTTCTGTTGGTGGCGCGGGCTTTCTATTTTCTTTTGTGTTGTATCCCTATGTTTATCTGTTGGCGCGCAATGCGTTCATAGAGCGCAGCCCGCGAATGCTAGACGCGGCGCGCACTTTGGGAGCGGGGCCGTGGCGCGCATTCTTCCAAGTGAGTTTGCCGCTGGCGCGACCTGCTGCCGCTGCCGGTATTGCGCTGGCCTTGATGGAAACCTTGGCTGATTACGGTGCGGTGGCTTACTTTGGTGTGCCTACGCTGACAACCGGGATTTATAAATCCTGGTACATTTTTTCCGATCGATCTGGCGCGGCACAAATTGCGGCAGTGTTGCTGATTGCAGTCATGGGTTTGATGTGGTTGGAACAAAGGAATCGTGGCAGGGCGCGTTATTACGCAGTCGGTGGGCGCAGTGCAGCGCAGGTGTCGACGCGCCTTCAAGGAAAACAGGCATGGAGTGCGACACTGTTTTGTGCGCTGCCGATACTCTTTGGATTCTTAGCGCCTTTAGTGATTTTGTTACGCTTGTTGTGGAATGCGGATGCAATTTCATTCAGCACGCGTTACTTCGGCTGGCTGCAAAATACAATCACGCTCGGCGCTATCACCGCCATCATTGCAGTGGCGATATGTGTTTTGATGGCGTATGCGGCACGCGTATCGAATAGTAAAGTGCAGGCGCTTTGCAATCGCATCGTCAGCATGGGTTACGCAATACCTGGCGCGGTGATTGCGGTCGGTATTCTGATTCCTCTTGCGTATATCGATGCGTGGAATAGTGAACGCGGAATTACCTGGATACTGAGCGGCAGCGTGATTGCCTTGGTCTATGCGTACCTGGTTAGATTTCTTGCGGTATCTTTTCAAAGCGTACAGGCTGGTCTGATCAAAATTACACCAGCTATGGATGCAAGTGCGCGCAGTTTGGGTCATGGCATTACGTCCATGCTGATGCGTATTCATGTGCCTTTGTTGTGGCGCAGCGTACTGACAGCGGGACTGTTGGTATTCGTCGATGTGGTGAAAGAATTGCCTGCGACCTTGACGATACGCCCATTCAATTTCGATACGCTGGCCGTAATTACGCATCAACTTGCATCCGACGAACGTCTGGGTGAAGCCGCATTGCCGGCATTGACGATTGTGTTGGTGGCGATTTTCCCGGTGGTGATGTTAGCGCGCGCGATTGCCAAAACAAAAAGTTGAATGCCAGCGATTGAGTGCTCAGTATTTAAAGTGGATTGCGAATAAAAAATGCCCCGTTTTATCGGGGCATTTTTACGTGTGCTGCTCGGTCAGCATTTTTACATCACAAGCAACAAACTGACTTAAGCAGACTTGCGGCTGCGTGTCGTGGTTTTTTCTGCTGCGCTAACAAACTGGCTAGCTGCTGCATTCAAATTACCTTCCAAGGTTTCCGCTGCTTGCTTGGCAGTTTTAGAAAACTGGTCGTAGCCAGCATTCGCATTACCGATTGCCGACTTGAGCATCGCAACTGCATTTTCCGAACCTGCCGGTGCGTTCTTGCTCAACTCTTCAACCAGCGACATTACTTTGCGGTTGGCTTCTGCGATTTGTGTTTCAGTGGTCTTCGCAAATTCTGCTTGCGTGCTGGTCGCAATGCTAGCCAGATGGCGGCTGTAGGCAATGGCTTTTTCAGCGTTCGGTTGTGCTTGTGCGCTGGTCAAGGTAAAAAATTCTTGTGGATCTTTTGCTGTCATCAATTGGTGAGCGGTGGCGCTCGATTCTTGCAGTGATGACTTGACGACGTTCAGATTCAGATCGACGATTTTTTGCACGCTCTCGAATGCAGTACTGGCAAAAGAATTCATCACGGCGAGTTGCGCTTCAAACTGATTTTTGGTTGCAGCGGAAAACTGTTCTGGTATTGCAAACATATGTTTCTCCTTTAGTGGTGATACATGATGGTGGTAGGCAAAGCCGTAAATGATGCGATGCAGCATAATCCATTTTATGCTCCTCAGCCCATGTGTCAAGAAAAATATGGTGCGATGCACAAAAGCAATTTTCTGTTTGATTTTATGCAGTTATAAATAGAAATTCTTGAAAAATTTGGGGAATTTGGTTCCAATAAGTCGCCTCTTCAGCTGCGTGATCGCCCGTCGTCGGCAACGAATGCAAGCCCGGCATAAAATGTCGCCTGCTGACGTGCAAATAATTCAGCGCACAGTATTTGTTTGACACGCACACTCCATACTTGCGCGCAGTGTGCACGTCCGAATATGCCAGCCAACCAGAATAGCCATTCAATGATTTCTTCAAACAATAGCGTCAACCATCGATGGTTGGCGCTCATGCCATTTGCCTTTGTACTGATCTGGAGTACCGGCTTCATCGTCGCAAAATTTGGTTTGCCGTATGCGCCACCGTTAACTTTTTTGATGCTGCGTTTTATTGGCGTGTTGCTGTTTTTATTTCCGTTGGTATTGATACTGCGTGCGCCGTGGCCCGTGGGCAGCATGCGGCATATCGCGGTCGCCGGTATATTGGTACAAGCCGGCTATTTGGCTGGTGTGTGGTGCGCCATCAAAATGGGTATGCCTGCAGGCTTATCGGCCTTGATCGTGGGTATGCAGCCAGTGTTGACCGCGTTTGCCGCACCATTGATCGGCGAGAAAGTACGCGGCCGCCAATGGATAGGTTTGATCTTCGGCCTGTGCGGCGTCGCCTTGGTTGTGGCGAACAAAATTACCTTGATCGGTTTGACCTGGCAAAGCATCGCCTTGTGCGTGATGGCTTTGCTGTCGATCACGATAGGGACCATGTATCAAAAACGTCATTGCCCGCATTTCGATTTGCGTACCGGCACCATCATTCAATTCGCCGCATCGAGTGTGGTCGTCTTGCCATTTGCAATCTGGCTGGAAGATTTTTCCCCCGCATTGCAAACAGTGCAGTGGACCTCTAATTTTATCGGCGCTTTGCTGTGGGCAATCCTCGCCTTGTCGATAGGCTCGATATTTTTATTGTTCACGCTGATACGTAAAAGCGCGGCGACGCAAGTCACCAGTCTTCTCTATTTGACGCCACCGACTACGGCATTAATGGCGTGGGCAGCATTTGGTGAAGTCTTTTGTTTGATCGGGATGATTGGCATGTTGCTTGCTGTGATTGGTGTCGTCTTTGTCGTAAAAAAGTAAGCGTAAAAAATGAATGAAGCGACGTTGGGATTAAAAATATTGTTGTTTAGATATTTTTAGTCGCACGAAAATCGCACCAATTATGTGAACAAAAAGTCATCATCAGTTAGAAAGTAGATTAATGAATAGCGCTAACTATCTAATTCTCTTGCACATTTCGCGATATTTGCTAAACTGCAAGTCAACTTTTCTGTACTAATTGGGAGACTCGCAGATGCTTAAATCCGCGCTAGGGCTATTTTTTTCGCTACTTGTCATTGTTCACGCCCCTATTGCGCAGGCTAAAGAGCCGAGCACCTCAGCAACCAAAAAGACAGTCGTAAAGAAATCCACCGTCACAAAATCTACCGCCAAGAAAACCACGGCGAACAAGACGACAGCAAACAAGACGACGAGCAAAAAGACAGCGTCGAAAAATGCAGTTGCAAAATCATCAGCGCAAGCCAGCAAGACTTCTTCCAAATCAAGTAAATCCGCGAAGCGTGGGACATCGAAGCAACGTGAAAACGTATCGCTTAATTCCGACGAAAAACTGGTAAAGAAAACCGTCGTTGTACGTGGCAAACAAAAAGTCATTTACCAACGCGTCGCGAAACCAGTTGTACCTATCGTCCCACCTGTGATGACCGCTGGCGATATCGCCGGCTTGAGCATGACGCGCGACCATTTGGCTTTGGCATCGAACGTGGCTTTGGTATTGGATCAATCCAACTCGGAAGTATTGTTTGAAAAAAATGCGAATGTAACGTTGCCGATTGCATCGATCACTAAACTGATGACAGGTTTGGTTGTAGTCGAAGCGCAGCAAGACATGAATGAAATATTGGAAGTAACGGACGAAGACATCGATCGCGAGAAAAACAGTTCTTCGCGCTTGCGTGTCGGTTCGCAATTGTCACGTGCAAACATGTTGCACATTGCATTGATGAGTTCGGAAAACCGTGCAGCGTCCGCTCTCGGTCGTCACTATCCTGGTGGCATACGCGCCTTCGTTGGTGCTATGAATGCCAAGGCAAAATCACTTGGCATGACAGGTACGCATTATGTAGATTCTACCGGCTTGTCGAGCAATAACGTCGCAAGCGCACGCGATCTGGCGAAGCTGGTTATTGCTGCATATAACCAACCAATTTTGCGCCAATATTCAACAGATACGAAATATGTAGTGGAGCCTGGTGGACGTTCCCTTCAATACGCGAACTCGAATCGTTTGGTAGCAAATCCTGATTGGGAAATCGGTATCCAAAAAACTGGTTACATCTCGGAAGCTGGTCGCTGCCTCGTCATGCAAACAAATATCAATGGCCGTCCTGTCGTCATGATCTTTCTTGATTCCAAAGGCAAGTATTCACGTTTGGCCGATGCGACACGCATACGTAAATGGCTGGAAACGATGGAACCGCAAAACGTCGCGCGCAAGCAGCGGGCTGTCGAGAGTTAAGCAATATCGAATATGAAAAAAGGCGAACCGAGGTTCGCCTTTTTTATTGTAGTCGCGTTAAACGCATGCTTCATCCGCGTTCAACTAAAAGTACAGAGTTTTATCTCTTTGTAGGATTAGTTGCTGCGACAGTTTCGGTATAACCCAGTGCGGCGGAAATTTCTTTCGCCGTGATCATCAAATCTTCCAGCCATTCATCCTCCAGCCTGTCGGCCGGTGCGGATATCGACAAGCCGGCGATCAGTTTGCCGGTATCGTCATGAATGCCAGCGGCCATGCAACGTACCCCTAATTCCAGCTCTTCGTTATCGCGTGCGTAACCGTGGGCACGTACCAGCTTCAGTTCGCCTTCCAGCTTTGCCAAATCGGTGATCGAATTTTTGTTATGGCCGGCCAAGCCGGTGCGCACTGCGTAGGCATGCACCGTTCGCGCCTCATCGACCGACAGGAATAGCTTGCCCGTTGAGGTCAGATGCAAAGGCGCGCGGCCGCCAACTGCACGCACCACTTGCATGCCTGAGCGTTCAGAGAAAGCGCGGTCTATGTAAATAATCTCGTCGTTTTGACGAACCGACAAATTGACGGTTTGATTGGTTTTGCGATGCAGGTGGCGCATCAGATCCAGTGCAGCTTCACGCACGCTCAAGCGACTTTTGACGATATTGCCGAGCTCCAGCAAGCGCATACCCAAGCGATATGTTCCAGGCTCCGAGCGATCGACAAAACGCTTGATGACGAGGTCATTCAAAATACGATGCGCGGTCGACGGATGCAAACCGGTGACGCGGGAAAGTTCTTTCAAGCTGACTGGATCAGGGTAAGTGGCAAGTGCGTCCAGCAGCGAAGTCATGCGTTCTATGACTTGAATTGATGTTTTGTCGGTCTCTGCAGTGTTATTCGTTTTCATGTTTTCTTATGTGCATCGCAGTGCTGACTTTATATCACATTGTGAAAGATGAAAGAAGTTTGCTTGTTAAAACGCCCATACTCAGGCTCATGAGTAGGGTTAAATTGGCTCTGTTGCCTGAGGTATTAACGGGATATTCACAGCGTAAATGACATCATCAACAATAGTTAACATGCAGCTTGTCTCTACTCTTTATGAGCCTGATAATTCAGGCTCTTCCCACGCCATACATTCAGCCCATCAATCCGATTGAAATCGAATGAACAATCCAGAACAAACAATCAGTGAATTCAAAAGTAAAAGTGGCTTGAAGCGCATTTTTTCTGCATTCGGTTATTCGATGGCTGGTTTTAAATCGGCATGGTGCAGCGAACATGCATTTCGTCAGGAATTGTTTGTCGTCGTGATCGCGACGATCGCGGCTTTCTTGTTACCGGTTCCTGCCTGGCAAAAGCTATTACTGATCGCAGTGTTTGTGCTGGTGCTGATAGTCGAATTGATCAACTCGGCGATTGAAGCGGTGGTTGATAGGGTCTCGCTGGAGCGCAATCCATTATCGAAGAATGCCAAAGACTTTGGTAGCGCGGCCGTCTTGTTGACGTTTTTGCTGGCTGTAGCCACCTGGCTGGTTATTCTCTGGCCCTTGTTTTCAGGCACATGAATTAATCCGATATTAGCGCTGATGCGAATGAAACATACAGCCGATTGATCAGGGAATAAGCTAATAACAAAAGTTTATAAATGTTTATATAGCCGCCTCAAGCATGTTTGCTTGCAGCGGCTTTTTTATTTCCACGTTCTATTCAACGATTTTTATCCACGTCAGCAAACGTACACAAAGGTCTCTCTACACTCTGCGCATTAGCTTATACGCGCACCTGCATCAAACGATTTATGCATGAAGCGTGATATTTCCTGATGACTTGAAAAAAATCCTTATGCGTAAAACGCATAAGGAACGATGAAACAATTCGTGTCGCTTTTTTTTACAGCAATTTAATCTTCAACCCTCAGAAACGAAATGCCCAAGGGGAAATTAAATGTTGCTTAAAAAATTGATTGGCACTGCCTTCGCACTTGCATTGATTGCACCAACTATTCATGCTGCAGAAGTCTCGTTGTTGAACGTCTCTTACGATCCAACGCGTGAACTGTATCAGGATTTCAACAAGGCTTTCGCTAAAGAGTGGAAAGCAAAAACCGGTGACGACGTCAAAGCAAAAGCATCGCATGGCGGTTCCGGTAAACAAGGTCGTGCAGTGATTGATGGTCTGGAAGCAGACGTCGTAACCCTGGCTCTGGCATACGACATCGACGCGATTGCGGATCACGGTTTGCTGAACAAAGATTGGCAAAAACGTTTGCCGCACAACAGCTCACCTTACACATCGACCATCGTATTCCTGGTCCGTAAAGGCAACCCTAAAGGCATCAAAGATTGGAACGATCTGGTGAAACCAGGCGTATCAGTTATCACGCCAAATCCAAAAACATCGGGCGGCGCTCGCTGGAACCATTTGGCAGCATGGTTGTATGCATTGAAACAACCAGGCGGCACAGAAGCAACAGCGACTGAATTCATCTCCAAACTGTACAAAAACGTCCCAGTTCTTGATTCTGGCGCACGTGGATCAACCACTACTTTCGTTGAGCGCGGTATCGGCGACGTATTGCTGGCTTGGGAAAACGAAGCAATCCTGGCGATCAAAGAACTCGGCCCGGACAAAGTTGAAATCGTAGCGCCTTCATCGAGCATCCTGGCTGAACCGCCAGTTGCTGTTGTCGACAAAGTTGTTGATCGTCGTGGCACACGTAAAGTAGCTGAAGCTTACTTGCAATACCTGTACTCGCCTGAAGGTCAAGAAATTGCAGCGCAAAACTACTATCGTCCTACAGATGAAAAAGTAGCGAAAAAATATGCAGCTCAATTTCCAAAAGTGAAGCTCTACACGATTGCTGATGTTGGTGGCTGGACAGCGGCACAGAAGAAGCATTTCTCTGATGGCGGCGTGTTTGATCAAATTTATCAACCAGGCAAAAAATAATCTACTGAATGTAATTTAATTCATCTTGGAATAGAAATGAATATCTTGTTGCTCGCGGGTAGTCCATCCACACCGTCTCGTTCTACCCGCTTGCTGCATCACGTTGGTGAAAGGCTTGCATTACTCGGCCATCGTTATGTGAAGCTGCATGTCCGTGATCTGCCAGCGCAAGCGCTGGTGCATGCGGACTTCAACGACGCAGAATTGAAAGTGGCAAGAGAGCAGGTCGCTCACGCGGATGCAGTTGTGATTGCGACGCCGGTGTACAAGGCCGCATATAGCGGAATACTCAAAGCCTTTCTCGACTTGTTGCCGCAGGATGGTTTGAATGGCAAGTTGGTGTTGCCATTGGCGACCGGTGGTAGTCAGTCACACATGTTGGCACTGGATTATGGCTTGCGTCCGGTTTTGTCAGCACTGGATGCCAAGCATGTTCTGCCTAGTATTTATGCAACCGATCAGCAAATCAATTGGTCGGCTGAACAAGGTTTGACATTGGATCCGGCGATTGCCAAACGTGTCAGCGATGGCATAGAAAATTTATCCAATAGTTTGTTTGCATTGAGCGAAGTGTCTTTGAATACCTTCGATTCAATTCCGTTCTCCAGCGTGCGATGTAGCGTTTAAGTCTATCGCCTGCGCAAGCAGGTCTGCTCTAACTATCTCAATCCCGTAAAAAAAGCCATGCACATGCATAGCCGGGAATTCTTTTGCTCAAAATTTGCGTGATAAGGAAAACGACATGACGATTTCAAACGACAAACACAATGCCAAGCGCCGTACCTTGG
Source organism: Herminiimonas sp. (assembly GCF_030655415.1). Next base: position 109,741 of record NZ_JAURVN010000010.1, on the reverse strand, counting down.
GCTTGCTGTCTGCAGCCGCAGTCGGCGCATTGACGGTTGGCTTGCCAAATCTGGCATCGGCGCAAACCAAAGGTGTGCTGCGCATTGGTTATCAAAAGTACGGCACTCTGGTTATTCTCAAAGGCCGTGGCACCTTGGAAAAACGTCTCGCGCCTGAAGGCATAGAAGTGAAGTGGAATGAGTTCACCGCGGGTCCTGTCTTGCTGGAAGGTTTGAACGTAGGCAGCATCGACTTCGGTACTGCTGGCGAAGCGCCACCGATTTTCGCGCAAGCTGCTGGCGCCAATCTGGTTTATGTAGGTAACGAACCACCAGCACCAACTGCTGAAGCGATCATCGTTCCTAAAAATTCGACACTCAAAACTGTCGCTGATTTAAAAGGTAAAAAAGTCGCGTTGAACAAAGGTTCAAACGTGCATTACCTGTTGGTCAAGGCGCTGGAAAAAGCCGGCCTTGCCTACAAAGATATCGAAATTCTTTTCCTCGCTCCTGCAGATGCACGCGCTGCGTTTGAACGCGGCAGCATCGACGCATGGGTGATCTGGGATCCATTCCTCGCCGCTGCTGAAAAACAACTAGGTGCACGCATTCTGGCCGATGGCACTGGTCTGGTCGCGAATCATCAGTTCTTCCTCGCATCACGTACTTACGCAGAAAAAAATCCGAAGATCGTCGAAATCCTGTTGGATGAATTGAATCGTATCGATCAATGGGGCGCACGTAACCAGGATGAAGTTGCAACCATTCTTGCGGCGCAAACCGGTCTTGATCGACCAACCGTTGAGTTAGCGACTAAACGTTATTCGTATGGCGTGAAACCCGTCTCGCCGACAGTGATCGCCGAGCAGCAAAAGATTGCGGATGTATTTGCAGAACTGAAATTGATTCCGAAAAAAATCGTGGTCAAGGATGCAGTGTTGATCAAGTAAGAGTCTATGCAACAAACCGCACTGTTATTTTGCAGTGCGGAAGTCTTAAGGGATTTGGATCATGAGTTTGAACGTATTCTGGTTTTTGCCAACGCACGGCGACAGTCGTTATCTGGGTACCTCGAAAGGTGCACGTCAGGTCGATTTTGATTATTTGAAGCAGGTAGCTGTTGCCGCTGACACGCTCGGTTACGACGGTGTGTTATTGCCAACCGGCCGTTCATGCGAAGACGCATGGGTCGTCGCATCGAGCCTGATAGGCGAAACCAAACAATTGAAATTTCTGGTCGCAGTGCGTCCGGGTTTGAGTACACCTGGTTTGGCCGTGCGCATGGCAGCAACCTTCGATCGCTTGTCCAAAGGTCGCTTGTTGATCAATGTCGTGACCGGTGGCGATCAGGCTGAAATGGAAGCCGATGGCCTGCACGCAGATCATGCAGAGCGTTATGAAATTTCCGATGAATTTTTGAAAGTATGGCGTGCATCGCTGGCAGGTGAGGGCGGGGATGCCGGCTTTGATTTTGAAGGCAAACATATTCAGGTCAAGGGTGCCAAGACCTTGTATCCATCAATTCAAAAACCGTATCCACCGCTGTACTTTGGTGGCTCGTCACCAGCTGCGCACGAACTCGCTGCAGAACAAGTGGACGTCTATTTGACATGGGGTGAACCTCCAGCAGCGGTTGCAGAAAAAATCACCGACATGCGTGAACGTGCAGCCAAGCACGGCCGCACATTGAAGTTTGGTATTCGCTTGCACGTCATTGTGCGCGAAACGAATGAAGAAGCATGGAAGGCCGCCGATGAATTGATCCAGTACGTTGATGATGACTTGATCGCACGCGCACAGGCTTCATTCAACAAGATGGATTCTGAAGGACAGCGTCGCATGGCTGCGCTGCACGGCGGCAAAAGAGACAAGCTCGAAGTATCGCCAAACCTGTGGGCCGGAGTTGGCCTGGTACGTGGCGGCGCGGGTACTGCATTGGTTGGCGATGCCGAAACGGTGGCCGCACGCATGCAGGAATATGCGGATCTCGGCATCGAGACTTTCATCCTGTCCGGCTATCCGCATCTGGAAGAATCATATCGTTTTGCTGAACTGGTATTCCCGCTGCTGGGCAAAGGCAAGGCACGTTCGGGTGACGCGGTATTAACTGGCCCGTTTGGTGAAGTCATTTCGAATGACATCTTGCCTAAAGCTTCGCAGAGCTAGGAGCACAAGATCATGAGTGCTGTTCTTTCACCTCCGACCATTAGCAATACGGCGATACGCAAGCCTGCTTCGACCTGGCGCGCAACGTCTTTGTCGCGCATCTTGCCGTGGATAGTCCCGGTCTTGCTGCTCACAGTTTGGCAAGTTGCGGCACACGTGGGCTGGTTGTCTAGCCGCATTTTGCCGGAACCATTTGCAGTCGCAAAAGCTGCGTGGGATCTGGCTCTCTCAGGTGAATTGTGGAAGCACGTCAATGTCAGTCTGTGGCGTGCGACCGTCAGCTTTGCCGTCGGTGGTGGACTGGGCTTGTTGTTCGGCTTGTTGACTGGCACGTTCAAAACTGCTGAGACGCTGCTCGATACGACCTTCCAAATGATCCGCAATATTCCAGCGCTGGCACTGATTCCATTGGTGATTCTGTGGTTCGGTATTGAAGAAACTTCAAAGATTTTTCTGGTCGCAGTGGGCGTATTTTTTCCGGTTTATCTGAATACCTTTCACGGCATACGTTCGGTTGATAAAGGCTTGATCGAAATGGCGAAGAGCTACGGTCTGTCAGGCTGGCCGCTGTATCGCGATGTGATCCTGCCGGGTGCTTTGCCATCGATTTTGGTTGGCGTACGTTTTTCACTTGGCTTGGTTTGGGTATTGCTGATCGTGGCGGAAACCATCGCTGCACAATCTGGCATCGGCTACATGACGATGAATGCGCGTGAATTTTTGCAGACTGATGTCGTGCTGGTCGGCATCCTGCTTTACGCATTATTGGGAAAACTGGCTGATGTGGTCTCCCGTTTATTAGAGCGGTACTGGTTGCGCTGGCATCCAGGTTACCGACACTGATCGGCATAGAGGAAAACACATATGCAAAGTAATCAAGTCGAACAAAAGAATGTACAGGCAATCGCGAAACGCGGTATCCGTGTCGCAGTTCAGGGTTTGTTCAAATCGTATGCAGGCCGCGAGGTATTGAAGTCCGTCGATTTGATTCTGGAACCAGGCGAATTTGTTGCCGTCGTTGGTCGCAGCGGTTGCGGTAAAAGCACCTTGCTGCGCCTGATCGCAGAACTGGAAACTTCTGATGAAGGTTCGCTGGTATTTGGTGACGGCACCAAACGTCCGGAGACACGCATCATGTTTCAGGATTCGCGTCTGTTGCCGTGGAAGCGCGTGCTCGATAACGTCGCACTCGGTTTGCCAAAAAAAGATAGTGCGCTGAATTCATTGAAGCAAGTTGGACTGGAAGAACGCGCTGGTGAATGGCCTGCCGTGCTGTCAGGCGGTCAACGTCAACGTGTCGCACTGGCGCGCGCCTTGGTACACGATCCTGAACTGCTATTGCTCGATGAACCATTAGGTGCGCTCGATGCGCTAACACGTATCGAGATGCAGCAATTGATTGAAACACTGTGGCAGCAACGCGGATTTACTGCCTTGCTGGTTACGCATGACGTGCAGGAAGCGATCGCCTTGGCTGACCGCGTAGTCCTGATCGAGGACGGTCGCATCACGTTGGATGAACGCATCTCGTTGGCAAGACCACGCACACGCGGCAATCTGGTCTTTGCACAACTGGAAGAACAAATTTTGTCACGCGTACTGCAACAACCGGTATCTGCAACTGATCTTGATTCTTCTTTGGGCGACTTGTCGCTGCTGAAGTCTGTGCATCAGTTTGCGTGGGCCGTCTAATTATTCTTTAAGTATTCATTTTTAATTTTGAGTCACATTTTTTAACTTACAACTCCATCAAGGAAAAAATCATGAGCATCGATAAAATCAACGCCCGCAATCAATTCAAAGGCAAGATCAGCAACATCATTCTCGGTGACGTCGTATCAGAAGTTGATGTCGAAACACCAGCAGGTATCGTTACCTCAGTCATCACAACCCGTTCGGTCAAAGATCTCGAATTGCAAATCGGCACAGAAGTTGTTGCGCTGGTAAAGGCGACGGAAGTATCGATCGCCAAACTGCTGTAAGTTCACGTATCCAGATCGCGTCCTGAATTCTACTTGGGACGCGCTCTGCGGATAAAGGAAGATCATCATGACTTTCCCCGCATTGCAAGAATATCTGTCGCATCTTCATGCGACGCCGCAAGCCGACACCAGCCTATGGCTGGATGAAAACGGACAAGCGCACGGCCGCTATTTCAACTCCACACTGACCAGCGCATTCCAGCCAATACGCGCACTCGATTTAGCTGGCGCGTCGAATCAAATCGTCGGTGTGCAAGGCTTCATGCGCAGCTATACCAAAAGCGGTTCAGGCTTGAGTATCTGGAAGCTGCTGGACACAGTAGCCACAGACGATCAATCGATAGAACTGGATAGACTGTGCCGCTTGCTGCACGCGGTCAATTTTTATCGACAGCCGGAATTGGTTGATATCGATTTGTACTTGAGCGTGCATGCGCGTTTGCTGGCAGCAGTGGATAGCAATCACGGCATGTCATTTCGACGTGTGCTGGATGTGCTTGGTTTGCCGCATCGGAAGATCGTGTTGCAAATGCCCTTGATTCAAGCAGATCAAGCCAGCCTGCTGAATTACGTTGCTGATAACTACAGTCGCAATGGTTTTCGCCTCGCGGTCAATGCAGCGAATGCACAGCATGGATTGGAATTGCTGCAGCAAGTGCAAGCGGATGTCATCAAGGTTGATGTACGCGAAATCACCGATGAAGATGCTGCGCTGAAACTATTGCAGGTGACTGCAGATCGCAATGTTCGTGTGGTTTTCAAACGCGTGGAAACGATAGCCGTACGTGACAAATTAATTCGACTGGGTGCACAAGCGCAACAGACCATCACAGCGCAAGGTTATTTGTGGGATCAACCCAAAGCGAGTTTTGCGCAACTGAATGATGCCGAACATGCGGCAATCACCGCGGCTGACATAGCATGATCACTCTGCCAAATTTATCCGATTATCGCGTGCTGGTCGTACCTGGCTTGAATGGCAGCGGCGCGGCGCATTGGCAAACACGCTGGGAACAACTGTATCCAACATTTGAACGGGTGGAGCAGGATGACTGGAGCACTCCCGATTTGCCGCGCTGGTCGCAACGTATGGCGCAGACATTAAGCAATTCCGAGAAGCCGGTATTGATCGTTGCGCACAGCTTTGGTTGTCTGACGACCTTGCAAGCCGCTAATCATGGAAGCTTCAATTTGGCTGGCGCATTACTGGTCGCACCTGCAGACCCGGAAAAATTCGGCGTGGCCGATGTCTTGCGCGATGCAAGATTACCTTGCCCCGCAATCGTGATCGGCAGTACGGACGATCCGTGGATGGCGAGTCATAGGGCGGCTTACTGGGCAGATAGTTGGGGGTGCGGGTTTTTGAATGCCGGCGCGTTAGGGCATATCAATGCAGAATCGCAACTGGGCGATTGGGAGCAGGGCCTGCAACAATTCAAACATCTGCTCGATATGACGAATGCCTTTTCGTCATCCCCACATACGTTACATAAAAAACGTGACGCTTCATTTGTTGATTAGTCAGCGTGATTGCTCATTTTTTGACCTCATCAAACTTGCGTAAATACGCAATCAAATCCGCGATCTGCTTTTCATTGCTGACACCATAGAAGCGCATTTTATTACCCGGTACGACATCGTTCGGCGCTTTAATAAAAGCGCGCAAACTGGCTTCAGACCAAACGATGCGTGAGTTTTTCATTGCTGCTGAATACTGAAAATCCTTGCTGCTGCCTGCTTGTCTGCCAACGATGGCGTTGAGTTGCGGACCAAATGCGCCACGTGCGGATGGCCCGAGCTGGTGGCAGCTGGCACATTTTGCAAACGCGATTTTGCCTGCGACTGCGTCACCTGCTGCATGGGATATGGATATATTCCAACTCAGCGCTACGGCGATTAATATTTGTTTTTTCATTGTTTGAGTGTCATATTTATTACTCATCCCAATCAGTAATTTTAATTCAATACGAGTGCAATATATTCATCGTGTCGAATTATGGAATCAGACAGTACTAACAAAATCTTAATGCTCTATAATTTTCCATGGAAACAAAATCACACGCCCTAATTAACAGCTACATTGATCTTTTGATGGATGCTGTTTTCGCGGTCGATGTTGATAGTCGTATCGTTTTTGCAAGTGCCGCCTGTGAGCGTATTTTTGGGTATACGCCGCAAGAGATGGTCGGCAAGCATATGTTCGATCTCATCGTGCAAGAAGATCGTGGCCGCACCCAGCAGTCGGCGCACAAGGTAATGTCTGGCCAACCACAACTTCATTTTGAAAATCGCTACATCCGCAAAGATGGCGAAATCGTCAACATCATGTGGTCGGCACGCTGGTCCGAGGCCGACCAATTACGCATTGGCGTTGCGCGCGACATCACTGAACTCAAACGAGCCGAATCAATGCAGGCGGTGCTGTATAGCATTTCCGAAGCGGCTTACGCTGCCGAGGATCTGATCGCCTTGTTTCAACAGATTCATCAAATCGTCGGTTCTCTACTCCCCGCAGATAATTTTTCCGTCACGCTTTACGATGAGGAAAAAGATCAGCTGAGTTTTCCTTATCGTGTCGATGAGGTTGATCAAACTTCCGAATCATCCAAGCCGGCTGCCGGTACGCTCTGCGCCGAGATTATTCGCACCGGACGGCCACTACTACTGACGCCTGAGACGATGGCTGCTCGTCTTGAAGAGTTGCGAGTTGTCGTCGACGCGAATTTATTTTGCTGGCTGGGTGTTCCACTCAAATCGCACAAAGGCATGATCGGCGTTCTGATGGTCAAGAGCTACATGGGCGGCGTCTGTTACAGCGAAAAAGATCAAGAGTTGCTGCAATTCGTTTCGATGCAAATTGCGACTGCTATCGAACGTCAGCAAATGCAAGCTCGACTGCAACACATGGCGCAGTATGATCAACTGACAGAATTACCTAATCGTGGATTCCTGTGCGATCGGATGAAAGTTGCTCTGGCAACAGCACGTCGCGAGCAGGGGAAATTGTCTTTGCTCTATCTCGATCTGGATAAGTTCAAGCAGGTTAACGATACTCTTGGTCATGACGTCGGCGACCTCCTGCTGCAAGAAGTTGCCAAGCGTTTAAAGCAGTGCATGCGCGAGTCGGATACCGTCGCGCGCGTCGGTGGCGATGAGTTTGTGGTGCTGCTCCAACGTATCTCATTGCCGGAGCAAGCCATGTTGGTGGCAGAAAAGATCCGCAGCGATCTCAGTCAGCCCTACAGCATAGATGGCCACATTCTGAACATCCTCCCGAGTATCGGGATCGCACTCTATCCCGAGCACGGTGACGATGAACAGCAGCTACTCAAACACGCTGACCAGGCTATGTATTTGGCGAAAAATAGTCATCATTGTAGGTCGCTTAGCATCGTAAAAAACGGTAGCGAATAAAAATGCGCATATTCAATTTCCGGTGTACTTGGCGGAAATCACTTCACTGGCAAATCGTACCGTCGTAAAAAAACCAGCCGAAGCTGGTTTTTTGAGAGGGGGATTACGGATTCGCGTATAAAGTAATCGCCGATATAGCGATGACAGCAATCGAAATTATGATTCTCCACTTTGTGTTCATACATTCTCCTTAAGGCATCCTGGCGTGCCGCATCGCCTTCAGTATTGGATTTAACAGTATACCCAAGCAATCTACGACTGCGGTGTATTGATTCCGTTCTTGGAATACAAGCTTTTACAGTATTGCGTTCAAAGCCTTGTCCAGATTTGCTACCGTGCGCTCGATGTTGTGCAACTTGTCCAAGCCAAATAGACCGACGCGGAAGGATTTGAAGTCAGCACGTTCATCGCATTGCAATGGCACGCCTGCTGCCGTTTGCAAACCAGCCACTGCAAATTTCTTGGACGACTGTATGCCGTCGTCGTTGGTGTAGCTCACGACCACGCCCGGCGCTTGGAAGCCTTCGGCTGCGACGCTTTTGAATCCTTTGGATTCCAGCAACGCGCGTACTTTGTTGCCCAGCTCTTGTTGCTCCGCACGAACTTTGTCGAACCCGTAAGCAGCGGTTTCTTCCATCACGCCGCGCAAGATCGTCAGTGCATCTGTAGGCATGGTGGTGTGATAGGCGACGTTGCCTTGCTCGTACGACTCCATGATTTGCAACCATTTGCGCAGATCGCAAGCGAAGCTGGTGCTTTGGGTCGAATCGATTTTTTCGCGAGCACGAGCGCTCAACATGATGAAAGCGCAACCAGCTGAAGCGCTCCAGCCTTTTTGCGGTGCACTGATCAGCACGTCAACGCCAGTGTCTTGCATGTCGACCCACATGGTGCCCGACGCGATGCAATCCAGAACGAACAGGCCGCCTACCGAATGCACAGCATCGGAGACTTGGCGCATGTAATCGTCCGGCAGCATGATGCCGGATGCGGTTTCCACATGCGGTGCAAACACGACGGAAGGTTTGGTCGACTTGATCGTGGCGACTACTTCAGCGATAGGCGCAGGTGCGAAAGGTGATTGCGCGGAGTCTTCCAACTGATGTGCCTTCAATACAGTCGTACCGGACGGAATACTGCCCATGTCCAGAATCTGGGTCCAACGGTAGCTGAACCAGCCATTGCGCAGAACCAGGCATTGATTGTTGGTTGCGAACTGGCGCGCGACTGCTTCCATGCCGAAGGTACCGCTGCCCGGCATCACAACTGCGGACTGCGCTTTGTAGACATGTTTCAAGGTCTTGGAAATATCGTTCATTACGCCTTGAAAGCGTTGCGACATATGGTTGATTGCGCGATCGGTGTAGACGACGGAGTATTCGAGAAGACCGTCGGGATCGACGTTGGGTAATAGACCAGGCACGTTTGCTCCAGCAAGAATGAATCAAATTCGGCCTGAAACAAGGATCACTTGCCCAGACCACAAAAGGCAGAATGCCGAGGGGCTAGATTCTACCGTTTAAACTGAAAAAAGCCGACCATCAATATTTTTATAAAACAATAATTTATAGATATATTTTTCGATTTTAGTAAAAATTTATGCTTTAAATGTTTTTAATCGTAAAATCACAGAGTGGATGAGACTGAAACAGTCATTTTTCAAGTATTTAGCCCATACATATAGTCATAGAAAATTAGGCGATTTGAGGCAGAAAATATGATGTCTTGCAAATGGCTGTTGATTTTGCATCCAAAGGCTGACCCACGGGGGTCACTTCAAAAATGGTCATATTTGGCCGAATTCAACATAAATTCATATCTTTTAGATGAATTTGATCCATTAAGGCAACAATTTCGGCTCATGTGGCAATAATCTAAGTTTGTTTATCATTCAACGTTACGCTGTTCTATATACGTTTTTCTTCTAACAACATGCAAAAAGATTCGTTCTCCTTATATCGGCTAAGTGTAATTATTGCGCCCTGTTAGTCATATTTGTAATAAAGAGAGCTTATGTCTGCCGCCGCTATTTCTGTTCCCATCCACAAACACAAGCCATCCCGCGTACTTCCCGGTTTTCATTTGTCGCTTGGATTCACGATTTTTTATTTGAGCTTGATCGTTCTGATTCCGTTGTCGGCCGTCTTTTTAAAGACGTTCACGATGACTTGGGATTTATTTATTGCGGCAGTGACTTCAGATCGCGTAGTTGCTTCGTACAAATTGACTTTTGGCGCTTCTTTATTAGCGGCATTCTTTAATGCGATTTTTGGTGGCATCGTGGCGTGGGTGTTGGTGCGCTATAAATTTCCCGGAAAAAAGTTTATCGATGCGCTGGTTGATTTGCCATTCGCATTGCCGACTGCGGTTGCCGGTATTGCACTAACCGCTTTGTATGCGCCTAACGGCTGGCTCGGTCGCTATCTGGAAATGGTCGGTATCAAGGTTGCATTTACACCGCTGGGCGTGCTCGTTGCACTGACCTTTATCGGTTTGCCTTTCGTCGTACGCACTATACAGCCGGTGCTGGAAGATGCAGAGCGCGAGCTTGAAGAAGCTGCGGCCAGTTTGGGTGCGAGTCATTGGCAAACATTTGCCAAGGTTATATTTCCTACGATTTTCCCGGCGCTGTTGACTGGTTTTGCATTGGCGTTTGCGCGTGCAACTGGCGAATACGGTTCAGTCATTTTCATCGCCGGCAATATGCCTATGGTGTCTGAAATTACGCCGCTGTTCATCGTAACCAAGCTGGAGCAATACGATTATGCGGGCGCCACAGCGATTGCGGTGGTGATGTTGCTGGTGTCTTTTGTGATGTTGTTGACGATTAATTTATTGCAAGCCTGGACCCGCAAGCGCGGTCAGGCTGAGAAGGTTTGATATGGCTGCCGTAATTTCTGCTATCGATGTTGGTGTTGCAGCTAGACCGCGCACTGCACCGCGTGTACCGGCTGCGACATTGGAACCGGTATGGGTGCGGTCGCTGCTGATTTTTATCGCATTGGCGTTCCTGACCTTGTTCTTGTTTGTACCGCTGGTCGCTGTATTTGCCGAGGCGCTGAAAAAAGGCTGGGACGCTTATATAACAGCGATTCTTGAAGAAGATGCCATTTCAGCGATCAAGCTCACCCTGTTGACTGCTGCGATTGCAGTGCCGCTGAATCTGGTGTTTGGTGTGGCCGCTTCATGGTGTATCGCCAAGTTTGATTTCCGTGGCAAAAGCATATTACTGACATTGATTGATTTGCCGTTCTCGGTATCGCCGATCATCTCGGGTTTGATTTACGTGCTGCTGTTCGGGGCGCAAGGTTGGTTTGGCGGCTGGCTGCAGGAGCACAACATCAAAATCCTGTTTGCTGTACCGGGGATAGTATTGGCAACAATTTTTGTGACCTTTCCATTTGTTGCGCGTGAATTGATTCCGTTGATGCAATCGCAAGGTAGTGAAGAAGAAGAGGCCGCGTTGGTATTGGGCGCATCTGGCTGGAAGACTTTCTGGCACGTGACTTTGCCAAATATTAAATGGGGTTTGTTGTACGGCGTGATTTTGTGTAATGCCCGTGCAATGGGTGAGTTTGGCGCGGTATCAGTGGTTTCCGGACACATACGCGGCCAAACGAATACCATCCCTTTACAGGTTGAGATTCTGTATAACGAATACCAATTTTCTGCAGCATTCGCGGTTGCGTCGTTGCTGGCATTGTTGGCACTGGTTACACTAGCGCTCAAATCATTCATTGAATGGCGTTTGCGGGACACACACGAAGAGTATCGGGAGCTGGGATCATGAGTATCGAAGTAAAAAATATACACAAGCAATTTGGTAGTTTCACCGCGTTGAACAATGTTTCGCTGGAATTTCCAGCGGGCGAATTGACTGCGCTGTTGGGACCATCAGGTTGCGGCAAGACTACCTTATTGCGCATCATCGCCGGTCTGGAGCAACCAGATCACGGCCAGGTTTTGCTCGACGGTGAAGACGCATCGGCGCGCCACGTGCGTGAACGTCAAGTCGGCTTTGTGTTTCAGCATTACGCATTGTTCAAGCACATGACCGTGTTTGAAAACATCGCTTTCGGTTTGCGTGTACGCCCAAGTGCGACACGTCCTTCCGAACAAGTGATCAAGGAAAAAGTCACCAAATTGCTGGAGCTTGTACAGCTCGATTGGTTGGCCGATCGCTATCCTCCGCAATTGTCTGGCGGTCAGCGTCAACGTATCGCCTTGGCGCGTGCGCTGGCAGTTGAACCACGCGTGTTGCTGCTGGATGAACCGTTCGGTGCGCTGGATGCAAAAGTGCGAAAGGAATTGCGTCGTTGGTTGCGTAGGCTGCATGACGACCTGCATGTCACCAGTATTTTCGTCACGCATGATCAAGAAGAAGCGCTGGAAGTTGCGGATCAAATCGTCTTGATGAACAAGGGTAACGTCGAACAAATCGGCGCACCTAAAGATGTTTACAACAATCCGGCTTCGCCATTTGTGTTCGGTTTCCTCGGTAACGTTAATTTGTTCCACGGTCGCGTGCATGAAGGCATCTTGCAATCGTCAGGTATCTCATTCGATGCACCGGATCATGCAGAGACGCAGGATTCCAAAGGTATCGCTTATGTGCGTCCACACGATCTGGAAGTCGATCGTTACACGGCAGGCGCTGAAGGCATCGTCGTGCAATTGCGTAGGGCGCATGCGATTGGCCCATTGGCACAGCTCGATTTGGAGCGTGATGACAACGGTGAATTGATCGAGGCAGTGATTTCCAATGAGCGTTTCAGCCAGTTGAAGTTTAAAGAGGGCGAAACGTTGATCGTGCGTCCTAAACGTTTGCAAGTGTTTGTCGACGATTCTGTTTGATTGAATCGACAGTGAACGCCGCAACGCGTCTTCCCGCAAGGTCGGGATATGCATTTCCGGTAGAGGTTTTTTGATATGAATTTTCAGCAATTACGATCGATCCGCGAAACCGCGCGTTGCGGTTACAACCTGACTGAGGTTGCGAATGTGTTGTTCACATCGCAGCCTGGTGTCAGTCGTCAGATCCGCGAGTTGGAAGAAGAGTTGGGCGTCGATATTTTCGAGCGCAACGGTAAGCGCCTGACCGGCTTGACCGATCCAGGCCGCGGCATTCTGACGATCATCGATAGATTATTGCTGGAAGCAGAAAACCTGCAACGCGCCAGTCAGGAATATGCAGGTCAGGAAATCGGCACGCTGGCGGTGGCGACTACCCATACACAAGCACGTTACATGCTGCCGAAAGTGGTGCAAAGTTTTCGCGCTGCCTTCCCTAAAGTACGCATCGCCTTGCAACAGAGTTCGCCTGAACATATCGCGGAATGGGTTTTGTCCGGCAAGGCTGATATCGGAATTGCGACAGAAGGTTTAAGCCAATTCGACGATCTAGTGTCCTTCCCATGTTATCGCTGGCATCACTCTATCGTGGTACCGGATGGTCATCCGCTGTTGGCGAAATCACCGATTACTCTGGAAGACCTCGCGCAATATCCATTGATTACCTACGACCTGGGTTTTACCGGTCGTGGTCATATCGATGATGCTTTCAAGAAGGCCGATATTGCGACTGACATCGTGTTGACTGCGATGGATTCAGACGTTATTCAACAATATGTTTCACTCGGTCTGGGCGTCGGGATTGTGGCCTCGATGGCGGTGCAAAAAGACGGCACGAATGGTTTGAAGGTAATTGATTCTGCACATCTGTTTGCGCAAAACGTCACGCGTCTTGCAGTTCGTCGCGGTGTTTATTTGCGTCAATACACGTATGACTTCATTCAACAATTTGCACCTGATTTAACGCGTGCTGATATTGATGAAGCGATGAGGACCAGCGCCTAAGACAGCGCAGCTCGTTTCACAGGTTTTGAAATTGAATTAATTTCAGACGTAAAAAATCCCCCTCTAGCGGGATTTTTTATTGGTGCTTAAAAGCCGCAGAAGATGCAAATGCCGCTCAAGGCATTATTGGTTTCTTCGCAGCCTGCTTGCCTTTGATTTCGGCACTGACTTTGCTGATGGCATCAACGCGATACGCAGTTGATGGATGAATCGCTGTGTACGCATTTGGCACACTGGCTGGGTATTGCGTTGCCAGTCGTTGCCAGAATGCCGCTGCGCCATCAATGCTATAGCCCGCGCGTACCAACATGTAGAGCGCCAACTTGTCGGCTGCTGCATCCAGTTCTTGCGGCATCGTGCGTACGCCACCACTACCGCCTAAAGTGCTGGCATCCGGCGTGATACGGATCAGGTTTTCGATGATGCCGCCGACCGTGGCGTTCATTTTTTGTTGTGATGGATGGCCGAGCGCGTTATGTGCCAATTCTTTCGCCATCACAAAAGCCAGTTCGCCATCGTTACGCACAAAGTTCAACATGCCGCGCGTCACCATAACGCGACGACCATCTGAATATGCATTCACATTATCTGCATTGCCGAGTTCGATGCCGAAGCCGCAAGCCAGTGTCAGTGGAACGGTGACGTTCACATTGTTACCAGCGCGCGTCAGGCCCAACTTGATACTGGTGCGTTTGCCGACCATAGGGCCGAGCAGCGCTGCAGCTTGACGCTCTGCGTTTGCGCCTGCTGGCATAGATTGGCCTTCTACCGTCGCCAGAATATCGCCACGCTTGATGCCGGCACGTGCTGCACCGCTATTGACCAAAACACCGGTGATTTGCAGTTGCTCGGTAAAGCCCAGAGCCTGTGCAGCATCGACATAATCTTCAGAAAACGAATACTTGTTCTTGGCGCTAAAACCGATCAGGTTGCGCGCATTGCCTTTGCACAATGGCGCATTGCTGACCAGCAGCGGAGCGGCGATGCGATACAGGCGGTCCTGTTGTGTAGTGATGGACCGCAGGGTTTGCAATTGCACCGATTCGGCTGCAGTCGCAGGCGCTGCTGGCGACCTAGGTGTATCGAGCGAGACAGTACTACACGCAGACAATGCCAGTGCGAGCGGAAGCAAGGCGATCTTGGCAGGCGTGAAGTACGTTGATTTGCGCTTCAATTGCGTGACGATGGGTTGAAGCAGGCCGTACATAAAGCATTCTCCTAGAATTTAGTGTTTCCCGGTGCTGCCGAAACCGCCGACACCGCGTTCGCTGCTGTCGAATTCATCTACAACATTGAACGCGACTTGCAGCACAGGTACGATGACTAATTGCGCCAGACGTTCCATCGGATTCAAAGTGAATTCTGTCTGCCCGCGATTCCATGTCGATACCATCAATTGCCCTTGGTAATCGGAGTCGATCAAGCCAACCAGATTTCCCAACACGATGCCGTGTTTATGGCCCATGCCGCTGCGCGGCAAGATCATCGCTGCATACGCAGGATCAGCAATGTGTATCGCCAAACCGGTCGGGATCAAATGCGTTTCGCCCGGTTTGATAGTGACAGGCGCATCGATGCAAGCGCGCAAATCGAGTCCGGCGCTACCGCTGGTTGCGTAGGCTGGCAGTTGGTCTTTCATGCGCGGGTCGAGAATTTTTACGTCGATTGTTTTCATGTGAATGATGTTGGAAGTTTTGAGCAGCAACGCAAAGCGATGCGGATTATTTTTTAAATTAGAGGCGGCCGGCGATTTCGCTAATCAACTGGCGCGCCAGTTTTTGCTTGTCGGCCAGTGGCAGCAGCGTGTGCCCTTTTTCATCGAACAGCACCAATTCATTCTGATCCTGGCCGAATGTTTGATGTCCGATGTTGCCAACCAATAGCGGAATGTTTTTCTTCTTGCGCTTGGCTTCGCCGTATTCCTGCAGGTTTTCGGATTCAGCTGCAAAGCCTACGCAGTACGGATGTTTTTCCAGCGCGGCGACTGCAGCGAGGATGTCGGTGTTTTGCTCAAACTCGAGTTCAGGCGCTTTGCCGTCTGCACCTTTTTTCAATTTTTGCGCACTGATATTTTTCACGCGCCAGTCGGCGACTGCGGCGACTGCGATAAAAACATCTTGCGAGCTGACGCGCGACATCACGACGTCATGCATTTGCTCTGCGGTTTGTACATTGATGCGATGCACGCCGTATGGCGCGGCCAATGCAGTCGGGCCGGAAATCAGCGTGACGTCGGCGCCTGCTTCGCGCGCAGCGCGGGCGATTGCATAACCCATCTTGCCTGACGAAAGATTGGTGATGCCGCGTACCGGATCGATAGGTTCGAAAGTCGGGCCAGCGGTAATCATCACGCTTTTACCGACCAGTTGATTCGGCTGAAAGCTGGCGATGATTTCTTCGAGTAATTGTTCTGGTTCCAGCATGCGACCCATGCCGGTTTCGCCACATGCCTGTTCACCAGCATCGGGGCCGAGTACAGCAATGCGGTCTGCGCGCAATTGCGCAACGTTGCGTTTGGTGGCCGGGTTTTGCCACATTTCGACATTCATCGCGGGAGCAACCAGCAAGCGCAAGGTTTCTGGACGTGCCACGCACAAGGTGGACAGCAAATCGTCACATGCGCCATGCGCAAGCTTGAAAATGAAATCGGCGGAGCAGGGGGCGATCACGATGGCATCTGCGTCGCGGGTCAGATCGATGTGCGGCATGTTGTTGGAAACACGCGCATCCCATTGATCGGTAACCACTGGATTGCCCGACAAGGCTTGCATCGTCACGGGTGTGATGAAGTGCGTTGCGGCATCGGTCATGACGACTTGCACGACAGCGCCAGCTTTGGTCAGCGCGCGTGTCAGTTCGGCAGCCTTGTAACAGGCAACGCCGCCAGTCAATCCAAGTACGATTTTTTTACCAGCAAGATCCATGGTGACTCCTGAAAGATGTCGCGGGCTAGTTTAACAGTTCAAATGCTGGCAGCAGGTTTTTTGCCGCGCCGTAACTCGTCATACACAAACAGCACAGCGCCTACGCAAATCGCGCTGTCGGCAATATTGAAAGCCGGCCAGTGCCAGCTGCCAACATAGACATCCAGAAAATCGATGACATGACCGTACAAAATACGGTCGATGACATTGCCAATCGCGCCGCCGAGTATCAGCGTCAATGCCCAGCTCATCAACTTCTCGCCAGGGTTTTTCTTCAGCAAATAAATGATGAACGCAGATGCAGCCAAGCCGACGATCGTGAAGAAATGACGTTGCCAGCCGGTTTCTGATGCAAGGAAGCTGAACGCCGCGCCCTTGTTATAAACCAGCACCAGATTGAAAAATGGCGTGATCGCCATCGATTCGCCATAGACGAAAGTACTTGTGACAGCGATCTTGGTGATCTGGTCAAGAATGATCAGAATCGCAGCGATACCCAGCCAACGGGTGATGCCAGTTTGTGTTGAAGAATGTGTCGTCATCAGTTCTTTCGCTATCAGTTCTTTTACTATCAGTTCGAGCTATTTTTATGCAAAGCGGCGCACTTCGCCTTTGCCAAACAGGTTGGCTACGCAACGACCGCACAGACCCTCGTGCTCAGCATGTGACCCCACGTCGGCGCGATAGTGCCAGCAACGTTCACATTTTTGATAGGTCGATGGTGAGACGACGACGGATTCTTCTTCGACGGTCGCGACTTTTTCTACGCTGGCTTGCGAAGTAATCAGGACGAATTTCAAATCATCGTCCAGGCTTTCCAACGCGGCAAACTTGTCGCCGCTGGCTTTCAATGTAACTTCTGCTTGCAACGATGAACCGATGCCGCCTGCAACGCGTACTTCTTCCAGTTGCTTGGTGACGTTATTACGTACATCGCGCAATACGGTGTACTTCGCCAGCAGCGCTTCGCCGTCTGCAACCTTCGGCAATTCGTAATGTGTTTGTGTGAAGATCGTGTCGCCTGCTTTATCGCCGGCAAAAATGACCCATGCTTCTTCTGCAGTGAAAGACAGAACCGGTGCCATCAAGCGCAACAGCGATTGCGTCAAATACCAGATCGCGCTTTGTGCCGAACGACGCGCATGCGAAGTGACGCCGCTGGTGTACAGGCGATCCTTCAGGATGTCGAGGTAGAAGCCGCCCAGATCTTCCGAGCAATACATTTGCAATTTGGATGTGATCGGGTGAAATTCATACGCGTTGTAATGCGCAACGATCTCGGCTTGCAGCACATTCATTTGCGCGATGGCGTAGCGATCGATTTCCAGCATGTCAGCAACTGGCACCAGGTCGGTAGCAGCGTTGAAGTCTGTTGTGTTCGACATCAAGAAGCGCAAGGTGTTGCGAATACGTCTATAGCTTTCCGTCACGCGTTTCAGGATTTCGTCAGAGATCGACAGCTCGCCGGTGTAATCGGTCGATGCAATCCACAGACGCAAAATGTCTGCGCCCAAGGTGTCGGAAATCTTTTGTGGCGCCAGCGTATTGCCGAGCGACTTCGACATCTTCTTGCCTTCGCCATCGACGGTAAAGCCGTGGGTCAACAAGGCCTTGTATGGCGGACGACCATTCAACATCGACGACGTCAGCAAGGACGAATGAAACCAGCCGCGATGTTGATCCGAACCTTCCAGATACAAGTCAGCAGGGAAGGCGAGTTGTTCCTTGTGCGATCCGCGCAGAACAGTTTGATGCGTGGTGCCTGAATCGAACCAGACGTCCAGCGTATCTTTGTTCTTTTGGTGCATTGCTGCTTCGTCACCGAGCAAATCTTTCAGATCCAAAGTCAGCCACGCATCGATGCCGCTTTTTTCGATCAGCTTGGCGATTTGTTCCAGCAATTCAGGTGTACGTGGATGCAGTGCGCCAGTTTCCTTGTGCACGATGAAAGCCATCGGCACGCCCCATTGACGTTGACGCGATAGCGTCCAGTCGGGACGATTGGCGATCATGCCGTGCAAACGTGCTTGGCCCCAGTCAGGGTAAAACTTGGTTTCGGCAATGCCTTTCAATGCGGTTTCGCGCAAGGTTGGGCCGCCATCTTTTGGCGTCACATCCATACCGGCAAACCACTGCGAAGTCGCACGATAAATGATCGGCGTTTTATGACGCCAGCAATGCATGTAGCTATGGTCGAACATCTTCAGTTCGAACAATGCGCCGGCAGCAGTCAATGCGCTGCAGATTGGTTTCGATGCTTCCCAAATCGTCATGCCGCCGAACAATGGCAGCGTCGATGCGAACTTGCCGTCGCCCATCACAGGCGTGATGATCTCGTCATCTTTCAAGCCATGTGCTTTGCATGAAATAAAATCTTCAATACCGTAGGCAGGTGCGGAATGGACGATGCCGGTGCCGCTATCGGCTGCGACATATTCAGCCAGGTAAACTGGCGAAGTGCGATCGTAGCCAGGGTCTTGCGATGCGAGCGGATGTTTGAAGCGTATGCCTTCGAGCGCTGCACCGGCGCAGGTCGCGATGACTTTGCCTTCCAGTTTGTAACGCGCCAAACTTGCTTCGACCAAATCGGCAGCGAGGATCAGCAACAATGGCTTTTCATCGCGCGATGTTGCTACCAATGCGTATTGCAATTCAGGATGCACGTTCAAAGCCTGGTTCGATGGAATGGTCCACGGTGTGGTGGTCCAGATCACGACGAAACCATTTTCAGTCGGCAGTGCAGGCAAGCCAAAAGCTGCAGCGACTTTGGCAGGTTCTGCGAATGGGAAGCCGACATCGATAGCCGGATCGCGCTTGTCTTGATATTCAACTTCTGCTTCTGCTAATGCAGAGCCGCAATCGAAACACCAGTTGACTGGCTTCAAGCCGCGATAGACATAGCCTTTTTCCAGCAGTGTGCCGAGTGCACGCAGCTCGTCGGCTTCATTCCCGTACGCCATGGTCAGGTAAGGATTGTCCCATTCGCCCAAAACACCGAGGCGGATGAAATCTTTTTTCTGACGCTCGACTTGTTCGGTCGCGTAAGCGCGGGCCTTGGTCAGGACGTCAGCGGTGGGTAGATTTTTGCCATAGAGTTTTTCGATCTGGATTTCGATCGGCATGCCGTGGCAATCCCAACCTGGTACATACGGCGCATCGAAGCCGGCCAGCGTCTGCGATTTGACGACGATGTCTTTCAGGATCTTGTTGACTGCGTGACCCAAGTGAATATCGCCGTTCGCATAAGGTGGGCCGTCGTGCAGGATGAACTTCGGACGGCCTTTTGCCGCTTCACGGATTTTTTCGTAAATCTTTTTATCCTGCCATTGCTTGACCCATTGCGGCTCGCGCTTGGCGAGATCGCCGCGCATAGGGAAAGGCGTATCGGTCATGTTGACCGGATACTTGCTGGCTGGTTTTGCGTCTGGCTTGTTCGGCTTGCCGGATTTGTTTTCAGGCTTGTTTTGATTGTCGGACATGGTCTGCTTTTATAAAGTATTCAGTGGATCAAACGAACGTTCTTGGGATGAGTGCATTCGATCGTCAAATTCGGTCAGTGGCGGATGTCGCCGAGTCGGCTATCTGTTTAAAGTAGGTACGCGCCTGCACTGCATCGCGTTCTATCGCGGCAGTCAGTGTTGGCAAGTCGATGTACTTTTCTTCGTCACGCAATTTTTTCAGGAATTCAACACTGATCAATCGGCCGTAACATTGCTGGTTGTAGTCGAACAAGTGAGTTTCCAACAACACGCGGCCGCTATCGTCTACTGTCGGGCGCACGCCTATGCTGGCCACGCCAGGCAATGCTTGATCAGCCAGACCGTGCACCTGCACTATATAAATACCGGACAGCGCAGGATGTTTGTGGCCGACGCGCAGATTCAAGGTTGGGAAACCAATCGTGCGTCCCAGTTTTTTACCGTGGATCACATGGCCGGACATCGAGTAAGGATGTCCCAGCAAAACTTCCGCTTCCGCAAAGTCGCCTTGTGCCAAAGCGCTACGCACGGCTGAGGATGAAATACGGGTACCGCTGCTGGTCACTGTAGCTTGTGACTCAACGTGAAAACCGTATTGTTTGCCGGCTTCGATCAATGTTGCGACATTGCCGGCACGTCTGGAGCCGTAGCAAAAATCTTCACCGACGATCAGCCATTTGACGTGCAAGCCTTGCACCAGGATTTTCTCGACGAAGTCCTGCGGCGACAGGGATGCAAAGTGTTCATTAAAGTGTTCGACGATCACACGATCGACGCCAGCCTTGGCCAGTGATTGCAACTTGTCGCGCAAGCTCGCGATGCGTGTTGGGGCTTTCGATGAGTCGCCAGCACGTGCCGCAAAGAATTCACGCGGGTGCGGCTCGAACGTCATGACTGCGGATTCAAGCTCCATTTTTGACGCGACTTCGCGCAGGCGCGCCAACAAGGCCTGATGGCCACGATGTACACCGTCGAAGTTGCCGATCGCCAGCGCGCACGGCGCACGGGAAGCAGCATTGGGAAGTCCGCGAAATACCTTCATTGAATAGACTGGAGTTGACGGGTAAAGCCGTCGCAAAACCTTGAATTATAAATGCTTTCAAAGGTTTTCCCATCCAGACTAGGGTAGAGGGCCCCACATAATTTTGAGCTTACTGTATATATTTGATTACGGCGAATCGACTATTGATACGGCGAACTGCCGAAGTTGCGCCAAAGCTGGAGGTATTTGCGTTATTGCCATAGACATTACCGGACGCATAAGCATTCGATATAAAGCCGGTGATTTGTGAATTTGAATCTATCTTTATGATGGCGTCGCCGCCAGAATCCTTTGCTTTTTTAGCTATATCACTGATCAACATTGATTTTGGGATAACTGCGGCTGCGCGCTCATCTTCAATTATCCCGATAATTTTGTATTTTCTAGGTGGATCGCCATTTTCCCAAACATCAATTCCTTCGACCACTAACTTGGTTCCGCCAGTGCCTTCAAAAGCATTGTTTTTGGCTTCAAAGGGTTTGAATTCCGTACTCGCACATCCTGCGAGGATAAAAATAAGTGTTAACAATAATTTTTTCATTTTCTCTCCCTGGTGATATTTTAAAAAATTTAATTTACATCGCACCCCAAACCGCATTCAAGGCCGCAACCGCAGCAAGGCCCGCGGTCTCGGTGCGCAGCACACGTGGCCCCATGGAAAGCATCAGCGCTCCCTGCGCAATCGCCAGATTTTCTTCTTTATCTGTGAAGCCACCTTCCGGTCCTATCATCAGCGCGACCGATTGCGGCGGATGATGACGCGCCCAATCGGAAAGAGATTGTTCTGCGCGAGGGCTGAGCATGATGCGTACGTGTAGATCCTGTTGCTGTGTCCATTGATTGAAATCGACCGGTTCAGCCAAGCTTGTTAAACGATTACGGCCGCTTTGTTCGGAGGCTGCGATGACGATGCCTTGCCAGTGCTGCAGTTTTTTGGTGGCACGTTCGGCGGAAAGACGGACGACACAGCGTTGAGAGGCGAGTGGCTGGACTGCGTGCACGCCCAGCTCAACCGCTTTTTCAATTATCCAATCCATCTTGGAGGCTTCCGGCAGCGCTTGCGCTAGCGTAATCGTGTAGGGAAGTTCCACTTCGCGCGGCTCGAACAGTTTGACTTCGGCGGTGACGCGTTTTTTTTCTATGGTGCTGATGGTGGCGGTGTATTCGCCGCCTTCGCCATTAAACAGGGTGATGCGGTCGCCGGTTGCCAGGCGTATGACCTGAACGTGATGGGCGACGTGATCGGGCAGGGTAACGATGGTGCCGAGCGCAAGCGCTTGCGGGCAATAAAAACGAGGCATTTGTGATCCGTTGTTGTCGATTCGGCATGATACTTCCGCCGATCAGGACGCTGCTTGTAATAATTAAAAGGAATTTCCAGCATTCGATTTTAGTCTGGGCGGCGTCACTCTGGTAAAATATGCGGCTTCGCAGCAAAGACGTTTTTGCTGCATGCAAAGCTCCTTAGTACTGCGTTTGTACAGTTAATTAGTAGTGCATTAGATTTTGCTAATTCTGCATTAATTCTATTTCTTATTTGACTCGCCATCACTCAAAATCACATGACTTCCACGCTCCCGACTACCAAAATGGCCAACGCAATCCGTGCGCTGGCAATGGACGCAGTACAAAAGGCCAATTCCGGTCACCCCGGCATGCCGATGGGGATGGCGGAAATCGCCGTCGCTTTGTGGGCGAATCATTATTCGCACAATCCAGCCAATCCTAAATGGATTAATCGCGATCGTTTTGTCCTGTCGAACGGTCATGGCTCGATGTTGCATTACGCATTGTTGCACCTGACCGGTTACGACCTGTCGATGGATGAGCTGCGTAACTTCCGCCAAATGCATTCGAAAACGCCAGGTCATCCTGAAGTGGATGTCACACCAGGTATCGAAACCACCACCGGCCCATTGGGCCAGGGCATCACCAATGCAGTCGGCATGGCGCTGGCTGAAAAATTGTTGGCGGCTGAATTTAACAAGCCAGATTTCAATGTGGTCGATCACCACACGTATGTTTTCCTCGGCGACGGTTGCCTGATGGAAGGCATTTCGCACGAAGCATGTTCGTTGGCTGGCACACTTAAGCTGTCGAAACTGATCGCGCTGTATGACGATAACGGTATCTCGATCGACGGCCACGTTGAAGGCTGGTTCACCGACGATACGCCTAAGCGTTTTGAATCGTATGGCTGGAATGTGATTCGCGCGGTGGACGGTCATGACGTCAGTGCAGTCGACGCAGCGATCACGCAAGCCAAGGCATCAGACAAACCAACATTGATCTGCTGCCGCACCGTTATCGGTAAAGGCTCGCCGAATATGGCTGGTACGCATAACGTCCACGGCGCCGCGTTGGGCGACAAGGAAATCGCAGCATCGCGTGAATCATTGGGCTGGACCAGCGCGCCGTTCGATATTCCTGCCGACGTTTACACAGCATGGGATGCCAAACTCAAAGGTAGCAAATCGCAAGGCGAGTGGGATGCATTGTTGAGCGCCTACGCCGCAAAATTCCCGAAAGAAGCGTCAGAACTGACACGCCGCATGACAGGCGAATTGCCTGGCGATTTCGATAAAGTCGTCAGCGATTACATCGCAACCTGCGTCGAGAAAAAAGAAACCATCGCCACCCGCAAAGCCAGCCAGAACGCGATTCAAGCTTACGCACCAGGCTTGCCTGAATTCCTCGGCGGCTCGGCTGATTTGACCGGCTCGAACCTGACCAACTGGAAAGAATGCGTTGCAGTGCGCGGCGATCAAGCCGGCAATCACATCAACTACGGTGTACGCGAATTCGGCATGAGCGCGATCATGAACGGGATCGCCTTGCATGGCGGTTATATCCCGTTCGGCGCAACCTTCCTGACCTTCTCCGATTACAGCCGCAACGCATTGCGTATGGCTGCATTGATGAAGCTGCGTTCGCTGTTCGTCTTCACACACGATTCGATCGGCCTCGGCGAAGACGGCCCAACCCATCAATCGGTTGAGCACGTATCGAGCTTGCGCCTGATCCCTAATCTGGATAACTGGCGTCCATGCGATACCGTTGAATCGGCAATCGCGTGGGAACAATCAGTCAAACGTCACAACGGTCCATCGACCTTGATTTTCTCGCGTCAGAATTTGCCATTCCAGGAACGCACAGCAGAACAAATCGCAAACATCAAACGCGGTGGTTATGTATTACGTGACGTTGCGAATGCACAAGCCATCTTGATCGCAACCGGTTCGGAAATCGAACTCGCAGTCAAATCCGCAGACGAGCTGGAAAAACATGGCGTCGCAGTGCGCATCGTGTCGATGCCGTCGACCGACGTTTATGATCGCCAGGATGACGCATACAAAGCCAGCGTGTTGACCAAAGGCGTGCCACGCGTCGCGATTGAAGCCGGCGTGACTTCGTTCTGGTACAAGTACGTCGGCCTCGAAGGCGGCGTGATCGGTATCGATACCTTTGGCGAATCGGCACCGGCCGGCGTGTTGTTCAAACACTTTGGCTTCACTGTTGAAAACGTTGTCGCCGCTGTGAAGAAAACACTGGCGTGACCGAAATCACTTTCCGCCGCGCGACGGCAGCCGATGCAGCAGCGATCGCCGACTTGCGCGTCGATAGCTGGCGCACAACTAATCGCGGCGTCATGCCGGATGCTTATCTGGATGGCATGCGCGCAGACGAAAGCACCGAGATGTGGTTGCAGGTGCTGAACGCTGACTTGCCAACGATCGCCGTGTTCGTTGCGGAAGCTGGCACAGAACTGGTTGGTTTTGCTGCCGGCATGTTGCTGATGCCGGAGAAGTTTGATTTGAATGCAGAGCTGACCGCAATTTATCTGAAGCCGATTGCACAACGCGGTGGTGTTGGCCGTCGCCTGTTGTCGATGATTGCGAGCACATTGCAATTGCAGGGCGCGACCGGTTTGCTGGTGTGGGTAATTGCCGGCAATCAGGCGGCGCGTCAGTTCTACGAACAAATGGGTGCTGAACTTTTGATTGAACAGCCGTTCACATGGGACGGGCTTGATTTGATGGAAACCGGTTACGGCTGGCGTGACCTGACCGCTTTGCGGCAGGCATGCGCTGAATAATTTCTATTTTGTTTGAATTTTTCTGGAGAAAAAGATGACCATTCGTGTCGCAATTAACGGCTACGGCCGCATCGGCCGCAACATCCTTCGCGCGCATTACGAAGGCGGTAAAAAAAATGACATTCAAATCGTTGCGATCAACGATCTGGGCAACGCTCAATCGAATGCCCATTTGACCCGTTACGACACGACACATGGCAAGTTCCCTGGCACCGTAGAAGTCGATGGCGATTACATGATCGTCAACGGCGACAAGATTCGCGTATTCGCGCAACGCGATCCAGCGCAAATCGGCTGGGGCGAGTTGAATGTCGACGTCGTGCTGGAATGCACAGGCTTCTTCACGACAAAAGAAAAAGCATCGGCGCACATCAAAGGTGGCGCTAAAAAAGTCATCATCTCCGCACCGGGTGGCAAAGACGTCGACGCAACCATTGTCTTCGGCGTGAACCACGGCGTATTGAAATCAACCGATACCGTTATTTCAAACGCATCGTGCACCACCAACTGCCTCGCACCATTGGTCAAACCATTGAATGACCAAATCGGTTTGGTCAATGGCTTGATGACCACGGTTCATTCTTACACCAACGATCAAGTGCTGACAGACGTGATGCACGAAGATCTGCGCCGCGCACGTTCGGCAACGCAATCGATGATCCCGACCAAAACCGGTGCCGCAGTAGCTGTCGGTTTGGTCTTGCCAGAATTGAACGGCAAGCTGGATGGTTACGCGATCCGTGTTCCAACGATCAATGTATCGATCGTCGATCTGTCATTCATCGCTGAGCGCGATACCACGGTAGAAGAAATCAACGCCATCATGAAGGAAGCTTCAGAAGGCGCGATGAAAGGTATTTTGACTTACCAAACCGAGCCTTTGGTATCTGTCGATTTCAACCACAATCCTGCATCTAGCAACTTCGATTCGACCTTGACCAAAGTGTCAGGCCGTTTGGTGAAAGTCTCGTCGTGGTACGACAATGAATGGGGTTTCTCGAACCGGATGCTGGATACCACCGTCGCGTTGATGACAGCAAAATAAGCTGTAGAAAACAAGTTGTAAGTCTTGAAAAAGCCCCGCATGCGGGGCTTTTTTTCGTTCATATTTCGTGCTTTCTGCGGATCTTGTGCCATGCGCTAGAAGAGCCGCATTTCAACGTATGCCTTCAGTGTGAATTTTTTGACCCTAGCTTTCGGCAGCAAGTCCTGCTATTTCCCATCAAGCTATACCTTGCAACACGTTTTCCCCGCACTATTGTCTAAAAGTAAATATATATAACTCATTCATGTCATATAGTTGACTTTGAAATGATCCGACTTTATTATGACTTCGCGCACTGTTCACTTTGGCGGTATCGATGAATGCTGGTGCTTGATCTTGGCGTAGCAAATTTAGGCTTAAAGGAGTTCGATATCTGCCCTTAGAGACAGGGGTTTGATACAAATAGAAAGAACGTCCAAACCGGGGTACTGGTAAGACGTTTCAAAACTAGAAGCAAGATAAAGGAGACGATATGAACTTTAATAATTTCAAGCCCGCGCACATGCTAGGTGGTTTGCTGCTGGCATTGACTGGCGTATCCGCAGTGGCGCAAACCTGGGCACCGCAAAAAAATGTGGAACTGGTTGTGTACTCCGCTCCAGGCGGCAGTAACGACAAAACTGCGCGCTCGGTGGAACGCATCGTTGCCGGGAAAAAAATGATCAAGAGCACGATGACGGTGGTTAACAAGACTGGCGGTGGCGGCAATATCCAGCTCAATTACATGACGCAGCATGCCGGTGACCCGCATTACCTGATGATTACCACCCCGACGCTTCTGGCGAATCACATTACCGGCAACAGTGCTCAGACCTATACCGACTTCACACCCATTGCTTCGATGATCAACGATTACGTTGTGTATGTCGTCAACGCAGATTCACCGATAAAAACTGGTAAGGATTTGATTGATCGTCTGAAGAAAAATCCGAAATCCGTATCGATCGGTTTTGCGACAACGTTGGGCAGTCACAATCACATCGCAGCAGGGCTGTTGATGAAGAAAATAGGCGGTGATCCTAAAGAACTAAAAGTGATTGCTTTCAAAGGTGCTTCCGATGCAATAACCACTTTGATGGGTGGGCATATCGATCTCGTAACGACAGCAGCCGGAAATGTCAGCGGCTTGGTTGAAAGTGGAAAACTTCGTGTTGTGGCGGTTGCGGGAAATCAGCGCATGGGCGGTGTATTCGCTGATGTTCCTACTTGGAAAGAGCAGGGCGTTGATCTGGTGTGGAGTAACTGGCGTGCATTCATGGGCCCTAAAGGCATGACAGCGGCGCAGGTCAAAACCTGGCAAGACGTTTTAAGCAAGGTGTATGCATCAGCAGAATGGAAAGAAGATTTGAAATTCAATTATTGGGGTGACAACTTCATCGTCGGTGAGGAATTCAATAAAGATCTGGCTGAAGAGTACGCAATCATGAAGTCAGCATTGACCGATCTTGGTCTGGTCAAGTAGGAGGCAAAGAACTAATGATTGCGTCCACCTTTTCTAATCTATGTTTTTTTGCATCTTCTGATATCGATGTGAAGGAACGGCTTGTCGTACCAAATCACACGAAAGGTGGATTGTATGAAAGCTGATCGAATCATTTTTGTATGCACGCTACTGCTGGCTGGTATTTATTTTTACGCAATCGAGCAGATACCGACACTGCAGATTGGCGATCCTATGGGCGCCAAGGCAATTCCTCGAGTGCTCGGAGTCGCATTGCTTATCACGGCAGGGTTGCTTTGGTGGGAAATGCGGGTCGCAGCTAAAGCAAAGTTGCCACTTGAAGAAGTAAGCCCTCCCGTAGACAAAGGCCAATACGTATTGGTCGCGGTCGTTGTGGTCTGGACTGCTTTGTATTTGTCAGTTTTTGAGTGGCTCGGCTATGCGATTGCGACGACGATTTATTTGACAGTCCTGATGGCGTATTTCAATAAGGACAAATGGTTAGCGAATGTACTGACCAGCACCTTATTCAGTTTCGGCAGCTACATCGCGTTTGCCAAATTGTTCGATGCGCCGCTTGCTCCTGGCTTATTGCCATTCTGAGATAGGGACTATCAATGGAAACACTAGGTCATATTCTTAACGGCTTCTCGGTTTGCCTGCAGCCGATGAATCTTTGGTACACCTTCCTCGGCGTCTTCATCGGCACCATCGTCGGAATTCTTCCCGGCATTGGTCCTGCAGCCAGTATCGCCATTTTGATTCCTGCGACTTTCGGCATGGATCCAACGTCTGGCCTCATCATGATGGCCGGGATTTATTACGGTACCAAATACGGCGGCTCCACCACCTCGATTTTGTTGCGCACTCCGGGTGAGGCCTCATCGGTCATGACATCGATCGAAGGTTATGAGATGGCAAGGAAAGGGCGAGGAGGGGCCGCATTGGCAGTTTCTGCAATAGGCTCTTTCATCGCAGGCACGATAGGCGTTGTTGCTCTGACGATATTCGCTCTGCCATTGGCTGCTATTGCTCTTAAATTCGGTCCTGCGGAATATTTTAATCTGATGATTTTTGCCTTGACTGCAGTTGCGTCTCTTGCCGGGAAATCATTAGCCAAGGGGATGCTGTCTACGGTGCTGGGGTTGGTGATCGCCACCGTCGGGATTGATTTGCAAAGTGGACAGCAACGTTTTACCGGCGGCATTCCGGAGCTGATGGACGGCATTGGTTTCATCGTCGTGGTAGTCGGCATGTTTGCTGTGTCGGAAGTATTGCGCGGCATGGAGCAGCTTTATAAAGGTACGGCTCCGAAAGCTATGCGTATCAGCGGCAAACTCTGGTTGACGAGAGAAGAATGGAAGCGTTCGATTGGTCCGATTTGGCGGGGCGGCATTATCGGGTTTTTGGTTGGCATCCTGCCAGGAGCTGGAGGCACGATCGCATCGATGCTTTCGTATTCAACGGAAAAACGTTTGTCAAAACATCCGGAGGAATTTGGCAAGGGTGCGATTGAAGGTGTTGCGGGTCCTGAGTCTGCAAACAATTCAGATACCGCAGGTGCGATGGTTCCCTTGCTCACGTTGGGCGTGCCAGGCGGTGGTGCAACGGCCGTCATGATGGGAGCTTTCATCATGCATGGGATACAGCCTGGACCTTTATTGTTCCAGAACCGACCTGATTTGGTATGGGGCTTGATCGACAGTATGTACATTGGCAACATCATGCTGCTGGTTTTGAACCTGCCGTTGATAGGCTTGTTTGTACGGCTCTTGTATATACCAAGCGGCATGTTGTACCCGTTGATCGTAGCGATCTCAGTGGTTGGTACTTATTCGGTCAATGCCAGCATGGTTGAACTCTATTTAGTACTTGGATTCGGCGTATTGGGCTACCTGTTTGAAAAAGTGGATATTCCGGTTGCGCCGCTGGTGCTGTCACTGGTTCTCGCGGGAATCATGGAGCAGTCGTTCCGTCAGGCGATGACGATTTCAGATGGCAGCCTGGGTATTTTTGTCGGTAGCGGCATCACGATCACATTGGCAATCATGGCCCTGCTATCGGTAGCGATGCCTTTTATTATGCCTCGATTGAAAAAACTGCAAAGTTCGGAAGATCAGGCTGCGGCATAAGGTGTGATGGATGCAAGGGCATCCATCGAACAAATGATAAGTATCAATTGGAGAAAAAATGACTAATGAAACATCGATTCACGCAGAAGAGTTCTGGACTACCAAGAACGGCGTAAAACTGTGGGTGTATCGCAAGTATTTAGGCGCCCGTGATGAGCAACGTCCACTCTTGTTTTTGGTGCACGGCTCGTCCTATTCCGGAAAAACCATGTTCGATCTGCATGTGCCGGGTCGTAGCGGTTATTCGTTCATGGATAATTTTGTCGCGCTCGGTTATGAAGTCTGGACCATGGATCATGAAGGCTATGGTCATTCTGACCGCACCTCCGGTTTCTCGGATGTGGCGAGCGGCGTCGAAGATCTTAAGGCGGCTATGGGGGTCATTACTGAAGTAACCGGACAGACTGAAGCTGCTTTCTTTGGGCAGTCTTCCGGCGCCTTGCGTGCTGCAAAATTTACCAACGTTTATCCTGAACACGTCAGCAAACTGATGCTTGATGCTTTTGTATGGACTGGAAAAGATGCGCCTACCTTGATACAGCGTGCAAAATTATTGCCTCTGATCGAGAACAGCAATGTGCGCAAGATCGACGTCGCTTTTTATCGCACCGTATTCACCCGCGATCATGTCGGTTCCTCCGAAGCGATGATAGGCGACGTGGTTGCAGAAGAAGAGCTCAAGTATGGAGATACGGTGCCAACTGGTACTTATCTGGATATGGTGACCAAACTTCCCTTGATCGATCCGGACAAAATAACCTGCCCAGTACTGATCATAAGAGCAGAGCACGATGGTATTGCAACCGAAGAAGATGTGATTAATTTCTTCTCATGCTTGCCGAATCCGGACAAACAATTGGTAAAAATATCCGGCTTGGCCCATACGGCACCTTTGGGTGTGAATCGCCACCGCTTTTATCATGCAATACAAAGTTTTTTGACGATGCCTGACAGAATAGACCTTAATACCAACTGCTGATTTTAAAGTCTGTGCTTGAAAATAGATGCAGCCCTTTTTATGATACAGGGCTGCATCTATTTCTGAAAGTGATGATTGTTAATTGTAGCGGCGGCTGCTGACGGAGCAGAGCCGCATAACTGCATCAAGGCGCCGAAGGCACGTATTCGTAGTTTTCAGTATTGACGTACGAAACGCGGTATTCGACAGGCTGATCGTTATACGAGAATGCGACTCTGTGTATCTGTAATAGGGGCGCACCGACATCAACATCTAGCAGCTTGCTTAATTCTGCATCGGCCAGCGATGCGCGTACCCGTTCTTCGATACGTATGATATTCAAACCGTATTCAGACTGATAGAGATTGTACAAAGTACTGGGCCTATCGCGTACCTGTGCTTCTGTCAGGCCAGCGAAAAGAGACTCCGGTAATGAAATGCGATCAACCAGTACCGGTTTTTCATCCAGGCTGCGCAGATTGGTAAATCTGAAGATGACGCTATTACGTTCTATACCCAGTTTTTCACTGCAGGTCTTGTCGGCTTTCTTTTTCTCAAATAATTTCAAAGCCAGCGTTGGATAGAACTTTTTCGAATCGTGTCTGACGACATTAAAGAAACGATATAGATGCGAGCCGCGATTGTGTAGCGCAACGAAAGTACCGCGACCTTGGTGGCGAATCAATATATTTTCTGCGACCAGTTCATCGATGGCCTTGCGTAGTGTGCCGACAGATACGCCAAAGCGGATGCAAAGTTGTTTTTCCGGAGGAATGACATCGCCCGGCTCCCATTCTTTTGCTGCCAGCGCTTCCAGC
Source organism: Herminiimonas sp. (assembly GCF_030655415.1). The sequence continues at coordinate 78,409 of NZ_JAURVN010000010.1, read as the reverse complement.
ACTTGGCGTTTTACTTCTTTATACAAGGTCAAGCCGACTGACGTAGCTGAATAGCCAGAATTGCTCATAATTTTCTATCCATGATGATTTATTTTAATGACACTTTTTTAAACAGCAGCCCGATGTAATCCATGCATGGGTTTATTGCACCGCAAATTCGCCGGCGACTTGCATACTGATAATGGGCGTGGACCGAAGATGTGACGATAAAAATAATAATCCATCAAACGCATCATATCTACATTTATCACAAGTTCAGAAGGTTCTTCCCTTTAGCTACTGCCTTAAATTCCTCCCCGCTGCGCTTACCTGAATGCAAAAAACCTCAGTCTGCACATTAGGGCTGCAGCGACATTTTAAATTATTTATCTAGTTAACGCATATTATACAAATCATTTAATTCATATAGTTGACTTTGCTAATTCAAAGAACTAAGATGCCTTGGCGGTGTTTGGACGCAGACGCTGTGCGAAGTCGAACCTAAGAGACGGAGTGAATTTGAGTCTGCATGACAGACACGGAGGGCACCTTGAGACAGTGCCGACCTTATCTAAGGATGAGGCCTCCGCCAATACAGTCCGTTACCGATATAGACATCTTGAGGAGGCAGGAAATGTATTTAATTAGAAGAAAAATGATGGCCGCGGCGGTAGGCATCGCATGCTGTTTGGCAGGAGGAGCGCAGGCGCAAGCGACCGTAACGGTGTATGGCAAGCTCTACCCGCAAATGACAAACTACAGAACCAGTACAGGAACCGCTGCAGGTACCGCAGTGAGTACGTTGGTTTCTCCGGTTGGTACAACAGTAGCGGGAGTTTCTGGCGCAGTGATGGAGTCTTCAAATTCATATATCGGATTTCGCGGAACAGAAGATCTCGGTAACAACATGAAGGCGATATTTCAGCTAGAAGGTGCGTTTGGTGTTGATGACGGCTCTCTTTCCAGTGTTGGTTTCTTTTTCAATCGCAATACCTTTTTGGGTTTGCAAGGCGATTTCGGGCGAGTTCGCATGGGGCGCATTGATACTGTCTATAAGAACATCACCGATACCATGGGTTTCATGGGGCTTCAAAGCGGCAACTTTGTATCTGCCAGTAATATTCTCGCGCAGCGCGGTTTTGGAGCGACTAGTGCGCATCGCTTTCATGAGCGGCCATCCAATACGATTGATTACCAGTCGCCTAGTTTTGGTGGCTTTACAGCGTATGCGGGGTATTCCTTTGGTGAGGTAGCTGGTGACTTCAAGAAGGGGAGCAATATATCAACCGGCGTTTCTTATAGCGCGGGCCCACTTTATCTGGCCGTCGCACACGAGCAGCACAACAAGTTCTACGGTGGTTCACGCAACGTGCCGCTGGCGTTACGTAACATCACGGCCGGTGGTGGTACAGGAGCCGCTTTTGTTGCGGTTGCAGGCACCGACTCAAAAGACACGTCAACACGTGTGTCAGCGTTATACCAACTGACCAGTGCAACCCGAATGGAAGCAAGTTTTTCAATGACTAAACTTGGCGAATCAGGTGGTACAGCAGGAAAGTTCGAGAGCTATAAGCAAAATAACTGGTTGATGGGCGTTGAACATACGATGGGTGCATGGACTTTGATCGGAACTTATGGACGAGCCAGTGCAGGGTCATGTTCGTTGGTGGGTGGCGTTGCCTGTAGTACTGATGGGCTGGAAGGCTCCATGCTTTCCCTGGGGGGGGCTTACGCATTATCCAAACGTACCGCTTTGTTCGCGCTTTTTTCGGATATGCAAAATGGAAAATCTGCTAGTTACAGCAATGCTGGACAAGCGGTAGTGCCAACAACCGGTCAAGACTTGAGTCAGATAGCTTTGGGTATTAGACACACGTTTTAAAAATTGAGGTGTTGGTTCAGCATGTAGATGCCGAACCAACTTTCGGTTGAAAAGTGCGAAGTAAGTGGGGGCAATTTTGTTTGAAATCAGACATAAAGACCTAAAAGTATCGACAGGTAAATTGCGCATGGAATGTCGCAAGATACTGCTGTTAATTGCTGGACTAATTTGTGGAAATTTACATGCGATGGAAATCACTGTATTAAGCGCGGGGGCTGTTGAAACAGGTATGGAGAAATTTGCACACCATATCAAGTTGGAAACCGGACATGAACTGAAAATACAATTCAACACCGCGCCGCAGATAGCGAAACGACTTGCTGACGGCGAATTGTTCGACATCCTTGTTTCGCCCCCAGCGGTGATGGAACGCGTTGCTCTTGAGGGGAAAATCGTCAGCGAAACGCGGGTTGCTGTGGGACGTGTCGGTGTTGGAGTGACTGTGCGCGATGAGCTTGCTGCACCTGATATATCAACGCCTAAAAAATTGGAACAGGCCGTATTAGCCGCCGATCGGGTGGTCTATAACCAGGCATCAACGGGGCTGTATATGGACAAGCTCTTTGAAAAAATGGGACTAGCCGAACAACTAAAGGGCAGAACGCAGCGCTATGCAAATGGCGAGATGGTGCTTGAACATATCATCAACGGCCTCGGTATCGAAATTGGTTTTGGTGCGATAACCGAGATCCGCAGGTTCGAAGGAAAGGGCTTGAAAATGGTGGGTCAGTTGCCGGCCAACCTGCAAAACTGGACACAGTATGAAGCTGTTCGCATGACGAGCAGCGCTAAAACGGAAGCCGTTGATGCAGTGTTGAAGCAGATAACTACACCAAGCGGCAAGGCAGCATTTTCCAGTGCTGGAATCGAATAGCAGGTGCTTAGATTATTGTTCCATCCAAATTCAATTCAAGGAGTGACGTGTGAGTGTAGTCAGAATCAAGGTTCCAGCTGAAGGGCAAAAAATCATTCTCGGTCAGCCTACGCCTGACAATCCCATCATTCCGTTCATAGAGGGAGATGGAATCGGTACCGACATTACCCCTGTCATGATCAAGGTAGTCGATGCGGCCGTGCAAAAAGCTTATGGCGGCAAGAAAAAAATTCACTGGATGGAGGTATATGCCGGCGAGAAGGCAACTCGTGTGTATGGTCCGGATCAATGGTTTCCAACTGAAACGCTTGATGCTTTGAAAGAATATGTGGTCTCCATCAAGGGACCCATGACGACCCCTGTAGGTGGGGGCATGCGCTCACTGAATGTGACCTTGCGTCAGCAACTAGATCTTTATCAATGCATACGTCCGGTGCGTTATTTCAAAGGTGTGCCTTCGCCTTTGAAGCATCCAGAGAAAGTGGACATGGTTATCTTCCGTGAAAATACCGAGGATATTTATGCTGGCATTGAATGGGCCGCCGAATCGGCGGAAGCAAAAAAATTAATCAAGTTTTTATCGACAGAACTGGGTGTTACCAAGATCCGCTTTCCTGAAACCTCCAGTATAGGGATCAAGCCGATTTCCATCGAAGGTACACAGCGTTTGATACGGGCGGCTTTTAAATATGTGATTGATCACGATCGCAAATCGTTGACCATTGTCCATAAAGGCAATATCCAAAAGTTTACAGAAGGCGGTTTTCGCGACTGGGCTTATGAGATTGCGAAAAAAGAATTCGGCGCTGAACTGGTAGGTAGCGGTCCATGGTGCACATTCAAGAATCCCAAAACAGGTCGCGAAGTCGTGGTCAAGGATGTGATTGCCGACGCTTTCCTGCAAGAGATACTTTTGCGCCCGGAAGAGTACGACGTGATCGCCACGACTAATCTGAATGGCGATTATATTTCCGATGCGCTGGCAGCCCAGGTAGGCGGTATTGGTATCGCGCCAGGTGCAAACATATCTGATCGTTACGCTTGTTTCGAAGCTACCCACGGCACCGCGCAAAAATACGCAGGACAAGACAAGCTCAATCCTGGGTCGGAAATTCTATCTGCTGAAATGATGTTGCGTTACCTCGGTTGGTTCGAGGCAGCTGATCTGATCATAAAGGGAATTGAAGCTGCGATAAGCGACAAGCAGGTTACCTATGATTTCGCCTGCCAGATGGAAGATGCAAATGAAATATCGTGTTCGGCTTTTGGCGACGCGATGATAGTACGAATGTAAGGAATGGCATCTGCCGGGCGCGGTCCAGTGGATGAAATACAGGCATTATTTTTAAATCGAATTTATATTTTCTGGAGGGATTCTCAATGGGTACCGAAAAATTGGCAGTGCAAGATCAGGCTTACGTTATAGCGCCGCAAAGCATTCCTGTTTTGCCTATACGAGGAAGCGACAAACTTTTTCCTGTGCATCGTATTTATTGCATAGGCCGTAATTATGCAGCGCACACTATAGAAATGGGGCACGATCCTGACAAGGAAGCGCCGTTTTTCTTTCAAAAGAATCCGGACAACATTATTGTCGATCAAGATTTTCCATATCCGCCGGAAACATCGGATGTGCATTTTGAATTTGAATTGGTAGTGGCACTCGACAAAGGTGGCAAGAACATCACGGTTGAAAATGCGCTCGAGCATATCTTCGGCTACGGCGTTGGACTCGATATGACCCGACGCGACCTGCAGGGTGTGGCCAAGAAAATGGGCAGACCATGGGAAGTTGGCAAGGCGTTTGAACAATCGGCACCTTGTTCGGCGTTGATACCGGTTGCGGAGATAGGGCATCCGCACAAAGGTGGCATCTGGTTCAAGGTCAATGGCGAGATCAGGCAAAAGGGCGATCTGGATCAAATGATCTGGAAAGTTGCAGAACAAATTTCCATACTGTCGACTTTCTTTGAACTCAAACCGGGTGATCTGATCATGACTGGCACACCAGCCGGTGTTGGTGCAATCAACAGGGGTGATCAACTTGAAGGCATGATTGAAGGTGTCTGCAGCATGAAGCTGGCAGTTATTTGAGCGTAGCGCACGCTTGAGGTAAAACTTCTTTGAAAATGTCCCGCTGCGCTTACGCAAGAGCGGGACATTTTTCAGCTTCGTGTAATCACAATTGCGGGTGCTGCTGTCTGACCCGGATGCTGGCGTTCGCGCAGCAGCTTCATTTTCCGCCAAACAGATCGTGCGCATCCAGAATCGCGTAGACGATTTCCGGATTTCTATCCAGACATTTACGTATCGCCGCTGGAATCGTTTGCCGGATTTTTTTGCAGAGACCCGGCCGCTCCAGCAGTTCGATATTCAAGCCGCGTACGGTGCGCACTTCATTCAAGCCTGGTGCGATTTGTAAAACAATACCTAACTGCGCGTACATGCGTTCGATCATGTGCTGCAAATCGGCATAGGAAGAAATACTTTCTATACGCAGAATCAGCTTCTTCTCTTCCATCTTGGTCAACTGCAGGATGCGCACATCGCCGGCTGGATCATTCAGCAAACTTTCTCTATCGCAGACGCAAGTACCGGGCGGGCACTCGGTGCGTAGTGCAACATTTGCAGAGAAAATAGGCGCTGGCAACATGGGCTTGCGATCAGTTGGTATGCGTAGAATTTTATATCGTTACTAAGATTTGATAGACGAAGCTTACGATCGCAGGTTCAAACCTTTTTGACGAATTCCGTTTTCAGACTCATCGCACCGAAACCGTCGATCTTGCAGTCGATGTCGTGATCGCTATCGACCAGGCGGATATTCTTGACCTTGGTGCCGACCTTGATGGTGCCGCCAGATCCTTTCAATTTCAGATCCTTGATCACGGTGACGGTATCGCCATCCTGCAGCACAGTGCCAGCGGAATCGCGATACACCTTGTTGCCTTCTTCCGCAGATTCTGCGGCTTGCTGAACTGGCCATTCGTGCGCACATTCCGGGCAGATGTACATGCCGTTATCTTCGTAGGTATATTCGGAATTACATTTGGAGCATGCAGGTAAAGCGCTCATGGAACATCCTTAGCGGTGAGGCGATTGCCGTAAAAGGGCGAAGTATACTGCGTGCCCGCTGGATTCGGCCTCTTTATAGATGTAGGGACGAATCCAAATCTCCCTGCGACAATCCTTAAGCCGCCTTAAACCAGTATTTCCGCTGACTTTTCCTGGCAAACCACCTAAATCAAAATAATTAAATTTATTTTGAATCGACTGCATCCAAATCCGCATCTGGTGGGTAGTACTAGTATCAGCGCATAAATTTCCGATATCCGGATACTCCAGCTGATCACTTTTTTTAACTACCAAGGAAAACATCATGCAAATCACTCTCTCCGCCGTTGCGCTCGCTTCCGCTGCTGTTTTGTTGTCAGCATGTTCGACCACTCCTATGTATTCGCAAGATGCGTTGCCACCAACTGTGCAAGTTCCAGCTGGTAATACTGTCTCACTGCAAACTGTTGGTGCAGGCGATATCACTTATGAATGCCGCGTTAAAAAAGATATGGCTGGCCAGTTTGAATGGGTTTTCGTTGGTCCTGACGCAGTGTTGTCGGATCGTAGCGGCAAAGCAATCGGTAAATATTTCGGCCCACCAGCAACATGGGCAAGCAATGACGGCTCGAAAGTTACGGCTACTCAGTTGGCAGTCGCTCCAGCTGGTGCGGGCAACATTCCATTCCAGTTAGTCAAAGCAAATCCAGCAACCGGTAGCGGCGCAATGACAGGTGTGACATACATCCAGCGCGTAGCGACTAAAGGCGGCGTAGCGCCAGCGACAGCTTGCGGTGCGGGTAATGTCGGCACCAAGGAAATCGTTAAATACCAAGCTGATTACATTTTCTGGAAAGCTGCTTGAGCTTAATTACCAAGCTTAGTTATCAAGTTTAATGATTAAGTTTAATTAAGCGCGAGGAAGACATTGGCAGGCAGATTGCGTCCTATATAATTAATTGGAAATAAATCGGTATCACTCATTCCAATTTTTTAAAGACAGACTATTTTGCCTGCCGACTCAGACTCCTTTGATTACAACGCTGCCTTGCATGATTGCGCCTTGGGCGACGAACATGCGTTGAAGCGCATTTATCTGCAAGACAGCAAGCGTCTGCTTGGTGTGGCTTTGCGCATCGTGCGTGAACGGCATTTGGCCGAAGACGTAGTACACGATGCCTTCGTCAGTATTTGGAATAAAGCTGCCAGTTTCGATGCCACTCGTGGTGAAGGTCGAGGCTGGATCTACAGCGTGGTGCGGCATCAGGCACTGAACATGTTGCGGGATCGTGATCGCGAAGTGTATGCGGACGAAGAAGCCATCGACAACATGCAGCAACAGAATGAGGAATTGATCGTTGATCAATTTGAATTGAATGCCAGCCTGGGACAATTGCAGGATTGTCTGTCCCATCTCGACGGCGCCAAGCGCAACAGTATTTTGTGCGCCTATGTTGATGGCTGCAGTCATAGTGAAATTGCGCAACGCCTGAATGCGCCTCTGGGATCAGTGAAGGCGTGGGTCAAACGTGGTTTGGCCGCATTGCGGGAGTGCATGGGATGAATGAGTCATTTGACGAACTGCAGCAACTGGCAGGCGAGTATGTGCTGGGCACACTGCCTGCAGCGCAACGTCAGCAAGTCGCGCAACGTATGCAGAGTGAGCCACTATTACGGAATATTGTTGACGAGTGGGAGCGCCGTTTTTTACCGTTGGTTTCGCTGGTAGAAGAAGAGGAACCCTCATCGCAATTATGGCCGCGTATCGTAAAAGATTTGCGTCGCCAATCAGCAACGGCGCAATCTAGTTGGGCCGCGTGGTGGAATGATCTGCGCTTCTGGCGTGGACTGGCGGCGAGTGGTTTTGCTGCGGCTGCAGTGCTGGTCGCCGTAATGCTGGTGCGGCCAACGACACCTGCATTGGGACCGAACTTTATGGTGGTGCTGGTTGAGCCGCAAGAACGTACGCCGGGCTGGATAGTGCAAACCAGCGCGGATAAACAATTGACCTTGACGCCATTGCGTAAGGACACCGTACCTGGTCAAAAATCCTTGCAGTTCTGGACCAAGGGCGAGGGCTGGGACAAACCGGTTTCTCTAGGTTTGGTCGAGCCAGGCAAAACCGTTACATTGGCTTTGGATAAATTGCCACCTATGCAGGCCAATCAGTTGTTTGAAATTACGCTGGAACCAGAAAACGGTTCGCCTACAGGCAGACCAACAGGTCCTATCCTGTTTATCGGCAAGGCAGCAAAAATGACATGATCGCTGCGGCGTTCATGTCATGCAAGGTAGTTTTGGGAATGCTTGCGGCTATGTAGAAATTATCCGATTGAATCAATCGGATAATTTTTGAATGTTTGACGAGCCGCTGGTCTGACTCAGATCGGGATGTTTATTTGCAGTAGGACTTCAACTTCAAGTAGCGCTCTACATCTTTTGTATTTGCGCCTACTCTAATCACTGCATTTTCCAGTTCGCGTGGGGTTCGTTCAAAACGATCTGCCCAATATCGAAGTTCATCTTGCTGATCGACTCTGATATGCATCAAATCTGCTGGTGCGCGATTCATGGCTGCTATTGACATACGTCTCTCCCTTTGTCTCGGCTGAAAGTGTTTGTCAGATTACTGATGTCTCTAAGGACATTCTTCAGTGACTTTAGTGTCGCGCTAAGTTCTGGAAAATTCAAGCACTAAATGTTGGATTTTTTGCGTGACTGAGAAAAAAGTTTTGCTTACGCGGCCAAGACTTTTGTTTTTGATATGAAAATCTCAAAAACATATGGGCAATTTGAATTCGGCAGTGAAGACGAAGGCTGGCAGCCAACAAAAAAAGTACGGGAAGGGCGCTGCGCAAGTGGCTTATTAGTCGCCGAACTTGCGCAGATTGTGCAGGGAATGAATTCTCTTTCAGATCAATGACATAGCTCGCTTGCACTCAGCTTATCCACAGGGCTGTGCACAAAAAGCGTGGATAACTTTTTGCGCAGGGTTTTGTTTGCCGCACGCGTCTGTTATCCACTCTTGCTGTGACTGTTGTGCGGTGAATGTTAAGCAAACACCGCCGCCCATAAAGCAACAACAGCTGCAATTTCTGGCGCGACGCGTTCCATTTCAACCCGTGCCCGTTCCGCTCCCTGCAGTCGAATCTGATGTTGCAGTTTGCGGAATGTTCTATACGCATCGGCTACGGTGCCGGCCAAGCTTGCATCGATCAGTCCCAGCTCACCACACAACTTCAGCAAGCCAATATTGCCAATATCGCCGGTCAGACGTGGATGTTGAGCCGCATCGCGCAGCACCAAAAATTGCACCATGAACTCGATATCGATCATGCCGCCGTTATCGTGCTTCAAGTCGAACAAGTCAGTACGGTTGGGATGCGCGTCGTGTAGCTTCTTGCGCATTTCCAGCACTTCTTTTTTCAATGCAACCGGGTCGCGTGTCTGACGCAATACGCTTTCACGTATCGCCTCAAAGCGTGCACCTATTTCCGCGTCGCCAGCGCAGAAGCGAGCGCGTGTCAAAGCTTGATGTTCCCAAAGCCAGGCAGAGGTAGTTTGATATTTCTCGAAAGAAGAAACGGTGGAAACCAGCAAACCGCTGGCGCCGTCAGGGCGCAATGCAATATCGACGTCGAACAAGATGCCGGCTGGCGTATGCGCCGTCATCCATGTGATGAAGCGTTGCGCCAGTTTGGCATAAAGCGCAGGCGCGTCCTGGTCATCATCATCGTATAAAAAGATGACGTCCAGATCAGAGGCATAGCCGAGTTCTTTGCCGCCCAGTTTGCCGTAGGCAATCACGGCAAATTTCGGATCTTCACGATGTCGATTCGGCAAACCTTTCCAGATGGTTTGTATGGTTGCTTCCACCAGCTTGTCTGCCAGTTCGGATAAGTGATCGGCCAGCCGTTCCACGCTCATGTCGCCGACCAGATCCTGCGCCAGCAATCGTATCAATTGTGCGTGGTGCATTTCACGCAGCACATCCATCTGGCGTTCAGTATCGCCTGGCGTCTCATCCAGTTGCTGGCGGCAATCGCGCGCGAATGCATTCCAGTCCGGCGCTGCTTTCAAGGTTCTATCATCCAGCAGTTCGTCCAGCAGTAGCGGATGGCGCGTCAAATATTTTGCTGCCCAGTCGCTGGCGGCGATCATGCGGATCACGCGTTCCAATGCATGTGGATATTCAGTCAGCAAGGCAAGGTAAGCGGCACGGCGCGCAATCGCTTCGAGGAAATCAAGCAGGCGCCCCAAAGTAGTTGAACGCGCTTCCGTCACTTTGGCAATCAGCGGCAGCGAGGCATTGACCAGTGCCACCAATTTGTTGCGACTCGCTTCCGGTAACGATTGCAGACGCGGTGAATGCCAGGTGGATAGCAGGCGTTTGGCTGAATCACCAGCATGGTCGAAAGACAGACTGGTTAGATACGCTTCGATTGCCTGTTCGCTATCGGAATCTGTCAGCACTGCATTCAAGTCTGCAGCGACATGTTGGTCGGCGCCATTGTCATTCGTTTTGTCGCTGAAAATCTCGTCGAAATGTTTTGCGACCAACGTGCGCTGTTCTTCTAGCGCACTCAGTAAAGTCGGTACATCGTGGTAGCCCATCATCTTTGCAATCGTCAGCTGGTCGCCTTCATTCGCAGGGAAATTGTGGGTTTGCGCATCGTCCAGATATTGCAATCTGTGTTCCAGATTGCGCAGGAAAGTATACGCATGCAGCAGTTGATCGACCACTTCCGGCTTGAACAATTCTTTTTCGGCCAGCGTGCGCAAGGTGTTGCGCGTCGAACGATCACGCAAGGCAGCGTCACGACCACCGCGTATCAGTTGATGAACTTGCGCGAGGAATTCAATTTCTCGTATGCCGCCGCGTCCCAGCTTGACGTTGTTGCTGCGATCTGGATGACGTGCTTCTTGCCGAGTGACTTCGGCGCGTATCTGCGCGTGCATATTGCGGATCGCGTCGATGGAACCGTAATCCAGATAACGTCTATAGATAAAGGGCCGGATAATTTTTTCCAGCGCGGCAATGTCGGATGGCTTGCCGGTCAGCGCACGCGCCTTGACCCATGCATAGCGCTCCCACTCGCGACCTTGCACGATCAAATATTCCTCCACCATATTGAAGCTGGCGGCCAGTGGGCCGGACGCGCCGTTCGGGCGCAAGGCCATATCAACGCGGAAGGTAAAGCCGTCCTCGTTGATTTCCGATAATGCAGCTATCAGCTTCTTGCCCAGTCGGATAAAGAATTCGTGATTCGACAGCGGCCTTTGTTCCGGCGTGGTGGTGCGGGTTTCGCCATCTTCGGCATACACGAAGATCAGATCGATATCTGAAGAAACGTTCAATTCGCCGCCGCCCAACTTGCCCATGCCGAGCACAATCATTTCCTGCGGCTCACCCGATTCGTCACCGATAGGCGTGCCATGATTGGCAATCATTTCTTGCATGACGGCAGCCAGGTGTGTCTGCACTGCAAAATCGCCAAAAGCCGTCATCGTATCGACCACTTCGGCCAGATCGGCTTGTCCGCTCAGATCGCGCTGGATCAGCGTTGCAATGATCAGATTGCGCAGGCGGCGCATGGCAGCTGGCAGCGAGGCGCCGGCTTCTGCTTCGTTTTGTAAGATTTCAGCGAAGATGGCTGAGTTCAGGGATAATCTGCCGACTTCGGCAACCTTCTGCGCGCGCGATTCATGCGCATTGATCCATCGGGAATAGAACCGGGAAGCAGTAATTGGAGTCAAAGAGTGGTTCGTCACGGGCTTGGTAGTATCCTAGGGTTCTTGTAGTCGAGCTTGGAGATTAAAGCTCCGTTTAAATTTATGCCAGCCGATTGCTTGCCAGCCTGTTTTATTCTACGCGAAGTAGATTTGCCGACCTTTTGATTGATGCATATAGATCCACGCCCACCTGAACAGACCCTGACTGCCGATCGGCTGCGGCTATGCTGGCGTGCGATTCAACAATCGGCGCGCTTCACTAATAACGTCGGTTGCCGCATTCTCGGCTGGTCCTTGAAGTTGCTGCTGGTTGCCTACTTCATCTTCTGCGCGCTCTTCCTTACCTTGCGTTATGCGGTCTTGCCGCAAATCTCTGCTTACCGCGTCGATGTAGAACAAGTCGCGACCAAAGCGATAGGACGCAAGGTTTCCATAGAAACCATTGCTGCCTCGTGGCACGGCTTGCGGCCGCATTTATCGCTGGGCAATGTTGTGATCTACGACAAGGATGGCGGCACCGCATTGCAATTGCCGGCAGTGTCGGCCACGGTTTCCTGGTGGTCGCTGGTCGTTGCCGATCTGCGCTTGCATAGTCTGGAAATCGACAAGCCGGATATGGATATTCAGCGCGATGCAAACGGCAATTTTTATGTCGCCGGATTATTGGTCGATTTGAAAAAAGGTGGCGATGGCAAGGCTGCCGACTGGGTTTTGTCGCAGCGTGAAATCCGCATCAAAGATGGCCAATTGCGCTGGCAGGATAATTTACGCGTAGCACCGGAATTGCTGCTCAGCGACGTCAACATCGTCTTGCATAACGAAGGTCGGCAACATCAATTTGGTTTGAAAGCGACGCCACCGGCAACGATCGCTGCGCCGCTGGATATACGCGCCAATTTCAATCATCCGATTTTTTCTCAAAAAGTTTCTGATGCATCGCGCTGGACTGGCCAGCTCTACACCGATTTGCGCGATAGCGATCTGGCAGCGTGGAAGACTTATCTCGATTTTCCCTTCGATTTACAGCAAGCCAAAGGTTCTATGCGCGCTTGGCTGTCCTTTGATCATGCGCGGGTTGCCGACTTCACGGCTGATTTAAGTTTGTCCGATGTATCCGTGCAGCTGCGCAAGAATATGGAGCCGCTTGCATTGGCGAATGCGAATGGACGGATTTCTGTGCGCGAAACTCTGGATGGTGCGCCACGCGATGGCGTGCCGACTTTTGGTACGCAGGGGCATACGATTTCGGTGGTTGATTTTTCTCTGGAAACGTCTGATGGGTTGAAGTTGCCGAAGACCACGATGAGCGAGCATTACGTTGCGGCTAAAAAGGGCGTGCCAGAACGGATAGAGATTCAAGCGAAGTCGCTGGATCTGCAAGCGTGGACAGCTTTTGCCGAACGCTTGCCTTTGCCGGAAACGCAGTTGCACTTGCTACAGGATTTCTCTCCACGTGGGCAGTTAAAAGATTTTTCCGCGCAATGGCAGGGTGCATATCCACATATTTCTTCTTACAAGGTTAAAGGCGATTTTGTTGGCTTGGCGCTGAGTGCACAAGCTGCTCGTCCAGCGCGTGCCGCCAGTGCGATTTTGCCGGCGCAAGCGGCGATCCCTGCGATTCCCGGTTTTGAAAATTTGACTGGGCATGTCGACGCGAGTAATCAAGGCGGGACGTTTACGCTGGCATCTGAAAAAATCAAACTGGATTTGCCTGGTTATTTTGCAGAGCCGGAGATGGATCTTGACGCATTGAAAATGGATGCGAAATGGACCTTCCAGAAAAACGATCAGTTGCTGCTGGAAGTGCCAAAGATGAGTTTCGCCAGACAGGGTTTGTCCGGCTCTTTTTCCGGTACACATCTGATGTCGCTGCAAAAACAAACCCCACGCGCACTCGGTACTCTGGATTTGACCGGCAGTTTGACGGGACTTGAATTAAACAAGGTGCGCGAGTATCTGCCTTTAAGCATGGGCGAACATTTCCGTTCGTGGCTTGGTAATGCATTGATCGACGGCACCTTGCGCGATGGCACTATCAAGGTCAAAGGTGATTTGAATCACTTCCCGTTCCGTACGCAAAAGCCTGGTGAAAAACCAAAGGGCGAATTCATCTTTGGCGGCAAGATCGATAACGGTGGTTTGAACTACGCGCCCGACATGTTTGGCAAAGATGGCAAGTCACCGATGTGGCCTTTGCTGGAAAAAGTAAAAGGCACAATTCTGTTCGATCGCACCCGTATGGAAATCAAGGGTGAAAGCGGCAAAACTCACGGTACAGAAGTATCGAACGTGAAAGCCGTAATCGCAGATTTGCTGTCCTCAGAACCGGTACTTGAAATTGACGGTCACGCCGCTGGCACTTTGCAAGACATGGTGCAATACACGGTAGACAGCCCGGTCGCAGGATGGATAGGCCACTTCACTGATGAAACCAAAGCAACAGGTAATGCCACCCTCGCACTCAGCTTGAAGTTGCCTTTGCATCAAATGATAGAAGCCAAGGTGCAGGGCGCGCTGAAGTTTGCCAACAATAATGTGATTTTGCAGAATGGAATCCCAAGCTTGATGCAGGCGAACGGTCAACTGGATTTCGATGAAAAAGGTTTGACGCTGAAAGGCATCAAGGCGAATTTCCTCGGTGGTCCTTTGACTGTTACAGGCGGCACGCAAAAAGACGGCAATATTTTAATCAAGGCTGATGGCACGCTGTCGGCTGCCGGTTTGCGCACCAACTATCCTGCGCCGGCCATGCAGAAGCTGATAGACAAGATTAGCGGCAGCACGCGTTTCGGCGCTTCTATCAGCGTCAAGAGCAAGCGCGTCGAGATCCTGGTTGATTCCAATTTGCGCGGCTTGGGTCTGGCTTTCCCTGCGCCTTTGCGCAAGGCTGCAAAAGACGCATTGCCACTCAAGATAGAACAAGCCAGCCTGCCGTCCGACAATGCGGCGGTCATGCGTGATGGCATCAAACTTTCACTGGGTTCGTCAATGGTGGCGAATTATCTGCGCGAGAAAAACGCAAACGAACCATCTGCCGCTTGGCATGTGGCGCGTGGTGGCATAGGCGTTAATACGCCAGCGCCAGAGCCTGATAGTGGCTTGATGGTGAACGTCAATTTACATACGCTGAATATTGACGAATGGGTCAGCGTCGCCTCGTCGATTAGTGCAGCGGGCGGCAAGAGCGCGCAGCCTGTTCAGAACGCACAAAAGAAAATTGTCGAAGCATCAGATGCACTCAACATGACGCAATACGTAGAGCCGAATGTGCTGGCCGCGCGTGCGACTGAGCTGATTTTGATGGGGAAAAAATTTGACGAGGTGGTAGTGGGCGTCTCGCACGAAGGCAGCGTGTGGCAGGCCAACGTCGACTCCGCGCAAGCGTCGGGTTACCTGACTTGGGTGGAGTCTTCATCTGGTCGCGGCTTGGGTAAAGTCACTGCACGTTTGGCTTCAATGGTGATCCCTAAATCAGTTGGTTCCGACGTCAAGGGCTTGATGGATGGCGTAGATAGCACAACAGAAATGCCGGCACTGGATGTCGTCGCTGAGAGTTTTGAACTATTCGGTAAAAAACTTGGACGTCTTGAATTGCTCGCGAATTATGTGCGTGCGACAGAAGGTCGCGAGTGGCGCATACGTAATCTTTCGTTGGCTAATCCGGATGCGACCTTTAAGGCTAAAGGAAACTGGCTGGCCAAAAATGGCAGCAATGTTTCCAGCCTTGATTACATTTTGAATATTAACAACGCAGGTAACTTATTGAATCGATTTGGTTTTGCCGATGTGCTGCGTGGCGGTAAAGGCAAAATGGATGGTGAGATCAGTTGGAATGGTTTACCGTTTTCTTTTGATGTGCCTAGTCTGAACGGCAACATCAATCTGGACATCGCATCAGGACAGTTTTTGAAAGTTGAACCTGGTGCCGCCAAGTTGTTGGGCGTATTGAGTTTGCAATCGATACCGCGCCGTTTGACGCTGGATTTCCGTGATGTGTTTTCAGAAGGCTTTGCGTTTGATGGCATCAACGGCAATGCGCAAATCACCAATGGTGTGGCGAGCACCGACAATTTGAAAATGCGCGGCGTTAGCGCGACAGTGCTGATAGACGGCAACGCGGATATAGCGAAAGAGTCACAGAATTTGCGCGCGGTCGTGATTCCAGAAATCAATGCAGGCGCTGCATCAGTTGCCTATGCGCTGGCGATCAATCCTGTCATCGGTGCGGGCACCTTCCTGGCGCAGTTGTTCTTGCGTGAACCTTTGATGCGCGCATTCACGTTTGAATATGCGATCACCGGAGCTTGGAGTGATCCGAATGTCGTCAAGATCGATCGCAAGGCAGAGCACGCGCCCGGGACTTCGAATTCAAAAATTGCAGACACCATTACGAAGGGTTGAATGATGACGATCACGACCAATGCTGGCGCGCGAGTGGCCGCAATTCAAATGATTTCCGCGCCTTCGATTGCAGAGAATATTGCGACTGCCAAACGTCTGATTGCAGATGCGGCGCAACAAGGTGCGAATCTGGTTTTGCTGCCTGAATATTGGGCGTCGATGGGCATGCATGAAAATGACAAACTGGGTTTGGCCGAACAGATCGACATCGGGCCTATTCAGACTTTCATGGCCGAGACCGCGCGTGAACATCAGATTTGGCTGATAGGCGGCACCTTGCCGATGGCCGCCTTGGTCGCCGACAAGGTATTGAACTCAATGATGGTTTATAACCCGGCTGGCGAGCGGGTTAAGCGTTACGACAAGATTCATTTGTTCAGCTTCACCAAGGGCGCGGAATCGTATGACGAAGCACGCACGATTGTCGAAGGTACCGAAGTCACCACCTTCGATGCACCGTTTGGCAAAGTGGGTTTGTCGGTCTGTTACGACTTGCGTTTTCCCGAGTTGTATCGCGCGATGGGTGATTGCACCTTGATCGTGGTGCCGGCGGCATTCACGTATACAACCGGCAAAGCGCATTGGGAAATCCTGTTGCGCGCGCGCGCCATTGAAAACCAATGCTACGTCTTAGCAGCAGCGCAAGGCGGCCGTCATCAAAACGGCCGCACCACATGGGGTCACAGTATGCTGATCGATCCGTGGGGCGAAATCAAAACCGTGCTGGCAGAGGGCGAAGGCCTTGTAATTGGCGACATCGAACCCAATTATTTATCTGGAATCCGGGAAAATCTTCCTGCCTTGAAACACCGTAAACTGTAGTCTTACTGATAAGTACATTTCAGTGTTTCCTCGGGCTTTGAGCCAGATGCTCTACAATTCGCTATATATATATATTAACTTCCGAATCAATTTTGTTTGCGCCTCAACGCGCAAATGGCAAATAAACAATGACTCCATTTGAACCAAATCTGAAAACCCTGGCCGTTGCGCGTGATGTATTACTGACGCCTTTCGGCCTGGATGAATCCATCCTGATCAAAACATTGGGAACGATGTTTACGCATCGCGTCGATTACGCAGATTTGTATTTCCAGTTCACGAAAAGTGAAGGCTGGAGTCTGGAAGAAGGCATCGTCAAAACCGGTAGTTTTTCTATCGATCAAGGTGTTGGTGTGCGCGCCGTATCTGGCGACAAGACAGCGTTTTCATATTCGGATGAAATCTCCGAACGCGCCTTGAATGAAGCCGCGATTGCGACACGCACGATTGCGCGTCAAGGTTCAGGCAAGATCAAAGTCGCTTCGGCAATTCAGCAAGTCGGTGGCCGTGATTTGTATTTGCCTAACGATCCACTGACCTCGCTGGACGCAACTGAAAAAGTAAAACTGCTGGAAAAAATTGAACGCATCGCACGCGCAAAAGATCCGCGCGTAGTGCAAGTGATGGCTGGCCTCGCCGGTGAATACGATGTTGTATTGGTCGTACGCAGCGATGGTGTGCTGGCAGCTGATATTCGTCCACTGGTGCGCGTCTCGATCACAGTAATCGCAGAACAAAATGGCCGTCGCGAAATGGGTTCCAGCGGTGGTGGCGGTCGCTACAGCTATGGTTATTTCAGCGATGAGTTGCTGGAAAAATATGCGAGCGAAGCAGTGGCCTCCGCACTCGTCAATCTTGAAGCACGTCCAGCTCCTGCGGGCCCAATGACAGTCGTACTCGGACCTGGTTGGCCAGGTGTGTTGTTGCATGAAGCGATTGGTCACGGGCTGGAAGGCGATTTCAATCGCAAGGGTTCCAGTGCGTTCTCAGGTCGTATCGGCGAGCGCGTCGCGGCCAAAGGTGTGACTGTTGTCGATGACGGCACCATCGCCGATCGTCGTGGTTCGCTGAACATCGATGATGAAGGCAATCCTACGCAATGCACGACGCTGATCGAAGACGGTATCTTGAAGGGTTATATTCAAGACACGATGAATGCGCGTTTGATGAAGATGCCTGTCACCGGTAATGCACGTCGTGAATCCTTCGCGCATTTGCCTATGCCGCGCATGACGAATACATATATGTTGGGTGGCGACAAAGATCCTGCAGAAATTCTGGCATCGGTGAAGAACGGGTTGTACGCAGTCAATTTTGGCGGCGGTCAGGTTGATATCACCAACGGTAAATTCGTGTTTTCGGCGAGTGAAGCCTACATGATCGAAAACGGTAAAGTCACTTACCCAGTCAAGGGCGCAACCCTGATCGGTAACGGCCCGGATGTATTAAACCGCGTCTCGATGATAGGTAACGACATGCGCCTCGACAGCGGTGTTGGTGTCTGCGGCAAAGAAGGTCAGAGCGTGCCGGTCGGCGTGGGCCAGCCTACCTTGCGTATCGATGGCGTGACAGTAGGCGGAACAGCTTGATGTTTGTTGGCATTCTTCCAAAATTTGTTTGAATGCCAATGCATTTTCCAAGCTTTTCTTGCCAATTCAGCTGAATTATTGCAATATTACCGACAGATAAAACAGATTTCAGTTACAGACATGACTACTTCGCGCTTCCAATTTTATTTTTACTTTAGCTATTCCAGCCTAATGGCGGTGGAGAAGCGGTAAGCGCGCAGGTAAAAAAGCTTAAACCGAAATTCTTTAAAAACCGCCCGCGATGGCGGTTTTTTATTTTTTGCAGAACAGATTTTGACTGGGGAAAAACATGCCACGCACAGATGATTTACGAATTCGAGAAATGAAAGAACTGACCCCACCGTCGCATTTGATACGCGAGCTCGGTGTCTCCGAAAAAGCGGAGACCACCGCTGCTGATGCGCGCATCGCTTTGCATCGGATTTTGCACGGACAGGATGATCGCCTGATGGTCGTGATCGGGCCGTGCTCTATCCATGACACCAAGGCTGCGATGGAATATGCAAATCGCCTGGTTAAAGAACGCGCGCGTTTTGCGGGCGAACTGGAAATCGTGATGCGCGTCTATTTCGAAAAACCGCGCACCACGGTTGGCTGGAAAGGCTTGATCAATGATCCATACATGGATAACAGCTTCCGCATCAATGACGGTTTGCGGATTGCGCGCGAACTGCTGTTGAACATCAATGAACTGGGTCTGCCAGCCGGTACTGAATTCCTCGACGTCATCAGTCCGCAATACATTGCTGACTTGATCAGCTGGGGCGCGATCGGTGCGCGTACAACTGAATCGCAAGTCCACCGCGAACTGGCTTCGGGTTTGTCATGCCCGGTCGGCTTCAAGAATGGTACTGACGGCAATGTGAAAATTGCAGTCGATGCGATCAAGGCTGCATCGCAGCCGCATCATTTCTTGTCGGTGACAAAGGGCGGTCATTCGGCGATTGTTTCGACCAGCGGCAATGAAGATTGCCACATCATTTTGCGCGGTGGTAAAACGCCTAACTATGATGCAGCCAGTGTTGAACAAGCTTGCAAAGATATCGCAGCAAATGGTCTCGCATCGCGTTTGATGATCGACACCTCGCATGCCAACAGCTCGAAAAAGCCGGAAAATCAAATCCCGGTTTGCGCCGATATCGCGCAGCAAGTTGCTGGCGGCGATACGCGTATCGTCGGTGTGATGATTGAGTCGCACTTGGTTGCAGGTCGTCAGGATCTGGTTCCAGGCAAAGAGCTCGTCTATGGCCAATCGGTGACCGACGGTTGCATCAGCTGGGAAGATAGTTTGGGCGTGTTGGAAGGTTTGGCTGAAGCCGTCAAACAACGTCGTTTGAAAGATCCAGACGCATAAGCAATTGCATTGTGATTAGTCGCAGAAGCAGCGGCGCAGAAATAAAAAACGGGCACTGAATCAGTGCCCGTTTTTTTATTACCTGATGATGACTAGTAGCGCTTCGTCAATACCATCTGATCGCCGTCGCGTCGCATTTCAGTACGACTCAAGAAAGACATCCCGAGCAGGATAAACGGCAAACCACTTTCCTGAACCAAACCGTCAACTTGATTCAAGACTATATCTCCAACTTTCACAGAATTCAGTCTTACCTGATAAACGGGCGCCACGCCGTTTGCTGTATTCACGTATCCAGGTTGTCCTTTTTTGTAATCGATGCCCATACGGATTGCATCTGCTGCCGGGATTGCCACCAACGTGGCACCGGTATCCACCAGCATGCGTGCCACGCCGCCATTGATCTGTCCTTGCACCATGAAATGTCCTCGCGAATCGGCTTGCAAAGTCACACTGGACCCGGCCGAAGGCACGACGCGATTCACGTGCCCACCAATATCAATTTTTTGCTTTTTGCCACTGGCATCGAAGGTGGCCGTGGTTTCGTTGACATCGACCAGCTTGATGCCGGAAGTCACCGTGTTACCGACTGAATAAGTCTTGGGCGAGCCGCCATCGATTACCAGTACAGCTTTGCCGGGGAATAGGCCAATCACGCTAATATCTGCGGCCTGAGCCTGCAGCGCGATGCAGCAAAAGAGAGATGCGAGCAGCGATCGTTTCATGGCAGATATCGTTGTATGAAAACAATGATTCTGTCATGAAACGTCGGCGATTTGGAAAGAAACGCGAACAGGCGGAATCGCAACAAACCGCCAAACTTGAGATTGAAATGCCGGCCCAGAGAAATTACGAGCCGATTCACCCAGCGTAGTTATGTCTTAGTCACGGAAGTTATTAAATTCCAACGGCAGATCGGCAACTTCCTTGCGCAACAAGGCCATTGCATCTTGCAAGTCGTCGCGCTTGGCGCCGGTGACGCGCACTGCATCGCCCTGGATGCTGGCTTGCACTTTCATCTTGCTGTCTTTGAGGATGCGCACGATTTTCTTGGCAGCTTCGGTTTCGATACCGTTCTTGATCTTGACGACTTGCTTGACCTTGTCGCCGCCGATTTTTTCAATCTTGCCGCGATCGAGGAAGCGTACATCGACATTGCGTTTGACCAATTTGTTGGTCAGCACGTCCAATACTTGATTCAACTGAAATTCCGAATCTGCATACGCAGTCAGATCACGATCCTTTTGCTCTACGCGGGCATCGCTGCCTTTGAAATCGAAACGCGTGGTGATTTCTTTTCCTGCCTGGTCGACAGCATTTTTTACTTCGACCATATTGGCTTCAGAGACGGTATCAAAAGACGGCATGATGATTTTCCTTTTATTGCCTGGTGCGCGGCAGATGCCTGCGACATGCCAGATGTTAATTCAGATTGTGCATACGATTCGTCCGTCATTCTAACGGACAAAAAACCGAGGGGCTAGCCTGCCGATGGTGAGCAGCGATTATAATCGCCCACTATGGCTCATTCTCTACCGATTCAGTACGATTTTTCCCTGCGCAACCATAACACCTTCGGGGTGGAAGCAAACGCGCATGCGTATCTGCCGATTACGTCCGCCGCTATGTTGGTTGATGTTAAAAGTGATGCCACGCTGGCTGCAATGCCGCGCCTCGTATTGGGCGGCGGCAGCAACATTCTGTTGACCAAGGATTTCCCCGGCCTGGTTTTGCATATGGAAATCAAGGGAATCGAAATCGTCGGCGAAGACGAAGATGCAACTTACGTACGTGCCGCCGCTGGCGAAAACTGGCATCAGTTTGTGCAATGGACCTTGCAGCATAATCTTGGTGGTCTCGAAAACCTCTCACTGATTCCCGGTAGCGTTGGCGCTGCGCCTATCCAGAATATCGGTGCTTACGGTATAGAAATCAAAGACCGTTTTCATACACTGACCTTGTTTGATTTTGAAACCGGCGAGCAAACTACGCTGGATAAAGCTGCCTGCATGTTTGGCTATCGCGATAGCGTATTCAAACATCGTTTGCGCGATAGAGCAGTCGTGCTGGATGTGACCTTTGCCTTGCCTAAAAAATGGCAATCCGCAATTCGTTATGCCGATGTCACACAGGAACTGGCGGCGCGCAAGATTACAGAGCCGACCGCGCAAGACATAGGCGCGGCAGTGATTGCGATCCGCACACGCAAATTGCCTGACCCCGCAGTGATAGGCAATGCCGGAAGTTTTTTCAAAAACCCAGTCGTCACTCCATTGCAACGTGACGCGCTGCTCGCGACTTATCCGCAGCTGGTGAACTACGCGCAACCGGATGGTAGCGTCAAACTCGCTGCAGGTTGGCTGATCGATCAATGCGGCTGGAAGGGCAAGAGCGCCGGTGCTGCTGGCGTCTATGAAAATCAGGCACTCGTGCTGGTGAATCGCGGCGGTGCGAGCGGCGCAGACATTGCGCAACTCGCTGCGGCTATACAGGCCGATGTGGCGCAACGCTTCGATGTGCAACTCGAACCCGAACCAATCTTTCTTTGATACTCAGGACCAAATAATGGAGTCGAAAATTTTATTGCCGGTACTGGGTAGCTATTTCGTGCTCAGCTTGCTGAGCTTTGCCGCGTATGCGATTGATAAATCGGCGGCGCGCAAGGGTGAATGGCGGATTAGCGAAAGCAATCTGCACATACTGGATTTTCTTGGTGGTTGGCCTGGAGGATGGTTGGCGCAAAATTTTCTGCGACATAAAACCAGCAAAGCTTCATTTCGGCGTATTTACTGGATAACGGTGCTACTGCATTGTGCTTGTGTAGCGTGGCTACTGTCGCCTTACGGCAGGGATACGCTGCATGCGCTGGGTAATGGCTGAAGCAATTTATACGCGCTTGTACTAACTTCTAAACCGTCATAATTAACAGTACCGACTCAGGCTGAGCCGGCACTGTATCCACATTATTTAAAGCCTCTTACTTGGACAAATAACGATCGTTGTCCTTGTCTTGCAAGAACACCTGCGTATAACGTCCAGCTTCGCGCCCAACTTTTGCTTTATCGAATTGTTCTTCGCCGTAGCTGCGGCATGGTGCGCAGGTATAGCGTGGAATCTGCACGGCCAGAATGTGATTGTGTGTTTCGTCGCAGCGCGAATCGATGACGACGGTGCCGCCACAATCTTTACAGGAACGCACGGTTTCATTGATGCTTTCGTGTATGCCATCGGTGTCGTAATACACGCTGAAATTGCGCTTGTGGAACTCTTGATCAGGGTAGACCTGATCGCGTAGCGCATGGCGATTATTCCAGTGTTGGAATGTCGCGTCCTTCAATTTCTTCAGATAAGCCGTAATAGCGGGCGGCTGTTTCTGGCTTTCCGCGTCGTAATCAGGTTCCTGAATGTGGCTGAAATCCATGCCTGCCATCGCCAAAATAATGCCGGTGTTGATGTAGGGCAGAGCGGTTTCTATCGAGTAGCCTCCTTCGAGTACAGCCAGATCCGGTGCGAGTCGCTGGTTGAGAACTGCGTAACCATGTGCAGTAAATTTCATGTTCGTGATCGGATCGGAATAGTGATTATCCTGGCCGGCAGAATTGATGATCAGATCCGGTTTGAACTCATTCACGATAGGCATCACGATTTCATCCAGCACGTACAAGAAACCTTCTTCGCATGTATCCGGCGGCATAGGCAAGTTGATCGTCGCGCCAAACGCATTCGGCCCACCCAGTTCATCCGGGAAGCCTGAGCCTGGATATAGCGTGCGGCCATCCTGATGCATCGATATGAACAGCGTGTTCGGATCGTGCCAGAAGATGTCCTGTGAACCATCGCCGTGATGGCAATCGGTATCGACAATCGCGATTTTCTTCACGCCGTATTTGTGGCGGATGTACTCAACCATGATCGCTTCCATGTTCAACGTGCAAAAGCCACGGCTGCCATGCACGACGCGGAATGAGTGATGGCCGCAAGGGCGCACCAGCGCAAACGCGTTATCGACTTCCTTGGTTAGTACTTTGTCGGCTGCAGTGATGCAACCGCCGACCGCGATCAAATGCGATGCATGCACGATTTCATCAATGCCCGGCACGCAGAAATGCACGCGCTGAATATCTTCAGCGGTGGCAACGCCGGGTTTGAATTCCTTGATGTTGTCGAAGTCCAGCAAACCTTCTTCAAACACTTGATCTTGCGTGTACAAAAGGCGTTCTTCGCGTTCCGGATGCGTAGGCGAAATCGCATAATCGAATGCCGGGAAAAATACCAATCCTGTGTTTTTCTTCACGATGTTTTCCTCAGATTTGTTCTTGCTCATGCTTTGCTCGCTCTTATGCTTCATGCTTGATCAAACCGGGTTTGATCTGCAAGCGGACACGGATATTCTTGCCGGTGGTTGCATAGCCGTGAATGACATTGAATGACTGGCAGTCGGCGACTTCCACTTCAAGATCTTCATCGCGTGCACCTGCGGCTCTGGCGATTTCAAGCAAACGTTCCTGACCAATCGCGACGATATCGTCGACGGTCGCGCGCGACGAAATTTTTACCTTGCGGCCATCTTCAGCAAAACTAAGCTGCTGCGATTCCGTGTCGGCCAGCAAATTCAATTCGACTGTGGTGCGCGCCATCGCTGCACCGCTGGCATTGATGACGTCTGAGTTCTCCGGCACGACTGCAGGCAGTTGCAACAGTTCGCCGACTTGTTTGGCAAGATAGGGCGCTGGTCCACCGACTGCGATCAATTGCTGCGGGTGCAGCGTTTTACCTTCCAGCAGTTCGTGAATAGTGTAAACCGGTTTGCTATTGACCTCGCTAACCATCTGCGTGACTTTGGCGGCGATGCTGGCGCACATGCTATCCACGATTGCTTTCGCAACTTGCTCAGGCGTTTGCTGCAAAATATCAGCCAGACTTTCCATCGCACGTAATGCCTTGGCCTTGTCGCCGATATCGGCCAGACCGAGCACGATCAGCGCATCGGTAGGCGTCGGTACCGGACCATCGAATGCCATAGCCGAACCTTTGCGCTCTGGGCCGATTTGCAATGCGCCATTCACAAGCTGAACATGACTGTCGCCACCGAGCGCCATCGAATGCGTCAGCAAACCGCGGATCAAGGTTTTGTGTCCTTCGATCTCCACGCCTTTCGGTTCCAGTAAAGGTGCGCCATCAGCGAACAATGCGATGTCGGTCGTCGTGCCGCCGATGTCGATTGATACGGAATCCTGCGTAGATGAAACGAACGGCAGCACGCCCATGATAGTTGCAGCTGGTCCCGACAAAATCGTTTGCACCGGATAGTTACGCGATTGCTGGACGCCGATAGTGCCGCCGTCCGCCTTCAAAATAAACAGCGGTACATCTACGCCGAGTTCTTGCAGATAGCTGGCCAGTTGATCGACCATGCGGCTGTGCAGGCTCCAGATCGCGGCATTCAGGTAAGTGGTCGCTATGCGACGCGGGAAATTCAGCACGCCGGATTGGTGATGGCCGAGTGAGACGTGCGCGGCCTGACTGTCAAAGAATGCGCCCACTTCCTGCTCATGCACCGGATTGCGTGTCGAGAATTTGCCGATGATCGCAAGGTGTTCGATTTTGTCTTTGGCGAACTGTTGCTTCAACGCTTCGAGTTCGTCGTCCTCAATGGCTTCCGCTTCAATCCCGCGATGATTCATGTAACCCGCGATCAATTGCGTTTGGTCTGCGAGCGGCAAATCCCTGGGCGAAACGCCAGGTCCATTCATGACGATTAGACCGACCGGATCAAGCTGGTTCTGCGCAACTGCATTGGTGGAAATCGTCGTGCTGAGCACGATGCGCTTCAGCTGTTTAATATCGTCTGCGGTCACGACAGCTTGCGTCGCGCGCATCACGCAACCCAGGATATCGTTTTTGTCGGTCAGGACTTTTGACTTACGAATGATTTTGCGGTTCTGCATCAATACCGAATCGGTATGTGTGCCGCCGACATCAATTCCAAGGATCATGCTTTTCTTTCCTGGTAGACAGAGGGCTGTTACGAGCAACAGTCCAATATATGAATCAACTCAAATCAGCAAATATCAGCTGATTTTCAAAACACCATTATGGTGGAATGCAGGTGAGGCCGTCCATACTCGGTCGCAGAATTCGCATTGCAGAATCTTCTATCTGAACCAGACGTTTTGTCCTTGAAAAAAAGCCCAGCATCATGACGAAGCCGGGCTTTTCTCTATTCAGTCAGATGATTGTGCAACGCCATGTCTCAATCGAAGTAGTTGAGGCCCAGCGCCGCGTTCACTTCCGACAAGGTTTTCGCTGCGACTGCACGGGCACGCTCGGTACCGTTTTTGAGCATGGCCAGCACTTCGCCTTTGTCTTGTGCAAACGCTTCACGGCGGGTGCGTATCGGTTCGATCATGGCTTGAAGTTGTGCTTCGAGACGACGCTTCACAACGCTGTCGCCCAGACCACCACGACGATAATGCGCTTTCAGTTCTTCTACGGCGGCCTTGTCGTTGTCGAAGGCGTCGAGGAAGGCAAACACCACATTGCCGTCGACCTGGCCTGGATCTTCCACCTTCAGGTGATTCGGGTCGGTGTACATGGCATTGACGGCCTTCTTGATCTCTGCAGCGGTAGCGCCGAGCGGAATCGAATTGCCGAGCGACTTGCTCATCTTGGCCTTGCCATCGATGCCGGGTAGGCGGCTGGTTGCTGACAGCAGTTCCTTGCATTCGACCAAAATTTCTTTGCCGACCACGCTGTTGAATTTGCGCACCAGCTCATTGGTTTGCTCGATCATCGGCAACTGGTCGTTACCGACCGGTACCAGTGTCGCTTTGAAAGCGGTGATGTCCGCTGCCTGGCTGACCGGATAGGTCAGGAAGCCGGCCGGAATGTCACGCTCAAAACCGCGCAAGCGGATTTCTTCCTTGATAGTCGGATTGCGCTCCAGGCGTGACACCGTCACCAGATTCAGCAACACCATCGACAGTTCATACAGCTCAGGAATTTGCGACTGAATGAAAATCGTGGACTTGGTAGGGTCGATACCAACGGCAAGATAATCGAGCGCGACTTCGAGTACGTTCTCGGTGACGCGTTGATGACGGCCGACGTTATCTGTCATGGCTTGCGTATCGGCCAGCAGAATGAATTGCTGTGCTGTCTCTTGCAGTTCGACGCGAGATTTCAGCGAGCCGATGTAATGGCCGAGATGCAAGGGACCGGTTGGGCGGTCGCCGGTAAGGACGATAGCGCGGGAAGTAGGTTGCGCGGCTGGCGCCGATGGGGCGTTCGAAGACATGGTTACTCCGTGATATTCGGCAATGCGGTCTGCAAAAAAACACAAAGACCGGTTGGCTTATCCGGTCTTTGTCGTTGTGGCGTGTTTACGTTTTTAGATGAAGTGGCAAACGTAATCGAGTGTTTCTACCGTTTCAATATCGAAGCTCGAATTTGCCGGCACTTCGAATTGCTGACCGCCTTCGTAGGTATTCCACTCAGTTGCATCCGCCAGACGAATGCGGCATTTGCCTGCATTCAGTTCCATGATTTCCGCAGCGCCGGTGTTGAATTTCAACGTCGATGGAAAAATGATACCTATGGTTTTCTTGGTGCCGTCAGCAAATAAAACTGTGTGCGATACGCATTTGCCATCGAAATAAATGTTGGCTTTTTTGACGACGGAAACATTATCGAATTGAGTAGTCATGATCTGTAAGTTTAAGTTTGAAGGAATTATTCGTTTCTTATTTCTTGTCTTTTTCAAAGCTTGGCAACGCAACCGACGAGTTGCCAGTCAACAGACCAACTTTGCTGTAGATACCGAGTTTTTGACGGGTGTCTGTGATGTCCAGATTGCGCATCGTCAATTGACCGATACGATCCGCTGGCGAGAACGGTGCGTCTTCCACTTTTTCCATCGAGAGACGTTCTGGCGCGTAGGTCAGATTCTCCGACACGGTATTCAGAATCGAGTAATCGTTGCCGCGACGCAGTTCGATCGTTACTTCACCGGTGACCGCGCGTGCGACCCAGCGTTGTGCAGCTTCACGCAACATGATGGCTTGAGGATCGAACCAGCGACCTTGATACAACAGGCGACCGAGGCGACGGCCACTTTCGCGGTATTGCTCTATGGTGTCTTCGTTGTGGATGCCGGTAATCAGGCGTTCGTAAGCGATGAACAACAGCGCCAAACCTGGCGCTTCGTAAATGCCGCGGCTCTTCGCTTCGATGATGCGGTTTTCGATTTGATCGCTCATGCCGAGGCCGTGACGGCCGCCGATGCGATTGGCTTCCAGCATCAGTTCGACCAGGTCGGTGTAGACCACGCCGTTCAATGCAACAGGACGACCTTCTTCAAAACGGACGGTGACTTCTTCGCGTTTAACTTCGACGTCATCGCGCCAGAATGCCACGCCCATGATTGGCTCGACAATCTTCATGCCTGTGTTCAGGAACTCGAGGTCTTTCGCTTCATGCGTTGCGCCCAGAATGTTGGAGTCTGTCGAGTAAGCTTTTTCAGTCGACATCTTGTAGTCGAAGCCGGACTTGACCAGAAATTCGGACATTTCCTTGCGGCCGCCGAGTTCATTGATGAAGGCATCGTCTAACCAAGGTTTGTAAATGCGCAGCGCTGGATTCATCAACAAGCCGTAGCGATAGAAGCGCTCGATGTCGTTGCCTTTGAACGTGCTGCCATCGCCCCAGATATCAACGTTGTCTTCTTTCATCGCGGCGACCAGCATGGTGCCGGTGACAGCGCGACCGAGTGGTGTCGTGTTGAAGTAAGTAACGCCTGCGGTCGAGATGTGGAATGCGCCGCTTTGCAATGCCGCGATACCTTCAGCCACCAGTTGTTCGCGGCAATCGATCAGGCGCGCGAGTTCAGCGCCGTATGCTTTTGCTTTTTCTGGAATCGCGTTGTAATCGGTTTCGTCAGGCTGACCCAAATTTGCCGTGTATGCGTAAGGGATCGCGCCTTTTTGACGCATCCAGTGCAAGGCTGCGCTGGTGTCGAGGCCGCCGGAAAATGCGATACCTACTTTTTGATTCACTGGAACAGATTGGAGAATATTCGACATGGTGTTCGCTTCGCGTACTTGAAATGAATGTGGATTAAATTTAAATAAAACTGAAGCTAAAATTAATTGAGCTTGCCGAGGACCAGATATTCGAGCAACGCTTTTTGCACGTGCAAACGATTTTCCGCTTCTTCCCAGACCACCGATTGCGGTCCGTCTATCACTTCGGCTGAAACTTCTTCGCCGCGATGCGCCGGCAGGCAGTGCATGAACAATGCGTCAGGTTGTGCGCGCTGCATTTTGGCGGCATCGACGATCCAGCCATCGAATGCTTTCAAACGTGCGGCGTTTTCTTCCTCAAAGCCCATGCTGGTCCAGACGTCAGTCGTGACCAGATGTGCGCCTGTGCAGGCGTCAGTCGGCGTTGCATGTACGGTGTAATGCGTATTGCCGGGCGCAACCAGACTCGGATCGATATCGTAGCCGCGCGGTGTGGAAACCTGAACGTGGAAGTCGAAAACTTCCGCGGCTTGCAACCACGAGTACAGCATGTTGTTGGCGTCGCCTACCCACGCAACTGTCTTGCCCTTGATCGAGCCACGGTGCTCGATGTAAGTGAATACGTCGGCCAGCACCTGGCAAGGATGATGTTCATTGGTCAAGCCATTGATCACCGACACGCGCGAATTCGCAGCAAAGCGCTCGATGATTTCCTGGCCGAAAGTACGGATCATGATGACGTCGCACATGCGTGACATCACTTGCGCGGCGTCTTCTACCGGTTCACCGCGGCCGAGTTGGCTGTCGCGTGTGGCAAGGTGAATAGCGGCACCGCCCAGCTGATGCATGCCCGCTTCAAACGACAAGCGGGTACGGGTGGAATTTTTTTCGAACACCATCACCAGCGTACGATCAGCCAGTGGATGGTAGGGCTCGTAGTTCTTGAATTTACTTTTGATTATGCGGGTACGTTCGATCAAGTAATCGAATTCGTCCAGCGTCAAATCGGAAAACTGCAGAAAGTGTTTGATTGCCATAATTGAAAACGGCGACTAGGTTGCCGCCTGCCGCCGAATGTTGTAACTGCTTCAATTATAAGGGATTTTGACCCGAAAAAGCCACCCGCAGTGGCGCTTGCATGGTTTCAATAAAGCTTCTGTGATGATTCATGCAATAACTGCAGGTACAAGGCGTGCCGCATCGGTGCGATATCGCCGGCTGCCACCGCTGTGCGGATCGCGCATTCCGGCTCATTGGAATGATGGCAATTATAAAATTTGCACTTGCCCAGATATTGTTCGAACTCTGGGAAAGCGCGCTCCAGCATGCCTTCGGTCAATTGATACAGACCAAATTCCTGGAAGCCCGGCGAATCAATGATGGAAGTATTTTCATCCATCGTGTACAGGCGCGTGAAGGTCGTCGTGTGTTTGCCGGTATCGAGCGCTGCGGAGATTTCACGCACGGCAATATCTGCATCCGGAATAATCAAATTGATGATCGACGACTTGCCCATACCGGATTGGCCGATCAGGATCGTCGATTGGCCTTCGAGCAAAGGCATTAGCGCAGCGACGGTTTCTTCCGGCTGCGCGGTGGCCGAGACTTCATGCACCGGATAACCAAGGCCGCCATACAGCGCGACGCGCTTGCGGGTTCTTTCCAGCGAGGCGACGACGTCGATTTTATTCAAGATGATATGCACGGCTACGCCAGCCGCTTCGGCTGCGACCAATGAGCGCGAGACGAGGTCATCGGTAAATCCGGGCTCAGTCGCCACCACGATAAACAATTGTGTGACGTTGGCTGCCAGTAATTTGGATTTGTATTGGTCAGAGCGATACAGCAGCGTTTTGCGTTCAGTGATTTCTTCGATCACGCCTTGGTTGGGGGACGTCAGATTGAGTTTGACGATGTCACCAACAGCGACATCGCTTTTCTTGCCGCGCGTGACGCATTGCAGTTTTTTTTCGCCGGCTTGAACTAGATAGTGTCGGCCATGTGCTGCGATGACAGTGCCTGTGACAGTGCCTTTAAGTGCGGCTATAGGTTTGGTCATTAATTAAGCGAACGATCGTTCGAAGACTGCATTCAATTTGGCCGCGCAAATAAAGTCGTTGTCCGACAAGCCGCCTTTGCCGTCGTTGACGGAATGCGTATTGAATTTGACGATGCAGCGGTTATAGGTAATCACTAATTCGGGATGGTGATCTTCGGCGTGGATGACGTAAGCGATCGCGTTAACAAAAGCGAGCGTGTCGTAATAATCAGGGAAGATGAATTCCCTGACGATTTTTTCATCCTGCAGTTTCCAAGCGGAGACAGCTTGCAAACGCTGCGCGATTTCTTCTGCATTCAATGCCGTCACTTGATGACGGCATTTTTGCTTGAGTAAGTCGGCAGCGTTGCTCATGATGGGCTGACTCAAATAGCCAGTAGCTTGTTGATACGCACACTGGCTGGAGGATGCGAATCGTAAAACGCCGAGTGCAATGGATCAGGCGTTAGCGTCGATGCATTGTCTTCATACAGTTTGACCAGTGCCGAAACCAGATCCTGTGAATTGGTGTACTTCGCAGCAAAGGCATCAGCCTCAAATTCATGTTTGCGCGAACTGAGCGAAGTCAGTGGAGACAACAGGAAGGAGAAAACCGGTAACACCAGCGCAAACAAAATCAACGCCATCGCATCATTGCTGGCGCCCATCATCGGTTCCACGCCCAGGCCAGTATAAAACCATGCTTGCGATTTCAAATAACCGAGCAGCGCGAGTAGTACCAGCGATGACGCAAACATGACGGCAATGCGTTTGACGATATGTTTGAGTTTGAAGTGGCCGAGCTCATGCGCCAGCACCGCTTCAATTTCATGTGGTGCCAGACGTTCCAGCAAGGTGTCAAAAAACACGATGCGTTTTGCGGCGCCAAAGCCTGAGAAATAAGCGTTGCCATGCGCACTGCGGCGCGAACCATCCATCACGAACAAGCCGCTGGATGCAAAGCCGATGCGCTGCATCAGGTTTTCAATCCGGGTACGCAGACTTTCATCTTCCAGCGGTTTGAATTTGTTGAACATCGGCGCGATGAACAGTGGCACCAATACCAGCATCAACATCTGGAAGCCGCACCACAAGACCCACGCATACAACCACCACAAGGCCCCGGCTTTTTCCATCAAGATCAAGGTGACCCACACCAGACTGAGGCCGAGCGCCAGTGACAACACGGTACTTTTAAACAAATCGGTAAAAAATAGCGCAGGCGACATGCGGTTAAAACCGAAGCGCGCTTCCAGCACAAACTGGCGGAAGTAATCAAAAGGCAATTCAACCAGGCCAGAGATCAATGCAAATGCCAGCACCAGACCAAGCTGATAACGCCAGCCGTCACCGAAAATATCAAACGATGCGCTCGCCAGCCATTGCAAGCCGCCCATCAACGTAAAGCCGATCAGCACCGCAGCATTCAGCAACACGATAAAAAGCGAAAACTTGGTTTTCGCAATCGAGTAATCCGCGGCTTTCTGATGCGCTTCCAGCGAAATTTGACCGGAAAATTGCGCAGGCACTGTAGCCCGATTGACAAGAATGTGGCGGATGTGCCGTGATGCCAGCCAGAAGCGAACTACCAGGCTAATAAGCAGGAAGCTGATAAACAAAACAGTAAACGCAAGTGATGACATTCTTTTCCTGTGAGAAAATGACGGATTACGCCGGTCTAAGGGAAACAATTATGTCACAAGCTGCTGAAGTAACACCACCAACCGCACCTGCGCGCCCGAATGAGTTCAATCTCGTCTGGCTCGATATGGAAATGACCGGGCTCGATCCGGACAACGACCGCATCATCGAGGTTGCAGTAGTGGTAACCGACATGGAATTGAACATTATCGGCGAAGGCCCAGTGTTCGCGATTCATCAATCGGATGAGGCGCTGGATGGCATGGATGCATGGAACAAAGGCACGCATGGCCGTTCGGGTTTGATCGAACGCGTCAAGGCCTCGACCGTGACCGAAGCACAGGCAGAAGATGCATTGATCGAATTTTTGAAGGCTTACGTACCAAAAGGCAAATCGCCTATGTGCGGCAATTCAATCTGTCAGGATCGACGCTTCATGGCGCGTGGCATGCCTAAGCTGGAAGCATTCTTCCACTACCGCAATCTGGATGTGTCGACACTGAAGGAATTGTGCAAGCGCTGGAAGCCTGAGTTGGCTAGCGGTTTCAAGAAACATCAGAAGCATACTGCGCTGGCTGACATTATTGAGTCGATTGAAGAGTTGCGGTATTACCGGGAGCATTTCATTAAGGAGTAATTTCCTTGATGGTAATTCCTTAAGGGGTAAGAGATGAACGGATGCGATGGTGGCGTCCGTTTTTTTATTTCTGTTTTTGAGTTCGGCGCTTGGGCTGAAGTTTGTTGATAGTTGATGGGCAGATGCCGGGGGTAGCCCGGCTGCTAGTTACCTTTTTTGCTTCGCCAAAAAAGGTAACCCAAAAAAGGCGACCGCAAGCCGCTGCCCTTCGGGTTCCCGTTTGTGCAATCAAAAAATGGGAAGCGAACGAAACTCGCTGCGCTCAAACAACGTTCACTTCTTTTCCCATTTTCTGCTCCGCACAAACGGCAGCGTCACAGCGGGTAAAAGCAACGGCTACTTCTAATGCAAAAAAAGCTGCGTCAACTTACGCAGCTTTTTTTGTTTACGTTTACTAAACGCTTTTATTTTTCGTTTGGTTCAGCGTCAGGCGCAGCACTGGTTTCAGCACCACAGCACTTCTTGAATTTCTTCCCGCTACCGCATGAGCAATCATCGTTACGGCCAACCTTAGGCGTTTCACGCTGTACGGTTTTCACTGCTGACTTGCGGTGTGGCAGCCAGAACTTGTGGATTTCTGGGATGGCGGCTTCGATTTCGATTGTCAGTTTGTGGCATTTGACCGGGTTATCGACCAATACCATTTCTTCTTCTTCGATTTCCTCTGCGCCCAGCAAATAGATAGGACGCATCAGCGGCGCAATGTTTGAAGTTTGGATAGCTTCCCACGCTTCTGCGCGCAGGCTCATGCCTAGGTTGAAACCCCAGGCCCAGGCTTCGCCGTCTAATACCGGTTTGCCTTCCCACTCGTGTTCGCAGAACAGCGGTTCGTATTCTTTAGGTGCTACTTCCAGCGTGATGGCGATTTCGTTCATGAAGCGGGCGATCAGCGCGACGATGCGTTCGTATTCTTTGTCGTTCTTGAATTTTGGGATGGCTTCTGCATCTTCGCCCCAGACGTGAGGCAACCATTCGGCCAGCGGGACTTCTTCCGGGCCGACGATGAGTGCGGTCAGATAGCCGTGCAGTGAGTCCATCGCCATGCAGTCGTCGGCGGTGCGATCGGACAGCAGGAATTTATCGAGTTCGTCGAATTCTTTATCGGAGAGGGGCTGGTCGAGATGCATGATGAGTTTCTTTGTGGATGTGCAGAGCCGAAGTGTATCAGCATGACGCGCCATAATTAAGTGCGATTGCGGAAATCACTGATGCTGTACTTGGATTCCAGTGACTTGTGTTCCAGCGGAAACGTGTCGATGAAAATTGTGCTTGCACCGTACAATGCGCAGATGAATGAATCCCCTGCATTGTCTTCGACACCATCTTTTACGAACCTCACGCCCGATTGCGTACTCGATGCGCTGGAAAGCGTCGGTTTGTACAGCGATGGCCGCTTGCTCGCTCTGAATAGTTACGAAAATCGCGTCTATCAAATCGGTATTGAAGACGGCCCGCCGCTGGTTGCGAAGTTCTACAGACCGGCGCGCTGGAGCGATGATGCGATTCTGGAAGAGCATGCCTTTGTCGCGGAACTGGTCGAGCGAGAAATCCCGGTCGTGCCGGCGATGACATTGGCGAATGGTAAAACGCTGCATGAATTTTCCGGCTTCCGTTTCGCAGTCTTCACGCGACATGGTGGTCGTGCACCGGAGCTTGACGATCCGGCAACGCTGGAATGGATGGGGCGCTTTATTGGGCGCATCCATGCGGTCGGTTCCTTGCAGCCTTATCAACATAGACCTGCTTTGAATATCGTCACATTCGGCGAAGAGCCGCGTGATTATCTGCTGGCGAATAATTTCATTCCGCCTGATTTGCTGGAAGCCTACCGCAGCGTGATTGCGCAGGCGATCGATGGCGTGCGCCGTTGCTTCGATAGAGCTGGCGATGTAAAAAATCTGCGTCTGCATGGTGATTGCCATATCGGAAATGTATTGTGGACCGATGCCGGGCCGCACTTTGTCGACTTTGACGATAGCCGCACCGGACCGGCGATACAGGATTTGTGGATGCTGTTATCCGGCGAGCGACGCGATATGGTGCGACAGTTTTCTGACCTGCTGGCGGGTTACGAAGACTTTGCCGAATTCGATACGCGTGAATTGCATTTGGTCGAAGCCTTGCGCACGCTGCGTCTGATTCACTATGCGGCGTGGTTGGCGCGACGTTGGGATGATCCGGCGTTCCCGGTGGCGTTCCCTTGGTTTAACACCCAACGTTATTGGCAAGATCGGATACTGGAATTGCGTGAGCAAGTGGCGTTGATGGATGAAGCGCCGTTGTGGGATTGAGCGGCTTGGCTTGAAACCTTGGCTAGGTAGCTGAATACGATCAAGCTTACAGGTGCCTTGCTGCGACAAAATATTCACTTTTTTCGCGATGCTGGCGTATAAATGTGTTGTGTAACTTATATGTCTTCGACTCAAAACATTGCCGCGATTGTGAAGAGATTTCCCTTGTGGCACACTGCGTGGCTCGCACGAAGTAGCATTCTTGCAAGTTTTAAAATTCAGCAAAATTCCCGACATTCGCTTTCATAAAATCACACCACTAGACTAGTTGATATGAATGTTTTTCATTGGTTCAGCAGTCTGTCGAGCAATAAAATCGAAGCCGCCAGCGAGTTCGCGCAAGCCAAATTACGTGCGTGTAACGTCACGCCGTTTTGCCTATACATGATGCTGGCCTGGCATTTTAAATGGCACAGCGTCTCCAAAAGTGTGGCGATAGGCGCAGCGGGTTACATCGCCTATGCGTTTATCTGGATCTTCGTCGTCCGTTTCTCTTTGATCGGCGTCACCCTACGTCGCACAATCGCCGCAATACTTGATCAGGCTTTGCCTGCCTTGGGCATGTATCTGGCCGGGTTTATAGCGGGTCTGGTGGCGTGGGTTCCTGCACTCGGATCGATAGGCAGCGGTTTGCGCTACGGCACACGATATACGTGGTTGTCATCCATCATCGGTGGCCCGCTGATGGCCATCGCTTTTTACTGTTCTGACGATTGGAGCACGATTCCTTCCGTTGCTGGCGGTATCGTCTTGGTGAACGTGCTGGTGCCACTTTACGTAGTAGCACTCGTGCAGAAACTGGAATTCGCAAAGCGTGAGTCTGAGTTGCGCGCGGCGCACTTTGAAGAAGCGACCAAGCACGACTATCTGACTGGATTATTGAATCGTGCAGGTTTTGCGCATGTGCTGGACGAACTCTTTGTCTCGGGCTCAGACACCAATGAAGTGAATGCCGTCTTGCTGCTGGATCTGGATGGATTCAAAGCGATTAACGATGCCTGCGGTCATGCGGCAGGCGATCAGATATTGCAGCAAGTTGCGCAATCCTTGACGCATTGCGTGCGGATATCGGACAAAGTGGCGCGCCTGGGCGGCGATGAATTTGGCGTGCTGTTGCGCCATATCGTTGATGAGAAAAGTGCAGAGGCGGTGGTGGCTAAAATGCTGCGAGCGATTGCCGATATTCCACTGGCGCGCAAGGATTTGAAGCTGGGCGCGAGTGTCGGGATTTGCGTGTTGCCACATCCCGATTTGCGCACTTATGAAGACGTCTTGAACAGTGCCGACTGTCTGATGTATGAAGCCAAGGCTGCGGGTAAAAATCAATTCCGCACCTTGGTAAAACCAGCGATTGCTTAATAGCTGAACCAGTCTATAAACCTGATTCAAACAAACCGCTTATCCATTCTTAAATTTTTTGCGCAGTCTTTGCCAATCCGTCTAGCGTAGCAATTACCTTGTCGATGGACGCATCGCTATTGGCCAGCAATACCGCCTGTTCAATCGCATCATCGCGCTTTGTTTTCGCAACGTAATGCAGCAGGTAATCGCCGTTTTCAACTCCCGCACTATTTCTGCTGTCATCTTTGGCCAGACGACGCGCATACCAGACAGCGTAGCCGTTCGACTCTTCGCAGCAATACACTTCCACCGAATGATGCGGGCCCAGCGGAAATTGTTCCGGATCGGTGTGCCAAACAGTTTTACGCCACAAATGATTCTTTTTTGATTCAGGGATTTGGTTCATGTGTTGATACTTTCCAGCCTTGTTGGATGATATGGCTTAAGCCGATATTAACCCGGGGCTTGATATTATTGATCTGCGCCGGGTGTATTTATTTCGCTATCTGCTTTCAGCATGCGATGCAATTTTGCGCTGATATGGGCGTACTCGCCCTCGATCGTATTCAAACGCAAAACTACATCATCCAGATCCTTGTTCTTTACCTTGGTTTCCAGTTCGCCGCATAAAGCCGCTAGTGCAGTGGCACCTATCGACGCTGCGCTGCCACACAAGATATGGGCCAATTTTCCGATTGCAATCGCATCCTTGTCGGCGATCGCTGTGCGCAGCAGGGCTAGCCGTTTAGCACTATCGCCGAGGAATAAATGCGCAAGTTCTGCGAAATCATCACCAAACATTTCCTGTGTTGCATCCAGCTCATCATCTCGTTGCATAGTCGTTGTGGCTTTCTTGGTATTTTTCTGGAGGCCAGCGCGTCCGCACTTCGTTCAAGGAGCGTTGCTACAGCTGTTTGGGGAATCTTTCATTTATCTGCTTGTTTATTTTATTGCAAAAAATACATTCAATCATGTAATCTTTCGGCAGCCTGCAATCAATAGAAGGTGCAAGAGAAACTCGAATCAAAAAAGCAGGCAGCAACATCCGTAACGGTGGCAATCAGGGAGTGTTCGTCAGTGATCGTATCGATCCTTACGAACGAAGTACACGCAAGAACAACAAGACTGTAAACAAGACGTACAAGAGCATCAGCTTGACGCCTGTTCCAAAAGTAAATATCAGAGGCTGAGAACGCTGCTGTGATTTTGCGTCTTCTTTGCCAGCTGGTATTCATGTGATTGTGTCAGATGTTGCAAGGGGAGAATGCATGTCGAATATCGCTGGAAAAGCGTATGCCATGAACGTGATCACACCGATCCGCTGGTATATGACCTGGATTAACAAGGTTATCTTCTGGGTGGCGCTCAAGATGCCATCGACGCTCAAGGGTTTGATTACGCTGTCGCTGATTCATTACGCGCGCTGGGTCATCATCGGCCGCAAGCAGTTCCCGCATTTGAGCAAGCATCAGCCCAAGGAAACGCTGAATTATTCCTACATGCTGTTCTTCAGTAATTTCAACGGTAGCTGGGCGCAGTACGTCGATTCGTTCACGTTCTCGATCCCTAGTGGCCTCGATCTATTCTGGAAATGGAATATCCGTTATCCACGCTCGGTGCCGCTGACGCCTTTCCACGAATACATTCAGTTCAATCAGATTCAAACCGATCATTACTACACCGCATATCCAATGGCGGCAGCGAATGACATCAAATCGGCGAAGACTTTGAAAACCCAATTGCTGGCTTTCGACGCCAAGTACAACAGCGCGCCGCCAGATGAATTTCTGAAAAATTACAAAGCCTTGTTGCGTAGTCTGCAGCACGATATGGGCACCATGCAGCCCTTGCCGATTATCAGTCTGGCAGATCAGGCAAAGGGAGAATGACATGGCCAATACCAGCGGCAACGCCTACGCATTAACCTGCCTGTGTCCTATCGAAAAAGGTCACCACAACGGCACTGCTTACAGTGATGAAGTCAGACATCGTTTGCAGAACTGGGGCTTGCTCGAACACAGCCCGATGGCCAAAGTGCCGCAAATTTATTTGTGCCGCTACTTTGTATTGGACGACGTGTACTACGAGTCCCTGGCTGGCACTGAATTCGGCGGTACCTTTTATGACTTCATGTCGATTTTTTCAGACAAGTTTCGCCGCAAGGCATTGCCTAGAGAAGATCACCTTAAATCCAAATATATCGTTTTCTCCTGCAACCTGCATGGCGATCTGGATGCCTATCTGCGCGGCATGTGGGACGCGATCAGCGATGACATCAAACACATCTGGCAATTCTGTTACGGCTTCGATCAAGTCACCGATGCGGATTCATTTGTGGTCTACATCAAGAAATGCCAATTGAGTGCTGCCTTGTTCTTTGTCGGATCGAACGACGATCCTTTGCCAGAACAATTGAAAGCGCTTTATCTGAAGCAGGAGCTTTCGCGTTTCGCCGCCGAGCATCAAGGCTTGCCAGCAGCGGAATTGCAACTGGCCTATCAAGCATTCATTCAGCGTGTTGAGCCGCTCAATCTGGCGGGGCCGGCGTGGGCGCCAGGTCAATCCACTCTGTAAGAAATTAAAGGATAAACATCGTGGAAAAACAGTTAGATCTGCTAGACATTCAGGGCAACGTAATCAAAGCCTACGGTCGTTATAACTTTCCGGTGGCGCGCTATGTCTTCTTGAATATTCGTGATGGCGAACGTGCTCGGGAATTTGTCGGCGAGGTAACCAAAGAAGTCACGACCGCCGTCAGATGGGATGACGGCGTTAATCCGATCCGCAAGCCTTTGGCGACCGTCAACATCGCGTTCACTTATCAGGGTTTGAAGCAACTCGAATTGCCGCGCGCATCGCTGATCGGCTTTCCTATGGAATTCGTCATGGGGATGAAAAAGCGCAAGGATATTCTCGGTGATGACGGTCGCAGCGCGCCCGAACATTGGGACCCGATCTGGCGCGACAATCGCGAAACCGATTGGCTCAAAGACGTACACATCTGGATTTCGATCAATGGTCAAACGCCTGCCGATATGCAGAAACGTTATGAATGGCTGCAAGAATTGGTCACGCGTAGCGCCGATGGCGTGGCAATTTTGTCAGGTAATCGCGGTGACAACGGTGTCGATAATTTGCCGTTCCAGGACGTGCATGTGGTGATGCAAGATGGCAAGCCGACCAGCAAGGAACATTTTGGTTATACCGACGGTATCGGTGATCCGGTATTTGAAGGATTGCCGGGCAGGCCGGAGCGCGTCATCGGTCGCGGCAAGCAAATGAAGGATGGCAAATGGGCGCCGCTCGCGACAGGTGAATTTATCCTCGGCCATCGTGACGAAGCCGATGAATATCCAGAAGCACCAGCACCGCAATTATTGTCGCGCAACGGCACCTTCATGGTGTATCGCAAGCTGCATGAAAACGTCGGCACCTTCAACGCGTATCTTGAGCAAGAAGGCGCGAAATATCCGGGCGGCAAAGAACTGCTCGCGGCGAAGTTCGTTGGTCGCTGGCGTGATAATGGCGCGCCTTTGGTGGATGCGCCGGATGCACAGAGCAAGACCGCATGGGATGCCAAGTTCCTGGACGCGAGCCCGGTCGAGCGCGACAAGATGTTGAGTGGCTTCACCTTCAACAACGATAAGGATGGCGCGAAATGTCCATTCAGCTCGCATCTGCGCCGCATCAATCCACGTGCCTCGCTAGAGACAACGCCGAATGCATTTGAAACACCAGGCGCATTGGCAAATCGCCGTCGCGTCATGCGCCGTGGCCTGCCTTACGGCGATGTCAAGGATCCTAAGCGTGACGATGGTAATCACGGCATCGTCATCATGATGATCAGCGCCAGCATCAGTCGCCAGTTTGAATTCGTGCAGCAGCAGTGGATCAATTACGGCAACGATTTCCACGCGGGTAACGACAAGGAAATCATTCTCGGCAATCATGGCGCGGATTTGTCGAGCCGTGCAGTGCTGGAAGTAGAGAAGGACAGCGACGATGCGCCATACTTCCTCAACAAAATTCCACGCCTGGTGGAAACCCGTGGCGGTGATTACTTCTTCATTCCCAGCATGACGGCATTGCGGATGATTGCCAAAGGGATCGTCGATCCAACTTGATGCCGGAGCAAAGATAGTAGATTCAATAGGCAATCACAGGGAGTCGCGGGGTTAATCTTTACCGCGATTCCCCGCTGATTTGCAGCCTACGTTTTGCAGAGTGATGATCGTATCAAGCTATGATTCGTCATAATGAATGCCCGCATAGATACCTTTGTGGCACCACCGTGTGCCGAAGACATCGCCATCCTTTATCAGGATGACGCGATATTACTGATCAATAAACCCAGCGGCTTGTTGTCGCTATCAGGCAAAAATCCGCTCAATCTGGATTCTGTGCATTACCGTTTGGTGCAGCAGTTCCCGACGGCTTTGCTCTTGCATAGGCTTGATTTTGGTACTTCGGGAGTGATGATTGTCGCGCTCAACAAGGCGGTCGCGGCGAATATCAATCGACAATTTCAAGCACGTACTGTGGTGAAAACCTATCAGGCGATATTGGACGGGCACGTAGCTGCAGATGAAGGCGATATCGAGTTACCGATTGCCAAAGATCCTATTAATTTTCCGAAACTGAAAGTTTGTTTTGAAACTGGCAAGGCTGCTAGTAGTCATTTTCAGGTTTTGGAGAGACGGATCGGGCCGGATACTACGCGGGTCCTGTTCACACCAAGTACTGGGCGTACTCATCAATTGAGAATTCACAGTGCAGGAATGGGACATCCTATTCTGGGTTGTGATCTGTATGGCACGTCTGATAGTCAGCGTATGGCCGGTAGACTTTTGTTACATGCTACAGGAGTGGATTTTGATCACCCCGTTAGTGGTGGGCGAATTTTTGGTATCAGTGAGTGTCCGTTTTAAATCGATAGTTCGAATGTCACCCAAACTGTATTGCTGTCACGTTCGTAAATAGAAAAGGGTCTAGCTTATAACTAGACCCTTTATATTTCATGCGCCTCCAAGTCAGGAAAAAAGGTAATAGATTCTTCTTCTTTCCCCCCCACCTTAATCTGTAAGTTTTTTATCTGGTAACTAGTGGACTGGAAGCGTCGCTGACTTCTCTCTCAAGTTTCCAGTGGATGCCGTCGTCCTGCGAGCCATAAATTCGGCCATCATGAGTTTTAATTAGCAGATGCCCAAGTTTCTGCAATGGCTCCACATAGCCTACAAATTGACGGAGTTCTAGCGCAATATTTCCAGAATAGCGCGGAAGTTTGTCGCCAACCTTTTGCCAACTCACCCCGCCATCTTGTGATCGGAACAACTCAAAGTCACTACTAGACCAACCGATCGAACTTAGTTTGTGGTCGTACATTATTTTAGCGTCGCGGCAGACCATATCGCCTCCCGGTTTTTCAGGCTTGATCCAGGTAATGCCATGATCTTTTGAATAAAAATCACCGCCGCAAAGAATGTCTTTATCCAAGGAGGTGCGGAGTTGCAAATTTCTGCTTGGGCCATCCGACCACACCTTGTTTGTTGCATCGTAACGATAGCGGGTAATGTCAGAGCCAAATGCCTTCATTTTTAGTCCAACAAAGAAAATATCTTTGGGAGTTACCTGCGCAAATGACAGATACGTGTTCTCGAATGGGACTTCGCGCAGCATGTTCCACTTGATTTGGCCACAACATGGGGATGTAAATATTTTTATTGCCCCCTTTTCTTTAGAGATTGCGACAAGCTCACCGCTCGACAAGCGTCCTAACTCAACGACAGTTCCTCCAAAAGGTAAAGACACGTCTTTCCAGTTTTTTTGGTCTCCCGTAATTAATATAACTCCATCATCAAGCCCTGCTAGTACTGTGTCTTTATTTATTGAGAGCACCGAAAATACAGGCATCTTTAACCCGGTATCTATTGATAGCCATTCCCCGTTGGATTTTCTCTTTAATAATTGTCCGAGTTCCGCTCCAACCCAGTAAGTTCCATCATCGGCATGATGTGGTTTACCTGTTGTTAATACATTGCTTTGCGCTTTATCAAGGAACTTTGTATCAATAATTGAAGGTATATCCCAAGTTAGGAACGGTTTGGAGATAAGTCTAGGTGCATCTTCAGGGACGTACCGCCGCAAAGTCGCCTCTAGTTCAAGTTTCGAATTTACTTTTGTCATTTGCATTTTTCGCCGATCATTTTCGATTGGCATATACACAATCAAAATACCTAGATCCGTCACCTGGCCGTCTTGTACTGTGAATGTCCCCAGATTTTCTTCAGTTGATGTGGAAGAGGTATTATTAATCAGCCAGTCGGTGAATAGTCCCGTAAAGAAACCGGATAACTCTTCTATTTTGTACTTATCTTGTGGAACTTGTCCGATAAAGACATAGCGTTTTGAGCCAAATGACGTTTGATTTTTGAGACGAAACGCTTCGTTCGTAGTAGTAGATCGAATAACGATTTCATCCCAAGATAAGCTGCTAGACAGGGCAAGTCGATTGCCTTCCATCTTTAGAAGTACAACGCCAGTATTCGGCTCGATTTTGGTAAGCAATTCAGCGGTAGTTTTCCCTGTTGCGCAAGCGCTTAATAGTGTTGCAACGATACAGATTAGAAAAACTCTTTGGATAAGTGAAACATCGCGACGCATAAATTATTAACCTTGTTAAAAATTGTGGGGGTCTTAATTAAATTAGAACAACAGGTCTTACTTAAAATTATTAAAAAATACTGGTGGCAGTAAAAATGAAGCGAATACTTCTAAGTTAATGCTCACCCTATTTGTTGATGCAAGGGTTTTTAGCCCAGTCAAAGATTGCAATCAAATTTCCCAATCAGTAGGCTCCCGCCGCACCACATTATTCCGCTCATGCCGGAACGTAGAAATCGCATCGTAAACAATCTTGCGCGCACGATTGATACCGCCTAAAGGCCTATGTGCAGGCAAGCTATGCCAAGGCGTAAAAGACAGATTTTCTCCAAAGTTACGTTGCGCTTCACTAACAAATTCTTGTTGCGGAATGCGTATGGTGGCGACTTTGCGGAAGGGCGATTCCGATTCCTTCCATTCATGGCCGGGATCTTCTATCGGCATGCTGCTCGCATCGACTTGCAGTTGCACGGTGAAGTCGAACACGGCTTCGCGTTGCGATAACTGCCGCACCATCGCCTCGCGTAAATAATCCGGTCCGGCATTTGCAGGAATTTCATCAGGATTGGTCACGCGGGGGATCGCCGAATACTTGACTGCTGTTTCACCAAACAGATACGGCGTCGTGCTCCAGTAACGAGTCTGCAGTGGGTTGGCGAATTTTTTCAAGGACCTGATTAGGTTCCAGATCACGCGCCAGTGTGTGGCGAAGTAGCTGATCTTTGCCCAGG
Organism: Herminiimonas sp.; assembly: GCF_030655415.1. The sequence continues at coordinate 34,362 of NZ_JAURVN010000010.1, read as the reverse complement.
TGCTGCCGGTCATGGCCTTGATCAAGCCGTCGAATTCGGCCACGTCTGCGGTGACGAAAACATTGGTGGTGATGACGATGAAGTCTTGCGTCTGCGCGTTTCTTTCCGCTTCCAGCAATTTATCGCCTTCAACGCCCATCAGCTTGATCGCCATGCCGCGTATGTCGCGCGAGGTGTCGGGCTGGATGGTGCCGTCCTGATTTGAAAAGCGTATCCATGCCTGATAAGTGCGCGCTTCTTTAAAAATGCCTACTTGTAATTCAGGCGGCAAGTCGGGTTCTATCGTGAACTCGGCTTTAACCAGGCCATGCATTTTGGGGTGGGCATCGCGGCGCATGATGCCGGTCGGATTGTCGCGAATGATTTTGGCTTGGAGCCGGGCCGCCAGGTCGCGCGTGTCTTCGATCTCGTGGGCTGGAATGATTTCCTGAGCTAGTGCATTTTTGGACATGATTTATTATTGATTTGATACCACATCGTTGCTGCGCAGCAGACATTTCAAGCTATATTACGTGGGGCGGTGGACCGAGTAATACTTGTCTATCATCAACTGTAATTATTTCTTTGGCAAGAAAAAGCGAGACGTTTTCGTCAGTTTGAATATCAGCGGAGCATCACATCAAACTTCCACAAGCATCGAATTGGTCAACATTGTCGAAGCATGCAGGCCCGGTCAGAACCGGCTTGCATCGCTCCATGTTTTTTCGTCCATCGATCGCATCTGATTCCGAGCCACAACTAGCCGCAACGCCAACAGATATTCCGTACGACTTGGGTGCCGCGCTCGCTTTGTTTGTTGCATTGATACATGGCTTGCGCGAAGTGCATCAGCTCACCGATCTGCATCAGGCTTTATGCCTGGCTAATTTACGTTTGCTGCAAGACGGTTCGGTTGAGTTGCGCAACGATGCCACCGTGCCGCTTGCTTATAGTTCGCCCGAACAAACCGGCCGCATGAATCGGCAGGTCGACTACCGCAGCGACTATTACTCGCTCGGTATCGTGTTCTATGAACTGCTGAGTGGCAATTTGCCTTTTGAGTCGGAAAGCGTGATGGAGCTGGTGCACAGCCACATCGCTAAAAAACCATTGCCGCCTAGCCGCCTCAATCCTGCGATCCCAGAAGTCTTGAGCAATATCGTCCTGAAGTTATTGGCGAAGAATGCGGAAGACCGTTATCAAAGTCTGGAAGGTTTGCTCAAGGATGTAGAGCGTTGCCAATCGGCGTTCGCTGAGTCAGGCGTCGTCGAGCCCTTCACACTGGCACAAAGCGATGTCTGTGATCGCCTGCAAATTTCGCAAAAATTGTATGGCCGACATTATGAATACAGCCGCCTGCTGAATGCGTTTAAACGTGTCGCAAGCGGCGGTGCCGAGTTGCTGCTGGTCAGTGGTTACGCCGGCATTGGTAAATCGTCGCTGGTGAATGAGATCCACAAACCTGTCGTAGCGCAGGGCGGCTATTTCATCTCCGGCAAATTCGACCAGTTCAAACGCACGATTCCTTATTCAGCTTTCAATGACGCCTTCCGCGAATTGATGCGGCAAATCCTGACTGAGAGCGAAGCGCGGATTGCCGAATGGCGTAACAAGTTATTGAAGGCGCTGGGACCAAACGGCCAGTTGATTATTGAAGCGATCCCCGAGCTGGAATTCATTATCGGCAAGCAGCCGCAAGTGCCATTACCGGGTGCGACGCGTAACAGCTTCAACTATGTGATGCAGAATTTCGTCAGCGTGTTTACGCACTCTGATCATCCGGTGGTTTTGTTTCTCGACGACTTGCAATGGGCGGATGCGGCCTCGTTGAAACTCATCACGCTGTTGATGAAAGATCTGGACGATCCTTGTTTGTTGATGGTCGGTGCGTATCGCGACAATGAAGTCGATATTGCGCATCCCTTGAATCTGACGATAGATTTGATTCGCAAAAGTACGATCGTGACCATCGTCGAAGTCAGTCCTTTGATGGAAGACAGCATAGAAGAGCTGGTGGCCGATACGCTCAAACGCGATGCGGCAGAAACGCGGCCGCTGGCACAACTGATTTATCGCAAAACTCTGGGCAATCCATTCTTCATCGGCCAGTTCATCAAGAGCTTGCACAGCGACGGTTTATTGCAGTTCGAAAATGGTTCGTGGAATTGGGATATCGAGCAGATCAAGGCGTCGAATATTACCGATAACGTCGTGGAATTGTTGACCCGAGAGTTGCATCGCTTGCCGGAAGCTACGCAAAGACTGTTGATGATTGCCGCATGTATCGGTAACCGTTTCGATCTGCAAACGCTGGAAACCGTCAGCCAAAAATCCAAGCAGGAAATCAGCGAGTTACTACACGACGCTTTGCAAACCGGTCTGATCATTCCCGCCGAACATACGGTTGCAGCAGTAGCGCTGGCGCCTACGTCTTATCAATTTCAGCATGATCGGGTGCAGCAAGCCGCGTATGAAGGTGTCCCCAAACATGAAACAGATGCGGTGCATCTGGAGATAGGCCGCTTGCTGCTGAATAGTTTGTCATCAGCCGAGCAGGAAGAACAAATATTCAACATCGTCGATCACCTGAATCAGGGACGAAATTTGTTGGGGCAACAGCTAGAGAAAGACGAGCTGGCTAATCTGAATTTGCTGGCGGCAAAAAAGGCGCGCAAATCAGCCGCCTTCGATGTGCATTGTGATTGCATCGAAATTGCAGACGAGTTCGGTAGCGATGACGACTGGAGCAAGAAGCCTGACTTCATGCATGAGTTGTATATGGAGTTGATCAACGTTTCTTTTGCGCGCGCTGATTATCGCGAGATGGAACGCTTGTGTCAGATCGTCTGCGAAAAGAGCGCGACGCCATATCAAATTATCGCCGCCAAGGATTACTTGATCCGCTGCTACGGTGCGATTTACAAGCCGCAGGAATTGATGCGCACCGGGATTGAAATGCTGGAAATTTCCGGCATCAAGGTGCCGGTCGATCTCTGCGAAAAAGATATACGCATTGCACGGATACGACTCAAGCTGGCATTGCGCGGTAGGGATATTCTGGACTTGGCCGATTTGCCGCCCGCAACAGACCCGCAATATTTATTGCAACTGCATGCGACGATGGCATTTCTTGGTTACGGCTTTACGTATCTTGCCGGTTCCAATGTGGTGTTGTGGGTCGCGTTAGAGATCGTGCGTCGTTCGATACGCTGCGGCTCATCGCCGAACTCTGCCTATGCCTACGCCGTATGGGGTCGTACGCTCGCCGGCAAATTCGGCAAACACAAAGAAGGCTACAAATTCGGCAAGGTTGCTGAACAACTCGGTGGTCATAAACGATTGCTGGGAGCGGTCGGTATCTTCCACGGCATTATTCGTCATCATCGCGAACACTTGCGTTTGTCGCTGGAGCCTTTGCTGGATACCTACGTCCATGCGATGGAAACCGGCGACAGGCCGGGCGCGATGGTTGCGCTGTCATTCTCGGATGCGATTCGCTTTCAGTCTGGTGGCAATGTACAGGACGCGTTGATCACGATACGCAAGGATCTCGATATCTATCGCAAGATGGACTACGCGGCCTTGTTGGGCGTGATGATTCCGTGGGCTTTGCTGTTCTCACGTTTGGTCGGTGAATCCATTACTGATATCACGCAAGGACGCGAGCAGGAAGATTACGCATTAGCGCGCAAGAATGCGGCCGATCCTTGGGGCGTCTTTTATGTGCGTACGATACAAGCAATAGGCGAATATTATTTCGGCGAATTTGGCAGTGCACATTTGCATGCGAAAGAAGCGATCGCCTTGCCGGGGTTTGATTTTGGTACCCCGTCTTCGGGATTTTTGATGTGGGTGCATTCGCTGTCCGAACTGGCACGCTGCCGTCCTTATGAAAATAGCAGCAAGGCTTTGGCAAGCGTGAAGGCGATGCAGGCGCGCTTCAAGCCATGGGCGGAGAATGCGCCCATGAACTATCTGCATAAATGGCAAATGGTGGAAGCGGAACGCTTGCGCGTTGCCGGTAAATATAAGCAGGCAGAAGAATTCTACGAACGTGCGATCAAGGGCGCGCGCGATAACGGCTTCCTGAATGATGAAGCCTTGTCGCATGAATTGGCTGGCAAGTTTTATCTCAGCGTCGGTAAAGAAATCAATGCGCGCATGCATCTGGAGCAAGCGCATGCCAAGTATGAAGAGTGGGGCGCGTTTGCGAAGGCGCTGCAACTTGAGGCCGTTCATTCCGCATTGCTGGCGCGCGTGATTGCGCACAAACGCGCAGATACGCGTGGCTTGGCCGAAGCGCGCGAGCGGCAAGTGGATATTCAAACGGTGATTCGTGCATCGCAGGCTTTGTCGGGTGAAATTCAACTCGATAAACTGCTGTCGAAATTAATGCATTTGCTGATTGAGAATGCTGGCGCGCAAAAAGGCGCCTTGCTGGTGATGGAGCATGGACGTCTGTTTGTGCAGGCAGAAATCAATGCCGACGCGATTACTTTGCAGCAGGACTTGGCTGTAGAAAAATGCGAATACCTGGCGCTCTCTGTCATTAATTACGTCAAACGCACTGGTGAAAAAGTTGTGTTGGGCGATGCTGCTCACGATAGTCAATTCAATGGCGATCCGTACATAGAGCGCGAACAGCCGAAATCCATCATGTGTCTGCCTTTGCAAAAGCAGGGGCAATTGGTCGGCATGCTGTACATGGAAAATAATCTGGCAGTCGATGCATTTACCGCTGAGCATGCAGAGTTGCTGCAGATTCTATCAACGCAGATTGCGATCTCGCTGGAAAACGCCGCACTGTACAACGACCTTGAACAAAAAATCGAAGCACGTACCCAAGCGCTCAGCCAAAAAAATGCCGAGTTGCACGATACTTTGAATTCATTACGACTCACACAAAAGCAATTGGTGGAAGCCGCCAAGCTCGCTTCTCTCGGCCAGTTAGTGGCCGGTGTCGCGCATGAAATCAATACGCCGGTTGGTGTCGGTGTGACTGGCGCATCCACGCTGGCGGAAGAAACGATGCGTCTTAAATCACTATTCCAAAGCGGTGACATGAAGCGCTCGGATCTGGATGCGTACGTCGGCACCGCGACCACCATCAGCAAATTGCTGCTGTCGAATATGGAACGCGCAGCGACACTGATTCAAAGTTTTAAAGACGTGGCGGTGGATCAAACCAGTGAGGAACGACGCGTCTTTCGCTTGAAGGCTTACATCAATGAAGTGCTGTCGAATTTGAGTCCGATGTTGCGCAGGTCCGAACATCGTATGACAGTCAATTGCGACGACATGATAGAAGTTGATACTTATCCTGGTGCCTTGGCGCAGATCATTACCAACTTTGTGATGAATGCATTGCTGCACGCTTTCCCTGACGATAGATCGGGTGAAATGCTGATTGTGGTGCGCAATGTTTATGCAAAGGGAGTGGAAACCGATTTGATCGAATTGCGGTTTTCCGATAACGGCATCGGTATTGAGCAAGAGAATCTCACCCAAATTTTCGATCCATTTTTCACCACCATGCGTGGACGTGGCGGCAGTGGTTTGGGCTTGAACATTATTTATAATCTGGTCACCGGCAGCTTGCAGGGACAGATCACGGTTGAAAGCCAGGTTGGCGTTGGCACCACCTTCATTGTGCGTTTTCCGCGCAATCCTGTCGCGTCTGCATCGGCCGCCCCATTAATAAATCCATCAGCTGAAGCGCAAGCTGTACAGCGTTTAGCGTAAGGCGCCACATGTTTGATGATTTTGCATTTGCGCCTGAAAAAGAAGGCGGCCTGAGCAGCACTGAAGCTCCGTGGAAAATTCTGATTGCCGACGATGAGGAAGAAGTTCATCAAGTGACGGCAGTCGCAATGATTGATGTGCATTTCAAGGGACGCAAGCTGGAGTTCCTGCATGCATATTCGGCACATGAAGCACGCGATATGCTCGCTGCGCATCACGACATCGCCATCATTTTGCTCGATGTGGTGATGGAAGAAGAAAATGCCGGCTTGAGGCTGGTGCGCCAAATTCGCGAACAAATGAATAATCGTCGTGTGCGCATTGTGTTGCGTACCGGACAGCCAGGACAAGCGCCGGAACGTGATGTGGTGGTTGATTACGACATCAATGATTACAAATCCAAAACCGAATTGACGCGCCAAAAGCTTTTGACTTGCGTCATTTCTGCCCTGCGTTCCTATGACGATATCGTTGCATTGGAAAATTTAAGTCGCGATCTGGAAAGTCAGGTCGCTGAACGTACGCGTGAATTATCGTTGGCAAAAGAAGAGGCCGAATCAGCCAATCGCGCCAAATCAGATTTTCTGGCCGTCATGAGTCATGAAATCCGCACGCCCATGAACGGCATGCTCGGCATGATGCAACTGGCGCTGATGCAGGCAGCGAATGACGAGCAAAAAGAACAGCTGGAAACGGCGCAGTATTCAGCTGAAGCCTTGCTGACGATCTTGAATGACATTCTGGATTTCTCGAAACTGGAAGCTGGCAATCTGGATTTTGAGTCTGGCGATTTCGACTTGATCAAGACGGTCGATGGCGTCATTGATTTGATGCGTGCCAGAACCGATAGTGCAAGTTTGTCGCTGAATGTTGATTACGCCGACAACCTGCCGCGCACGTTGCTTGGCGATGTCGGACGTTTGCGGCAAGTCTTGCTGAACCTGATCAACAACGCATTGAAATTTACAGAGAAGGGCGGCGTCGCGCTGAAGATCGAGCAACTTCCTGCGAGCGACGAGCAGATACTTTTGCGATTTACCGTAAGCGATACCGGTATCGGCATTACACCGGAAGCGCAGGCACGTTTGTTCCAATCGTTTTCACAAGCGGACAATTCAATTTCGCGACGATTCGGTGGAACCGGCCTCGGCTTGTCGATCTGCAAAAAAATCGTCGAGATGCAGGGTGGCCGTATCGGCGTGGAAAGTACCGTGGGCGAGGGCAGCCGCTTCTGGTTCGAGTTGACGTTTTTACCTGCGGTGGCGAATCATGAAAAGGCCGCAGTTATTAGTCACACAACCCCAATCGCCATCCGTTCCCTGCATATCTTGCTGGCTGAAGATAATGCAGTGAATCAAAAGGTAGCCGTCGCTTTGCTGAAAAAATCCGGGCATACCGTGCAAGTTGCCCAAAACGGCCATGAAGCAGTATTGGCCGTGCAACAAAGTGAGTTCGACCTGATTTTGATGGACATGCACATGCCCGAAATGGATGGGCTGGCGGCGACCCGTGCCATTCGTGGCATGCCGGCACCTGTATCCGACTTGCCTATTATTGCTTTGACGGCGGCGGCGACCTTGTCAGATATACACACCTGCATGGATGCCGGGATGAACTACTTTCTTGTCAAACCGTTCAGAATGGACAGGTTTAGCGGGATTTTGGAGCAATTAGCCAGCGCCAGACCGTAAAAACCGGCCTGGCTTTTGCGGCGCAACATCCTCCATATCGCCGAAATAGCAGGATTTCCCCCTTCTTCTTCAAGCCTGATTAACAACCCATCCTCCGATAATGCTTATTAAGAAATTCCCACTGGCGTAAGCAAGGTCAGCGGAATTGACTCTCAAGCGAGGATGACGATGGAAAAGAATCAGGCACTGCGTAAAGACTTTTCACTGCAAGCAGCTGATGCTGGCAATGACGACTTCATTGATACCGTGATCGATGCGCCCAAGACTGGCGCGCGCGTAGCAGGTATGGATTTGAAGGCTATTCGTGAAGCCATCGCTCGTGTGGAAGCAGAAGCCAAAGCCACAGTCACCGCCGAGAATCGCGCCTACGCCGAAGCGCATGCACGCTCACTTGCCGAAGATCGCGTGCAAGCCGATGCCGCCGCCATCGCAGAAGCCAACCGCAACGCCAAAGCTGCTGAAGAAGCCATCGCCGCCAGCCGCGCTCGCTTGGAAGTAGAACGCCAAGCACGTGCCGCCAGCGAAGCACGTACCGTCGCAGTCAATAAGGAAATCGCCGAACTGCGCGCCCGTACCGAAGCTGATACTCAACTCGGCATCATCGCCATCGGCCGCGCCAAAGCTGAGCAATTGGCACGCAAACGGACAATCGATCAAATCGCGGAAGAAAGCGCCTTGAGCGCGCAAGCAGCAGAAGCCGCTGAAGTACTGGCGCAAGAAACCAATGTCAAACGTCAGCAAATGGTAGAGCGCATCAGCGCCACGCATATCGCGACTGAAGCCGCAAAAGCAGAAGCTGAAGAACGTGCACGTCTGGAATCGCACGTCGCTGATTTGGCGCGTGAACATGAACGCCGCGAAAGAAGCGCGCGTGAAACCAATCAAACCTTGGTTGCGGCACGCCGCGATGCGTTGGTGTTGACACAACAACGCGAAGAAGCCGATACCAAAGCGCTGGCATCAATGCTGAACCGCGTTCCAGCCGAAGTGCGCGCCCGTGAAGATGCATTGGCACGCGCTGCGACCGAGCAAGAGCAACATGCGATTGCACAAGCCCGTATTGAATCGGAACAACGTGCGCTCGAAGCAATCCAGGCGCGTCTGCATGCAGAAACTGAAATGCGTGCCGCAGCAGAACGTCGTGAACATATAGAAACCATTGCAGCGGTCGCCGCCCAATCTCGTCGTGAAGCAGATGAACGTGTGCGCGTCGCGACCGAAGCGCGGATTCAAGTTGAAAAACAATTGCAGACTTCGGCAATTGCCCGTGTAGAAGCCGAACACCAAGCGGATGAACAAACACGCGCGCGCATCGCGGTTGAAGCACGCGGCGAAGAAGAAGCACGCCAACGCGTCATCGCTGAACAGCAGGCCGAAGCGGCGGCACGTGTGCGCGCTGAGCAAGAACAACGCGGCAGAGAATTGGCAGAACAACGTATAGCGATGGAACGCGCTGCAGCGGAAATGGCAAGCGCTCGCGCCGCATCCGAAAAATTTGCAGTCGATAAAGCAGCTGAGTGCGCCGTTCTGCAACAGCAGATGGCTGAAGTCGCGGCGCAGCAAGCACAGCAAGCGCTGGCCTTGGCGAACGCAGAACATCAACGTCTGGAAGCAGAACAAAGCACCTTGTTGGCATTGCAGGAAAAGAAACAGCTGGAAGCAGCAGCCGCAGCTACCGCGAATGCGCGTGCAGAAGCCGGCAAAGAACAAGTAAGTTTGTTGCAGCAACAACAAGAAGAAGCACAAAAAGCCCTGGCCGCTGAAGAAGCACAAAGCGCAGCGCTCAAACTCAAACTTGAACAAACCAAAGAACAAGCTGATCTGAAACGCGCAGCCGCAGAAGCTGCATTGGCGCAAGCGCGTGAAGCAGTCGCGTTGGCCAAAGTGCAAGCACAACGTTTGCAAGATGAGCAAAAAGCATTGGCGATCACTCAGCAGAAACTGGTCGCTGAGCGTGAGCTTGCGCAAGCCGTGCAAAAAGAAATGCAATCGACACAAGCGCGTATTGCAAAAGAAAACGCCGCACGTGCTGCGGCGGAAGCACGTGCACGTGCGAATGAAGAAAATGCTGCTTTGCTGGTACAGCAAGAACAAGCTGATAAAGAATTAGGTGCAGCACGTCAGGCTGAGTTGATCGCCAACCAGCATATTCTGGATCAGGCTAAAGCCAAGACTGCATTGCAAAGAAAAACAGCGCATCTGGCTTTGGGCAAGGTTCGTCAAATGGTCGAACTGACACGCGCGCAACGCGAACACGCCGAAGCAGAAGCATTGGCCTTGCAGGCGCTGGAAGAAAAATGCCAGATCGAAGCCGCTGCAAAAGCGGAAGCAGAAGCGCGCATTCAAGCCGATCTGCAACAGATGGAATTGCTGCGCGAACGTGAATTGAACGAACGCAAAATTCGTGAAGCAGCAGAAGCGGAATGCGTAGCAAGTCGCGCAGTGCTGGAACAAACACGAGTCAAGGCAGAGCTGCAACAAGCGAGTGCATTGGCATCTGAACAGCGCGCGACAGAAGCACTGGAATTGGCTCAGGCTGAACGTGTACGTAGTTTGGCTGAACAAAAAGCATTGGCGGCAATTCAGCAAAAATTGAGCAGCGAACAACAAGCGCGTGCTGAAGCTGAAGCGATTATTTTGCAGGAGCAGGAAAAAGCCGGTTTGTTACAGGCGCAAGCAGATGCTGATCATGCATCGCGCACTGCCAATGAAGCTATTTTGCAGGCAGAAAAGCAAATGCTGGAAGCTGCTGCACAGCAGGCAGAACAGCAACGTCTGGCCGCGCAAGCTGCACAAACCGCAGCGAAGCAAGCCGTCGAATTGGCCAAGGCAGAACGTGCCCGCGCCGATATCGAGAAAAAAGCGATGGATGCGATTGAAGAAAAGCTGCAGGCTGAACAGCAACGTCTGCAAGGCGCTGCCAACATGTTGCGCGTCACGCAAGAGAAGATCGCAGCAGAGAAAGCTGCATTGCTTGAATCAGAATTAAGAATTCGGGCTGAAAAAGAACAGGCAGAAATTTTGCGCAGCAGAGAACAGGCGCAACAAGCGATGCGTCATGCGACAGAAGTGATTTTGATTGCAGAGAAAAAATTGCTGGCGACTGAAATGCAGCAAGTCAAAGCGCAAAAAATCGCAATGAAAGCGGTAGAGCGCAAGGCACTCGATGCACGCGAACTGGCGCAAGTCGAAGAACAACGTGCGTTGGCTGAACAACGCACTTTGGCGCTGCTGGAAGAACAACAACTGTTGGAACAGCAACGTCTGGAAGCCAGCGAAATCGCCCTGACCGCAATCGAGGAAAAATTGCAGGCCGAACAAAAAGCCTGCACTGAAGCGGAACTGACTGCCATTGCTGAAATGGAAATGGCTGAAGTTTCCAAACAACGCCTCGCCGTAGAAGCCGAAGCACGTTTGGCACAAGAAGCGCAGCTGGCAGCAGAACGTGAAGCATTGGCGGCGGCAGAAGAGAAAGCAAAAGCGGTTAGCGCTGCGCTGGAATTATCGAAAGCCGATCAAGTTAAATCCGATCAAGAGCAAGCTGAAGCAGAAGCGATGGCGCGCGATTTGATTTCGCGCATCAGCGATAGAGGCGAGCAACATGAAGAATGGCGCGTACGCGCTGCTGCAGTGTTGGCTGAATCCGGTGCGTCAGTGCCGCACAAAGCCAAATCCAGCGCGCGCATGTGGACCTCGATTGCAGCTGGCCTGGCATTGTTTGTCGGCGTGGCAGGTTGGAATGTTCAGCAAGATGTTTTCCACATGTTCGCACCGCAGGCTGGCAAATCAGTGGCATCCGTGAGTAACGTTTCTACCGGCGCAGTTGCACCGGCCACGCTGCAAATTTCGTATGCCTTGTCCAGTGTTCCGAATGCTTTGGCAAAGGCAGCGCAGAGCGCAGAGTAAGTTCATACATCAGCTTGGTCGGGTAAATCTTGGCCGTTGTTTTCTCATGCAGGAGGGCGTCAGGCAAATCAGCCTTGCGCCCTCTTGGTGCATTCAGGGCGGCTGTTTTTTATTACGGTTTTAACCGTTCGCGTATGCCTTCGATCAGATAAGTTGATTTGCTTGCCGTACGCAGCTGAATCCCGGAAAATCCATCCTTTAAGCCACATCTTCTGACTTCAGCTTTTTCGCGTGCTTGCGCGCCTCTCAAAACGTAGCCATCGCGCCACATCGCTGTATCGCAATCGGTTGGGGAAGATGCGCGGTTTGTCGTACTATATTGGCTGTGCGCATTTATCTCATAACCATAATAAGGAAAACCATGTTATTCGCGCCACGTCGCACCTTCAATTCAGGCTTACGTTACGTGTTGAGCCGGACCTTGGCTTTGTCTCTGGCAGGATTCTGTGTTTTCCCCGCGATGGCCGATGATCTATCCGATGTTTCGCAATTATTGCGCTCGGGTCAGCATGTTGCAGCATTGGCAAAAGCCGATGCGTTTTTGACTAAAAATCCACGCGACGCGCAAATGCGTTTTCTGAAGGGCGTGATCCTGACCGAGCAGAACAAGTCGGCAGAAGCGATCGCGATTTTCAGCAAGTTGACCGAAGACTATCCAACACTGCCTGAGCCATACAATAATTTGGCCGTGTTATATGCATCCAGCGGCCAATACGAAAAAGCCCGCACCGCGCTCGATATGGCGATACGCACCAATCCAACGTATGCCACCGCTTACGAAAATCTGGGCGATGTACACGCCAAGCTGGCGAGCCAAGCCTACGACAAAGCACTGCAACTTGATAACACCAATAGCGGTGCCAAATCCAAATTGACGATGGTGCGTACGCTGGTTGGCAATACAAGCGGCGGCACCAATCCAAAAGTTGCGGTGGTTGCTGCAGCACCTTCAGCGCCAGTAAAAGCCGAGCCTAAACCCGAACCTAAAGTTGAACCTAAGCCTCCTGTGAAAGAAGTGCCTAAGATCGAGCCAAAGGTTGAAGCGAAGCCTGAAGTAAAAGTCGAAGCCAAACCAGATCCAAAAATAGAACAGCAAAAGCAGGCACAAAAACAAGAAGCCGAAGCCAAGGCTAAAGCCAATGCCGCTGCCGAAGCTGAGCGCGAGCAAGTCATGAGTGCTGTGAACGCATGGGCGAAAGCCTGGAGCGCACGCGACGTCAAAGCGTATCTGAATGCTTACTCCGCCGACTTCGATTTGCCCGCCGGTCAAACGCGCAAAGCATGGTCGGATGAACGTCGTGCTCGCATCGAAGACAAAGGTCGTATCAGCGTAAAAATCGAAACGCCGCAAGTCACGGTAAGTGGCAATACCGCGACCGTAAAATTCCGTCAGATTTATGATTCCGACCGTACCAAAGCTAACAGCCGCAAAACGATGGTGCTGGTCAAGCAATCTGGTAAATGGCAGATCAAGCAGGAGCGTGCGGGTAGCTAATGGCAGGTTCTAGAATCAAGTTGCGCTTAATCGCACGTCGTATTGGATGTTGGACAGGTGCCGCCGCTTTAAGCTTACTGGTCGCTGGTGGTGCCAGCATGCCAGTGCCATCTTTTGCTAGCGGCACTAAACCGGGTGTGCCGGCACGCCTCGATCCGGAAATCATGCTGATCGAGGTTTATAAATCCCTCGCTGCAAATCGTTTGCGCGATGCTCAAGCCAAGGCCGATGCCTTGGTTGCGGCCTATCCAACCTTCCGGCTTGGCCATTTGGTACGCGGCGATTTGCTGTTGCTGCATACGCAAACTATCAAGACCTTTGGCGCCGCGCCTAATGCGCCGCCTGACAAACTCAATAATCTGCGCGCTGAAGCGATCGTACGCTTGAAGTCTTTGCGCGAGCGCCCGGACCCGAACCTGATTCCGCGCGTCATTCTGCAAATGCGCGATGATCAGAAAAAAATTGTGCTGGTCGATGCCAAACGTTCTCGTCTCTATGTGTATGAGCGTAGCAATGACCAATTAAAACTGGTCAGCGATTACTACGTTAGCCAAGGCAAACTCGGTGTCGAGAAATTCAAGGAAGGCGATCAAAAGACGCCGCTCGGTGTCTACTACATCACCGCACGTTTAGCCGGTGCAAAGCTGCCTGATTTTTACGGTCCTGGTGCCTTGCCTATTAATTATCCGAATGAATGGGACAAGGCGAATGGTCGCAGTGGCTCGGGGATCTGGTTGCATGGCGTGCCGTCGGATAGTTACAGTCGCCCACCTTTGTCCTCCGATGGTTGCGTGGTTCTCACCAATGCTGATTTGAAGGAGTTGTCGGCAACGGTTGAAGTCGGCAATACGCCAGTCATCATCAGCGACGATCTGAAGTTTGTCTCAAAGGCAAAATGGGAAGCCGACAAACTCAGCGCCAACAAGATGTTGGAATCATGGCGCGTCGATGTCGAAAGTACAGATCCAGATCGCTTGCGCCGTCATTATTCGCGCAGCTTTAAAGCACCACGCGGCCAGACTCTGGATGGCTGGTTGACCAAGTTACAGCAATCTACTTTGGGTGCGCGCAAAATTGATGTCGCTCTGCGCGACGTGACTTTGTTCCGTTATCCTGATGGCAAAGATCAAAAGGAAATGATCGTTGCAGCTTTTACTCAAGAAGCTGTGATCGGCAAAGGCAAACACGTCACGCGCAAACGCCAGTACTGGGCGAAAGAAGGCGCGCAGTGGAAAATAGTTTCCGAAGCTAATCTCTAATATTGCGTCTTCAGTGTTTCGTGAATTGCATTAATTTTCCGTAGGAGAATTGATGCAATTTCCATCATGATTTTCTCCTGTATTTCTGCACGACATTCTTCCTTTTATCCGCATCGTCTTCATACTTCTTTACAGTTGTAAAAGACTATTTCTCCCGTGGATTTCCCTAACGCGATCTATATAGTGATTCCATGCCGAAGCGATTTATAAACCAAATCTGGTTTTCGCTACGGCTTACAGGAGTCAATCATGCTGCACAAAAAATGGATAGGTATTGCTCTGCTGGCGACAGCCGCAGTCTCGACGACAGCTTCTGCGGATAATCGCGGTGTCAATACGGCATTAGGTGCAGTAGTCGGTGCCGTGATCGGCAATAGTGTTGGTGGTCAAGATGCAGCCATTATTGGCGGCGTGCTGGGCGCAGTAGTTGGCGCCAGTGCTTCCAGTGGCCGTAACGACGATCGTAATTATGGACGTCACCAGTCGCAAGGCTATTACCAGCAAAAACCGTATTACCAACAAGCACAGCCTGTTTATTATCGTCCAGCGCCAGTGTATGCAAGACCGGTTTATCGCGACAACTATGGTCAACGCAACGACTATCGCGATCGTTATCAAAATGATAGACGTCGCGGCGAATACATTGGCTATGATCGCGGTGATTATCGTCGCTAAGTAATTTTTTAAAACTGAATGCACGCGTAAAAACGTCAAGCTTGGGAGGGCGTAGTCATCAATCAGATGACTACGCAACAAGCCGCAATATTGTTAGAGCTACAAACGTTACAGCGCATTTTTTGCAGTGGAATAGAAAGAAGCACGCGTGCATGAGTAAGCACTCATACAGACGATGCATTTTTTTCTTTTCACTTATTGGAAGAAAGGCTGTTTCGATGAAAACATTCAATGCACGTATAGCGAAGCGTTTAGTCATTTCGCTGGCAGGGCTCGCGGCTTTAGGTGGCTGCGCAGTCGTCCCATATAACACTGGCTATTACGACCAACCGGTTTACGGCGGTCCGGTGTATGCGGCACAACCTGTGTATGTTGCACCGGCTGTAAATTTTGGACTTAGTTATCGTTCGCGTGGTTATTATGGCCCGCGTTATTACGGTGGTGGCGGTTATCGCGGCCGTGGTCGTTGGTAATCAATGTGTCTAATGCTTCAAACTAATGCACGTAGCAAATAAAAATGGCTAGTCAATTCGACTAGCCATTTTTTATATTCGCAGATAAATATCAGCGACGGTAATCTCGGTAATCACGAGGAGGTCCACCGCGATAGTAACCGCCGCGAGGACCGTAGTAATTGTCATAGCGTGGTCTAGGTGGGTAATATCCTCCGCCATAAACAACTACCGGTGCAGGTGCATACACGACTGGTGGCGGTGCGCTGTAAACAGGAACCTGGCTACCGTAAATAACCGGTGGTGCGTAGTAATTGGAATAGTTGTTGTAGGCGGGCTGTGGCGAGTAATAAACTGGTGGTGGCGGGTAATAACCGCCCACGCCCAGATTGACCGACCAGTTCACACCGCCGGCCATTGCCGACGTCGCTGCCATAGTCAGGACGCTTGCCAACCCGCACAGTGCAATAATTTTTTTCATGGCAATCTCGATATTGATAATGACATTTAACGCTTCACAAGCATTTTCGACTACTTAAAATTCGTAACAATCTGTATCGATTTCTTGATGGCTACATGCTTTGCTATGGCTTCGTCATCACTTCATTATTCAAGCGATAACAATTGCGATTTCTTTGTCTTGCATTTTTAATATTCAAAATGCAGAACGGCATTATTAATTCAATTTTTCATCTTTTTTAGGATCAGTCGCTACCAACAAGCTGCAGCGTATTTTTTCAACCAGCAATGCATCAGTGGCACCGCGCCACCAGCGCATCGCCAGCGATTGATGACGTGAATGGCCGACGATAACCAGTTCTATTCCTAGCTTATCGACCAAGTCTGCAATCGTGGGTACCGGCTCACCGATTTCAATATGGGTCTGGACTTGCAAGCCGGCTGCGCGCAGATAAGCGCCGCCTTCGCTCAACTCGTGTTCCATTTTTTTCTTCTCGGCTAGAATTTCTTCTTCTATGCCGACCATCGCGACCATCGCATATTCACCGATGACGACCGAGGGTGGGGGATTGATGACTGCGAGCAGATGAATTTCTGCTGAGGGATCAGGAGCCAGCCTTATACATTCCTGCAAGGCGGAGCGGCTTTCTGATGTGCCGTTGTAAGCGACCAGAATCTTGCGATACATAAGGCCTCCTGATTAGCGATAAGTACACTCTTAGTATATCGCTAACAGCAGATCGGGCAAGTTAGGCGATGACGGACTTATGTAAGAGTGGTTATGTATGCGGAACGTTCAGGAAGCCTCTTTTTGCTTTAAACGGCTGAAAGTGAGTCCGGTCAGCACCACACCGATTGCTCCTACGCAAATCACCGCTGCGGTACCAAATTGTTCCACTGCAAGTCCGGCCAAACCGACCCCGGCTGATTGGCCCAGGAAGAAGCAGGCAGCGAAGGTGGACACAGCCGCGCCGCGCCGTTCAGGCGCCATTTGCGTAGCGTTCATCTGCAAGGTGTTGTGAAACATGTAGAAGCCAAGGCCTGCAGCGAAACATGCGGGAATCGCCCAATACCAGGCCGGTGCAAGGCCAATCGTCAAATACGCTGCCGCAACGATAATGCCGCCCCAGCGTGACAATCCCTTTTCACCGAGACTGCGCACCAATCGGCGTGAAGTGGTCGCATACAGAAAACCGCCCAAGCCATACAACATCACTAGCGCGGCCGCATTGGTCAGCGAAATATTGTGGACGCGATGCAGATGCGAAGCGATGAATGCGAACGCGCCATACAAAAATGCACCTTCTAAAAATACCGTCACCAGCACGATGCGCGCCCACGGTTTGGCCAATACTTGCCCAAATTCATTGATCATCCGGCGCAAGGCTGAGCCTGCGACTTTGTGCGTGGTGAGCGCGTAGGCCGGCAGTTTTCGATTGAAGGCAAACAGCGTCAAGCTGACGAAGACAAAGTAGAAGGCGATGCCGAAGAAGGGCAGACGCCAGCTGAAATAGTCGGCCGCCAATCCGCCCAGCAATACGCCTGCGGAAATACCAATGATCTGCCCGATCAGGAACTGCGCGAGTACCGGTTGCCTGTCGTCATACGGCACCACATCGCCTATCCACGCCATCGATAAGGGAATGATGGCGGCAGCGGTCGCCCCGGCAGTCAGGCGCGCAATGATCAGTAAAGGGTAATTAGGTGCCAGCGCGCACAACAGTGCGGTGAAGGCGCAGGCCATGCACGCCCAGGCAATCACCAGATATTTGCCGAAGCGGTCGCCGACCGGGCCGAAGAACAACTGCGAGAAACCATACGCAATCGAAAAAACTGTAATCACATAAGAAACATTGCCGAGCGACATGCCAAATTCCGATGCCAGCCGTGGCAGCAATGGATCTGTCACCCGCAGCGAAATCGCGCTACCGAAGGCGGCGAGCGATAAGGCCGGTATGGCAAGGGGTGGAATAGGGGATGCAGATTGTGCGGCGGCTTCGTCGGCAGACATGGAGCGATTTCAAATTATGCAGAGCAAAGAAGAGTACAACAAATTGGCTAAATACATGTACACATGAATGGATACACCCGTTCTGCGAGTCCTATTGGAGCCTGATTAAGCAGGGCTAAGCAACTCTGATTTGCGCACTAAAGACACCTAAAAATAAGTTTGCAATAAGACATTTATTCTCTTGCCGAAAGTCTTCCTCTTTTCCTACAAGCTTTCGCGCCGCTGTCCTATATTGCTAAAGCCGCCATGCAGATACGATCCTTCCCATGCCGCAACAGACCTTCTCGTTTTGAATGAGAAAAAAGGCAAGGCCAAAATCAGAATTTCGACACTCTGAATACGACCAAACGATTGAAAGAAATAAATCAGGAGGTGCATGATGTCTATTCTTCAAACAACTTTACCGGATGCCTCAGCTGTACTCAAAGAACGAGTCGCAGTTGAGTGGCCGGGTTATATCAAGGCTTGTGCCGAGATTGCAGAACGTCATGAAGATGCCGTTGAGCGCGTATTGCGCCGCAAACGTTACAAAGCCATGAAATATCTGGGCGATGCTGTACGCAGTAGCCTCGTCGGATATAAAAAAACTGAATCGCGCATATTCACTCCAGAGTTCGTATCCGAATTAGGTGCCGAGAATTCCAGAGCGCGTGTGCGTAGGAATCCGTGGCTGGATTCCAGAATGATTGCCAAGGGATTGGGGAAATCTGCTGCAGAGAGCGGAAACGTTCTGCCATTCGGCCCGCAGATTGCAGTGTCAGATATGACAAACGAAGCAGCTGTCTGATCATTTCTTCGAAATGATCTCTACTTTTAAGAATTGAGAGCGATATTATGAAACGCCATTTCATCTCACTGTTTATATGTGCCGTCACTGTAGCTGGTGGCTTGTTCATCGTGTTGAATCCAGCTGCTGTATCGGCGGAAACAAGCGCTGAAAAATTCGTCGCGCAGACAGAGGTCAATACTCTGGTGACCATGGCGATTCCACCTTATAAGTGGTAAGACCTAAACGCTGATTTTCAAATACATAAAAAAGCAGCAGGCCTGTGAAAATCAGGCCTGCTGCTTTTGTTTTGATATTTTAAATAATAGTGAAACAGAGTTCTGACATTGAATTTTTGACTTAATTTTACGGCTTGTTTTGTCTCAAGCGCATTACCCTCAGGCGCGCGTTCGCTCGTCTTCTCAAGCTTTTCAAAAAGCCATATAAAAGCACAGAACTGCAAGTACGGACGCACTGACCAGCCAACCTCTATAGTATTTGCTACCCATTTTATGCTCCGTAATTAAGTGTTTGCTTGCATCGTTTGAATCAAGAGGATGCAGAATAAACCTTCGGCTGATTGTCTTCTGTGCGCTCTGTCACTTAATTGCAGTGGGAATGAAAATATATTTTTAAAGCGCGAATAAAAAATCAGGCGGACATTGCTGTGCGCCTGATTGACGGTATCTGATTACCTTCGTTTCATTCTGCAGCGCAAGATCGCCGCAGAATCTGCAAAGTTACTGCAAGCGAATTTCCCCATCAAAAGTGATATTCAGTTTTATGCCTTCAATCTCCAGCGTAACTTTCGCAGGGAAAGATTCTGTACCGCTGATGCGACCTTCGGCGATCGCTTTTTCCACCGCTTTTTCGATGGCGTTTTGTGAACCGACGCCAACCGTCTTCAAGAATTTTCGCATGCTGATGTTGAAGCTTTCTTCGTCCATGGTGCACTCCTGTGTGGTGAGAGAAATTTAGCGATTCACGATGAATGTCTACGTAGATCTGGCTCGATAACGATGCCACGATACGTGCAAATCATAAGGGATTTTATCTGCATAGAACACATGTAAAAAAGGCCCGTGTCTGAGTTCGACCGGGCCTGATGCTATTCATTCACAAATTGTTTTTTTCGGTGTGATTAAACCGGCCATTGCTCCAGGCGATACGCAGAATCCCAAAACATCCATTCCAGTTTTGCCGCATGCGTATAGGCAATGTGCATGTCGCGGCGCGTTTCTGCGCTGGCAACTGAAGCGACACGATCTACAGTCGCGATGACACCACGTACTGCTGCGTGGAATTCTTCGCCGGCATAGGTGCTGATCCACGAATCGTAGGGATTGTTCTTGGCGGCGCGTGCGAGGATGTCGCGGCCGATTTCCGCATAGATCCAGAAGCAGGGCAGCAAAGCAGCCAATGCGACGGGGTAAGACGCGCTCCACGCCGTCGCAATCAGGTAGCTACTGTAATGATGCGTCGCCGGCGACAAGGGCGTTGCCGCAAAGGTCGCCGGGCTGACATTGAACTGCTCCATGAAATCCGCATGCAAGCTGCGTTCAACGATGATCGCTGTATGTGCGCCATTCGCGAACTGGACGATCTCGTCTGTATTGTCGGCTTTTGCCGCAGCGACGGCCAGCGCACGACCGAAGGCGATTAAGTAATGCGCATCTTGAATCATGTAATGACGGAAGCGTTCTTGACTCAAGGTGCCGTCAGCCAGCTCTTGATTGAACGGCATGGTGCGTATGGTTTCAAACAGCGCGGCGTTTTTTTGCCAGATTTCAGCGGTAAAAGACATGATGTTCCTTAACGAAGATTGCAAGCCGCTCGCGTTTTAATCTGCGAGCGAGCAGAGATTCAAGAATAGGTGAGCGGTGTGTAGACGTGATCGAAAAATGCCCGTTCCAGCGCAACTGCGCGGCCGAACATATCGGCGCAATGCGCTTGATCTTGCGCATCCAGCAAAGGTCCGGTGCGATCAAGTTCTGAACGTAACCAGCCTATGAAGTCGGCAAACGCCGGATTGTTATGCAGCGTAATCCACTCCGCATGAATGAAGCGTTCAGGCAATGTTGCATCCGGGCGATCAGCCCAGCTTAAGTACAACCATTCGGCAACGACCAATACCGACAGGCACAGTGGATACATCCGGCTTTCAGCCGATTCCGTCATCAACGCCTGGAATGCTTTGGTTGGCTCTGTCAGTGGCGGTGTGATTCGATATTTATCGACCAGGCCAAGTTCATCGAAGGCACGCAGGAAGTACGTATTTTCATCACTGGTAATCATCGCGGCAAAGCGTGAGAAGCGTACGCGTGAAGTGAAAAGATCTGCGCTCGCAATCGCGGCTCCTAACAGTGCGACAAAGCGATCGATGAATTGATAGTCCTGCACCAGATAATGTTGCAGCACATCGTCAGCGACAGTGCCGGCAAATAACTCATCGATAAAACGATGATTGATCGCGGCGTCCCAGTTTTCCTGATTCTGTTCGCGCAACCATTCGGTGAAAGTGCTGGCGGGATTACTACGTTTGCTGAAAGGTGTGTCGGTCATGGAAATGATGATTGATCTATAACTTGCTCGCGTGCGCGAAGCTAAAACTAAAAAATAAATATCGGCTGTAAGAACTTGTGCCGCAACTTGTGTGTCCACTGGCGTAACAGCTTGGCTAATAACTTTATAGCAACGCGGGTTTGATCGCATTCAATAATGATTGCAAAAATACTCAAGCACGAATTTTACAGTGGCGGGTATTTCTTTGCGTTCATGATCAGCTTGTCTTGAATTGCCGCGTTCAGATCGACATTCAAAACAGATGCCAGACGTATCAAATACAGCGCAACGTCAGCCAACTCTTGCCGCACATGTTCTGCGGTCTCCGGCGCTTGTGCAACTTGCCACGATTCTTCTTCGCTGCGCCACTGAAAAATTTCCACCAACTCGCCGACTTCACCGGTCAATGCCATCGCCAGATTCTTGGGTGAGTGAAATTGCTGCCAGTTGCGAGCATCTGCAAATTCTTGTAATACATTTTCCAGTAACTTTGTATCGAGCAGCATTTGTGTCATGGCGGGTAGGAATGGGTTACAGAATAAGCGACCATGATAACGCAGCCTGATATTCGAACCCTTGCTGCTGGATGCTGAAATCTTGCATGAAAATAGTGCAGCTTCGTTCTGTCCTACAAGCCATTGCGCGCTAGTCCTATTCAACTGCGTGGGTAGCGATGCTATGGTACGTCTACAAAACACCAAGGAGATGACCATGCCTAATTTAAAGAAGCAAGTCGATCGCAATGATGAAAATAATCATCACGCAAATCCACCTGGCAATCCGGTGCTTGAACAGGATGTGACAGAGATGGAACGGCTTATGCAAAAGAAGTATGCAGCGATTGATAATGCACGTGCCAGCCAAACTGCAGATGTTGCTCAACATGGGCACCCAATCAAGCAGCCTAACAAGGTCACCAATAATAGTTGACTTTGCTAGATCATCGGCCGGAAAAACGCTGATGAAAATATGAAAGAGCCCGCAGCGATGTGGGTTTTTTTACATCTAAATTTTGGCGGCTACTAGGTGACTTCCACAATTTACCGATCAGCTACACCTAACTATAGTGGGCACATAAATTAGTGGCTTGGCGTGAGCATTACAACTACGCCAGCCTCATGTTTCTTCAGCGATCCTTGTCTGAAAAAACACTCACCCATATTTAGGAACAAGATGAAAATTTCGTTATTCGCAGCATTGTTGCTGGCATTGTCGTTGACCGCATGTAACTCGGAAAAATCGGCATCGACAGAAGCAGCTCCAGCAGCAACCGTAGAGGCACCTGCTGCCGCTGATGCAACTCCAGCTGCTCCATTGAGCGCTGAAGAAGCTGAAAAAGAAAAAATCCGCAAACAAAACGCTGCTGCTGAAGCGGCTTTGTCCGGACATTAATCGCATCTTTGCGAAATTAAAAACCGTCGCTTGCGACGGTTTTTTTTCGTCTGCAATTTGTTGCTTGTTTCTTGAGTGCACAGTTGCTCTGGTTCATCGTTGGCTTGTCCTACAAGAGAAAATCTATTTCTCTGATAGCGCTTTTCCTCAAAGAGAATAAGATCAAAGTTGGTCATTTCGTCTTAAGGAGAAATCAATGAGTAATCAAAAAACTAATCCAGATTCGCCGCTACAAAAAATCGATGCTGAACTGAATGAGGTCGATACCCGCGTCGATAAAGCGCGCAAGGAAAAGGGGCCGCCAGTGCGTAACAACGATTCAACTGTAGCACCCGAAAAAGATCAAAACGACGTGTTACGCCGCCACGGATAGTCATAAAGTTTTTGTCCGCACAGCAGTCTCAGATGGAATCATCTTTAGGAGATAAATCATGCGCTCGATACCAAATACCAATAACGATCTAGAAGAAAAATTTGCCAAAGTAGACGCCGGCTCTGCCGATGATTATCCAGATCATGCTGCACGTCAGGCCGTCAGCGATTCGTATGTTGCAGCGAATACGGTGTCTGCGGATACCGGCGGCGGATTTGATAATCGCACCGGCTTTACTGGTCATGTCGATGAAGAGCTACGCGATAGCGAGAGCCGCGCTGATAGCCCAACGATTCATTACGAAACGATTCCGGGCGAAAAAGGTAGCAACACCAAGCACGCGAGTACTGTGGATGAAGATATCAACTAAGCTCGCACCCTAAATCTGACGCCACAAATCTGACGCATCAAAGAAAAAGCCGTGCCGCATGTTTTCACATAGGGCACGGCTAAAATTCTTGGGGTGGCTGATGGGGCTCGAACCCACGACAACAGGAATCACAATCCTGGACTCTACCAACTGAGCTACAGCCACCATTGATTTACTACGAGCGACTTGCGATGTTTTGCAAGACAGCTGCGCATTATACAAAATTCATACGCGGCTGGCAAATCAAATAAACAAAGCAGTAAAAATTAGTCGTTCAATGCCAAATATCACTCTGGCTTAGGCCGTCGCTTGTGCCTTCAGCGCGGTGACTTGAGGATGCAAATTCAGCAATTTTGCGAAGGCATTTTCCAGTGAGCTTTGGCTGCCAGTCGTAAATGCTGCCAGCGAACCCGGCATATTCTCAAATCGTTGCAAGCCGCGTTGCTGCAGCAATCTTTCCAGTTGGCGCGATACGGCTTCGCCGGTATCGATGATCGTCACCGGCACAGCGCTCTCGCGCTCTGCAATCGCTTCAATCAAGGGCTGAACAAAAGGGTAGTGCGTGCAACCTAGCGCCAGCGTATCGGCACCACCGCGCAGCAAGGGCGTGACATACCGCTCCAGCATCAGCGCGGTTTCTGGCGAGGATAGTTCGCCTTTTTCAATTTGATCGACCAGACCGACGCACGCTTGCGTCAAGAAAGTGACGCCAGTGCTTTCTGCTATCTGGTCGCGCAGCGCAATGAAGCGATGGCTTGCCAAGGTGCTAGCGGTTGCCAGCACGCCAGCCTTGCCGCTCTTGCTGAATACTGCCGCCGGCTTCAAGCCTGGTTCTACGCCGACCACGATCAAATCAGGATATTGCTGACGTAAGGCGTCGATGGCTGCCGCGGTCGCGGTATTGCAGGCGACGACGATGGCCTTGACCTTTTGCGTTACCAGAAAGCTGGCAACGGCTAGCGTGCGTTCGATAATTTCTGCATCCGATTTGCCGCCATATGGCGCGTAAGCCGAGTCAGCAAAACACAGCAAATGCTCAGATGGCAAGCGTGCTTGTACGTGACGCAGGACGGACAAGGCACCGACGCCGGAATCGAAAATACCGATAGGCGCTTCAGCAGCAACAGGATCGGGGTAGGCGGAGAAGCTCAATGTCGTCGTGTATTAAATGCGTGATTGGATAAGAAGAAAAATCAAACCGCTGACACTGGGATTTCATTCAAACGAATTTTTTCGATCTTCTCTTTCCATTCCTTCGGTCCGGTATTGTGGACGGAAGTGCCGGTGGAATCGACCGCGACGGTGACTGGCATATCGGTCACGTCGAACTCATAAATCGCTTCCATCCCCAGATCGGCGAAGCCCAATACGGTGGCAGTCTTGATTGCCTTCGATACCAAGTATGCTGCGCCGCCAACCGCCATCAGATACGCCGATTGATGTTTCTTGATTGCTTCGATTGCAGTCGGGCCGCGTTCGGCTTTGCCGACCATAGAGATCAAGCCGGTTTGCGCCAGCATCATCTCGGTAAATTTATCCATGCGGGTTGCGGTAGTCGGGCCTGCTGGGCCAACGACTTCATCGCGCACCGGATCAACCGGACCTACATAATAAATAATGCGATTGGTGAAATCGACAGGCAGCTTTTCACCTTTGGCCAGCATCTCTTGAATACGCTTGTGCGCAGCATCGCGACCGGTCAACATTTTGCCGTTCAACAGCAGAGTTTGACCCGGCTTCCACGAGGCGACTTCTTCTTTGGTCAGCGTATTCAAATCAACGCGTTTCGACAGTTCGGTATTCGGTGCCCAATTCACATCCGGCCAATCAGACAGCGATGGCGGATCGAGATAAACCGGGCCGGAGCCATCCATCACAAAATGCGCGTGACGTGTTGCCGCGCAGTTAGGGATCATCGCCACTGGCTTCGATGCCGCGTGCGTAGGATGCATCATGATTTTGACGTCCAGCACAGTCGTCAAACCACCCAAGCCTTGCGCACCGATGCCGAGCGCATTGATCTTGTCGCACAACTCGATACGCAATTCTTCAGTTTTGTTTTGCGGGCCGCGTTGCTTCAGCTCGTACATGTCGACGTCTTCCATCAACACTTGTTTTGCCATCAGCATTGCGCGTTCTGCTGTGCCGCCGATGCCGATGCCGAGCATGCCCGGTGGGCACCAGCCTGCGCCCATCAGTGGCACGGTTTGCATGACCCAGTCGACCAGCGAATCGGAAGGATTGAGCATGACGAATTTGGTTTTGTTTTCCGAGCCGCCGCCTTTTGCCGCGACTTGCACGTCCACCGTATTGCCCGGCACCAGCTCCATGTGTACCACGGCAGGTGTGTTGTCGCCGGTGTTCTTGCGCGCGAAATGCGGGTCGGCCACTATCGATGCGCGCAGCTTATTATCCGGGTCGTTATAAGCGCGGCGTACACCTTCATTCACTGCATCGGTGATTGAAGTTTTGCCGAAACCTTCGAACTTTACTTCCATGCCGATTTTCAAGAAGACATTGACGATGCCGGTGTCCTGGCAGATTGGACGCTTGCCTTCTGCGCACATGCGCGAGTTGGTCAGGATCTGCGCAATCGCATCCTTGGCTGCCGGACTTTGTTCTGCTTCATACGCGCGCGCCAAGTGCTGAATGTAATCCTGCGGATGGTAGTAGCTGATGTATTGCAGAGCAGCGGCAACGGATTCGATCAAATCGTCTTGTTTAATGATGGTCATGGCAGTATCGGCTTTGAACGTTAGTGGAACTAGGTTGGGCTACGTAGATTCAATAAGTTGATTCAATGAGTTGAATTAGTGCGCTTGCTGATTCAGTGAATTGGTTTCCGCCATGATGCGATCAGCGTAAGCAATCGCCAATGCCGACACCAGGAAGACGATATGAATACCGGTTTGCGCGTACAGCGTCTTTGCATCGTAGGACGAAGCGTTGATAAACGTTTTCAGCAAATGGATGGACGAGATGCCGATGATCGCCGTTGCGAGTTTGACTTTTAATACCGACGCGTTGACGTGCGATAACCATTCTGGTTGATCTGGATGGCTTTCCAGATTCATGCGCGAGACGAAGGTTTCGTAGCCGCCGATGATCACCATGATCAACAGATTCGAGATCATCACAACGTCGATCAAACCAAGCACGACCAACATGATGGTGGTTTCGGTCAGCTTCTCTGCTCGTTGTGCGCCGGGAATGGTGACGACGTCCAGAATATGTTTCAGCGAATCAGCATTGCCGAAAATCGCACCGATCAAATCCGACAGTTCTACCCAGAAGTGAAATACGTAGACGCATTGCGCCAGGATCAGACCAATATACAATGGCAGCTGCAGCCAGCGCGTCATGAAAATAAAACTCGCCAGTGGATGGATGCGTTTTTTTGATTTTGATTCGTCGACGGCAGAAGATGGTTTCATTTAGATTTGATGTGGTAATAGATGACGAATAGAAGCCTGCATTTTACACGCGCCCACGCTTTTTGCTGCGGTGCACCTCGGTAGAATGGCAACTTTCGACTTGAATTGTTTGCGCTGGTTCCAAAGTCAAATTGAACGTCAGATTGGTGTAAGGCTTCAGTAAGAGTAGAAGCATATTGTGAGTAACAAATAAAATCCGTAACGGAGGGGACAATGTCCAGCATCGAGAGCTTCAAACAGGAGGAGCGGGTATTTAATCCGCCCCAAGATTTCGTCAACAACGCTGCAATCAGCGGCATGGAAGCCTATCGTGCCTTGTGTGCGGAGGCGTCCGACGATTACGAAGGTTTCTGGGCGCGCCTCGCGCAACAGAACATTCACTGGACGAAGCCATTCACCAAAAAGCTCGATGAATCCAACGCGCCGTTTTATAAATGGTTCGAAGATGGCGAGCTGAACGTGTCGTGGAATTGCCTTGATCGCCACCTGACCAACGGCAACGCGGACAAAGTCGCACTGATCTTTGAATCGGATGACGGCAAAGTCAAACGCGCTACCTATAAAGAGTTGTACGAGTACGTTTGCAAATTTGCGAACGGCCTCAAATCGCTGGATATCAAAAAAGGCGATCGCGTCATCATCTACATGCCGATGTCGATCGAAGGTATCGCCGCGATGCAAGCCTGCGCGCGTATCGGCGCAACACACTCCGTCGTGTTCGGTGGCTTCTCCGCCAAATCGCTGCAAGAACGCATCATCGACGCCGGCGCAGTCGCCGTGCTGACCGCCGATTATCAAGTACGCGGTGGCCGTCAATTGCCATTGAAATCCATCGTCGATGAAGCATTGACCATGGGCGGTTGCGACACGATCCGCAATGTCGTCGTGTATCAACGCACAGGTGGCGACGTCACCTTTGTCAAAGATCGCGACATCTGGTTGCACGACCTCGTTGAAAAACAGGCGGCAGAATGCGAACCGGTAGCCGTCGGTGCAGAACATCCATTATTCATCCTCTACACATCCGGCTCGACCGGCAAACCAAAGGGGGTGCAGCATTCGTCCGCCGGCTATTTGTTGTGGTCCATGCTCACGATGAAATGGACCTTCGATATCAAGCCGGAAGATGTGTACTGGTGCACCGCCGATATCGGCTGGATCACCGGTCACACCTACGTTACCTATGGCCCGCTGGCGTGTGGCGCAACGCAGATCGTGTTTGAAGGCGTACCGATGTTCCCGAACGCTGGCCGTTTCTGGGACATGGTTCAAAAGCACAAAGTATCGATTTTCTACACCGCACCGACCGCGATCCGTTCGCTGATCAAAGCGGCCGAAGCCGATCCAGCAGTGCATCCGGACAAATACGATCTCAGCAGCCTGCGCCTGCTCGGCTCGGTTGGCGAACCTATCAATCCAGAAGCATGGATGTGGTACTACAAACATATCGGCGGCGAGCGCTGCCCGATTGCCGATACCTTCTGGCAAACAGAAACCGGCGGTCACGTCATCTCGCCATTGCCTGGCGCAACACCGATGGTGCCGGGCTCCTGCACCTTGCCTTTGCCTGGCATTACCGCAGCCGTTGTCGATGATGCAGGTCACGATCTGCCGGATGGCAAAGGTGGCTTGTTAGTCATCAAGCGCCCATGGCCATCGATGATCCGCAATATCTGGAACGATCCAGAGCGCTTCACCAAGAGCTACTTCCCGCCAGAACTCGGCGGCACGACGTACCTCGCAGGTGACGGCGCAATCCGCAATGAAGAAACCGGCTACTTCACCATCACCGGCCGCATCGATGACGTGTTGAATATCTCCGGCCATCGCATGGGCACGGCAGAAATCGAATCCGCACTGGTTGCCAATCCGATCGTCGCCGAAGCAGCAGTCGTCGGCAAACCGGATGAAACAACCGGCGAATCGATTTGCGCTTTCGTCGTCCTCAAGCGCAACCGTCCAGAAGGCGATGAAGCCAAACAGATCGCCAAGGAATTGCGCGACTGGGTAGCGAAAGAAATCGGCCCGATTGCCAAGCCGAAAGAAATCCGCTTTGGTGACAACCTGCCGAAGACCCGCTCCGGCAAAATCATGCGCCGCCTGTTGCGCGTGCTAGCCAAGGATGAAGACATTACGCAAGATATCTCCACCCTAGAGAATCCGGCAATTCTGGAACAGCTCAAACAGGCACAATAAATTCTTGTCTCTGGTGCAAAAGCCGTCTCAGCCACAAGCCGCGACGGCTTTTTTCTGTCCGTAATGGCAGGGCAGAGCGGGAAAGTGGGCCTTTTTAGAGAAAATTTTGCTATAATCGGCGACTTCGCTAAAAAGCAGCACTGCGAAGAACAAATTCAGGAGAGATGGATGAGTGGTTTAAGTCGCACGCCTGGAAAGCGTGTGTAGGTTCATAGCCTACCGGGGGTTCGAATCCCCCTTTCTCCGCCAAATTTTAAAAAAAAGTCCCGCAATTTCAACGAGTTGCGGGATTTTTTCTTTTTCGGCCCATCACTTGGCCCATCAGCTGAACAAATGGATGACGAACGTGCATGAACATAATCGCTCTCTGAAAGATTTTCATTTTTTTGCCGTGGCTGTACAAGCGACATTACGGCGAAGTTATATGTCCCTTAGTCCGTCTCACGATGAGCACGGATTTCTTGGGATACTCGAACTCATAAGCTTAAATGATATCGATACGCTGGACGATCCATTCCTGATTGTCAAACACCTGCTATCACTACAGTCAATTTCTGAGCATGACATCGCTTACCATCCGCTTGGACCGATTTTGGTTTCAGCTACATACTTGTATCGCCACAAAAAGAGCCTATCCGACAATGATGCAGAACTCGCATGGTCATACGTCACCGACGCTTTATATTGGAGTGGTTACGTAACTTCAGGGAGATCGTTGGCTGAATTCCGTGGTTTAGCTGAGAGCGATTTGTCTAATGATGAGCTAATGGACTTGCAAAAGCATGCAGCGAAAAAAGTGGCAAGTGAGCAAGGTAAAAAGAATAGAGAAAAGCAGCTGACGGGATGGGCAAAAGTAAAGCAGTACGCTCAAAATCTGTCATTTCAACGGAAGCCGTTAGATGGATGGGAGTCCCTTGCCGATGCTGTTAGAGCTATAGAAGATGATGTAATGGCTTTTGCAAAGACTGAAGGCATAAGGATGGCTAAACAAGAGGATAGAAATCGCACCATTGAGAACTACCTCAGCGAACCTGACGTCGCAAATCACTTCAATTTAATTAAAACCAAAAATAAGTAATAAATTCTTTTTCTGGTTAAAGGCATCTCCGCGCTACATCATCTATGTAGCCGCAACCATCCTATCCGCTTTCCAATCAAATCTAAAAACTTCTAACCCGACTATTTTAGTCGGGGAATCAGGCCCCCGACAGCCTTTCCAACCTTCCTCAACGCGCGCGATCATGGCCTCCCATTCATTTAAGGAGGACTAATGCAATATTATCCAAATCAATCCATGCGCATCCTGAGTATTAAAGATTTGACTGCCAAAACGAATATGTGCACCGCATCGGTTTACAACAAACTCAATTCTCGTAGCGTCTACTTTGATTGTGAATTTCCACGCCCAATGAAGCTAGGAAAGAGCTCTGTAGGGTGGGTGGAAAATGAAGTTGATGCATGGCTCAGCAGTCGTGAAAGAAAGAAATAATCGTGAGGGCGGATATGAATTATTTTTTTGACGAGTCTAGTCCATTACGGCATTTTCCATCAGACATACAAAGAGCAATTATTGAAGTTGCTGCAAATGTTGAGATGCCTATCGAAATGGCCTACGGACAATTCCTCGCCATCATGTCAGCTACGGTTCAGGGGTCATATGATGTTCGACTGCCTTACGGAAAAATATCGCCGCTTTCACTATTTATCAAAATATTTGCGGATAGTGGGGATCGCAAATCTGGGCTGGATGATGCAGCGGGTCAACCGTTCAAAGAGTTTGATGAACGTTGTGACAAAGAAGATAAAGAAGCAGATATTCATTTTCAAGCCGATTTGAATATTTGGAAACAACTTAAGAAAGGTTTAAATAGCCAATTATCAAGAAGTGCTGCACGCAATGAATCAACAGAGGGAATAGAGGCAATGGTGCGCTCTCACGAAATGAAAAAGCCAATGAAACGGCGACGCCGCCGAATATGCTTTCAAGATATGTCCGAGACTCCCTTAATGGATATGTTAGAAGGCACGGGGCGTTCACTTTTCCTTTCAGCACCAGAGGGATATGTCATTCTGGACTCACCTCTGTTAGCCAATCCATCAAAGTTGAATCAAGCGTGGAGTGGAGAAACGCTAATGGTCGATAGAATGGGGCGAAGCAAGAGGGCAGTGGCGTGCCGTATTGCATCTTCCATGCTGATCCCCCCCAAACTTTGGAAGGAATATATCAAAAAGAATGGATTGATGTTACGTGCATCTGGTTACTTCGCGCGATGCCTAGTATGTCAACCAGAGTCTATAGTCGGCGACAGACGCAATAATGTTAAAAGACCGATGCCTTATCTATTTCTGTTTCATGAACGGGTAATCCAGTATCTTGAAAAAATGAAAGCTGGGTGGGAATCTGCCGAATCCAATCGAATAATCTTAGCGTTTAGTAAGGAGGCGGAGCAAGTTTGGCATGCAAAGAATAATATGATTGAAGCGAGGCTCGGACACGGACGTGACCTGCACGACATCAAAGACTTTGGATCCAAAATGATGGAAAACGCAAGTCGCATAGCGGCAATTTTTCATCTTTTCTCTGGCAGGGATGGTGAAATTACAGGTGATGTATTGGAACCTGCCGTAGCACTTATGGATTGGTATGCAGATCAATATAAAATAGTGTTTCCATCGCAAAAGACGCTAGATGCGAAAACGCTTCTCGAGTATTTGCAAAAACAGTGGTATGACGGCTATAAAATGTCATTCCCAAAAAACATGGTGATGAACCGAGGTCCCAATGCAATTCGTGCAAAGGAAAAATTAGAGCCTGCTTTGAATGTTCTCATTAAAACCGGCCATGTTTATATGGGATATTCATACCGTGATGCCAACCATATTTACTTTAAGTATCCTCAGTTTTGGGAGGATGTATTGGAAGCTAAAATAAAATCAGAGAGTAGGTCTCCCATGTATTCGCCAGGAGATTATTAGTCCAACCAATGCAAGAATTCAATTCTAATTTTTCATTTAGCCTGCGATTCCTGCGATTAATCGCAGGAATCGCAGGCATTTCAAAACTAGTGAACGATTAATTTCAAAGCTTTCTTGATTCAATTAATTGCTGCTTCTCCGCAAGCGTTAAGTTTTGCACACGTGCAGGTCCCAGATGACGTTCTCGAGGCCTTGCTATGCCTCGGTCTTTCAATGACCGATGATCCACCCTACTTGTATGTCCGCTTCTTTCAAGTGCATCGTTCTGAAGATACGCACTCATCTGCCTCGTTCTTATAATCTCTTCCCTAAGTTCAATCGGGCTCTTTCCACCACTGTCTTTCCTGCATCCTCCTTTTTCCGGCTGTGCCGAGTTGTATCGCTTGAATAATAGTTCGGGTGAACGGTCAATGCCATCATCCAAACGATCAGAAAACATTAAATGCAGGTGTGTGTTGGTTGCCCCTTGAATCGATGATCGAGGTGAATGCACCGCATAGTGATAGGGTTTATCGCCCACGATGCTGGCGATTATGTCATTGACCAGATTCAGATTTTGTTCAAGGTTCAACTCGGAAGGTAGTGCAATTTCATGCTCCCGGTACACTGCACCGTTCGCACGTTCGTGTTTGTCTCCCGCCTTCCAATATGCATTTGGATCGTCCTTTGTCCATTTGGGCATGTTGCCGTGCCCGGTTGCCACGAGGTCATCGCGTTGATTGTATTTACCCTTTCTACTTATGTAAGCAGCGTGATTTGCTGCTGTACCTTTCTTGCCGCTCTTGATGGAGTGATGGAAGCTTGCCATTTGTATTTGTCCTCATGTCGACGTTAAAAAGCCAGCGAGTTGATTCGCTGGCTGCGTGTGAGATGAAGTGAATACAGGATGTTTTTTAAAAGAATATTGGAGAAAGGTTAAGTGCGCGTCCTTATATCACCCCTCTAGTAGCTCTTGTTATTCAACGATCACTATCTCCATCATCAATTACCTGTATTACTGTCTCGCATAACATAGGTAGAGATGTAAAAAATGATTAGATGTTTAGTGGTTAGATAGGGTTTAAAAGAGTAGTCCGTGCTCAGCAAAAGAGAATGTGCCTTCATCACCAATAATGAAATGATCTAGTACGCGTACGTCGATCGACTCCAGAAGCGATTTAAGCCGATTGGTAAGTTGCTTGTCGGCATCACTCGGTTTTGTGCTACCAGAAGGATGGTTGTGTGCCAAGATCATTGATGCAGCATTCAACGACATCGCGCGTTGAACGATTACTCGTGGATAGACAGACGTCTGATGGATCGTTCCAAAGAACAGTGGTTCATAAGCAATCACGCGATGTTGAACATCCATGAACAGCACCGCAAACACCTCTCGTTGTTCATTGATCAGTTGCAGTCGCAAGTAGTCCTTCACGTCCTGTGGACTAGCTAGCTTCGGGCCATGCTTGATCACATGCTCATCCAAGATTTGAATCGCTCTGTGCACAATCCACGTATCTACTGCTGTTAGGTCATGCAGAAATTCGCTCCAAGGTCGCAGAGAATAGGGTCCTTGTTTCTCTGCGCATGCGTTGACGGTAGTTGTCATAAGACCTCCAGATAGAGGAGTGCGTCCACCATGAAAGGGACGCAGTTCCTGTTATGTTGAATATGAAGAAGGAAATAAAAAAGACCGCCGAAGCGGTCTTGATTAATTTTGGGTTGGGTTATTGCAAGTTCTGAACGGCTCTTATCTGATGCCTTTTTGATTGAAGGATGTTAGAACCTCTGCTGCAGTAAAACGATGCGGCTACGGTGAATGAATCCTTCCGCGCCTCCTGCTGTCTGCACCTTCCACCAATCCGAATTTTGCGGATGGGTCTGGAATGTAGCTCCACTCTCGACACGCCCAATGATGGCGCTCTTTCCATTGGCTTGTGCACGTACGTTTGTGAAACCGTCCGGGTCGTCAACGACAGCCTCAACAGAAAAATCTTTTGCTGGCTGCGTTCCTACTTGTTTGCCATTGTCTATAAGCAGGCCGTTTACAAATACGTATCGATGCGCCTGATTACTCTCTCCCTGCATGGTCAAGACCACGGAGTTATCAATGCGCTCGACCTGGTAAATATCAGTGCATGTTCCGAATGTCGGGTAGCTCTGCGCGCCGTTCGCCCGAACTGCGACGAAATTAAAGAGTGCGGGACATGCCGATCCACCACGATTTTCAACAAGGACAAGATGATCCTCTCCAATACGGAACGACTCTTTGATCGAGAGTGATGAATTCGCCTGGACTGCTGGCTTTACTAAACGGCCATTGAGGATGAGTTGGGCCTGCGCATTGGTTGTGAGGTCACCGTAGCGTGTCTCTAATAAATCTACTCCCTCTTTATCTACGTTAGCCAAGGTAGTTTCATCATGCACATGTTCAACCGGTGCCACGTTCTCTGATGTGATTGGTGGCATGGACAAATCCATTCCTCCCACTGCTTCATTTCTTGGTAACGGTGTCTTATGCCCCTCTTTGTAAAACCCCAGCAGGACATTAATTGCAATTGACGCGACGAGGAGTACTACGCCGGCAATGGACCACCGTCGTTGCGACTTATTGAATTCTTCGACACTGGCCCAGCTACCTTTTC
>NZ_JAURVN010000009.1 GCF_030655415.1 Herminiimonas sp. | reverse complement strand
GAAGGAAAACGGTTTTAATTTCCGCGCTTACCCATGCGATGTATCCGATTACGACTCTGCGCAACAATGCGTTGCGCTCATCGAAAAAGAGATCGGCCCAATTGATGTCTTGGTCAACAACGCCGGCATCACGCGCGATGTGACTTTCAAAAAGATGGAAAAACTGGATTGGGACGAAGTCATGGGAACCAACCTTGACTCGGTTTTCAATATGACAAAACCAGTGTGCGACGGCATGGTTGAACGCGGCTGGGGTCGCATTATCAACATCTCTTCAGTGAACGGTCAGAAGGGTGCGTTTGGGCAAACCAATTATTCTGCTGCGAAAGCCGGGATGCATGGATTCACTAAAGCACTCGCGCTGGAAGTCGCGCGCAAAGCCGTCACCGTAAATACAATTTCCCCTGGTTATATCGGAACAAAAATGGTGATGGCGATTCCGCAAGAGGTGCTGGACACAAAGATCGTGCCGCAAATTCCGATGGGACGTCTGGGTAAGCCGGAAGAGATTGCTGGTTTGGTTGCTTACCTCGCGTCGGACGAGGCAGCATTTTTGACCGGCGCAAATATCGCCATCAATGGCGGGCAACACATGTATTGATGCGGAGAATTGGCCGATCGTGAATCGGCCAATTTTTTGATCAAGAGTCCGATGTTTGATCGACCAATGCCTGCAAGCGCTCAACCAATACCTCAGTACGTGCGAAGCCTGACGTCACAAGATACAGCTCGCCGGAACGTTCAAATACCAAGGTAGGGAAGCCGGTTACGCCCCAACGTTGCATCTGCTGAAAATCATTATTCGTAGACGTAATCGCATCTTCCGATGACCATGTTGCGAGAAAATCCTCCTCGCTGATAGTGATACCCGCTTTATTCAAAACAGCAACGCTGATTTTTGCCAAGACATCGCCCTTGGTCACATCCAGAGCCTCTGCGTAAAAGCCATGCTGAATCGCATGAAACACATCGAGTGCAACATCTGGAGCCAGCATGCGCGCCGCGACGACGGCACGACAAGCCGGTTCAGTGTCGTAAATAAAATCCTTGCCCGACAAAGCTTCATCCGAAAATGGCAAGCCACTTGTCTCTGCCACTTTTTCCCAATGCGACAACAGCGTTGTCTTCAACGCCTCATCCATCAACTCCTTGTTGTACGCACGCAGGCCGCCGAGGACGACTTCGAAACGTAATTCAGGAATGCCGTCGCGCAGTGTCGTCAATTCCGGTCCAAAGCCGTAGCACCATGAACACATAGGATCGGCGATGTAGATGAGTTTTGTCATTGGTCTAGTGTCTTTCTTTGCTTCTTATAATTGGTCGTTGGAATTGATCGCAAATTTATATTGAAAGCATAGCATCAGGGCGATGCCGATTGCTAATTCGATTCTGCGTACGGTAGGTCGGACGGCGCAATCAAATTTGGCCGTTGCCGCAGTTTTTTGACCGTGTTTATTAGTGTCTCTTGCGGCATATCGCGTATCAACTTCCCCCAAAACTGCCACAGCAAATCAGCATCAGCCAAAGCACGATGGCGCGCCTCGGGTATCAAACCGTGTCGCTCTATCAGCGTGTCCAGATTGTGTCGCTTTTCTTCCGGGAACAGCGCGCGTGATAGTTTGACGGTGCACAGGGTTTCGGACTGCAATGCATGGCCGGAACGAGCAAACGCATGATGCAAAAAGCCGTAATCGAAGCGCGCGTTATGCGCAATAAACAAACCGTCAGCCAATCGTTCACGCACGCCATCGGCCAGTAATTCAAAGGACGGTGCTGTCTCGACCATGTCATCGCTGATGCCGGTCAGATTCTGGATGAAGTACGGTATAGGCCGACCAGGATTGACGAAGCTGGACCAGCGCTCAACTTCACCATCCAGGTGAACTGCGACGATACCGATTTCGGTAATGCGATCGTTGACCAGGTTTGCACCTGTGGTTTCCAGATCGACGAATATCAACTTTTCAAAAGGCTTCATAGCCATCATTGTCCCATGGCAAAGCATCTTGCTGCGGTTGATCAAGCATGATCTGAGCAAAACGGCAATTCATCAAGTCGTCATATTTCACAGCCAAAATTGCGCCAAAGAAACTATGCGTGTCTATTTCATCCTTGTCTATCAGGATCGAATTTAGGCAAATCAAGCACCTCGCATCACTCGGCATCGCCATCTGAAAGTACACAATGAAAAATGTCTTCCTGACACCTGCGGTCAAACTCATGCAGCGCCTGCGCCTGTTGCCCAAGTTTGTCGTATTGACGATTATTTTCGTTACGCCCTTATTGTTTGCGACCTTTTTGTTGCTGAGCGAATTGGATAAATCCATCGCTTTTACACAGCAGGAACGCTTGGGTGTTAGTCACGTAAGCAAGATTCAGAAAATCATTCAGCTGACTCAGAAGCATCGCGCCTTCCAGCACATGTTCATCATGGGCAATGCAAGCGCTGAACAAAAGGCGCAGCAAACGCAAAAGGACATCAATCAGGAAATCACTTTTTTTGATGCTATGCGTAGTACAGAACCAGCTTTGTATGAAGGCGATGCATGGAAGGAAATCCAAACTAGCTGGACCACATTGCAAAGTAAGTTTGCCAGCGCAAAAGATAGAAAAATCTACGATGAACATACGGCATTAATTGCGCAGCTTTATCGATTCAATACATTGATTGCCGACCGTAGCAAGCTCACACATGATCCAGAAGGAACAACTTCTTATCTGGCTGAATTATTTAGCAATGATTTCCCGCGGGTTACTGAAGGCCTGTCCGAAGTCGCAGGGCGCGGTGCTGCTTACATCGACAGCGGCCTGATGGAAGCGAATGAAGAAGTACTGCTCGGTTCGACAGTATTGCTGGCACGTCGCGATCTGGCAGAGATTCCGGGCAAGATCGCCATGCTGCTACATGAAGATCCGCAGCTCGCGCAGCAAATGGCATCCGCGCAGGCAGCGATTCCCATCGCTATAAGTTATTTGGATAGAGCCAAGAATGAAGTATTGAATACCTTGGATCAAACCTCAGGGAACGCATTTTTTGACGCAGGTCATATCAGCATAGATGGCTTGTATGCAGCAGCAGATACTTCAGCCGATTTGCTAACGCAATTGCTTGAGCAACGGATAGAGAAAGATGCGTTCAATCGCAACATGATTATGTTGGCGATCTTTTCTGTATTGTTAATCGCTGCATATTTTCTGCTCGGATTTTATGTATCGTTCTCGACAGAAGTGCAACGCTTGAGCGCCGCGGTCAAACGCGTAGCATCAGGTGATCTCAGCAAGAAAACCAGTTCGCACGGCAAAGATGAGATCGCGCAATTGCTGAATGAATTTGGCGGCATGAGTGATGGTTTGACACATCTGGTTGCGCAAGTGCGTTCGGGTAGCGATACGATTGCATTGGCCTCGAATGAAATAGCAACCGGCAACTTCAATCTGTCTACGCGTACCGAAGAACAAGCCAGCTCATTGGAAGAAACTTCTGCCGCGATGGAGGAGTTGACCAGTACCGTTAGACAGAACGCAACGCACGCACAGCATGCGAATAAGCTCGCCAAGACAGCTTCAAGCATCGCAGAGCAGGGTGGCGCAGTGGTGTCTCAAGTCGTGGATACCATGCACGCGATACAACAATCATCGCGAGAGATCAGTGACATCATCGGCGTCGTCGATAGCATCGCATTTCAAACCAATATCCTGGCATTGAATGCTGCGGTAGAGGCAGCGCGTGCCGGCGAGCAGGGCAAAGGCTTCGCAGTGGTGGCAGCCGAAGTGCGCAATTTAGCGCAGCGTAGCGCGACGGCCGCCAAGGAGATCAAGGCTTTGATCGCCGACTCTGTTGAGAAGGTAGAGATAGGCAGCAAGCAGGCAGATAGCGCCGGCAAAACAATGGATGAAATTGTGGATTCCATCAGTCGCGTTACCACCATCATGGAAGAAATTACTGCAGCCAGTTCTGAGCAGCAAACCGGCATTGAACATATCAATCAAGCACTGGGCCAGATGGATGACATCACGCAGCAGAATGCAGCATTGGTTGAGGAAGCTGCGGCTGCAGCAGAAAGTATGCGCGAGCAAACGCTCAAATTATCAGAGACAGTTGCCGTCTTCAAATTAGCGAATGACGGTCGCAGCGATGTTGCGATAACGGACTCTCAACATACTCACAACAACGTCTTGTCGCTAGCGAAGCGCACGTTGAGCGTGACCAATGAAAAGATGAGAGTGAGTTTGCCGGTGCAGCGTCAAAAGAAGCTACTGGCAGTTGCGAATCGACGCCGTTGAGTCTAGGAATGCTGGGCTATAAAGAATTTCGCGTTAATGCTGCATCAAATCGAAATGAATAAGAAATCATCAGTTACTGCTCAAAGACTAAGAGCAGTAACTGTATGGTGCACTTAGGTCGGTGCCAGTACCTTGATGCGCACATCACCCAGCGCAACGACTTGCCCCGAACGAATCTTGCAGGTTTTGCGCAGTTCAGTTTGACCATCCACTTTTACCTTGCCGCTGGCGACTATCATCTTGCCAGCGCCGCCGCTATCGCAGACGCCGACCAGTTTCAGTAACTGGTTCAATTCGACGTATTCGTCATTCAATTCAAATTCAAGTTGTTGCATGGCTTCTGCTTGTTAAAAGTTGGGTGGGAGTGCGGCTAAGTAGATTGATATAACGCGATCTATTTTGACTGTGATTGACGCGCTGTTTCCAGCCAGACATCCAGCGTTGCCAATAAATCGATTTGACTGAATGAGCAGCTTTCTTCAGTGAATAAACTTCCGGCTTCTAGTCGACTCAACAAATCTTCCATGACTTCGTTATAGCGTGCCGGCAGTGAACTCAGCAATGCGGATTGCGAACGCCAGAGTTGGCAAAACTCGTTGATGCCCAGCTTGTTTTCACGTACGGCATTCAGTGAATCGTGCAGGATTTGAAATGTTTGATCTTGTGACATAAGAATTAAAAACGAATGAATAAGAAATTAAATCAGGCTACGTTTTAGCGATCAGCTTCCTTGAAACGCAGCGATTAAAAACAAGCCGACTACACTCAGATAACCGATGAACCATGACACGGAACGCAAGGTTGAACGATCCGTTAGATACAACCAGGTGTACACGATGCGTGAGGCAATAAATGCTATCGCCAGCATATCAGTCGAATTCTGCGGTGCGTGCAGTTGCTGCGCAATCAGAACACCTGCGGCAAAAAATGGAAATGCCTCAAAATGATTACGATGTGCTGAGTCTGCACGGCGTCGTACGCCTTTTTGTTTTTCCAGCCAGCCAAGCGGTTCAGAATTGTCGTAATCCCGTCTACTCCATTTGGCGATTCCAACTGTCGCTACCGGCATGATGCCAGCTGCCAATACACACCAATAAGCAAGATTCATTTTTATCTCCGGTTGCAGGACGACATCATGTATTTGTCAGCGTATCGCCTCGAGTGCGCGACAATTATACTGTCCATTGCTGGTGATAATTTATGCAAAGTGGCTCACACGGTGATGAATAAAAGCGATGTTAGTGGTTTGTTTCTCGCCAGGCATCAATCGCGTATTAATTAGTCACGTACAGGTGCAATTGATTCTGCATAGTCATACAAGGCACCAAGTATTTCTTCGCCGCGTTCATCGGCTGTCTCTGACAACTGATCAATCTCAGAAAATAGTTTTTCGATTGTTCGTGCGCCGCCTTCGCCATCGAAGAGTCGTGCTGATCGATGTTCTTCCCAACGTTGCACTTCTTCTGCAGAAAGCGTGTGTGGAAAGTTGCGCGCACGATAGCGCCAGAAAATTTCTTCCAGCCGCGCATCACTAAAACTCGGATTAGCGGTGGCCATTGCTTCAGGTGACAAGGCGCGCAATTCTTGTAGCAAACGTCTATCGTTGTTTCCAACAAAGCCGCCATATAAATCTTCATCGACGTCTGGCGTATCTTCTTGCGGTCTGTGAAAGACGTCTTGCCAGATTGCCGACATGTCTGGCGTTTGCGCGGCAATCTCTGCATGACGCAAGGCGGTGGCAACATCGAGGCCCCACTGTGCAGTCATTTCCGGCGACAAGGTTTTCAAATTGTTGATTACGACCGGCGATTTGTTCAAATGGATGGATTTGATCGGCAGGCGACTGACACCTTCCGGCAATGCATCTGATTTGGTGAACATGCGGGTACGGATTGTCTCTGCATCCAGCGATGCGAGTTCGCTTGGGTCTGCAGACAGATCCCAGACAATGACTTCATTCTTGTTGGTTGGATGTACGGCTAGCGGCCATACGATGCCTATGCAACCGCGTTCAGCTGGGAACATGCCGGTGATATGCAAAAAAGGACGGCGCAAAGGCAGGCCAATTTCTGCTGCAACCTTATCTTTCTTGTGCAAGGCAAAGCAAAAATCAAACAGCTTGGGTTGACGGTCTCGTATCAGGCGCGCCATCGCAATCGTCGCGCGCACGTCAGATAAAGCATCATGCGCGGCTTCATGCGCGATGCCATTTTCGGCCGTCAGTTGTTCCAGTCTAAAGCTAGGGCGACCGTCAGGATGGCGTGGCCAGTTGATTCCTTCCGGGCGCAATGCGTAGGCAGTGCGCACGACATCGAGAATATCCCAGCGACCGCAACTGTTTTGCCATTCGCGCGCGTACGGATCGATCAGATTGCGCCAGAACATAAAGCGAGTGACTTCATCATCGAAACGTATCGTGTTGTAGCCAACGCCTATAGTGCCGGTTTCTGACAGCAGTTTTTCAATCGCTGCGGCAAATTGATATTCGGGTATACCGCGTTCCAGACAAACTTGCGGAGTGATACCAGTAATCAAACACGATTGTGGATCAGGCAAAAAGTCGTTGGCCGGTTGGCAGTACAACATCACCGGTTCGCCGATTTCATTTAGTTCTGCATCGGTGCGGATCGCAGCGAATTGCGCCGGGCGATCGCGACGCGTGTTGATGCCGAAGGTTTCGTAGTCGTGCCAGAGAAATGTATGGTTGGACATCGTCAAAAAATATGAAGTGATGAAGCGCTAAATTAAAACTCTTAACTAAAAAGCGCGTAATTAAAATCTAGAATGAAATCTGATTGCGCCCAGCTTCCTTGGCGCGATACAAGGCAGCATCGGCCCGGGTAATCAAATCTTCGGCTCCATGATGAGCCGTGAGTGTGGCGACTCCAAAAGACGCGGTAACGTGTGGCAGAGGCAGACGCATATCTTCAAAGACAATCGCTTGGCGCATGCGATCGCACAGGCGCTGCGCTACCATTTTGCCGGCTGCGGCGTCGCTATCCGGCAAAATCACGGTCAATTCTTCGCCGCCATAACGTACGGCGAAATCGCTGGGACGCAATGCAGCACTCAAGACCCCGGCTGCTACGCGCAATGCCGCGTCGCCCATCTGATGGCCATATACATCGTTGAATTTTTTGAAGTAATCCAGATCGATCATGATCAGTGACAGCGGACGAGCAGCGGTATGGGCTTCTTCAACCATGATCGGCAGTCGATCTATCATCCATGCGCGATTGTATAAACTGGTAAGGCCATCAATCATTGATAGTTGGCGATAGAATTCACCAACTTTTTCGCGACGGCGTAATTGTGCGTTCGCTGCACGCAAGCGGAATGATAGTTGGCGCAGCAGATTACGTGCGATGCCATCGACTTCATCGATCAGCTTCCACATCAGACGCGAAGAAATAACCAGCAGATCGGTTTCTTCCAACGCGGTCATGGTGTTGGATGGAACTGCTTCATCCAGTACCGATAATTCACCTATGCTTTCGCCGGGCAAAATCTTATCGGTGCGGCGTTGTTGATTATTATCAGCAACCAAAAAATTGATCAGTGCACCACGCAATACAACATAGACGCAGGCTTCTGTACCGTGGGTGTTTGGTAGCTCTTCATCAGCGGCAATGCGTAATACGGTGCAAGGGGCGAGTAATGCATCGACGCCAGTATCGGTAACGCCATCAAATAAATGCAGCTTGCTACTCGTATATCCGGATTGTCCGAAGCTCGTAATTTCTTCCAACTTCTTCTTTCTATTTCTCAGTCAGCAGTACACGGCTTACTTCATCGAATTGCAATTCTGTTTCGAGGAATACGTGTTGATAAATTTCTTCACTCAAGCCCAGGCCTTCCCACGATGCTTGTGAAATCGGCGGCACCAGGTCATCTTCCACTCCCGACATATCCAGCGCATGCGTAATCGCATTCGCAATATGCACTATGGATGCCAGCGAATGCACTTTTTGGCCTTCCGGCTCGTGATGACCTGCAATCGCAAACCGAATCGTATCGGAAAAATGCCAATGTGCCGCGAGCGCTTCGCCCGCCATCGCATGATCTACGCCCATCACCGCTCGCTCAGCCTCCAGCCATTGGCAATCATGCAGCTTGCGATAGGCGATTACCGCCTCATATTCACGGCGGAAATAGGTCGCCAAAACCAGGCGGCCTATATCGTGCAACAGGCCTGCAGTAAAAGCGTAATCCTGATTCACATGCAGATGTCGTGCCAGTACGCGTGCGCATACCGCAGTGGCAATCGCATGGCGCCACAAGGAAATGAAATCCAGCCCGGCACAGCTATTGGTCGGGAAGTAGCCGGTCAGCGCGGTGGCCGTCACTACATGTCGTACCGAGTTCACACCAATTAGCGTGATCGCTTGTTGAATGGTCGTAACCTTGGTTTGCGTGCCGTAAAACGATGAATTGGCAAAGCGCAAAGTTTTGGCAGCAAGTGCCTGATCGAGCATGACCTTGCGTGTAACGACGTTGATATCGATATCGTCGGGGCCAACGCTGGCCATCAAGTCTTGCACGATGGCCGGTAGAGCAGGCAGATCGCGGATCTGCTCAAGCACTTGATTGAAATGTACTTTGGAGACGTTGGGTTCAGGCAGGTTTTCCATCATGCTTTTTCTCCCAGCCGAAAAGTACGAATGTAGCTGTGCAACAAGCCGTTGGCATTTTCGTCGTCCGATTTGCGGAATAGGCGCTCTAGTCGAGCCTGGAAATGTGCGCGTTGTATCGCTTCTTCCTCAGGTGTGAGTTCGCCCATTACGATTCTGAGGGAGACCACATCGTGTCTATGGAGTGATTCGATCGTGTGGTCGGTCAGCGTCGCGCCCTTGGGCAGCAGGACTTGTCCTTGCGGATCAAGCAAATCATCTGACAGAACCATGTCCGGCTTAACGTCTGCCAATGCAAATTGCGCGCTGATTGCGGTCATGTGTCGTCTCTCTTGTTTTCTCTTTGGCTTAGCTTACCACCGGGCGCACGATGTATCTATCGGGAAATAGTGGGTTTGTTGTATATGCAAGCGTCTGGTTGAGGGGCGATCAAGACAGCTTGTTGGCGCATAGAAAATGAATCGCGTTGCAACCTTCGCAAACTAGCACGAAGTCTCATCAAAAATGAGGCGATTTGATCGTTATACGCAGAAGCGATTGCGCCCCATATCTTTGGCTTCATACAGTGCAGCATCGGCGCGGCGTATCAACTGCGCCCATGAGCAATTGCCATCCAGCGGCAGCGTAGCCAAGCCCGCGCTGATGGTCACAGGATGTTCGCCGAGGAAGCGATAGTCGCGCACCGCGTTGATCAGGCGTTGACCTATCAATGCCGCACCGTTGAGGTCGACGCCCGGCAAAATCACCAGGAATTCTTCGCCGCCATAACGACCGACCAGATCGATAGAACGACAGGTTTTTTGCAAAATGGCTGCTACTTCTGCCAGCACTGTATCGCCGGCTGCATGACCAAATT
Source organism: Herminiimonas sp. (assembly GCF_030655415.1). The sequence goes on along the minus strand of NZ_JAURVN010000009.1, from coordinate 215,806 downwards.
CATCGTTGAAATGTTTGAATAAATCGATATCGATAAATGCCACCGTCAACGAGCGTTGCAGCCGAATAGATAAATCCAGTTCGCGTTCACCGGCAGCCACGATGGCCCGGCGATTCAGTAATTTGCTGAGCTCGTCGTGAGTGGCAAGATGGCGATTTTCTTCTATGGTCCGCTCAAAATAAAGTAGCAGCAAACCGATAGAAAACAGCACCGTGCCAGCGGCCGGTATGACATAGGTCGTGACAACATCAAACGTCGTGCGGGTAGCCGGTATCGCTTCGCAGATTTGCACACCTGCGATCCACAGTTTAAGAACATTGCCGATCATCAGCAGCAAGATCGCGCCTTGCACCAAACGTTGGACAAAGGTTTGTGGCGGTCCGTTCTGCCCTTGCCAAACCGCACGGAAACTCAATATATGCAGCAGCAAAGTAAAGACAGAAAACAGGATGGACCGCTCCGCCATAGGCACGTTCAGGTGCAGTGCAAGTCCGAGCGAAACAAGGAATGCCAGACAGATCAACCAACTCCATTTAGGCGCTTGTTTTTTATAAAAAGCCAGAATGCCGTGCCATTGATAAATCAGCCCGGCCATGATCAGACCGCCACCACTCAGCAGGACAAAGGACCGCGGGTGACGGCTATTCAGGATGGCAATCAATACGCCTAGAGCGATATAACTACCTGCGAGTGCCCAGTAGCGTGTGCATTTTTCGGTTGGAGCCGCAAAAAAGACGCCCGCCATTACGAGTGCGATACACACTTGCAATAGGATAAGGATGATGCCGGCGGTTAGCGAATCCATAAGAGATCCATGAAGGACGTAACCCGATCTGAACGTATGCTGCTTTTTTAATTATCTGCTTTTAATTCTAGCTGATTCTTTATGGAAATATTGTTAACTTCTGTCACGTTGGTAATTTCATACAGCTTCAAACGAGACTGATTACGCAAACCGAATGTTGTGATGCGAAAAAACCGGATGTACGATGTAAAAATCATTTCAAGCGAGGTTCATCATGGCTAACTTTTTTAAATTTTCTGCCGCCGCGGTTCTGATGCTGTCCGCTTCGATTTTCGTCTTTGCCGCAGGCAGCATGAAACCTGGGTTGTGGGAAGTCACACTGCAATCCAGTGCGCTGAAAAACATACCGAAAATATCCCCGGAACAAGTAGAGCAAATGCGCAAAATGGGTGTCGACATGGCGCAACTGCAATCCGGTGCCATCGTCAACAAGATCTGCATTACGAAGGACATGGCCGAGCGCGAAAGCCTGCCGCAAATGAATCACAAGGACTCCGGCTGTGAGATGAAGAATCAAAAGCGCACCAGCGACGGCTACACGATGGACTTGATTTGCGATGGCGCGCAGATGAAGGGAAAAGGAATGAGCAAAACTGTATTCGCCAGCGATCAAAGTTTCAGTACGACGTCTGAATTCAAGGGAACGATGCAGGGAATGCCGGTCAATGATAGGACCGATACCAGTGGTAAATGGTTGAGTACAGATTGTGGCTCGGTCAGACCGATCAGGGATGCGCCAGGTAAGTGAGCGCAGACAATAAATGCGAACTTATCTATCAATAAATCTAAGCGCATAGAGCACTCAACGAGTGTTACGGAGCAAAAGTGAATAAGAATTTGACGTTTAAAGTCTGCGTAAATGGCAATCGACGAGCACAGATGAAAAAGATATTGGCGGCGGGCGCTTTTCTAATCATTGCGCATACTTCAGTCTATGCACAAGTCGCCAGTTTCGATTGCAAGCGTGCGAGCACGGCGACCGAGCGCGCGATATGTAAAACGCCTGCCTTGGGTGCCAAGGATCTAAAGATGGCGAGCTATTATCAAATTCTGCAAGAAGCTCACCCCGCTGTTGGCGGCATGGCGTATAGAGAATTTCGCGACAATATCCATGCAGAACAAAGCAAATGGATGAAAAGTGAAAGAGATATTTGCCGCAGCAGCATCGACTGTCTGACGCGAGCGTATGACCAGCGCATCAAGGCTTTACACGAAACCTTGCTCGCCAATGTAGCGCTTACTTACGGTCGTAGCTGTGACGGTGGGTAACGTGGGTTGCGCGAACGAGCGAACCCTGAAGTAATCTGCCGCGGAACAGTTTTATTCTTCTTCAGGTATGGCGTAAGCGTACTCGCGCAGATCTTCCAGACGGACAATTTCTAATATCTTTTGATTGGTACTTTCCAGCACCACTTTAGGTGCGACGCCTGCGCGCCAAGCTTCTACCCAGCGATTGGCGCACAAACACCATTGATCGCCAGGCTTCAACCCAGGGAAATTCCATTCTGGACGAGGCGTCGATAAATCATTGCCGCAACCGCGGCTGAATTCAAGGAAGGTCGCCGTCATTACGGTGCAGACGATATGCGTGCCAACATCATCTTCATTGGTTTTGCAGCAACCGTCGCGAAAATATCCGGTGACGGGTTTGAACGAGCACGGTACCAAGGGTTCGCCGAACACGTTTTTAGCAATGGGAAGAGTGACTGGCGGCATAAGATATTTACAATGAAAAAGGCGTTGAAACGTTGCGTCTGAGGATGCAACTATACGCCCAAATCAGAGTAGCAGGCAGCTGGAAATTTTCAAGACTGCCGCTGGTAGAGCGGTAGGATTTTATTGCTTACTTCGTGCAGCCTTACTTGTGGTCGCGCAGACTTTGTTCCATATCTTCCATCTCGATTTCGATCGCCTTCGTGCTGATGGTGATTTCATGCAGAGAAACCAGCAAGGATAAAACCAGCATGAAAATACTCAGTCCGAAAATCACTTTCGCGATGGGTATCAGTTCAATAAAAACCAGCAGCATCGAGAGTGCGCACAGCAAAAATGACACGACGCCCATCGCCTGCATGCGCTGAATCAACAGCACGCGCTGGCGCAGGTTGGATATTTGTCGCGTGACTTCATCGCGCGCACGATCATCCTTGTATTTAACATGCAACTGACGAATCAATTGTGCGGTGACAAGAAAGCGATTGGTATAAGCCAGCAACAGCAATGAGATGGCGGGGAAGAGTAAAGCAGGCGTAGTCAGATCCATAATTTCATCTAGTGAGGGTTAGTCTAGAAAAGTACATGCGTGTGCTTATGGCGCAGCATGTTGATAAAGCAAAGAACTTAACGCAAGAAGTGCGCCCGTAAACAGGTCGAACACACAGCTTGTGTAAACAGGGATTCGGCCTGATGAGGCTATCACTCTGCTGCGACAGATATTGCCGCAGCCTCATTGTAAAGGGTCAGGCTGACAGCAGAATTACGTGGCAGGGCTACGTTTGACGAAAAACAACCCGGCGCCGACAGCCATCAGCAAGCCGCCGAAGAAGCGATTCTGTTTTTTAACTGCATGCGCATCGCGGAAGAAGCGCTGCATAGACGACGCGGCAAATGCATAAGCGTGCATCACGATCACATCGATGGTGCACATCGTTACCGCAAGAATCATCAACTGTGGCAGCAAAGGCGCATCCTTGACGATGAATTGCGGTAGCACTGCCACCATGAAGACCACGCCTTTTGGATTGGTCGCATTGGTGAAAAATCCCAGCAAGAAGCGCTTGCGCAAGCTGGGGGCGCTAGTGTGTCTGAGGCTTGCCTGCAGCTCGGGTGCCATCACCGCCTTCGCACGCCATTGGCTGAAGCCCAGATAAATCAAATAAAGCGCACCAATAGTCTTGACGATATTGAATGCGATTTCAGATGCGATCAACAAAGAACCAACGCCGGCTCCCGCAACGACCAGCAGCAAAAGCAATCCCAATTGCAGACCAAAAATAGTGCCCGTGGTTTTGCGTACTCCATAAGACAAACCGTGCGACATCGATAGCACTGCGCCGGAACCGGGAGAAACTGCAATCAGGATGGATGCAACGAGGAAGGTGAGCCAGTGGGTGAGGGTCATGATGGATTGCAGAGAAAATAGCAGTAAACGCGTAATGCCGAAGTTTACCGTGTTTCAACTTTTCGCATCGCTGGTCGCATCAAGTGATATTGATAAAACAGCAAACCGTCACGATCGGAAAAAATACAAAGCCGCGCACAACCCAGCACCGATCAAATACAGCATCCACGTCCGTGATATTGCATAAGGAAACAGCATCAGCGCAACGCCTATCCATTTCGGATGCATCAGTTCGTTGCGTTTGCCGTATCGATAAGCGGCGTAGCCGATGACGCTTAACAGAATCGCGCCGAACAAGTAGGCAGGAGTTGGAATCGTGAAGCCCATTGTTGCCAGCGCGGGTACATTGTTCATCATATGGACTCGGTATTTTTATATCGGGTTTGCTGCGTATATCAATTGCGGAGCTGCAGTAGCCTTGTTGCTCAACTCATTCAAGCAGAACTCACTTACCAAAAATTCGCAATCGGTACGACTATCCCCGTGAACACTTCCCAATCGGGAGAATTGTTGTTCAAGCCTTTTGCGAAGCCGAAGTCGATCACTATCCGTTTGCTCGGGCTGTAGGTCAATGCGGTTAGAAAGAGGGCATTCTTAGGGAGGCCGCTTTGATGTGTGCCCGACAGTTCGCCGACCACGCCCCATTTTTCATTAAGGGTCTTTGATAGCGATGACGATATGCCGGTCAGCGTGCGTCCTGTGCCTTCGTCCGGCGCGCCTATGCGTGTGGTGTTGATATTCGTGTCTAGGTGGAAGTCGCCGATGTCTTTGCTGAAAATGCCGTTCAGTGTGTAATCCGCTTTGCCGCTTCCTATCTCGCCTTTGCTACTCGGCATACGGCTGGTGAATTCCAGGCCGAATGCGGTTTTGTCATCGATTAAAAAAGCACGTTTTAATGTAAGGCTGGTATCGCCGAAACCACTGATGCGATTATCCGGATCGCGTTGCCACACATAGGCATCGCCCCCGAGTAGCACGCCCCAGTTTTCGGTAAAGGCGAGTTTGAATTGATAAGGCACGCTGTCACGTCGCTCCTCATTCGTCTTCATCGATAGTCCACCTAATTCCAGTTCAAGCTGGCCAGGTGCAGGCAATTGCGCAGGGGAAGAAACGGTAGGTCGATATGGCAAAACTGGTGCGCCGTCGTCGGCCAAAGCCGGCAAGCTGCATGCTGCAATAAATACGAAAATCAGGTTTTGCATCCGTGTCATGGTTGCGCCCTTTTTGTTGGATCAGCAAGGCAGTGGATCTTTATATATCAAGGTCTGCTGTCTTGCTGATTTTTGTTATAAAAAATAATAGCTGTTACGAAATGCTTGTTTTATCAATTGCGGAATCAGTAACCACTTTTGCCATGCACACTTGGTAATGCAACATCACTGGCAATCAAGGACCAGATCAATTTTGCTATGGTTTCGGTCGCAATAATCGTGTGGCGATTGTCAGCGGCCATCAATTTTTCGCGTAGATCCTTGCGTACTGCCGGCACGCCGGTCAGGTCAAAAAGAATGTCGATTTTTTCGCCCATCGCAATCAGTGCATCGGTATCGAGAACCGCAATACCTTGAGCCTTGGCCAGAATTTTGCCACTGGTGTCGCCATTCTCGGCTACCGCGATGACTTCAATATCCTTGTTGGGACGACGCAGCAATTCGGCCAAAAAAACTGAACCAACTCTACCCAGGCCGACGATTGCAATTGATTGTTTACTCATGTCTTCTCCATAGTCTTTATGTAATTTCTTTTTTATCCAGGGCCGTCAGCGTTTGAATTCAGCAGCTCTGGTGCACATGACTATAAGCCCAAATGTGCAATCAAATTACAGCGGACAAGAGATTTAGTATTGATGTGTTGCGGATTGTAGATAGGAAAGAAGGGCGGACGCAAAGCGATCGCTGAGTTGATCCCCTTGCAGAAGTAGCAAGCTTGCAAGCGTCAGGTAAAAGTGACTTTATTTGAAGGCTGTAATCACGATGCGCGTCGCAGCAGCGACTACATCATCGCGTGGCGCGGCATCTTTGACGTTCTGTGTGAAGTAGATGGCAGCAACGATGGGTGCGCCGCCATTCGTTGGCCACAGCACGCCGATATCATTGGTCGTGCCGTAAGAGCCGGTGCCGGTTTTGTCGCCGACTATCCAGCCTTTGGGTGCAGCAGCCAGCATGCGTTTGCTGCCGGTCGTATTGCCTTTCAACCAAAGGATTAATTGTTCGCGTTGCGGGAATTCCAATGCATCGGCCAGCGTGAGTTTTTGCAGACTCTTTTCCATTGCCGCTGGCGTCGTTGTGTCGCGCTCGTCGCCGGGTATCGCCGAATTCAATTCCGGTTCCCAGCGATCAAGGCGAAATATATCGTCGCCGATGGAGCGCGCATAAGCGTTGACGGCTGTCGGCCCGCCCAATTCATGCATCAATAAATTTACTGCGGCGTTGTCGCTGTATTGCAAAGTAGCTGCGCATAGTTCGGCAATCGTCATGCCGTCGCTGATGTGCTTTTCGGCTATCGGTGCATAGCCCGATTTCGTCACGTCGTCCTTGTTGTAGCGTATGCGTTTATCCAGTAAACCTTTTTCTGTTTGGCTTTTTTTCAAGATAGCCGCGGCGACGATGGTTTTGAACGTACTGCAAAAAGGGAAGCGTTCATCCGCGCGATACTGCACGCGCATGCCGTTGCCAGTATTGATTGCCGATATGCCCAGCCGCCCGTTGGCAGACTTTTCCAGCCTTGCCAGTTCGGTCGTTATGGTCTTTTCCTCGCTGGCGAAAGCAGGCAAAGACATTCCGCTAAAAGGTGTAGCGATGGCGGCCAGTAAGAGGGCGCGTCTGCGCGTTGAATGGAGCATGGATTTTTCTGCCAAGGTCGATCGCCGACTTACCCGGCAGTCCGAACAAACAGGGTTTCCAGCGGTGTATCACCTACAACGCGGCTGCGATGACCGTGCAAGTTGCTATCAAATTCCGCACCGTCAGGTAACAGATCGTTGGAGAAAAAATGATCGCCAGCTTTGAAGATGCGTGCCGTGCCATCGCGCAAACCGATTTCCATTTGCCCGCTTAATACAACCAGCCATTGTGCGGTTGTTGTGCAGTGAAAGTCGCTGCTGATGCCTGGAGGGCTTTGTCTTACTTGAAATCCTCCAGATGGAATCAGATCGGACAGCAAGGCTTTCGGCGAGCCGCCCGGCAATGCAAGTGCTTCTTCGCGAAATTTGGCGAGGCCGTCGGTGTCGGTGTAGAGAACGATGTTTTTGAATGTGGTCATGGCGTTTAATGTTTAGATTGAGGGCCGATATGCAAAAACCGAATGCCACTATCGCTTGCATATAAATTCGATAGCAGACATTCGGTAAGGAGCAATATCGGCTGCAAAGATTCAGGCGATATCCTAACGCATAGTCATCTCAACTACATGCAACGAGCATGCGCAGTTGTAAAGGCGATTAGTTTTTTCTTTGACCGACCATACGCACTGCCAACGCAGCCAATGATGAAACGGTCGCGAGCATCACCACGCCCGCCCAGCCCCATTGCGCCAGCATCAAGCTACCCAATGCAGCGCCACTCGCCATGCCGACAAACATGCCGGTGAACAGCAGCGCATTCAAGCGGCTGCGTGATGCTGGATCGATGCCGAATACAACCGTCTGATGTGCAACCAGCGTCGCTTGTATACCGAAGTCAAAGCCGATTGCGCTGACGACGATCAATGCCAGTTGCAGATGTGTTGGCAGCAAGGGAGCGAACCACATTGCAGCAAACGACACTGCAGCCAAGCCAGCACCAAGACGCGTCACCAACTCTGGACCGCGTTTATCAGCCAGGCGGCCAGCCAATGGCGCAGCGAGTGCGCCGGCTGCACCAGCCAGGCCGAATGCACCAGCCGCTGCGCTACCAAGATGGAAAGGTGCGGCGTGCAACATCACGGCCAGCGTCGACCAGAAAGCGCTGAAGCCAACAGCCAGCAAACCTTGTGCATACGCAGCCTGACGTAACTTGCCATGGCGACGCCACAGATCAAGCATCGATCCCAGTAATGCGCCGTATCCCAATTGCGTGGTCGGCTGGAAGCGTGGCAGGCCGCGCCATATCGCCACCACAACTAATGCAACGCTGACGGCTGCGGCAACATACACTGCGCGCCAGCCAAATTGTTCCGCACCAAAACCGCTGACGACGCGCGACAGCAAAATGCCTAGCAACAAGCCTGTCATCACCGTGCCGACAATTTTGCCGCGATGTGTTTCTGGGGCCAGCGTTGCAGCAGCCGGGATAATGTCTTGTGCCATCGTTGCGGTCAGTCCAATCACCAGGCTGGTGGCAAGTAACCAGGTGACGTTTGGCGCCAAGCCGCTGAACAACAAAGCCAGTGCCAGCAAGGCTGCTTTGATCAAAATAATATTGCGTCTGTCGTAGCGATCGCCCAAAGGCGCCAACAACATAATTCCCAGCGCATAGCCGAGTTGCGTCAGCGTTGGCACCAAACCGATCATGCGGTCGCTGGCATGAATGTCCGCGCCCAGCACGCCCAGCATAGGTTGGCTGTAATAGAGCGAAGCCACGCTTAAGCCGGCTCCGGTCGCGAGTAACAGGATCAGCGAGGCTGGCAGCGCAGGCTTTTCTGTAGAGATGCTTGTATTTGCAGATTGAATAAGCAACATGATGATTTTCCAGATATTGACGATGAATTGCATTCTCCTCGCTGTGATTCGTGCTTGGTAGTGGCCTTGAATGTAGATTTGTTATACGCTTAACGTATGAATAGACCAGATAGCCCAGCACGCAAGCGCTCAGATAAGCAATCCGGTAATCCCGGCGTAGACCGCATCGAGCTGATGCAAACCTTTGTCCGCATCGTCGAGACGGGGAGTTTATCGGCCGCCGCCGAGCAGCTCAAAACAAGCCAGCCCACCGTGAGTCGCCGTCTGCAAACCTTGGAGCGAAGTCTGGGTTTACGCTTGCTGCAACGTTCCACGCACGTGATGAAGCTGACCGAAGATGGCGAACGCTGCTTCGCGCATGCCAAGGATTTGCTGGATAACTGGAAGGCGATGGAAGCCGATTTGCGCGGTACGCAAGATGAGCCGGAAGGCACATTGCGGGTGCTGGTGCCGCATGCGTTCGGGCAGGATCAGTTGATTGCGCCGCTTACTAATTATTTGAATCGTTTTCCGCGCGTTTCGGTTGAATGGTTATTGCATGATCGTCGTCCGGACTTTATTGCTGAAGGTATCGATTGCGCGATTCAAGTCGGTGCGGTCGAAAATCCATCTGTCATTGCTATCAAGCTGTTCGATATTCCACGCATAGTCGTAGCCGCGCCTCAGCATGTAGCGGGCAAGTCGCGGCCATTGACGGTGGAAGATTTGCACAGCATGCCATGGCTGGCCTTGCGTACTTTTTATCGCGATGAAGTCACGCTCGCACGCCTATCTGACGGTGAAGAACATCGCTTCACGATCAAGCCGCGTATGAGTACCGACAGTTTGTATGCGATACGGAATGCCGCTTTATCTGGTCTAGGTGCCGGCATCGTCTCGGCGTGGCTGGTGGCGGATGATATTGCGCAAGGTCGCTTGGTGCATCTGGCGCCCGACTGGCACGCCGCACCGTTGCCGGTTTATCTGGTTTATCCGTATGCGCGTTATTATCCGGCGCGCTTGCGTCTGTTTATAGAAACCATACGGACCATGATGCCGTTGATAGAAGAAAAAACTTCTGACGTACGCAGCAAGAAAAAGAAGCGCTAACTGTTAGCGCTTAACCTTTTGCTGCCAGTACGGCATTGCGCGCGGCTTCTGCTGCGGCATCAACCGTATCGTTGTGAGCCATGACGACCGCTTCAAAATCTGCAATCGGTACCGGCTTGCTCAGCAAATATCCTTGAAACGAATGGCAGCCAAGGTCAGCCAAAAATTGTCGATGCTCTTCCGTTTCCACGCCTTCAGCAATCACATGCAAACTCATGCCGCGTGCCAAGTCGACTACTGTCCGTACGATGGTCACGTCGTGTGTATCCGTGAGCATGTCACGTACAAAAGACTGATCGATCTTGAGTTCATCAAGTGGTAGTTTTTTCAGATAGTTGAGTGACGAATAGCCGGTGCCAAAATCGTCCAGTGACAGATGCACGCCCTTGGCTTTCAGCGCATTCATTTTGGTGATGATGTCGTTCACATCGTTGACCAACATGCTTTCCGTCAGCTCAAGCGTGAGTCGAGCCGGGGCGATGCCCGAACGATCCAGTACCGAGATGACTTGGCTGACGTAATCAGGCTGCTTGAATTGCAGCGCACTGACATTGACCGCCAGACTCAAATGCGCGGTGGCGGGATTTTTCTCCCATGCCATCAATTGCGCACAGGCCGCGCCCAGCACCCAATGCCCAAGCGGCATGATCAAGCCGGTTTGTTCTGCCAGCGGGATAAAATCCGCTGGAGGTACCAATCCATTAATTGGATGCTGCCAGCGCAACAGCGCTTCGGCGCCGACGATCCGACCGTCATCGCCAGTTTGCGGCTGGTAAAAAAGAACCAGTTGATTACCTGGAATCGCTTTCCGCAGATCGGATTCCATCACGCTGCGTTCGGACAGATTGGCTTGCATCACCCACAGCAGTGTCCACAACAAGCCCGTCGCAATAATGTTGTGTATCCAGGTACCTGGCACGCGTACATCCGGGCCCAGCACATAAGCCTGCATGCCCCAAGTTGTGCTGGCAAAGAAGACAAAGCCGAGCAAGCCAGCCAAGGTCATGCCATGTCTGAGCCAGGGTTTGTCACCCTTGAAAACCAGCCAGGCAAAGAGCGCGATCACCAGAAAATAATTGTGATTCGAGCGCGGTGCGTCCAGCGTCGGTATATCCAGGAACGCACAAAATATGCACAGAACCACATACACATAACAAAACATGATGATGGATGCGGCGCGTATGTGTCTTCGTAGAGTCAGCAGCGCGGTACCGGTGGCAACCAACAGCGAAGCCAGATTGATGTGCCACATATTCCAGTTGCCGTGGACGACAAAGTACACGCCCCAGCAGAGGGAAATGCTGCCGAGCATGAGCGAACTCACTAGCAAGGCGCGGCGCATGCGGAGCGACTGCTTGCTATTCAAGTGCGCCGTTATCTCCATTGATATAGCCTCAAGTGAGTACCAAAGATTAAATTTAATTACTTTGCGTTAAAAAAATTTTACGCTGTGACTTAATCTGCGGCAAGGAAAAGTGTCAGAAAAGAAATGCAATTCTGCTAAAGTTGTTCTGCAGAACGTCCGTAATTAAATAACGGCGTCCAGTTAATGCGCATGAATCAATAGGAATCGAAAAGCCATGCGACATGACGTGTATATCTTGATGACAAAGCGTTTTCTAGCGCTGCTGCTCCTGGCTTTTCTTTTGTTTGGGCAAACTGCGCAGGCCGCTACGATCACGCTGGAAGACGGTCGCAAAAGTTATCTGGTACATGCTGCGCTGGATGTATTGGAGGACGTGCCTGGCGAGCTAAGTTTTGCCGATGTCAGCATTGGCACTTCTACTACGGCGTTCAAACATCAGAAGGCCGGCCTGTTTAGTTTCGGCTTCACTGATTCGGCATACTGGTTTCGCTTCGATATCGATAACCCGTCACTGCATACTCAAAACATGGTGCTGGTGTTACGCACCGCATGGCTGGATTCAATACGCGTCTATCTGCCCGAAGGTGACGGCGATTACAGAACACTGCAGCTTGGCGATGCACAACCGTTCCGCACACGCCTGCATCCGCATCCTCAATTTCTAGTCGATCTGCAAGTCCCTCCTGGCAAGCAAACGTATTACCTGCGCATTACCAGTACGCAGGCTTTCATGACGCCGATTGAATTGTGGCAGGCAGATGCCTTTCATGAAAACGATAGACTGCTGACCGGTTATTTCGGCATGTTTTATGGCGTGTTGGTTGTCATGTTTTTGTACAACGCCTTTATCTGGTTCTCGACGCGCGATCGCAGCTATCTGTATTACTGCTTATATCTCGCGGCTTTTTTCCTTATGAATTTTTCGTACAACGGGCTCTCTTTCCAATATCTATGGCCAGATTCACCGCGTTGGGTGAACTGGACTTACACCAGCTGGGTATTTCTGTATCAGTTGATGGCCATCCTGTTCGCGATGGTCTTTCTGGAAACGGCGATACGGCTGCCGCGCATGGATAAAGTATTGCGATATTTTCTGTTCGTGATGGTGGCGGTATGGGTGGTATCACTGATTAGCTGGAATCCTGTATTTCACAATGCTGCTGGCGTTTATTTTGTTTTTCTCTATTCGCCGCTGACCGCGATTGCCGGCATCCTCGCATGGCGCTCGGGCTTTCGAGCTGCGCGATTCTTTGTCGTCGCGTCTATGGGTAATCTGGTTGGCGCTTTTGTTACCGCTGCGGTTGTCAGTGGCTTCATGCCATACAGCTTTACCAGTTTTCATGCGGTGGAATTCGGCATTCTTGCCGATGTGGTGCTGCTGTCGCTGGCGCTGGCAGACAGAATTAATTATGTCCGCAAGCAAAGCGAAGCTGTCGAACGAGAAATCATCGAGCAGAAACTGCAATCGAATGCCTTGCTGCAGCACGCCAAGGATGATCTCGAACGCATCGTGCTGGAACGCACAGCCGAGCTGTGCAAGGCGAGGGATGAAGCAGAGCGCTTGTCGCGCATCGATGGCCTTACCGGAGCCTTCAATCGACGATATTTTAATGAAGTCGCCGCCAAGGAATTTACACGGTCGAATCGGAATCAGGAGGCGCTCTCGCTTATCTCATTCGATATCGATTTGTTCAAGCTGGTCAACGATACCTATGGTCACGCAGTAGGCGATGAAGTTATCAAGGCAGTAGCCAAGATCGCTAAAAATGCCGTGCGCGAAATCGATTTTGTAGCGCGCATAGGCGGAGAAGAATTCGCCATCCTGCTACCGGGAACCAATCTGGAGGAGGCGAGCACAACGGCAGAACGCTTGCGCCTACTGGTGGCGAATCACCAGATAGCGTGTCAGGGCAAAAATCTGCCATTCACCGCCAGCTTCGGCGTGGTCCAACTCAACGACAACGATTTGAGTTTTGAAGCCTTGCTGCAGCGCGCAGACGAGATGATGTATATGTCCAAGAAGGCAGGGCGCAACACCGTTTCTGCGTAAACGTTTTAGCGCGAGCCATGTCGCGCTGTCGTCATGATTGAGCGCTGCGTGCTTCTGCCAGTGCGATCGTCAAATGCTGAATCTTCTTTTTCAATTGATCGCGTTCTTCATTGAGTTCGGTAATCACAAGATTCAATTTATGAATTGTGATTTGATCTGGCGTCGCATCGGCTGGGGGCGGAACCGGCTCCGCTTTCGGTGGCAGTTTGGCTTCACGTACTTGACGGGCAACCTGACGCAATTCTTTTTTGCCACCAGCAACCGCTTCAATCTGCTTATCGCTAGGCAGTGATGAGATCGCCGCCGCAGCATTGATCGACACGATGCCAGCTTTCACAGCACTGACTAATTCCGGGGCAGCGGTTTTCTGAATCTTTTCAATTTGACCCAATGTCACCGGGCTTACGCGTGCAGCTTTGGCGATGACGTCGCGGGTCAACGCACGCTCTTCATTCGCTTGCGTAGCGGCTTCCGCTTCTGATGTCTCAGACGATGGTTGTGCGGTACGTGCGCTCAGAATTTCTTTCTTGCGCAACGCAAGTACACCACGCTGAAAATCCGACACGCTACGTCGCCCCAGATGATTGTCGATCATCCACAAGTGCACGTCGTCTATCGATTTGAATGTTTCGTTCTGCACCGTGTTGAAAGTGATGCCATGCTTTTGGCAGATGCCGTAGCGATTATGGCCATCGATCAGCAGATCGCCCCACAACACCAGCGCATCGCGGCAACCTTCAGCGAGCAGGCTGCGTTCAAGTGCTGCGTGTTCATCAGTGGTGAGTGGGTCTATATAGGCTTGCAGATCTGCGTTGATGGTAATCGTCATGAGTCAGGAAAAATTCAGGCAAAAATAGGTAGGCGCTAGTTTACACATAGGCACGCTGATCTCGCTGAATAAATCAGGGTTTGCAACGAAGAAAAGTGACGTAAAAGTTTTTTCATTTATGACCGCATTTGAGTTTCTTCAGCGATCGGGCTGTATATGTATCGAGATGCAGGCCAATCTCAGCCATCTTGTTTTAAATTCTCTGCGGCATCAAAAACGGCTCCCTTTTCGATCTAAAGCAGATATTGCCCAGGCATATAACAACTTCAGAAGGAACGAATGGTTCTCTTATGGATCAGACAACATTAACGGGAGAATACATATGTCCGTACCACTGATTTCAATTGTGCGAGAGCAACGCACGGAATACAAATGGTCTCTTATTTGCGGCCCTCAATTGCTTCACTCCAGATTTGGTCAGCAAGACGTGATAGCGTGTTTACAAAGCGCGGGAGAGGTTGCGCCTGCCGATCAACAAATGGTCGAAATAATGTATCGCCATGTACATATGGGCACCCACTTGATTAAAGATCTTGTGACAAACGCGGGAAGCCTAGCCAAGCACATCAGCGAAACTTATGCAGCCTTAATTGCAGACACGCCAGCAATACTCCCATCTCCGCCGCCCGCTAATAGTTGATCTCTACATCCACCGCCGACCTCAGGATGAGCCAATCGTAGAAGTGCAGATATTTTTATTGCGACGTTCCAGCTCTACGATAAATATCGCCTACATAAAAATAGCTCCGCGATGGAACCATGTGAGCTTTCAAAATTTATCTTTAAGGGATGGATTGCCTCTGCAATCAGCCCTGTCATTGATCAAGAATTCATCGGATGTGTAACCAGCTCGATTGCTGAAATCACATCTCGTACCTTGAAGGGTTTGATCAAGATTCGACTGACCTGCAAGGTCTTCAGCTTCTCTACAAAATTTTCGTCGCATGCCGGTGTGATGACGACGACCGGCATATTGGGAGCGGCCTTGAATGATGCATTGCGTAGTGCGTATAAAAACTGCAGATCTTCTAGCTCATCATCAATCGTCGCAATCAAACCAGAGTAGATGTCACTGCCTAAATACTGTTGGGCGTTGCTGATGTTGGTAACTTTTCTGACTGTTGCCAGATTTAATTGTCGGGCGGTCGAGGCGATGACGCTGCCGACCATATGATTTTTTTCAACCAGCAAAATGTGATGCAGTTCAGAGGCCATGGCGTTCATCCGATGAGCTTGCTTGATTGATCAACTCTTCGACCACCAGATCGCGCAGTGAAGAAAGTATCGCCAATCCGATTGCATCTATCTCGCGCGGTACGCTGTCGATCATGCAGAGCGTGCCAACATTTTGCCCCGATGGTAGCGTCAACGGTGCACCCACATAAAAGCGCACATGCGGCTCTTCAATCACAAATGGGTTATCAAAGAATCGCTGATCTTTAGTCGCGTCGGCAACGATCATGGTTTCGTTCGACAAGATCGCATGACCGCAAAATGAAACATCGCGTGATGTCTCGCACACATTCAAGCCCACACTAGCCTTGAACCATTGGCGCTTCTTATCCACTAAAGTGATGAGCACCATCGGCATTTCAAATTCTTCAGCGGCAAACGTGACGATGCGGTCGAACCGTTCTTCCTGTGGCGTATCAAGAATCAGCAACTGGCGTAATGCCTGCAGTCGATCATCGTCGTCAGCAGGGATAGGTGCTTCGATCATAATTTTTCTCACTTCATGACAGGCAAGGATTCATCCCACTTGATTTTCTTTCGGCTGCAGGAAAGTTGTCAACTGCTACGTCGGGCAAGAGAGTTGAATGTCTCTGTATCGCGGGTGTGAGGCGGGCTTGGCGTTAATGGATAGTCAGTCTGTAAACTGAAGCGGGCGGCGCGAACCTGTATTGTTTCGGGCCGCCCGTGTCAGGTGCGCCATCTGCGCCATGAACAGCGCATCGATCAGTTGATGCGCTTGCCTGCTCAGGTTTTCGAACGCACCGGCAACTTCCAGTTCGGACGAATGAAGTGGCAGGTATAGCCGTTCGGATAATGCTCCAGATAATCCTGATGTTCTGATTCTGCATCCCAGAATGGTCCGGCGGCTGCAATTTCAGTCACTACTTTTCCTGGCCATAATCCCGATGCTTCGACATCCAACACAGTGTCTTCAGCGATCTGTTTTTGTTCATCGTTCACATAGTAGATCGCTGAGCGGTAGCTGGTGCCGGTATCGTTGCCTTGGCGATTCTTGGTGGTTGGATCGTGAATCTGGAAGAAAAATTCCAGCAACTCGCGATAGCTGGTTTTGCTCGGGTCATAAATGATTTCTATCGCTTCGGCGTGGGTGCCGTGATTGCGATAGGTCGCGTTGGGTACATCGCCGCCGGAATAACCAACATGCGAAGACACAACGCCGGGACGTTTGCGTAACAGATCCTGCATGCCCCAGAAGCAGCCTCCGGCAAAGACTGCACGTTCGGTTGTTTGGCTCATTTGTGTTCCTTCACGTTATGGTGACAACTGCTTTGTAATGGATGCAGCACTTGTGATTTGTTGCCAGCGCTAGTTGGTTTTGCTGTCTCAATATTATGTGGGCGATTCGTTATTTTTAAAGGCGCTACTTCAAGCCAATTTCACGCAAATACTTTAATGTGCCCGGATGCAGGACTTGCGTATTCGGCGCGGCGGTAGCGGTATTTGCTGCGGTGGTTTCGCGTGCTTGTGGCAATAGTTCGGCAATGACAGGCTCGCCCTTGTGCAGCGCGCGTGTCAAACGATATGCGGTTTCATCGGGAAGAGTGGTGCGCGCCATGATGAAGCTCCACGACCCTAAAGAAGATAGCGCTGCCGATTGGCCCTTGAAGCTGTTGGGCGGCAAGATCAGCGGTTTGAGGAAGCTATGTCGCGCGCGTATGGTCGCGATCTCTTTTTCGTCGGGCACTATAAAGCGGCCACCGGATGGCGCGTTGCTCACTGCGACAAAGCCGGGCCAACTGCTGCCTCCGCCCCATAGTGCCGCCACGCGGCCGTCAGCAACCATCGCTGGTCCATCCCCGGCGCGTTCCAGGTATACCGCCTGAAAATCCTTATCCATATCGAGTCCCAGGCCGTCCAGCACGTAACGCGCGAGGATTACGAGGCCCGAACCGCGCGCGCCGAATGCCACGGGCTTGCCGCGCAAGTCACTGATGCTGAGATACGGACTATCGGCACGCACGACGAACATGCCCGGCGTGGAATACATGGCCGCGATGATCTTGATATTGGCGGGGATATTTCCTGCACGCCCCACGCCCTGCAAGGCTTCGTATGCGGCTTCGCCTTGTACCAGCGCAATGTCGAGCGTGCCGGCTTCCAGCAATGGAATATTCTCGGTGCTGCCTTTCGTATTGCGCGCTTCTATCAACAGCTCGGGATCAGTTTTTGCAATCGTGCGAACGACGGCATCACCAAAAACCGGGAAGCCGCCGCCGGGAGTAGCGGTTCCCATCACGACGCCAATCTTGTCGGCTGCAGTGGCTGGCATCAAAGTCGTGAATGCTGCACCGAGAAAAATGAAAGACCGAACTGCAGAGCGAAGATATCCAGGCATTGCTGTCTCCTTGATGAATACTGTAATGACTAGGGTTGAGTCAGGTTTTAATTTCAAATTTTCAAATGGGCGCGCTGCCAGGCAACTCAATCTTCATAGCTTTCATCCTTGAATTCGATCAGGCAAAAGCCGTGGCCGAATGGATCTGCAAATGTGACGCAGCTTGAACCCTTCCAATGTACGCATTCACTTTCTTGAATCGCGCCAGCATTGATTGCGCGCTGTGTGGATTCCACAATGTCATCCACAACGAAATCAATATGTACCGGCGTCCAGTGCCTTGCGTAATGATGCCTTGGATTCGGTGAACGCTCAGACTGTGATTCAGCAGCTTTGGCTAGCAGATAGATCGGTGAGGCTGCCCCAACCAGTTCGGCCACATCATCAGCGATCACGCGCTTGAGTCGTAATCCCAGTGCCGCGCAGTAGAAGGTGATCGCAGCTTCCAGTTCGGGTACATCGATGTTGATCAGCATTCGCATAGACCCACCTGTGATTCATTGGTAAATGACTTGCTCCTGACTTGCTAAAGTTTGCTTAACTTCGTACTTGTTCCACTCCAGCTTCAGCCGTCACAAATTCAATCATCACGCCGGGTACGGGGGCGACAAACAATTGCCGCTCACCCGAGCCCGGCACTTCGCTGGCGCGATATTCGATGCTGTCGGCTTCCAATCGCGCAATGAGTTGCTGCCATTCGTCATCACTTACAACGCGAAAAGCAATGTGATCGATGCGCGATGCGAGTTTGGCTGGTGGCAAATCAGAGTTGGACTTGACCAGATGCACAACAGGTTTGCCATCGTGATACAGCCAATGACCATCAAAGCGAAACGGTGGCCGCTCGCCTTCAGTCAGGCCAACGATGTGGCAAAAGAAATGCCGTGCGGTATCGAGGTACGGCGTAGTAACGGTAACGTGATCGAGTTTCATGCCGATATTGTAAAACCACATCGCAAATGCTTGTATGGTCAGGTGATGTGTCGATCTCTCTAATGAAAAAGCCCCCGACAAGTCGGAGGCTTTTTGTATCTTTCGCATTTGCTGTGCACGATCTGGATTCAGTTCACGCAACAGCGCATGCGCAAGCCATTTACATCTTCGGCATGATCACTGTATCGATGACGTGGATGACGCCATTGTCAGCAGCGATATCAGTTTTGACGACGTTGGCATTGTCAACTTTGACCTTGCCACCGGTGGTGGTGACCTTCAGGCTGGAGCCTTCGACGGTTTTCACGTTGCCAGCTTTAACATCTGCTGCCATGATTTTGCCAGCGACGACGTGATACGTCAGCACTTTGGTCAATGCAGCCTTGTCTTTCAACAGCGCGTCCAGTTTTGCTTTCGGGATTTTTGCGAATGCTTCGTCAGTTGGTGCGAACACGGTGAACGGACCTGGGCCCTTCAATGTATCAACCAATCCAGCTGCCTGCACGGCAGTAACCAGCGTGTTAAACGAGCCTGCTGATTTCGCCGTATCGACGATATCTGCTGCGTGACTCATACCAACTGCAAAAGCGAAAGCTGTACCAATCAAAAGTTTTTTCATTTTGTCTCCATTCAGAGTAAGGGAAAATTGCTTTGGGTATTGCAAGTAACACGTAGTCGTTACCACGTACAAAATAGACATGGCGTTTATGTACTGTAGCCACGACATCGCTTGTTGTCCATCAATTGAACCGATACAATCAACACATTGCGGTTCAACATCGGGTCAAATATGAAAAAGCCAGTCAAAGAAACAAGTGCGGCGGTACAAGAAGACAGCGCAGGGTCCGCTTACCGTAGCGGTACGGCGGCACGTCTGGCCGGCCTTTCCGTCGAAACGCTGCGCGTATGGGAGCGACGCTACGAGCTATCAGATACGCAGCGATCCGACCGCGGACAACGTCTCTATACAGTGGAGCAGGTGAATCGTTTGCGCCTGCTTAAAAACCTGGTGGATCAGGGACACTCCATCGGCTTGATTGCCGGTTTGCAGATCGCGCAACTGGAAGAGTTGGCGCGTACTCATACATCCGAACAGGTGCATCGCGCAGGTCCGATCCGCGTTGCACTGGTCGGTCAACGATTGAAGGAACGGCTGGCGACAACCGGCCGCGACAATCTATCGCTCGACATCCGCTGCACCAGCGTCACTTTAGTCGACGCCATGTCAGTGTTGCCGAACGCCGGCGCTGAAGTATTGGTGGTTGAAATTGCTGAGCTGGACGAATCCGCGGTGCCGCTGATCGAACAGGCGCGGCAGGTAGCGGATGTGCAAGCAGTGGTGGTGATGTATCGCTTTTGCCCGAGTGCCGTCATCCGTCAATTGCGCATGAACAATTGCCTAGTCGTGCGCGTACCTGCCGACATCGGCGAGCTGGTCGTACTATGCCGCACCGTTCTGGCAGGACAACGCGTCGCGTTGAATGTCGAGCAGGGAGCAGAACCAAGCCCACCAAGATTTGATGACGATGTACTCACCAGCTTCACCACAGCCAGCAATACCGTCGGATGCGAATGCCCGCGTCATCTCGCCGAGATACTGCTCATGATCAGCAGCTTTGAGCGCTACAGCGCGCAATGCCTGTCACGCAACGCCGACGATGCGCAATTGCATCAGGAGCTGGGTCGTGCGGCAGGGCAGGCAAGGAATATTCTGGAAGTGGCGATGGCACGATTGGCGCAGGCCGAGGGACTGCAGTATTAACGACTAGCGCTCGTCTTCCATCCTTGAGGAAATTGACATGAAGATCGGCATACAGACCTGGGGCACCGATGGCGACATTCTGCCCTTCATGGCGCTGGCGCATGGCCTGCAAGGAGTGGGGCATCAGGTCACGATTGCGTACACCACCGTCGATGGCAAAGACTACGCAACGTATGCCGCCGCCGGTGGTTTTGTCGCGATGTCCGCTTACGATGGATTTGATGGCGGACTCAATCCCGTGCTGCAAGACATCGTCCTCACCAACGATCCGATGAAGCAGTTTGTGCTGGTGATGCAGCATTACTTTGATCCAGCGCTGGAAGCGATGTACGCAGCATCACAATCGCTATGTGCTGACAACGACATCGTCATCGGTCACATGGTCAATCACACGCTGTTGACTGCGGCAGAATTAAGCGGCCGTCCGCGCGTCTCGGTTGCGCTCGCACCGCTGGCGATGCGCACCAAAGAGATCCCGCTGTTCGGCCCCAACTTCGGAAAATTTTTCAACGGTCTGACCTGGAAGCTGGGTGACTATGTCGGACGCAAAAAAATGTTTGCGCATGCCGAAGCATTACGTATCCGCGAAGGATTGCCCCCGCTAAAAAGTTTACAAGACCAGTTGTATCTGTCAAAGGACCTGACCCTGATTGCATCCAGTCCGGCATTGAGTCCGCGCCGTGCCGACTGGGCCGACTACATTCACCTCTGTGGCGATCTGCATTATCCGCAAGACGATCATCCGATTGCCTTGCCGCCGGGCTTGCAGGAATTTTTGCAGGCCGGGCCGCCGCCTGTGTATATGACGTTTGGATCGTTGGCGCAATTTCAGGCAGAGTCCTTCGATTCCTTGATGACGGATGCTTTGACTTTGGTTGGCTGTCGCGCCATCATCCAGTCGGATTGGCCGGGCAAAACGTCGCCGGATATCTTCCGCTGCGGTCGCGCACCGCATGCGCAAGTGTTCCCGAAATGTGCCGCCATCGTGCATCACGGCGGCGCGGGAACTACGCATTCATCCGCGCGATCCGGCCGACCGTCCATCGTGGTCGAGCACGCTTTTGATCAGCAGTTCTGGGGTGATGAATTACGCCGCGCCGGTATGGCAGGGACTGTTCTGCATCGCAATACCGTTACGCCGGATCAGTTGGCAGAAGCGCTGCGCACCACGCTGCAATCAAATACCATACAGCACCGAGCGACAGAAATCGGCCGCGCCATGCAGCAGGAAGATGGCGTGGCACGTGCCATACAATTGATAGAACAGCGTTTTAGTCGATGACTTCTTTGGCGTCTGGCAAGCCGATACAGGAAAGGAAAATCATGCGGAATAATTCAATTGCTTTACTCACGGCCTTGTCGCTCAGCATGCCAGTCGTCGCGGCTGAGCAACTTGGCGGCGTAGCAGTGCACGCGACACAGAACGAGACATCCAGGATCATCAAAGGCAAGATCACCGGTTACGAAACCGCCGATCACACCGTGCAGATTTCAGCTGGACAGACGCTGAGCGTCAATCTCAAAACCAGCAATACCTCCAGCTATTTCAACGTCACCGCTCCGGGCGCAAGCGAAGCCATGTTTATCGGCTCGACTTCAGGGAATACTTACGAGAGCGTGATTCCTGTCAGTGGCGTCTGCACGATCCGTGTGTACATGATGCGTAATGCAGCGAGGCGCGATGAGGTCGCTAAATACACATTGAGCGTCAAGGCAAAGTAGACGAGAGTTAATCGCTACTATCCAGCGCGATTTACAACAAAGGTTTAATCGGCATCATCTGAAACATGCGCAATTTACTGCGTTTGGTAATGGGCACATATTGATCAGGATCATCAGTGGCCGCGTTCCAACTGTTCTCTGCTTGCATATCTACTTCGATCACGGCCTCGATCTTTTGCGCCAATTCTTCGTTGTAAATAATCACACCGGCTTCGGTATTCAAGTTTTCTGAGCGCGGGTCAAGATTGAAGGTACCGATGTAAGCTATTTTTGAATCGACAATCAGGGTTTTGGCATGGAGCGCGGTTGTTGGTTGCGTAACGCTCACTGTTCCTGATTTTTGCATCAGTTGGCGCTGTGTCGCCGCATCGGGTTTGTACTCAAAGATTTCGAGGCCGATGCCCAGCAATTCTTTTCGCTGATTTCGATAACCGCTGAACGCAGGCAAATTGTCGGTGGACGCCAGCGAATTGGTGTTGATGCGTATCTGCACTCCACGTGCTCTCGCTCGTTTAAATAACTCCAGGGCAGCGTCCGACATGACGAGATAAGGCGACTGGATAACGATACTTTCCTGCGCGTCTTCTATCAATTGCGCCAGCGCTGTGGTGGAGAAGCCGCCGCCACTCAAACTATTCAGACTGTCATTCTTGCCCGGTTTGTCGCTGATGAAATCCGCTTTGCCCCACGCAATCTGAGCTGTCATGCGTTGCGATGTTGGCCCGACCTCATTAATGGCATTGCGGACCTCGGTAGCAAAGTTGCTAGGCGATTCTGCGTATTCATGCAGTTTTTTCTGAATGCCGATGACTTCATTTTCATCGATTTCCACATGTTTTTTCATCAGGCCCAAACCGTTGTAGCGCTGTGCGACTGGTACGCTGAGCTCGCTTTCCCAAAATTCCCTGAAGCTGAATTGCATGGTCGTCACCACTTCGCCTAGCAGCAAGGCATCGCGGTCGCGAAAGTTGAATTCCTGGTGGTAATCGTAATATTCGGCGGCCATATTGCGTCCGCCGGTGATCGCCACTTTGCCGTCAACGATAAATGTCTTGTTGTGCATGCGCTGATTCACACCGCGAAAATCGGTGGCAAGATTGAGCACACGTTTTTGCAAAGGGACGCCGACTGAATTTTTGGGATTGTAGATGCGGATATCGATATTTGGATGTCGTGACAATGCGATCAAGGTCTTGTCTTCTGCATCGATCAGTAAATCGTCAACGATCACGTTGACCTGCACGCCGCGCTTCGCAGCGCGCAGCAATGCTTCGGCTGCAAGGGCGCCGATGTTGTCCGTGCTCCAGATGAAGTACTGCACTTCGATAGTCTGCTGTGCATGATCTGCCAACCAGGCTCTAGCCATTAAAGCCTCTGCGCCGCTATCCAATACGTAGATGCCACTTTGTCCCTGATGCGCCGCGATTTGATCATCAATAAACGAGAACGATGTATCAATCGTTGTACCGACTGCAGCACCTACTGATAGCGGCAGTGACAACAGCAGTGCAGATAACAAATGCTTCAATTGTTTGATTCGCATAATCAAGGATGGCAGTGGATTAGTGGGCGACTGCAAAGCGCTGTTGCAGATAGGCGATGATCTCGCGTGAGTTGTACAACCAGCGGGTTTGATTATCTGCGTCGACGATCTTCAGGCACGGTACTTTGCTGCTACCACCTTGCGCTAACAGAGCTTGACGATTTTCTGCTGAATGCTGAGCATCGTGCTGTTCTACATTCAATGACAGCCGGCGCATTTCCTGGCGCACCTTGATACAAAACGGGCAGGTAGTAAATTGATACAAGGCCAGTTGCTGGCATTCCGCATCGACGCGTGCCTGATCAGCGGCGCTGCGAACCAAGCCCTTGGGTTTGCTCAGTTGTTCTTTCAGAAGTAAAAAAGGGCCAAGTATCAGTCGTACCAGTTTGAAAAAGTATTTCATTGATGCCTTAAGGTGATGCGAGTGGTGGGCTTGAATTGACCTTCAACGCGCCGAGAAAGGCGAGAAAGTTGCGCGGCTTTTTTGTTTGCTGTAGCCGCGATTATAGCCAGAGGCCAGGCCTATCTAATTGCACTGTATTTAGCTACCTAGGTAGCCTATGCCTTTGGCCATCATCGCAGCACACAGAATCATCAGCGCCAGCAAAGTCAGTTCCACATGAATGATCATGCGCAGCTTGCGGTTTTGCGCATCGGTCAATGTAGGGACGATGCCTTGTTTGAGTGACTTGCCCCATTTGATGAAGGTGATAGTCGGATGGATGGAGATCAGGCCGACGATGATGAACAGAATTATCTTCGCGATGAACGGCGCGCTATGCATGTAGTAGTCAGCGCCTTTTTCAAAATACATTACGCGCAAACTGCCGATGATCAGAATCAGGATGGCGGATACGCCATAGATTGCATCATATATCTGGATTTTTCTGGCGGAGGCTAGTGTTAGAGGCTGCTTGAGCATCAGCATTTCGGCCGATAAAATCAACATGATCACTACGAAGGCGATGTGGTGAAGAAAAGCGGTCAATGCGCTCATTTTTAGCTCCTGTCAGTTGCTCAGAGATTTAGCTAATGTCACATATAGAATTTGGTGACGCTTCCCTCACTGCGCGAACTGAATCAAAAATATGGTGAGTCCTTAATGTCCCGCTGAACATCTAATGTTAGTAGTTCGGGTTTAATCCCGGTACCTGCGAGGGCTACCGAAAATTGATCAAATTTACGCTGTAATACTGGGCTATTAGCTTGCATTATGGCAATGACAGCTATGTCGGGATGCAATTTTTTCATTGTGCGTGCCACAGCGGCAGCATCAAAATGGCGCTCTGATTGCTTGACCTCGCACATGCGCACTAATCCATTGTCTATCATAGTCAAATCTATGTCGGTCTCCGGTGTTCCCGCGGTGGCAGTTTCTTGATCGAAAAAGATATCTAAGGGGCCTTCAAACCAAAAAGAATTGCTATTGTTTTTTTGGTAGCGGCTTAAAACCCAAAATAATGGCCCCACTCCGTGTAGCTGAAGAGCCTCTCGTAAAAAGCCATTCAATCTAAATTGCCAAGCTTTGCTTACGGGGGCTGGCCTAACATCATGGCAAACCTCGCAGACAATATTCGCTTTGAGGTCTGCAATACTGATCCAGCTGCGATGCAGGCATTTTCGGCATTTATGTTCATACCCCTGGTGCAGTACGCCCAATTCGCAAAGATTTTCTACCGACTCGCGAAGTGCCTGAGCATTCCAGCGATCTTCCTCCTCTTGGTTATGATTAGGATCGTGGGATGGATTTGCAATATTGTATCGTTCGGTCAGGGCTTTGAAGTCCTTCTCAAAAGTTGTCCAATCGAGAGATCGAACTCTGATTCGAACGGCATCCGACTCTTTCAGTACGATATCTGATAGCGTATTCAATTGCTCATTGTTAGCGAGATCAAGCTGATGACGACCGATGCGTCGAATTAGCTCAGCCTGCATTTTTGCTTTACGAATATCAGTTCGCTGATCGGTTGCTCCATAACTTTCCAATTGCTTTCGCCAAAATTCATGAA
The DNA here is from genome assembly GCF_030655415.1 of Herminiimonas sp. Next base: position 190,331 of record NZ_JAURVN010000009.1, on the reverse strand, counting down.
GAAAAAACGAGCGAGCTTTATTCATTCCCCCAAAGAGTTGATAGACTCCCCAAAAATGACGCCCAGCACTTGATCGATTCGCTTGATGGCAGAGTTGAGGTGGTATTCCTTGATCCTGCCGGTGAAAAGGCATCCAGTCATTTCCAGATTGAAGTCCCGTCACAATTGCTTCTCGATCCGTTGGTAAGTTGATTTTGGGCGGGTCGACATTAGCAGTGGTATAGAGAGTCAGAAGGCCGCCAGCTGAAACCCTCGGTCCAACTACCTCACCATGTGGTTGTGATATCTGATAGTGATTTAGAAATGCTTGGGTCACACGTAAACGACGCGGTAGCCGCCAGCGATGGCTCAAATTTGAGTAGGGAGAATGATCAAGATTTCTCTCAATATCCAAATCGATGGCCCAAGCGCCCATTGCCGGGTTGAAGAGACTTGGCGGTATTTGTCGAAGATGCTCGGGTTCTTTGGCTGTGAGACGTAGTTCGTTGCCAATCGAAAATGACTCGACCCACAGCTTAGGCGAATGGAAGCCTTGTTGCCCATTCGTGAAATTTGCACGATCAAGTGCTTGCTGTTCCGGTATGCAATCCGCGACCCGTCTTATATTTTCATGGTTATAGGTATTCCAGCTTTGGCCTTGTCGCATTTGTTCTGCGATTATCTGTAGTTCTTCGTTTTGAATACTCACTGAACGTAACGTCACCCTATGCGGGCCGCCGTTGTTATTCCCACTTACATAATTTCGACGATTTAGAAATTCACGCAGTGAAGCAACAAAGGGCTGATCATTAAAATTTGCGCGCGGGATGCAGAGATCGACGTCGTTTCCATCTCGCCAAGCAGGCATTAATGATCTTGCGTTCCAATACAAGACTCGATCAGAGACAGTATCGCTAATGACAATGTTGAAGCTATTACCCCAATGCGCTGAGTGGAGATCAAGTCTTGGTGCAGAAAAAGCGGATAACTGCGCAACGCCACGAATTTGGCGATTTGCAGCCATTTGCATGAGTAGTGAATTTGAGTCGGGTAGCGTTATTTCATTGTTGCGAATATGGTGCTGTCTTGGTTGTGCTTCATCATCTCCAATCACAAGCAACATTGAGCCGTAGTCGGCCAACATGTTTTGCATTGCGTTTCTTAATTGGGGACGAGGAGCGCCAAAGCTATCGCCTAGAAACCTATCGGTTTCCATGCGCCCGATTGCCCCAATAATTCGGTTGTCACGTATGCCGCCAAATGGACCAACTCCAACAATTGGTAAGATCGTCTCAACGACTAACGGCGAAATTGATATATTGGGAATACGGTTTATATGATCCGCATCGCCGTTGCCGAAGCGATGGTGTTGAAGTGCTGAGGGATAAAAGGTCGAATGAAGTTCTTGTTGTTTTGGCTCGGATATTTCTACATATGAATATATGACATCGGGATCAAATGCCTTTAACCAAGGAAGAAATTCTGGAATGGGTGCGCCGTTCTCGCAAGGTATGATCAGCGAAAATCGACCGCCCCAAATTGAATAGCAATATTCAAAAATAGCATCAATTATTGGGTGCGATGCTTCGGTTAGATCGATAAAGAAGGCTAGTCGTATTGGTCTTGCTCGACTAAATACTTGAGTCTGTAACTTATCCAATACGGTCTCCGATTTACTTTTTTAACTAGCTCAAGATAGTTATTTCCCCCAACCATCCTTCAAAGTCACCACTCGATTAAACACAGGCTTCCCAGCCTTGCTGTCCACACGATCCGCAACAAAATATCCGTGACGTTCAAACTGCAGCTTCTCATCTGCTTGTACTGCTGCGACGCCTGGTTCAACAAAAGCTTTGACGATTTCTTTTGAATTAGCATTCAACGCTAATTTGAAATCCTTGCCGCCTGCATCGGGTTGCGGGTCGGTGAAGAGGCGGTCGTATAAACGTACTTCGGCTTCGAGTGCGTGGGCGGCGCTGACCCAGTGCAGGTTGCCTTTGACTTTGTAGTTGGCGGAGCCTTCGGTGCCGGATTTGCTGTCGGGGAAATAGGTGCAATGGACGGCGATGATGTTGCCGTCTGCATCCTTGTCCGCGCCCACGCATTCAACTACGTAGCCATAACGCAGGCGTACCTTATTACCCGGGAAGAGGCGGAAGTAGCCTTTGCTTGGCACTTCCATAAAGTCTTCTTGTTCTATCCACAGTTCTTTGCTGATCGGGAATGTGCGGTTGCCGCGTTCCGGATGATGCGGATGAACTGGTGCGGTGCATTCGACAGTTTCGCCTTCCGGGAAATTGTCGATGATCAGTTTGAGCGGACGCAGTACGGCGATGGCGCGTGGTGCCTTCTCATCGAGGTCGTCGCGCAATGCGCCTTCGAGTGTGCTCATGTCGATCCAGCTATCTACCTTGGCGACGCCGATGCGTTCTGCAAAGAGTTGTATCGATTCTGGCGTAAAGCCGCGGCGACGGATGCCGACGATGGTTGGCATGCGCGGATCGTCCCAACCGTCGACGATGTTTTCTTCCACCAGTTGCAGTAACTTGCGTTTGCTAGTGATGGCGTAGGTCAGGTTGAGGCGCGCGAATTCGTATTGATGCGGCAGCGGTTTGGTGAAGAAGCCGCCTTCGGCTGTGCGCTCCAAGATCCAATCGTAGAACGGGCGGTGATCCTGGAATTCAAGCGTGCAGATCGAGTGTGTGATGTTTTCAATCGCGTCTTCCAGTGGATGCGCGTAGTCGTACATCGGGTAGACGCACCATTTGTCGCCGGTGCGATGGTGATGCGCGTGGCGGATGCGGTAGATCGCCGGGTCGCGCATGTTCATGTTGGGCGAGGCCATGTCGATCTTGGCGCGCAGGATGTGTTCGCCATCCTTGAATTCGCCAGCCTTCATGCGGCGGAACAGGTCGAGCGATTCTGCAGCGGGACGATCGCGGAACGGCGAGTTCTTGCCGGCTTCGCCAAAGTTGCCGCGGTTCTTTTGCATGTCGTCAGCGGATTGGCTGTCGACGTAGGCGTGACCGGCGGTGATCAGGTATTCGGCCATTGCATACAACTGGTCGAAGTAATCGCTGGCGAAGTACAGGTGTTCTTTGCCTTCGGTTTCCCAATCGAAGCCCAGCCATTTGACGCTGTCGATGATGGTGTCTACGTATTCCTGTTCTTCTTTGGTCGGATTGGTGTCGTCGAAGCGCAAGTTGCAGCGGCCGGCGTAATCGCGCGCGAGGCCGAAGTTGAGGCAGATCGATTTGGCGTGACCTATGTGCAGGTAACCGTTAGGTTCCGGCGGGAAGCGGGTGATGACGGTAGGCAGCGGCTGGCCGTCTTTACCGACCCGCTTGTCATGCTTGCCGGCGGCGATATCGGCTTCGATAATGCCGCGCAGGAAATTGGAGCTGGCCGGGTTAGGCGATGCCGGGTTTGCTGGTGCATTGGCGTCAATTTTGCCATTGTTAATGCTGTTTTTTGAATCGTTGCTCATGGATGCTTGTGCCTTGCTGGGTGCGCAAATTAAGAAGTAAGGGGCATTTTACCGTAGCGGTCGCCGTGCTTGCGCACTATATGAGGGATGGGCGGAAATGGCGTGCAAATGGGCTTGTTTGCCCTTGCGGCTCGGGCTGAAAAGATCGCGAGAGCGATGCTGCTGAACCGGCGGCGGTCAGCGAGAATGAGAGTGGTGCGGAGGGCGGTGTGAAAGAGAAAACGGCGGACTGAGATCCGCCGTTTTCCTTATTCAATTACTTTGAATTAGTGCTTGGGACAATTTTGACCTTAGGCATGTTTTGCGTCTTGTGCATTGCGCCGCGTTCGATGTACATCAAAAAAATCAGGATGAAGATCGGCAGCAGCAGCGCGTAGAAGCCAGCGAACTGATACGCGAACGCAGCACCGATTGCACCGACGGCAAACGCGAGTACCGGCCACAAGAACTTGATGCAGCGTTGCTTGACCGTGTTATCGGCCGCGCCACGGATAACATCGACTGCATCGATCACAAGCTGCGTGACATTACCGGTCATCATGGCGGTGGGTGCCAAGTGCGACAACAGCAAGCGACCGCAGGCGCTATGCGTGCCCATCGCCATTGCGCCGATGATGCCGGCAATCTCGGCCATCAAGGTTGGCGTGTCACCAATAGGGCTGGCTTTGATGCCCGCGACCATAAACGCAATCAGGAAAACCAGTTGCAAAATGTAGGCGTACCACAACGCATGGAAGTGATATTTCAGCAGCGCGGCGATCAGCAGTCGGGCAAACACGACGCCGAAAACAAAGGCTGGGAAGGCGAGAATTTTAAGCAGCAGCGGGCCGCCTTGTGGATGCGCCATTTCTGCGCCGATGAGTACGAAGTTGCCCGTTACGTGTGCAGTAAATAATCCAAACAGTGCAACGAAACCGAGGGTGTCTACGTAACCCGCGAGAAAACCGAGACTGCTGTTTTGTATCTTGTGACGAAGTTCACTGCGTTTCATTGATTCTCCAGTATCTGATGCATGAAAACCCTGCATGACCATCATTGCTTGATGGACGAGGACCCGAACAAATGCTGCAACACCACTAAGCAGGATTCGTGCGCACAGCGTTCAGATCACATCGAAATTATGTTCTCACAAAGCAATGACACGGTTGTTACCAGAACGTGAATTACGAGAGGAATCAAAAAAATATTATTGAATTCGTTTTGAGATGTCGGGTGATTGCAACTCATAGCCGATGATTCGGCCATGAGAGATTCGTTTGATGAATGTCGCTTATGCAGTGAATGAAATAACTGCGTGCTTGTCGTTTATTGAAACGACGATTTAAACAGCGACTGCATGCGCGATTCCATCAACGATTGAATAAACGATTTGAGCAAGGGCACAATCAATCCCAGCCGGACCCCGGTAGTTTGATTTCAGTGTCATTCACAAACGTGTTCTTGACGCGTTTCGATTGCAGGAAATAAGGAATCCATATTGCGGCTGCGACCGCAGACTTGATCAGTTCCTTGTAGGCGTCGCCGTTCTGCTGTTCCACAACCAGAGGGACGAAAGAACTGAAAACCAGATCGGCTATTTGAAGGACGATCCCTAACACTAGCCAGGTTATATACAGTCTTGGCACACTCTTCTGCTTTTTGAAAAACAGAAAGGCGAGCCAGATTGTGCATGCAAACATGGCGACATTGGCGATGATTTCCCAAGTCAGCAGCAAGGCTAAAGGCGGATTGTAAAACGTCGACTTTGTACTCAGCATCGCAAACCATAGCGATGGTTTGAGAACGGGAAGAAAGCTTTGATAACTCTCGTAGAGGATGCGAAGCGGGCTGATGATCATTGCCAGCGCTGGCAGTATCAACCAGCCGGCTATGCCGGACAGTTCGGATGATTTTTCTTCAGGTAAGACCGGGGGTGCTGCGACTTCGGACATAAAGATCCTTTAACGAAATGTGCTTTCATTAGAACCTAAAGTTTCTTCACAAACACCCCCATAAACATGGGATATGCGTCGCTAGATGCTGATTTAAGTCAGCATCTAGCGCAGAGCTGTCGTTTCTTTTAATAGCCGACCGCTTGTCCATCGCGACGCGGATCGCTGGCGGCGATGTAGCCGTTTTCTGTTTTCCAGATGAACTGGCCTGAGCCGAAATCCATATAGCTGTCGGCGATGTTCTCTATCTTGTGGCCGCGTGCGAGCAAAGCTGCGCGCAGGTCCGGTGCCATTGCGTCTTCGACATCGACGGACATGCCGACGTTGACTTTCCAGCGCGGTGCATCGCATGCAGCTTGCGGTTGCTGGTTGTACGACAGCATGCGGATCAGGGTTTGCACATGGCCTTGCGGTTGCATGTTGCCGCCCATGACGCCGAAGCTCATTTGCGGCTGGCCGTCTTTGGTCAGGAAGCCGGGAATGATCGTATGGAAAGGGCGCTTGTTTGGCGCGACGCAGTTTGGATGTGTGGCGCTGAGGTTGAAGCTGTGGCCGCGATTTTGCAAGCTGATGCCTGTGCCAGGTACAACAACGCCGGAGCCGAAGCCCATGTAATTGGACTGGATGAAGCTGACCATCATGCCGCTTTCATCCGCCGCTGTTAAATAGATGGTGCCGCCTTTTGGAGGCGTGCCGTAGCTGAAGCGATTGGCTTTTTGCAGGTCGATCATCTTCGCGCGTTCGGTCAGATATGCATCGTCGAGCAAATCCTTGACGCTGACTTGCGTCATGTACTTTTCATCGGCGACCCATTTATATGTATCGGCGAATGCGAGCTTCATCGCTTCGATTTGCAGATGCTGCGCTTCAACTGAATCTGCAGGGAAGCGCGCGACATCGAGTTTGTCGAGTATGCCGAGCGCGATCAATGCTGCGATGCCCTGGCCATTCGGCGGGATTTCATGCACGGTATGACCGGCGTAATCTTTTTGTATAGGCGTGACCCATTCCGGCTTGAAGCCGGCGAGGTCGGCCAGCGTCATTGCGCCGCCATGTTCCTTCGCATAATTGACGATGGCTTCCGCCAGTTCGCCACGATAGAAAGCTTCACCTTTGGTTTCGGCGATCTTGCGCAACGATTCGGCGGCATCGGCGAAGACGAAGTTTTCACCAACGTGCGGAGCGCGACCGTGCGGCATGAATGCTTCTGCAAAGCCGGGTTGATTTTGCAGGATCGGGATCGCGTTGCCCCATTTTTTTTGTACTACTGGCGACACCATGTGACCGCGGGCGGCGAGTTCAATTGCTGGTTCCAGCAAATCAGCAAAAGGCAGCTTGCCGAATTTATCCGACAACGCTACCCAGCTTGCAATCGCACCGGGAACGGTGACCGTATCCCAACCACGTTCAGGGAACACGCCATTGTGTTTTTGCTTGAAGTAATCGACGTTCCACGCCGCTGGTGAAGTGCCGGAGCTGTTCAAACCGTGCAATTGATTGCCATCCCACACTAACGCAAATGCATCGCTGCCAAGACCGCACGATACCGGCTCAACAATTGTCAGTGCAGCCGCTGCAGCGATGGCGGCGTCAACTGCATTGCCGCCTTTGAGCAACATGCGCAAGCCGGCTTGCGCGGCGAGCGGCTGTGAGGTCGCGACGGTATTGCGTGCGAACAAAGGTTGGCGGATCGAGGGGTAGGGATTGCTCCAGTCAAATGACGGCATGGTGGTGTCCTGATGTTGTGATCGGAAGAGGGTGTGTTCGATGTTCTGTTCGGTGTTGCATTAACTCTCAGGAAGCTTACGACAACCTGAATGAATTTTTATCGCTTGCGGGTGTCTGTCTTGTAGCGTTCTTGCAAACTACGTGATGGACTCGACGCATTTCATCCTGGCAATGCAGACGATGAAAAAACGCGCGGTGCGAGCATTCTATAACTAGTCGCACGCTGTTATAAACTGAAGTCAGACTTGATGACGGGAACTATGTATGTGGCCTTATCCAAAAATTGTGGCACATCGCGGTGGTGGTGTGCTTGCTCCGGAAAACACGATTGCCGCAATGCGTTGCGGCTTGAGGCATGGTTTTCATGCAGTTGAATTCGATGTGATGCTGGCGAAAGATGGCGTGCCGATTGTGATGCACGATCCCGACTTTGGTCGCACCGTTGCGGGCGAAGGCTGCGTGGCCGACTTCACCGCGCAGGAGCTGGCAGCGCGTGATGCGGGTGCATGGTTCGGCGAAGAATTTGTTGGCGAGCCGGTACCGACCTTCGAACAGGTTGTCGCGTTTTGCATGAACAACGCGATCTGGATGGATATCGAAATCAAGCCGGTACCGGGATTTGAAGAACAAACCGGTTGGGTGGTGGCGCAAACGACTAAACGCTTGTTTGAATCGGTACTCGATCGTTCGCCGGCCGCATTGCCGATACTTTCTTCTTTTTCGTTTGACGCTTTGCAGGCGGCAAAACTGGCGGCACCGGAAATTCCACGCGGGTTTTTGGTGAGTGAAATCCCTGCAGATTGGCATGAGCGCCTGCTGGCTTTGGGCGCAATCGCCTTGATGACGAATCACAAGAATTTGACGCCTTTGCTGGCGCGCGCGGTAAAAGATGCGGGCTTTGGTCTGTTTTGTTACACCGTCAATGAACCGGCGCGCGCGACGGAAATTTTGTCCTGGGGCGTCGATGGATTTTGTACTGATCGCATTGATGTGATTGGGCCGAACTTTGGCGGCGCGGCGTCCCTCATTCGCTGACGAGCAGCTGAAGCATTCACTAAAACCCGGCATTCAGTCTAAAAAGAGGGTGTTTTTCCTGTTGTTTCGACCATGAAGCACACAGGGTTATCGCGCTTACTTCACGTATAATCGCCGCTTTGCAATACCAATTTCCTTACTTAGCCAGAACATGAACTCGTCCGAAATCCGCGAAAAATTCCTGAAGTTCTTTGAGTCCAAAGGCCACACCATCGTGGCGTCCAGCCCGTTAGTGCCAGGCAACGACCCGACCCTGATGTTCACCAACTCGGGCATGGTCCAGTTCAAGGACGTGTTCCTCGGTGAAGACAAGCGCCCGTATGCGCGCGCTACGTCCGTACAAGCCTGCTTGCGCGCCGGCGGCAAACACAACGATCTGGAAAACGTCGGCTACACCGCACGTCACCACACATTTTTCGAAATGCTGGGCAATTGGAGCTTCGGCGATTACTTCAAGCGCGACGCGCTGAAATGGTCGTGGGAATTGTTGACTCAGGTCTACGGTTTGCCTGCCGAAAAACTGCTGGCTACCGTCTACATTGAAGATCAAGAAGCCTACGACATCTGGACCAAGGAAATCGGCCTGCCGCCTGAGCGCGTAATTCGCATCGGTGACAACAAGGGTGGTCGCTATAAATCCGACAACTTCTGGATGATGGCCGACACCGGCCCATGCGGCCCATGCTCGGAAATCTTTTACGATCACGGCCCACACATTGCCGGCGGTCCTCCGGGCAGCCCGGATGAAGACGGCGATCGTTTCATCGAAATCTGGAACAACGTGTTCATGCAGTTCGACATGGCCGAAGACGGCTCCGTCAAACCATTGCCGGCACCATGCGTTGATACCGGCATGGGTTTGGAACGTCTAGCCGCAATTTTGCAAGGCGTGCACAGCAATTACGAGATCGATACCTTCGCTGCGCTGATCAAGGCGGCAGGTCGCGAAACCAATACGGCAGACCTGAAAAACAATTCATTGCGCGTGATCGCCGATCACATTCGTGCGACGGCATTTTTGGTTGCCGACGGTGTGATCCCATCGAACGAAGGTCGCGGCTATGTACAACGCCGCATCATCCGTCGCGCGATTCGTCATGGCTACAAGCTGGGCCAGAAAAAACCTTTCTTCCACAAATTGGTGAAAGATCTGGTCGAGCAAATGGGTGAGGCTTATCCAAAGCTGCAAGCCGATGCACAACGTATTACCGAAGTATTGAAAGCTGAAGAAGAACGCTTCTTTGAAACGCTGGCCAACGGTATGGAAATCCTCGACACAGCGCTGGCTGGCGGCGTCAAGGTATTGCCGGGCGAAGTCGCATTCAAATTGCACGACACCTTCGGCTTCCCGCTCGATTTGTCAGCCGACGTGTGCCGTGAAAACGGCGTCGCAGTCGATGAAGCTGGCTTCGCTGCCGCGATGGAAAAACAAAAAGCCGCAGGTCGCGCAGCCGGCAAGTTCAAGATGGAACGCGCAGTGGAGTACACAGGCACGGGTAACGTCTTCACTGGTTACGAAAGTCAGCAAGCTGACGCGACTGTAGTCGGTTTGTACTTTGAAGGTACCGCTGTCAATGAGTTAAAAGAAGGTCAAGCCGGCATCGTTGTACTCGACACCACACCGTTCTATGCGGAAAGCGGTGGTCAAGTTGGCGATCAAGGTGTTGTCTCTGCAGAAGGCGTGCAGTTTGGCGTCGAAGATACGCAAAAAATCAAAGCCGATGTGTTCGGTCATCACGGTGTGCAGACCCAAGGCACATTGAAAGTCGGCGACAAAGTCAAAGCTGAAGTGGATGGCGCACGTCGCGCGTCCACCATGCGCAATCACTCAGTCACGCACATCATGCACAAGGCTTTGCGTGAAGTATTGGGCGATCACGTGCAGCAAAAAGGTTCGCTGGTCGATGCGGATAAAACGCGTTTCGACTTTGCACACAATGCAGCAATTACGCACGATCAAATTCTGGAAATCGAAAAACGCGTGAATGCGGAAATTCTCGCGAACTCCGATACGCAAGCGCGTGTAATGGATATTGAATCGGCGCAAAAAACTGGCGCGATGATGTTGTTCGGCGAAAAATATGGCGAAAGTGTGCGCGTGCTCGACATCGGCTCCAGCCGCGAATTGTGCGGTGGTACTCACGTCACACGCACCGGCGATATCGGATTGTTCAAAGTCGTTGGCGAAAGCGGTGTTGCGGCAGGTGTGCGTCGTATCGAAGCGATTACCGGTGCGAATGCATTGAGCTATTTGCAAGATCTGGAAGCGACCGTTCACAGCGCCGCAGCGACATTGAAGTCGCCACCGGTTGAGTTGCAATCGCGTTTGATGCAAGTGCTGGATCAAATGAAAACGCTGGAACGCGAAGTCAATGCGCTGAAAGGCAAGCTGGCTTCGTCGCAAGGCGATGATCTGTTGTCGCAAGCAGTCGATGTCAACGGCATCAAGGTGTTGGCAGCCAAGCTGGAAAATGCCGATGCAGGAACCTTGCGCACGACAATGGATACGCTGAAAGACAAGCTGAAAACTGCTGCCATCGTTTTGGCTGCAGTTAACGACGGCAAAGTCAGCCTGATCGCCGGCGTTACAGCCGATGCAACCGGCAAAGTCAAAGCCGGTGAGTTGGTTAACTTTGTCGCGCAACAAGTCGGCGGCAAAGGTGGCGGTCGTGCCGATATGGCGCAAGCTGGTGGTACCGATGCAAGTGGTTTGCCAGCAGCATTGAAAGGCGTTGCAGCCTGGGTCGGCGAACGCACCTGATAGTGACTTCGTGATCCGCGTTCTGGCGGATCACACTCAAGCAAGTGATGACGGATTTTGTATCGTCACTTTCTGGCGTGAGCGGATGAGTATTTCGCTCGCACCAGTTCCGGGCTTTTTTGTATCTTCCTCATCTTTCAATTGTGAACGATTGATAAATCGGTGCGCTCGTCGTTGAGTTCCTGATGGGCTTGCCTCATGCTCACACAATGTGAAATTCAATATGAATTTTTATTAACTCTTTTTTCTTCAACTTTCTAATCACTGTGTCGTAAAAAGAAGTAACAACAAGGACAATAGTGAACAAACGCGTCATCGGACTGAATGCAATTTCAACGGCTCCATCTTTGGAGTCGGGAATGCGTTTGTCTATTGTTACTCTTCACGCAGGCCTGTTTTTCATCGCCATGTTGTGCTGCAGTTCAGTATTTGCATGGGGCTTCGGCGATCTGCAATTGCAGTCTGCTTTGGGGCAAGCGTTTCGCGGGCAGGTTAATTTACTAGGTAGTGACAGCGGTTCTATAGAGCGTCATTGCTTCAGTGCGAGTCTGACTTCTTATGATGGCGTGCCTTTGGGACGTCTTATTCTGGATATCAAGGATGGCTCATCTGATATCAAAATCTCTGGTGTGCCACCAGTTAACGAGCCTGCCGCCAAATTTATTTTGACGCACGTCTGCAAGCCGAAGATGCAACGCGAATATGCGATTCTGCTTGATCCTCCGATTGGCGGTAATTTGGCTGCGGTTGCGCCAGCTGCTAATTCAGCTTCCTCCAAACGGGTACAGGCTTCTCAACAGTTGAATAATTTGCCGCCGACCGCGGCTGGTGAGCAAGAAGTAACTGAGAAGCCAAAGAAAACCAGTCGTCGTCAGGCTAGGGCACAAACTCAAACTTTGGCCGTGGATGAAAACATCACGCCGCAAGTTGCACAAGAGCCTGCTCCTGCGAAAAAACGTAAAAAAGAAAAAGCCGCAGTGGCTGCCGCGCCCGCGAATGTGTTGCGCCTAGGTGGTAGTGAAAGTGCCGTGACTGATTTGCCGGGTGGTGGTGGCGGTTTGCGTTTGGCGATGACTTACGGTTTGTCTGGATTGATCCCAACGCCGGCTGCTGATTTGCCGCCGCAAGCGCAAGTACAAACACCTGAGGCTGCACCAATCATCAGTGAGCCGACAGCGTCACCAGCATTTCAAGAATTGCTGCAAAAAATTAATCTTCTTGAAAGCAAAACAGAAGAACTTAGAAAATTAAACGCAACGCAATTGCTTGCCTTGCAAGAGGCAAAGAAAGAGCCGCCACTCAAGACTTCGCTGATTTTTCTTTATCTGCTTTTATTCGCATGTGTAGTAGCGATAGCGTGGTTAGTGTGGCGCATGCGGCAAATACGATCGGAAGGCGGATTCTCGTCGTGGCAGCAAATCGTTCCTGGTAATGATCAACCGCATGATGCGCAGATGGAAGCGCGTCATTTCCCAGCGCCGGCCGCTAGTGATGCTCTGGATGATTCAGCAATTGCAGTGACGCTTGCAGACAATACTGACGGGTTGCCGGGTGAAAAGAAGTTGGGCAAGGCAGCAGTTGTCACTGGCGAGCAAGAGTTTGACGAGAATTTTTACTCGCACGACAAGCCAAAAATCGCCGCAGCGGAAGAGTTGTCGGATGAGACGCAAGAAGCTGAGTTCTGGGTGCACATCAATCAACCATTGCGCGCCATCGAAATTCTGGAAGCGAAATCGAGCGAAGATAATCCTACTTCTCCATTGCCGTGGTTGAATTTATTTGATTTGTATCGCGTGGTTGGCGATAGAGAAAAATACGAAGCGCTGGGCAAACGTTTCATGAGCGTATTCAACGGGCGCATCGTGCCGTGGGACGAGCCGCTTACTTTAGAGCGGCCACGTGGTATTGAAGATTTCCCTGAAGTAATGGGGCGCATTGTTCAGTTGTGGCCGACTGACGCTTTGCTGCCGTTTATGGAAAAATTATTGATTGACGAGCGTGAAGGCAATCGCGACGGCTTCGATTTGGCTGCTTTCCGCGACATTCTGTTCCTGACTAATATCGCGCATAAAATTCAGTTGTCGAAAAAATTTGAGAAGCCTCCAGCTGCATTTCCGAACTGGTCAATTCTGTGACTGTAGGTTCGCAAAATTGCCTATACGGTTTATACCGCGCGCTGTTCTGTGAACTTGTTTGGGGTAGAATCCCCGTCTTACCTCGTACTGGTGCAATTGTATGACTATGGAATTTAGTAAAGACCTCGATGCACGAGGCTTGAACTGCCCCTTGCCAATATTGAAAACCAAGAAGGCTTTGGCCGATATGACGACTGGGCAAATTTTGCGTGTGCAGGCGACCGATCCTGGTTCTGTCCGCGATTTTCAAGCTTTCGCCCGCCAGACCGGCAATGATCTGGTGCAACAGAGCGAAGAGAACGACGTATTTACCTTTTTCATGAAGCGTAAATAAGCTGTAGTTAATACGCGCAGCAAGTCAGTTCCGCGCATAACTCCGCGTGTAAAAGCAGGTGGCAGTTCTAGCGTGCTTCTTATATAGCCCCGGCTTGAGACCTTTCTCGTTTTGAATCATGCGCGCAGGCTGTTCTTTGCGCTCATGCCTTTGCCTACTCCGCTTCGATCAGATAATCCTCGCGATTTTTGCCGCGATTTTGTCATGGAATCGCCGGTATTTTTCTTCCTCAAAAGGTACCCGCGCGGCGCGTGTGGGAATGCCATCGCCACTTCCGTTTATAATCGTTCCCAATTTGCATTTATGTCATTCTGATTTTTTCAAAGGCAGAGCTATGAAAGTATTGGTTCCAGTTAAGCGTGTGGTCGATTACAACGTCAAGGTCCGTGTCAAATCGGATCAAACCGGTGTTGATATCGCCAACGTCAAAATGTCGATGAACCCATTCGATGAAATCGCCGTGGAAGAAGCGACGCGTCTGAAAGAAGCCGGCAAGGTCACCGAGATCATCGCTGTTTCTTGCGGCGTTTTGCAATCGCAAGAAACCTTGCGTACCGCGATGGCGATTGGTGCTGATCGCGCCATCCTGGTAGAAACCGATGTTGAGTTGCAGCCTTTGGCTGTTGCCAAATTGCTGAAAGCAATCGCTGATAAAGAACAACCGCAACTAATCATTCTGGGCAAACAGGCGATCGATGATGACGCCAACCAGACTGGTCAAATGTTGGCCGCTTTGCTCGATTGGCCGCAAGCGACTTACGCGTCGAAAGTGGAAATCGATGGCGACAAAGTAAAGGTCACGCGTGAAGTTGATGGCGGCCTGGAAATTATTTCGCTGACCTTGCCAGCGATCGTCACGACCGATCTGCGTTTGAACGAGCCACGTTATGTCACGCTGCCGAACATCATGAAGGCGAAAAAGAAAACGCTGGATAACGTCAAGCCAGCCGATTTGGGCGTCGATGTCACACCGCGTTTGAAAACGCTGAAAGTGACTGAGCCAGCCAAACGTTCGGCCGGCATCATTGTGCCGGACGTCGCCACGCTGGTTGCCAAACTAAAGACAGAAGCCAAAGTTATTTAATCATCCGCTGCGGCACGCATGAAGATGCAGCCGCATGGTTGGAACAATTACAGGAAATCATCATGACTGCACTTGTCATTGCCGAACACGATAACGCCTCTTTAAAAGGCAGCACCTTGCACACGATTACTGCCGCGATTCAATGTGGTGGCGGTGTGCACGTTTTGATCGCCGGCCATCAAGCCGATGCAGCAGCACAAGCCGCTGCAAAAATTGCAGGGGTAGCAAAAGTACTGGTTGCCGACGGTGCGCAATTTGCCGATGGCCTGGCAGAGAACGTTGCAGCGCAAGCATTGGCTCTGGCCAGCAATTACTCGCACATCCTTGCGCCAGCAACCGCTTATGGTAAAAACATTTTGCCGCGCGTGGCTGCCAAGCTCGACGTTGCGCAAATTTCAGAAATCACCAAAGTCATTTCTGCCGATACTTTTGAGCGTCCGTTCTATGCTGGCAACGCGATCGCAACTGTGCAGTCTTCAGATGCGACTAAAGTGATCACTGTGCGTACGACGACTTTCGATGCTGCTGCAGAAGGCGGTTCGGCTACAGTTGAAAATGTGACTGCGGTTGCTGATTCAGGAAAATCGTCTTTCGTCTCGCGTGAACTGGCGACATCCGCACGTCCTGAATTGACCGCTGCGAAAATCGTCGTCTCCGGTGGTCGTGGCATGGGTTCGGAAGAAAGCTTCAAGATCCTCGAACCATTGGCCGACAAACTCGGCGCGGCTATGGGCGCATCGCGTGCAGCAGTCGACGCTGGTTACGTTCCCAACGATTGGCAAGTCGGACAAACCGGCAAGATCGTTGCTCCTGATTTGTATATCGCGGTCGGTATCTCAGGCGCGATTCAGCATCTGGCCGGCATGAAGGATTCCAAAGTGATCGTTGCGATCAACAAGGATCCGGAAGCACCGATTTTCTCGGTAGCGGATTACGGCATCGTCGGCGATCTGTTCGAGATCGTGCCTAAGCTGGTTGCTGAACTGGGATAAAGAAATACCTAATATGCAGATGGCAAAATTGCCGCTTGCAAAAAGAAATGGGCAGGACGTGAAAGCGAGTTGTAGTGTGTTGGGGATTTTTTCTGGCACACTGCAATTACTGAACGTCCTGCCCATTTTCTTTAGGAGCTTTGCATGAGCTACGTTGCGCCATTAAAAGACATGCTGTTCGTGATGAACGAGTTGGCCGATCTGGCTGCCGTTAATGCCTTGCCTGGCTGCGAAGATGCGACGCCGGAAACGGTAGAAGCGGTGCTGGAAGAAAATGCGCGCTTTTGCAGTGAAGTGATTGCGCCGCTCAACAAGGCGGGCGATCAACATCCGAGTGCGTGGAAAGATGGCAAGGTCACGACGACGCCGGGTTTCAAGGAAGCGTTCAAGGCCTACGGCGATGCGGGTTGGCAGGGCGTGCAGCATCCAGTTGATTTTGGCGGTCAGGGTTTGCCGAAACTGGTAGCAACACCTTGTATGGAAATGTTGAACGCGGCGAATCTGTCGTTCGCGCTTTGTCCTTTGCTGACAGACGGCGCGATTGAAGCCTTGATGACGGCTGGTTCGGACGAACAAAAAGAAAAATTTCTCCCGAATTTTATTTCCGGCAAATGGACAGGCACGATGAACCTGACCGAGCCGCAGGCCGGCTCCGATCTGGCGATGGTGCGCTCGCGTGCAATTCCACAAGGCGATGGCACGTACAAAATTTCCGGCACCAAGATTTTCATTACCTACGGCGAACACGATATGGCGGAGAACATCATCCATCTCGTGTTGGCGCGTACGCCGGATGCACCGGAAGGCGTAAAAGGGATTTCATTGTTTGTCGTGCCTAAATTTTTGGTGAATGCTGATGGTTCACTGGGCGAGCGCAATGATGCGTTTTGCGTATCCATCGAACACAAGCTGGGTATCAAGGCGAGTCCAACAGCGGTATTGCAATTCGGCGATCACGGTGGCGCGATTGGCACTTTGATCGGTAAGGAAAATCGCGGCCTGGAAACCATGTTCATCATGATGAACGCAGCGCGTTTTGCGGTCGGCATGCAAGGCATCGCGGTGGCAGAACGTGCGTATCAAAAAGCCGTCGCGTATGCAAAAGATCGCGTGCAGTCGAAAGACCTGGAAGGTTCGGCGACTGCGGTTTCGATTATTCATCAACCCGATGTGCGGCGCATGTTGATGTCCATGCGGGCGCAAATAGAAGCGGCGCGTGCGCTGGCTTATGTCGGTGCTGCGGCGTTCGATATTGCGCATCATCACACTGATGAAAAGGTACGTAGCGACAATCAGGCTTTCTATGAATTTCTGGTGCCGGTTATCAAAGGCTGGGCGACCGAAATGTCTATCGATGTTGCGTCCACTGGTTTGCAGATACACGGCGGCATGGGCTTCATCGAAGAAACCGGCGCGGCGCAATATTATCGCGATGCCCGCATCCTGACGATTTACGAAGGTACGACGGCGATCCAGGCGAATGATTTGGTCGGACGCAAAACAGTGCGTGATGGCGGTGCGGTCGCACGTGAAATTATTGCGCGCGTACGCGAAACCGAGGCGGAGCTGGCCCAGTCTTCATCAACTGATTTGCAAGCGATAGGCAAACATCTGGCAGTCGCTTCGATTGCGCTCGACGAGGTGATTGCGTATGTCGTGGCGAATATTCAATCCGACATCAAAGGTGTGTTTGCCGGTAGCGTGCCGTATTTGAAATTGGCGGGCATTGTTCTTGGCGGTTGGCAGATGGCGCGCGCTGCATTGGTCGCGCAACAAAAACTGGACGCGAACGATAGCGATGCGAAGTTTTATTCAGCGAAGATAGCCACGGCGCGATTCTTTGCCGATCATTATTTATCCCAGGCTGGCGGATATCGCAGTGCGATTGTGGATGGTAGTAACGGCGTACTTGCGCTGGATGAAGATCAGTTCTGAAGTACTTCCTGTCGGACGCTATTGAGCCGCCCGACGATGATGCTGCTTAGCGCAAACGCCCTATGTAACCACGATCAACCGGATCGCCGTTGTCGGTTGGCGCTGCCGGTGCGGCAGCAGCGGGCGCCGCTGGTGCAGGCGCTGGCGCGTGTTCTTTCAGGCGGTCAATCAAAGGTGGTTTTGGTTCGGCGACCACGAATAATCCATCAGGGCCAAAGAAGATTTCCTGCAGCTTGACGCTCAGATCCTGCAAGTCTTCGATAGGCGATAGCGACGCCATTTTCAACAAGTAACGGCAATACGCGGGGTCGATACGCATGTACTCGATATCGGTTACCCGCCCGGTTTGCCGGCGTAGGGTGACGTGCAGCCGGCCCATCAGGGCGAACGCCTGATTCTCCAGCGCTGCACGCGTGTGGTGTTCTTCGCTCATAGTACGTGCTCACCATGTTGCTCAAGATCGAGGCCTTCACGTTCCGATTCTTCGCTGACGCGCAGGCCGACCAAGGCGTTGACGATGCCCAGAATGATCGCGGTCATGACGGCTGAGAAGACGACAGTAACGATCACGCCGAAAGCCTGATTGCCGAAACTGCTTTCGACGCCGCCTATGCTTTTCACAGCAAACACACCGGTCAGCAAAGCGCCGACGATACCGCCGATGGCGTGAACGCCGAAGACGTCGAGCGAGTCGTCGTAGCCCATTTTTGATTTGAGCGTAGTCGCACCCCAGTAACAGGCCAGACCGGCAGCAGCACCGATGACCAAGGCGCCGGTGACGCCGACAAAGCCGGATGCGGGTGTAATCGCAACCAGACCGGAAACGGCACCCGATACCAGTCCAAGCACCGAAGGTTTGCCGCGGCGAGCCCATTCGATGAACATCCATGACAAAGCGCCGACTGCGGTTGCTATTTGAGTAACCAGCATCGCCATACCAGCGCGACCGTCCGCAGCCACTGCCGAGCCGGCGTTAAAGCCGAACCAGCCTACCCAGAGCATCGAGGCACCGATAACTGTCAGGACCAGATTGTGCGGCGGCATAGGTTCTTTGCCGAAGCCCAGGCGTGGTCCGATGATCAGCGCGGCAACCAGACCGGATACGCCAGCGTTGATATGCACCACGGTGCCGCCGGCAAAATCAAGAATGCCGCGCGCTGCCAACCAGCCTGTCGGTTCCCATACCCAGTGTGCAACTGGTGAATAAACAAAGATGGACCACAGCGTGATGAACATCAACAGCGCAGAAAACTTCATGCGCTCAGCGAAGGCGCCGGTAATCAGTGCAGGTGTAATGATCGCGAATGTCAT
Organism: Herminiimonas sp.; assembly: GCF_030655415.1. Next base: position 171,619 of record NZ_JAURVN010000009.1, on the reverse strand, counting down.
CTGGAACATGACGAAAACGCTTTCCGGAATCGTCGGTGCAATTTCACTGACGGTCAGCTTGCCGGTTTCCTTGAAGAAGTCCATGCCGTTTAACAAGACGCGATCGAGTCCACCGATGTACGGGGAGTTGGGGGTGAAAGCCAGGCTGTAGCCGATAACGACCCAAATGATAGTGACGAGGCAGGTAACGACAAAGCTGTGGGCCATCGTCGTCAGTACGTTTTTCTTGCGAACCATGCCGGCGTAGAACAATGCCAGGCCGGGAATCGTCATGAACAGAACCAGTGCGGTAGCCGCCAATACCCAAGCAGTATCGCCAGAATTGATTTTTGATGCATCGACCAAGGTAGGCTTGGTCATCGGTGCTTCGCTTGCTGGTTCCGGCGTGGGCGGAGTGGCGGCGGCAGGCTCGACAATCATAGGAGCAGGCATGGTAAGCGGCGGCGCTGGGGTATCTGCAGCTTCGACGGTCGCGGCAGGCGGCGCGGTTTCCGGCGGTGCCGGTTGCGCAGAGGCGATATTCAAACACCAGCCTAAAGCCAGGACGGCGACTGCCATCGAAGCGGACGTAGAGCGTATGGCCATTGCAACTCCCATTGACTTGAATTGATCGCTCCGACGACGTCAAGAGCACATTCCATAAAAGCACTATGTGTGCCATGTGGAAAATCAAATCAAATGGGAGTGGGGGGAAGATTTAATACGTGTAATTACGCGTGGCAATCTTGCTGAATTGCACTTCTCTTGCACATCTAGTTTCTATTTTGCACTGGCTTGGGGAATGCCAGCCAGCTTGGGTACAAGCTCGCTACCGGTTTTAGCCGAATGCTCCGCCAGTCAGATATAGGTCGAAGCCACGCGCGAGGGTTGCGATCAGAGCTGTCGAGCCGAGTGCGAAGGTGATCACCACCAGCAAAATCACCGTCCAGCCAGAATTCGAGCTACGGCCGGATTGGGTATTGAATTGTGCATCCCATTTTTCATCTGGAGTAAGGCCGATTACCAGCGCGCCTATCAAGCCGGCAAAAAACGAGATGATGGCTAATATCAAGAAAGCGATGAAGACTGATTGCGGCATTTCAGTGATCGCCGCCAAAGAAAGCAATGCGAAAGCTAGTATGGATAGCCAGGCCCAATAGTCTTTCTTGCCATAAAGATAAAAGCGATGTGCGCCCAAGCCGCCAAACACGGTTGCGAGCAGGGTGCTGAGAGTTTTATTCTTGTGGCTGATGACCATGGATGATTTTGATCGCTGGTAAGGTAGGACGAATTTCAAGACGGGATTTTGCCGACAATGGCTGGAATAAATGGATTCCAGCGGGCATTGTACGGGCAGATGCATGGCGCGCCGTCCGAGTTTGGCGATGATCCGCAGTGAATATTCCCTGATTCGCCACGCAGACTGCGTAAATGCAGTGAATGAGGTTGCGGTTGCGCCGCTAGTTGGGCTATAATTTGCGGCTTTTTCCGTGTTCAGACACTTTTTGGAAATATTATGGTCGTTATTCGTTTAGCTCGTGGTGGTGCAAAAAAGCGCCCTTTTTACAATATTGTTGCTACTGATTCGCGCAATCGTCGCGACGGTCGTTTCATCGAACGTATCGGTTTCTACAACCCGGTTGCATCCGGCGCTGAAGAAAGCATTCGTATCGCTCAAGACCGTTTGTCGTACTGGCAAGGCGTAGGCGCACAATTGTCGCCGACAGTTGCTCGTTTGGTCGCTCAAGCCGGCAAAGCAGCAGCTTAAGTTTTGTCGAATCAAACGGCATCGGGAATGAAAATTCCTGAGGATTTGGTGCTGGTTGGTTACATCTCCGGTGCATATGGATTGAATGGCTGGGTACGGGTCAAACCCTATTCAGCCGATGCGGATGCGTTGTTGAATGCCAAGACATGGTGGCTGGATAAGCCAGAAGTCCGTGACGTGGCGATGATGCAATCCAAGATTCATTCCGGCGATGTGGTCGCGCAGTTGATGGGTGTGGCAGGGCGAGATGCTGCGGAGGCGCTGAAAGGTGCAGCCGTACAAATCCCGCGCAGTCATTTCCCGGCTCTGTCCGACGATGAATATTACTGGGTCGATTTGATCGGTCTGGAAGTCGAGAACCTGCAGGGCGTGCATCTAGGTCAAGTCAGCGACATGATGGACAACGGCGCGCATCCAATTTTGCGTGTTGCGGTGCCTCAAGTTGCAGAGTCTGACCCGAAAGCAGCGCAAGAATTGCTGATCCCGTTTGTCGAGCAGTTCATCATAACGGTTGATCGAACGGCAAAAAAAATTACGGTGGACTGGGGACTTGACTATTAGTCAGTCCGTTTTGAGGAGTGGGCGAGATGCAATTTGATGTCGTCACGCTGTTCCCGGAAATGTTCACCGCGATTACGCAGTCGGGTATTACGCGACGTGCTTTCGAACAAAAGAAATGCGAATTGGCATTGTGGAATCCGCGTGATTTCACCAGTGACAAGCATCGCACTGTCGATGACCGGCCCTATGGTGGCGGTCCCGGCATGGTGATGATGGTCAAACCGCTGGAAGCAGCGGTGCTGGAAGCCAAGAAGCGACAGATTGCAACTGATTTGCCTGCACCTCGTGTAATTTATCTTTCGCCGCAAGGCAAAGCCTTGACGCATGAACGGGTAATGCAGTTGACGGCTGAGCCCGGTCTGGTTTTATTGTGCGGTCGATATGAAGCAGTCGACCAGCGCTTTCTCGATACGTGTGTCGATGAAGAAATCAGTCTTGGTGATTTCGTGTTGTCAGGCGGTGAATTGCCGGCGATGGCCTTAATGGATGCAGTGATCCGACAATTGCCCGGCGTGTTGCACGACGATGCTTCTGCAGTTGAAGACAGTTTTGTAAATGGCTTGCTCGATTGTCCGCACTACACGCGACCTGAAGTGTATGAAGGGTCCGCAGTGCCGGCAGTTTTGATGGGTGGCCATCACGTCGAGATTGAAAAATGGCGACGTGAACGCGCGTTGGAAGCAACCGCGAAGAAACGCCCGGACATGATCATCAAGGCACGCGAAGCAGGTTTGCTGACGCGTTCCGATGAAAAGTTTTTAAGCAGTATGTGAGCAGTAAGCAGCACCGAATAAGTTGTTCAGCAGTTTGTAGTATCGAGCAGGAAGGCATCATATTCCTGCAATGTGTAACCCCATCCTCTACCGGGCATATTAGAAATACCTGGCGCCGGCAAGATGGTTATTGGAGTAATAAAAATGGATCTGATCCAAACATTAGAGCAAGAAGAAATTGCTCGCCTGGCAAAGAACATCCCTGACTTCGCTCCTGGCGATACAGTGATCGTTAACGTCAACGTAGTCGAAGGTACGCGTAAGCGCGCCCAGGCTTACGAAGGCGTTGTAATCTCCCGTCGTAACCGTGGCTTGAATTCGAACTTCATCGTTCGTAAGATCTCGTCAGGCGAAGGCGTTGAGCGTACATTCCAACTGTACTCGCCACTGATCGCTTCGATCGAAGTGAAACGTCGCGGTGACGTACGTCGTGCAAAGTTGTACTACTTGCGCGAACGTTCGGGCAAATCGGCACGTATCAAAGAAAAATTGCCACAACGTCGCGTTGCTTCAAAAGCTGCGGCAGAATAATTGCGATACGGCTTCGTCCGTGCAAACTATTCGGCATCAAAAAAAAGACACCTTCGGGTGTCTTTTTTGTTTTGGTGGCACAATTCAGAAATGTTAAATGTTGGCGCTTACTCAGGCGGCGGGTTAACATCAATCAAATGATGGGGATGGCTGCAGATATATTGTTTGCAACGATCTCTTTCATTGAAGCTGCGCAATCGGCCTCGCATCATGCAGTGAGATTCACGGCTGTTTTCAAGTTGTGATGCCTCGGCTTAATCCATAAGCTTTCGCTCACAAGACTTGAGTTAGACGCTGTGAGTTAGCTTAGCGATGCAGAATCGATTGCAGCAATGAATAATTCTTGTATGTAGGAACACACTTGGCGACGCTGCATTTCGATCCAGAATTACTCCCGATTGATTCATTGGGAGGTGAGGATGCAATCACCTTGGACCATTTAAGAGCGGACGCCTTGCGCGCCCGTTTTTCCAATCCGCCTGCATGGTCGCCGGAAATCACGATAGAACGTTTAGTCAGGCCGATGGCTGGGCCGTTAACCGACGCGGCTGTGTTGTTGCCCATCATATTGCGCGATGATGGCCCGACCTTATTGTTCACGCAGCGCGCCGCGCATCTCACCGCGCACGCCGGACAGATCAGTTTCCCCGGTGGCCGTATGGAGGCGTACGATGCATCGCCTATCGAAACAGCCTTGCGCGAAACGGAAGAGGAAATCGGCCTCGATAGATCGCACATCGATGTCATCGGTACGCTGCCGGAATATCATACCGGCACTGGTTTCAGAGTGACGCCGGTGGTGGCAATTGTGCAGCCGCCATTTGAGATGCGGGCAGATCCTTTCGAGGTAGCTGAAATATTTGAAGTGCCTTTATCGTTCCTGATGAATGGCATGCATCATCAGCGCCGCACCGCCGACTTCCTTACCGGTCCACGTACCTTTTACGTAATGCCTTATGAGCGCTTCTTTATCTGGGGCGCGACTGCAGGTATGCTGCGTAATCTTTTCCATTTCTTGCGTGCTTGACTGTAATCGCACGCAAGAGTGTGCATTCTCAAACCTTGCTTTACGCCGGTTTATTTGATTCTGATCAAGTGCTGCGTTATCGTATAGGTTGACTGACTCACAAGGCGCCTTAATGACATTTTTCTCCATTCTCTTTGCGCTACTGATTGAACAATTAAAACCTTTGCGCGCGGACAATCCGGTCTATGCGGGCGCACGTGCGCTAGCTACAAAACTGGAAGGTTCATTCAACGCCGGACAAGTCCAGCATGGACGCATCGCCTGGCTCTTGATGATTCTTGCTTTCACGATTCCAACTGCTTTGCTTTACTGGGTTGCGGTCAAGATCGGTCCGCTGGCAGCATTGATTGTGAACATCGCGGTGGTGTATGTGACGATGGGCTTTCGTCATTACAGTCATTTCTTTACATCGATTCAAATTGCATTGAACAACGGCGATGAAGCGACTGCTCGTTCGTTGCTGGCTGAATGGACCAAGCGCGATACGGCGGGTATGGATGTCAGTGAAATAGCGCGCATTGCAGTTGAGAAGGCCTTGATCACTACGCATAGAAATGTGTTTGGCGTGTTCTTCTGGTTGCTGACGCCATTGGGCGCAGTCGGCGCAGTCATGTATCGAGTTGCCGAATATCTTGCGCGTGCGTGGAGCGAGCCTAAGACAGCGGAACGTGAGGAGTTTGGTCGTTTCGCTGTACAAGCCTTTTACTGGATAGATTGGATACCGGTGCGTTTGACTGCCTCTGCATTTGCTGTCGTTGGTAATTTCGAAGATGCGATTTACGCATGGCGTAATTTTGCAGGTCGCTGGCAAGACGAAGCGGACGGCATCATTCTGTCCGCCGGCAGTGGAGCGATGGGTATACGTTTGGGTGCGCCCGCTGAAAATGCCACCAATGTCATGCCGGTTGATGCAACGACAGTGGATTCAATTAATCTGGAAACGGAAGCGCCAGTTGGCGAAGAGGCTACCGGACGCGCGTTGCAAAGTACGGTCGGCTTGGTATGGCGAGCTTTGCTCTTGTGGATGTTGCTGGTGCTGTTGCTATCGATAGCAAAGTGGTTGGGTTAAGTTTGTTAATTTATAAAAAAGCGCGCTGTGATGGCGCGTTTTTTACGTGACGCTCCATCTCATCAATGCGCTGCAATACGATGCAGCGGTCATGTCGTCAAGTCTTCTATAGTGTTAAATAATCGCTTGTTGTTTGTCGTCTAAATTAACAATTGCGTCTTACCAAGAGCACATAAATAAGTTACGCTGCAATAAATATGTCCAAAACAAGCGTGAGCTTCTATATTGAATCAGTCGATAGATCATTCCAGTTTTAAGACAGTAACGCACAGGAAATTTTATTGATGCGTAGGCGACTTCCTTTTTCTCTGTCAATTGCAGCCTTGTTGGCACTTGTGATCGGCGTGCTCATTAGTGCACTGTTGTTTACAGCAGTGCGCCGGCTTGAGCATGACAAGGTCGACATCGATTTTCAGCAACAAGCCAAGGTTCGGGTCGCCGCAATTCAAAACGGCCTCGACAATTCGATCGATGTTCTACGCGACGTGAATCAATTATTTGTCGCGTTCGACAATGTCAGTCGTGAACAATTTCACTCGTTCACCAAACCGCTCCTTGCGAGCAATCCGTATATCCAGGCAATAAATTTTCATCGCTATATTTCAGCGCAAGAACGTCCGCAGTATGAGGCCGCGATGCGCGCGCAGTTTCCTGGCTTTACGATAGGCGACATTTCTAAAGGTACGCCTGTCCCTTCGGAAGAAAAAGCCAGGTATCGCGTAGTCGATTACATTGAGCCTATGGAAGGCAATCAGGCCGCACTAGGGGTAGATGCAGATTCTTATCCCTTCCAGGATTCGGCAATGCAGCGTTCGGTGGATAGCGGTGAACCAGCCTCGACCGGTTTGTTGCGATTGACGCAGGAGCGCGGTACGCAAAAAGGCTTCATTGTATTGATGCCGGTTTACCGGGCTGGTATGCCTTTGACGGATGTTGCGTCTAGACGGGCCGCGATTATCGGCGATACCGCGGCGGTATTCCGCGCCGGCGACATGATTGCCAAATCACTGGCGGCTGACAGCTTTATGTTGGTCTCTGACGCCAAGCTCAATTTGAATATCAGCGTTTATGCGAGCGACAAAGAAGGCAATAAAGATGCACTGATCTTTCATCAAGGTGCGCCTTTGGAAGTCTTTGAGTCAAGTTTAGGTCTTCCAAGATGGCTGTTCTATAACCAGCCCGAGCCATACAAGCATTTGTTTAATGTCGCGGGACAGCCGTGGCACATGGTGGTGTCCACACCTCCCGTGTGGTTCTTAAGCGAAGGCAGCACTGCATTGTGGGCATTTATCGCGGGTTTGTTGTTCAGCATCGGTGGTGCTGTGTATTTGCAAACGGTGGTCGATAGATCCCGACGTATTCAATTGCTGGTCGATGAACGTACCGCGCAACTACGTTCGGCCAATGAGGATTTGAACGCAGATATCGCCGCGCGCAAGCGCACAGAGCACCAACTGCAATTGCGCGAGCGTGCGATCGAGGCCAGCGCTAATTCCATCATTATTACGAATGCTGAGTCACCTCACTACCTGATTGAATACGTCAATCCTGCTTTCGAACGCATCACTGGTTATTCCGCAGAAGAAGCGATTGGTGTGAATCTTTGTTTCTTGTGGAATGAAGATGTCGATCAGCCAGGCATTGAAGAAATCCGTGCCACCGCAAACGAAGAAAGAGAAGGCCATGCAGTCCTGCGCAATTACCGCAAGGATGGCACCTTGTTCTGGAGCGATTGGTACATCGCGCCGGTTAAAGACGACACAGGTGTAGTCAGTCATTTCATCGTGGTGCAGTACGATATTACGGCCACCAAACGCTACGAATCAGAACTGGAATTTCAAACCAACCGCGATGCATTGACCGGGCTTGCAAATCGTAGTCTGTTGCGCGATCGCCTAAGTCAGGCAGTGTCGTACGCCTACCGTTACGGCCATCCGATTTGGGTGCTGTTCGTTGATCTGGATCGCTTCAAGTTTGTGAATGACACGTTGGGACATCAAGCTGGCGATATTTTGTTGACAGCTGTTTCGTCTCGTTTGCAGGCAGCAGTACGGGATACGGATACGGTCGCACGCATGGGCGGCGATGAGTTTGTATTGATTTTGCCAGAGCGCACTGATGCAGGTTTGTCTACGCACATCGTGCAACGCATCATGGAAGCGATTGGACAGCCACTGACGATTGAAGGACACGAATTTTTCGTCAGCTGCAGTATTGGCGTTGCAGTCTATCCGGCCGATGGGGATACGCCGGAAGAATTGATCAAGCATGCTGATATTGCGATGTATCGCGCGAAAGAGACGGGACGTAATAACTTCCAGTTCTATACGCCGGCGATGAATGAACGCGCCTTGGAGCGTTTACATATTGAAGGTGATTTACGCAATGCGCTGGAGCGTGAAGAGTTCATGTTGCATTATCAACCGCAGGTTGATTTGCGCACTGGTGAAATCGTTGGGGTTGAAGCACTGATACGTTGGCAGCATCCGGAGTTGGGAATGGTGCCGCCGGTACGCTTTATCGGCTTGGCAGAAGAAAATGGTTTGATCGTCCCTATCGGTGCCTGGGTCGTGCGTGCCGCCTGTTTGCAAAACAAGGCGTGGCAAAAAAGTGGACTTTGTCATCTGCGCGTATCAGTCAATTTATCTGCGCGCCAATTCGCACAAGAAGATTTGGTGGAATCGATTGCAAGCAGTTTGCGTGAAGCCGATCTGGAGCCGCAATATCTGGAAATCGAATTGACCGAAAGCCTGGTTATGGCCGACGTTGATAGAGCGATCGGCATTTTGCGCGAGTTGAAAGCCTTGGGCGTCAAACTCTCGATTGATGATTTCGGTACTGGCTATTCAAGTTTGTCGTATCTGAAACGCTTCCCGATTGATGTCTTGAAAATTGACAGATCCTTCGTCAACGACATCACCATCGATCCTGATGATGCAGCCATCGTTGCATCCATCGTGTCGCTGGCGCACAGCTTGCGACTGCAGGTTATTGCGGAAGGTGTGGAAACGGAAGCGCAGCTCAACTATCTGCGTGAACACGACTGCGATCAAATCCAGGGCTACTTCTTCAGCCGTCCTGTGACTGCCGCTGCGATCACCGTGATGCTGGAAGAAGGCAAGCGCTTGCCTATCGAGATCACCACGATTTGATGCAGGTTTGCTGCTCTGCTTGAACCGCAATGCTCAATCGTTCGTCTGCAGTTTTATCCCACCAGATCTTTGTTGCTCGTGCGGCTTCTATGATCCAGCAACCAGCGCGCGGTACTGTATGAGCGCCACGCGATATTCAACTGACGATATCCAAGATTACCAAGAACTGCGACGATAGCCAGCTTCGCGATGTCACTTGCTTTAGGATAAAGATGGAAGGACATTTCTTCCAGCAACAAGCCTGAAGCCGACAACAAAACTCCCAACCCTATCGCGACCGAAAAGAATGCAATGCAAGCTTCTGCTGATAGCAGGCCGCAAGCGTAGGCAATCACGATGAATGCATAGCCGAACAATTCCAGTATCGGGCCCACGCATTCAAATACGATGAAGAATGGGAACGCCAGGTTGCCCGGCACGCCGCCGTTACGTGAGAACAGCAATCCCATATTTTGGCTTAGGCTATCCAGCAAACCATGTTGCCATCGCATACGCAGATTTTTCAGCGTCGCCAGATCTTGCGGCACCTGTTGCCAGCAAACCGGATCGGCGATGAAGGTGATTTGATATTCCTGTTTTTTCTGGCGCATCAAGCGATGCATGCGCACGATGAGCTCCATATTTCCCGTCGTCGTATCAGTACGATAACCGCCCGCTTCAATCACGATGTCTTTCTGAAATAAGCCAACGCCCGCAGCTGGAACGATCAGCATGCCGTTCATCGACGACCAGCCTAATGGCGCAAATAAAGACGTGCGCAAATATTCAATAATTTGAAAAACCGGTAACCAGCGTTTTGGTAAAGCGACTTTGTGAAGCAAGCCATTTTCTATTTCACAACCGTTCGCAACTCTTACTGCACCGGCGGTTGCAATAACCGTATTTTGATTCAGGAATGGCGCGACGATGCGGCGCAGGCTGTCGCGGTGCAGAATGGTATTGTCATCCACGCTGCAGAATAAGGGATAGCGAGAAGCATTGATGCCGGCATTTAATGCATCGGCCTTGCCGCCATATTTTTTGTCGATGATGCGTAGATTCGGGAAGCGTGTCGAACGATAAATACGATGTACTTGCTGCGTTGCCAGTTGTATTCGATACGCCTCTGGAAATGCATGCAGATCGAAGGCATCAATCAAGGTATCCAGCGTTGCATCCACAGAACCATCATTGATTACGATGATTTCAAAATGAGAATAATCGAGTTGTAATAAGGCGTGTACCGAGGTGGCAATTGTTGCGGCGTTATTGTGCGTGCGTAACAGCAGGCTGATGGGTTGCTCAAGACCGGAATAAATTTGCGGTAAATCTGCCAGCACTTTTTCCTGTTCCATTTTATGCATGCGAAAAATCGACAATGCATTCAACAGAAAATAACTGGTCTTGGAAACGATGAAGTAGCCGAGTATGCACCAGGTCGCAGCTGAGATGAGTGAAGACAATGTCATGCCGGATTTCTTTCTGCCAGTACCTGGCCCAGCATATCGCGCGCAAAGCGGTCAGATAGATTGTCGCGTAATTGTTCGATCTCGGCGATGCTGAAAAACGGCATGGCTATGAGGGCGCGAGCGGCACGGTAACGTACCCACCATTCGGTATCGGCCAGCAGAGGAATCAGACGATTGATATCTGCGTGTTCGCCTATGCGTCCGATTCCCTTTGCTGCCTGTACTCTAACGCGCCAGTCGGGATGATTCAGATAAGCGCGTACTTGCTTCAACAGGCCGGCATCGTTAGCGATGCGCAAAGCGGCGATGATGGTATCGATGTCATTGGCTTGATCCAATAGACGCAATACGATTGCTTGCGGAATCGCCAGATGCAGTGCTTCGATAAGGCGCAAGGTGCGCACCAGATGCACGGATTTTATTTCAACTGTGGCTTCCAGCAAGGGCTGCAGAAATGCACCTTGAGCCGATTGCAAGATGGCGGCCACGTGTGCAATTGGCCAATCTTCACGGGCCAGCAGCAAAGGCATCAATTGTTGCGCGGTCGCTTCTGCATCTATCTGTACCAGCGCCTGGAATGCATTGATCGACGTCACGTTATCAACCGCCAGTGTTTGTGTAACCAGCAAATCCCACGACGGATGATCCCGCATGTGTCCGAGCGCTAAGGTCGCCAGCAGGCATTCGACGCGATCGCCGTATCTGACCAGACGGCGTGAGAAATGATCGCAACCGACCGAGTAGGCAATGCTGATTAGATTGGTCGCCGCTTCGCCGCTCGAGGTACGCATCAGATTGTTCCAGAGCTTGAGGAAGTAGACGCGCTCTTTGGCCGCCATCATAGGCAAAACCGCAGAGATAGAAGAGTGCAAGGAGCTGAGTAACAAAGGGCGCCAGACAGACAAAAAAGCACGTTCTTCTTGTGCTCGGCGATTCAGTGATGTGCGCAGATACACCATCATCAACACCAGCAATACAGTCAGGCCAACGGCACTGATGCCGATCCAGGCGATGCTTGCAAAGTGCAGGTCTTGAGATGCGCTGGTCATGGGGCGATTTCTATTGAAAATGCGCTGAGCGGTGTACGTTTTTATGCGAGCTTGTGTGACTCACTTTGCAAGTACTGAATAAAGTGGCAACAACAAAGCAGGAAGGTGACAAACAAATGATCGGCAACATAATGTGGTTGTCTTGCAAGCGAGTGCGAGTGATGCATTTAAGCATCTAATTGTAATGCTGATTGTTGGCGAGATAGCGAGCTGACCTGTGATATCGCCCGATTCCTCAAACTGTTTTTGATTGAAGTTAAAGATTCGACTCTTTTGCACAACATGAGAGCTGACTGCGGTCATGGAAACGCGCTGGGTCGGCAAAGGTCTATTGGTGATTTTGTCGTGCATGTAATAATTGAGTCACTTCCTTAAGCTCAAAACCATGCAAATCAATACACGAATCACTCAAAGAATTACCAAGCAAATTAATACACTGCGCTTGCCTGTTGCATCCCTGTTAATCCCTGTTTTTATTGCGATCAATGTCGGCGTCTCTTGCGCGCACGCGGCAGGCTTGCCGACGACTGTGGTCGATGCCTTGAAGCGTGGCGGCATTCCGCAAAATGCGGTGGCGACCTATGTGCAGGAAGTGTCCGGCCCGGTGCCACGCATCTCGATTAACAGCACAACAGGTTTCAATCCGGCTTCGACGATGAAGCTGGTAACGAGTAATGCGGCGTTGGATATTCTGGGTCCGGCCTTCACCTGGAAAACGCAGGTCTATGCGACCGGCACGCAAAATGGCGATGTGCTGAACGGTGATTTGGTGATCAAGGGCAGTGGCGATCCTAAACTGGTGACGGAAAAGTTCTGGCAATTTCTGCGTCAAATTCGCGCTGCAGGGATTCGTGAAATTCGCGGCAATCTGATTCTGGATAGAACTGTTTTTGAAGATATGTCGTATGACGCTTCGCGCTTCGATGGCGATCCTTTAAAGCCTTATAACGCAGGGCCGGATGCCTTGCTGTTGAATTACAAAGCGCTGGCTTTTCATTTCTTGCCTGAAGTCAGCCGTCGTGTGGTGAATGTCAGCGTTGATCCGCCGCTGGCTGGGTATCCGATCTCTGTGCCGGTTTTCTCAGATGGTCCTTGTACTGATTGGCAAGCCAAATTACAGCCAACGCTGGATAAAAATGGCACTAACTTTGGCGGTACATTCTCTGCTGCTTGCGGCGAAAAAACTTGGTATCTGCATCCTTATCAAATGACGCATGCAGAATATTTTGGTCTGGTGTTCCGTCAGTTATGGACAGATGTAGGCGGTACTTTCAAAGGTTCTATTGTTGATGGTGTATTGCCCGCGAATGCGCGTCTGCTGACGGAATGGCAATCACCAGCCTTGCCTGAAGTGATACGTGACATCAACAAGTACAGCAATAATGTGATGGCGCGTCAATTGTTGCTGACGCTTGCAGCTGATGTGCTCAAAATACCGGCGTCGCCGGAACGCGGTGCGCGTGTCATCAAAACATGGTTGGCCGGCAAAGGTATAGAGGCGGACCAGCTGGTGATAGAAAACGGTTCGGGTTTGTCACGCACAGAACGTATTTCGGCAGAGACGATGGGGCGCATGTTGGTGGCAGCTTTTCAATCACCTGTGATGCCAGAGCTAATGTCGGCACTACCGCTGGTTGGATTTGATGGCACGATGCGCAAGCGATTGCTGAAGCAAACCGTAGCGGGTCAGGCGCATATCAAAACCGGCTCCTTGAATGACGTACGCGCAGTCGCAGGTTATGTACTTGCGGCATCTGGTAAACGTTATGCAGTGGTCTGCATCATCAATCACATCAACGCAGCTAGCGGTCAGGCTGCGCATGATGCATTGCTGCAGTGGATTTATGAAAACGGTTGATATGGATTAAGACGCTTGTGCATCTTTAATGACGCACAAGCGAATAGGAAGATTGACTTAAGGCAGCGTGAACCTGCGACTTGCGCACGCTTACAGCAAAATCGGTTGATTCGATAATTGATTGTGCTGCGGACTTTGTGCTGCTTCGTTTTCTGGAAAATACTTTTTCAGAATCGCATTCAATTGCGTCAAGCCATTTAACGCGCTCTCGTGATACAGCCCTTGTGCGAAACCATTCGTCATGGTTTTGCACACCGCCTGCCAATGTTCATTGGAAACCAGACGTGCAATGCCGCGATCAGCGATGATTTCGACTTGATGGTCGGCGAGATTAATGTAAATCAGGACGCCGCAATTTTCTTCCGTATCCCAGATCCGATAGTCGGTAAATAATTCGCCGGCACGTTCGCGCGAGGTCATCCCGCTCATGACTGCCGCCAGATCCAGCGAGGGTTCAACGATCAGTCGAACTTCTGCACGATGCTTGCTCTCACCTTCGGTGATGATGGCTTGGATCGCTGCCAGCGTGGCGCTTGGGAATGCGCTTTTTCCGTGTGACTTGGTGGTTTTGACATGGCGCAAAGCGCGTGAGATTTTATTCATTACCAGTTCCCCGAGGCGCCGCCGCCATCAAAACCACCGCCACCTCCAGAGAAGCCGCCACCACCGCCAAATCCTCCGCCGCCACTACCGAAACCGCCGCCCGATGAGCGGCCGCCGAGTATGCCACCAATGGCACTGCCCAAAATAACGCCAGCCGAATTGCCCCAATCGTCACGGCTGTGACCGCGTCTGCCGCCGCCGCGGCTGCGCATCATCATGACGATAATCAGAAAAGCAAAGAAAATGAACGGCGACCAGCTGAAGCCATCATTGCTTTTGGCCTCACCGTTTTTAGCCGGTTCAGGAAATGCTTCCTTGTCGAGCAAGCCGGTAATGACCGAGATGCCCGCAGCGAGGCCACCGTAATAATCATTCTGGCGAAAATGCGGGGCGATCACATCCTGTAAAACACGTTTGGATTGGGCGTCGGTTAATACGCCTTGTACGCCGCGTCCGGTTTCAATCCGCATGCGGCCCGACGCTGCAGAATTACTTTTTGCAATCAACAAGATCACGCCGTCATCCAGACCTTTGCGCCCCAGCTTCCATGCATCAGCGACGCGTATGCTGTATTGCTCTATGGTTTCCGGCTCGGTGGTATTGACCAGCAACACCGCAATCTGGCTGCCAGTGCGCGTTTCGTAATCCGCCAATACATTTTCCAGGGTGTCGCGTTGGCCGGCGTTCAGCATGCCAATCTGGTCCGTGACGCGCGCAGTGAGCGGCGGCACAGCGACCAGATTTTGTGCGCTGGCAAGCACGCAAAAAAATGCCAGCGTGCAGGCCAACAGATAGCGCATGGTTTTCATGATCGTCGTTTAGCTTATTTGCCGAAATTGACAGTAGGCGGTACGGAAATCGCTTTTTCGTTTTCAACCGTGAACGATGGTTTTACTGGATAGCCGAAAATCTTCGCGGTGATATTAGTTGGGAAGCTGCGTGCCAGCACGTTATATTCCTGCACCGATGCGATGTAACGCTGACGTGCAACGGTGATGCGATTTTCGGTCCCTTCCAGCTGCGATTGCAGATCACGGAAGCCGGTGTCAGCTTTCAATTGCGGATAGTTTTCCGAGATCGCCATCAAGCGCGACAAAGCCGATGATAATTCGCCTTGCACTTGCTGGAATTTGGCGAAGGCTTGCGGATCGTTCAATACTTCCGGCGTGATCTGGAAGCTGGTCGCAGCAGCACGTGCCTTGGTCACCGCTTCAAATGTTTCGCGCTCATGCGACGCATAACCTTTGACGGTATTCACCAGATTTGGAATCAAATCGGCGCGGCGTTGGTATTGATTGACGACTTCGCTCCATGCCGCTTTGGTCGCTTCATCTTTCGATTGAAAGTCGTTATAACCACACGCGCTCAGCATCGAGGCAAACATGGCAATCGCCAGCCACTTCAATAATTTCGACATTTTATTTCTCCGTGAATATAAAAATTCTACTGAATATAATTTGGATCCAGATCTGACTGTATTTCAGATTCAGTTGTGGATGCCGTTCTTTGTGTCGCCTATTTGATGCTGCTGCTACGAGGTTTCAATAGTACCGTGCTCATCGCCGCTGAAATCAAACACATCGCGACATAGTCTTGCCAGTGCGGCGTTTCATTTAACCACCATGCGCCGGAAAAAACACCCAATACCGGAATCATCATTACGGACAAACTGGATGCGACTGGCGGCAATTTACGCGCCAATGAAAACCAGATTACCTGCGCAAAACCAAAGATGATGAGTCCGTTATAGGCAATCGCCGCCGCTTCCTTGGCCGTTGGCAAACGCCACAACTGATATTCAAACAATGCCGATGTGATGCCCATGCAGATGCTAGCCATCAGCAACATCCAGAACGTCAGCGCCATGGTCGGGATTTCGATCTTGGTGCGCTTCATCAATACTGTGCCATAACCCCAAGCTGCTGCCGCGACCAGCGTCATCACGCTGCCCAAGGGTTGGCCGCGCAGATTGGCAAATTCGCTCGATAACAATAATAATGCGCCGCTGAGCGCGAATGCTATTCCCAGCCAGCCTAGTCGACTGATGCGATCTCGAAAAAATATCAAGCCGGAAAGCACCGCCCAAATCGGCATCGTATAGCCCAGGATCGCGGCACGGCCGGATGACAGCATTTTTACGCCGACGATCATGAAGGTATTCCAAATAATGATATTAGGAATGGCCAGCGTGAAAATGGTTCCCAGATCGTCCTGCGATACCTTGAGCGAAGTACGGCTCCAGCGTGCCGCCAGCCATAAAACCGGCACCGCGCCCATGATGCACAAGGTGCGGAAAGCGATAGGCGGGAAGTCTTGCACCGCCATCTTCATGATGGGCCAGTTGATACCCCAGCAAAATGTCAGAAGCGCCAGCAGGATCCAGTCTTTGCGGGAAAGCGAACTAAGCGAACTCATAGAGAAAAAGTCATGGACGTGATTTAAAAATATCGATGTGGCGTGTGGATCGATCTGGTACGGCACGATATCACGACGAGTTACAATACGGTCTGCACGAAAAAGAGAGATATCGCTGTGACCTTCATAGAACAATTATCCGCCGCCTGGCAGACACAAAATTCGCAACTCTGTATCGGCCTCGACCCCGATCTGGCCAAGTTCCCGGCACATTTGCAGGGCAAGCCAGACGCGATCCTGACTTTCAGTAAAGCGATCATCGACGCGACTGCGGATATCGCATGTTCATTCAAACCACAGATCGCTTATTTCGCGGCCTTGCGTGCAGAAGATCAACTGGAAGATATCTGCAAATATTTGCACGAACGGTATCCGCATATTCCTATCGTGCTGGATGCCAAGCGCGGTGATATCGGCGCAACGGCCGAACAATATGCGCGTGAAGCTTTCGAGCGCTACGGTGCGGATGCGGTGACGGTCAATCCGTATATGGGCTTCGATTCTGTGCAGCCGTATGTAGAACGCAAAGATAAAGGCGTGATCGTATTGTGCCGGACCTCAAATGCGGGCGGCTCTGATTTGCAGTTCTTGAATGTGGATGGCAAACCTCTATATCAACACGTAGCGCATCTGGTCGCGGATAAATGGAATACTAATGGTCAATGCGCACTGGTCGTCGGCGCGACCTTCCCGAATGAGTTG
This sequence comes from Herminiimonas sp., assembly GCF_030655415.1. The sequence continues at coordinate 154,684 of NZ_JAURVN010000009.1, read as the reverse complement.
GCGCAAGTGCGTGCGATTGTCGGTGACATGCCTTTGCTGATTCCAGGCATCGGTGCACAAGGTGGCGATATCAAGGCGACTGTTGAAGCGGGTCGTACCGCAAACGGCACTGGCATGATGATCAATTCATCGCGCGCAATTCTGTACGCAAAGTCGGATGAGAATTTTGCGCAAGCCGCGCGTCAAGTTGCGCTGGAAACGCGCGACGCGATCAATCAGTTTTGTAAATAACAACTCCCATATTCATGGGATAGTTGAACCGTCAGGTCGGCCGCTATACTGCGGCATCTGAATTATCGGCCTGCCTGTCATGAATTATCTAATTGAAAATCATCCTGTCAAAACGATGGCAGCCGCCATCGCATTAGCCGTATCGAGCTTGCTCTTTTTATTCTGATTAGACGATTTTTGATGCGATCAATGTCGAGGTTTGAATGACATTGATGCGTTTGAAATTTTGGGAATTACTTCCTACTAGCGAGTAGTTCCAACAAGCCGCGCAAGGCGTGCTTGACGGTTTGTTCTCTGATTGAACGCCGATCGCCATCAAACTGCATGCGCTCTACCTGCGTTACATCGCCATAAGCCCAACCAAAGTAAATCGTACCTACCGGCTTGCCGGGGACGCCACCATCCGGACCTGCAATGCCTGTGGTTGATAGCGCGACGCTCGCCAGACTATTGCGCAGCGCACCTGCACACATGGCCGCCGCTGTTTCATTGCTGACAGCACCGTGTTGTTCCAATACTTCGGCAGGGACGCTCAACAATCTCATCTTCGACGCGTTGGAGTAAGTGACGAAGCCGCAATCGAACCATACAGATGAACCAGCAATTTCGGTAATCGCTTGCGCCACGCCGCCACCGGTACAGGATTCTGCTGTAGCCAATATCAAGCCACGACCTTTCAAATCTTGCCCGACTAAAGTGGCAAGCTCGAAAATGTCGCGTGCATCAGTCTGCATGCTTAGATCGAGCGCCATATGGCAAACACCAATAATGTGAAAAATGCAGCGACGATGTCATCGAACATCACGCCCATGCCACCCTTGAAGCGTCTGTCGAAATAATTGATCGGTGGTGGTTTGACCATATCGAAAAAACGGAACACGAGGAAGGCATAAAACTGCGTCCACAAATCGGCAGGCGTGATGAATAGCAGCACTAACCATATCGCGATCACTTCATCCCACACCATGCTGCCATGATCGGCAACGCCGAGATCGCGGCCGGTTTTATCGCAAGCCCAGACACCGACAAAAAAACCGGCGACGATGATGATCCACCAGTTGAGCGGAGAAAAAACTTCCGGCCAGCGCAAGGTCAATACATTGAACGACAACCAGCCGAACAATGTACCAAAAGTACCAGGCATGATTTTCGACAAGCCGCTACCGAAACCCTGCGCAATCATGTGAGCGGGATGTGACAGCATGAAGCCGGAATTAGGTTTGACGATAGTGACAGTGGGTGATGCTGGCGTTGAATTCATGTCAGGCGAAGTGGTCGAATGAAGTGAGCTGAAGGTCTATGGATTTGCCGTCGCTGTCCAGCAAGCGCGTACCGGTTGCCGCTTCTATGCTGCCTATGCGCGTCACTGGCGTATTGGCGGACAATGCAGCGCCCAGCACGGCTTCGCGTCTTGATACAGGCGCGGTAAAACAGAGTTCGTAATCATCGCCTCCCGCTAATGTGAAGCGCCTACGCATTTCCAAAGATTGTTTTTGCAGCATCGCGCCTATAGGCAAGGCATCAACATTCAAACTGGCGCCGAGGCCGGATTTTTTCAGGATGTGACCCAGATCGCCTATCAAGCCATCAGATACGTCTAGAGCTGCATGCGCGATTCCGCGCAATGCAAGTCCGAGCGCAACACGTGGTTGCGGTGTATGCAAACGCACAGACGCGGCATTCAGCACTTTCGCATCCAACTCATATTCCTTGTACAGCGCACCGAGCGCTAAACGCGCGTCGCCCAAAGTACCGGAGACCCAGATGTCGTCGCCGATTTGTGCAGTATCGCGACGCAAAGCGAGGCCGATGGCAGTCTGCCCAAAAATCGTGATGCAGATATTCAGCGGTCCTTTAGTGGTGTCGCCGCCTATCAATTCGCAGTTGTGTTCATCGGCCAAGGCAAACAAACCGCCAGAAAATTTCGCCAGCCATTGTTCGTCTACGTTTGGCAATGACAATGCCAAGGTAAATGCAACAGGTTCTGCGCCCATCGCGGCCAGGTCAGACAAATTGACGGCTAAAGATTTGTGTCCCAATTTGTAGGCATCGGCACCGGCAAAAAAATGACGACCTTCGACCAGCATGTCGGATGAAATTGCGGTTTGCATTCCATTCTTTTGCGTCAGCAATGCACAATCGTCCCCGATACCGAGCGCTGCACGGTTTTTGGGATGAGCAGGGCGCACAAAATAGCGCGCGATCAGATCGAATTCAGACATGTGCTTATTGTACAGAATGATGTGGCCGATTCCTTATCGCTTGCTAATGGCGTTGATGATGTCAACAAGGGCGCAATTAAAACAAGCTAGCAAAAGAAGCAGATAAAAAATAACCGTCATGCCCGCGAGTGCGAGGATGACGGTTAGATTGATGGGCCGAATTAAAATCAATTCGGCCCGATTCAAGTACAAATTACTGACTAGCTTTTTGTCCTAACGCAGCCAGCAACTCCTGGCGTATTGCATTGTCATGCGGCGACACGCCGAAACCTTCCAGCACGCCATTCGCATCGTAAAAACGGCAGATGTTGCGACCAGTTTCGGTGGTTTCATCGGCCCAGCTGCCATCGGCCACGATGTGCGGTGCTGGCGGAATCAATGCCAGTGGAAAGCTAGGGGTCTTGATCAATACCGGCGATGGCTTCAAATCGATCTCTGTACGTTCGCCAGTCAACGTGCGGGCAATCGCGCGGCCAGCAGTCATGATAGGCGTGACGTACGGCAGGATGCGTGTGCTGCCATCAACAATCGATGTGTATTCTGCGCAATCACCCAATGCATAAATATCGGCGGCGCTGGTTTGTCCTGCCGTATCGATGATGATGCCGCGAGCGGTTTTGAGTCGTGCCGCTTGTGCCAGACGCAGATCGGGACGCAAGCCTACTGCTGACAATACGATATCTGTTTCTACTGTGTTGCCATCGGCCAGTGTTACGCGTAAATCAGTGCCGGAATGCGTGACGGTTTCTGCCACTGTACCTAGATGGAATTGCACGCCGCGCGCGATCAACGCCGCTTGCAAACCAGCCGACAGTGCTGGTGCAGCCAATGCCGCCAGTGGACGTGTGCTTGGATCTATCAACGTGACCGCGTGTCCCGCACCAGCCAAATCATCTGCGAATTCGCAACCGATCAAACCTGCGCCGAGAATGGCGACGCGTACCGATGCTGCGTTTGGTGCGCTGATGCGCTCGCGGAAAGCTGCGTAATCATCGATGTGATTGACTGACAGTACTTGATCGGCCGCATCGCCTTTGAGGCCCAGTTGGATTGCTTGCGCGCCGACTGCGAGTACAAGTTTTTCAAATTCGTAAGTGCCGGAACTGGTGTCTACGGTTTTGGCTGCTGTATCAATGCCGTTGACGCGGGTGTTTGTCACCAAGGCCGCATCCAGTTGCGCAGCCATTTGCTCCGCACTTTGCGTGATTAATTGTTGCGCGCCTTTGTTTTGCGCGAAGGCATTCGACAGCATTGGTTTTGAATAATAGCCGCCGCTGTCTTCCGTGATCATGATCAGTGGCGTCGCTTTGTCCAGTTTGCGAAATTCGCGTGCGACGGTGTAGCCGGCTAATCCTGCTCCGATGATGATGATCGGTTTCATTGTTTTTCCTATTGTCAAAATGCCGTGTCGAATGAATCGACAAGGTCGTGATCCTGCAAAGCTGGTTGCTCGTTTCCGCGAGGCGCGTATCGAAATCTGCTGCGGCCGCCATGTTACCGTTTCAAAGCAAGATGCCGCAAATTTACCTGCATATTTTTTGCATCTATATGGCTGATTTACTTCGCTGGCGCCATCGCAGCAAGTTTTTCAATGATATTAAAAGAGCAATCGCTTCGACGGGCTGAAAAATGGCGATTCCATCGAACTATCAATGAAATTGATGCAAGTCTTATGTCTGATAGCTTTTCTTCGAGTTTTTTACGTATTTCGGGGCATGGAAGGGCTAAATATCAGTAGAAATACGTAGAAAGACCGTCATCAAAATCTTGCCTCTGCTAAAATCAACGGCTTCCCTATGCCTAAAAAGGATGGCTGCTTAGTATGGATTCGAACATCGACAAAAAAGAAGAACTTCGCCTTCAGTTACGTCAGGCAGCACTGGAATACCACGAGTTTCCCACTCCCGGCAAAATCAGCGTCACTCCCACCAAACAAGTTACCAATCAGCGTGATCTGGCTCTGGCATACACACCTGGTGTTGCGGTCGCCTGTGAAGAAATTGCTCTTAACCCTGCAGATTCCTATCGCTATACGGCGCGCGGCAACCTGGTTGCGGTGATCACCAACGGCACTGCCGTGCTGGGTTTGGGCAACATCGGCCCGCTGGCCGCCAAGCCAGTGATGGAAGGCAAAGCAGTTCTGTTCAAGAAATTTGCTGGCATCGACGTATTCGATATCGAAATCAACGAAACCGATCCAGACAAGCTGTGCGACATCATCGCCTCGCTGGAACCGACTTTCGGCGGCATCAATCTGGAAGACATCAAAGCGCCTGAATGTTTTTACATTGAGCGTACCTTGCGCGATCGCATGAAGATTCCGGTCTTCCATGACGATCAACATGGCACCGCGATTATTGTTTCGGCCGCGATTTTGAATGGCTTGAAAGTCGTCAATAAAGATATCAAGAAAGCCAAACTGGTTGTCTCCGGCGCTGGTGCTGCAGCATTGGCTTGTCTGGATTTGATGGTCGATTTGGGCTTCCCGCGCGAAAACATTTTCGTGACCGATTTGGCTGGCGTGGTTTATCAAGGCCGTGTCGAGTTGATGGATCCGGACAAGGAAAAATTCGCGCAAAAAACCGACGCACGCACTTTGGGTGATGTCATTGCCGATGCAGATATTTTCCTCGGTCTGTCAGCTGGTGGCGTGTTGAAACCGGCGATGGTTGCGGCGATGGCGAAACGTCCCGTGATTCTGGCGCTGGCTAATCCAACGCCAGAAATTTTGCCGGATGAAATTCGTGCAGTGCGTGACGATGCAGTGATCGCAACGGGTCGTTCCGATTTCCCGAATCAGGTCAACAACGTTCTGTGCTTCCCGTACATTTTCCGCGGCGCGCTGGATTGCGGCGCAACCACTATCACACGTGAAATGGAAATCGCAGCAGTGCATGCGATTGCACAATTGGCGCAAGCTGAGCAATCGGACATCGTGGCGACAACCTACGGCATTAATAATCTGAGCTTCGGCCCGGATTACATTATTCCTATGCCTTTCGATCCGCGTCTGATGATCAAGATCGCGATGGCAGTTGCCAAGTCGGCGGAAGAATGCGGCGTCGCGGCACGTCCTATCAAGGACATGGAAGCCTACGCCGATCGTCTGCAGCAATTTGTTTATCGCAGCGGCACCTTCATGAAACCGATCTTCCAGATCGCCAAGGCAACGCCGCCAGAGCTGAAACGTATTGTGTATGCAGAAGCCGAAGAAGAGCGCGTCTTGCGTGCGGTGCAAGTCGTGGTTGACGAGAAGCTGGCGCGTCCGATTTTGATTGGTCGTCCTGCTGTTCTGTTGCAACGTATCGAGCGTTTTGGTTTGCGCATCAAGCCGGATGTTGATTTCACCATCATCAATCCTGAGCACGATGATCGCTATAAGGATTTCTGGCAAACCTATCTGGAAATGACCCTGCGTAAAGGCGTGACCGAACAATACGCCAAGCTGGAAATGCGCCGTCGTCATACCCTGATCGGTGCCATGGCGATCCACAAGAAATATGCGGACGGCATGATTTGCGGCACCTTTGGTACGACAGATCTGCATCTGAAATATGTGGATCAAGTGTTGGGCAAGCGCGCGAACGTCAATGTGTACGCCGCGATGAATTGCTTGATTCTGTCGGATCGCCAATTGTTCATCGTCGATACCCACGTCAATGAAAATCCGACCGCGGAAGAGTTGGCAGAAATCACGATTCTGGCTGCTGAAGAAATGCGTCGCTTTGGTTTGGCACCGCGTGCAGCGTTGCTGTCGCATTCCAACTTCGGTACCAGCAATAGCGAATCAGCGCAGAAGATGCGTAAGGTTTTGCAGTTGGTCAGAGAGCGTGCGCCAGACCTGGAAATCGATGGCGAGATGCATGGCGACATCGCACTCAATTCAGCACAACTGAAAAAATCGATTCCAAATTCGACTTTGAAAGGCGATGCTAATTTGCTCGTGTTGCCGAATATCGATGCGGCGAATATTTCATACAACTTGTTGAAAACGACGGTTGGTAGCGGTGTGGCGATTGGTCCTATTTTGCTGGGCTGCGAAAAACCGGTACACATCCTGACACCATCGGCAACGGTACGACGTATCGTCAACATGACGGCATTGTGCGTGGCAGATGCGGTTGCTGAACGCTAGACTTTGAAGAAATAAAAGAAATAAGAAATCGTAAAAAAGCCGCTCTGGTGAATAGCCAGAGCGGCTTTTTTTATTTGTAGCCAGATTCTTGCTCTTTATGTTTGTGCTTTAGTTTGTCTTGGCGATCGCTATGCCGTCGCGCAAGGGCACACGGCCGGTTTGCACTAACGGTGATGCGCGTTCGCAGTGGCCTGCTTGGTCATCGAAAAACATATGCGGTTTGAATGCAGCCAGTACATCGGACTTGGCAACGCCGCCCATGAAGAAGGTTTCGTCGATGGTGACGTCCCACGCGCGCAGCGTACGGATTACGCGTTCATGTGCGGGCGATGAGCGTGCGGTGACAAGCGCAGTGCGTATCGGTGCGAGGGCGGTACGGCCTTCGACATTCTTGAAGCCATTCTGGATAAAGGACAGTGCTTTCAGCAAGCGTGCGAATGGTCCTTCCGGCAATGGCTTCAAGGCATTTTCGCGTTCGTGATTTTCAAATGCTTCTATGCCCTGGGTTTGATAAATACGTTCGGATTCATCCGAGAAAATAACTGCATCGCCATCGAAGGCAATGCGGATTTGATCCAGCTCTTCAAACGCATTTGCAGGTTTTTGATAAAGCAATGCAGAAGCCACACCACAATTAACCGCGGCCTGCACATCATCTTCATGCAAGGACAGAAACAAGCTGACATTGAATGCTTGCAGATAAGGAGCCAAGGATGCACCTCCGGATAAAACGGCGCGCGTGATGTCCAAATCGTAATGCTTGATCGAATTAAAGATGCGCATCGATGTTTCTGTCGAATTGCGCGACATGATGACAACTTCGACGAGGCGTTGATCGGGCGTCAATGCATTGAGCTTGAGCAGGGCGCGTACCAGGGCGAAGCCGGCACCAAGTTTCAGGATTTCATTTTCATTATCGAGCTGATGCTGGCGATACGCTTCCAGACCCTGGGTGCGGAAAATGGCTTCTTCAACTTCGAGGTCGAATAGGGCGCGTGACGAAATGCCGACTACCAGCAAGCGATCGAGTGAAACAGGCATGGTTGATTTTTCTCTTAGGTTATTCTTTGCTATCGATTTGTCGCAGGTATGAATGAAAAAGATAAACTCAATGTCACATACACATCAGCGAAAGGCTGGAATCATTATAAGCATTCCTGCCATGTGGTTTCTTTTCAGGCTTGAACCAATATGAAAATAAGGAAATTAGTCGGTCTGTGGGCCAGGCGCATCAAGGGTGATGCGGTCATGCTGTGGTTTGCACGCAAACATCCGGATACGCCGCTGCTGGCGAAAATCGTCTGCATCGTGGCGGTTCTATACGCATTGAGTCCGATAGATTTGATCCCGGATTTTATTCCGATTCTCGGGTATATCGACGATGCGCTTTTACTGCCTGCGATGATCTGGCTTGCGGTGCGCTTGTTGCCGCCGCAAGTGCTTGCCCTGTGCAGGGAACAGGCAGATGATTGGACGAGACGGCACAACTTCAAGCCACGAAGTTATATTGGTGCCGCGATTGTTGTCGCGCTTTGGTGCTTGTTTGCCTATCTTTGCTGGCGTTGGATGTCAGTTTTATAAGGAGATGCTGATGGCTTTGGCCCGTATCAGTGGTGCGGATGCAACGCCAGATTTTTTAGTCAGAAAAAGGCGGTGTTAGTATCTGCAGCCAGCGCAAATGACAAATCGATTTCCCTCTGCTTTTTCACTGTCATTTTGTAATCGTTGTATAGGCTGACTTACTCTCGATCTGTCGTGATGACAGTGATTCCCTTCTTTTGATAGCGTTGCCATGGCAATCAAGCTGGTTACCAATGTTCGCAATGCACTCATTGTGATTCTAGCCATGGCTTGCGTGGGCTACCTTGCCTATTCGTGGAGTCATCAGCGCGGTATCGAGAACCTGCGTCACGAGGCTGATGTACGTTTAAGTATTGTCAGTGCGGTTCTGCAAGGCCCTGCTGACAAGTACCGTTATTTACCCGGCATCATTGCCGACCATCCCATCACCATTAAAACCTTGCTCGGCAAAAACGATCCTGCGGTGATCGAAGCGGGTAATGCATTCTTGCAGCAGCTCAATAACGATACTGAACTGGCTGTCATTTATCTGATGGACGCCACTGGCCTGACCATTGCGACCAGCAACTGGCAGGAGAAGACATCTTTCCTCGGACAAAACTACAGCTTTCGTCCTTACTTTCAGGATGCCGTGCAAGACGGCGCCGGCAAGTTTTATGCGATGGGTACGATCAGCCTGATTCCTGGCTATTACCTCTCCAGTGTTGTGGAAAAAGATGGAGAAGTGCTGGGCGTCGTTGTGATCAAGATCGCAATGGACAATCTGGATAATTTGAATCGCGCGCAAGAGAGAAGTTTGTCGGAAGTCACCGTGACTGATGAAAACGGCATTGCCTTTCTCAGTACAGTAGAGGACTGGAAATATCGGCCGATTGCAACCTTGACCGAAGAAGCAGAGAAAAAAGTGAAGAGCACGCGTCAATACGAGCGCGTGCTAAAAACGCCTTTGCCTGCCACGGTGGAAAGATCGTTCGGCCCCGATGAACGTATCGTCAATGTCAATCTATCGGATGATAGCCCCAATGCCAGACGTCAAATTCAGTACCTGGCGCGCTCTGGCCAATTGCCCGGCTCTTCGTGGATGGTAAATGTATTTGTACCTGTCAAACCGATCAATCTAGTCGCGAGCCGCATTGCGATGCTGGCAGTCGCGATGTTTGGATTCTTGATATTGGCATTCATGTATTTGATGGAAACGCGCAGTCGCATCGATGAACGCGAGCGCTCAGGTCGCGAACTGCAGGCGGCGCACGATGCCTTGGAGCATAAACATAAAGAACTGGAAACGCTGAGCGAAGAGCTGCGCATCGTATCGATTACCGATTCGCTGACAGGTGCATTTAACCGTCGCTATTTTCTCGATGTAGCGGGCAAGCTGGCTAATGATATTAACAATGCCGATTGTGCTTTGACGATCATGATGATCGACGTTGATTACTTCAAACGCATCAACGATGTGTATGGCCATCCTACTGGCGACAAAGTTTTGCAGTTATTGACGGTCGCCTGCAAGGATATCTTGCGTACCGAGGATGTATTCGCACGCTTTGGTGGTGAAGAATTCATCATGGCATTTCCCGATACCGATGAGTATGCGGCCAGACAAATTGGTGAGCGTCTGCGCAGCAACATCATGGCGCGTCCATTTGAAGTCAATGGTCAGATGCTGTCACTCACCGTGAGTTGCGGCATCTCACGCTATCGCTTTACCGAGGCTGGTGTGGATGAAACGATCAAACGTGCGGATGAGGCGCTGTATGAGGCCAAGAGTAATGGCCGCAATCAGGTTGTGGTGAAAGTTGTAGAAGTCTAGAAGTAAAACGGCAAGGTAGTCATATGACACCTTGCCGATATTTTATTTTTTTGCTTCTTCGTCGTCTTCATAAAAAGAGACGCGTACCGTTTGTTTTCTCTGCAGCTTCTTCAAGCCCCATTTGGTACCAAGGTAGGCTGCGAGCAGGCAGCAAAACAACGCCCTCCAGCCCAGGTAATACATGCCAACGAACGGCAATATGATCACCAGCACGGTCGAGAAGAAATCACGCTTGTTCAACGTAATCCAGTAATGCGACAATCCGTAGACAACAAAAAGACCAATGTAGGCGATCAGCATAGAATTTATTCCCAATACAGAAATTCGACAGAAGTGCGACACTAGCGCGCTAGAAGTACGCGCATTCTAGCATCCGAAATTTTCTATTGGTCTGAAAAAATCGCGCTAACAATTACCCTCAGAATCACGGCAGAAAACCAGGGGTGGCACATTGCTTGCTCCACTTATTCTATTGTTAAAAATGGAATGAAACTATATGTTGCTTTTAAAATGCATATTTAATAGAATGACCGCATTGGAGTGCACTTACTGATGAAGCTCACCAGATTTTCGGATATTGGATTGCGTGTGCTGATGTATTTGGCAAAGGAAACGCGCAGCCCTGCGGTTACCGTTGCTGAAGTCGCAGTGCAGTTCAACGTGCCGCACAATCATTTGGTCAAGGTCGTTGGGGCATTGGCAAAAATGGGTTGGATAGACGCTGTGCGCGGCCGCAATGGCGGCATCCGTCTTGCAGTCGCTCCCGATTCATTGCGCATAGGCGTTGCCTTGCGCGTGCTTGAAGGCGATACGGAATTAGTGGATTGCGAAGGCCTCGGTTGTCGACTTTCCGGCGATTGTGTTTTGCGCAATGCCTTGCGAGTAGGAGTCGAAGCGTTTTACGACACCATGAATCAATACACGCTGGCCGATATCGTAGGCGGCAATGTGGGTGAACAGATCGTCCACATGCATCGTGTCTTCTTGATGGACCGCGCTAGCATCTAGCGCGGTTTTGTAAGTAACTGGACCGCAAGGTCTTTTTTTAAAACTTATAAGTTGCATTATAAATGCTACATAGGAGTGAAAATGTTATCTGCTGAATCCCGTCCGTATATCGATGCGAGCGTCCCCGTTTTGCGTGAGCATGGGCTTGCCATCACTACAGTGTTTTACAAAGCGCTGTTCGAAGCGCATCCGCAATTACACAATATTTTCAATGCCGGTAATCAGGCGAATGGTTCTCAGCAGCAATCGCTGGCCTCCGCTGTATTTGCCTACGCGGCAAATATCGATAATCAGGCTGCCTTGGCGCCAGTGATTTCGCGCATTGTTCACAAACATGTTTCTCTGGGTGTAACGGCTGAACACTATCCTATCGTTGGACATCATTTGCTGGCTTCGATCAAGCAAGTGCTAGGTGATGCAGCAACGCCGGAGTTGATTGCTGCATGGGCTGAAGCTTATGGCTTGCTGGCACAAGCATTGATCAATGAAGAAAACAAATTGTATAAAGCAGCAGGCACGCAGCCCGGCGATTTATTCGACATGCGCGTGGTCGCGATCGATCAACAGAGCGATCAAATCAAGTCGTTTTCTTTGGTGCCGGTTGAAGGAAAATTGCCAACATTCAAACCTGGTCAATACATCAGCGTTGCCGTACATCTGCCTAGCGGCTTGCGCCAACTGCGTCAGTACAGTTTGTCGGATACGCCAGATCATCAACATCTGCGCATTTCGGTCAAACGTGAAGACGCAGGTAAGGAAACAGCCGGCATGGTATCGAACTGGTTGCATGACAATGTTGTCGTGGGCAGCGTCATTCCTGCCAGTAAACCTTTTGGTGATTTCACGCCGGATACGGAAAGCGATGGACCGATTGTGTTGTTGTCCGCAGGTGTAGGCATTACGCCGATGATTTCTGCGCTCAACCGTATTGCAAAAGTGTCGCCGGGTCGGCGCGTAATTTTCGCGCATGCTGCACGTAATGCAAGTCATCATCCGCATCAAGCGGATATCGCACAAGCAGTTGCACTGATGCCGAATCTGCATAGCGTTACGTTTTACGAAGAGGATGAAGTTGATCAAGACAGTGTGACGTGTCTGGCCGGCAGAATGCAATTAAAAAAACTGCCACAATGGGACGTGAATAAAGCCAATATCTATATGTGCGGTCCATTGCCGTTCATGCAGGCGCAGTGGGCTGATCTGGTTGAAAAAGGTGTGCCAGAGTTTCGCCTCCATCGCGAGGTGTTTGGCCCGGATATGCTTGATCACCTGCTGTAAATGTTGAACCTGAAATGAAAAAAGCTCCTATTGAAAAATAGGAGCTTTTTCATTATGTGAAGCAGCTAAAGAAATCTTTGAATACGAGGTTTTACTGAGCGCTCGACGGAATAGAAAAATCTTTTTTAATTGAAGGGCAGTCGTAAGGTGAACGCCGCGCCTTCGCCGTAAGTGCTTTCTACGGTCAGGCTGCCACCATGCGCTTCTGCCAATTGTCGCGCAATGTACAAGCCCAAGCCCAGCCCCGCACCTGTCTTGGTGCCCGCTCTTTCGAACGGTTCAAAGATGCGATGTTGATCGGCGGCGGTAATGCCATTGCCCTGATCACGCACAGTTACTTCAGCGTAGACAGGGTTGGCTTGCAGCGTCACAGTAACCGGCTTGCCACCACCGTAGCGTAGAGCGTTCGTCAAAAGATTGATGATGATTTGCTCGACACGAAACTCATCCCAAGTGCCGTTGGCTATTTTCTCGGCGTCGAGCATGATGCTTGCGCCAGCCGCAGCTGCTTGATGGGATAAATCGCTGACGATGCGTTGCAAGAGATCCGACAGTTCGGTCTCGGTAGGACGTATAGACAGCTTGCCGCTGCGTATGCGCGATACATCGACCATGTCGTCGATCAAGCGAATCATGCTTTGGATTTGTCGACCATCACGCGCGACCATGCGCTGTAGTTTTTCTTCGTTGAATGCTTCCATATTGGATTTCTCCAATTGCATCTTGCGCATCTGCGTTTCAAGAAAGAGAGTATTCAGCGGGGTACGTAATTCATGCGCCACCATAGACATGAAATCATCACGCATACGCAGTGAGCGCTGCAGTTCTATCTGCGTTGCATGCAATTCTTGTTGGCTCTTTTCCAGTGCTTCGACTTGGCGCTTTACTTCATTGCGTTGCTGGTAAAGCGACACGAAAACATTGACCTTGCTTTTAACCGCAGCAATATCCAGCGGCTTGTGGAGAAAATCGACAGCCCCGGTTTCATAACCTTTGAACGCGTAATTCAATTCCTTGCCGGCAGCACTGACAAACACGATAGGAATGTGGCGTGTTTTTTCCGTGCTGCGCATTAATTCCGCCAGCTCAAAGCCGTCCATGCCTGGCATCGTGACATCCAAGATAGCCAAGGCAAATTCATGTTGCAGCAAGAGCATCAACGCATCTTCACCAGACATGGCTTGATAAACGATGCGATCGTTTTGCTTGATGATCTCATTCAGTGCCATCAAGTTTTCTGGCAAATCGTCGACGATCAACAGTTTGGTAAGTTTCTCGGCGTGCATATTCAGGATGTTCCCAGCTTGATTAATAAGGTGTGCATGTCATGCAAGGGCAATATCAAATCCGGTTGATGACGGTCTATGGCGGCCTGCGGCATGATGGCTATCAAGGCTTCGGCTGGATCTTGCACGACGGTCAAACCGCCTGCCTGCCGTATGTTTGCCAAGCCTTCCGCACCATCTTGATTCGCGCCGGTTAGTAAGAAACCAGCCAGCGTAGAACCGTACACATCTGCCGCCGAACTCATCAAGATGTCGATCGCGGGTCGCGAGTAATGCACAGGGTCTTCGCCGCTCAGTGAGAAGCTGCGATCCTGTTCCACTGAAAGGTGATAACCGGGACCGGCAAAGTACAGCACACCTTCTTCGATTTCTTCCTTGTCCCTTGCCTGACGCACAGGGATTTGAACATGCTGTTCAAATACAGCAGCCAGACGACTTTCTCTGTCATCGCGTATATGCAAAACAACGAAGATAGGTAAACGATAATTAGCAGGCAAGCCGCCTAAAATTTTCAGCAATGCGTCAACGCCCCCAGCCGATGCACCTATCGCAATGGCGGCTATTTCGCTTTCTCTTTTCGATCTTGAGGTTTGCGTCATGTTTAACTCTTGCGATAAATACGCTGGGGTTTGTCCAGTGGATCAAAGCGATTCGTATATGCGGAGAACTCTATGCTTTCCTTGCTACCCAAGCCGAGAAAGCCTCGATGGCATAAGGATTCGTGGAAGAGTCCAAATGCACGTTCCTGCAGTTTTCGATTGAAGTAGATCAAGACATTGCGGCAGCACACCAAATTGGTTTCTGAAAATACGCTGTCAGTTGCCAGACTGTGATCAGAAAAGCTGACGTTCTCCACTAATGCGCGGTCAAACAGCGCCGCGTCATAGGCTGCAGTGTAGTAATCGGAGAAAGTTGATTTGCCGCCAGCCTTTTGATAATTGCTGGTGTATTCCTTGATCCTGTCGAGTGCAAAAACACCTTTACGCGCGCGCTCGAGAGAAACCGGATTGATGTCGGTTGCATAAATGATGCTGCGATCAAGCAGGCCTTCTTCCTTCAGCATGATCGCCATCGAATAAACTTCTTCGCCGGTGCTGCAGCCTGCTATCCATATTTTTAGCGATGGATACGTTTTCAGGAAAGGTACAACTTGCTGGCGCAATGCCAGGTAATACGACGGGTCGCGAAACATCTCACTTACGGGAATCGTCAGGTACTGCAGCAACTGCATGAAGGCATTCGGATCATGCAGTACGCGCGCCTGCAAATCGGAGATCGTATTACATTCCATTTGCGGCAATGCATGCAGCACCCGACGCTTCTGCGAAGCGCCGGAATAGTTACGAAAGTCATAGCTGTACTTGAGGTAAATCGCCTCAACCAACAGACGTAACTCGATATCAATGCTGCTGGATTCCGACATTACAGGCGTTCCATATTTGGCATCCAGACTCTTACCAGCGAGTACAGACGATCAAGATCAATTGGCTTGGCCAAGTAATCAGAGGTGCCGGCTTGCAGACATTGTTCTTGATCGTCTTTCATCGCTTTGGCAGTGATGGCGATGATAGGCAACTTCTGGAAACGCGGATCGCTACGGATGCGACGCGTTGCTTCCAACCCATCCATGCCAGGCATCATCACGTCCATCAATACCAGATCGATCTCTGGGGTTTGATCCAGCTTCTCAATCGCTTCAAAGCCGTTACGACCGATTTCGATCACCGCGCCTTTCTGTTCCAAGGCGCTGGTTAATGCAAAGATGTTGCGCACATCATCGTCAACAATCAGGATGCGACGTCCTTCGAATACGCGATCGCGGCTACGCAAGGTCTTCAGCATGCTTTGGCGTTCAACCGATAATTCGGATTCAACCTTGTGCAGGAAGAGCGTGACTTCATCCAGCAAACGTTCTGGCGAACGCGCACCTTTGATAATGATGGAGCGCGAGTACTTGAGCAGATTGGCTTCTTCGTCGCGCGTCAAATTGCGGCCGGTATAAACGATCACAGGCGGGAAGGAGCAGATCTCTTCCGAAGACATTCTTTGCAATAGTTCTTCACCCTGAATGTCAGGGAGCTTCAGATCGATGATCATGCAGTCGAATACGGTCGTGCGCAACAGCGCCATTGCTTCTTCGCCACTTGCAACCGCGGTAATATCTACGTCAGCATCGCTGATGAGTTGCACCACGCTTTCACGTTGGCGCGCATCATCCTCAACCAGCAGGATGTGCTTCATCTTTTGCGAGAATTTGCTTTCCAGTTTTTGGAAGACTTGCTTCAGTTGTTCACGTGAAGTTGGTTTTGTCACATAGCCGATGGCGCCCATCTGCAGGGCAACCTCGCTTCTGTCTGATGCAGAAACAATATGCACTGGAATATGACGTGTTTTAGGCTCTGTCTTCAACTGCTGCAAAAGGCTCATGCCAGAACCGTCAGGCAAACCCATGTCGAGCAAAATAGCGTCGGGTACATAACGCATTGCAGTTTGCAAACCGTCGACCGCGCCGTGCGATACCAGGCAGCGATACTGCATCTCGTGCGCAAGATCGTACAGAATATGGGCGAACGCAATTTCGTCTTCGATCACCAATACCGTACGCGCGCTATGTTTGTCATTATCCCGATCATCAGGGAATGTAGGCACAACGACAGAAACGGGCACAGGTGTTGTAACAACCTCCGACGTAAAGCTGGCTGGTGGCGTCACAGTGGTATGTGTGATCACAGGTACGCTTGCCGTGGCTTTGGTCGGAAGTAGCAAGGTGAAGGTGCTACCTTTGCCAGGTGTGCTGCAGATGGAAATAGAACCGCCTAATAATGCTGCAAGGTCGCGTGAAATCGAAAGACCCAAACCGGTGCCACCATAACGGCGACTGGTGGTGCCATCGGCTTGGCGGAAGGCTTCGAAGATGCTTTCTTGCTGGTCAGGCGAAATGCCTATACCAGAATCAGTTACAGCGAAAGCAATGTGACCATCTTGTTTTCCTGAGACGGTCAGTGTGACGTGGCCGGCTTCGGTAAATTTAATTGCATTCGACAACAGATTTTTGATGATTTGTTCTATGCGCTGACGATCGACAAACATCGTTTGTGGTGCAGTCGTTTCTATACTCGTTGTGAACTGCAAATGCTTTTGCCCGGCCAAAGGTTCAAAAGTCATTTTCAAGCCTTCGATCAAAGCAGAAAGACGAATATCTTCCGGCTCCAGATCAAGCTTGCCTGCTTCAACCTTGGAAATATCCAGAATGTCGTTGATCAGATTGAGCAGATCATTACCTGCCGAGTAAATCGTATTGGCGAACTTGACCTGCTCTTCGTCCAGATTACCTTTTTGATTGTCGGCCAATAATTTGGAAAGGATCAACGAACTATTCAGTGGCGTGCGCAACTCGTGCGACATATTGGCCAGGAATTCGGATTTGTATTTGCTTGCACGTTGCAGTTCCAACGCGCGCTCTTCCAGTTCGCCTTGCACTTCATTCAATGCGACATTTTTTTGATCAAGGGCTACGGCTTGGCTGGCCAATTGCTCATTGGTTTGTTCCAGTTCCGCTTTTTGATTTTCCAGATTGACTTGAGACTCTTCCAGTACGCGGGACTGTTCTTCGAGCTCTTCATTTGCAGTGCGCAATTCTTCTTGCTGCACTTGCAGTTCTTCATTGAGCTGCTGCGTTTCAGCCAAGACATCTTGCAGGCGTCGACGATACAGTGATGCTTCTACCGCCATGCCCAAACTTGGCGCGACGATCTTCAAGAAATCCAGATCACGTTCAGTCGGCGTGTGCAAAAATCCGAGTTCAACCACGCCGTTGATATCGCCATCATTACTAATAGGCAGCATCACGACATTACGTGGCTTGGAATTGCCCAGGCCTGAAGTCACTTTCAAATAATTTTCTGGCACGTTATCCAGATGGATCATGCGTTTGCTCAGCGCTGCTTGCCCAACCAGGCTTTCTGCATGATCGAAAGACTGTTCAATAAATTCACTTTCCCTGCTGAAACCGAAACTGGCGATCCGTCGCAAGCTGCCGTTTTCTTCGCGCACATAAAGAGCGGCGACAGAAGCGCCGATGTAACGCGCGAGAAAATCAAGCACCGCACGCCCAAGTTGCGGCAATGCCATTTGGCCTATACCTTGTTCGCCCAACTGCGCTTGACCGGCACGTTGCCATGCGAGCTGTTCCAATGAGCTCGCATGTTGTTGTTGTTGCAGGAGTGCGCTGCTGTAAGTGGTGGTAAGACCGAGCAACTCGCGTCGGCCAAAAAGAGCGAGCAATCCACTTAGTAAAACACTGATGGTCAAATACAGAGCGACGACGATTGTCGTAACGTTTTTTGCGGATTCATTACGCTCTTTGCGCAGTCTTTGTTCGAACTCCAGAAAGGCGCTGAACTCCTTGCGAATTTCATCGAATTGCAGCTTGCCTCGACCACTTGCAACAAAGCTGGCGGCATCTTCTTGGTTGCGACGCATCTTGATAGCGGTTTGTGCAAATTCATCCCATTGGATTTGCATTGCCTTGATGCGTTGCAGCCTATCGACTTGTTCAGGATTGTCACGAACTAGCTCGCTTAAAGTAAGCATCTCTGCCGCGATTCTCGGCTTGGCTATTTCATACGGGGCGAGAAAAGCGATATCGTTGGAGAGGACATAGCCGCGTATGCCGGACTCCATGTCGACGGACAATTTTGTTATTTCATTCGCATTGCCGATCACGCGCTCGGTATGTTCGACCCAATTGAGAACGGAAATAAGATAAAAGATGAGCGCAACAAAAATTGCCGCGCTGGTGACCCCAGCCGCCAAAGGCAAGGTGATGTTGCGTATGAGGATACGACGAAAACCGGTTTGGTCGATAGCAGGGGCGGTTGGCATGTCTTCTTCCAAAACATAAACGGGAAAGTTTAATGCAAAATCAATTGATAGAGCACAACTCTTGGCACCTGTTTATAGGGAAAACATGGTTTTTTTCAGGAGCTTTGGCAGACCGGGAATATGACGATGATGGTCATCAGGTTCTATGGTGGAATCGCTCATATCACTTTCTGTAAAATTTACATTTCGTCTCTTTAATCGAGCTCAATCTATTCCACAGAGAAATGGCATTCGATCTCTCAGAAAATTTAATTCGTGACAATCATGGTTGTAAAAATTACACATTGATAAATGTCCTAACCGTTTGTAGCTTCACTCAAGCGCACACTTGTTAAACTAAAAAATCCGCCGCAGCGGATTTTTTATTGTGTCTCTTTTTTAATGAACACTTGCGTGTTCCTTATTCAGATCAGAACTGTTCCCAGTCGCCATCGGAGTCTTTGTTGTTGGCGATTTTTGCCGGCGTGCTTGTCGTAATACTGCGCTTTGCTGGCGCCGCCGGGCGACTTGCTAATGTCTTAGAGCGTGCTTGCGGGCTAATGTGTTGATTGTTGGTGTGACCGTGTAATTTGAATACGCTGACCACCGCTGACAAATTGCTAGCTTGATCGTTGAGTGATGCAGCTGCAGCTGCAGCTTCTTCAACCAATGCGGCATTTTGTTGTGTGACTTCATCCATTTGCACAATCGCGGTATTGACCTGCTCGATACCTGCGCTTTGCTCTTGGCTCGCAGCCAAAATCTCCGCCATGATGTCGGTAACGTGTCTGACGCTATCGACCACTTCGGTCATGGTCGAACCGGCTTGTGCAACCAGCTTGCTACCGGCATCTACCTTGGTGACTGAATCGTCGATCAGGGATTTGATTTCTTTCGCTGCTGCTGCCGAGCGTTGTGCAAGATTTCTGACTTCGCTAGCGACCACCGCAAAGCCACGACCTTGTTCACCAGCGCGTGCTGCTTCAACGGCTGCATTCAACGCGAGGATGTTGGTCTGGAAGGCGATGCCATCGATGACACCAATGATGTCGACGATTTTCTTGGCAGAAGTATTGATCGAATCCATCGTATCAACTAC
Source organism: Herminiimonas sp. (assembly GCF_030655415.1). The sequence goes on along the minus strand of NZ_JAURVN010000009.1, from coordinate 135,168 downwards.
ATCAGAAACAACTGCGCCACCTTTGACTGCAACCGAAGACGCAGTCACTGCCAACTGATTAGCCTGACGTGCATTGTCAGCATTCTGCTTGACGGTGGAGGTGAGTTCTTCCATCGATGATGCGGTTTCTTCCAGTGATGCAGCTTGTTGCTCAGTGCGGCTGGACAAGTCCAGATTACCGGCTGCGATCTGTGTCGTCGCTGCACTGATGGCGGTGCTGCCTTCACGCACTTGCGACACGGTATCGGTTAGGCGCGCCTGCATTTTCTGCAGACCGAGCATCAAGGTACCCATTTCATTTTTGGATTTGACTTCGATATTGCTGGTCAGGTCACCGGCTGCAATAGAGTCGAAGTGAACCATCATTTCTTGCAAAGGCTGGTTGATGGCGCGGATCAGGAAGAAGGCTGAGATCGCAACTGCGAGCAGACCGAATAAAACGCCCGCGATGGCAGCCAGACGAAATTGTGCAAACAGCGACTGGCTTTTTGCGTAACCTGCTGCTGCGTTTTCCATCTGGAGAGTAAGCAGAGCATCTGTGCTTTTAGACAAATCCTGAAAGAGCGGGGACATTTTGTTCAAGAGAATAACTTCGGCTTCATCCACGCGATGTTCGCGCAGCGCCGCAGTCAATTGCTGATTGCCGACTTGCAGGTAAGTGAGGCGCTTGGCGGTGACTTCTTCTGCCAGCTTTTTCTCTGCGTCATTCTCTACCGGCAGCGCCAAGTACTTTTTCCATTCGTCGTCCGATTGGGTGTAGAAATTTTCTGCACGCTTGATGGTAGTTTCTGCACTAGCTTCGTCCGGTCGCATCGCGACGCGATTGAGCGCGGCGCGCGCTTGCAGCAGTCGCGTTGTCATCACGTTGATCGCGTTGGATGACGGCATTTGATTGGTGTAAATATCCTTCAAAGTGTTATTTGTAGTTTGCAGACCGAATACACCCATTGCGCCACCGATTATGAGCATGACACCCATAAATGCCATGGTCAGAACCAAACGCAGCTTGATTGATAGATTGTTCAACATGATTTTTCCGTAGTAATGGTTAGTATTGACGTTAGTTTTATGCTGCAAGTTTTTCGATCAAACCCATTTCTGTAGAGCTCATTAATTTGTCTATATCCAGCAAAATCAGCATACGTTCGTCAATAGTGCCCAGCCCCATCAGGTAATCGTCTGCGACGATGGAGCCCATTTGAGGCGCCGGTTTGAGTTGGTCATTGGTGAGTGTGATGACGTCAGATACGCTATCGACCACCATCCCCATGATGCGTCCCCCAATATTCAGAATGATCACGACCGTGAACTGGTCGTAGACTGGTGTGCCGAGATTGAACTTGATACGCATATCGATAATCGGCACGATGATGCCGCGCAGATTGACGACACCCTTTATAAACTCTGGAGTATTGGCGATACGCGTAACCGCATCGTATCCACGCAGCTCTTGTACTTTTTGGATGTCGATTCCATATTCTTCCTTGCCAAGTGTAAAGGCAAGAAATTCAACTGGAGTAACGGCGGAAGTGTTGGAGGATTGTGGCGACGGGTTCATCAAAAGGCCTTATCAATAATGAAATGGTTTGTTTCCTTGAGGAAACTTTGATTTAGTATAGTCAGCATTCATTTCGTCGGCTATGAATTTGCCCAATGTGTCATCTTTAAAACCACGGATGTGACAAGTTTTTACAATTGGCAAGCAAAAAACTTTGCAGAATTGTTAATTTGTAAAGCATAAGACCTATTGGCAGTACGTTATAAAAATCCAATTTTAGGATTATTCACAAAGTAACAATCAGGATTGCCAGCGCGTATTCGCGCAGGTTCCTATGCGTGATCGCGAGTTTATGAGGATGATCAAATAGTGTTGCTTGATGAAGCCAAGGCGAATGGGATGGATATATTTACTGCAGGGAAAATTGATATTGCGTAGTAGATTTTGATATGTAAAAAGTTCGCGTACATCACGCACGTTGACTTTTTAAGGGCGTTGAGAAGAGCGCTTGAAGCTGAACCACAGACCGACAACAATCGGCGCAGCAAGCGCAAGCCACGCCGCCCAATGCCACGCGCCGGTTTCCAGCAAAGCTGCGAGCAAGCCGAATACTGTCAGGATTGCCAGAATGATCGGTGCGCGCCAGACGAACCAGAAGTTGCTGCGGGTAGTTGAGTTATTTGTCATGGCGGGATTTTAAAGGACGCGAATTTGTATTGTAACGGCCTTTGTCGTAGCCATCGAAACCTGTCTTTTGCAGAATGCACGATCGAGCAACGCAGTTATCACGATCAACTTTCGTGGTGCGCAAAAAAATAGCGGCAAGCACATGATGTCACGTTATAAAAAAACCGTTCCGGCTTTAGCGGGAACGGCTCCATCAATTAGACGATTACATTTTGTAATTCAACGTAAGAAGTGCGCTGCGTGGTGCGCCGTAGCGTTCCAGTCCGCCCGACCACGTATAGCCCAGCGCCGAGTAATAAGTGCGGTCAAATACGTTGTCGATATTTAATCGTAGTTGAAGGTTTTCGCTGACCTTGTAACCGGCCGTCAAACCGAAGATCGCATAGGTGCCTTGCTCCGTGTTGTAAGTGGCGTCATTGCGATAGATCCTGTTTTGTGAATAGACGGAAGCGCCTACATTCCATTTTTCCAGCGCGCCCGGCAAACGATAGTTGGTATACAACTTGAACAGATGGCGCGGTTCATCGGTGGCCGCGCGTTTGCCAATATTGTTGGGATTGCCGTCCTTGGTGAAGGTCGCCATCACATAAGTGTAGCCACCGGCAATCTGCCAGCGCGGTGTAAGCGCGCCGGACAATTCCAGTTCTACACCCTCACTGAGGATTTCGCCGGCTGCGCGCGAGCAGGAAATTGCGCCACTCGTCGGGCAGTTCTGTTCGTCACGTATGGCGCGATTGCTTTGCTCTATACGGAACAGCGCTGCGCTGGTGTTGAGCTTGCCACCAAAATATTCGCCTTTCACACCAATTTCATAATTGGTCCCCGACATTGGATCCAGCGTATTGCCGTTGACGTCCATGGAGCTTTGCGGCTGAAAAATCTGTGTCCAGCTGGCATACACGGAATGCTGTTTGTCGAGGTCGTATACCAGCCCGAGATAAGGAATGATTTTTGCATTTTCTTCCAGGCCGCGGCGCCAGGTCGGTGTGGTGCCGTACCATCCGGTGACATCCTGGGTGTACCAACCTACGCGAGCACCCGCAATCAAATGCAAGGGTTCGGCCAGGCTGAAATTGCCGCTTGCGTACAAGCCTTTTTCCTTGGTTTTTCTGCCCCAGTTGTACGGTGCTGCAGGACTGCCATTTGATATGTAGGAATAGGGATTCCAGTTATTGATATCGAAAGCCTGGTTCCCTCCCGATCTCCATGTCTGACTGGCGTCGGAATCATCGTTGCGATAACTGGCGCCAAGCAGTAGCTCGTGCTGGCGTCCGAATAATTCAATCGGACCGCTCACGCGCATGTCAGCAATCACTTGTTGCGTGCTGTATGCCCAGCCAGTTTCTGACTTGTTGAATGTAAATGCTTGTCCCAGGATGCGGTTGTTATTGGTATAGCGCGAATCGGATTCTGCATTGATGTGGGAGATCGAAAATTTGCTGCGCCAGCCGCCTGCAAGCCGAGTTTCAAGATCTGCAAACAGCACATCGTTGTCGCGATTTATAAAAGAATTCGCCTCGTTGAGGAAAGTCGAGCGCGGCAGATTCATGTGGCGTCCATCGGCATACGTAGGCAGACCGATGGAGATGCCATCGTTGCGCGTGCGCTGCAGGGAAAAGCCAAGACCAAGCGTCGTGTCCGGTGTCAGGTCCGCTTCGACTATCCCGTACAGCGTGCCGTTCTTGGTGTTGACCACATCGACGAAGCTCTCGCTGTCACTCCAGCTTGCGGCAACGCGGCCGCGCAGAGTCGCCGCTTCATTCAATGCGCGGCTGGCATCGACCGTCAGTTGTTTGCTGTTCCACGAACCTATGCTGGCCGAGGCATTGAAAAGAGGCGACGCAACCGGGCGCTTGCGTATCAGATTGATGCTGCCGGCCGGCGCGCCAGCCCCTTCCATCAAACCGGTAGCGCCACGTACCACTTCCACGCGGTCGTACATGATCATGTCGGCCGACACATTGCGTTCATTAAAGCCGGTGACATCCAGCGCCAGGCCATCGACATTCACATGGTTCATCGCAAAGCCGCGCGAGTAATAAGTCATTTCCTGCTCGCTGACGCCCTGTCCCTTGCTGTAAATACCTGGCGTTACCTGCGCTACGTCCTGCAAAGTGGTCAGGCCAAAATCATCCATCTGCTGGCGCGACACGATGCTGATGGACTGCGGCGTTTGTCGTTGCGACAAGGATAGTCCGGTGGCTGTACTCATGCTGCCAGTTGTATAAGAATTGCTACCTTCACTTACGGCAGTATTAGCAGCAGTCGCCGTGATGGTTGGCAAGGTCGTAGCATTATTCGCCGGCAGTTTGCGCACGGTGTAGTTGCCACTTCCTTGCGACACGGCCTCCAAACCGCTGCCTTCCAGCAAGCGATTAAAACCTTCTTGCAATGAATAATTGCCTTGTAAGCCCTTGCTTGTCAGACCGGCCAGCAGTGAGGCTTCAGCAGAAATGCTGACACCAGCTTTTGCTGCAAAAGAGGATAAGGCCGGACTCAATGCGCCAGCGCTGATGTTGTAGCTGCGCGTGTTGGTAATTTCATTTGCTTCAGCAGCGTGTGCTTGATGCGCATCAAATCCTGCGATGCAGCTTGCGGCCAGCATCAGCGTCAATACATGACGAACGGCACGTGCAGAAGGTCGGAGTGTGAGCGTTGGTGCCGGCGTAATGCGGCGAGTTGCTTGCGACATGAAACTTTCCCTTTCGATTGATCAGATTGTTCTGGTCCTGTTTAATCTGACGAAGCGTTTTTGAAAAAGGGACACGTTAAAGAGGTAGTTTGTGATTTATTTTTAGTCAGGCTGGTTCCAGCATGACCCAATAGTTTGTATGTTTGCGTATACGGATCGGCAACGATTGTTGCAGCAGCGCGAGGATATTGTCGGTATCTTTTAGTTGAAACGCGCCGGAAACGCGCAGGTCTGCAATTGCTGGATCGCAGCGCAGGACACCGCTGCGGTAGCGTGCGATCTGCGGCACGATATCAGCGAGTCGGGTGTTTTCTGCAAAGAGGATGCCATCTACCCATGCATCCGCTTGTAGTTCGATAGAAGTGATCTCATCGCTACCATCGCGATCAAAACTTCCTTGCTCACCAGCCTTGATCACACGTAATGCGAGTCGTGCATCCGCTGGCCTCAGCTCAACCGCCCCTTCGGTTACGGCGACATGTGTTTTTGCAAAAAATAGTTTGTCTTCCTGCCGTACGGTAAAACGTGTGCCGAGTGCACGTGCAGTGCCACTGGCTGATTGCACGATAAATGGCCGATAGTGCGGTGCAGTATCAGCTGCAGTTTCGATATGAACTTCACCAAGGTGCAACTTGATCAGACGTGTCGATTCGTCGAAAACAACGTCAATGGCGCTATCGGTATTCAATGCGATGCGCGTGCCATCGCTAAGCGTCATCTGCCGAATTTCCCCAGTCGCTGTTTGCGCGCTGGCTAGCCATTCCTGCCATGGTTGTGTGCGATAAGCCGCCCAGACCATCGGTCCGCCAGCAATCAGTAGTGCCAGTGTTTTAAGTGAGGCACGGCGATCAAACGAAGTGGGGCGATCCAGCGTCGGCATACCGAGCGAAGAGGGAATCATGCCAAAAGTACGACTCACCAGCTCTGCGCGTTGCCATGCGATTTCATGTTTAGGATGGCGCGCTCGCCACGCTAGACATTCCTGTTTATCGTCGTCATTGGGCTGGCCAGAGTGAAGTCGCATCAACCAGTGCGCAGCTTCGCGTGCTGCTTGCGGATCGACCGGCATGGCAAGAGTATCGATGGTGGGATTCATGCGATGAGCAAAATGCATTGTTCGAACGCCTGTGCCATATAGCGCTTAACTGTCCGTTCGCTAATGTGCAGACGCGTGGCAATCGCCGCATAACCGAGACCTTCCAGCTGGGATAGCAAAAAGGTGCTGCGTACCCTTGGCGCTAAGCCATCTAGCATCGCATCGACCTTGTGCAACATTTCCAAAATGATTAGGCGCTCTTCCAGTGATGGCGTCATCGGCTCGGGCATCAAGGCCAGCGTATCCAGCCATGCCTGTTCAAGCGATTGCCGACGGTAATGATCGATCACCAGTCGTTGCGCAACGGTAGTCAAATAGGCGCGCGGTTCGCGTAGATTGAATGCGGTACGTTCTGCCGGAACGGTGAGCAAGCGGACAAAAGTATCTTGAGCAAGATCAGCCGCATGATCGGCGGAATTCAATTTGCGACGTAGCCAGCCCAAGAGCCAGCCATGATGCTCGCTGTATAACTGTGCGACAGGATCGGAAGGAATTGCGGCGTGCACGACATGCTCCAGAAATGCGATGCCTGAGCGGCATCATCAAGCTGGCTTGCAATCCGCGATGGGTGTGCTGGCTGGGCTTTGTTGAGAATTGTTCTCATTATGCATTGGGATCGTGCCATCGTCAATGATTGGTGATGTTGAGAGTTGTAGCTGGCGTACATAAAAATGCCTTCTTTTCCAGTTAAGAAAAGAAGGCATTAAGTAAAACTAATGCAGACGATTTTAGAAGTCGATCGATGCAGACAAGACCAATGTGCGTGGCGAGCCGACAGCAACATATGTACCTGTTGTGAGCCAATAATTTTTGTCGAACAGATTCTCGATATTGGCGCGGAAAACAACTGGTTTATTGCCTACCGAACTGCGGTAACGAGCGCCGATGTCATAACGAGTCCAACTATCAAACTTCTGAGTATTCGTTGTCGTTAGAAACGAACCTGAGGTGTAAATTACGCGGGTGTTGAGTGCCAAGCCTGAGACCCATGGGGTGTCCCAATCTAGGCTGGCGCTTGCAGTAGTATCTGGTACCCCAGCCGCATCGTTACCTTGATTTGCTCCATTTGGTGTGCTTGTCAGCTTTGGTTCGACAAAAGCGATGCTAGCCATGCCGCGCAAGCCGCGTTGCAGTTCGCCATAGGTTGTCAGTTCCAAACCGCGATTGCGTTGCTCGCCAAAATAACCGCGGGTTGGCAGAGGCGTTGTCGTAGTGTCGTTCTGGATAGCTGGACGAGTAATTTGGTAGACCGCGGCAGTGGTCGTGAAACGGCCCCAATCTACTTTGACACCACCTTCATATTGCTTTGATTTAAAAGGTGCAAGTACCGAACCGGTATTGTTGAAGCCCGTGCCGACAACGGCCCCTCGAGATAGACCCGCTGTGTAATTTGCATACAGAGAAACATTTTCAACGGGCTTGAACACAACAGCCCCGATTGGAGTAATGGAGCTGGCCTTATAAGGTGTACCCGGCACGCTAGTCGCTGGGGTCCAGCTTTTTGCATCTACAGTCTGATCACGAGCGCCGACTGTTAACAATACTCGGTCGTTTGCGAATGACATGGTGTCCGAGATTGCGAAGCTGCTGAGTGTGGTATCGGAAGCTCTGCCAGGAGCGCGCCGGAAGACAGTGACAGGAAGAATCGGTACCGGTCTGTAAATGTTGGACGCAACGGTCCCGGGTTGACCCAGTGAGGCATTGCCTGTTTCTTGCCAAAGTTGGTTTACACCGATTGAAATATTGTGCTTAACGCTTGCTGTATCAAAGCGCCAGCGCAGGCCGGCGGCGGCGCTGCGGGTTTTGCTGTAAGAGTCATAAAAAGAACTAGTTGCGTCGAAGTTCCCGTTTGCGAGCACAGCAGTTGTGGTTGGGAAAATTTGTTCGTTATGCCCATCGCGGTAGCCGATTGCAGCGAAACCGCTCAATGAGTCGTTAAAGTCGTAATCAACTCGTGTTGCTATGGTTGAATCAGTTTGTTGCAGCGATGTGCCGGGGAAGAAATTTGTACGCGCGTCTGGCGGTGCTGGAATAACACCAGTTACGCTGGAAAGACTGATTTGAGGACGGTAGTTGTCAGTGTCGTCGCGTTGATCGATCACGTCGAGCGACCAGCGTAACTTGCTGCCACGATAATCTAAAGCAACCGCGCCTAGCGTGCTTTTTTGGTCATTGCCATTGACGCTTCCCTCACCATCGCGTGCTAATCCATTGAAGCGAATGCCCCAAGCGTTGTCTTCACCGAAGCGTCGCCCCGTGTCCAAGTGCAAAGTAAAGTTGGATTCGCTTTGATAGGTAGTTGTGAGACGCGTGAGTGGGGTATCGTTCGCGCGTTTTGTAACGGTGTTGATACTACCGCCGACACTACCGCCGGGTGGCATACCGTTTACTAGTGCGCCTGGTCCCTTTAGTAATTCGGCGCGTTCTACTATTTGTGCTGGCACACGGCTCGAAGAGATCAGACCGTAGAGGCCGTTAAGGCCAACGTCTCCTGCACCTACGGCATAACCGCGAATTTGGAAGGTATCGTCGAAGCCACCACCACCAGTCGTCATACGCACGGATGCATCATTCACAACAACGTCAGCCAGTGTGCGGGCTTGCTGGTCTTCCAATAGTTCAGCGGTGTAGTTGACAGTGCTGAATGGGGTATCCATTACGTTCTGTGTGCCCAACAATCCCAGGCTGCCGCCACGCGCAATTTGTCCACCCGCATAAACTGCTGGTAAATCGGTTGTCGCTACGCCAGAAACAGTTACTGCAGGCAGTGTGCTGACACCAGGGGCAACGCGACGCAGACGATAACCACCATTCGTACCTGGCACGGCTTCCAAACGATGTGTGCCAAGAATTGCATCCAGGCCGCCGCTTACCGAATAACTACCTTTGAGGCCGGAGCTTTGCTCACCTGCCGTCAGTTCAGGATCAATCGCGACCAGTGCACCGGCTTCGCGACCAAAGCGACCGAGTACTTGGTCCAGCGAGCCTGCAGGAATATTGTATTGACGGGCAGCTTCTGAACGAACAGCTGCATCAGGAGTGTTTTGCGCCATCGCCGGTACAAAGGCGGTACTAACCAGCAACGCACTGCACAGCGCGAGGCGTGCGGCATGGGCGATTGGTGTGATGGTCATGGCTGGGTGACGATGCATGCCTGCATCGTGCTTGAACTGGTGGGGCATCTTGGTTCCTTTTAATCGGGCTGGAAATGCGGCGCTCTGTTTGCAGCGCCTCTATTTCTGTTGATGCACGAGTTCTGGAAACCTGCCTTCGTATTTGAAAATATTTTTTGGCTGCTTAACTAAGCATGTGGGTAAATTATTGACGCGGCGCTTCAAGTTTTTTTACTGGCTTCGATGGTTGTCCAATAGCGTGTCAGATGACTGATTTTCAAGGGCAAGGTTTCGCTTAATAATCCGAGCACTGCGTCGGTATCATGCAAAGGGTAGGAGCCGCTGACCAAGAGGTCTGCCACTGCCGAATCGCAGCGCAATACGCCTTTGCGATAGCGGTCAAGTTCGTTTACAAATTCAGCCAGTCGCATCCGCTCTACCACCAGCACGCCGTCGGTCCATGCTGCGATGGCGTCATCCAAAGTAAATGGTGTCAAAACCGACATTGCAGTGAAGCGTGTTTGCTCGCCAGCGTTGACGCGTAAAGTATCGCCACTGGATGCTGCGACGTTGACTGCACCCTCCATCACTGCAACGGCGGTGGTAGATGGGCTATTCAAAAGATTGTGTCTGACCGTAAAGCGCGTGCCAATAGGACGAATGCTGCCATTATTGGTCGCAACTTCAAACGGTCTGCCAGTAATGTCTTTTGCTGTTGTCACCATGATCTCGCCGCTATGCAACACAATTTGGCGCAGATTATTATCGAAACGCACATCGATCGCTGTTGCAGTGTTGAGCATGACGCGTGTGCCATCTGTCAGCACGATATTGCGTTGTTCGCCGGTGTTGGTGTGATGATCTGCTGTTGCGGTTTGCCATACTGCTTGTTTGCGTATAACGACTGCGCTGCCAGCGATGACACCAAGACCGACGAGTGATCGCAAGACCATGCGGCGTGTGTTGCCATCCGCATTTCGCAAGACTGAGCGAAGTAATGGTGGTGTTACGTGATTACTGCCACTGCGTAAATCTTGCCCGAGCATATTCAATCGTTGCCATGCTTGTTCATGTGCTGGATCAGCCTTGCGCCATGTCGCGCATGCGCGTCGTTCCGCATCATTCGCCCCGCCCGATTGCAGTGTAACTAACCAGGCTATCGCCTGTTTGACGATGGCTGGATCGATGTGCCCGCTCGTGTCAGATAGCTTTGTGAATAGAGTATGAGATGCCATGGTATGAATATTTATTGTGGTGCGTAGACTGCGGCATAGCAATGTTGAAAAGCTCTGATCATGGATTTTTGTACTGCATTCACGGACATGTCGAACTGCGTAGCTATCTCTGCGTACGTTAATCCATCGAGTTGCGACAGTAGAAAAATATCGCGCACGCGAGGCGACAAACCATCAAGTACGCGACTGATTGCCGTGAGTGCTTCGACGACGAGCATACGAGTTTCAGGTGACGGTGATGTCTCTTCCGGCATGCCTGCCAACGCATCCAGATAGGCGCGCTCCAATGCAAGTCGGCGAAAGTATTGTGCAGTCAGGCGAGAAGCAATCGTGGTGAGGTAGGCACGCGGTTCGCGAATCACATCGCTGTCGCGCGCGGTAAGTATCCGAGCAAAAGTGTCCTGCGCCAGATCATTGGCATTGTCGACATTTCCCAGTTTGCGACGCAGAAAACCTACCAGCCATCCGTGATGATTGCTGTAGAGAAGTTCCAGTTCTTGCATTGGCGTATGAGTAGTCGACATGAATAATTTGCTGGTATTTAAGCTTGATGCGCCTGAATCAGTTTTTCCATTCGAGATTGATTAGTCTTGCGTCGCACGAACCATAAATACAATCCGCTGCCCAGAACGACGATCGTCATCAAGTCGAAGAGGGTCCAGATGATCTTCATCGGCATGCCGCCGTAATCGCCAAAGTGTAGTGGCTGTGATACGAGCAATGCGGTTAAGTACCACGGCAATACGCGACTGTCCGTCACTTCACTGGTCTGCGCATCGACTAGTACTGGTTTGAAAAGACGTGAGGTCAATGGCTCAGTGCCACGCATGAAAATGCCGTAGTGATGGGGGCTGCTGAAAGTGGTGCCGGGGAATGCGATGAATCCCATTTTCATGCTCGGCTCCAGCGCAATGGCTGCATCGACTGCGTTTTGCAGAGAACCTAATTCAGTCAACGGCGGCTTTCCCTTGTAGGGCGCGACCATCTCAGACATCTGATCGTACTGCCAGTATTTGACTAGTAGATCGGCCCAGGTATTGATGACGCCGGTTGCGCCAACGACCAACAACCACGATAGCGTGACAATGCCCAAAAGATTGTGCAGGTCCAGCCATTTCAAGCGCGATGAACGCTGGTCGCGCACAGTGCCGAACTTCAGCTTTTTCATGAATGGGCCATACAACACGATGCCGGAAATAATCGCAACGATGAGCAGAATACCCATGAAGCCGAGGAACAGCATGCCCGGCAAACCGGCAAACAAATCCACATGCAGCTTGAACATGATGTAAATGAAGCCTTCATCCAGCTTTGGTTCGGCCAATGCCTCGCCAGTACGCGCATCGACGGCAACCTGCTTCATCCCGACTTCCGAGGTAGGTGAGGTCGACAGCGTAACAAACCAGACGCGATCGTCATCGGCTTCCTGCGAAGCAAACATGCCGACCAGGCCAGGATGCCGCGCCTTTGCGACTTCCATCACCTTGTCCATGCTGATACGCGGAGCATCAGCCGCCATCTCCGGCGCTTCTACCTCAGTGCCGAGCAGATGCCCGATCTCGTGATGGAAGATCAGCGGCAGCCCTGTTAGGCAGAGCAGCAGCATGAATATGGTGCACACCAGGCTGGTCCATTTATGGATCCATGCCCAGCGGCGCAGGCTTGCTGTGTTCATTAGAAGTCGATGGAAGCTGTCAAAGTAAACGTGCGTGGATTGCTGAGAACCATATAACCGCTACCTGGATATCCACCTACTGATGACCAGTAGTCACGATCAGTTACATTGTCGACGCGAGCACGAAGTGTCAATAAGCGACCTTGGACTTCGGTCAAGTATCTTGCACCGACATCAAGTCTGGCCCAGCCTGAAACCTTTTGAGTATTTGCCGCATTCGCGTAAACAGCGCCGGTTGCCGTAGTGCGGGCATCCAAAGTGAGTCCTTGCAGCCCTGGAACATCCCATTCTGCACCTAAGCTAGCTTGTGAACTTGGAGTACCGATGACTCGTTTGCCGTCTAAATTAGCATTGCCGGTAGCAAGTTGCTTAGCATCCAAAAATGTTACTCCACCCAAAAGTTTCAAACCTTTGGTTGCTTCACCATACACAGACAATTCCACGCCTTGATGGCGATCTTTTCCTTCTGCGGTGAATACGTTTCCAATAACCGCGGAGCGAGGTTTTTCCGTTGAAAATGCAGCGATATTTGCGCCGAATCGGCCAGCATCATATTTCAGTCCGATTTCTTTTTGCTTTGAAACGTAAGGGGCAAACTGTGTTCCAGGATTTGAAATAGTTACGCCACCTGATGTAGTCGGTGCAGTGTCGCCTTGTGCGAGACTCTCAATGTAGTTTGCGTAGACAGATATGTTTTCTGAGGGCTTGATAACCAAACCTAAAACTGGGCTGTTGCGGCTTTTCTCATACCCACTTGTTACGCCGCCCGGCCCAGTCACAACGCCAAGACCGTTTACGGTGCGATAGCTGATGGATGTAGATTCAAGATTTTGATGACGTACGCCTAAGGTTAGACGAACCTTGTCTTCATAGAACGACATAGTGTCGCCAATTGCCAAACTCTTTAACGTCGTGGTTCCGTTCAATGCCGGGTTTGCTAAATCATTGCCGAAACTGCTTAATGCTGGGCGAGCAAAGCTTATTGGATTATAAATATTTGTTGCCGAGGCAGCGCCTGTTGCATATGCATTTTTCTTTTCAAAATCAAAATATGAAAATGCAGCAACCAATTCATGGCCAACTGAACCTGTCGTGACTTTTGAACGTAAGCCAAATTCTGCGGTTTTTACACTATCTTCACGGGTATTATCGAATCGCGAAGCAGTACCTGCACCTGTGGTTGAATTACTTAAGTTAACTCCTGCTAAAGAGTTTGCTTCGTAACTTTCTTTTGCTCCGGCCGCAAACCACGCAGTAGTTTTAGCATTGATGTCATATTCGCCTCGGAACGAGCCAAATGTTTCTCGTTCGTCAGAGTAAGTCCAAGGCTGCGCGAAATTGGTTTTGTTGTTGGCGGGGGCAGGGATACTAGTTAAACCAGCAGCCGGAGTGACATTGGGACGAGATTCATTTAGTGAGTGTTCTTGATGACCAATATCAGCGGATAAGCGTACATCCCTGCTATGCCAATCTAAGCCTACTGATACGACGTTGAGTTCGACGTGTTCACGATCAACCGCAGTGCCCCCACTTCTGTGTGCCGCATTAATGCGAATACCGGTTTCTTGATTCGGACCAAACCGCCTTGCAATGTCACCGGAAGCATAAAATTGCGATCCACTGGCTGTGCCGATACTTACACGAGTCAGGGGTTCATTCGGTGCGCGTTTCGGCAACAAGTTGATGTTGCCACCAACACCGCCACCACTTGGAGTTGCGCCAGTAAGGAATCCACTTGCTCCTTTGAGAACCTCAACGCGTTCAAACAATTCAGAAGAAATATATTGTCTTGGTAATAGGCCATATAAACCGTTGTACGCAATATCGTCCGAATTAACGATAAAGCCACGAATAAAGTAAGACTCTTGGAAATTACCAAAACCCCGTGCTACGCGAACCGATGGATCACTTTGGAGTACATCGCCCACACTACGTGCTTGTTGATTTTGAATGAACTCATTGGTATAGCTGGTAATGGAAAAGGGCGTATCCATATTGTCTTGCGTACCCAAAATACCAGCCCGCCCACCACGTGCAACCTGGCCACCCGCATACGGTTTCGACAAACCTTCCGCAGAAGCATCCGCACTTGAAGTAACAACAATCTCGGCCAGCTCCGTGGTTTTCGTTGGATCGGCAGTTTGCGCAAATGCAGCACCACTCGTCAACAAAGCGGCTCCAGTCAGCATAGGCAGTGCGGCTTGCAATGCGCATGCGAGCAATGTCTGTTTGAAAATTGGGGATGAATTGTGGGAAGACATGGAATTTCCTTTGGTGCCGTTCTGGCGGGGACGTTATGAGGGAACTATTGCAAGAAGTTAATACAAATACGAATTGTTCTCATTATAGTTTGAGCAGGATCGCTCTCGCAATACAAGACTGCGTTGAGCGTTGCAAATAGGGGAAAGTGGTAGGCAGAAGCGAAGTCTATTTAGGGCGGGGCGAGATAGCACTCGTTCGACGGCTGGAGTTATTGCAACTCAGCTATTGAAAAGTGTTCGCAGTGCTGATGGGAGTACGCGAAATTGCTAAAAATACAAACTTAAACAGTAGGCGCTGAGAATGTTTGACGCAAATGGTGGAGCACCAATTTACTTGCGTGCGATCTTTTTCAGTGCGCGCATCAAGCTACCGAGTACTGGCAACTTTTCATAAAGCTCTTCCGCGGCGTCCCAAAAATCTCTATGCATTTCGACCAACCCTGCGTCATTGAAGCGCAATTGCGTTGCGCCGCGTATGCATTGTTCGTCGCGTGCGTAGCGTTTCATGTGGAATAGAAAATCCCAAGTAATAAATGCCTGATTACCTTGCAGGATGTGCGTGTCGATCACGAAGCGTGGATTCTCCACCTGCACGAACATGTGTGTGAATAACGGCGTGATAGCAGTCAGCCCACGGACTTCGTTGAACGGATCTTTGAAGCTGGCATCTGCCGCGTAAATGTTCGACAGTTGTGTTTGCGCCGATTCGACGGTCAGCGTTTCAAAAAAAAGTACGAGGCGTTCGAGTGCAGCGGTGTGATCTGGTGTCGGGTTTGTGGAGTCACTCATAGTCCTGTGCCTTTGTGGATCAACCAGAAGTACATGCGGTAGGGTAGCAATCGGAGCAAGCGCAAGAAGTTTGTAAAACGCCGTGGAAAGTGTATATGAAATTGTCCTCTTTCCAGTCCGTGCACCAACGCTTGCGCCGCATCCGTGCCTGACATCAACGCAGGCATAGGGAAGTCATTTTTTTGCGTCAACGGTGTATCTACAAATCCCGGTGTGATCAAATGTACCGCGATGCCGCGTGGATGCAGGTCTAGATAAAGTGATTCACACAGATTGATCAAGGCAGCCTTGGTCGGGCCGTAAATCAACGCTTTCGGCAAGCCGCTAAATCCGACGACTGAGGCGACAATACCAATACCGCCTTTACCTTGCGCGATTAAATTTGGCAGTACGGTGTCCAGACAATTCAAGACGCCACGCAAGTTCAGATCGATCATTTGATTAGCGATAGCAAGGTCGAAGCTATCTGCACGCATTTCCTGATAGCTGCCCGCCACTAGCAAGATCAAATCGAAGCCATCCCATTGCTGCAAGATCGCATCGCGCGCTGCCAACACCGTTGCGTGATCAGTGACGTCCATCGCTGCGACCAATGCGTTTGGGTTGCCGTTGGCGATCTCGTTCAGCATCTCTGTGCGTCGCGCAGAAAGCGCAACGCATGCGCCTTTGTCTAGCAGCATTCGCGCAGTTTCTGCACCTATGCCGGTGGATGCGCCAACGATCCAGACGCGTTTATTATGCCAATCTGTGATGCGAGGATTCATGGAGTGCTCTTGTGGAGTGACATCGTCAAATAATGTTTAAGGACGCTTGGTAAAAGACAATGTCACCGAACCGAGGTTGACACCAAATTTACTCATCGCAGTGCGGTTCAGCATTACGCGATCATCCATCAGTATCATCCAGTCATCCATCTGCATGTTGTAAACCTTGCCATCTACCGGCAAGGCCAGCACATACTTCCAGTTCAAGGCATTGCCGGATGCAGTGCCGATGGCTTCACCAACCACGTCCGATGCCGTGCCTATATAACTGCCGGGCGCAACCTGTTTAATAGTCCATACGCGCTTTTGTTTGGTGCCGTCTGAATAGGTGAAGTCTTCATCCAGTGTGCCGACATCGCCATCCCATGTGCAACGCATAACAACGGTAAAGCGCTTAACCACTTTTCCCGATCTGTCCTGGAACATACCCCATGCATCCAGCGTACCGTTGAAGTATTGCTTGATGTCGAGTACCGGCTTCTCGGCTGCGTAATGCGACGGCTCGATTTGCGCGCAGGATACGAGCATGGTTGCTGCGATTGTTGCCAGCACTAATTTTAAATATCGCATAGCTTGCCTCTTCATGTGATTTGCTATTTATGTCGACGCAATACATGACGCATGTAATGAGCATGCACTGCGCATGTATTGATACTTCAGTTTTTTTCTAAGGTGAACTGCATCACATCGATACTTCCCGCACGGAATCCCGCTTCGCAATACGCCAGATAGAATTCCCACGTCCGCAAAAACCGATCATCAAAACCTTGCTCACGTACTTGCGACAAACGCTCTTTAAAAGCGTCGCGCCATTGTTCAAGTGTGCGGGCGTAATCGATGCCAAACTTGAATTCATCGACCACGCGCAAGCCATGTTGTTCCGCTTGCTGTTTGAATACAGAAGGCGAAGGCAGCATGCCGCCCGGGAAAATATATTGCTGGATAAAGTCTGTACCTTTGCGATAGCGCTCGAACAAGGCATCATCGATCACGATAGTTTGGATGCAGGCGCGCCCTTGCGGTTTGAGGTTGCGCGCAATGCACTCGAAGTAACTAGGCCAATACGCTTCACCAACTGCTTCAAACATTTCGATGGAAGCGATCGCATCGAATTGACCATCCGCATCCCGATAATCTTTCAACATCAATTCGGCTCGATTGTTCAGGCCGGCTTTTGCCAAACGTTGATTGGCAAATTCCAGTTGTTCGGTCGAAAGTGTCAGTCCGGTCACATGTGCGCCTGAGGTGGTTGCCAACTCGGCAAATCCGCCCCAGCCGCAGCCTATTTCTAATACGCGGGCATACATTGGTAATTGAAGTTGCTCCAGAATGCGTTGATATTTTGCATCTTGCGCATGCTGCAAATTATCGGTGTGAGCATCCTTGAACAGTGCGCTGGAATACGTCATCGATGGATCCAGCCACAACTGATAGAAGTCATTACCAATGTCGTAATGCGCATGAATATTTTTGCGGCTGCCGTTGCGCGAATTACGATTGAATAAATGACGCACGCGATACAGTAGGCGACCCCACCATGTGCCGTAAATAACCGATTCAATTTGCTGACGATTGCGGATAAAGATTTCGATCAGACCTGGCAGATTGTCAGTGCGCCAATTGCCATTGATGAAGGTTTCCGCAAAACCGATATCGCCGGACTTTAAAGAGGCGTTGCAGATTTCCCAGTTGCTTAGCGAAAGCGTTACTGGAGTGCTGCCATTGCCGAAGTGCGCAACGCGTCCGTCCGGCATTTCCATACGCAAGGCACCGTGTTCCATCTTGCCTAAAAGTTGCAGGATGAATTTGACCTGCGATGGCAGATCCGATGTGTTCAGTACATCGACCTGCAGCCCTGTTGGCGCATCGTAAGCAAATGATTGTTGTTCTAGTGAGTTGGTAGTCATCGGCTCATCTCATGGGAAGGTGGCTGTGGTTTTCTGAAAAATGGCACGCGCTTGATCCACAGGCGCAATGCCTGCCAATGGATTTTTGCGACGACGCCGAAGGTCATCAGTGGATAAAAAAAGAATGCTTGGGCAACCGCGGCATTGCTCAATGGTCGTGATATTCCGGACAGACTGGTCAGCAATAATGGCCCCGCAGCATCGTCATAATTGATGCGCGCGATTGTGCGTTCGACCACGCCATCTTTATCGTTTACATAGCTTTGTGCGGTGCGCATGAAGCGAAAACGGTAGTCACCCTGGACTTCGCAAAAAGGTGAGACATGGAAGACTTTGCGTGCGCTCAGCTCTATGCCATACGGCATGGCCTCGCCGGTATCGAGCAGATAGCGATGACATTCGCCAAAGGTATTGCGTACTTCGCATAGCACTGCGCGCAGCTCGCCATCGCTGCGATGGCAGAACCAGAACGACACGGGGTTAAACACATAGCCCAACACGCGCGGGAAAGCTTGCAGCCAGATTTCACCATCGGCATCGGTGATGCCTTCACGTTCCAGCAATGCGTCTATCCATACCAAGGGCGGATGTTTGTCATCTCCGTGATCTTTGTCGTAAAACGACAAGAGATTGAAACGGTTGTGCGAGAACAGCCGCGATAAACGACTAATTCCGGTATGAGAATTGGCCATCGTGCGCAAGGGCAAGCGCATGAAGTACACGCCGTAGTTGAACGCATGGGCAGCAGGGCGCAAGCGACTGTGGCGCACGGTGCCAAAGCATAATTGCGGTTGATTGATGGCGCTCATGATCTGTCTGGCTTTATTAAAATTATTATGCGCTTTCAAGTACCCGCGGTGCATAGATTGCAAATTCTTCTGCTTGTTCCATGATTGCTTGCGCAACTGCCAAGCCTGACTTCAAACCGTCTTCATGAAAGCCGTAACCGGTCCAGGCGCCAGCAAACCAGGTGTTCTGTTTGCCCTGAATTAATGGCAGCCTGCGTTGCGCTGCGATCGCCTTGGCATCAAATACCGGATGCGCATACTCATAGCTGCCGAGTACGCTGTCCGGCCGTGGCGCATCGATAGGGTTGAGCGAAACGATGACCGACTGTTTGAACGGCAGCGGTTGCAACTGGTTGATCAGGTAATGCACGCAGACGCGCGGCTCGCTGCCACTTTGTCCGCTTTGATAATTCCACGCTGACCAGGTTTTCTTTTGTTTCGGCAGACAGGTCGTGTCGGTGTGCAGCACCGCGGTATTCGGCTGGTAAGTGATAGAAGACAGCAGTGTTTTTTCTGCCGGCCGTGGATCTTTCAGTGCGCGTAATGATTGGTCGCTATGACAGGCCAGTACGATGTGATCGAAGGTTTGTTCGCTCAGCGCGTTGCCTAGTCGTGTCTGCACTTTAATTTTGGTGACATTGCTGATGGTGGTGCGCGTGACCGATTCGATACTTGTATTCAAATGTTTGTTCGGAATCTTTGCCAGCATCTTGTCGACATAACGTCGTGCACCACCTCTGACGGTTTGCCATTGCGGTCTGTCGTTAATTTGCAGCAGTCCGTGGTTGTGGCAAAAGTGCAGGAATGATTTCAGTGGAAACTCCAGCATCTGCTCGGTCGGGCAGGACCAGATACAACCCGCCATTGGCAGTAAATACCATTCGCGGAATTCTTTGCTGTAGCTTTGCTGGGTAAGGTAGGTGCCCAAGCTCATTTCCTGGCCTGATTCAGTCTGTAGCTCAAAGCTGGATTCTTCATCCATCGCCAGCTTTGTCGCGTTCTGGTTAAAGCGCAGGATGTCGCGCAGCATCTGGTGAAAGCGTGGGCTGACGATATTGCGTCTTTGTGCAAACACCGCATCCAGATTGCCGCCTGCCCATTCGAGTGTGCGATTGGCAAGCGGCAGCTTGACCGAGAAGGACATGTCGGTCGCCGCAGTTTCTACTTTGAGCTCAGCGAAGAGGGCGATCAGATTTGGATAGGTCTTTTTGTTAAACACCAAAAACCCCGTATCCACGCCATGCGTATAGCCGTCCAGCGTGACGTCGACGGTATGCGTATGACCGCCAAAATAGTCATTCGCCTCAAACAAGGTGACGTCGTAACCAGCCTCCGCCAGCCGGTAGGCGCACGACAGGCCGGCTATCCCCGACCCTGCTACAGCGATTTTTATTCCCATTTTCATTTTGTTATTGCTCCATCTTGCTCTGCAATGACGGCGCTAGCGAGAGCGCCCATAGCCAAAAACAGTCATCTAACTAAAGGAGGTGCGGCAAAAAAACTGACAAGAATCGGGTCTGTAATTGCCGCCGTATATGAGTAATACGTAGCAGAGTCGTAATTGGATGCAATTATTTTTAAATAATTGAAAATAAATTTTGGCGAGGGGGAATGAGCAGAGCACAGAAGTTTTTTGAGATTTTTGAATCCATAGTTCAGCGAGCGCCGTATATCTTCAGACAAACCTGAACCCAGGGACGATGCAAGATGCTTGAAATCACATGGGTGAAACCACATTGCGCAGTTGATTTCAGCATCACTATCAAAAGGATTCTGTAATTTATGCCGCACCCGATCAAGAGAATAGGCGACGATTTTTTCCGGCTATGGAGCGTGAATCACGTAACATACGCAGTGTGTCACTTCGTCAATATTTTGATCGGAACCTTTCCATGCTCGAACCGGAACAACTTAAAACATGGCTCGTTAAAGTCGCACGCAAAGACGCTGAAGCGTTCCGCGCACTGTATGACGCGACCTCGCCCAAGCTTTTCGGCTTTGCGTTGCGCATATTGCATAAACGAGAGTTGGCTGAGGAAGTCTTGCAAGAGAGTTTTGTCAGCATCTGGAATAACGCATCGACTTATCAATCCAGTCTGGCGGCGCCTATGACGTGGATGAGCACTATCGTGCGCAACAAGGCTTTCGATGCCTTGCGCAAAACCGATCAGGCGTTAGAGATCGATGACGACAGCTTTGATCCAGCCGTGATGGAGGCGCTGGAAAGCAGTGATCCGACGCCGATCGAAGCCTTGCAGTTATCGGATCAATCGAAGGCATTGGCGCGTTGCTTCGCGCGGCTGGAAGGATTGCATAGACAAGCGATTGCGCTGGCATTTTTCCATGACCTGTCGCATGGCGAAGTTGCCGAACAAATGAAGCTGCCGATAGGCACGGTGAAAACCTGGGTACGACGCGGCCTGGCCCGTCTGAAAATTTGCCTGAGCCCGGCGGAGCAAGCATGAATATTCAGCATAACGAAGTCCTGCGCGACAAACTGGCATCCGAATATGTGCTCGGCACCTTGATCGGTGGCGCGCGCCGCCGTCTGGAAACATGGATGAAGTCCGACGTCGCATTGCGTCGCGCGGTCGCTGAATGGCAAGACCGCCTGGTGCCTATGGTCGAGTTTGCAACCGCAGTGCAACCGCCGCCTTCGGTCTGGTCAGCTCTCTCTAAACGACTCGATCTGCAAAGTCCTGCGAAACGTAAATTGGCTTACTGGCTGAACCTGCGCGAAGACCTCAGTTTCTGGCGTGGTCTGGGCATGGTGTCCACGACTGCTGCCTTGATCTTCTTCTCGGTGCTGATGATGCGTCCGGCCGCAGAGTTACCGGTCACATCCTTTGTCGCGATGCTGAACGATGACAACGCGCAGTTGATCGCGGTTGCTACTGGCGATGCGACCAAGAACCGCATGACCATCAAGGTGGTGCAGCCGCAGGCACTCGCCGCCGACAAGAGTCTTGAACTGTGGGCGATTACCAAAGACGGCAAAGTACGTTCGGTTGGTTTGATTGATGAGCAGGGCAGTCATATCGTGGCACTCGGCGATGCGACCTCGCCAGATGTTGCACCGATATTGGCCGTTACGCTGGAACCAAAAGGCGGTTCGGGTGATCCGAACAAAGCGACCGGACCGATATTGTACAAAGGCGCGTGGGTAAAAATCTAGCAATAGAGTGGTAAGCGGGCAGTGCGGCAATTAAAAATGCTGGCTGCTCGCCCAAGCATACTGGAGGGTTCTGAATGCCGATGTCGACTGGTTTGAAAAGCGGGCTGATCGTTTCGGCCGGCATCGCAATTGTCTTGGGACTCGGCGCTTGTGCACCGCTGACTTTATTGAATGCAGTGACGCCATCCAGCAGTTACGAGAAATCAGCTGACATCGCTTATGGCGATGATCCACGCCAGCGCCTGGATGTCTACAAGCCGGTCAAGGCCAACAGCCCCGCACCGGTGATCGTGTTCTTTTATGGCGGCTCATGGAATAAGGGCGATCGTGCAGATTACGCCTTCGTCGGTTCAGCGCTGGCATCGCGCGGTATCGTCACCGTGGTTGCCGACTATCGTTTGTATCCGCAAGTTCGCTACCCCAGTTTTTTGGAAGATAGCGCAGCAGCAGTTGCATGGACCAATAGCCAGATCGCCCGTTTTGGTGGCGATGCCCAACATATTTTTGTGATGGGCCATAGCTCGGGTGCATATAACGCAGCGATGGTCGCATTGGATAAACGTTGGCTGAATAAAGTAGGCGTGTCACCAAGCATCGTGCGCGGCTGGATAGGTTTGGCTGGTCCGTATGACTTTTTACCTATCGAGAATCCCGACGTCAAACCGGTATTTCATTTCCCGAATTCGCCACCTGAGTCGCAACCCATCAAGTATGCAATCGCAGGTTCACCGCCAGCGTTGTTGATTGCTGCCAGCGAAGACAAGCTGGTGAATCCACAACGTAATACTGGCGGCATGGCGACAAAGTTGAAGGCTGCTGGCGTGTCAGTAAAAGAACTCTACTTCCCCAAGCCATCGCATGCGACGCTGATCGCATCACTGGTCTGGCCTTTCCAGCATCAGGCTCCTGTGCTGGATGAGGTCGATCAATTCGTCAAATCAGATGGTGGTCGTATCAACACCGACAATGCAAAGTAAAGCGGTGCTTAGTTAGGGAATAGATGGCTTAATGAGTAGAATTATTAGCTGCAAATTGCGGCCGTCTGAAAATCCAAATATGGATGCTAAAGACATCTTCATTAAATCAAAACTGCACATGTGACACGTCAGTTTCTTCAGCTTCAAGTTCGTCTCTATCACAACAAATTTCAATTCAACTTGCTCGCGCGTCATTCAAACATGTTCATGTTTCCAGAATGCATATATTATTCTCGGAGCTTGGTTCCGGTATAGAAATCTGTTTTCATGGATTCTCTTGCCGCCATTAATGAGTGCGTCTCGGGGATATAGTGAATCGTATTTTCTCTATCAGTTTAGCGGCCATAGTCGCCCTCTTTGCCATCGCGGCACCTATCGCGGTATCGCTGTATATCTCCCACCAACAAAGTCTCGACATTGAAACAACTAGTGCCTTGTCACTTGCTGATGAATTGCAACGTCGGACGGATAAAACCAACGCACAAATCAAGGATGCATTTGTCGAGCTGAGAAAAGAAAAGCCGACAAATCCTTGTTCAGAAGATCGCATCAAGCTGATGCGAGAGATCGGCATCACGTCAAGTTATCTGCCGGCAGTTGGTTATGTCGCCAACGGACGTTGGATGTGTTCTTCGCTAGGACACCACGGCAAAGGGGTAGAGCTAGGCCCAGTCGACTATGTAAGCACCACCGGCGCTTCGGTCCGTATGGAGGTGACACTCTCGATTGCACCCGAGATGCAGTTCATCATGATCGAAAAATATGGTTACGCCGCAATCATCCATCGCGAACTTCCGCTTGATGTCTTCGAAGATAACCGTGACGTATCGCTCGCCTCGGTCAACACCAGTACCGGACTTTTATTATTGAAGCGCGGAGTGTTTAAAAAGGAATGGCTGCGTCCTTTGCCAAAAGGCGGATACGCCACCTTTTTCGATGGTGAGTATGTTGTCGCACTAAGGCGTTCGAATGATTTTGATTGGACCTCGGTGGCCGCGGTTCCAGTCAAGTACGTGGACGTCAGGTCGCACAAGTTATCGATGGTTCTGGTTCCAATTGGAATCCTCGCGGGAATTCTATTGGTGACGGCATTTTATTTTCTGGCAAAGCAGCAGACTTCCTGGCCTTCCTTCTTGCGCGTGGCGCTGAAGCGAAAAGAATTCTTCCTCGAATATCAACCGGTAATCGATCTGCAAACTGGCCGCTGCGTAGGCGCAGAAGCATTGATGCGTTGGCGTCGGGCTAATGGCAAACTGGTTGCGCCTGATCTCTTCATCCCGATCGCCGAAGAAAGTAATTTGATTCTGCGCATTACTGACCGCGTTCTTGAATTAATTGAACGTGACGTGCCCAAGCTGCTACAGGATCATCCTGACTTTCACTTCGCTATCAATCTTTCTGCCGCTGATCTGCGGTGTTTGAATATCGTTTCCAATCTGCGCGGACTGATGGAACGTACATGGATCAAGCCAAAAAATCTGGTGGTGGAAGCAACCGAACGTGGTTTTGTGAATACCGAGCTTGCACATGACATCGCACGCGACTTCCGCAATATGGGTATCTGCGTTGCCATCGATGACTTTGGTACCGGCTACTCCAGCCTTTCGTACCTGACGACGTTCAAGGTGGATTATCTGAAGATCGACAAATCATTTGTCGATACGATAGGGACCGATGCTGCGACCAGTACCGTCGTGCTGCACATCATAGAGATGGCAAAATCTCTGGATATTAAGATGATTGCCGAAGGTGTAGAGACGGAAATGCAGGCAAATTTCTTACGTGAACGAGGCGTGCAATACGCGCAAGGTTGGCTCTTCGCCAAGGCAATGTCGATCAACGACTTGGCGCAGTTCCTCAAAAAAGAAAAGACCTAGCCCTCATTTCCGAAAGATAGAAGTTCGGTAGCGCTATAGCAGTGCGCGGATGTGATGCTGAGAAGCCAGTCGCAATTACCTGGCTTCGCTGGAAATCTCTTTGTGTTTTACTAAAGTAATCTGATTGAGTATTCCATCTGCTTCAACCCGGTTGCGGCCACTATGTTTTGCGCTATACAAAGCCGCGTCTGCCCGGCCATACGCTTCTTCAAAATCACAGTTTGTATCACTCCAGCTGACACCAAAGCTGGCGGTCACGTGAGGGCGAGGGAAGCAGGAGAAAGCATCGCCTGCAATGACCAGGCGCACATGCTCTGCAATTTCTATTGCCTTATCCAGATTAATGTTTGGCAATAGAACAGTAAATTCTTCGCCACCAACGCGACCAATTTCGCCGACGCCATTAATTGCCGACGCCAATTTCTTAACAAGTTCACGCAGTACGGCATCACCTGTTGGGTGACCAAAATCATCGTTGATGCGTTTGAAGAAATCAATATCCAACACTATCAAAGATAGTGGATGGTTTTTCAGATGATGTTCAGCACAATCAAAGATAGCGCCGCGATTTAATACGCCGGTGAGATTGTCGTGTCGCGCTTTGTAATCCAACTCCGAAGTTAATGTTTGCAACTTCAGGTTGAGAGTATTGAGTTCCAGTTCTTTGCGATCACTACGGGCAATCAAACGACGTGTCTCACGCATCAGACGGTGGTAATTTTTTGCTAGATTATCCAAAGCGAATTTGTACTCATCGCTGGACGCACCATCCTTCGATATGACGTCGTAAGCAGAATTTAACGCCAGGGTTTCCGCTTCGAACAGATCGTTATCGCTCATCAAGTCCTCACTGCATGATCGTTGAATGTCAACTCAGGAAAGTCTTCATGCAACTCTTGTCCGAACTCGAAAATCGTGTCGTCATCTTCGTCGTGGTACCAGTCAAGAATAATCACATTGCCCGCAAGCGCCTTTTCATTCAGGGCGCTAAATAAGGAGAACAGCATTTTTGTACTGGAGCTATTGAAGTATGAAAGTGCTACTTGCATATTGATCTGCTGGCCAGATTCAACCTGCGCCAGATAGGCGTTCAAAGGAGCGATGACATCACCCCAGAAAACTGCTGCGTTTTCCGGGTAGGCCTCACCTTTCAACAGCAAACGGTGTTCATCAAAACGGAAATCCACTTCTGGTGAACTCGCGCTGGCAGGGATAAAGAGATTGTTCATGTTTTTGTCTTTTCAGTGAAGGTGCTATCTGCCCCTCATATCGTTCGCATACTTAAATCAGATGGTCGCTTTGAGGCAGAACATCATGTTCCCGTCTGCCCCTTCGGGTATGAACTCAAAGTCCAGCGGTTCGCTGGCATCTCTTGCCATGGTTAACAAACCGAGGCCGGCGCCTTTGCTTTCCTGCGGTGTTTCTGCGCGCAATGTTTCCTTGTACTCCAGGCGAATTTCATCGTTGGTCATTGTGCGCAGATGCTCCAATTTTTCACGCAAATGATCGGCAATATCTGCATGAACCAGATTGGAACATTGCAGGTAATAGCGATCGTTTTCGACAGAAATGCATACCGAACCTCGGCGCATTTCAGCGTCTGTTTTACCGTGAGTGGCAATCGAATCTGCCGAGTAATGGATAATGTTCTGTGCCATTTCAATAAACGACGAAAACAATTTGCGGCGGGTAGGACTTGCTGCACCGATGTATTCAACGCGCGTCTTCACTGAATCTGCCATTGCTGCAATGATGTTTTGCGAAAAATATCCCATGTAGTAAAAAATCACATGGTTGTGACCTATGCATTCGCAAGACATATGCAGTTTTTCAATATCAATTTTATTTTCCATCTTGATTCAACGTCCTTTGTAAACCTGCCTACATTGCTGTTTGCTGCTGCTTTGATGCATTCAGTCGGAAACCAAAAACCGTCAAATCATCACGGCGACGATGCAATCCTTGATACGCTTTTTGCTCCAGCATTAATAATTGTCCAAGCTCCGGCATAGGCGTGTCGCGATGCCGCTGTATGTAATCACGCAGGCGCTGCTTGCCAAAGGCGATATTTTTCATGCCGCCAATCTGATCGATAATGCCGTCCGTTGCACTCAGCAAGATCGCACCGTCCATCAGTGCGAATGTTTTGTTATCCCATTGCATGTCATCGGGTGTGTCGACATAGCCAATTCCCACCCGCTTTCCTTCTATCGTCTGGACTTCGCTTTGATCCGGCATAAGAATAAACAAGGGTGCTTTTGCGTTAGCGCAAGTCAGTTCGCATGTCGCATCATTGAACCAAAAGAAGGCCGCATCCATGCCGTCATCAGACTCGGACAAACGATTCTGCTCGGCATATTGGCCGAGTGCCTGCTTCATTCCGCGGTTGACTTCGCTCATCAGCAGCGCAGGATCTTTCGGCCCCAGTTTGCCCAGACCTTGGGACAATAAAGACGATGCAATCAGGGTCAGGAAAGCGCCCGGCACACCATGCCCAGTGCAATCGGCGACAGCCGCAAACCAGCCATCCTTGAAACGTTCAAAATGATAAAAGTCGCCGCCCACGACGTCGCGAGGCTCCCAAATCAAACATGCATCTTTCAGCGTCGCGCTCATGGCCTTGCGTGACGTGCTCATCATTGCGCGTTGAATCGTACTGGCGTAGTCGATGCTTTGCATGACCTGCAGATTCTTTTCCGTCTGAAGATCGACCATCATGCGCATCAGATCCAGGCCAGAACCCAAACCAATAAATCTCTCGTCTTCCACAATCAGAAAACCGTCTGCCAATGTCTTGTCGCCAGATTCCACCGCAAGCGCCGCCAGGGTTTCTATTTGCGTGTTTGCCTGGACAATCAATGGATTCTTATCCATGAAGGCTATACAGTTTTTCTTCTCGTACAACTCGCGGTAGTACGGCTTGGACATCTGTGACATGAAGATATTGCGGCTGATTAAACCGATAGGCCGTTCATTTTCGAGAACCGGCAAGCTCACCAATTCACGGTTCCGACTGAACAATTCCAATACCTGCGCATTCGACTGATCGAACGAAATAGTCGGCACGACTACCGCAAGCGCTCGTGCAGACGTGCGCGCTTGCAGCGGGTTGATAACGGACATGATGTTGAAATCAATTTTCAAAATTTTCTCGCACGAACCTGTAATGCAGGGCGACCTGCCTTGTGACGTTTTGGAGCGTGTTTAGCCAAGGTATAAGGACGCGAAGTCGCTTAAGTGGAGCGGCCAACTGTGTTTAGAAGCAGATAGGATTTTAGTCACGCCGTATGACCGGGGAATGACTTGTGGAAACAATTCAGATTTTTTAAAGCAACAAAAGGGAAGGAGTCTGCGAGAAGAGGGGAGTTGTCGGGCTGCTTAAACTACCGAGCCGGAAGCGCATGCGGGAAGTGTCCGAACAACAAAAAACCCGCATCAGCTTGTCGCTAAATACGGGTTTCTGTTTTGAAGCTTACTGCATGTTCTACTGGTGCCGAGAGCCGGAATCGAACCGGCACGCCTTGCGGCGCGGGATTTTGAGTCCCTCATCAAAATATCTTGAAACTGAGTACTGGTAAGGACTTCCGCTTATCACCCCATCTTTTTATTCTAATTGCAGGACAAATTAGGACAAAACGAGGTGGGAAAATGCATAAAAAATCTGCAGCTAAGCCAAATAACGAAAAAAATATTGAGGCTAGATCGGACGGCTACAGTTTTCGAGTTCGGATGAAGGTCGGAGAGACCTTTATCAATGAAACGTTTTTTTCTATTGAAGAGGCACGCGCTTACCGAGATCTGCTACGCGCAGGAAAATCCACTGACAAGGATCAGGAAAAAGTCCTGCGGGCCAAGGCTGAAAAAAAGAAAGCGACGAATCTTACTATCGATAGTTTGCTGAAGCGTTATGCGGAGGAAGTCACGCCAGGCAAAAAAGGCTACAAGGAAGAGGCCTATGCAATTGGCCGTCTAAGGCGCATAAAGACCTTTGCTGGCCTTCCCGTCTATCTGGCGGATGGTGACGCTATTGAACGGCTAAAACGCGAACTGAAGAGCTGTAAGCTCTCCGATACGACAATTCGAAAGTACCTGATGCTTGTCAGCCATCTATTCCGGATCGCGATTACCAGGCGCTGGTGCACTGACCTGCAGAATCCGGTTAAAACGGTAGAGCTGCCAAAGCCGGCACGTATGCGTAGCCGTCGTTTTGAAAATGAGGAATTTGAATACGTTCGCGCAGAGTTGGCAAAGGCACGTAATCCGCTGTTACTCACAATTTTTGAATTGCTGATTGAGACAGCTTGCCGTCGTGGCGAGTTGCTACGTTTACGCGTTAAGGATGTTGATCTGGTTGCACGAACGGCCAATTTACTTGATACAAAAAATGGCGAAGACAGAATCATTGGACTTTCGTCACGTGCAACGGTTCTTTTAGCACCGTTGGTAGCAGGGCGCAAAAGTGAGAAAGTTACGCAGCTTCGAAAGTCTTTTGGCGATCAAGAGTTATTTCAAATTACGACGCGTGCAATTCGCTATGCCTTTGAAAAAGCAATACACAAGGCGAAAGAGCGGTATCGCATTCATTGCACAGAAACCGGTCAAAAACCGGCCTCCGGCTTTCTTGAGAATATTCGACTACACGACTGCCGCCGAGAAGCGACAAGTCGCATGTTTGAAAAGGGTCTGGACATTATGGAAGTGTCTTCGCAGACAGGGCATAAAACCTTATCGATGCTGCGAGGTTATACAAATCTGCGGGCAAGTGCGTTGGCGCAAAAGTTAGGATAGCGAATCGGAAAGACCGGTACTACTGGATGCCGGTCATCTCATTTGAGATTAATTTTCCGAATGCGTCTTCATTGAAAATTACAGTTTTGTTTGTATAGTAAGCCGCGCGTTCATATTGTTTCTTGCCAACTACTCCTTGATTCTCCGCAACGGCAAGAATATAACCAGGCTTCTTATCTTCTCGGTACTGCATATAAATGACTTCTGCTTCCAATAAACGTGTTGGTGATGTAGCAGCAATAATAATAATTGGCTTGGAAGTGCCAATAATATGATCCGCTTTCAAGCCACCAGCAATTGGAAGTTCAACATCGGATTCCCATCGAAGGTCTGCCTCTAACGCGATAGCTTTTACAATCTGATGAATCCGTTCCTTAAAGTCGCTGGATTGTCGATCAGCTCGGGCAGTCGCAATTGCATGCAATTGTTGTGCGGCTTCGGCAACGCGGAAAATATACGGAGCTATAAGACGCTCGTCATTTGCAAATGCCGAAATCGTTTCTTCTTCAGTAAATGTGACTGGAGATGTCATGGATAATTCTTCGGACCACCGACTTACAGCTTCCGATTCGATATCACCGCCGTTCAGACTTGCATAAAATGCTGCTTCGCCATTTTCATCAATCGTGAATCCATCGTCAGAGGGACGTACTCGAACAACAATTACATCGTTGCTACCGGGATACTCAAGAGGCGTGACAATACGCTGCACGCCTTCTTCATCGGCATGCACCTCAAAGAGCGAACAAATCGCTTTCTTTAAATTGCTATTGATTACCATGATGCCCATAGTGAATGCGATTGCTTATCGCTATCTGGTAGTGAGATTCCGCACCAGTTACAAAATTTCATGACAAGTTCATTACGATCTTCTTCGTTTTTAGGATCAGCACTTGCTCTGGTTTTCAGAGCAAGTTCAGGAGCCCCTGGCAAAGTTCGATTCGTATAATCGTTGATAGTTCTACATGGCGTCTTACAGTGAAACCCTTTGTGGCTTGGATGCCAGTGGAACTCAAACAAAGGACTCAAGTTTCCATTTGCCAAACGGCAGAATAGGTAAGCATAGAAGGATCGGTCTGTCAGTATTTGGCCGTCTCTCCAATACATAAAAACCACATGATCGGCTGATACATCAATCATTCCGGTAGATTGTATTCTTGGCCCACCTAGCCCTTTAAAAGGCTTTGGCAATTTATTACGCTTTTGAGGTTTGAATACCGGTATAGATGCCAGATTCTTCAATGCCAGCTTATGCGTTTTCAGGTCGCTCGGGTTCATTTTTTTGTTGTGCGGGCGGGTAGTCCCTCATCATGCCAGACGGCGATATGTCAGTAAAGCAACATGTTGCAGAATCAGCCCTCTCTTGATCAAATGGATGTTCTTTATGGCAACTTTTCCATTTGCATAGACAAAGAAAAAAGGACTCGATCCTCAGGGCGTGTTAGCCATTTATCCAATCCATTGCGAATGTCGGCATCCATCGATGCGTCTCTTCGCATTTGTTCCAAAAAAAATGCGCCGAGAAGAATTTTTCGGCGCGTATCTTCCGTCCTCGCAACCTTCGCTTCTCTGACTTTTTGTACTGTTTCAAGTCTCGTTTTTTGCGCCTTGAGTTGAGCCAATTTTTTCTGCTGCGCATCAATCCGTTCTTCGATGGAGGAGAGTGTTTTATTCATCGTAGTCATGTTTAAGTGAGGTTGTTATTGACTCGTTGAACATACCGGTTTTTTTGCCGAAAAAAATAGCCATAGCTGAATTGAGTACGGTTAAGGACTTCAGTTTTTTTTAGGCCGTGGGTATCGTCAGGCCAAGGTTGCTCATAGCCGAGAACCCGTAAGGGCGCACTTATGCAAACTTCGTTTGCGCGCGGTCCCTTTGGGACAAAATTCAAAGGAAATACTGAATCTTATATGGCGATTTATCACTTATCGGTAAAGACAATTAGTCGTTCGGCTGGCAGGAGTGCTACAGCAGCAGCGGCATACCGTTCAGGATGTTTGATCAGTGATGATCGCACTGGGGCGGTATTTGACTATCGACGCAAGCGTGGCATCGAGTCGGTCGATCTTGTTTTACCTTTGTGTGCTCCTGAATGGGCGTTCAACAGAGCCTTGCTCTGGAACGCCGCAGAGATTTCAGAAACAAGAAAAAATTCTACTGTTGCAAGAGAGTTTGAAATAGCATTGCCTGAAGAATTATCCGCAGACGATCGAAAGCGGCTAGCGTTAAATTTCGCACGAGAACTTGTTGCCCGACATGGTTGTGCTGCGGATGTCGCTATTCATGCTCCTAGTAAGAATGGTGATAATCGCAATCATCATGCTCATATTTTATGTTCGACGCGACGCCTTACTACAAGAGGGTTTCGCGAAAAAACTCGTGAACTTGATAATCAAAAAAGTCGAGAAGTCGATCGATGGAGGCAACGATTTGCAGAATTGCAAAACGCTTATCTACAAGAGTCTGGATCCAATTACATTGTTGATCACAGGAGCCTTTCTAAGCAAGGAATAAATCGCCCGCCAACCACCCACAACGGTACGGCACTAACTGCCATATTGCGACGTGGTGGACCTTCTAGTGTTGAAAAAAACCGTGAAATTGAAAAAGTCGAGAATGTGGCGTATCTTGCAAAATTAAAAAATCATTCACATGAAATCAATACCAAAATAATTTTACTTTCTACAGATTTGCAATCTGCGATTGCAGAACTAGAACAGATCAACGCTAATACATTGATTGATTCAATCCGATCAGTATCGTCATTATTAGAAGCTAATCATATGACTGACCTGGATAATGATGAGTTAGATGACAGCAATGATGAATCCGAGCAGATTTACCGACCATATTAGATATCTAAATACCATCCTAGGGATTTTTTAGAAAAAATGGTATTTGCTTAATTAAGAATGATTAAGAGGGAAATGTGACATACATATGTTCAGATTGTATAACTGAGCCTAATCTCGCTGACAGAATTTTGAAAGATGGCACAAGGAAGTTTTGCGTGGAATGTCGAATACGCAAAAGACGAACATATTCGTTAAGCCAGTTAGCAAAAATTATCGATACAGTATTCCGAGATCTTTACGTATTTGGTGAGGAAGTTCCTTACTTAGGCCATCCGGACGACGATCATCCTAGTTATCGTCAACGAGGTGAAGACTTTTCTTCGATTCTGCAAATTTTGCTAGGTACCTATCTAAATTGTCACGATGAGCTAACGGCTGAAATATATGAGCTTGATGATCACGATCCTCGAGATGGAGGGGAGTCTTTTTATGATGATAGTTTTAATTACGAGCTTAATCGATATTGGGAAATTGATGTCGAACCTGAGTGGAATGCAGTTCTAAATGATCTAAAGTATTCAAGCCGTTTTTTCAGCGACCGAGCTAAAAACTTTTTCTCTTTTGTGTTCGAGAATTATGACTTACTGAGCACTCATGGAGCACGCAATCGTAGAATGCCTATTCGATTGAAAACGAAAGCTGGTTTGACGCTGCACCGTGCACGTATCGCGAAGAATGATGAAGAGTTAAAAAAGTTTTCCATTAGCCCAGTCTTGGAAATTGGACCACCGTCTCCGAGTGCTGACGGACGAGGTGGACGGATGCACGCTGCCGGTATAGCAGTTCTTTACTGCGCGACAGATATTCAGACATGTCTTGCGGAGATGCGTCCCTCGATAGGTGCGAAGATGGCGACGATTGAAATGAAGACAACAAGGGCACTTCGACTTTTAAACTTTGAACAATTGGAACGTGCTAGTACTTCGAAAATGCCAGGGGTATTCCATCCTGATTATTTTCTGTCGCAACGTCGACTGGCTATACAAAAGAGATTGCATTCTTTTATCTCTAGGCCGATTACACCAGATAAAGAGTCCGACTCTCATCACTCAAACGATGGCAGAGTATTTAGCTAATGTCCATCCAGTTCCATTTGATGGGATTTTGTTCAGGTCGACTCAGCGTGAAAATGGGAGGAATGTCGTGTTATTTCCGGAAAAGGAAAAGGTAATGCAGCCCATTAGCGAACAATTCCCTGTCAAGTATATTGATGGCTCGGCGAAAGTGTTTGAAACTGAAGCCATAACGTATCGGCATTTTCCTAAGGGCGTATTAAGTCCTCAAGTCGATTATGGCTCGCTTCAGTTAAAAGTTGAAATACCGGATTTTTAGTGAGCTGCTTAATGAAACATGCAGAACCACTAGACCCAACTGTCGCGCCACGATTTTGATTCTTGAGTCAACGGAAGAATTTATAGCCGCGCATTTCAACGGTTAGAGCCAATCATGATCTTAGAAAGTTGGTATTGGAAGCAGTCGCTTCTGGAAACTGCTCAGCGAATCAAATCACTAAAAGCTGCAGAAAATGTTTCTGAAGAGCAGATAGTGTTGCTGGAAAAAGATATTTTCGTTGGTTTTTATTCTGTTCGAAAACTCGTCGAGACTCAGGTCAAAGTCAGTGATGTCGTCAGGCACATTAGCTTACCGATTTGTTGGTATCCGAATAAAGGTATAAAAGTAACTTGGCGCAACAATAACAAGCTTGATGAACTGTACGACTTCGACAGCGGTGGGGGTGAGGTACGAGACATCTGGTTCATTTCTGGGAGAATAATTCACAGCTTCATATTTTCTCCGTTGTTCACTGAAGAAGGCAGCTTAGAAGCTATCTTATTCACTTCGGATACCGACAAAGATAAGCGACTGTATTCAATGCATATTGATAAGGTCATTGACTTGTTCACCTTAGTGGGAAACGATAATTTGTCACTTATCGTTTGGCGCCAAGATCCAGAGACTGGTGAAGAATCAACTATTGTCGAGTAGATCTAACGATTCATTCAAACGGACGCGCTGGTGCGCGCCGCTTGATATAGCTATTAGCTTTGGTGGTGACTCGTCGGAAGTAGACGCTAGCTATCGGCCATAAGCGGACACAATTATAGAGATTCCAAAATCCGATTTGTTTAATGGATCTAGGTCAATTGTTCTTCTAAGCTCGATGAAAATCCATGATCGAGCTTTTCTACGGGACCGTTCCGGCCAATAGATCCGTTGAATTCTAAAAGGTATTGATCACAACTATTGATTGGACATCAAATGAACTGGTTGGAACAAGCCGCAAAAGTGCTGCCTGTAGAAAAGGCATACGACGATTTGGCATCACCAGCATTCAAAGAAATAGGAGAAGCCGCGCGAAATACGGTGAAGGCGTCACGATTCATACTGGCGCCTATAGATTACTTGGCGGCACAGCACGACAGATGGCTTCATTACTTGAAGCGCGTAAGCGAGAAAGTACCGGAAGAGCAACTAATAGCCGCACATCCGCATCTAACGGGAAAAATTATCGAGAGCTTGCGGTATCTTGAGGAAGAGAACTTGCTGACAGAACTGTTTCTCAATCTACTTGCTCGTGCTATCGACAGGGAACGTGTGAGCGAGGCTCATCCTGCATTTGCATCTGTTATTGCACAACTGTCGCCGGATGAGGCAGTTGTTCTTTTCTACCTGAACGAGAAGAACAGGTTACTTAAACAGCATTCCGTTTTCAACGCTCACAAGAACACATTCAATGTACGTACGACGTTGGATAATCAATTTCCCCTCGAGAAGTTGGTCTTCCCGCAAAATTACCTGATGTACTGCGATCATTTGCATAGTTTGAATTTGGCGGGTATTTGGCAATCGGGAAATCAACATCCGGTCACCGCGAATGGCGTCCAAACCGGAGTCGAGATTATTAGCTGACTGAATTTGGCAAACTCTTTGCCAAGGCTTGTTTGCCAAAAGAGCTTCCGCAGTCCGAAAAGGTAAAAAACGGTAAGTAACTAATAGCGAATTCTATAGAAAAAATCGCGTAGATCAACATAAAGTAACGGCTGACTAGTCGTCATTTTTATTTGATTCTCGATTGATAAGTTAACGACTATTTTGGTATAGGAAATGGAATATCCCGCATTTATGGGATACCAGAAAAGAAACTATGTATCAGAATGCCAGCTGGAATTTTTTATAAGGAAGCCAGTAGTGAATCGTGGATATTTGAATAGTCTTGCAGCCAATCCTGCATACATAGCATCAGAAAAGCATTGGCATATCACATTGCAACAAACCACCTGCTATTGGTACGACCTAATAATAAATCCTCCCGAGTTTGCGGATACCAAATATAGTATTTCATCTCGTCTCAAAGAGTTGAGAAGGGATGTAGAAGAGACACTGGAAAAGCGGTTTATCTACTTTTTTGTATCGAGAACGAAAATTCGTTTTGATGTAAGTCGACCGCCAAAGTATTCGTTGTTTGGAAAAAAGCTGGTCATAAATATTTTAGTCGGGCGAGATAAGAAACGTCGCAGGATAGCGCTCAGCATCTTGGATGTGAACAGTAAAAAGTCAGTTACACCCGAAGTTGAAGTTACAGACAGTTTTATCCGCTTCATACATAGCGAGGAGCTCTCTTTTACCTACTCGATTCATGACTTTCTTCAGAGCTTTGATATCGATTTAGGAATAACTAGCGAGGTGCACTATGTGGGAATGACCAAAGATCCTTCGGACAGGCCTCTGAGTCGAGAGCATCGAGGGATTACAGATACGCTCTACAACGTATCGAATGAGGACAACGACTTTTTTATATACATAAATTTATTCAAAGTTTTGTCTGATGCCAAGAACCATTCTCATGGGTTGCATTTTCTTGTCGCCAATTCGTTGATTGACGAGGTTCCAACGCAAGAAGAGGGGAATGTGATTGAAAGCGTTTTGATCGAATACTTCAACTGTGCATCTCAGGACGTCAATCGTAAGAAGGAAAAAGGGCTCCTAACGAATCAACTGATCTCTCTGGCCGCAAAAAGCAATATTCAGAGTATTTCTGCGCACATTGAAATTGATCCCATTAACGAATATTTCATATTCGGCTCGAAGACAGTGCCAGCAAAGCCGAATCATTCGTTCAAGATTCACATCGTGGATGGCACAGTCAAGGTGGAAACTTTCTCCTCGGAAGACGAATTGCGGAATCAAGTGAAAGAAATGATTGAATAAGCCTGCTTTCAACAAACGAATTTTCATGTTAATGCTTTTTAACATGCTGAGTTGAAATCTGTCTTCGCCAAGCGCTGTTCTACCTAATGCCCGATTTGGGCGGCGCTTTCACCCAGTGTATGCAACACACTAAAGGTTATGCAAGTAGCGGGGGTGTGTCATGGAACGTCGAGCAAGGATTATTTATACCGATAGTCAGGAGGCTGTAATGTGGGAACGCTGGAAGGAGGGAGGGGCGTGATCAGCAGTGAACTTTTTCCGAAAGCGAGGAGCGCCGAGATATTGGGTGAACTCTCTGCCTGGACGTCCGTAGCCGACGTCATGGTCGCGGCGCGCATTCTTGAGGCGCGAACCGTTCCGGGCGACCAGCCCGAGAGCCTGTTGCTGATGCCTCTTGAACATGCAGAACCTGCGTTCGAGCAGATCTTCGCAATCCTGCTTGGATACTTGATGGATGGATACGTGGTGCCGTCCCAGAAGGTTGCTGTTTGTCGCTGTCTAGATCCACAGGTCACTGAGGCGACTGGAACTGCCTTGCAATCTCTGCGGTTCGCGCCCACTGTTCAAGTAAGTACGGTCCCCATAATGGACGACAAGCGAGCATTCCTCATCCGAGACCAGCCTGCAGTGATTGAGCTTATACGAGCGCCGTTGAACTGCCTCATGGATCTCTATTTGGATAAGTACGAATACGCCAAGCGTTTACGCGACATGTCTGCCGAAGCTGAAGAGAAGACGGGAGGACGTCCTACAATTTTTCATAGACCCTATGCCGACGCTTGCCTGCCTAGCTTTATCGAAGCAGCGTGTTTCTATGCACTTGGCTTGGAGGTTGGAACACGATTTGCATCGCCGGGAATGTCCACTATCGACATCGCTTATAGGGCCGTGAATGTTCAAACACTCTCTCCAGTAGACCCGGCGGCACTGAGAGCCGCAGGTTTGGCCAGCCAGAGGATGCTCGATGCACTCCGTTGACCAGCTCTTCGCACACATACATAACGTACATCCGATTGCAGATAGGGTTTCCCCTGCTTGTGACATCGGACAAGTCAACAAGAGCGCAGGAACACCAGGATACGTTGATCCACTTTATGGAAACTGCTGGAGCTGGACTCCAGCGCAAGGCGCAGCTGTCTACGGGCGCACGGACGATCTGCCAGTAGGCCCCCTAGACGAGTTGGCCAACGGATCATTCTTGCGAGTACCGTTCCGCCGAGTGCCTGTCATTGAGGTCCACTCCATTAAGGAAGTTCGCGCCATAGCTGGGAGCGTGAAATCAGGTGACCCAAACTTTCGTGGTGTATGGCGCGGGCAGTCAAGCCACTACACGACGGAGAAAAAAGGGCGCACTAAGGATGAATTGCTTCGGCTTTATGGTGCGGAGGACGTCGATGAACCGTCCTTGCTGCCTTCTGCCGCGAGAACTGATTTGTACTTCCCGGACAGCTTCGGCGTATGGTCCGCATTGCTGGATCTTTATGTTCACGAGCGGATAAGAGAACCGGGCACGCAGCGGGAGCTACTGAATTTCGTAAATTCGTATCGCTATCGGATGTGGGGTTTCGCAACAGCGCAGCACTATGGCCTTCCAAGCGTGGGCTTGGACGTTACGGATGACATCGATGTGGCATTATTTTTTGCTCTTCACACATTCAAAACGAGTGCCAAGGGAGTCACGACCGCCACGCGAGCGACTTCCATTGCCGCGCCAATCATCTATGGCCTCGGTGGCTTCGAGCGTCATGAACTGTTCGATGATGAGAAATTGGCACCGGCACGAATTTTGTGCACCCGGCCGGCGGCGCAATCAGCAATGTTTTTTTCCACGGGATGGGGGTACGCGCCGAACAATGCCGCCCAACGAATTTATGTCGCGTTGAAACTGGTAGGGCACGAGACGTGGAAATTCGACTCGCAGCTATCACACTATTTTCCCAAGCCGCAGGACGACGAGTTCCTTCGGTTCCTTCTGGAACGTAAGAGCGAACTCAAGCTGCCCGTAATGCAAGACTTGCTTTCGAAGATTTACTACGTCCCTTGAGTGGCAGGGCTGTTTCCGATTGAAGTAGCTATGGTTCAACAGCTACCATTTGGCTTGACTATGGAGTCAAGTAGAAGCGCGAAGCAGTCGTTTAAGTAGATATATTGACGGGCATTAACAGGTCGAAAGTAGATGCCGTAATCGGCTATTGCAGAGTACGAGTCAGGGTGTCGCAAAAGGGTGTTCAAAGCTTTAGGACTAAGGGGGAGAAACCAAATGAGTTTGGCTCGGCATGACTATCAGCAATTCATTGCTTGGCTACATAAGCCAGAGCGCGGCGCGGATGTATTCGATTAACCGACATGGCTAAAGTGTCAGCGGGTTAACAACGGCTAGAATCGTGAAGCGAGGGTGATAACTGTAAGCTAACGCGTGCGCATCGTGCAAAGCATAGTGTTCGGGGCGACCAACCCTATCCTTTACGTGATTTTCATGGCGTAGCAATTTGTTTATGTCGCGACTTGAAATACGTTCAATCTGCAGCCAGTTCGGTACTGGATCAAGCGCGGCGCGAATTATCCGTTCATCGAATTCACTGTCAAAATGAACAAATAATTCATCATCTGGATGCCGCACCGACTGCAATCAGTTAATTATACGGCTTCGCATTTCGTCCTGTGGACACTCTGCACCAGGATAACGGCCTAATAAGGGCAATACCGTGTCCCGCACAAATGCACTGCATTCGCCTATTGTTGGCAGAGGCGACACTTCGATGTAAAGCTCGTCCAAGGATTTTTCGACGACAAGTCCAAGTGAGATGAGCTTGGCATCGTTCAAATTCAACTGGGTAAATTCGGTGTCGAGAAATATGCGCATGTTTTATACGGTTCGTTTTTTCATGGCTATGGTTGATCCAAATACTCAACCAGAAATGGCGATCACGCTTTAGCTTAAAGGTAATCTAAATCATCAGGCTAAATTTGCGTCAGATCAAAACGGCCAGAATCGCTTGAGTCGATCCGAGAATCCGTCTGCTGGCGGTGGAGTCTCAGGACAGGCTCCTTGGGGATAGATTAGATTCGGCTTGGTTTTCCAGAAATCATCTCTAAAAAAGTTCCACTGATTGTTATTCACTTTATTGCTATTGTTCGTTGAAATCAGCGCTTGCCTACGCTTCTGAGCGCTTGTTGCTATGTAATTCTTGAGCGCATTGCAATCGCAATGTACTGTCTTACAGATTTCTTTGTTGTACTCAAAAAAGAAATTCACCATTTTCTGATGTGCCGGATCCCCCTTCGCCTTGACAACGTTTAATAACTTGCCTTCTGGAGTATTCAGGTAGGCACTCCACTCTGTCGTCAGCGCAATCTGTTGAGGGGTCTCAAGTGTACGCTCGGGATGGTCCCATTTTTCGCGTTCCATCTTCCACGATAACTTCTCAAAGTTAGGTAGCTGCGGGGCGGGAGCAGACCAAATCTGGACTGCGAGGGATCCAATCATGTATATAAAAAAGACTGAGCCTATGATTACGCAGATGAGCACAAGGAAAACTGGAAAACTAACTAACCCTAACTGATTTTTTATCATAATTGTAGGTTTTACGAGTAAGTTGATAGCGCATGTAAAATCAATAAAGTGCACAGTGATTAAGGACGAGTGAATGTTTCGCTTTCTTGTTTTGCAAGTACGTCATCTAATACTTTTGTCATCCAAGAAATATAGTTGGTCCACCCCTCATCCGTTAATGCAATCCCTTTAGTAGGATGTTGACGAAGGATACAATCTGGCATCCCCATGGACGTCTGATCGCTTGGCAAAGCTAAAATCCATCTAGCAATAATGTCTTCCCATTCAAAGGGGACATCTTTCAGAAATACGACATCTTCACCATCCAAATTTTGGAAATTTAATCCCGCCTGCATTCGACAATGCAATGAGCGGATTTTTTGTTCCATTCCCATTTTTGATCCTCTCTATTATTGGCTGCAGTTCGAAGTCAACTGAAATGGTTAGATGAACCTTGACGAGCGTTTGTCCACTTACAAATTATATTGGTGCAGGGATTAGGCTGTCGCGCTTCGGACATCTAAAATTTGCAGTACTTATTCGCGGAGCGGCGCAGCCGATTGTTCCGCTCATAGAACGCTGCTTGTGCAGTTCCAAAAATTTCTAAGTGCGACAGTAGGCATTGAACCCGCATCCCTATGGACAGCCTGGCACAACGATTAAGCCGTTGCACCACCCTGACCACAGGGCACCCTTGCGATGTTTGCCTTCGGCCTGACGCGCTTCGCTTGCCCCAATTTTATAAAATTCCTCAA
This sequence comes from Herminiimonas sp., assembly GCF_030655415.1. The sequence goes on along the minus strand of NZ_JAURVN010000009.1, from coordinate 94,474 downwards.
TCCAAAGCATAAGGCGCTTAACTGCTTTATGTTTACTTAGTCTATTGCCACTGATGGACTGACACCAAAAGCTCTCTATTGCATAGGTTTCTGCATGCGATTTTCTTCTGGCGTGTATGTAGCCAGTCCCTAGGTCCACAAGCTAAACATGAGTCTGCTCAATAAGGCACTCACTAATTAAGCGGTGTGCAGTGTTTTCTTGTATTTAATCGAGCATGCTACGATCCATCCCCAAAATAGGGGATGGAATTGAAAAAAATTACTCTGCGTGGCCGTTCGGACTGGTACTTGTTGATTATCGGCTTCGGGGCCGGCATTCTGTTTGCTTTTCCTATTGCGGCACCAATTTTAGGTGGGGTAATACCGGATGCGGCGGCTACGTTGTGGGGCTCGGCGCTCGGCGCCGTTATGGCTGTCGCCGGTGCTTTGTGGGTCGCTGAAAGATCCTCAAAAGAACAGCAACGAAAAGCTACTGCATTAGTACTCGAAATGGTGCGCCCCATAGCTTTTTTTCTCGATGAATTGCGAGGAGTTTATGGCTATCCTGTAGACCGTGATGACCACGCCGAAAATGATAAGGAGCCTGACCCACTTACACCCGATGACTGGAGTGAGGTACGTGATGCAATCGAGACCCTTACAGATCAACACCGATCGTTATTAAACAAACTGCACCGAGTGGATGCCGTGCTGAACAACCTAGCACCGAGTGATCTGGCCACTTACTTTTACCTTGAATCAGAAATTGAAGGGCTGATGGAAAGTGTCGCGATCCTACGAGAAGAAGCTAGTCAGCCTGGCATCTCTTTTTATTCAGCTCCGGCGAGTTGGGGAGGGCGATTTGCCCTCACTCTTTTTGCTAAGCACATAGATGAATATATTAAAAAGTTGGAAGTTTCAATGCGATAGATTCGCGACACAGCACGAAAAGTCGTTTGCAAGTCGGTTGAATATACCTCTTACCACCGGGAATAAGAAAAATGGAACGTGCGCTTTACACATACGGCGTCATTATGCTCATGGCAGCAGCAAGCTTAGCGGGATACACCTGGATCGATTGGGCTCAAATTGATGGCGACGGTTGGGCTGTTTGGGTGCAGGCGATTGGTTCCATAACGGCTATAGGTGCGGCGATTTGGATTTCGAGAAGAGACCAGCGGAGACGTAATGCAGAAGCACTTGTTATAGCAAAAGTCTCAGCAGCCTCTATTACGTTTCGGATTGCTTCTATTTCTTCGGATCTGAAAAAGCTCGTTGCGACATTTGACTCAATTCATAAAATAGATGGCTCACCTAATCATTTTTTTGATAGTTTGGTTGTCTTGAAAGAGCAGCCTAGCTGGGATCCTAGCGAATTGGCGCTTCTTGCCCCTTTACCGAATGGTTGCGCCTATAAGGTCGCTGGCGGACTTGACCGGCTCGCTACCGCAATCAGATTGATTGATGCAGCAGTTAAAAATGAAAAAATAAAGTGGAGTAACGACTTCCGAAGAGAAAGAGCTGGAATAGTCTCTTTTACCCTCAATGAAGCTGCACTTTCCTTCGAGAGGGCTGCTGAAATGATGCAGGCAGAAATTCATGGGCATACAAGTCCATATGAATGACTGCTTCACGCAGTCCGGTCGTTAAATCATCTAAGTCGCTACTGATATGAATGCCTGCTTTGAACTCGGCTACTTTATCGCAGTAGTGGCGATTTGAGTCCGATCGCCCCCAACGAGGGGCGACAGTGCGAGCGCGTAGCGCGTAGACACTGCCGCATGGTCGGATGCCACGAAGTGGCACCACTGCCTGTCATGGCGAGCGCCGACGCCGACCGGCGGCGCGTAGCCATCTAAATACTTATCCCCATACTGGCTTTTATTGTTTTTAAATATAAAACCTTGTTATGTTCCACACATGGAACATAAGCAGCCGTCTTTTGTATGTTCCGTGGGTGGAACATACAAAGCCTCTCCATTTGGAACATACGAGCCTAATTTTTACGCATGAATTTTTGGGACATATTGGGGGCAATCTTACGTAATAGATCCTGAGTCTCGGTGCTAGCTTCTTGCTCCGGCACTGGAAAATCTAAAGCCCGGATCGATGCCTTTAAAGTTTTACTCTTTTCATCCCAGATGAAACCGTCGCCAGGAATTATTTCTACCTGGGCCCAAGCGTCAGGATCATGTTCCCCTGTTTGTAGTGCAGTATTTATCTTTTTTATCTGCGCCTTGAGTTTGAGAGGGACGTAGTCAACGACTATGGTGCATAACACGTGCTTACCTAGTTTCACGGTTAAGCGCTCCCTAGCTATATACGTTTTGCCCTTCTTTTTAAAGACATCTGGCGCTACGACCCGCAATAGGTGTGCATTTTCTAGCGTCTCCAGCGCTCGCATTGCGGTTTGCTTTGATATGTTCATTTTCCCAGCAATTGAGCGGAGGCCTGGATAGGCCTCGCCTGTTTTGTAATCAGCATGATATTTAATGATTGACCATGCAGTAAATGCATTTGCTCCGATTTCAGCAAGCAGACCTGATTCAAACATATCCCTTTGCTGGGTTGTGTAGGTGCTGTTGATTTCACCAATTATCATTTCGCGACCTCTACTTGCTTGGCCTCCAGACGTTCTCGATTTGATTTTCTACCACTGCGTCGGACTGGCGCAACTTCCCCTCTCTCGCAGCTTTCGAGGAATCTAACCAGTGTTTCTGTTTTTACGTAATTACGACCAGCGAATTTAACGACAGGAAGTGGAAATTCTCCTCGTGAAATTAAATTTTTTATGGACTGGTATTGAAGATGAATAAATCGTGGAAGCAGTGTTATCGGTATCAGCTCAGCTCCACCATTGGCTGCATAGATGCGTTGATCGACAGAAGATCTGGTGAAAAAAGATTGAGGATGATGTAAGGCGGTCGGTGCTGGTGCAGCAAATCCGATTTCGCTATGGATGCTCTCGTTGATGGCAGTGCGACGAGAAGGTAGGTTTGTTTTCCCATTAACTACAGGATGATTTGGTGCGTGCATGCGATCTCCGTCCTCGCGTCCAGAAAATGGACACGAATAATGAGAGCGCGGCAGCCTTTGCTAGCTCGTTATGGCTAGCCATTTGATTAGAATCCTGGCCGGTCGTGAGACCTTGGATACGTGTCAGATCGCAAAAAAAGAGGGGCAGGGTCTCGATAACTGCACATTTTTTTGTGATTGGTCCGGTTGCTTGGCTCTTCGCCCTAGCCAGAAATGGTAGACCTCGTTGCTGCAGCCTACACCAGACCCATCCTCACAGCGTCGCATACACCATAGAGCTCCGCTTCTCTGTGATGATTGTGGCTCTTTTTCCGCTGTGCTTGACGCGATTTTGCATTATTTTTTGCGGAGCGACAAATACTAATCTGCATTCACTGGTACTTTTCTGTACTCAATTGAATACAATGAGATCGTGCCAGGACAAATCAGGACAAAACATTGTTCTGATTTGAGTCAATCAGGACAATCCAGGACAAATGGGAAGGGTACTAAGAAGGGGTGTTGGAAGTACTTAGTCGTACTTTAAGTTCTTGATATGAAATGAAAAACGCACCCGAAGGTGCGTATTCAATTTTGGTGCCGAGAGCCGGAATCGAACCGGCACGCCTTGCGGCGCGGGATTTTGAGTCCCGTGCGTCTACCTGTTCCGCCATCTCGGCAACGCAAGCTGAGCATTATGCGTTAATTTGCTGATTTGAGCAAGACTCATATTGCTTGATTAGCGAAATTACCCAACATAATCGCCTAGCCATCCATCTTATTTTTACTTCAACTATGACGCAGTGCCATCACTGACGACGGCGCGTCATTCTTGCTCGGCGGCCGTTGAATAAACGCGGCGATACAGACGGAAGCGCTCTTCTCTGTCCGCTGGACGGCGGCCTTGCCAGATGAGTTTCCATTGCTGGTTGTTGCGCGTCAAATTAGGTGCGCTGTCGTTGCCGCGATGGTTGTCTTGCAATAGCAGGTAGTCGCAGTTCTTGTCGTCAAACTGCGCAAACTGGATTTCTCCGAAGTAGGCAAACGACGCGCGTTGCGATGGGCCGACATTGGTGGCGACGCAGCGCTTGACCGTCGGCAGCACCGTATCAAGTTGACGCGCCACACTTGCGTAGCTCTTGATGTAATTTCCCCATGGTAGCCACAGCGTCATCAGCAAGAGCCAGCACAGAATAATACCGCCGGATGACAGCACGACTGCGCGCCACAGTACTGATGGGCGGCGCGAGATGCGCCAGTACACGATCCAGATCCAGCCGGCTGATGCGGCGGCGGCGATCAAGAAAGTGATCAGACTGAATTCAGGTTTGAAGCCCGGCGCAATTTTGAAGGCGTTCTTTGCAATCTGTGCCGGCCAGCCGGTTTGTTTGGCAATCCAGCCCAGCCAGATGAAGGTTGCGCAAGTACTCAGCATCATGACCGAGAACCAATCGACGGCATTGATAGCGCCGCGTTTCATGGTTGGCAAGCCGAATGCTGCGAGGATGGCGAGCATAGGCAGCAGCGGTAACAGGATCGCTTCTTCGCCATGCGGATTCAAAAATGCAATCAATACCAGCACGCCGAAAAATGTCAGCGGCAGCGTAATGTGCAACGCTTCATGCTGACGACGCCATGCATAAACTGCCCAGATTGCGAACGGCCACGCAGGCCACGCAAACCAGATCGCGTTTTTGAAAAAGTACTGCAAGGTCGGCAAAGTCGGTGCGCCGATTTGACGATAATTCCATGCCATCCATGCGTCGGTCGGCGTTGTGCCGAACGGTTGTACCTGTTGGTTCACGAATACCCATGCGCCTGCAACTGCTGCTGCCAGTGGCAATACGACCAGCATCAAGCGTAGCAGGATGGCGCGTTCGCGCGCAGAGGCGAGTGCTACCACTCCGACCCAAATGGCGAGCGGTACAACCCAGCCGCGCGACAGGATCAACAAGCCGAGTACAAGGCCGAAAGCGATGGCGCTTCTGGTCGAGTGCGATTCAAACAAACGCGTAGCGGTGTAAAGCGAGAAGGCGACCAAGGATACTTGCAAGGCTTCTGAAGTAGTGCCGTGGCTATGTACCAGCAAGCCCAAGCAGCCGAGATAAATCAACAGTGCGCCGTCAGCCAGTGTGCGGCCAAAGTCGCGTGGTTCAGGTTGGCCGCCAAAGGCGAGCTTCAACGGTTGTGCTTCAGGTCTGCGACCCAGCAGGTAAGTGGTGTACCAGACTGACAGTGAACCCAGCAGGAAGAAACAGATAGGCGCGACGCGCGCAGCCAGTGGATCGCCGAGCAGCCAGCCAAACAGTTTGATGCAGATGGCGCCTAACCAGAATGCCAGCGGGCCTTCATCCGGCATAGGTAAGCCAACGATGTGCGGTGACAACCAGTCGAGCCATGAGCCGTTGGCCATGGTCCACATGATGCCGAAGCCGGCAGCGTCATCCGGCTTCCACGGATCGCGGCCGATCAAGCCGGGCAGGATGTATAGCAGACAGAGTGCGAACAGCGCCCAGCGCGGGAGAGCGTGCGTAGCGGAGGCGGGAAGGCGGACTGGCTTCATGAAGGATAGTTATTTTTATTCGGTTCGGCGCTATTGTGCCGGAAAAAATCTGTACTCGTAGCGATAGAAACAAAAAAGGCAGCCGTAGCTGCCTTTTTTGAAACACGGTGACGAAATTATTCGGCCACGGATGTTTTGGAACCAACGGTACCGAACTTCTTGCGGAATTTATCCACGCGACCTGCGGTATCGACGATTTTGTGTTTACCGGTGTAGAACGGGTGGGATTCCGAAGAAACCTCGATCTTTACCAGTGGGTATTCTGCGCCTTCAAATTCAATTTTTTCACGTGTTTGAACAGTCGAACGTGTGATGAATTTGAAATCGATTGAAACGTCGTGGAACACAACGTCGCGGTAATCCGGGTGAATGCCATCTTTCATGATTTGCCTTAAATAGTTTGGTAGCCAATGGACACTTCGTCGGTCGTGCTGCTTCTTGACCCGATTGCCTATCACTTGCCGAGGTTGGAACGAGCCGAAGATTATACATTGAAAATTCAATTAAATCATGGGTTTGTAGCAAGTTTGCTGATATCGTTGCCGCTGCTGTCATTATGGAATTATGGAATTATCAGGGCATCTTAAGGAGTCGTTGTGGCAATTGGTTTGCAAGATGGCATGAGTACGTTGCTGCAGGCGGTAGAAGCCTGCGGCATTATCGCCTTTGCCTGCTCCGGTTTTATCGAGGCGCGGCGTAAGGAAATGGACTTGGTCGGCGTGTTTATCGTGGCGTTTATCACCGCATTCGGCGGCGGCACTTTGCGCGACATGTTGCTGGACAGGCGGCCACTGTTTTGGGTTGAACACCAAGAATACGCGATTCTGGTCTTTGTACTGGCGCTGGTGGCGTGGCCGTTTTTCACGCATTTGCGTTCGGCAGTGGCCGAAAAGACGATTGTGGTGGCCGATGCCTTCGGTCTGGGATTGTTCAGCGCAGTGGGTACTTCGATGGCGCTGGAGTCGGAGATGCCGATTTTTATCTGCGCGATGATGGGTGTGACGACTGGTGTTTTTGGCGGCGTATTGCGCGATGTATTGTGTAATGAAATCCCGATGGTGTTCAGGCGCGGCCAACTTTATGCGACTTGTTCCTTTGTTGGTTGCTGGGTTTATCTAGGCTTGGAATTATTGAACGTGTCTTCAGCCGTGGCTTTGATTGCCAGCGTCGCTGTGACTTCGGTAATGCGTTTGCTGTCAGTGCGATTGAATTTACGTTTGCCTGGCTGATTATTGCTGGATCAATTAAGAATTCACGGTATTAACTTCACTGTATTAAAAACATCGATTAATCATTCTATTCAAGCAGACCATTAAAAAAGCCGTTTTCTTTTGCAGAGCATGCAAGGAAAACGGGCTTTTTGATTTCAGCCTTGTCGGCTGAAAAACTTCACATACGATTCGGCAAATTAAGAATTACCGCGACGCATCATGTCGAAGAATTCGGCGTTGTTTTTGGTCGCCTTCATCTTGTCGAGGATGAATTCCATCGCTTCGATTTCGTCCATGCCGTACAAGAGTTTGCGCAAGACCCAGATCTTTTGCAGTTGATCCGGTTTGATCAGCAACTCTTCACGACGTGTGCCGGATTTGTTCAGGTTGATCGCAGGGTAGACGCGTTTCTCGGCCAGACGGCGTTCGAGATGGACTTCCATATTGCCGGTACCTTTGAATTCTTCAAAGATCACGTCATCCATACGGCTGCCGGTTTCGATCAGTGCGGTTGCGATGATGGTCAGCGAACCGCCTTCTTCGATGTTACGTGCAGCACCGAAGAAACGTTTAGGGCGTTGCAATGCATTGGCATCTACACCACCGGTCAACACTTTGCCTGAGGCTGGGATCACGGTGTTGTAGGCGCGTGCCAGACGAGTGATCGAGTCGAGCAAAATCACAACGTCTTTTTTCATTTCAACCAGACGCTTGGCTTTTTCCAGCACCATTTCAGCGACTTGGACATGACGTGTAGCTGGTTCATCGAAAGTCGATGCGACCACTTCGCCGCGTACCGAACGCTGCATCTCGGTTACTTCTTCCGGACGTTCGTCGATCAGCAAGACGATCATCACGACATCTGGATGATTGGTGGTGATCGCGTGGGCGATGTGTTGCAGGATGACGGATTTACCGGATTTCGGCGACGCAACCAGCAGGCCGCGTTGGCCTTTGCCGATAGGCGCGATCAAATCGATGATGCGGCCGGTGATGTTTTCTTCGCCGCGCATTTCACGTTCAAGCAGCAAAGGCTTGTTCGGATGCAGAGGCGTCAGATTTTCAAACAGAATGCGGTGTTTCGATGCTTCTGGTGGTTCACCGTTGACCTTGTCAACTTTGACCAATGCAAAGTAGCGTTCGCCATCTTTTGGTGTGCGAACTTCGCCCTCGATCGAATCGCCGGTGTGCAAATTGAAGCGGCGGATTTGAGAAGGCGAAATATAAATGTCGTCGGTGGAGGCCATGTAGCTGGCGTCGGGCGAGCGCAGGAAGCCAAAGCCGTCAGGCAATACTTCGAGGGCGCCATCGCCAAAAATTTGCTCTCCTGATTTCGCGCGTTTCTTGAGAATTGCGAACATCAGTTCTTGTTTGCGCAAGCGCGCGGCGTTGTCGATGTCCAGGCTGATTGCCATTTCTAGCAGTGCTGAGACGTGTAACGCCTTTAATTCGGATAAATGCATAGTATTTGAGTGTCCCGGGATGGGATATAAAAAGGTGGGGGAGTGAACTACGTGGTGAAGTTGGGTGCTGTAATAATAATGCAGCGATGCGGGCGCATCGCTGCAAATTTCTATATCAGATGTTGCTGTCGATGAAGGCGGTCAACTGACCTTTTGCCAATGCACCGACTTTTTGCGCAGCAGGTACGCCGTTCTTGAACAGAATCAGCGTTGGAATGCCACGAATGCCGAATTTGGCTGGAACCGCTTGATTAGCGTCCACGTCCATTTTCGCGATCTGAATTTTGCCTGCGTATTCCTTGGCAACGTCTTCCAGGATCGGTGCAATCATTTTGCACGGACCGCACCACTCTGCCCAGAAGTCGACCAGAACAGGTGTGTCGGATTTCAATACGTCTGTATCAAAAGACGCGTCGGTAATATGTTTGATGTTTTCGCTCATGTATGCCTCGGTTTGAGGAGAATAGAATAAATCAGCGCCTTGATGACAACCGTTCTTGTCGGTGTTTACCTGCAGCGCCTCCGGGTACTAAAACGAAGATGGAGACGTTGCGATTTAATTCAAGTTTTGAAGGTGCGGCAAGAGGTAATCAGGCGGGGTCTGGCCAAATCATAACCTATTTTATAAAAAGTGTGGCATTGCGCATAAAATTTCACGCCGGCTCGCATAAAATGCAAAACTGATCAGCCTTGCACCATGTTTTCCCTGTCTTGTTACCTCACACCCACACCTTGATGCCGTCTAGCGCCACCATCCTGATTCCGCCTTCCGCAGCCTTTTGGGATGATGCCGCGCGCGAATTGTTGCAAAGCGAGTTGCGAACGGAGGATCGAGAAGCCGGCAATCTGGCCGCGAATGATTTGTCGGGCGTGCGCGTGCTTGTATCAACCTTTGCACATATACAGTTGTTGAAAAACGCATTGGCGCGCCAGATAGGCGGCGCTTTCATCCCGCCAACAATTACTTCTTTATCTGAATATATACGCCTGCTGCCGCCGGTCGCCGAGGTATCGGCAACGGCTGCCAGCGAACGCTTGATGTCCTTGTACGCAGATTTGCGGCAACACGCTTGGTTGAAAAAATTATTCAGTGCGCGACGCAATACCGATTTGCTGCCGCTGGCGGAAATTCTTCTCACGCTGTCGGATGAGTTGACGCAAGCGATGTTGCCATCGTTGAAAGCGTCGCCCGATGCAGCCGACGCACGCTGGCAAGCTGCGCTAGAACAATTGTCGCCCGTCGCGCGCAATCTGTTATCGGATGAAACACAACTGGTGTGGACGATCTGGAAGAGTCAGCTCGACGCCAACGATGCGATCGTCACGCGCTATTCACAAATGATGCGCATCGCGCAGCAAGCGCATTTGCCACTGTTTTGGATCAGCCCGGTAGCACCGGATGCAATGGAACAGGCTTTTCTGGATGCTTATGGCGCGCGGCAATCGGTGGCCGTGATGACGCTGGATTGGCACACGCACACTATTAATAGTACGTATGCCGCAGCCTGGCCGGAAATGCTGATCGCCGACGATATTCCAGAGCCGTTCTTTGATGACTTGCTAGATCGCTTGAACGTGGCGACACCAACCGCGTTGAGATTATATTCAGCGCAAAATCTGGAAGCCGAGGCCAAGGCCGGTGCGCAAACCATTATCGATTGGCTGCAACAAGGTAAAACCAATCTCGCCATCGTCGCGCAAGATCGCGTCGTCGCACGTCGCATACGCGCATTGCTGGAGCGAGCGCAAATAGTTGTCGCCGATGAAACCGGTTGGAAGTTATCCACCACGCGCGCCGCTTCCGCAATCGCAGCCTGGCTGGAGCTGGTTGCCGCGCGTGCCGAAACTGTTGGTCTGCTGGATTTTCTGAAATCGCCATTTGTCTTCGCCGCAATGGAAGACAAAGCCGATCTGGTTATGCAAAGTGAAATAGCTTTGCGCCGCGCCAATGTACTGAGCGGATGGGACGCGGCAGCCAATGCATTGACCGCGATTCCACAAGCGCAAAGAATGATCAAGTTGCTGGCGCAGCAGGCCAGTGGTTTTGCCGGTCGCAAAACTTTATGCGACTGGATCACTGCGACTAATCAAACGCTGGATGCAATCGGCATGCGTGCCGCTTTGCAGGCTGATGCCGCTGGCTCTCAATTGATTCAGTTACTGCAGGATATTTCGCAGGATTGCTTACAAGTCGGTCACACGTTTTCATTTTCGGAATGGCGCGCCTTCTTGAATCTACAACTGGAAGCGAAAGCTTTCGTCCAACTCAATCTCGATAAACGCGTCGTCATGTTGCCGTTGAACGGCGCACGTTTGCGCGCCTTTGATGCAGTGTTGATGGTTGGTGCGGATGCTGAGCATTTACCATCGCAACCAACGGAAACCCTGTTCTTCGCCAACGTCGTGCGCCGCGAACTTGGCCTGGCTACGCGTGAAAGCCGACAACGTCAGCAATTGCGTGATGTCACCGAATTATTATCGGCTAACGATTGCGTGGTGATGTCTTGGCAGGCGCATAAAAACGGCGAGCCGAATCCGGTTAGCCCGTGGATAGAACGTTTGGAATTATGTCTGGCGCGCGCCGGTGTTGCGCCCATCGCCACGCATGACGTACAGATTGCGCCACGCACTTTGCAACCTGTGCCGGCATTCATGCCAGCACCGAGCGCAGCACAGCTCGTGCCGAAAAAATTATCGGCTAGTGGTTACAACAGCCTGGTCGCTTGCCCTTATCAATTTTTTGCAACCCGCATGCTGGGGTTATCCGGCATCGATGAATTATCGGATATGCCGGAGAAGCGCGATTACGGCGATTGGTTGCATCAAATTCTCGCGCAGTTCCATCAAGGTTTGCATGAACGTTCAGTTTCGTCGGGGGAGCAAGCCATATTGTTGCAGCAGATTTCGGATCAAGTCTTTGCGAATGAACTCGATAAAAGTGCAGCAGCACTGGGCTATTACGCGCGCTGGCAAAAAGCCATGCCCGCTTATCTGGATTGGATAGCTGAACGTGAAAGCCAAGGCTGGCATTTTGTATTGAGCGAAGAAAAATTCGAGAAAGTTTTGCGCTGGGCTGATGGCGAAATTATTTTGCATGGTCGCGTCGATCGCATGGATGAAAATACAAACGGCGAACGCGTCGTGCTCGATTACAAAAGCACCAATCAACTTGCATTGCGCGACAAACTCAAACACGGCGAAGATCATCAATTGCCGTTTTATGGTTTGTTATCTGACACACCGCTGAGCGCTGCTTTATATATTCCGCTGGAAGCGACCAAGGACAAGATCAAGGAAGTCGAAGCGCCGCAATTTGAAACATGGCAGCAGACTTTGGCCGAGCAAATTATTCATAACATGCAGGCGATCGCACATGGCGCGCCTTTGCCAGCAACCGGGCCGGAACCGGTTTGCCAATATTGCGATGTACGTGGCTTGTGTCGCAAGGGAGCGTGGTGATGAGTATGGATGACGTGGCACCGCGTATGGATAGTGAAGAAATCAATCCGGCAATGACGCCGCGCGCCTATGAAATTAATGGCGCACATGCCGATGCTGCACGCTTCGTCGCCATCGCTTGCGATCCATCGCGCTCGGTCGTTGTCGAAGCTTGCGCCGGCAGCGGCAAGACCTGGTTGCTGGTAGCGCGCGTATTGCGCTTGCTATTGTCCGGTACCGAACCCGCCGCAATTCTGGCGATTACGTTTACCCGTAAGGCCGCGCAGGAAATGCGCGAGCGCCTGATGCAATTGCTGCATGAGTTGAGCTTGAAGCCGGATGATGAAGTGCTGCAGTTACTGCGCGAACGCGGAGTGGCAGAACACGAGTTAGCAGCGATGTTACCGATCGCACGTGCCTTGTATGAGCGCGTGTTGCGCAGTCCACAATCGCTATCGATCGATACTTTTCACAGCTGGTTTGCGCGCCTGATTCAGATCGCGCCACTCGCTTCCGGCGTGCCGCACGGTTATGCATTGACTGAGGCGACCGGCGAATTGCTGTCGGATGCGTACAGCCGCTTCATGCAGGCTGTGAATGAGGCCGACAATCACGAAGTCAAAGAAGCGCTGATTGCCTTGTATGCGCAAGTCGGCGACTGGAACACGCGCAATCTGTTGAATGCCTTCATCGCGAAGCGTGCCGAATGGTGGGCGTCGGCGCAAAGTGGTGAACCTATAGATTGGCTGACAGAATTATGCGGTACAGACGGCGAATTCGATGCGCGTTTGTCCTTGTGGGGTGATAAGAAAACTGTCGCGCGTATAGGACAAATTGCCTGGCTGTTAGGCAAAGGAACCGCGGTTAATCAGGAGCGCGCAAGCGCAATCGAGAAAGCCCTGACCGAAGGCGCATCGCAGGAAAATTTCGCGGCACTGACGCATGAATTCTTCGATGGCAGCGGCAAGTTCCGCAAGAATCGTGCAACCAAGGATTTGACCAAAGCCTTGCTGGAAAATCTCGGCGAGGATGGCGTATACGCATTCGAAGTCGAGTTTGAAAGCGTAGGCGACGTACTGAAAACTGTTTTGCGACGCAGCATGGAGCCGCAAGTTATCGCGCTGAATCGCGCCTTGTTTACAGTCGGTGCGGCTTACCTGGAAACCTATCAAGGCGTGAAAGCCGAGCAGCGCGTATTTGATTTTTCCGATCTCGAATGGCAGGCGTATCGCTTGCTGACGAATGAAGAACATGCGGCATATTTACAAAGCCGTCTCGATGCGCGTTACCGGCATGTATTGCTGGATGAATTCCAGGATACTAATCCGCTGCAATGGAGCATCGTGCAAGCCTGGCTGAGCGCGTATGGCGATGATGCCGACAAGCCGAGTATGTTTGTGGTTGGCGATCCCAAGCAATCGATCTATCGTTTCCGTCGCGCCGAACCGCGCGTGTTTTCTGCCGCAAAAGAAACCTTGATGGCGCAAGGCGCTGACTTCCTGCGTACCAATCAGACACGTCGTAATGCGCTGGCGATCGTGGAAGTCATGAATGCCAGCTTTGTTGCGAACCCGATTTATCAAGCGCAAACCACGCTGGAAAACGAGCGCGGCGCAGTGTGGCAATTGCCCTTGTTGCGGCAAGAGAAAGCTGAAAAAGTTGTGTGGTCGCCTGCGCAATTACGCGACCCATTGACCACACCACGCGAGGAAGAAGAAGACGCACGTAGACTAGAAGAAGGCCGCGCCGTCGCGCAAGCGATTCTGCAAGCTCGTACAGAATTGAAAAGCGAGCGCTGGTCTGACGTCATGTTGCTGGTCAAGAAGCGTACGCATTTACGCGCTTATGAATCCGCATTGCGCGAAGCCGGTATTCCATTTGCATCAGACAAGCGTGGCGGTTTGCTGGAGTCGCTGGAAGTCGCCGACTTGATTGCTTTGCTGACTTTCCTCATCACGCCACATGACAATCTGGCGCTGGCGCATGTACTCAAATCATCGATCATGGGTGCAAGTGACGAGGACTTGATTGCGTTGGCGTTGCGGGCTGAAAGAACGTGGTGGTCGCGCCTGCATCAGACTTCACAAGAAGATGCAGCCTCTGAACTTTCACCTGCATTGCAGCGCGCTGTGCGCTTGCTGGATAAATGGTTACAACTCGCGCCAAGTTTGCCGGTGCACGATTTGCTCGATCGCATTTTGCATGACGGCGATGTGATCGCACGTTATGCGCAAACTGCATCGCCGCTGGTACGCGGGCAGGTCTTGGGCAATATAGAAGCCTTCACTGAATTGGCTTTGAATCTGGATGCGGGACGTTATCCGAGTTTGCCAAAATTCATAGACGCTTTACGTCGCTTGCAAAAATCCGCCGAAAGCGATGCGCCGGATGAAGCTGATATCGACGCGGCGCTGGATGCAGTACGCATCCTGACGATTCACGGCGCGAAAGGTCTGGAAGCGCCCATCGTGGTGTTGCTGGACGCGAATCACAGCGACGGTGCGCGCGATGATTTCGGCGTGCTGTGCGAATGGCCGCAAGATCAAGATGCGCCCATCCATTTTTCTGTGTTTGGCCGTCAGTCCGAACGTGGTGCGGCACGTGATGCGTTGTTCGCCGAAGAAGAAAAACTCAAGGTGCAGGAAGACTGGAATTTGCTCTACGTCGCCGCCACGCGCGCGGAGAAGTTGTTGATCATCAGCGGTGTCGCTGATCCACGTAGTTCGACAGCGAATGGCGTAGCAGAAGGGCGCTGGTATTCGCGTTTCCACGGCGCGCAACAGATAGAACTGCATACCTCGTTGCCGACCTTCACCGCGACGCAAGAAGCTGATTTTTCGCTGGCTATATTTAATCCACCAGCTTTGCCAGCGCCGCAAGTGGAATTGCCAGAAACGTTTTCTAATGCTGAAATCGAAGAAGGCATCGCGCTGCACGCATTGATGGAGCGACTGACGCCGGCGAACGCATGGCCTATCAACATGCATGCGCCTGAACAGATCGCCAGATGGTTGCCGTGTTCGCACGAGATTGCGATCGCCGTCAGTGCGCAGGCGGCGACTATTCTGGCGCAAGCTGAGCTGGCGCATTTCTTCGATCCTGCACTGCATCGATTCGCACGTAACGAGATGGAAGTACAAACCAGTGCTGGCGTCGCTCGCTTCGATCGCGTCGTGATGTTTGATGACGAGTTGTGGATACTGGATTACAAACGCAATTTGTTTGATAGCGAACGTGCGGACTATGCCGAGCAACTGGCGCGCTACCGGGCTGCGGCGCAACAGGTTTTCCCGGACGTGCGTATTCGCAGCGGCCTGATTACCGTCGATGGCCACCTGACGGAAATGTGATGACTACAAACGCGATTCTTCAGAATGGAATTCGCGTGTAATTTTGGCAAGGAAGCGGACTGTCGTGGCCTTATTGCCGCACCCGACGCGCTAAATTTACAGGCTATTGCGAAAAACGCCCGCTCTATCCACGCTATCTATTGACTGCCATTAACATGCGCCTCTATAGTGGCGGGATGATTTCCGACTTCAATAAACTTTCCGAAAAAATCAGCCAACTGGCTGAGTTGACGCAAGCCTTGCGCAGCGAAAATGCAGATTTGCGCCTCAAATCGGTGGCGCTCGCTGCCGAGAACGCTGATTTGGCACGTCGCATGCAAGAAGCGCACGAACGTGTTGCGGCCTTGCTCGAAAGTATTCCAACCCCAGTACAAGATGAGGAAGCAGCATGATCCAGCTCGACGTATCGATCATGGGGCAGTCTTATAAATTGGCGTGCAAAGAAGGCGAAGAGGGCGCTTTGCAAGAAGCGGTCACTTACCTCGATAACAAAATGTGCGCGATTCGCGACGCTGGCAAGTTGAAGGGCAACGACAGGATCGCTGTAATGGCGGCGCTAGGGGTGACTGCTGAGTTGCTCGCAACCAAGTCACCGGAAGGCCCTTTGTCGGATATGTCCATGTCTGAGGTCAAGCAATCCATCGCTGCGATGCACGAGACACTAGACAGCGCTCTCGCTCCACAAGAAAAACTGTTTTAAATCTTCAGTAAATCTTCTACTCGCTGCAAGTTTGGAGTAAACTAAGTGCTCCTGCCGTGTTCGCCATTGCCATAATTCCTTGAACCATTTATGCGCAGCGGCTGCGGAATTTTGTTCGATGGGAGTGCGCGTCGCTAGCTCGATGAACCCGAAGTTGAACTAACTGTGGCCAACTTGAACCTCTTGGTTCAGGATGCCGGCAAAGCGGCACTGGCGGGACTAGATGTATAAACGGTTGCATGAAAATGCAGCCGTTTTTTTATGTCCGGCGCATTTGTAATTTCCTTATAGCGCAGCACTCGCAAGATTACTTTCAGTTTTTTCTGTAATAATTAGCGCTCTGCTTCATCCCCTTTTTCCGACAAAACCTATGCGCTACTGGCTCATGAAGTCCGAACCCGGCGAAGTCAGCATCGATGATGCACTGGCCGCGCCGAATCACACGGTGGCGTGGACAGGTGTGCGCAATTATCAGGCGCGTAATTTCATGCGCGATGCGATGTCTGAGGGCGATGGTGTGTTCTTCTATCATTCCAGTTGCGCTGAACCTGGCATCGTCGGCCTGGCAGAAGTGGCGAGCACAGCATATCCGGATGAAACACAATTTGATCCGTCCAGCCATTATTACGATCCGAAAGCCACGCGCGAAACGCCGCGCTGGATGCTGGTCGATGTGCGTATTCGCGACAAGACTCGTCTGATACCGCTTTCAGAATTACGTCAAACGCCGGAACTTGCCGAGATGGTCGTGCTGCAAAAAGGTAGTCGTCTATCGATCACGCCGGTTACGACGGATCAGTGGAAATTCATATGCAAGAAGCTGCTTAAAATATAGGCAGACAGACTACGCACTATTACGTATTCTTCTACATCAGCTAGTTCTTCACAGCATCATTCACTTTTGTTTCGTCTGTATTCCCATCTCAGTATTTCATCTGACTAACTGCGATGTATCGATCCGATATCAGTTGGCACTCATAAAAACTTGATATTCATTTGTAAGCGTGTGTAACGGTGCACGTAGGAATACGCGCGCGAATATCTATATCTTGATATTTAAAATGCGAATAACACTCTGCTTAAAATTTAAGCAGTGAGTCGTTAACGTCAGATCACGCTTTTTTCAAATCCCCTTTTGCTTCAACGAGATACCGGCATACGGCTGCGTGAGTCCTTCCTGCTTTCCTACAAAATTATTTGCTGCTGTTTTTATTCTCGTCGCCAATTAATTTCTTCTCATCTCGCAGATAAATTCTGAATAGAAATAGTTTTATTTTCCTTCTATTTTTGTAATTTTTTTGTCATGGAACTAATTCACTTGGCTGCTTCTCATACCGCCACTTCATATCAATAAGTCAACAATAAAAATTTGCGAGATCGGTTTGTCGATCTTGCCTTGCAAGAAATAGATGCGCGAATTTCGTAGATCGCTTCACAAGAGCAAGTGCGAATTTTTGCAGCGGTCGCAATAGCAATGGGGAATGGGAAAAATGATGGCTATCAATTTATGCACTATCTGCACACGAAATACTGTTGGGCTCGCTGAATGCAATATCAGAGAAAACCAGCTCCATTTCACCGATAGCCTGTGAGTGTTCATCATGACTCAACGACGCAAGAACCCTGGCTCCGGCCCTTATGCTCACTATGCTTTCGTGATGTTTGCTGGCGCACTAACGTGCGTACCTGCTAGCGCGCTTGAGGGCGACACTTTCACTCCGTATGCCACCTATGGCGTTTATTACGACGCAAATTTGTTGCGACTCCCCGAGCCTGCAGCGCAAAGCGATCGTTGGACGCGTGCATCGGTTGGCATACGCATGGACAAAGAGATTGGTCGACAGAAACTCACCGCGGATCTTTCTGCCAATCAATCCAGTTACGATAACTTCGATCAATACGATAACGACGGCAAGGATTTACTGGCGAACTGGAAGTGGGCCTTGGGCAATCAGTTTTCCGGCAATGTTGGCACCAGTTATTCCGAAGGCTTGACGCCATTTGATGATTACAAGGGTCTCGAGCGAAGCCTCAGGACCCAGCAAAAGAATTATGTTGATGGCACGTGGCGCTTCCATCCAAGTTGGCAAGTGAACGCTGCTTACAATCGCTTTGATCTGCGCTACGACACGCAAGCGCAAAACCCATCAGAACGTAATCTTGATATGACCGATATCGGGATCGATTATCTGGCGAAAAGCGGCAACAAGATAGGTTTGGTTGCACGTCATATCGAAGGTGATTATCCCTATGCGGATATTAATTCCTACGAACAAAATGAATTGAAGGCCAAGGTCGATTGGCAACTCACAGGCAAGACTTATTTGCAGTTTCTCGGTGGTTGGGCCAAACGCGAATACGCATCCAATCCGCAACGTGATTCCAGTGTGCCTAGCGCTCGTCTGACTGCGTACTGGAAGGCGACTGGCAAGACAGCATTCTCTCTCGGCTTGTGGCGTGAACTCGGCGCAACCGATGACCTGGCCGCCAATTATGCACGTAATCAAGGTGTCAGCGTCGGCTCAACCTGGGACGCCACCAGCAAGATCAGCGTCGACGGTTTGATCTTGACTGAGAAGCGCGACTACAACGGTGTCGCCGTGATCGACGGCATCGCACCTTCGGATCGTGACGATCGCTATAACAACGCAGTGCTGGGCGTGACCTACAAGCCGACCCTGCATTGGCGCGTCCGTGCATCTGTCTACCGCACCACGCTGGATTCCAACGTTGCCTCAGCCACGTACAAGACTAACGGCGCATTGGTCACGACTCGCTATGAATTCTGACATCAGCCAAATCAAATATCCGGCGGATATTCCGGCTCGCAAGTTTTATCGACGTTTGCTTGATCCACTGATCGCCATCGGCTTGCTGTATCTGCTGACGGTGGCGTCGAGTCATCCGTTTAGCGCCAATCATGTGGTGCTGGCGATCCTGACATTCTTTATCAGTTCGACAGTGTTCGGCTGGACCGATCCGTGGCGTGATGCTTCGTCGAGCAACTTCCTCACCTTGACTAAATCGATAGTGGTGGCATGGTTGGCGACGATCGTGTTGTTATTGTTTTTTGCGTATGTAGCAGGCCTGGCCAGCTTGTTTCAGCAGCGTGAGACCCTGATCTGGCTGGCGATTACGCCACCGATATTGCTGGCAGCGCAGATCGTTATGCAAAAAGTAGGCATGGGTTTGAACGGCACCAATGTGCGTTCTGTCGTGTTGGTAGGCGTGAATGAGTTGAGCGTAAAGCTGGCAGAGCGCGTCGATGAAAATCCTGATCTGCGTATGGAGATCAGCGGCTTCTTTGACGACAGAGATACCTCGCGTCAACCCTCCGATCAGAAAGTGGCTTTGCTGGGCAGCATGTCTGACATTCCTGCCTACGTGCGCGAGCACAACGTCAATACGATCTTCATCAGTCAGCCGATTTCTGCGCAACCGCGCATACGTAAATTGCTGAATGAATTGCAGGACACCACGGCATCCATTTATTTTCTGCCGGATATCTATGTCTTCGATTTGATTCAGGCGCGTTTCGATAGTGTCGCTGGCTTGCCAGTGGTGGCGATCTGCGAATCACCGTTTACCGGTATCAACAGCATGGTCAAACGTGGCAGTGATTTTGTATTGGCGCTGATGATACAAATCATGTTGTTGCCTGTGATGCTGGGCATCGCCATTGCGATCAAGGCCAACTCACCGGGGCCGGTGATATTCCGCCAGCGTCGTTATGGCCTCGATGGTGAAGAAATCATCGTCTACAAATTCCGCTCCATGACCGTATGTGAAGACGGCGCCAGCGTAGTGCAAGCAACCAAAAACGATCAGCGCGTGACACGGATAGGCGCATTCTTGCGTCGCACTTCTCTGGATGAATTGCCGCAATTTTTCAATGTGCTGCAAGGCCGCATGAGCATCGTCGGTCCACGTCCACACGCGATTGCGCATAACGAACTGTATCGAAAACAAATCAAGGGTTACATGCTGCGCCACAAGGTTCGCCCTGGCATCACCGGCTGGGCGCAAGTGAACGGCTTCCGCGGCGAGACCGACACGCTGGACAAGATGGAAGCGCGGATTGCCTATGACCTTGACTACTTGCGGCGTTGGTCATTGGCACTCGATCTATGGATCATCGCGCGCACCGTGGGCGTGGTCCTCAAACGCGACAACGCTTACTAAAATTTAGATTCAAGACTGGTCGATCACAAGACTGGCAATACAGACATTCAAGTAATGGAGAGAACAATGAAAAAAATCAAACACGCAATGCTGATGATACTGATGGTGACCATCGGTAGTTGGGCGACCGCAGCCGATGTGCCGCTGGGACCTGGCGACGTGCTGAAAATTACCGTCTTTGGCCAACCTGACCTGACGCTCGAAACCCGCGTCAGCGAAGCCGGCAGCATTTCCTATCCCTTGGTAGGCGAAGTCAAAGTCGGTGGTTTGTCCTCCAATCAAGCAGAACAAAAAATTGCCGAGTTGCTGGATAAAGGCGGCTTCGTGCGCAAGCCGCAAGTCAATTTGATGGTCACTGAAATGCAGAGCCAACAAGTCTCTGTATTAGGCCAGGTCAACAAGCCTGGGCGCTATCCGGTGGATGGCAAGCGCAGCCTGACCGACATTCTGGCGATGGCCGGTGGTGCCAATCCAGATGCGGCCGATACCGTGATCCTTACCCATACCGAAGGTGGCAAAACCACTAAAGAAACCATCGACTTGCTGGAGCTGGTGCGTTCCGGCGACCCATCAAAAAATCGTCAACTGACAGCAGGGGATTCCGTATTTGTCGAACGTGCACCGCGCTTCTACATTTATGGCGAAGTCACCAAACCTGGTTCATACAAACTCGAACGCGACATGCTGGTCTTGCAGGCTTTGTCGACCGGTGGCGGCTTGAGCCCGCGCGGAACCGAACGTGGCGTGCGTATCAAACGCCGTGACGCAAATGGTGTACTGCAAATCATCAGCGTCAAGCATGACGACCTGTTGAAGCCTGACGACATCGTCTATGTAAAAGAAAGTCTGTTCTGAAACGGGAGTTGATATGACGCTTGCACAAATTCTGCGCACCTTGCGCGCACGTTACAAGATCGTTCTGCTCTTGCTTATCGTCACGGTGGTAGCTGCCTTCGCAGTCAGCTTGTTGATGCCCAAGACCTACAAGGCGACGACTTCGCTGGTCTTGAATAACAAGGGTATCGATCCTGTCACCGGTCTGAATGTTCCGGTGCAATTGACGCCGGGTTATCTGCCTACGCAAGTCGATATCGTCAAAAGCAAAGTCGTCGCGCTGAAAGTCATTGATGACCTGAAGCTGGCGGAAGTTCCGGCAGTCAAGGAGCGCTTCGCAAAAATGGATCCTAGCGAAACCACCATCCAAGACTGGTTATCTGATGGCTTGCGCGCCAATCTAACCGTTGAGCCGGCACGTGACAGTAGCGTACTGAATATCAGCTTCAAAGGTGATGACGCGGAATATGTCGCCAAAGTCGCGAATGCTTTCGCCGCGGCCTACCAACAAGTCAGCGTCGATTTGAAAGTCGCGCCTGCGCAAAAAGCCAGCGGCTACATCAACGATCAGATCAAGTTATTGCGCGAAAAATTTGAAGCCGCGCAAAACAAGATGTCGGCCTACCAAAAAGAAAACAATATCTTCAGCAGCGATAACAAGCTCGATGTGGAAACCGCGCGTCTGAACGAATTGTCCAGCCAACTGGTGGTAGCGCAAGGTTTGGCGATGGAAGCAAATTCGCGCCAGCGCCAGGTGAAAAGCAACGCTGGCGGTTCACCAGACGTGTTGGCTAACCCTTTGATCCAGTCGCTCAAATCAAGATTATCGGAAGCCGAAGCCAAGTTTGCAGATACCTCGGCAAAACTCAATGTCAATCATCCGCAATACATTGCTGCGAAATCCGAAGTAGATAACCTGCGCGCCAATCTGAATCAGCAAATCGGTTTGGCTTCGACCGGCGTCGCCAGCAATGCACGCATCCAGCAACAACGCGAAGCGGAAGTACGCGCTGCATTGAATGCGCAGAAGGAAAAAGTCCTGGGTCTCAACAGCGCGCGCGATGAGTTGAGTGTGTTGTCGAACGAGATGGAAAACGCCAAGCGCGCGTATGAAACCGCATCGCAACGTCTGACGCAAACCAATCTGGAAGGTCAATCGACCCAATCAGATATCTCGGTGCTGACCGCTGCTTCGGTGCCGCGCGCGCCAGCTGGACCACGCATGTTGTTGAACCTGCTGGTTGCTTTGGTGGTGGGCAGCATCCTCGGCGTTGCTGCGGCGATCGCTATGGAATTGCTGGATCAACGTGTCCGTTCAGCTGAAGATCTGTCGCAGTTGTTTGGCTTGCCGCTATTGGGAGTGATTGAGAAAACGAGGGCGGTACGACATAGGCCGCAGCGTCGCCTGGGCGGGCCGGCACCAGCCTGACGCTGGTGTTTGAAGTAGACCTTAAATGTGATTCAAGGGTTTATTCACTAAGTTCGATTCATTAGATCTAAAAAAAGCGAATTGGAAATATCATGATCAAGTCATCTCATCAATTGCAGGATGCTGCAAGATTGCAGTCGCAGCAGGCACCACGTCTGACCGGCAATCAGATCGGCAACATTCTGATCGAGAGCGGTCGCCTGACAGCCGACGAAGCGCAGAGAATTTTGCTGGAGCAGCATGTCGGTCGCCAACGCTTCGGCGACGCTGGCATTGCACTCGGCTTGCTGACAGCGGCCGATATCGACTTCGCGCTGTCGAATCAATTTTCCTATCCCTACCTGATACGCGGTCAAAGCAATGTCAGCGAAGAAGTCATCGCTGCCTATGATCCCTTCAGCAAACAAGTCGAAGCCTTGCGCGCCTTGCGCAGCCAACTGGTGATGCGCTGGTTTGGTTCCAGCGAACAGCGTTCGGCGATGGCGATTACCAGTGCCGAGCGCGGTGATGGTCGCAGCTTTATCGCTGCCAATCTCGCGGTGCTGTTTTCGCAATTGGGCCAACGTACTTTGTTGATCGATGCCGATATGCGCAATCCGAGCCAGCACCGCTTATTCGGAATTGAAAACCGCAGCGGTCTGTCTTCAATTCTTTCCGGTCGCAGCGGTGTGGCTGATATTCATCGCATCCCATCGTTGGTCGATTTGTCGATCTTGCCTAGTGGCGCGACGCCACCGAATCCGCAAGAGCTGTTGGGACGTAATGCATTTCCCAACATGCTGCGCGAATTCAGGGATGAGTTCGATGTGATCCTGATCGATACGCCGCCCGACTACGACTATGCAGATAGTCAAACTGCAGCGTCACGCGCCGGTTCCGCTTTGGTGGTTGCGCGCAAGGACATCAGTCATGCCGGCGCGATCGGCAATCTGGTTGATTCGATGAAGCATGCCGGCGTGATGGTGGTGGGCGCAGTGCTTAATGAGTATTAAATGCGGAGTACTGAATGCAGAATATTCAAACGCGGAATACAGCATGCTAAATCTAAACTCAGAAATCACGGCCGAGATGCAGAGCGAACGCAACCATGAAGCGTTGAGTGCCGAATTGATGGCGCGACACGATGTTTTGCTGGACCTGATTGGCTGCGCACCTTTTCATTACGTTGATATTCCTACGCATGGCAATGTCGGAGATCTGTTGATCATGCACGGCACTTTGGCTTTCTTCCGTAAGCATGGTTTAGTGCCGAAATTGATTGCGCCTTACTTTGCCTACGACCCGCGCTGGATCGCACCGGAAGATGTAATCGTGTTCCACGGTGGTGGTAATTTTGGTGACCTGTACCCGTATTTTCAGGAACTGCGCGAACACATCGTGCAGAACCACAGGGAAAACAGAATCATCGTTTTGCCGCAATCGCTGCATTTTTCTTCACCAGAAAAGATGCAAGAGTCGGCGCAGATATTCCGCATGCATGCCGACGTACACATTTGCGTACGTGATCAAGTCTCGTATGAGATGGCGCAAAAATTCACGGATAACGTTTATCTTTTGCCTGATATGGCGCATCAGCTTTATCCGATGCATGCCGCGAATGCAGAACCGTCGGCAGGCAGTTTGCGCATCAGTCGTGTTGATGATGAAAGTACGCAGCAATCCGGCTTGCGCAATATGGTTTCGACCACCGTCACTGACTGGCCTGAATTTGTCGGCGAGCGCGAAGTGCGCATCAATCTATTCCGTCGCGCGATTGGTGGGTTTTTCCGTCGCGGCTTGGGATGGTCGGCCAACAGTATTTTGATGCGTTTGTGGATAGCGTATTCCGGCCGTCTAATCGCCGACGCTGCACAACTTTTCGCGCGTCATGAGCTGATCGTCACCGATCGATTGCACGGTCACATTCTGGCTTGCCTGCTGCGCAAGCAAAACATCGTGCTCGATAACAGCTACGGGAAAAATTCACGTTACGTCGAAGCGTGGACGCTCGACAGCGAATTGGTCATGTTGCAAAAATCAAATGAAGTGGCACCGTACCAACGATTCGGCCTCAGCGCCGCGACCATATAAGGGGAGCTACTCTTGGCAACTATTGATGTATTACTGCCGGTCAAAAACGGCATCGATTTTCTGGCAGCTTCTCTGGACAGTATTTGCGCGCAGACCTTCAAGGACTGGCGCTTGCTGGTGCTTGACCACGGCTCTACCGACGGCAGTCTGGAAATGGCTGAGGATTATCACAAGCGAGATCCACGCATACAGGTGTACAGCTTTCCCGAAGCGGAAGGCTTGGCTGGCTTGTTGAATCGCGGTCTGGATATCAGCGATTGCAAATATGTGATGCGGCATGACGCCGACGATGTGTGTTTTGTTGATCGGATGGAGATCGTGTTGGCAGCTTTCAAACGCCAGCCAGATTGCATCGCCATCAGCGGGCAATCAGAAGTGATCAATGGCGCAGGCGATATCACCGGCAACATCAAGATGCCTATCGGTCGCAATCGCGTGGCGGCAGCCAGCTTCTTCCGTAATCCGATTACGCATCCTGCCGCGATGATGGATTTCACCGCGGTGAAGAAACTGGGCGTGCGTTACGGCGTCGATTTCCTGAATGTTCTGCCGGCCGACAAGCGCATAGAAGTGAATGCGCTGGCTGAGGATTACTTCATGTTCGGACAGTTGGCGATACTCGGCAAATGCACGAATGTACCTTCCGAGCTGATTCAATATCGCTGGCACGGTAGCAACGTCAGCGCCACGCGTTTTCGCGAACAGGTAGAAGTATCGCTGGCGATCTCGCGTTATCTGGCGCGCTCTTTCAGCACCATGCATGGCTTGCCTTATTTCGATCCGGCGCCATTCTGCAATCACGGCGGCATCCTTTTTGATGTGGCGGGTCAAACTGATTTCTCGGATGCCTTCGAGCAAATGGCGTACACCTTGCGCCGCGGCTTGGGCGCATCGGAAGAACTGGAACGCGAATTGGCCTTCCGCAAAATGGCCAGCACGCGCCAGGATGCGCGCTTGCTGTGGCGCTACTTCCGTTTTCAATCGCGCAATGCGCCGGAAACTGGTGAGTGGAATGCAATTCGCTCGTGGGTAATACGCCATTTCCCTGGCAAGCCACAGATGAGTGTCAGCAAAGAAGCTGTCGCTGGATTGGCTAGCTAAAAACATGCAAGCCGAATCGACCATCAACATGGGTGAACAAAAAGTGCATACGCGCTGGGTACCGGCTGCGTCTGACGCTTATGCAGTGTTGACGGTGGTCGTGCTGGCTTTGGTGATGGGCATCGTCGTGCCTTTTTACACTGATGTGATGGATTACAAACTGGCGCGCTTGCTGGCCTTGCCGGCGATCCTGGTGTTTGGTTTTCTGTTGATATTCAATCGCCTGTTGTTGCTGACGCTGATCATATTGTTCCGCTCTACCGGCGATGTGATTCTTGAGTCAACCCGCTTTTCCCTGGGTGGATATGAAACCGGTGTCGGTGGTTTGATCAATCTGTGCGTGATCATGCTGGCCTGCATGCTGGTATTTGAAAAGCCGGCGCGTTTGCCGAAGAAGATGACCTTGTCGTGGGTTCCTTTCATGTTGGTGGCCTTATTCGGTGTCGTGATCTCGCCGGAAAAAGGCGATGCGATCCGCACCTATCTGACCTTGCTGTCGTACTTCGCGATGTTCGTGATCGCGTTTTACTTTGTCCATTCAGGCAAGGATTTCCGTCATAGCGTCAAACTGGTTTTATGGTCGTCTGTCATCCCTGCGCTATATGCGTTGGTGGATGTCGCGATGAATGGTGCGGCGGGCGGCGCAGAAGGATTCCGCCTGCAATCGACATTTACGCATCCAAACATTTTTGCGTTTTACCTGACGCTGATGATTCCGTTGATTTTGTATGTACTCAAGGACAAGGTCGCACCGTTGAAGAGCGGTAGCCGCATAGTTTTGACGCTGTACATGGTTTATCTGCTGGCCTTGCTGGTATTGACGCAAACCAGAAGTGCGTGGCTGGCCTTGATGATCGTGTTCGTTGCTTACGCTTTGCTGTTTGAGCGTCGCTATTTGTTGTACTTGATGCTGTTGCCTGTCGCGGCCTTGATGATTCCAGAAATACGAGATCGCTTGATGGATCTTGGTAGCGGTACTGCAGCAGTCGGTTATGCGAAGTTGAATTCGTTTGCATGGCGCTTGTCAATTTGGGAAAGCGGCTTGCAGTGGATGCGACCTAGCCATTACGTCTTCGGTTACGGACTGGAAGCCTTCCGCCATTATTCGCAAACATTTTTCCCTGCTGCAAATCACATGAACTGGGGCGCGCACAATGTGTATGTGCAATGGTTCTTTGACGTCGGCCTGCTGGGTCTGTGTGCGTACCTGTTCTTGTATGCGCGCGTCGCCATGATGTTGAAGTCGCTGGTGAAGATAGACAAGCTGGCAGCCTTTGTTACCTTGAGTCTGGTCTTCATTTATTTGGTCGTGTCCTCGTCGGATAATATTTTTGGCTATCTGGTGTTCAACTGGTACTTCTGGTTCACCGTGGGTATCGGTTGTGCATTGGCAGCCAGCGCAATACCGCAGGTAAAAAAATCGCGTGGCAGAGCGCGTGATGTGCCAGACACTGCCGCTGAACCTTATCTGCGTTCCACCCCTATGCCGAGGCAGTCATGAGCACTTCCATCCCTAGACTGGAAGTGCTGGATGGATGGCGTGGCATCAGCATTTTGTGTGTATTGGCAGCCCACTTGCTGCCTATGGGACCCAAAGTTTTACAGCTGAACGCGATGTTCGGTCTGCTGGGGATGGCGCTGTTTTTTACGCTGTCTGGATTTTTGATCACATCATTCTTGCTGAAAAATCCGACCACGCTGGATTTTTTGGTACGCCGCTTCTTCCGCATCATTCCCTTGGCGTGGCTGTATCTATTGATCGCATTGACGATCGCTGGCGTGTCCTCGGATACGTGGTTCTCGCATTACTTTTTCTATGCAAATCTTCCACCTGTGCATCTGGTCAAATTGACCGAGCATATCTGGAGCCTGTGTCTTGAGATGCAGTTCTACGTCGGCATTGCATTGATGTATGCGGTATTCGGCGTGCGCAGTTTGTTGGCGATTCCTGTGATCGCCTTGTTGTTCACGCTGTTGCGTGTGAGCGATGGCGTGTATGCATCCAGCATCAGTTACTACCGCATCGATGAAATTCTGGCCGGTTGCATACTCGCACTGATTTATCACCAGCGTCTGGATCCACGTTTGCTGGAATGGATGCGAAAAATTCCACAAGCACTGCTGGTGATATTGCTGCTGATTTCCTGCCATGAACAGGGCGGCTTCATGAATTATCTGCGTCCTTACCTCGCTGCCTTGCTGATAGGCAGCACCGTCCTTCATCCAACGCGTGCGCTCGCGCCGCTATTGAATAACCGCGTGCTGGTTTATCTGGCCGCCACTTCGTACGCGCTGTATGTGATCCACCCGCTGCTGGCCGGAACCTGGTTGGGCAGTGGCGATGTGATCGTTAAATACCTGAAGCGTCCTCTGCTGTTCGTGATCCTGTTTGCGCTCGCGCACCTCTCGACTTTTTACTATGAGCATTGGTGGATGGCGAACGGCAAGAGTCTGATCAAGAAATTGAAGTTGAAGGCAGCCTGAAGTTTTTGTCAGGCTAAAGAAAAAGGATATTCGTAATGCGTATTAAATTGAATCACCGGAATATTTATTCATCGTCATTGGTACTGGTAGCCGGAGTTGTAACGGCCGCTGCGATTGCGTTTCCATCTGTGGCAGCCGACCAGCCATCTGCAAATAAATTGCCTGACCCAGCGTCCGCGAGTTCAGTAAAAAATCAGGCCGCCTGGGGCACCTATCAAAAACCATTTGCCGCTACCTCGCCGTGGAATAGCCGGCCTGTCACGCCTACCTTCGGCGACTTCGTGATTCCAAAATCGACATACTCGCCGGGAGTCGCAGGCGGCGAATGGTCTACCGGTGTGTTCCTTGCGGATGCTGGTGATGCGCCCATGAAGGTGACCGGTTTACCCAAGACCAAAGGTTTATGGGATCCCGATGCAGAAGCTTTTCATGATGTGACCGTGCCGCGCTGGCCGGTGAATGTCGTCGCAGCAAGTGCCAGCGATGGCCACGCCGACATCGTTGATCCTGTGACCGGTATCGTGCATTCATTCTGGCAGTTGAAAAAAGTCGATGGCAAATGGGTGGCTGCGCAATATGCGTGGACGCGCATAGATGGTCGCGGTTGGGGCGATCCTGCGCATTACTTCCAAGGTTCGCGCGCGGCTGGCGTGCCAACCGCAGCCGGCTTGATACGCAAGCATGAGGTGAATGACGGCGACACGATGTATCGCCATGCTTTGGCGATGTCGCTGACCTTCAATGCGCTATCGCCGAACCCCACCTATATATTTCCTGCGACCTCAGCTGATAACAATGCGGCAACCACTAACACCGGGAAAATTCCTGAAGGTGCATTGATGATGCTGCCGGCGTCGTATGACACGACAAAGATTGCCAATCCGGATTTGCGCAAGGTCGCAGAGACCTTGAAAACTTATGGTGCATATGTAGTCGATCGTAACTTCGGCACGCCGTTTTTTATCTATGCAGAAAACGGTGCCGGTTTTGATTTGCACAAGGGCGGCTGGAACAAGATAGTGGCTGACGATCTGGAGCGCATGCGCGTTGCCTTGCGTCAGGTGGTGTCTGTGCAGTCGTGGGTAGATGGCAATGAAAAGCCTGTGGTACCGCAGAAGAAAATGAATCTGCTGTCCATGCGCGGCCCGTGGGAATTGCAGGGCGGTACTGTAACCGGCACTTTTGATACATGGCAGCAGGCGGTGGTTTTCCCAGCGACGACTACCCGCATCACACAAATCAATTATTCATCGCGCGGCTTGCATCCATTGGCATGGATGGCGCCGGAAGTTGGCAAGACATATCGCCTAACAGCACACGCCACTGGCGAAGCAAAGCTGCGTTTGCAAGTACGCGAACCATCCGGCACGCCTGTGTATTTCGACAGTGCTGAACTATCGAATGGCGAAAGCAAAACCTTTAAATGGCCGTCGAAAACTGCACTGATTACCGTGCATGCGATTAGCGGAACTAGCGGTCCATCCACAGTACGCGGCGAGTTGCTGCTACAGGATTGAGCTGAGACATGAGCCTCCTTTCACACGATAGCGATTGGGATGCCGACTTGCAGCGTTACGCCTTGCGTCGTCCTTTTCTGAAAGAACAGTCTATCTGGGCGGTGTGGACTTATCGCTTCGGGCGTCGCGTTGATCGGATGCCGACCGGCTTTGCAAAAAAACTGCTGACTTCTTTTTACTGGTTATGGTTTCGCCGGGTGGAAACTGCAGTCGGCATCAGTTTACCGAAATCGGCAGTAATTGGACCCGGTTTGCGGATATGGCATTTCGGCGGGATTTTTTTACATCCAGAAGTACGCATAGGTGCGAACTGCACTTTGCGCCAAGGCGTGACTATCGGTAATCGCGTCGCCGATGGTGCTGTGCCGGTGATCGGCGACGACGTTGAGTTTGGTGCATACGCGCAAGTGCTCGGTGGTGTGCGCATAGGACACGGTTGCCACATCGGTGCGATGTCGGTGGTTTTGTGCGATGTGCCGGATGGTGCTACCGCAGTCGGCGTGCCAGCCAGAATAATTCTGAAATCGTCCGTGCCCGAGCAAGCGGCTTCAGCGCTAGAAAAATTACAAAAAGAAAAGGAACTGGTTTGAGCGAATTACGTATAGCTTATCTGATCAATCAGTATCCCAAGGTCAGTCATAGTTTCATACGCAGAGAGATTCTTGCGCTGGAACGACAAGGGCTTGCGATACAAAGATTCGCCTTGCGCGGTTGGGAAGGCGATCTGGTGGACGCCGAAGATTTTGTCGAGCGTGAACGCACTCGCTATATCTTGCAGCGCGGTGTATTCGGACTGCTGCGTTCCGTGCTGGAGCTCAAACTGACTTCGCCCATTCGGTATATCAAGGCTTTGGCTTTGGCCTTCCGCATGAGTAAACGCGCCGACAGACCATTGCCGTATCACTTGATTTATCTAGCGGAAGCTTGCCGTTTGGCTTTGTGGTTGAAGCGCGATGGCGCTACGCATTTGCACGCGCATTTCGGGACTAATTCGGCTGAGGTTGCGATGCTGGCGAGTGTGTTGAGCGGCGTACCTTACAGCTTGATGATTCATGGCTCGGAAGAATTCGACAAGCCTGAGTTCATCGGCTTGCCTGAAAAATTGCGGCGCGCCACGTTTGTCGCGGCCATCACGTCTTTCTGTCGCAGTCAGTTGTATCGCAGTTTGCCCTACGCGCAATGGAAAAAAGTCCACATCGTGCATTGCGGACTGGAGCCGGCGTTTTATGAAAACGTCGACATGACTTTGCCAGATCGTCCACGCTTCATTTGCGTGGGTCGCTTGTGCGAACAAAAAGGTCAGCAGATTTTGATTGAAGCGGCGTCCATCCTTGCGAACAAAGGCATCGATTTTGAACTGGTGCTGGCCGGTGACGGTGAAATGCGCAAGGAAGTCGAAGCGCTGATTGCCAAATGCAATCTGCAATCGCGCGTGCGCATCACCGGCTGGATCAGCAGCGATCAAGTCAAGCAGGAAATCCTAGATTCACGCGCAATGGTGATGGCGAGTTTTGCTGAAGGCTTGCCGGTCGTGCTGATGGAGGCGATGTCTTTGCAACGGCCGATACTGAGTACATGGATAGCTGGTGTGCCTGAGTTGGTAATAGCCGGTGAAAACGGTTGGCTATATCCACCAGGTTCGGTTGAAGAATTGGCGTTGGCGATGGAGCAGTGCCTGAGTACCTCGCACGAAGAGTTATCGCGTATGGGACGACTGGCACGCGAGCGTGTACTCGAGCGTCACGATATCGATCATGAAGCGGGGAAATTGCATTCTCTATTTCAGCAGACGTCACAGCGTCGGTTAGCGGGAGATGCGCAATGGTGAGTTTGCTGCATATCGCGTTGATCATCGTGCTGGCATTGGCTGCAATTCCAGTTGTGGTTTTATTGGTGCAGGCGTTAGCGGCATTGAAGCAAACGCGCTTGACGTCCTTGCCGACGGAATGGCGGCCCAGCGTTGCCGTGATCGTACCGGCACACAATGAAGCGCAAGGTATCGCGGCCACGATTGCGTCCATACGTGAGCAATTACGCGATGGTGATCGCATCTTTGTGGTGGCTGATAACTGCACCGATGATACGGCTGCGGTGGCACTTGCGGCCGGTGCACCTGTACTTGAACGCAGCAATCTGGAGCAGCGTGGCAAAGGGTATGCATTGGATTACGGGGTGCAGCATCTCGCACACAGCCCACCTGAAGTCGTGCTGATGGTCGATGCCGATTGCCGTCTGCTTCCAGGCTCGATAGACAGACTTGCATGCTTGGCGATGACTACACAAAGGCCAGTGCAAGCATTGGATTTGATGCGCGCGCCAAATAATGCCGGGCTGAAGATGCGGATCGCCGAGTTTGCATGGATAGTCAAAAATCATGTGCGTCCCCTGGGGTTTCTCAGGCTTGGTTTGCCGTGTCAGCTCATGGGCACCGGCATGGCCTTTCCGTGGAAATTGATAGAAAACGCTGGCTTGGCGAATGGCAATCTGGCGGAAGATATGCAACTGGGGATAGAGATGGCGCGCAAGAATGCGGCGCCGATTTTCTGTCCCGATGCTTGCGTGATCAGTTATTTCCCGGTCGGCGAAGAAGCAGCGCGTGCGCAAAGAACGCGTTGGGAACATGGTCACATCAGCATGATCCTGCATCAAGGATTGCCTTTGTTGATTCAAGGCCTGCGGCGCGGCGATCGAATGTTGATCGCGATGGCTCTCGATATATGTGTGCCGCCGGTGGCCTTGCTGACCTTGGTCACCTTCGCGCTTTTCATGGTGGCTGTGGTTACCTACTTTATTTTTGAGTGGACGGCGCCGCTGTTGCTGGCTGCTTTTAGTTTGCTGGGATTGAGCTTGGCAGTGTTACTCGCATGGCAGCGTTTTGCTAAACATGTAGTCAGTCTGAACGATCTGTTTTCCACTGTGACGTATGTCTTTTGGAAGCTACCTCTGTATCTGAAGTTTTTTGTTAGCCGCCAGGTCGAATGGGTGAGGGCAAAACGCGATGCAGACTAATTATCTATTGCGCGAACCTGAAGCGGATGTCGATTCAGATATCGATAACGTATCCAGCAATGTGATCCGCACCGATTTCCAACGCCCGGTTTATTGCGTGCTCGGTCTGCCCTTCGATGCCATCACGATGGAGCAGGCTAGCGCAAAAATTATCGATGCCGCACGCAGCAAGCAACGCTGCTTTTTCTCCACCCCAAATTTGAACTTTGCCGTTGCGAGTTTGAATGGCGGCGAGTTTCGTGATTCCGTCATACGCAGTGATCTGTCAGTAGCCGATGGCATGCCCTTGGTTTGGATCGCCAAATTATTGGGTTTACCAATTACAGAGCGCGTTGCAGGATCTGGCCTGTTCGAAGCCTTGCGCAATCGACCAGGTAAAGTATTGCTGGTGTATTTCTTTGGCGGTCCAGATGGCGTCGCCGAAATCGCAGCGGAAAAACTGAATGTAACAGCATCGGGTTTGGTTTGCGTCGGCTACAACTCGCCGGGTTTTGCCAGCATAGAAGAGATGAGCAGCGATGCTGTCATTAAAGATATCAATGACAGCAAAGCAGATTTTTTAGTGGTCGCCTTAGGTGCGAAAAAAGGTCAGGCATGGATAGAACATAATCTGTCGCGTCTGCAAGTGCCGGTCGTCAGCCATCTGGGTGCGGTTGTGAATTTTGTCGCTGGCACTGTCAAGCGTGCACCTGCCTGGGTGGGTCAACTCGGTGGCGAATGGTTATGGCGCATCAAGGAAGAGCCAACTTTGTGGAAGCGCTATTTCAATGACGGTTTGACGCTGCTCAAGTTGATGGCGCTACAAGTGATCCCGTGTGCATTGGCTGTGCGCTCGCACAAACGTGACAATAATGCAGTCGCCAATGCGCGCGTTGCGCTGACAGTGCAGGGAAGCAACTGCAGCATCACCGCAAGTGGTGCTTGGGAAGACGGCAATCTGCAGCCCTTGCGTGAAGTGTTCACCAGTGCGACGGCAACCCCATTCCATATTCAACTCGATTTTTCCGATGTCACGCATATCGATAGCGCATGCATTGCGCTGTTGATGCTGCTGTATGGACATCAATCAAAAATCAAGCATGGATTTTCATTGAGCAACACCAGTCCTCAGATCAAACGCTTGTTGAAATTGTTTTGTGCCGACTATTTGCTGGAACAAGCAAGCGAAAAACATCAGCAAGCAATGCAGATGGCAACGCGCTGATGTGGTTTTAAATTTGATGAAAAATTTCTAAAGAAAAATATTTTTACGAATATTTGATGCGAATGTGGGGCAAAAATTGCCACAAGAAAATACTTTCTGCTTCTGTAGAAATTACATTTTCTAAAAACGCTCTTGTTACTAATCTTCTCTATGAAAAAGTGAACTTTGTGGTCATTCATACATCTTTATAAGGTGCACTTATATGCGGCTTTCTAGGTAAATGAAATCATGAAAATACTGGTAACAGGCGGAGCTGGCTACATCGGTTCTCATACGTGCGTGGAATTGATCAAGGTCGGCTATCAAGTCGTGGTGGTCGACAATCTTTGCAACAGCAAAGAGTCAGTACTGGAACGTGTCGGGACAATAACTGGTACCCCTGTAACTTTCATACAAGCTGATCTGCGTGATCGTCTGCAAATCGAAAAAGTATTTGCGCAACATCGCTTCGATGCGGTGATGCATTTTGCAGGACTGAAAGCGGTCGGCGAATCAGTCGCTGAACCTTTGCGCTACTACGATAACAATGTAGAAGGCAGTCTGGTGCTGCTGCAGGTGATGGCGCAGCACGGCGTAAAAAATCTGGTCTTTAGTTCATCCGCCACTGTGTATGGCGATCCGGCCACAGTACCGATACTGGAAGATTTTCCACTAGCTGCAACCAACCCTTATGGTCGCAGCAAATTGATGGTCGAAGACATGCTGCGTGATGTAGCTGTCTCTGATTCAAGCTGGCGTGTCGCCTTGCTACGTTACTTCAATCCAGCCGGCGCACATGAGAGCGGCTTGATCGGCGAAGACCCTAACGATATTCCAAATAATCTTTTCCCTTATGTTGCGCAAGTCGCATCCGGCAGACGCGAGTTGCTGTCTGTGTATGGCGACGATTACGCAACCAATGATGGTACCGGCGTGCGCGATTACATCCATGTCGTCGATCTGGCGATAGGCCACGTCAAAACCTTGGCTAAATTATTTGGCAGCGCAGCCGGTGTGCAAACGTATAACCTCGGCACAGGTTGCGGCAGCAGTGTACTGCAAATGATCAAGGCTTTCGAGCGCGCAAGTGGTCGTGCAGTGCCGTATCGCATCGTCGCGCGCCGTCCGGGTGATATCGCAATTTGTTATGCAGATGCATCGTTGGCCAGACGAGAACTGGGCTGGTCGGCGCAGCGCAGT
Organism: Herminiimonas sp.; assembly: GCF_030655415.1. The sequence goes on along the minus strand of NZ_JAURVN010000009.1, from coordinate 59,746 downwards.
ATCGAACAAATGTGCATCGATACCTGGCGTTGGCAAAGCATGTCGGAAGAGAAGTTTGCCTATGCCTGATGCAAATCGCATCTTGTTTTAAGTCATACGGTTTTTAAATCAAATTCAACTCAAGCAACGTCAACTAAATAATTCAGGGGAAAAATATGAAAGCAATGATACTTGCAGCAGGCAAAGGAACCCGCGTCCAGCCACTCACTTATGAATTGCCTAAACCGATGATTCCAATACTCGGCAAACCAGTGATGGAATATCTGGTCGAGCATCTGGTCAAATACGGCATCACAGAAATCATGGTGAACGTCAGCTATCTGCATCAAAAGATAGAAGACTATTTTGGCGAAGGCCAGCGCTTCGGTGCACAGATCGGTTATTCGTTTGAAGGGTATATGGGCGACGATGGCGAAGTGATGCCCAAGCCTATCGGCTCCGCTGGCGGCTTGAAAAAGATTCAGGAATTTGGTGGCTTCTTCGATGAAACCACGCTGGTCATTTGCGGTGACGCATTGATAGATCTGGATATCAAATCGGCCTTGTTCGAGCACAGGAAAAAAGGCGCGATGGTCAGCATCATTACCAAGGAAGTGCCGCGCGAAAAAACCATTGATTACGGCATGGTGGTAACCGATGAAGAGGGCCGTGTGCTGTCCTTCCAGGAAAAACCGAATCCTGAAGATGCCTTGTCCAATCTGGCCAGCACCGGCATCTATATTTTCGAGCCTGAAGTGTTTGACTTGATTCCATCCGGTGAAGTATTCGACATTGGCTCGCAGCTGTTTCCATTGTTGGTAGAGAAAGGCGTGCCTTTCTTTGCGCAAAAACGTTTCTTCAACTGGATAGATATCGGTAATGTCAGAGATTATTGGTCTGTGTCACAGAGCGTGATGTTGGGCGAGATGGCGCACATGACGATGCCAGGCAAGCAAATTAAAGAAGGCTTGTGGGTAGGGCTGAATACCAGCATCGACTGGGAAGGCACGACCATACAAGGTCCGGTTTATCTCGGCTCGGGCAGCACGATAGAAGCAGGCAGCACCATCATAGGACCGACTTGGATAGGTCACGGTAGTCAGATTTGCAGCGGCTCCAAAGTTGAACGCAGCGTTTTGTTTGAATACACACGCGTGTCGCCTCATTCCAGCATGTCGGAGTTGGTGGTATGTACTGATTATTGCGTCAGTCGTGAAGGCGAGATGCGTCACGTATCCGAATGCGTGGAAGATTACTGGCGCGATGCGCGCGATAGACGCGGCAAAACACGGCCGACAGTCGACTTGGCGGTATCCGATCTGCCGGTGCGCAAGCTAGAGGATGCTGCGTGAAGATTTATCCGGTTATTTTGTCTGGCGGTTCAGGTAGCCGCTTGTGGCCGCTATCGCGTGCTGCGCTACCCAAGCAATTACTGCCGCTGATTTCAGAACATACGATGTTGCAGGAAACCGTGTTGCGTGTCGCTGATTGGGACGAGGCGGCCGCGCCGCTGATTGTTTGCGGTAACGATCATCGATTTTTAGTCGCTGAACAATTACGTCAAATCGACATTACGCCGACTGCGATCTTGCTGGAAGCAGAAGGTCGTAACACTGCACCCGCCGTTGCGGCAGCTGCGAATTATTTGCTGGCGCGCGACCCAGATGCCTTGATGCTGGTATTGCCAGCCGATCATTTGATTCTTGATCCAGATGCATTTCATACGGCCGTACTACGCGCTGCTAACGCGCTCGGTACCAATGCGTTGGCTACGTTCGGTATTGTGCCTTCCAGTGCAGAAACAGGTTACGGCTATATACGACGCGGTGAGGGGATAGATGCATCCGGCCGTGTTTTCAAGGTCGAGAAATTTGTCGAAAAACCTGACCTTGCAACTGCGGAAGGTTTTATTGCAGATGAACGTTACTCATGGAATAGCGGCATGTTTCTGTTCCGCGCGGATACCTATCTGGCAGAGCTTGAACGTTTGCAACCCGAGATGGCAGCGTGCAGCAAGGCCGCAGTGAATGAAGCCTACGGCGATTTGTCTTTCTGCCGTTTGAACGAGGCAGCGTATGCAGCATGTCCAGCGAAATCGATAGATTTCGCCGTGATGGAACATACGCAGCAGGCGATTGTGATTCCGGTGGATATAGGCTGGAGCGATGTCGGCTCTTGGTCGGCCTTGTCCGATATGCAGGATGGCAATGCAGAAGAAAATGTATTGCAAGGCGACGTCTATACCGACAATGTGCAGAATTCTTTAATCCGCGCTGAGAGTCGTTTTGTAGCGGTGATAGGTTTGGATAACGTGGTCGTGGTCGAAACCAAGGATGCAGTGCTGATCGTCAATAAAGATCAGGTACAGCGCGTCAAGAATGTTGTCGATTTCCTGAAACAGAAAAAACGCTCTGAGCATCTGAATCATACACGCGTGTATCGACCGTGGGGTTCGTATGAACCTATCGATGCCGGCGATCGCTTTCAAGTCAAACGCATCACCGTCGATCCCGGCGAAAAGCTGTCACTGCAAATGCATCATCACCGCGCTGAACATTGGGTCGTCGTCACCGGTACCGCGCGCATCACTTGCGGCGAGACCGTCAAGCTGCTGACTGAAAACGAATCGATTTATATCCCGATAGGCATGACACACAGATTGGAGAATCCCGGCAAGATGCCGCTGCATCTGATCGAGGTGCAATCGGGTGCTTATTTGGGCGAAGATGACATCGTGCGGTTCGACGATGTGTATCAACGCGCATGAGGGACTTGTAATGGATTTAAGAGACAGCCCCTTTGTTACGTATGACAGAAATTCTGTAGAAGATAAATTGATCGTTCAGTTACGCGAAGAACGTATCGATGGTCGCGTCACACGCTTTGCCACATTTGGCGATCAGCAGGTTTGGTGGGAACTGGCCGGACCGAATGAAAGTCTGCCTCAGCCTTTGCTCGCACACGATCTGGCAGCAACTGCATTGGTCTTCGTCGCGATGCACCGCGGGCAGGACATGCACATCGATGGTCCTGTGACTTTTTCCTTATTGAAAAATATGGAAGACCTGATTGCATGTTGGGTCGCATGGCGGCCGGACTTGTATCTTCATATTACTGTCAGCGCGGCGCGTGAACTACCCGATGATGCAATTCGTTTGCCAAGAAATCCGCAAGCGGTAGCTGCTTTTTCCGGTGGTTTGGACGCGTCGTTTACTGCATGGCGGCACGTGACCGGTCGCGCCGGAAGACGCAGCTATCATTTGCTGGCCGGCGTATTGATACAGGGTTTCGACATTGCGTTGAATGCCGATGCGGCGTTTGCGATATCGACGGCTTCTGCCGCGGATTCACTGCAATCGATCAATGTGCCGATGGTGACCTTGAAGACCAACTGGCGCGAGGTCGCATGCGTCAATTGGGAAATGGAATTCGGCAATGGCGTCGCCACCTGCTTGCGCAATTGGCAGGGCAGTGCGCACGCGGGACTGGTCGGTTCCGATGAAGATTACACACGATTGGTGTTGCCGTGGGGCGGCAATCCGATCACGTATGCGATGTTATCGAGTCGCGATTTTCAGATTGTGTATGACGGCGGCGAATTTGCCCGTACTGAAAAAGCCGAGCGCATCCTCGATTGGGAAATCGGCTTGCGCAATCTGCGCGTCTGTTGGGAAGGCCCGTTAACTGGTCATAACTGCGGTCGTTGCGAAAAATGTTTGCGTACCAAACTCAACTTCATGGCAGTCGGTGCCCAGTTGCCAGAGTCACTTGCTGGTCGACCCAGTGACGCACAGATACGCGCGTTGCGCGCCGCTAATCACGCACAACTTTTGTTGCTGGAAGAGATCGTGCAAATCGCAGAGAAACGCAAAATCAGTGATCCATGGCTCAAAGCATTGAAGCTGACGATACGCAAGAATCGCTTCTTGAATAAGTTCTCCATCATCGGCAAAACCAGAGCAGTGCTGGGAAAAATAAAACGCAAACTGGTGTCACGATGAAAAATATGCGGCGTGTTGTGCCGTGGGCCATCGTCGATAGTCTCGGTGTTGGCCTGTTAGGTTTTCTGACGCTGGCCATCATGACGCGTGTGCTGACGCCGACTGATTTCGGTAGCGTTGCGTTTGCGCAAGCGATCGTGTTGATGACGCAGTTGGTGATTTCTCTCGGTATCAATGAAGCATTGATACAACGACGGCCTATCAACATGCTGCATATTGACAGCGCATTCTGGGGCTCTGTGTGTCTCGGGATTGTCGGTTTTATTTTCTGCGTCGGCATCGGCCTGTACTTCATCTATTTCATGCAGCAGACGCTGGTCGGAACAATTCTGATCGTCGAAGGCACTGCATGTTTGTTCACCGGATTAAACCTGCTGCCGTCGGCGATGCTGGACCGCAAGCTACGTACCAAGGCAATTGCCAGACGCACGGTGGCTGGCCGCTTGAGTTATTGCCTGGTTGCGATTGCACTGGCGGCAGCGCATTTTGGCGTGTGGAGCATCGTCATCGCCGGTGTGGTGCAAAACATTATTCTGACCATCATCTTTTGGCGTGGCCAACTGCGTTGGCCGCAACGGCGCTTCTCCATGCCGCATGCGCGGCAACTGGTCGCATTCGGTTTCCCTGTGATGCTGGAAGGCGCTTTATGGGCTTTCCTGACGCGCGGCTTCAATCTGCTGATAGGCGCAATCCACGGTTTGAATGTGCTGGGTCTGGTGAGTGTCGCGTTCAAGGCAACGGATGCCTTGTCGAATATTGTCGGCAGCGTAGCTGGCCGAATCGGGCTGCCGCTGTTCTCATCGATGCAGCAAGATAAAGAACGTTTGCAGCGTTCTTTCATGCAGGTGACGCAGGTGATGGCTTTTGTCTCGACGCCGATTTTTGTCGGACTCGCCTTGACCGCGCAGATGTGGGTGCCGCTCTTGCTCGGCGATAAATGGCCGGAAGCGATTCCGATGATTGTCGTTTTGTGTTTGGTGTGGGTCACCAGCTTTACGCGCGTTTTTGTCAGCCCTTACTTGCGCGCGCTCGGTCATCCGCGTGCTTTATTATTGCCAGGGCTTTGCGCCAGCGTGTGTACGATCGCCGTAGTTTTTCTGACCGCAAATCACGCGCCCATCTACATCATTCTCGCGTGGTCCTGCCGTGTAGCGGTGACGTATCCACTAGGACTTTATCTGTTGCGTAAATACGCTGGAATTTCCTACACCCAGCAGCTAGGACCTTTGGCCATGCCTTTCTTTTGCGCAGCGGTGATGGCGGTATGCGTCCTGGCGGCACAGATGGGTATTGCGCATGCAGGATGGTCGAAGTTGCCACTCCTGTTGCTGTCCATGTTTGTGGGTGCTGCCAGTTATGCGGCAGTTGTCTTGCTGGTGTATCGCAAGACCTTGCCGGATATGTTGGCGAACTGGCGTGGCGCAGGACTAAAAAGCGCAGTGAAGTGAAAATGGAAGAGTCGCTAGGCTGGATACTTTCAGCTTAGCGACTTTTCATTTAATGATATTCAGTTGTGACTGATTCAAGACTAGTTGTTTTTGCTGGTCGCTCTTTGCCGGATAAATAATAGGCAATGCTCTCCATCCAGGATTCTGTCGGCGCCGGTTTCAAACTGAGAATCGGTAATAAGGCGACCACACCAATTACTAATAATTTGCGATCAAACGTGATCACTCGGTCACGTATCAGCCATGCAAAACTCAGACTGACCGCAGCGCCTAATAGACAGCCGCTGACTACTTCAGATACTGAATGCACATGAATCGCCAGGCGAGAAATGCCGATCGCAATACCGAATCCTAGTCCCAGCAGCACACCGATTTGTTGTGCCTTGCGCGTTTGGTTTTGCAGCAGAAGCAATATCAGCACAGGTGCAATTGCAGTGGCGCGCATCGCATGACCACTGATGCCGGTGAAATCAATTGCTTCTATGCCTGCGCCCCAGCCGATATAGGCAATCTTGGTCGCAACGACCAGCACGATCCCAACGCCGAATAAAAAAGACCACTGAAAAAATGGTTTCCACGCGCGGGCACTAGCCAGCCAAACCGCCAACAAGGCAGCCAGTGGCATCGTGAAATTACTATCCGCAAGTTTGGTGAAGGCAGCCCAAAAAATCATTGTGGCTGCCCATCACGGAATATCAAGTTTGAGTTTTGTATGCGCTGGACTATCCGCATCCTCATGCGGCCTTCTTACGGTACGCGAGTATCAGCATAACGATACCGAGGATGATGAGTGGCACCGACAACATCTGTCCGGCAGAAATCGTGATGCCGGCAAAATGCACTTCGTAATCCGGTGTGCGGAAATATTCAGTGAAGAATCGTGCCGAACCATACAGCAGCGCGAACATGCCGCCGACTGCCATGCGTGGACGTGGTTTGCGCGAGAAGATCCACAGCAGGATAAACATCAGCAAGCCGTCGACCAGCGCTTGATACAAGGGTGAAGGATGACGCGGCAGATTATCAACATTCGGCCAGATCATCGCCCACGGCAGTGACGCATCGGCAACGCGGCCTGGCAATTCGGCATTGATGAAATTGCCGAGGCGACCGAAGGCATAACCGAGAGGCACCATGGGCGCGATGAAGTCCCAAACGTCCAGCACATTGCGGCCTTGCTTGCGTGCCCAGATGCTCATCGCAAACAGCACGCCGAGGAAGCCGCCGTGGAAGGACATGCCGCCTTTCCATACCTTGAAGATTTCCAGCGGATGCGAAAAGTAATAAGCCGGATCGTAGAAAATTACTTCGCCTAAACGACCGCCGATGATGACGCCGAGCACACCATAGAACAGCATGTCATCGATGTCCTCCTTCTTCCAACCGGCGCTGGCAATGTGCGGTTGCTTGATACGTATGCGCGCCAGCCAGATGAATTGCGCGAATGCGGCGAGGTACATCAAACCGTACCAGCGTATTGCGAGTGGACCGATTGAGAGTGCAATCGGATCGGGCATAGGATGTATCCACATAATTTATTTCTTTCGCAACAATTCTAGAAAAGCATTCAGCACGGGTGACGCATTATCACGTCGCCATGCGAGGCCGGTTTCGACTAGCGGCGTTTTATTTGCCAGCGGTTTGTAGTCGACGCCAGGCCGTTTTAAATTTGATACGGATTGTGGCACAAGCGCGATACCCATGCCGGCCGAGACCAAGCCTATGATGGTTTGCATCTGAATTGCCTCCTGCCCGATATGCGGCGTCAAGCCGGCATCGCGGTAGCAAGCCAGAATCGCATCGTGGAAGGCGGGAGCAATACGTCGCGGGAAAATAATCAGCGGTAAATCGGCCAGTGCCTGAAGGGCCACGCTCTGCTTGCCACGCAGCGCCTTCAGTCCCTTAGGTGCAGCGAGTATCAAAGGTTCCGACAAGACCGGTAAATAATCCAGTTGCAATTTTGCCTTATCCGGGATGGGCGGGATCAAAAGGCCGACGTCGATACGACCTTGCATCAAGTCATCCAGCTGCACGTCTGTCGTCGCTTCACGCAAATCGATCTCGACGCCTGGATAGGATTCGCGGAATTCGCGCAGGAAAGGCGGCAGCACGCTGTAGTCCGCAGTGGACACAAATGCAAGCGATAAACGACCGGACGCGCCCGAGGTCGCGCGGCGCATTAGGTCAGGCAACGCAGCCGTCTGTTGCAGAATACGTTGCGCTTCCGGCAACAGCGCGATGCCGGCTGGTGTGAGTGCGACGCTGCGGCTGGTGCGGCGGAAAAGTTGCACGCCCAGCATAGACTCCAACGATTGGATCGTCTGCGACAGCGGTGGTTGCGTCATGTGCAGCCGAATTGCCGCGCGGCCGAAATGCATTTCTTCGGCGACGGTGACAAAGTAGCGCAACTGTCGGAGTTCTATATTCATGGCTTACATGGGCTAAAGCATTAACTTAAATAATCATTCAGGGTAATCGTCGATCCTGATAAATAGATCGCTATGAGCAAGCCATAAATTTACCATCAATCAATATCTTATAAATATTGATCGTGATGGAATCATATATTTGACACATAGCCTAACGCAAGGCAATCTAGGCGCTCTTTTCAAGGATTGCCCTGTTACCGGGCAGGCAATCGCCACAGGCCCTTCGTTTTGAAATTGTGGCGTACTACCGATTTGCATTCTTTCTGGAGTCATCATGGCATTCAATCGCCGCTCGAAAAACATCACGCAAGGCGTGTCCCGCAGTCCTAACCGTTCCATGTATTACGCGATGGGTTACGAAAAAGCCGATTTTGACAAGCCTATGGTCGGTATCGCCAATGGTCACTCGACGATCACACCTTGTAATTCAGGTTTGCAAAAATTGGCCGATATCGCCATCAAGACGATCAAGGATTCTGGCGGTAATCCGCAAGTGTTCGGTACGCCAACCATTTCCGACGGTATGTCCATGGGTACCGAAGGCATGAAGTATTCGCTGATTTCGCGCGAAGTGATTGCCGACTGTATTGAAACCGCAGTCAACGGCCAATGGATGGACGGCGTGCTCGTCATCGGCGGCTGCGACAAGAATATGCCAGGCGGCATGATCGCGATGTTGCGCACTAACGTGCCAAGTATTTATGTCTACGGCGGCACCATCAAACCGGGTAACTGGAAGGGTAAAGACCTGACCATCGTTTCCGCATTTGAAGCAGTGGGTGAATTCACAGCCGGTCGCATGTCGCAAGAAGATTTCGACGGCATCGAACGCAATGCCTGTCCTTCAGCCGGTTCATGCGGCGGCATGTACACAGCGAACACAATGTCATCTTCGTTCGAAGCGTTGGGTCTGGCCTTGCCATACTCATCGACGATGGCCAATCCTGATGATGAAAAAGTCGGCTCCGCTGCTGAGTCAGCACGCGTACTGATCGAAGCGATCAAAAAAGATTTGAAGCCACGTGACATCGTCACACGCAAAGCAATCGAAAATGCAGTTGCCGTCATCATGGCAACCGGCGGCTCGACTAATGCGGTCTTGCACTTCCTGGCGATTGCCCACGCAGCAGAAATCGATTGGACCATCGACGACTTTGAACGCATGCGTAAAAAAGTCCCGGTCATTTGTGATCTAAAGCCATCCGGCAAATACGTTGCGACCGATCTGCATAAAGCAGGCGGCATTCCGCAAGTGATGAAAGTATTGTTGGACGCAGGCTTGTTGCACGGCGATTGCATGACTATCACCGGTCAAACCGTTGCAGAAGCATTGGCAGACATTCCATCAGTGCCGCGCGCTGATCAAGATGTGATCCACACCATCGAGAAGGCTTTGTACGCACAAGGTCACTTGGCGATCTTGAAAGGCAATCTGTCGCCTGAAGGTTGCGTAGCAAAGATCACTGGTTTGAAAAATCCAGTCATCACCGGACCTGCTCGCGTATTCGATGATGAATACTCGGCAATGGACGCCATCATGGCGAACAAGATTGTCGCTGGCGACGTTCTCGTCATGCGCTATCTCGGGCCAAAAGGTGGTCCAGGCATGCCGGAAATGTTGGCGCCGACATCTGCATTGGTCGGCCAAGGTTTAGGCGAGTCAGTTGGCTTGATTACCGACGGTCGTTTCTCCGGCGGTACCTGGGGCATGGTGGTCGGCCATATTTCACCAGAAGCGTTCGTCGGCGGTTTGATCGGCCTGGTGGAAGAGGGCGACTCCGTCACCATCGATTCACGTCAATTGCTGATTCAATTGAACGTATCCGAAGAAGAAATCGCCCGTAGACGCGCTAACTGGAAACAACCAGCACCTCGTTACACACGTGGCGTGTTGGCGAAATATGCTGCACTGGCATCCAGTGCAAGCAAAGGCGCAGTGACTGGCTGATGATGTTTTGCTGAATGTAAAAAAGCCGGATTTTTATCCGGCTTTTTTATTTCTAAATTTGCTTATCAAGCTGCTAGCAATAGTTTATTTATTGAACGCTGCCTGCAGATCGTTTTGGCTGGTTACTCCGTTTTGCAAGGACAGCATCAACAAGATGCGCGCCTTTGCCGGTTTCAAATCGTCGGCCATCACTGCGCCCGCTTCGAATGAAGTTTTGCCGCCGCCTTCAAAACCATAGCTAGGCAAAACGCGACCATTGTGCACGCGGGTCGATACAACGACTGCGACGTTTTTCGAGATCGCATATTTAACTGCATTCAACATCGCCACGTTCATATTACCCATGCCAAGTGCTTGTACGACGACGCCTTTGACGCCGCGGTCGACTGCATTGCGCAATGCTGCGCCATCTGCACCGCCGTACATCGCAATGATTTCTACCTCAGGCATTTTCTCTGTACGGATAGGAATGAACTGGCGACGCAATTGCGTGTACGAGAAGGTCACGCGGTCTGGATACACTTCACCCAGAAAGCCATAGTCACCCGACTTGAATGTTTCGACATTGGCTGTGTGCGTTTTGGTGACGTAACGTGCTGCATTGATTTGGTTATTCATCGCCAGCATTGCGCCTTTGTCTTTGGCTTGTGGATCGACTGCAATGCGTACTGCATTCAACAAATTGCGCGGACCGTCAAAATCCGACACTGATGCATTACGTTGCGCACCGATCAAGACAATCGGTTTGCTCGATTGAACTGTGAGGTCCAGCCAGTAGGCAGTTTCTTCTAAAGTATCTGTGCCGTGAGAGACGATGACGCCAGCCACTTCTTTGCGATCCAGTGCGGTCTGCACAGCTTTAGTCAAGGTTACCCAGCGCGCTGGGTCCATGTAATCCGATGGAACATTGGAAAGATTGTTCACCTCGATGGAAGCGTACTTCGCTACATCGGGAACGGTGGCCAGCAAGTCGTCACCAGAGATCGCCGGAACCGGTGCATTCTTCACAGGATCTATCTTCATCGCAATCGTGCCGCCGGTTGCAATGAATTGCACGACGGGTTTGCTTTGAGAGAAGGCGGGAACCGCGGCTAATATCAAGAGGCTGAATACTGCTTTTTTCAATGTTCTCATTGTTTGTCTCACTCAGTTGGTTTTTAAAATCTAATCTAATTATGTAATGCAGCGCTAAAATAAATGTGAACGCTACACCTTAGTTTTAGCATAAATGGATTTGATTTGCTGAACAGAGAATCTTGAAAGTTGACTTGATTACGTTATTCAGTATTTGAATTCGGCGGAGAGTTAGGCTAGGTCTACATCTCGTTTTGATGAAGAAATTTTCTTGCGTGAGAATTTTTTTACTTCAGGACTTGCTTGCATCCCATGAGTTTTCATAAAAAATTTCACTGACTGCTTTTCGCTTATCCCACTCTTCGATTTCCAGCATGGGTGCAGGATAAAAATCTTTGACATGGCCCAAACACAAGATGGCGATAGGCTGACTTCCTTCAGGCATTTGACATAGCTCGCGCAGTTTTTCCGGATCGAATAAAGACACCCATCCCAGACCGATGCCTTCTGCTCTCGCTGCCAGCCACATATTCTGTATCGCGCAGCTCGCCGACGCCAAATCCATCTCCGGCATAGTGCGGCGGCCGAAAATATACTTTTCTCTTTGATCCATTAAGCCGACTACCAATACTTCGGCGCAGGAAAGTATGCCTTCTACTTTCAGCCGCATGAATTCACTGGAACGTTCATCGAGTGCGTCCGCGGTGGCGATGCGTTCTTCTTCCACATGTTTTTGAATAGCGGTACGCAATTGAAAATCCGTGATGCGTATGAATCGCCACGGTTGCATCAAGCCAACGCTAGGAGCCATGTGCGCTGCTTTTACAAGACGCTCCAATTGACCTTCTTCCAACGGCGTAGCAAGAAAATGACGCATGTCGCGACGTTCCTGGATTGCCTTATAAACCGCAGCAATCTCTTCGTTTGAAAACTTGTTTGTATCCATGACTTTCTTTATGTCGTCTGCTAGCGCTGAAAGGTAGTACGCAGTCTTTGCGCAATTAACTATCAATCTTCGGAAAGCTCACAAAAGCGCAGACGATTGCCAAACGGGTCCATCACTTGCAACAAGCGGCCCCAGCCTACGGTTTCTATTTCCGGCTTCGCGTACTTGTATTTTTTCGCTTGCAGTTCTTGATGTAGCGCATCGATATCTTCTACGGGAATAAAGACTGCGGAACCCGGAGTCGCATCGCCATGATGCTCACTCAAATGCAGCGTCATACCTGAACGTGTCACTTGCGCATACAAAGGGAAATTTGCTTCGAAGCGATGTTCCCAGTCGATGTTGAAGCCTAGAAAATCGACATAGAACTCTTTGGCTTTTTCTTCAGAAAAAATACGAATGATGGGGATGGCGGCTGATAATTTCATAGCGATTTAATCAAGTTGGTGTTTGGGTTGATGATGTCTGTATAGTGGCAGACCGAATCAAGGAATCCATGAAAACAATCATCGCCTCATTAGTGTTCTTACTTGCCTCTGCGGCGGCGCATGCCACTCCAGAAATGGACAGACTATCGTATTGCTCCAATTATGCGTCCATGCTCAAATCAATTGCTGCATGGCGCGATCAAGGTATGGCGCCTGAAAAAACGCTGGACTTGATGCGCGGGGTAAAAGGAATTTCCTTGCAGGATAAAAAGGATGCCATCGCCAAGGTTTATTTTGACAAGGCCTTTGCCAATTCAAGAGGAACAGAATTTGGCAATCAAGTGCGTACAAATTGTCTGGCTGAAAAATCCAAGTAAGGATTTTACATTCAAGAAAAAACCGCTGCCTTACTTGAATGTTTTTTTGATACGTTCCTTGCGTGCTTTTTCCAGTTGTTCATGTGCCTTGCGTTTATCGCGACCCAGCATGCGTTCGAAAAATTCGAACCAGAGGAAGGCCACAGCAAACAGGCCGACTATCCACCACCAGGACAGGTTTTCCAGCGGGCCGAACTCAAAGTACTTTAATGCTGACAGCAAGACGATGATGATGATGAGGGGCATGGCTTCTCCTAGTTCGCTGCAGCATATTGTGATTAAGTGTAACGGTCAATTACTGTCGTCAACTTGAATGTTAGCGTCGCGTTGTATCTATGCAGTGTCATCTATCGCGCAACTTAAACACGTTAGAATAGTGCGATCAATCTTGTGGAGAAAAGCATGAAGCGTACTTTGTTATTAGGTTTGTTTCTGGCTGCTGGCGTGTCAAATATGGCGCTGGCAAATGCCGATCTGGCAAAGGCAAAAAATTGCATGGCTTGCCATTCAGTAAACAACAAAGTACTGGGCCCGGCTTTCAAAGATATAGGCGCTAAATATGCCGGCCAAAAAGGCGCGGAAGACAAGCTGGTGCAGAAAGTAATGAAGGGCGGCAGTGGCGTGTGGGGCACGGTACCTATGCCGGCCAATGGTCAGGTCAGCGAAGCGGAAGCGCGCACCCTGGTTAAATGGATATTGACGTTGAAATAAACAACACTCTCGTCATGGATGTGAAATAAAAATGCGCTCTTCGGAGCGCTTTTTTTTCGTCTATACATGTCACTTGAACAATCATGGTGCTGCCTGAACCGGATTTGAAAACAGTCCTTTTACTACGTCCTTTTCAATTGCCCCAGTCTTTTCAAAATCCCGAATTAGTGCGCGCCCGCGCTAATTCGGCGCCATCTTGGGTGCAGATTCTGCCTTCGTTTGAGGAGTGGCAACTTATTGCACCAGCAGATAACTCGTTTCAGGAAAAAAGCACCAATTCCGATTGGCACGGCTTTTGCTGCACATTATTCCAGCTACTTGAATTATGCGGAATTTTCATATATTAATATTCAAGTAACTTGAAAACGTTACCGTCCATCCATTCTAAAGGGGATAAATGTGGTTAATACCAAGACAGTATTAAAGACAGCTGCACTGTGCGCCGCCATGGGCATGAGCTTGTTTGGCACGCCGGCTTCTGCCAAAGATGTTGTAAAGATCGCGTTCGTAGGCCCGCTGACTGGCGGCGTTTCCTCGATTGGTTTGGGTGGGCGCAATTCAGCGGACCTGGCTGTGCGTTTGCGTAATGCAGATCCAAAAGCCAAGTACACCTATGAATTGGTAGTGCAGGATGATGAATGTCGTCCGAACGTCGGTGTGCAAGTCGCGACCAAAATCGCAGCCGATAAAAACATCATCGCTGGTGTGACGCATTTCTGTTCCGCGGTTGCGATGGGTACAGTTGGTGTTTATAACCGCTTCGGTTTGCCAGTCGTGGTCTGGGGCGCAGTACTGCCGGAAATCACCTACGGTAATGACTACAAGGAAGTACATCGCGTCAACGGCACGATGATCAACCAAAGTGAAGTTGCTGCCAAATTCATGAAAGATCAGGGCTTCAAGAAGTGGGCCATCATTCATGACACGACCGACTATGGCAAAGGCCACAACAAGTACTTTTCAGAATTTGTGAAAAAAGACGGCGGCACAGTAGTAGCTACTTTTGGTGTCACTGCCGATCAGCAGGATTTCTCTACCGAGCTGACCAAGATTCGCGAATTGAAACCGGACGTTGTCTATTTCGGTGGCCTCACACCACTTGGTGTGCGCATCCGTACACAGATGGAAAAACTGGGCATCAAGGCACAGTTTGAAGGTACTTCAGGCATCAAGTCCGATGCTTACATCCAGGGCGTAGGCGAGAAACTGGCTGAAGGTTCCTTGTCCTTCATCGAAGGTGCACCTTGGGAAAAAATCCCAGGCGGTTTGTACTTCACAGCCAAATATCAATTGCAAAAATATAGCGAACCGCCAGAAGCCTACGGTCCGTTCTCCTATGCTGCTGCAAACCTGATCATGGACGCTGTAGAAAAAGTCGGCCCGGATCGCAAGAAGGTTCGTGACGTCTTGAACAAAACCAAAGATGTAGACACGCTGATCGGCAAAGTAACTTTCGATGATCATCGCCAAAACATCGTGCCACTGGTCACCAAGTACGTGGTCCAGGATGGTAAATGGGTGATCTGGGAAGACAGCCTGTACGCCAGCGGCAAGCGCAAGCTGAGCGGTCAATAAACCAGTCGTTAAGCAAAACATGAGTCGCAGGTCCGGCCCAGTGCCGGCCTGCATTCAGACAGCAACAGAGGAATAACGATGAGTGTGATCAGCCAATATATTTTCAACGGACTGATGCTCGGCATGATTTACGCCATGGTCGCCGTTGGTTTTACCTTGTTTTTCGGCGTGCTCGACGTCATCAAGTTTTCGCACGGCGATACCTTGATGGTCGGTGCCTTTGCCGGTCTTACCGCTTCTACCGGCGTCTTGATGCTGGATATAGGTTCACCGTGGATACGTTTGCTGGCAGTAGTCTTGAGCGCAGTGTGCGTGACGGGATTGCTCGGTGCAGCGATCGCCAAATTTTTGATTTTGCCTTTGCATAAAGCACCGCCGCTGAACACCTTGCTGGCAACGCTGATGCTCGGCACCGTGATGCGCGAATCAGTGCGTCTGTTTTATCCAGATGGTTCAAATTCCAAACCGTTCCCATCTTTACTGCCTACTGATGCGATCAATTTTGGCGCCTTCGCCTTGCGTGCGGATAACGTAATTCTTTTAGTCAGCGGTCTGGCGATTATCGCCGGCGTGCACTTTCTGATTACGCGGACCCGACTCGGTATGGCGATACGCGCAGTAGCGCAGGATGGCGAAACCGCAAGGCTGATGGGCATCAACTTCGAAGCAGTCGTGTTGCTGACCTTTGCACTTGGTTCAGGCATGGCGGCGCTGGCGGGTGTGATGAATGGCTTGTACTACAACGAAATCAATTTCAACGTCGGCTTGTTGCTGGGCGTGATTGGTTTCTCGGCAGCGATTCTCGGCGGACTCGGCAATATCTACGGCGCGATTCTTGGTGGCTTCTTGTTTGCAGGCTTGCAGGTGTTTGGCAGCGCGATGTTGCCAGCCTTGATACCGAATATTCCTAGTGCTTACAAAGACGTCTTTGCATTTGCCGTTGTCATTATCTTGATGGCGTGGAAACCAACCGGCTTGATTGCCGAAAAATCAAGCGAACGGGTCTGATATGAACGCACATAAATTAAAGAGTCATTCTGCGAAGCTGGTACTGGCGCTCGCAGCATTGGGCGTGACGTTTTACATGTGGCTGTTCCTGCATGCAGAGTCGCAACTTGCCATCGGCGTATTGATTGTATTTGCGCTGGCCTTGGTCATGGCCGGCAAAAAATTCGGTACCACGCAACGCATAGAACTGGCAGCGGCAGATAGACCTGGCCTCGCACGTTTATGGACAGTGATCGGTCTGTTGATACTGGCAGCTGCATTTTATGATTCGCACTTTGTGTTGATGATGATCTGCGCCGTGTTGTTGTATTCGACTGCCTGCATGGGCTTGACGATGCAATTCGGTTTTGCTGGTGTGGCGAACTTTGCCGGTGCTGCTTTCTTCGGTATCGGCAGTTACACCACGGCCGTATTGGCGACGCACACTGGTTTGCCACAACTGGCAAATATTGCGATCTCGGGTGTGGTCGCGGCGATCATCGGTTCAGTGCTGATTTGGCCGGTACTACGTACGCGTGGTCACTATGCTGCGTTGGTGACGATTGCGTTCGGTATCTTGTTCAAGACCTTTATCGAAGTGAATGACGTGCTGGGCGGACCGCAAGGTTTGCAAGTGCCGGGCATGAAACTGTTCGGTTATGCCTTCAACGATGGCTTCACGCTGTTCGGTATCGAGTTTTCGTTCTACATCTCTTACTTCATTCTGAGTCTGATTATTTGCGCCGGTGCGTTTGTACTGGTCAAAGCTTTGGAACGGTCGTGGATAGGTTTGAGTATGGACGTGGTGCGTACCGATGAAACAGCTGCTGCAACCTTCGGTTTGCATATCGCACGCTGGAAGGTGATCGCTTTCACGCTGGGTAATTTGTTCGCAGGGATTGCCGGGAGTGTGTACGGCATGATGATTGGTTTTGTCGCGCCGAATAACTTCAGTTTTTCCGATTCGCTGTTGCTGGTATCGATCGTGATTCTCGGTGGGCTGGGTAATCCGATTGGCTTGATTCCCGCCGCAATCATCGTCTTGATGCTGCCGGAAAAATTACAGTTCATTCAGGAATACCGCGTGCTGCTGTACGCAGCATTGGTAATCGCGATTCTGTTGTTCCGTCCTGATGGTTTATTGCCGCGCAAAACGCGCCTGTTCTTTGGCAGAAAGGATGTGCTATGAGCGCCTTACCTATCTCTGCAACATCTAGTGTGTTGGCTACACCGCCAGCCTTGGTTCAAGTCACCGACCTGACGATGCGCTTCGGCGGTTTGACCGCGCTGGATCAACTCAATATGCACATTGGCGATGGTGAAGTTCTTGGCCTGCTTGGACCTAACGGTTCCGGCAAGACCACCTTCTTCAACGTGCTGACGGGTTTGTATAAAGCCAGCAGCGGTTCCATCATTTACAACAATACGGAAGTAATTGGCCAGACGCCTCAGGACATTTATCGCAGCGGTGTCGCACGTACTTTTCAGCGTTCGCGTTTGTCTTTGCCGCTAACGGTATTCGACAATATTGTCATCGGCGATTACCAGCACATGAATCATGGTTTGTTCTTCAACCTGTTTCAACGCAAAGCCTTCCGCGCGCAGTACGACAGCTATGTCGCCAAGGTTGAAGCGCTGTTGAACATCTTCAGCCCACCATTGGTGGCGCGCATGTTCGAGCCGGTCGATACCTTTACGATGATCGATAGACGTCGGATTGAAGTATGTCGCGCCTTGTTGAGTCGTCCGCGTTTGCTGTTGCTGGATGAACCTTCGGCCGGCATGACGCATGATGAAACCGAAGCACTGATGGATGACATTTTGCAAGTACGCGGGAAGCTGGAAAATCTTTCCATCGTATTGATCGAACATGAAATGAATGTGATCGAGCGCATTACCGATCGTTGCATCGTGTTCAATTACGGCAAGAAAATTTCCGAAGGAACCTACGCCGAAATTACTGCCGATCCAAACGTGCAAACCGCCTATCTGGGAGAAGCTGAATGAGCAACCTGACCGTCAAGGGACTCACCACCGGCTACGACAAGGTGAATGTATTACACGACGTTTCTATCGAAGTCGTACCCGGCAAGATCACTTGCATACTCGGTGCCAACGGCGCTGGAAAAAGCACTTTGATTCGTTCGATACTCGGCTTGACGCCACCACGTCAGGGCGAAATTCTGTGGGGCGGACGTAATCTCGCTGGTGAAAAAACGCATGCGATTATCGCCAGCGGCATTTCTTGCATTCCGGAAGGCCGCAAGGTTTTTCCGCGCATGAGCGTGGCAGAAAATCTGGCGCTTGGTGCCTTCCTCGTCAAAGATGGCTCCGTCGTGCGCGATCGTTTGGCGCGCGTGTATGAAATTTTTCCACGACTGAAAGAACGTGCGGCGCAATTGGCCGGCACCATGTCTGGCGGTGAGCAGGCGATGGTATCGATAGGACGTGGCTTGATGGCTGAGCCAAAGTTACTGGTGATCGATGAACCATCGCTGGGTTTGTCACCGTTGTACGTTAAAGAAAACTTTAACGTCATCCGCAACATCAATGCGCTCGGCATCACGGTTTTGCTGGTCGAGCAGAATGCGCGCCAGACTTTGGCAATCTCGCATTACGGTTATGTGTTGTCGCAAGGACGCGTAGTTGCAGAAGGCACAGCGGAAGCCTTGTCCAGCAATGACGATGTACGCTCCGCTTACTTCGGTTGATCGGGGCGCATATTGAAACATTACGCTAGCTCATCCCTGAAAGAACTCGCAGCATGTATCGCACGTCGCGAAGTTTCCGTTGAAACCGTGGCACGCTCCGGTATTGCACACATTGAAGAATATGAATCGGCGGTGCATGCATGGCAGCATTTTGATGCTGCGGCCGTCATTGAACAGGCACGCAAGCTTGACGCGCAATCGCATTCCGGTTTGTTGTACGGCTTGCCGATAGGCGTCAAGGATTTGATGGATACGGCAGATATGCCGACCACCTACGGTTCACCGATTTATGAGAATCATCGGCCGTTGGTCGATGCGGCCTGTGTTGCCGCTACGCGCACTGCGGGTGCGGTGATCATGGGTAAAACCGTGACGACTGAGTTCGCCACGTTTCGCCCAGGTCCTACGCGTAATCCGCATGGTGCTGTCGACCATACGCCGGGTGGTTCATCGAGTGGCTCCGCTGCTGCAGTTGCTAGCGGTATGGTGCCAGCGGCATTCGCTACGCAAACTGCGGGATCGATCGTTCGACCTGCTGCGTATTGCGGTGTAGTGGGCTACAAACCTACTTACGGCACCTTGTCTTTGGCCGGCATCAAATCGCTGTCGCCTAGCCTGGATACTGTGGGCGTGTTGACGCGCACAGTTGGCGACGCCGCTTTTTTCATCGGTGCGTTATCGCGCCTGCCTTTGTCTGACGGTTTGAATTCAAACGCCGCGCCATCAAAATTACGTATAGGTATTTGTCGTACCCCGCATTGGGATCGTGCTGGTGCTGGTACGCGCGCAGTGTTGGAACTTGCGGCGCGTTTGCTGGAAGGCGCGGGCGCTGTGATCAGCGACGTTGATTTACCAGCACCTTGCGGTGGCCTGACCGATGCGCAAATTCGCATCATGGGTTATGAAGCGGCTGCCGCATTCGCACCAGAAGCACGCACGCATCCTGAAGGATTTAGCGATGCGTTCGCTGCGTTGCTGCAAGCGGGTAGAGCCATCGATGGCACCGAGTATGTTGCGGCGCAGGCTTTGGCGGCTGCATCGCGCCAGATGGTGGCCGGTGTATTCGACAAGGTAGACATTCTGCTTTCTCCAAGTACCGAAGGCGAAGCGCCAGCTGGGCTTGCTGCTACCGGTGATCCAATTTTCAATCGCATGTGGTCGCTACTCGGCAATCCTTGCGTGCACGTTCCATTGGGAAATGGTCCAGGCGGCATGCCGCTGGGTGTGACCTTGACCGGCCCACGTTGGGGCGATGCTCGTACACTGTCGGCCGCAAATTTACTCGAACGCGTTTTCGCTTCGACCAACTGAACAGGACATCACGATGACTCAAGCAATACAAGATGCATCCACTTCTCAAGCCGAGAAAGCGCAAGACAGTATCAATAACGAGCGCTTGCAAAATGCGATCGCGGCACTGGCAGCATTTGGTGGTCGCGACGATGGCGGCGTAGCGCGCGAGACCTTAACGCAAATCGATCTGGATGCGCGTCGTCATCTGATCGATACCGCGCGCGCTTTAGGTTGTGAAGTAGCGACCGACGATTGTGCGAATTTATTTTTCCGTCGCCCAGGTACGACTGACTTGCCGCCAGTGCTGACAGGTAGTCACGCCGATACGCAACCGGTCGGTGGCAAACTGGATGGCGCGTATGGCGTGCTGGCCGGACTGGAAGTGATTGCCGCCTTGAACGATGCGGGTATTAGTACCCGTCGTGCGATTGAGGTGGTGGCATGGACCAATGAAGAAGGCAGTCGTTTCGGCCCCGGCGCGATGGGCTCTAGCGCCTTTGTCGATCCGTCGCGCTTGCCGGCGTATCGTGAAGTACGCGATGGCGACAACATCACATTTGGCGATGCCGTCGATGCGGCCTTGCTGGCATCTGCTGACGTCACACGCAGACCGTTAGCCTTACCGATCGCATCGTGTGTTGAGCTGCACATTGAACAAGGGCCGGTGCTGGAACGTGCGCATGCCGCACTCGGTGTTGTGGCCGGGATTCAGAGCGTGCGTTGGTACAAGGTCGATTGCACGGGCATGGCGGCGCATGCGGGGACCACGCCTATGGATGAGCGTAGCGATGCGATGATGGCAGCTGTTGCCATCGCGCAGCAGTTGTATGTGTATGTTGCAAAAGAGGCCGCCAGCAATTTACGATTGACGCTGGGACGTTGGCAAGTGGGTCCGAATTCGGTGAATACTATTCCGGGTAAAGTCGAATTCACGATTGATGTGCGCTGTGTTGATGCTGAAGTGATCGAACGCTTTGAACAGTTTTTGACGAAGATTACGAGCGGCTATCAATGGCGCGGCAGTATTTCCTTCGAATGTTTTTTCTCGCGTCCGCCTACCCATTTCCCTGCTGATATGTTGAATTTGATCGAGCGCGCTTGTGTGCGTGCCGGTCATTTGGCCAAGCGTGGCGAGCCGCAAAGACTGACTTCAGGTGCTTTTCACGATGCCATGTATCTGGCCGAGCATTGCCCTACCGCGATGATTTTTGTGCCAAGTAAGGGCGGAATCAGTCACAATGCCGCCGAGGAAACCGCGCCTGAAGATTTATATCTGGGCGTGCAAGCCCTTGCATACACAGTGGTCGAGCTGGCGAATCAATAGCAGCGCTGAAAGTTCGAACCTGTTTTTTAACGAATAGAGAAATTGCAGATGAAACGCGATCCTGTCTCAAGCACCGAAGTTGTCGAGAAAAAACCATCCGTCTCCGGACTGGGTGTACGGCTTCGTCATACCCGTTTGGTGGCAGGCATGACCTTGATGCAGTTGTCGCAAAAAGCCGCATGTTCAGAAAGCCTGGTATCCAAGATCGAACGCGGTACAGCGACGCCATCACTGGCAATGTTGCATCGACTGGCGATGGCACTGGATACCAATATCTCAACGCTGATGTCGGAAGAAATGCCGGCAGTTGGTCCAGTGTTGCGCGTGGGCGAGCGACCTGTCATCAAGACCGGTGGCATCTCGATGGAGCGTTTGGTACTACCGACTCGTGGCGGTTTGTTGCAGGCGAATATACATATCGTGGAACCGGGCGCAGCCAGTGATGGCCAGATCGAGCATGTCGGTGAAGAGGTAGGTTATGTGCTGGAAGGTACGCTGGAACTGCGTTTGGGCGATGACAGCTATATCATCGGTCCGGGTGACGTGTTTACGTTTGCCAGTAATGTGCCGCATGGTTATAGCAATGTTGGCGATGTGGTTGCCAAAGTCATGTGGGTTAATTCTCCGGCGACGTTCTAATCACATCGAAATCTGCCACTGCATCCGCAGCAGCATTCTCTAAAAATAAAGCGCTCTTAGTAGCGCTTTATGTTTGTCTGTTCAAATTACTTCATCTGCAAATTATTTGATTTGCTGCAGGAATAAAAAAGCCTCGCGGTTTTAGCGCGAGGCTTGCATGAAACGTGTACCAATTTATTTGGTGACAGCTACGAGTTCGCGCTTGCCACCTTTGAAGGTGTAGAGCGTCAAGGTGCCGTCCTTGATATCACCTTTGGTATCGAAAGCAATCGCGCCGGTGATGCCTGGATAATTAATCTTGCTCAATTCCGGCAGGAATTTTGCAGGTTCGGTCGAACCGGCTTTTTTCATTGCTTCAACTGCGGCGAAGGTTGCATCGTAGGCGTAAGCAGCGGTATAGACCACGTCAACACCGAAGCGTTTTTTGTATGCAGCGCGGAAGTCTTCCACGCCTTTTCTGCGTGCTTCAGGCACGCCACCAGCTTCAGCACAGATAACTTGATTGTCACCCAGCGCATCGCCTGCCAAACCTGGTAATGAGCCGGTACAGATGCCATCGCCGCCCATGAACTTGGCATTAATGCCCAGTTGCTTCATCTGACGCATCATCGGACCGCCCACTGCATCCATGCCGCCGAAGAAAATGATGTCCGGTTTTTTGGATTTGATCGAAGTCAGGATCGCATTGAAGTCGGTTGCCTTGTTATTCGTGTACTGGCTCGCAACGATGGCCCCGCCTGCGCCTTTGACGCCTTTGGCGAATTCATCGGCGACGCCCTGGCCGTAAGCGGTACGGTCATCGATGACGGCGATACTTTTTCCGCCCAGTGT
Organism: Herminiimonas sp.; assembly: GCF_030655415.1. The sequence goes on along the minus strand of NZ_JAURVN010000009.1, from coordinate 37,045 downwards.
TTTGACGGCGTATTGGCCGAGCACTTGACCGAGTTGCGCATCATTGGCGACTACGCGGAATGCAGTTTTGAATCCTTGTTGCGTGTACTTTGGATTAGTCGCAGATGGCGAGATTTGTGGAATGCCTGCGTTCGAATAAATCCGTGATGCTGGAATGGTGGTGCCTGAATTCAGATGGCCGATCACGACCGAGACTTTGGCATCGACCAGTTTTTGTGCGGCTGCGGTTGCCTGTTTAGGATCAGCGGCATCGTCTTCTGCCAGCAACTGGAACTTCACTTTTTTGCCGGCGATGGTGGTGCCTTTGGCGTTCAAGTCTTCGACCGCCATACGGGCGCCGTTTTCGTTATCCTTGCCCATGTGCGCATCGGTGCCGGTGATAGGCGCGACGCTACCGATCTTGACTATCTGTTCTTGAGCCCAGGCAGTTCCTGCGAGAGCAAACGCAATCAGGCCGGCCAACGGGATCATTCTGGTCTTTAACTGCATATATTTTCTCCTGAGGATTGTAAAAATACAGAGTAGCTGCAACACTGGTCATGCATGCCTCTCAAGACAACGACCTTACAACAGAAGAAAATGCGACGTAAAGCGTTTTTTCTTTGATTTACATATTCTTATGCCCAAACTTCATACCCTGGATAAAGTCGATCGCAAGCTGTTGAACATGCTGCAGAAAGACAATCAAACGCCGACGCGCACACTGGCCGACGCGGTGCATATTTCGCAGCCGACTTGCCTGCGCCGCATACGCGATATGCGCGAGGCGGGCATTATTGGTGCAGACGTTGCGATGATCGATCCGTTTGCACTCGGCTACGGCATGCTGGCGTTTCTGGAAGTGTCGCTGGAAAATCAGGCGGACGAGCGCATGCAGGAATTCGAAAAGCGCATGAACAAGGAATCAGAAGTGATGCAGTGTTACTTCGTATCCGGCGACTACGATTATTTCCTGGTGGTGCATGTGGTGGATATGGACGCCTATTATCAATTCGTACGCCGCGCGATTTCCGGCTCGGGCAATGTCCGGCATTTTCAATCGCGCTTCCCGATGAAACGCGCGAAGTTCGATACGCGGATTGCCTTTGATGAAAAAGCTGCGGCGGTGCAGGTACGTATTGGGAAATAAAAACACGTTTGTTTCAGACAAAAAAAAGCTGCGTGCAAATACACGCAGCTTTTTTATTGCACGAACGCGTTTCAGGCAGGGACTGATTGCGGCGTCAAAATGCGACCGGATGGTTTGTATTCCATGCCGGTGAATTTGAAATCTACTTCCGGTTTGTGGCCGGAAATAATTTCTGCAACTGCACGTCCCGAGCCGCAGCCCATGGTCCATCCCAACGTACCGTGGCCGGTATTGAGGAATAGATTGCTGAATTTGGTCTTGCCTATATAAGGCACATTGGATGGCGTCATTGGACGCAGACCAGTCCAGTAAACCGGATTTTCATAATCGCAGGCACCCGGGAATAATTCCTGTGTACGGCGGGTGATCGCTTCGCAGCGCGTGGTGTTGAGCTCGCGTGTATAGCCATTCAATTCGCAGGTGCCTGCCACGCGCAAACGGTCACCCAGGCGTGAGACGACCAGCTTGTAACCATCATCCGTCAAGGACACGGACGGTGCGGCGTCCGGGTTGGTGATCGCATAAGTCGCTGAATAACCTTTGCCCGGATAAATCATCAGGTCGATGCCTAGCGGTTTGGCCAACTGGGTCGAGAAGCTGCCCATCGCCAGCACGAACGCATCGGCATGCAAGACTTGATGACGGCCATCTGGCGTGATGACTTCAACGCCGCTGATTTTTGCATGTGCGCCCGAGCCTTCTGTAATCAGGCGAGTGACGGTCGTGTTGAACTGGAATTGCACACCGACTTCGGCTGCTTTCGCTGCCAGACCGCTAGTGAATTTATAGACGTCACCAGACTCATCACTTTCGGTAAAGTCGCCACCGACGATTTTGTCGCGAATGCTGGCCAGTGCCGGCTCGATACGTACCACTTCATCCGCGCTGATCGAATTGCGCTGGCAACCGAGTTCGCACATCAGCTTTGCTGCGGCCAATGATTCGTCGAATTCTTTTTGTTCGGTATAGAAGTGCAGAATGCCGCGTGTCAGATGGTCGTAACCGATGCCGGTTTCGGCGCGTACCGATTGCAAGGTTTGACGGCTGTACTCCGAGATGGCGACAATCTGGCGGATGTTGTCAGCAGTGCGGGCAGGCGTGCATTCACGCAGGAAGCTGAGCGCCCATTTCCATTGCAGCCATTCCGGACGGAAGCGATACAGCAAAGGCGCGTCTTCCTTGCCCAGCCATTTCAATACTTTCATCGGGGCTGCAGGATTAGCCCAGGGTTCAGCGTGTGAGACAGAGATCTGGCAGCCATTGGCAAAACTGGTTTCTTGTGCGGCGCCGGGTTGGCGATCGATGACAGTGACGTCGTGTCCCGCCTTGTGCAAAAACCAGGCGGAAGCCGTACCAATGATGCCTGAACCTAAAACAATTACTTTCATTACAATCTCCAGCCTTCGTGTTGAGCGATGACTCTATTGTAGAAAAATAGTGGTTTTTTATGTGTTCAATAAAATCGTAAAAATTTCTATTTAAAACTATAAAAATTGAATTTGTGTTTTAAAAACAAAGAAATTGGAGAATTTTTTATTTTTTTGAAAAATGTAAATTATTTATTTCTTGCGCCACAGCATCGCTGACCACTTCACCTAGCGTCTGATGCAAGCCTTGTTTTATCTCTTCTACCGCGCGCTGCAGACTGGTGGAAAGTACTTCTTGCATGCGCTCTTCCAGCACCGTATTTATGCGTGACATTAATTGCGACAGCACGCGCTCACTTATCTTTTGCTCCATCCGCGTCCACTCTTCATCCAGCCAGCCACTAATAGGCGCATGTTCTACCGGTGCAGGTGGCGCTTCTATTTCGACTTGCAGCACAGGGATGTCTGCCAGATATTCCGCGGGTGCATTCGGTGCTGCAGGCGCAGTGAAGAAGGGCGGAATGGGCGCGAAAGACTGATTCGGCGAAAAGTTATATTGCGGTGTTGGGGTATGAGCAGGAGCCGGAGGTGGAACAGCTTGCCATGCAGCCGGTGCTTCAACTGGCGATGCAGGTGTCGAGGCAACGCGTGGTGGCGTCACGATGACTTCGGTGAGAACCGGGATGCCAGAATCTTGTGGAGTATTGCTCATGCGTTCTCAGCCACAAAGTGAGTCAGTGGATAGCCGCGCTGTTTGTAATAACTATAGCGCTCGCGTCCGGATGCCTTATCGCCATCATCGGCAGCGACGACTTCAAACATCCGTTCAAAACGCGCGAAGTGTTCAGGCGGCGTATCCGATAGATTGATCAGGATTTGATGATGCGGCGATTCCATCGCTTGTTCAGTCGTCAGCAGAATCGGTGTTTGCGCAGCAAGCGCATCGTCGATCATCACATGCGGCAAAAAGTCTTGTTCAGAAAACGTCCACAACGCCTCATCCAGCTTGGCGAGTTGCGCGTCATCTTTGGCAAGTATCACCAACTGAAAATTGGCCTTACGTGCCTTGCGCGCAAGTCGGCATGCGTACAAGATTTTGTCGGGAACATTGCTGTGAAAGTCGATACGCGTCATAAGCTAATTTTTAATCGAAACGTTTCTATTAGAAACGGAAGCCCGGCGGCGCATTGCCAGCCGCGGGCAGAGTATCTGTAGGTGGCGGAGGCGGTACATTATTCGCGGCCTTGGCTTCTGCCGCTTTTGGTTTTGGTGCGGCAGATTCTGGTGCTGGATTGCGATAGGTTTTAGGCAACTGGCTGCTGACCGGATAACCGGCGCTGGTCAATGCCGTATCCCACAACTCGGAATTGAAGCCGGATTGCTTTTGCGAACCGATGGTCACGAAGGGTAATTTTTTATCACCACCAACTTGTTTCAGTCGTGCGATTTCTTCATTGGTATTGACGGTTTTTTCAGTGTATGGAACACCGCGTGTCGTCAGCAAGTTGCGCGCGTCGGTACATGCATCGCATTTGTCTGTTGTATAGAGGGTGACTGGGCTGCCTTTGACGGCTTGCGCCAGTTCATATGGCAAGCCGGCAGTAGAAGGGCCGCTAGCGACAGCCTTCTCTTCAACTTTTTTTACAGACGATGGCGGTGGCGTGTCGCTATAAGTAATCTTGCCGTCAGGCGCGACCCATTTATATAACTGAGCATGTGCATTTGCCGAAAGCAGCAATGTGATCAGTAGCGAGAGCGGCAGCAAACCTTTTTTCATCTTCTTGTCCCGTGTATCGTTTTATGGAAACTCATTGCATCAGAACTCTGCATTACAACTTCAAATCTACAGCTTTCGAACTATCACTTTTTTTGTAAAGCTTATTGCAGAATCGGCTCATTGATTCAATGAGCCGATTGTTTTTCTACTTACTTCAAGCTGCCATGCCGCTGTGTCGCAGCAAGGCATCGATCGTTGGTTCGCGTCCGCGGAAGGCTTTGAACGAATCGATCGCTGGCCGGGAACCGCCCATCGCCAGAATCTCGCGCAAGAAGCGATCACCGGTATCGCCCGACAAAACATTGCCGCTGGCTTTGCCGGCTTCTTCAAACGCGCCGTAAGCATCAGCGGACAAGACTTCCGCCCACTTGTAGCTATAGTAACCGGCTGCATAGCCGCCAGCAAAGATATGCGCGAACGAGTGTTGGAATCGGTTGAATTCCGGCGGTGTCATGACCGAGACTTGCGCGCGCACTGCGTTGACGACCTCTTGCACGCTTTGCTTGCCTGCTGGCTGGTAATCGTAATGCAGGTGCATGTCGAGCAGCGAGAATTCAACCTGGCGCAAAGTTTGCAGACCCGACTGGAAGTTTTTCGCAGCGATCATCTTGTCGAATAGTGCGCGCGGCAATGCTGCACCGGTATCGGCATGCGCCGTCATGTGTTGCAAGACATCCCATTCCCAGCAAAAGTTTTCCATGAATTGCGATGGCAATTCAACCGCATCCCATTCGACGCCGGAGATACCGGACACGCCCAGCTCTTCAACGCGCGTCAGCATGTGATGCAAGCCGTGGCCGAACTCATGGAATAGCGTGATCACTTCATCATGCGTGAACAGCGCTGGTTTGGTTTTGCCATTGACGACAGCTGGTTCGGTGAAGTTGCAGGTCAGGTAAGCGATCGGGGTTTGGATGCCGCCGTTGTCCTTGCTACCTTCGAGGCGGCGACGACCGCGTGCATCGTCCATCCATGCGCCGCCACGTTTGCCCTGGCGTGCATACAAATCAATATAGAACTGGCCGATCAGTGCGCCATCTTTTTCGATACGGAAGAACTTCACATCTGGATGCCAGACCGGAGCTGTATCGGGTTTGATAGAGACGGAGAACAGTGTTTCAATCGTGCGGAACAAACCGGCGATAACTTTCGGTTCAGGGAAATATTGCTTCACTTCCTGTTCGGAAAACGCATAGCGTTGTTCGCGCAGTTTTTCCGATGCATAGGTTACGTCCCATGCTTCCAGTTTTTCGATGCCCAGTTCTTTTTGCGCAAAACTGCGCAGTTCTGCCAAATCCTTTTCAGCAAACGGACGTGCGCGTTTAGCGAGGTCATGCAGGAAGGCGATCACTTCGTCTGGTGTCTTTGCCATCTTGGCGACGAGTGACACTTCGGCGTAATTTTTATAACCCAGCAAGGCGGCTTCTTCATTACGTAGTTGCAGGATGTCGACGATGTTTTGCGTATTGTCCCAGGCCGGTTTATTCGCCAACTCGGATGCCTTGGTCGCATTGGCGCGATAAATCGTTTCGCGCAAGCTGCGTTTGTCGGCGTATTGCAGAATAGGGAAATACGAAGGGAAGTGCAGTGTGAATTTATAGCCCGTCTTGCTATCTTTTTCTGCCGCAGCGCGTGCAGCTTGCTTGGCATCGTCAGGCAAGCCTGCGAGTTCAGCTTCGTCTTCTATGAACAAAGCGTAATCGTTGGTCGCATCAAGGATGTTTTCAGAAAACTTGGTGGTCAGCGCAGCATGCTTTTCCTGGATCTCGGCGAAGCGTGGTTTATCTTCTTCCGACAATTCAGCACCACCCAAGCGGAAGTCACGCACGGCGTTTTCAATGATCTTTTTACGTGCAACGGAATAGCCAGAGTAATCCGGGCCCAGCTGCAGCGCTTTGTAATTGGTGAACAGCGTCAGGTTTTGCGCCAGCTCAGTCCAGAACTCGGTGATCTTCGGTTGGGTCTCGTTATAGACCGCGCGCAGTTCCGGTGTATCGACTACTGAATTCAGGTGACTGACAATGCCCCACGCCCGGCCCAATTTTTCGGTGACGTTTTCCAAAGGTTCGACAAAGTTTTCCCATGTCACTTGCGCAATCGGTTCTTCAAGTTCTTTGACGACGGTGCGCGCTTGATCCAGCAGGCTGTCGATGGCCGAACCAATATGATCAGGTTTGATAGCTTCGAATTGTGCAAGGTCGGAAAAATCCAGCAGCGGGTTCAGGGCAATATTCATCAGTTGGTTTCTCTCTCTGCTGCTTCAATGGTGTTCACCAGAAGCATGGTAATGGTCATGGGACCGACACCGCCCGGAACTGGCGAGATGTGGCCGGCGACTTCTTTGGCTGCAGCGAAATCGACATCGCCACACAGTTTGCCGTTGTCATCGCGATTGATACCGACGTCGATCACGATGGCGCCGGGTTTGATCATATCGGCGGTCAGCGTGTTGCGGCGTCCGGTGGCAGCCACGACGATGTCGGCTTGACGTGTGTGATAGCCGAGATCCGTCGTTCCACTATGACAGATGGTGACGGTGGCGTTGGCTTGCAAGAGCAATAATGCCATCGGTTTGCCGACTGTATTACTGCGGCCGATGACGACCGCATGCTTGCCGGCTATTTTGGCACCAGTGCTTTCAATTAGTTTCATGCAGCCGTACGGCGTACACGGGCGGAAGCCCGGCAGGCCGGTCAGCAGTTCGCCCGCGCTCAATACTGAGTAGCCGTCCACGTCCTTGCGCGGCGAGATCGCTTCTATCACTTTTGTCGGATCGATATGTTTTGGCAGCGGCATCTGGACCAGAATGCCGTGAATTTTTGGATCATTGTTCAGTGCAGCAATGCGCGCCAGCAAGGCGGCTTCTGTCATATCCGCTTCGTATTTTTCCAGCAGCGAGAACACGCCGTTGTCTTCACATGCCTTGACCTTGTTGCGCACATAAACCTGCGAAGCCGGATCGGCGCCAACCAAAATCACGGCGAGGCCGGGTTGATTACCTTTAGCCGTTAGCGCGGCAGCACGGGCTGCTACGTCCTGGCGAAGTTGTTGGGAAAGCAGATTGCCGTCAATGATTTGTGCGCTCATGAATTGATAGTGTGAGTAGAAGAGAAAGACTGATTATAAGGGACGAAAATGCGGCGACGTAAAAGAGGGAATCTAATTGCGGATAGATTAGCGCGTAAGGAATTCGTAAGGTACTTGTACAGTCATACCGTTTTTGCCGCCGCACCGATTATTCAAAATGAGCTAAAAGCCTTTAAAAATGCTGCTTTGCGACATAATTTCGCATTATGGGAAATGATATCGCCATTTGAAAATAACAAAAACTGCTGTTAAACTCGCCGGAATCTGCAGGACTATATGTGTTATCAGTTTCAAAAATGACGCCCGTTTTTACAAAAAACGGCATTAAAGATAAATCAGGAGACAAACGATGTCAGCCCAAATCGACCAGGTATTGGCGCAAGCCGCCAACGACCCAGATGTAATGGAAACGCAAGAGTGGCTGGATGCACTCGAAGCAGTGATCGAAAACGAGGGCCCTGACCGCGCTCATTATCTGATGGAGCGACTGATTGATCTGGCACGTCGTCGCGGCGCGCAAGTTCCGTTTTCCAGCACCACTGCTTACGTTAATACCATTCCGGCTGACATGGGCGAAAACTCGCCCGGCAATCTCGAATACGAAGAACGCCTGCGTTCATGGATGCGTTGGAACGCGATGGCGATGGTCGTCAAAGCCAACCGCGTTGATGGCGATCTGGGTGGTCATATTTCCAGCTTTGCGTCGCTCGCCAACATGCTGGGCACCGGCTTCAATCACTTCTGGCATGCGCCTACCGAAGATCACGGTGGCGACCTTTTGTATATCCAGGGTCATTCATCGCCTGGCGTCTATGCTCGCGCTTTCCTCGAAGGCCGCTTGAGCGAAGAACAATTGATCAACTTCCGTCGCGAAGTTGATGGCAACGGTTTGTCCTCATATCCGCATCCAAAATTGATGCCGGATTTCTGGCAGTTCCCGACTGTATCGATGGGCCTCGGTCCATTGATGGCGATCTATCAGGCACGCTTCCTTAAATACTTGCACGCACGCGATATCGCGAAAACCGACAACCGCAAGGTCTGGGTATTCTGCGGCGATGGCGAGATGGATGAAGTCGAGTCGATGGGCGCAATCGGCGTCGCAGGTCGCGAACAACTCGACAACCTGGTCATGGTCGTCAACTGTAACTTGCAACGTCTGGACGGCCCGGTGCGCGGCAACGGCAAGATCATTCAGGAACTCGAAGGCGAATTCCGCGGTGCTGGCTGGAACGTCATCAAAATCATCTGGGGCTCCAATTGGGACCCTCTGCTGGCCAAAGACAAAGAAGGCATCTTGCAGCGCGTCATGATGGAAACGCTGGACGGCGAATACCAGAATTTCAAAGCCAAGGATGGCGCTTACGTGCGCAAACATTTCTTCGGCAAGCATCCAAAATTGCTGGAAATGGTTTCGCGCATGTCGGACGACGACATCTGGCATCTGCTGCGCGGCGGTCACGATCCACACAAGGTTTACGCTGGTTTCAAGCAAGCGCAAGAACACAAAGGTCAGCCTACTGTGCTGCTGGTCAAAACCGTCAAAGGTTATGGCATGGGCAAATCGGGTGAAGCGCGTAACACTGCGCATCAAACCAAAAAACTCGACGACGAAGCAGTCCGCGAAATGCGTGATCGTTTCAACTTGCCTATCGCTGACGAACATCTGGCCGACATTCCATTCTTCAAACCGGCCGACGATGCGCCAGAGATGAAGTATCTGCACGAACGTCGTGCGGCGCTTGGTGGCTATCTGCCGCAACGTCGTATGCAAGCGGATGAGAAATTGCCGGTGCCTGAACTCGCGGCGTTTAAAGCCGTCCTGGATCCAACCGCAGAAGGTCGTGAAATCTCGACCACGCAAGCGTATGTGCGCATGATCTCGATCTTGTTGCGCGATGCAAATCTGGGCCAACGTCTGGTACCAATTCTGGTGGATGAATCCCGTACCTTTGGTATGGAAGGCTTGTTCCGTCAAATCGGTATTTACAACCGCGAAGGTCAGTTGTACGAGCCGGTCGATAAAGATCAGGTCAGCTACTACCGCGAAGACAAAGCCGGTCAGATTTTGCAAGAAGGTATTAACGAAGCGGGCGCGATGGCATCGTGGATCGCAGCCGCTACTTCGTACTCGACCAACAACCGCATCATGGTGCCGTTCTACACGTTCTACTCGATGTTCGGCCTGCAACGCATCGGTGATCTGGCGTGGGCAGCGGGCGACATGCGCGCACGTGGCTTCCTGCTCGGTGGCACTGCAGGTCGTACCACATTGAACGGCGAGGGTTTGCAGCATGAAGATGGTCACAGCCATATCCTGGCATCGACGATCCCGAACTGCGTACCTTACGATCCGACCTTCGCACATGAAGTCGCAGTCATCATGCAAGATGGCTTGAAGCGCATGATCGAAAATCAGGAAGACGTGTTCTATTACATCACCCTGATGAACGAGAACTACGCACAACCTGGTTTGAAAGCTGGCACCGAAGCAGACATCATCAAAGGTTTGTACCTGCTGCAAGAAGGCGCGAAGAAATCGAAAAACCGCGTGCAACTGATGGGCTCCGGCACCATCCTGCGCGAAGTGATCGCCGCTGCCGATCTGCTGAAAGAAGATTGGGGCATCGTGGCCGACATCTGGTCCGCACCATCGTTCACGTTGTTGGCACGCGATGGTCAAGATGTAGAACGCTGGAACATGTTGCACCCAGCCGATGCACCGCGCGTTGCTCACGTTACGAAATCGCTGCAAGGTACAACTGGTCCTATCGTTGTCGCTACCGATTACATGCGTACCTTCGCTGAACAAGTACGTGCTTTCATTCCGAAAGAACGTACATACAAAGTGTTGGGCACAGACGGTTTTGGCCGTTCGGACAGCCGTGCAAAACTGCGCGAATTCTTTGAGGTCAATCGTTACTTCGTGACGATTGCAGCACTCAAGGCATTGGCTGATGAAGGTGCGATTGCCACTTCCGTAGTTGCTGAAGCAATTGCGAAATACGGTATCAATCCAGAAAAAGTCAATCCGGTAACGCTGTAATCCACATACAAAAATCCTTCCTCATCAATGAGGTGACGGGGATGCAAATGGTGCGCAGAAAAACCTGCCAACCACTTGCTTCCCCGCAGTCATGATGGTGGACACGCAAACAAGCGGAGAGTGAACGATGAGCACGATTGAAGTCAAAGTCCCGGATATCGGTGATTTCAAGGAAGTTGAAATCATTGAATTGTTAGTCAAGGTAGGCGATACGATCAAAGTTGATCAATCGCTGATCACGGTTGAATCCGACAAGGCAAGTATGGAAATTCCATCCAGCCACGCCGGTGTCGTGAAAGAAATCAAAGTCAAACTTGGCGACAAGGTTGCCGAAGGCTCCTTGTTGTTGACGGTAGAAGCAGCGGCTGCTGCTGATGCCGCACCTGCGCCTGCTGCTGAAGCTGCTTCGACTCCTGCCGCAGCGCCAGCTCCGGTAGAAGCACCTAAAGAAGCACCTAAGGCAGAACCAGTGAAAGCTGCAGAGCCTGCGCCAGTTGCACAAGAAGCAGCACCTGCACCTGCTCCAGTAGCAGCGCCTGCTGCACCGGTCGCTGCAGCGGCTTCAGTACCAGCCACAGCATCAAATGCAAAAGCCCACGCGTCGCCATCGATACGCAAGTTCGCACGCGAACTCGGTGTTGACCTCGGCATCGTCGCCGGCTCCGGCCCTAAAGGTCGCATTACGCAAGAAGACGTACAAAACTATGTGAAGGGCATCATTGCTGCCGGTCCTGTGTCCGCTCCGGTCGCTGCAGCGCCAACTTCATCGCGCGGCGGTGCAGGTCTGGATCTGTTGCCATGGCCATCGCTGGATTTCAGCAAGTTCGGTACAACCAGCTTGTTGCCTTTGTCACGTATCAAAAAAATCAGCGGTCCGAACTTGCATCGCAACTGGGTCATGATCCCGCACGTCACGCAATACGACGAAGCCGATGTGACCGAGCTGGAAGAACTGCGTAAATCGAGCAACATCGCGCTGGCAAAATCCGGCGTCAAGTTGACGATGCTCGCGTTTGTTATCAAAGCATGCGTTGCAGCGCTGAAAAAATATCCAGCGTTCAATTCCTCGCTCGATGCCACTGGCGAAAACCTGATCCTCAAAGAGTATTACAACATCGGTTTTGCTGCGGATACGCCGCAAGGTTTGGTCGTCCCTGTCGTCAAAGGCGTCGATCAAAAAACCGTTACGCAAATCGCACAAGAGATGGGCGAGTTGTCCGCACAAGCACGCGACGGCAAGTTGAAACCGGCCGACATGCAAGGCGCGACCTTCACGATTTCTTCGTTGGGCGGCATCGGCGGAACGTATTTCACGCCACTGATCAATGCACCTGAAGTCGCGATCATCGGCTTGTCGAAAACATCGATGAAACCAGTCTGGGACGGCAAGCAATTCGTGCCACGCCTGATCATGCCTTTGTCGCTGTCCTACGATCATCGCGTGATCGATGGCGCGCAAGGTGCACGTTTCGTGACCTACCTGAGCGAGATGCTGGCTGACTTGCGCAAGTCGCTGCTGTAATCAGCAAACGCGTCATCAGTAAAACGTCAGTCCATGTTTCTGCCTGCTGCAAAGTGTGAAAGCTGCAGGCAGAACGAGATGAAAAATACGGAGCTAAAGCGATGAGCACGATAGAAGTCAAAGTCCCCGATATCGGCGATTTCAAGGAAGTGGAAATCATCGAACTGCTGGTCAATGTGGGCGATACGATCAAGGTCGATCAATCGCTGATCACGGTCGAGTCCGACAAAGCCAGTATGGAAATTCCAGCCAGCCACGCAGGCGTCATCAAAGAGTTGAAAGTCAAACTCGGTGACAAAGTCGCAGAAGGTTCGCTGCTGTTAATTTTGGAAGCATCGGAAAGTTCAGCAGTATCAGCGCCAACTCCTGCAGCTGCACCGGCTGCACCAGCGCCTGCAGCAGTTGCGCCAACTCCGGCACCTACCGCAGCGCCAACTCCTGCAAAAGCTGCTGCGCCTGTTTCAGCGCCAGCAGTTAATACACCTGCACCAGCCGCTGCCAGCTTCTCCGGCAAAGTCGATATCGAATGCGACATGATGGTTCTCGGCGCAGGCCCTGGCGGTTACTCCGCTGCGTTCCGCTCCGCCGATCTCGGCATGAATACTGTTTTGATCGAGCGCTACTCAACACTCGGTGGCGTCTGTTTGAACGTTGGCTGCATTCCATCCAAAGCACTGCTGCACGTTGCAGCAGTGATCGATGAAGCAGCAGCCATGACAGCACACGGCGTCACCTTCGGCAAACCGCAAATCGATATTGATGCGCTGCGCGGTTACAAGGAAAAAGTCATCGGCAAGATGACTACCGGTTTGTCCGGCATGGCCAAGGCTCGCAAAGTCAACGTAGTGCAGGGCGTCGGTCAGTTCGTCGGTACCAATCACATTGAAGTCACTGCAGCAGACGGCAGCAAAAAAACTATTCAGTTCAAACAAGCCATCATTGCAGCTGGTTCATCGGTTGTGAACTTGCCCTTCGTTCCTGAAGATCCACGCATCGTCGACTCGACCGGCGCGCTCGAATTGCGCAGCGTATCTAAACGCATGCTGGTCATTGGCGGTGGCATCATCGGCCTGGAAATGGCAACCGTCTATTCAACGCTCGGTGCGCGCATCGACGTGGTGGAAATGCTGGATGGCTTGATGCAAGGCGCAGATCGCGACATGGTCAAGGTCTGGCAAAAATTCAACGAGAAGCGCTTCGACAAAATCATGTTGAAGACAAAAACCGTAGCAGTCGAAGCATTGAAAGAAGGCATCAAGGTTTCTTTCGAAGCTGCAGAAGCGGGTGGTACTGCGCCGGAACCACAAGTCTACGACCTGGTATTGGTCGCAGTCGGACGCAGCCCGAACGGCAAAAAAATTGCTGCCGACAAGGCTGGCGTTGCAGTCACTGATCGCGGCTTCATCGAAGTCGATGCGCAAATGCGCACCAACGTGCACCACATCTTCGCCATCGGCGATCTGGTCGGCCAACCAATGCTCGCGCACAAAGCCGTGCATGAAGCACATGTCGCAGCAGAAGCCGCAGCCGGCGAGAAGTCCTACTTCGACGCACGCGTAATTCCATCCGTCGCCTACACCGATCCTGAAGTCGCATGGGTCGGCATCACCGAAGATGAAGCCAAAGCCAAAGGCATCAAGCTCGAAAAGGGTCACTTCCCATGGGCAGCATCAGGCCGCGCAGTAGCCAACGGTCGCGATGAAGGCTTCACCAAATTGCTGTTCGATGCAGAAACCAAACGCATCGTTGGCGGCGGTATCGTCGGCACACACGCCGGCGACATGATCGGTGAAATCGCGTTGGCGATTGAGATGGGTGCAGATGCAGTGGATATCGGCAAGACTATTCATCCGCATCCAACCTTGGGTGAATCGATAGGTATGGCGGCGGAAGTGTACAAAGGTGTTTGTACTGATTTGCCACCGATGAAGAAGAAGTAATTTTTCATCGGACTCAAAAAAGCGAGGCGTTGCCTCGCTTTTTTATTTCTCTACCTTCAATTACTACTTACCGCGCCGAGGTATTGACGCCGACGTAGAGCCTGTTAGAATCCAATGTGTGGGGCAAGTTGTGCCCACAAAAATCACAAAGCCGCTTCGAGCGGCTTTTTTGTTGCCCGCCTCCGTGCGGGCTTTTTTTATTTGGAGGTGCGTACTCACTAATGCGTCTTTTAAAATCCCTTCAGCCTGGAGTTCAGATGGACGAGATCGTTTCTGTCCTCGAAGTCCTCACAGCCTTGGTGAACTTCGCCAAAGCTGTGTTGGCCTTCGTGAAACTCTTGAAGAAACCTCGCCCCCCGAAGTAGTTGCCTAGTCCACCACATTCGTTAGTTCGCTAGCGGCTGGGGTAGGCAGTGCAAAACTGCTTTTTCCAGTCAAGGCCTGCGCTCGCCTAAAATTTCTAATAGATCAATCGCAGTATGTACTTGCCATTTCAAATCTCGGCGCGAAGTACAAATTATCTGTACGTTCTATTACGCACTTAAAATCGTTAGTAAAAGGGGGTAAATTCGATTTAATAATTGCTATCTAAACCACCAGTCAGGCCATTCTTGTACCAATCCAGCCAAACGCTCATATCCACGTTGACCCGGATGCGCAAAATCATTCGCAATTGCTTCCTTCAACCAATGTTCGTCTTTGCGCAAAACTTCAAACACAGACAAGTACGGAACATTCAACGTTGCTGCCAGTTCGGAAAACTGTTTATCCAACCGTTCAACGCGGCGATTGTGTGTACTGTCCGGCATAGGCGGCGGACCTATCATCAAGACTTTGTAGTTTGATGAAGAGGTGCGCAAGATGTTCTGGAAGTTGGCGAGGCTTTCTTCTTCCGATACGCGTTGTACACCTTCAAAAATCAATGTGTCATTGACGCCGAACGAGAACAAGACGAGTGCTTCGCAATCGGCCGGCAGTCTTGCCGCGCATTCCTGCTCCCAACGCGCTGCGATATCGCGGCTGGTGTCGCGACGGATGCCGAGGTTGTAGTGGGTGAGATTGATACCGCGTACTACGGCATCTTGTGCGACGCGACCGACCCAGCCTAAACACAGCGGATCGCCGGTGCCTTGTACGAATGAATCGCCGACGAAGCAAATACGATAGTCGATTTTAGATTGGCTAGTACTCATACGTGTGCTTGAGGAAAGGTCAGTCAAAGTAGGTTCTGCTTATCTCAAACCGAGATGACAAGTATAAATTATCCATAACATGCACCATTAGAGTTTTTCTTTAATTTTGCCGATTGTGATTTAAGATGAATCTATCTTTGTATGTTTATGTTGGGTAAATAAATCGCTAGCCCGACCTACCGCGCTTGATTAGTCCGATTGAATGGCAAGAAGGAAAGGATGCGGTTTATGAAACTTCGTAATGTCATCGTTATTAATGTGCTCGCCTTCGCCTGTGTTTCAGCAATGGCTGCTGATGCCAGAGAGCGAGGCTTCATTAGCAAGGGAATGCCAGAAGGTGAAGTGCTGTACCGAATCGGCAAGCCCGACCATGAAGCGCTCATCAAGAGCATCAGAGGTCAACCGGAAGAGAAGTCGTGGACTTATTTTCCGCACACGCAAGATCCTCAGACGCTGACGATCTTGACGCTGAAGGCAGGGGTAGTAGTGGACATAGAACGCAAAATCGCTCGTTAATATTCAGCGAAAACGCTCAGCGAAAAGCGCTACACTTTCTGTCCTACGACTAATTAAAAATCAGTCGAAGTAGGTTCGTGCCATTTCAAATCTCGGCGCGAAGTACAAATTATCCATACGTTCGATACGTACTTTGCCTTTGCTCGACGGCGCGTGAATAAAGCGGCCATCACCGATATAAACACCGACATGCGAGAACGGCCGGTTTAGTGTATTGAAGAAAACCAGATCACCGGGACGCAAGGTACGTGGATCGATTTCCTTCCCTCGACGTGCGATGTCAGCGGCGCTGCCGGTGACTTTGATGTCGACTGCCTTGCGATAGATGTACGACACCATGCCGCTGCAATCGAGACCGGCTTCAGGATTCTTGCCGCCGAATTGATAGCCGGTATCGATCATGCCCATCGCATAGAGCGCTACTTCATTGCCTTTTTCACTGACAGGTTGCGGTTCATACAGAATTGGCTTTGCAGCACTTGGACGCTTGACGGGTGTGGAGGTACCGCAGGCGGCGAGTACCGATGCAGCAAGCAGCGCGAGAAAAATTCCTCGCATGCTGCTTGCCATGGATTGCATTCGCGTCGGCATCAAGTTGCGCAATTCTTTCAGTCGGCGCTTCAAATTACTTTTTCACCTGAGTGAGCACATCGGACAACATCGCGATCATTTGATCGATCTCTTCTATCGTCACATTCAGTGCAGGCATAAAGCGCAGCAAGTCAGGGCGTGGTGAATTCAGCAGCAAACCAACCGGGCCCATGTCGCGTGCTTTCTCGACGATTTGTGGGCCGATTTCTGAGCCTAGTTTCAAGGCGCGCAGCAAGCCATCGCCACGCTCGCCGGCGAGACCAAATTGTTCTGTGAGTTTCAACAAGGCTTTGCTCAGATATTCACCTTTGTCTTTTACCGATTGTAAAAAGCCTGGAGCGAGCAATGCATTTGCGACCGCGAGTCCGACAGCTGTCATCAATGGATTGCCGTTGTAGGTGCCGCCTTGATCGCCGGGTTCAAAGCAGGCAACTTCTTCGGTACACAACATCGCTGCCAGCGGCACGCCGCCGCCTATGCCTTTGCCTAGCGTCATGATGTCTGGTGTGATGCCCGACAATTGGTAGGCGAATAATTCGCCAGTGCGACCCATACCGGTTTGTACTTCGTCGACGATCAGCAAGATGCCGTGTTCTTTGGTCAGCGCGCGCAAGCCTTGCATGAATTCGCGTGAGGCCGGGATCACGCCGCCTTCGCCTTGTACTGGCTCGAGCATGACAGCGACGGTTTTGTCTGTGATCAGTTTTTTGACGCTATCGAGATCATTCAAATCGGCTTTGAAGAAGCCCGATACTTGCGGTGCATAAATCGTGTCCCAGCCGGCTTTGCCGCTGGCTGACATCGCAGCGATGGTGCGGCCGTGGAAGCTGTGATCGAAGGTGATGATTTCGTAGCGATTTTCACCAGCGGCGTTCTTGTTGAGGCGGCCCCATTTGCGCGCGAGCTTGAATGCACTTTCATTTGCTTCTGCGCCGCTGTTGGCGAAGAAGACGCGATCGAAGCAGGAGTTCTCGGTCAACGCCGCAGCCAATGCGATAGCCGGTTCGTTGTAAAACGCTGGCGATGGATTGATTAGCTTTTTCGATTGCGCCACCAACGCATCTTGTATGCATTGCGGCGAATGGCCGAGGCAGTTGACCGCCCAGCCTTGCAGATAGTCGAGATAGCGTTTGCCGTTATGGTCGGTCAGCCACATGCCGTCGCCTTCGGTGAAAACCAGTTCCGGACGGTTGGTGATATAGAGCAGTGCGTTGACTGGGTACTGGCTGAATTCCATTTCGGCTACTCCTGAATACAAATTATTGAAAAAATGTCTGGTGCAAAAATACTAAAAAAAAAGCCACAGGATTTGCCTGTGGCTAGTTGAGCGCTAACAAACTACGCGCTTACACGCACGGCAATCCCTGTTGGGGCAGCGGGCTACGGCGTCGCAAGAGTGTGGCGGTCATCTTCATGTGAAGAATATTAAGACGTTTTGCGCAGTGCGTCAAAACGTTTTTCGCCACACTGCTTGCGATAAAAATTTACTGAATCTTATGCGAGCTTTGCTGCAGTGAGATCCAGCTCCGATGTAAATGCATCGGCATAAAACTCATCGGTAGGCAGACCGCACACTGCGCTGAAATCTGTCTTCGCTGCTTCCACCATGGCCGGCGCGCCGCAGGCATACACCTGATAATTCGATAGATCTTGCAGGTCTTGCATGACCGCATGATGAACAAAGCCGACGCGGCCTTCCCAATTGTCTTCCGATGTCGGGTCCGACACGACCGGCACATATTTGAAGTGTGGAATCGTGCGCGCCCATTCTTCGCAAAGTGCATGCATATACAAATCGCGGGGACGGCGCCCGCCCCAATACAAAACGATAGGGCGCTTGCTCTTGATATGCACTGCTTGTTCGACGATCGCCTTGATCGGCGCGAAGCCGGTGCCGGAGGCCAGCAACACCATAGGCTTGTCCGAGTCTTCACGCAGGAAGAAGGTTCCCTGCGGTCCTTCGAAACGCAGGATGTCTTTTTCCTTCATCGTGTTGAAGACCTGATCGGTAAACACGCCGCCCGGCATGTGGCGCACATGCAAGGTGACTTGCTCGCTCAGATGTGGCGCGTTGGCCAGGCTGTAGCTGCGGCGCTTGCCGTCTTTCAAAATGAATTCGATATATTGGCCAGCGCGGTATTGCAGCTTTTCGCTGGCTGGCAATTGCAGGGTGATGGTCATGACGTCGTGCGCAACTTTTTCCAGCTTGGCGACGCGTGATGGTAATTTCTTGATCGGAAATTCACCGACGCCGAGAACTTCGCGCGCTTCTATGACCACATCGCTATGCGGTTTTGCGCAGCAGAATAAGGAAAAACCTTTGGCTTCGTCAGCCGCGGTGAGTGCACGCTCTTGATGCGGGCCATGCGTGACTTCACCGGATAAGACCATGCCTTTGCAACTACTGCAGGCGCCATTTTTGCAGCCATACGGTAGGCCGACACCGGCGCGTATCGCCGCATTTAAAATCGTTTCATCCGCAGCGCAGCTAAATTGCCGACCACTCGGCTGAACAGTTACTTGGAACGTCATACAATCCTGATAATGGAAATTAAAACTGAAAACAAAAACTTCTCCGAAAAATTTGGCAGATCGCGCCTTGGTCGCCCGCGTGTGCTGATTTTGGGATGTGGAGATGTCGGCATGCGCTTGTTGCCACTTTTGCGTGAACGCTTTCGCGTTTTTGCTGTGACAACGCAAGCCGGCAAACAAGATGCCTTGCGTGCTGCTGGCGCGATTCCCATCATTGCCAATCTGGATGAACCTGCCACGCTCGCGCGTCTGGCTCGCCTGACAACTAACATCATTCACCTTGCGCCGCCGCCAGCAAACGGCAGCATCGATAAACGCACCCGCAATCTGACCGCCATTTTACCCGACCACGCGACGCTGGTTTATGTCAGCACCTCTGGTGTGTATGGCGATTGCGGTGGCGAGCTGATCAATGAGACGCGCACCGTGCGTCCGCACAATCCGCGTGCGACGCGGCGCGTCGATGCCGAGCAGGTTTTGCGCAAGTGGGCCAAGCGCTCGCAATCGCGCTTGAGCATACTGCGCGTGCCGGGTATTTATGCCGATGATCGCTTGCCGCTTGAGCGTTTGAACAAGGGTTTGCCTGCCTTGGCGGCAGAGGAAGATGTCTACACAAATCACATACACGCCGACGATCTGGCACGGATTATTGCGGCTGCCTTATTCCGTGCGCAGTCTGGCCGTATTTATCACGCGGTCGATAATTCCGATATGAAGATGGGCGCTTACTTTGATGCGGTGGCGGATGCCTTCGCCTTGCCGCGCCCGCCACGCCTACCGCGTGAGCAGTTGCAGCATGAAGTGTCGCCGGTGATGTTGTCCTTCATGTCTGAGTCGCGTCGCCTGGATAATCAAAGAATCAAAGCTGAATTGGGCGTTCGCTTGCAGCATCCGACTGTCGCCCACTTCCTGCAGACCATCCGTGCATTGCCATTGCGCTAACAAATATAAAGAATTCGTTAAGAATATTTCAGCATTTATGCTTTTAATATTGCGATAAAGCCGCTCGCATGGCTTTATCGTAGATAGTCTGGTTTTTCCTTCATTCCGCATTGCCATCCAGCCACATTCCCCACGATAATTCTCCTTATCTCTACGTATACATACGTATAGCAAGGACTATTTCATCTAGACAATTCTTCTTTTCATCAGTTTTTTCATAGATAAAAATAATATTGTTCGGTTTTTACTTATATAAATAACGCTTAATTCGATTTTTCAGTCTGTTAAAATTTCGTTAAAGTTCCCTCCGTGGCAGAAATGCTTGTTTTACGGAATCTAAAGGGGACTGACATGTAGGACTGTTGGGCTGTTGTTTATATAAAAATCGTTTCTAAGTAATTAAACAGACGGCGATTGCTGGTGTGTTCCAAACCTGAAGGTGGAATAGCCGCAAGAGTCAGCAAGAAATAAGCAGCGCATTTGATTTGAACGTAAATGAGACGACGATCAAATCTGATGCAATTTGGCGCGGTGGGCTCCACCGGTCATTAACCAACTATTCGAGATCATCATGGAATTCCTACAAGTATTTGCAACGCCTGAAGCATGGATAGCATTGGCAACACTGGCAATGCTGGAAATCGTATTGGGCGTAGATAACATTATTTTCATCTCCGTTCTGGTAGATCGTTTGCCACCGCATCAACGTCAAAAGGGCCGCATGATCGGTCTGGGCCTCGCGATGGGTACACGCATCCTGTTGCTGCTGAGCTTGTCGTGGATGATGGGCCTGGTCGAACCAATCTTCACTATCGCCGGCATGGGTTTCTCCGGTCGCGATCTGATCCTGTTCTTCGGTGGTGCGTTCCTGCTTTACAAGGCATCGTCCGAAATCAAGGAACTGATGGGTACATCGCATGAAGAAAAGGAAGATGCACCGATCAAGAAAGCAAGCTTCGCCATGATCATGGCGCAAATTGCTGTGATCGATATCGTGTTCTCGCTGGATTCGGTCATCACCGCAGTCGGTATGGTCAAAGAAGTTGAGATCATGATCGTCGCTATCGTTATTGCAGTTGGCGTGATGATGTTCGCAGCGAAAGCTATTGGTGACTTTGTGACTGAATACCCAAGCATCAAGATGTTGGCGCTGTGCTTCCTGGTCATCGTCGGTGCGGTACTGATCGCCGAAAGTGTGGAATTCCACATTCCTAAGGGCTACATCTACGGTGCGATGGCATTCTCGCTGATCGTTGAATTGTTCAACATCCGTATGCGTAAAAACCACCACATGGCAGCGTGCGATTTGCCTGAAGTTGGTGGTCAGCACAACGTAACAGCGTAATAGCCTGGTCGATGCGGCGCGCCGCATCGATGCATTTACCGTGTAAATAATGCGCGTTAGATATTCGTCACAGATAAAAAGAACTCATGCAAATGGGTTCTTTTTTTTTGTCTATTTGTTGTAGCCTATACTTGTGATTAAAACGATGCGACCTTATGTCCATTCAATAAGTAGATATGAAAACGAGGCAATATGATTCCGATTAATGACGCTACGCCAGAAGACAAGAAAACGCGTGCTCCAGCATGTGAGCAATGTAAAAATCCCGATGAGCTTGGTTTTGAATTTGAATTTGCTTACCAACCGATAGTGAATGTGGCGAGCAAGACGGTGTTCGCACACGAAGCCTTGGTGCGAGGGCCAAATGGCGAATCTGCTTATTCCATTCTGTCCAAGGTCAATGATCAAAACCGCTATGCCTTCGATCAGGCTTGTCGCGTCAAAGCGGTAAAAACTGCTGCCGAACTGGGCATGCAGGAACTGCTATCGATCAATTTTTTACCTAACGCAGTGTATCGGCCCGAGGCGTGTATCCGCACCACGCTTGAAGCTGCACGTAAATACAATTTCCCCACCGAGAATATTATTTTTGAAGTGACCGAAGGCGAAAGAGTGCTGGACCGGCCGCACCTGGTAAATATTTTCAGTGAATATCGTCGTATGGGTTTTCGTACTGCGATCGACGATTTTGGCGCAGGTTATGCCGGTTTGAATTTGCTGGCGGAATATCAGCCACATATTATTAAAATCGACATGGATCTGGTACGCGACATCGATCAACTGAAGGCAAAACAGGCAATCGTCGAAGGTATCGTACTGATCTGTAAAAAACTGGGTATTGATGTGTTGGCAGAAGGTATAGAGAACAAGGCTGAGCGTGACTTTTTGAAGTCAGTCGGTATCGATTTGATGCAGGGATATTTATTCTGCAAACCGGCTTTCAAGGCATTGGGAAAAATTGATGAAGATGCTTGGGTTTGAGCCAAATTCTCTCGTTGCTTAAGTAGCTGATAAATAAAAAGAACCTTCGGGTTCTTTTTATTTCCAGGTACACAAAAAGTGTATCGGTGAATTTGCTGGAGATTTTTTAAAGTGACTCTGGATAAAATTCCAGCGGCCGTTTTATGATGAAAGTCTTGCCACGTTAACTAGCCATCATGAGCGCTTACGTTTTGCCAGAAAATCAACCAACTTTAACCGGTCGCGAGGTCGAACTTCGGCCCTTACAAACGGAGCATGCGTCCGAATTGTTGGCGGCCGCCGCAGATGGTGAATTATGGAATATGAAGGTCACGGTGATTCCTGGTCCTGAAACCATAGGTCAATACATTGCGTCAGCGCTGGAAGGTCGCGCGTCTGGCAGCGTAATGCCGTTCGTGATTGTCAGGCGTGATACAGGTCAAATCGTTGGCAGTACGCGTTTCTGGAAAATCGATCTTGCAAACCGCAAGATGGAAATCGGCCATACCTGGTTGAGTAGTTCGGTACAGAGATCCGGCATCAATACCGAAGCAAAACTGCTGATGTTGACGCATGCGTTTGAAGCGATGGATGCAATACGCGTGCAATTCACGACCGATGAGTTGAATGAAAAATCACGCGCTGCCATTTTACGTATAGGTGCCAAGCACGAAGGCATAATCAGAAACGAACGCATCATGCCGGATGGCCGCAAGCGTAACTCGGTGCGCTTCAGCATCATTGATGCCGAATGGGCACAAGTGAAGGCGATGCTGTTGCAGAAGATGGCGCGCTAGTTGTCACGCGCAGTTATTCTCAACTTGATCTGCGCTTTGCATGCGTTCAAAATCAGCGTCACAAATGAAATCAGCACGCTATAAGCGTGCTGACGATGTTCCTTCCGAAGAAGAACTTTCTTAAAGAAGCATAGAAAGAATTACTGACGTTTCGATTCTTCTTTCTTCAATTTCTTCGCTTCTTTCTTTTCCTTTGGGCTCTTCAAAGGTTCTTTTTTCACTGCTTTTTTACTGTCTTGTGCTTTGCTCATGGTGTTCTCCGTGAAAATGGTTTGCGTTGATCGGTCGCGTTCTGCATGCGGGGTTTAACTATAGCAATGTATTGGGACTTTGCTGCATATACCTGCTGTTTTTAAACGATATATATCAGTTAGCAAGCATCCAGTTTGACATCTTCCCGACCACATCCTTGTCAAGACCATTAAATCCGTGATGCGCCCGCGCGTTACAGGCGTCGCCTACATCTTCGCCACCGGTAAAAGATATCAACTGCTTCTTCGGTGCGTCGCGCAGTTTATCCATGAGATTAGAAGTAAGACTGAAGGCGCAGAGTCTGCAACCATCTTGCTCATGATGAACGACAAGTACGGGAATCCGCAACGTGTCCATAGGCATGGAGAGTAGGGACGGCCCTTCGCTATCAACCAGAATGCTGGAGCTGAGCACCAATCCATCCGGTCCATCCGGCGCTTGTAGTTGTGTCGCGACAAAGGCTGCTGATTGTGTACCGCGGCTGGTACCGACCAGCCAGATCGGCGTCTTGGTCTGTTCGCGTGCCCAAGCAATGACAGCCTTGATGTCGGCCAAGTGTTCGGGTATTTGGCGGAAACCCCGCAAGAAGGGAGGGGATAGTCGGTCCGATGGCGCATCGACGAGTACAACCAGTAAACCTTGATCGGCAAATAGCTGTCTGGCGCGAACCAGGAAATTATCTTTGCCCCAATGGATAGCTCCATCCGATGATATTTGCAATCCACCATGGCCACCTGCAAGCAAAATGACGGTTGCTTTAGGCGCAGGTGGAGTGAGCACGAGCATGCGTAGTGTTGTACTTGGCCTGGTCGGAATATCGACGACTTTCTCTGGAGTTTGAGCGTAGGCGATACTCAGACAGAACGTCAGGCACAAATCTGATATGGATTTCATCATGCCCTTCATCACTGCTCTCCGAGATGGCCGTTCATGATGGCATGAACGGCTCGCGTTTGATCTAGCGCCTTGTTACGTCAATGCTGCAGTGACTTTCAAGACTTCTTCCGCCGTCGTCACACCTTCGATAATCTTCAAGGCACCAGCCAAACGCAAAGGCTTCATGCCGTCAGAAATACTCTGCTGCTTTAACTGATGAATATCGGTTTCTGCCTTGATCATTTTTGAGAAGGTTTGTGTGATCGTCAGCAATTCATACAAACCGGTACGACCGCGATAACCAGTCTGGCGACATTCAGGACAACCGACCGGTCTATAGATGACTGCTGGTTTTGGAATATCCCAACCTTCGCTCAGACTGAGCCAGACATCGTCCAGCATTTCGCCATCTGGCGATTTGCAATGCGTGCACAGCGTACGCGTCAAACGTTGCGCCATGATGCCGATCAAGGTGGATTCGAGCAGGTAATACGGCACACCCAATTCCAGCAATCGCATCACGGCCGATGGTGCATCGTTGGTGTGCAAAGTGGATAACACCAAATGACCCGTCAACGCCGCCTGGATCGCCATCTCTGCAGTTTCCAGATCGCGAATCTCGCCGATCATGATGATGTCTGGATCTTGTCGCATCAACGAACGCACGCCATCGGCAAACGACAAATCGATGCCGTGCTGTACCTGCATTTGATTGAACGATCCTTCCACCATTTCTATCGGATCTTCCACTGTGCAGACATTTACTTCGCTGGTCGCGAGCGCCTTGAGTGTGGTGTACAGCGTGGTGGTTTTGCCGGAGCCGGTTGGTCCTGTTACCAGAATAATCCCGTGCGGACGTCGGGTCAGACTATCCCAACGTTCTGCGTCGTCAGGTGGGAAGCCAAGTTCAGGCAGCGATTTGACGACGACATCCGGATCGAAAATCCGCATCACCAATTTTTCGCCAAAGGCAGTCGGCATCGTCGACAGACGTAATTCGATTTCTTGACCATCGTTGGTACGCGTCTTGATGCGGCCATCTTGAGGACGACGCTTTTCAATCACGTCCATTCGGCCCAGCAATTTGATACGCGCAGTCATCGCGATCATGACGATAGGCGGCACTTGATAAACCTGATGCAGCACACCATCGATGCGGAAGCGGATCGCACACAGGTCGCGTTTAGGTTCCAGATGAATATCCGATGCACGTTGTTCAAACGCGTATTGCCACAACCAGTCGACGATGTTGATGATGTGCTGATCGTTGGCATCGACTTGCTTGCTGCTGTTGCCCAGTTCGACCAATTGCTCGAAGTTATTGCGTAGCGCAATGTCCTGGCCGTTGAGTTTCTTCGCGCCCTTGATCGATTTTGCCAGTGCAAAAAACTGCGTCGTGTATTGCCCGATTTCCAGCGGATTGGCGATCACCAGCTTGACGTTGCGGCGCGTGATCTTGGCGATCTCCACTTCCCATTCGATGGCGAATGGTTCGGATGTCGCGACTACCAATTCGCTAGGCGTCATTTCGACCGGCAGAATGTGGAAGCGCGTTGCATACGATGCCGACATCACATCGGCGACGCGGGTGAAGTCGATCTTTAAAGGATCAATGCGATAGAAGGGTAGTTTGACTTTGCCGGCCAGCCATTCAGTCAGCCAGTCTAATGTCACTGGTCGATTGGGCGCGTTGGCGGAAATCAATTTGCATTGCGCGACCGCGACTAATGGATGCATCGCGATCGATGCATTTTTAAAGATGGCCTGCGATTGGTTATAGAAGATTTTGACGTCGTCTTTGGCGACAACGCCATCTGCCAGCAACCAGGTAAAAATCTGCTGCAGATCCAGTTTTTTGGGTGCTGCTTTATTCGTGACTATCGGTGTAGCGCTGGCAGTTGGCATGACCATGACCCATTAGATGGAACAGTGAAGCGATGTTAACACGGCTGATTCTAGAGTAAGGAGCCCGGCAAAGCTGTTGCTTTATTGCTGCGCTTGCCAGGCCTTGATGCCATTTACCCATGATTTTGCCGGTAGTTTGGTGGTCGCGGTAATCTGTGCGGCACGTTCATACAGCGCGGCGATATCCAGCGTCGGGCTTGAGTTGAAGGCAATCGCGATCACGTTACCGTCATGAACTTCCGGCAAAGAGATCACGGTATCGAATGCATAGTGCATCGCGCTCAGGTTCTTCGCATAACTCGGATGATCGCCAAACAGATTCACAGTCATGATGCCGTCCGGTGTCAAACAAGCCGCACACGATTGATAAAACTCTGGCGTATCCAATACCGGGCCGCGCGCAGTGGCGTCATACACATCGACTTGCAAGGCATCGATGCGACCCAGGTTGGCCGGATCGTTGACGTACTCCAGTGCGTCCATTTCGATGACGCTGAGGCGCTCGTCGTTTGCGGGTAGCTTGAACATCGTTTCACAAATGGTGATTACGGACGGATTCAAATCCACTGCCGTCACTTGTGCTTCACGAAACCATTTGTAGCTGAATTTGGTCAGTGAGCCAGTACCGAGACCCAACTGCACGATGTGCTGCGGTTTATCGTTGAACAGCATCCACGCCATCATTTGCTGCGCGTATTCCAGTTCTATCCAGTCGGGTTTGCTGATGCGCATCGCGCCCTGTACCCACTCGGTACCGAAGTGCAGATAGCGGATGCCGAACTGTTCGGACAGCGTGACCGGCGCGAACTTGACCTTGCGCGGCTTGGCTGCGGGTTTCGATTTTTCAGCGGCGGAAGGTTTCTTGCCCGGGCCGCTTTTCAGATTGGCATCGGCTTCTATGGATTTACGTTTGATCAGCATGAATTCTTTTGGAGGATTTTTAACTATGACATTAACTTGGCATGATACCGCGCCAGACCGCCAGCTTCTGCTCAAATGTCATGACGGCGTAAGCGGGTGACGAGGATGGCAGGATGAAGGTTTCAAAACCGGCATCAGCAAATAATGCCGCTTGCTTGCCGGATGTCTTGCCGTTAAAGCCTATGCGGCGCAAGGCCGGGCATTGTTCTTTCAATACTTGGAAGTCATTGTGTTGCGCGTCGCGGATCGCGCTGTCCAGACTGCCTTCGCGTGCGCAGACATCGATCACATCCCATACGCCGATGCGGTGTTCCAGCAATTTCTTCAAGCGCTTTGCGTAGGGTATGGCGACTAGATCCTCGCCGATCAAGGCAGAAATCAAGCGCCAAAATTGATTGCGCGGGTGTGCGTAATATTGTTGTGCTTGCAGCGACGCCACACCGGGAAAACTACCGAGGATCAGGATTTCAGTCCGGCTATCGATGACAGGCGCGAAGCCGCTCAATAGTGCAGTATCGTCGGATGGTTGGCTGGAAGCGGACATGCTGGTATTTTAATGCACACGCAGCGCGCAGTCGGCAGTGAATTCGGCGATTCTATATAAGAACGAGAGTGAGACCACATGAGCAAAAAAGTAATGATCGTCACCGGCGGTAGCCGCGGGATAGGCGCAGAGATTGCCAAACTGGGCGCGCTCGATGCGTATGCGGTCTGCATCAGCTATCTACATAACAAGGCGGCAGCAGACGCCATCGTCGACGGCATCACGCAAGCCGGCGGCGAGGCGATTGCCGTCGTCGCCGACATGGCAATAGAAGCCGACATTCTGAACCTGTTCAACACCGTCGATCAACAGCTCGGCCCTGTGACTGCCTTGGTTAACAACGCCGGCATTCTGGAACATCAAATGCGTGTCGATCAAATGGACGCCGCCCGCATGCAGCGCATCTTTACGACAAATGTCATCGGCAGTTTTCTCTGCGCGCGAGAAGCCGTCAAACGCATGTCGACCTTACATGGTGGCAGCGGCGGTGCCATCGTCAATATCTCGTCGGTTGCTGCAAGAACCGGCGGCCCGGGCGAATATGTCGATTACGCTGCATCCAAAGGTGCGATTGATACGCTGACGATAGGTCTGGCAAAAGAAGTCGCCACCGAGGGCATACGCGTCAATGCGGTACGGCCCGGCGTAATTTATACAGAAATACATGCCAGCGGCGGTGAACCTGGACGCGTGGATAGGGTCAAGAGCAATGTACCTATGCAACGCGGCGGCGAAGCCGACGAAGTAGCGCAAGCAGTCATATGGCTGTTGTCGGACAAGGCGTCTTATACGACCGGAAGTTTGCTGGATGTGACGGGCGGTCGATAATTTTTCCAATTGAAATACGTTTGAAAGATAAAAATGAAACTAGTCACAAATGTATTTCGCGTTATTCATGGCCTGATGGCAGTTTTCTTTGCGCTGGCCGCGTTGATGTTGATTGCGATCGCGGTAAGGATGGGCTGGCTGGGTTTTGTCGGTGGCTTGGACGGCGCCGCCGCACTGACCATCATTGAGGCCGTTGGTCTGCTGGCTGCAGCCGTGGTGGCTCTGCAGATTGCAGAAACCATCGCCGAAGAGGAAGTAGTACGCGACGCGGATATCAGCGCGCCAACACGAGTGCGACGCTTTCTATCGCGCTTCTTTGTGGTGGTTATCGTCGCGTTGGCGATCGAAGGTTTGGTGGCGACCTTCAAAGCCTTGCATGAAGATCCATCGCAATTGCCGTATGCCGCCAGTATTTTGATGGCGACTGCTGTATTGCTGGCAGCCTGGGGTTTGTTCGTTCATCTGAACCGTTCGGCCGAAGAACTCGAGCCGGAAGCGATGGAAGAAGCAAAAGGCGAAGATCACAAGTTGAAGGATTAAAAGTTGAATGTTTGTGGTGTAGTGATGGCATCGCTTGATTACCGCTTGCTGATCATTCAAGATAAATAAATTAACTTCGAAACAAATAATGCATAGACTGGCGCTGTATCTGTAATTTAAATCACAGGGAGAGAAAAAATGAACGCAGCAAAATTGGCAGGAATAGTATTGATCGTCGCAGGCACACTTGGTCTGGTCTACGGCAGCTTTAGCTACACCAAGGAAACGCATCAAGCCAAACTTGGACCGATAGAACTTTCGGTAGCAGAAAAAGAGACTGTGAATGTACCAGTCTGGGCAGGCGTTGGCGCGATTGTGATTGGTGGTTTGTTACTGGTATTTGGCGGTAAAAAAGGTTAATTCATTTTCATATTTCGTAAGGCCTGCATGTGCGTTTGTATATGAATATTGGGATTAAAAGCTCCCGATGTTAAATCGCATATGCAGGTGTGTTTTTCAATTCCTTATGCGCAGATAGACGATGCTGCAAAGTCGCATAATGATTTGTAAAATTTACATTTAGTGTCCTTGAAAAAGTTGGTTTTATATTGGTTTGCGCACTTATTTTGAGATTCGGTTTGATTTAAAATTGACATTCCTTATTGGTCCAAGGCATGTCGACTATGCAGCAAAAAAAGATCACGCATCCTGATGCTGAAGCCATCCTTGAGAGCATTACCGATGCATTCTTTTCTATGGATCGTGATTGGCGCTTTACTTACGTCAATCAGCAAGCCAACGTTGTGCTGGACCGCAAGCCTGGCGAATTGCTAGGACAATCTTTGTGGGATGCTTATCCCGGCCTGGCTGGCAGCGAATTCGAAACTGTCTATCGACGCGTCGCACGTGATCTGGTCAGTGAATCTTTTACTTCCTATTATCCCGCCCACGATCGTTGGTATGAAGTGCATTGCTATCCTTCTGCGGACAGCATGTCTGTCTATTTTCGCAATGCCACTACCCGTATTCGCGCAGAAGAAAAATTAAGAGAAAGCGAGACGCGTTTTCGCGTGATGGCAAATGCCATTCCGCAGATCGTATGGATCACCGATGCTGAAGGCAAAGTCGAATTTTTCAATCAGCAATGGTATGCCTATAGCGGCGACGTGATGGAGGGTGCGACTGCCCAATTTATCTCGGATCATTTTATTCATCCGGACGATCAGCAGCTCACGATGGATGCCTGGGCTAGCGCAACGCAGAGTGGTCATACCTTTGTGATCGAGCACAGACTACGATCCAAGTCGGGCGAGTATCGCTGGTTCCTGGCGCGTGCAGAACCGCATCGCGATACTGCAAGCCAATCCGTGATTCGATGGTTCGGTACATCCACCGACATCCACGATCAAAAACTGATCAGAGATGAACTAGCGCGTATCACTGCAGAATCGGAGCAGCGTCGTCGACTATACGAAACCTTCCTGTCACACACACCGGATCTTGCCTATGTCTGGGACCTCAATCATCGATTTATTTATGCGAACGAGGTCTTGCTTAAACTGTGGGGACAGACATGGGAAGGCGCAATCGGCAAAAACTGTCTGGAACTTGGGTATGAGCCCTGGCATGCCGAAATGCATGACAGAGAAATAGAACAAGTCCGTACTACCAAACGACCGGTTCGTGGCGAAGTCCCTTTTAACGGCGCGTTTGGTCCGCGCGTGTACGACTATATTCTGGTGCCAATTCTGGGGCCGGATGGCGAGGTTGAAGCAGTAGCAGGTACTACGCGTGACGTCACCGAGCGCAAGCAGGCGGAAGCAAGGCGCGATGCACTGATCAAATTGACCGATGCAATTCGCCACGTAGAAGAACCTACGCAAATTGCTTTTGTCGCCACGCAAATTCTTGGCGAAGTGTTGGGTGTCAGTCGCGTTGGATACGGCGTCATCGATGATGAAACCGACATGTTGCACGTGGATAGAGAATGGAATGCGCCGAATGTAAGCGGCTTGCCGAACGCTCTTCACTTGCGGGATTTCGGTTCGTTTATCGACGATCTTAAACAAGGAAATTTCGTCGTTATCGATGATGTGCAAAAAGATGAACGCACACAAAATGCGGCAGATGCCCTCAAGGAAAAGTACGCCGCGTCGTTTGTGAATGTACCTGTCATAGAACAGGATCGGCTGATTGCCGTGCTGTATATCAACGACGTAGAAATTCGCGCGTGGTCACCAGATGACATTGCACTCATCAAGGAATTCTCTGAGCGTATCAAGACCGCAAGTGGTCGACTGCGCAGCGAAATTGCTTTGCGTGAAAGTGATTTGCAACTACGCAAAATAAACGAAAATCTTGAGACCGAAGTGAATGCGCGCACCCGTCAGTTGATGCTGGCAGAAGAAGCATTGCGACATTCGCACAAGATGGAGGCGGTCGGCCAATTGACCGGCGGCCTCGCGCACGACTTCAACAATCTGCTGGCCGGCATCATGGGTAGTCTTGATTTGATGCGCGTCAAAATGGCGCAAGGCCGAACGGACGGCATGGAACGCTATGTCAACGTCGCCTTGTCATCTGTCAATCGCGCGGCTGCATTGACGCATCGATTGCTGGCCTTCTCAAGACGCCAGACACTGGACCCCAAAGCGACTGATGTGAACCGTCTGGTCAGCGGGATGGAAGAACTCATACGTCGAACCATAGGCCCCTCAATAGAACTCGAGGTGATCGGCGCAGTGGGCGCGTGGACCATTCTGGTTGATTCACCTCAACTGGAAAACGCGCTTCTCAATTTGTGCATTAATGCGCGTGACGCCATGCCGGATGGTGGCCGCTTGACGATAGAGACCGCCAACAAATGGTTGGATGATCAATGGGCAGGCGAACGCGATTTGCCGCCCGGCCAATACGTTTCACTCTGCGTCAGCGATACCGGCACCGGCATGACGCCCGAAGTCATTGCGCGTGCGTTCGACCCGTTTTTCACCACCAAACCGCTAGGCGAAGGAACCGGTCTTGGCTTGTCTATGGTGTATGGTTTTGCACTTCAATCCGGCGGACAGATACGCATTTATTCCGAAGTTGGCGCCGGCACCACGATGTGCGTTTATCTGCCACGTTTTCATGCAGACAGTGTCGAGCGCAAAGAACAAACTCCACCGGAAATCATCCACGCGAATGGCACCGGTGAAGTCGTGCTTGTAGTTGATGATGAGGTCGCCATCCGCAAAGTCATCGTTGAAGTATTGAATGACGCCGGCTACGCGACCATCGAAGCGGATAACGGTGCAGATGCACTCAAAGTTCTGCAATCCACCGCAAGAATAGATTTGCTGATCACCGACGTCGGTCTGCCAGGCGGTTTGAATGGACGCCAGGTAGCCGATGCCGGCCGCGTTGTGCGCTCCGATTTAAAAGTCTTGTTCATCACAGGCTATGCAGAGAACGCTGTCTTTGGAAATGGCTTGCTCGAACCCGGTATGCAGTTGCTGACCAAACCTTTTACGATGGAAACGCTTTCAAGGCGCATCAGAGAAAGTCTGGAAAACGACAAGTAAATTTTTGCTTAGTCAGGTCGCCAAGTCCCGCGGATGGGCAGCCGCGCGTGCGACTTGGCGAATTTAAGTATCCATCCGCCTGCGCGCCCTGCGTACAATGGCCTCTTTAAATCACGAGGCCATACAAAATGAAAAAAACAGGAATGGCAAAGAGCGACGCCAAGAAGCTGATGGGCAAGATGGCAGCGCCTGGCGTCGGAGCTTTCGGTGGCGATAGCGCGGTAGTTGTCGACCGTCGCGAACAGCGCAAGCGTGATCAAGCTCTGGGTTTGATACCGTTTGCAGTCAAATTGAATAGCGATCTGGTATTGCAATTGCAGACACTGGCAAAAGAACGCGGCGTTGATCTCAATGAGGTGACTGCTGAGGTTTTGCTTAAGGGTCTCAAGAATTGATTCAGACGGCCCCGATGGTTTAGCAGCAGGGTAGAGTGGAAACGCATTACTTTCAGCCATTAGGCATATTAGATAAGCAGTCCCAGACATATACGGTAGAAGGTGCTGAGCTTTTCCGCCGTAGGACAAAAAAGCCACGCTATTGAGCGTGGCTTTTTTGTTTTATGCGCAGCATGTTGGCCTGACAATTGATCTTCTCCGGCGATTTCCTTTAATCAGATGGCTATTTCCACCCCGCCACAATCAGCCCAATCCCGATAACCACAGGTAAACCGAGTTCTCCCTTATTAAAAGAGCAGTTCAAAAATAGTTATCAAGATCAACAATTGACATTTATTTTAAAATGTATATTGTATTCAATATTCTAAATGCATAATTTGGAACGCGTATAACACTCTTGAGGAGGTTTGATTGCGCTGGGCTTAATAGTGAATATTCCGCTACTTATGCTCTGCAAGTGTTTGAAAAAAACAGTTCGGGAGGCCGCCACAGAGTGGCCACCGAGGCAGCAAATGATTAAAACGGGTTCAGCCCACCATAACGGAGACAACGTCATGCAAAAGAAACTGATAGTCCAACCGATCAAGATCGGATTCGTCCTTGCCACCCTGTGCAGCGCTTTGAGTGCACATGCCTGGGAGCCTACCAAGCCGGTTGAAATGGTTGTTCCGTTCAGTGCGGGTGGTGCCTCCGACCAGATGGCGCGTTCGATTCAGGGCATTATTACCAAACACAATCTGATGAAGCAGCCCTTCATCGTCAGCAATAAATCCGGTGCCAGCGGCGCAGAAGGCTTGCTCGATATGAAGGCATCGCAGGGCAATCCAAACAAAATCATTGTTGCTTCCTCGTCGATTTACACCACGCCTTTGGCAACCGGTCTGCCGTTTAACTGGCGTGATCTGACGCCGATCGCAATGATTGCGCAAGATGCGTTTGTACTGTGGACCAATACAGAAGCCGGCTACAAGAAACCGCTGGACTTCATCGCTGCGGCAAAAGCCAAGCCGGAAACCTTCAAGATGGGCGGTACCAGTTCCAAGCGTGAAGATCACATGATCACCACGATGATCGAGAAAGCAACCGGCGCCAAGTTCCTCTACATCCCGTACAAAGGCGGCGGCGAAGCAGCGACTCAATTGTCTGGCAAGCACATCGATTCCGATACTAACAATCCATCCGAATCAGTCTCGCAATGGCGCGCTGGACAGCACACGGCACTCTGCGTATTCCAGGACAAACGCATCACTTATACCGCCAAGGTAACGGACACGATGGCGTGGTCCGATATCCCGACCTGCAAGGAAAGCGGCCTCAATGTCAGCTACCAGATGCTGCGTATTTTCATGATGCCGGGTGGCGTTAAACCGGATGAACAAAAGTTCTATGTCGACCTGTTCAAGAAGGTTGTTGAAACACCGGAATGGAAAGTCTATCTCGAGAAAAATGCATTGCAACCTGAGTTTTTGACAGGTGCGCCACTCGAGGCTTTCCTCTCTAAAGATGAGCAAGCCCATCGTGAAATCATGAAGGCTGCCGGTTTCGTCGTGACGAAATAAGCAGACACCAGCTTCTGATACCCACGCGGATAAAGTGACGCCACCATTTGTGCAGATGCTTGCATGAGTGGTCGGCGCTCACCGCATCAACCATCACTTTACGGGTCAGTAAAATGAATAATTCAGAACCACTTATTGATGAAGTGCGCGAGCCTTCGCCCGCCGTTTTTTCTATTCGCACTGCGGAAATTGCTGTTTCGCTGGCGCTCGCGATCGGATCAGCCATTCTTATCTGGGATAACTACAAACTCGGTGCGGGCTGGGGACCATACGGACCAGAAGCAGGCTATTTCCCTCTTCGTCTCGCGGTGGTTGTCCTCATCGCCAGCATCGCCGTATTCATTTATGCGATCCGCGATAACGATCAAACACCGTTCATCGAAGTTGCACAAGCCAAATTGGTTGCCGTCATTTTGCTGCCGCTGTTGTTCTTCGTGTTCACGATTGCTTATCTCGGCATTTACGTTGCGTCCACATTGTTCATCGCAGCCTTCATGATCTTCCTCGGCAAATTTCCGATATGGAAAGCTGCGTTGGTATCGATCTGCCTGATGGGATTTTTCTTCTTCATTTTTGAAATTCAGTTCATGGTGCCCTTGCCAAAAGGCCCACTGGAAAACTGGCTGGGCTACTAAGGGCGATCATGGACGAACTTAATTCACTCATGCAGGGCTTCGGCCACGTACTCAGTTGGCAAAATACTGGTCTGATGTTGCTCGGGATTCTTCTCGGCATCGTGGTTGGTGTGTTGCCTGGTCTCGGTGGCCCGAATGGCGTTGCGATTCTGCTGCCGTTGACGTTTTCAATGAACCCGACATCGGCAATTATTTTGTTGTCGTGTATTTATTGGGGCGCATTGTTCGGCGGCGCGATCACTTCCATTTTGTTTAATATTCCTGGTGAGGCATGGTCGGTTGCGACAACCTTCGATGGCTATCCAATGGCGCAACAAGGGCGCGCGGGACAAGCGCTCACCAGCGCATTTACCGGCTCGTGCATAGGCGCGCTGTTTGGTGTGGTGATCATTACCTTCCTCGCACCATTAGTCGCAAAGTTTGCGTTACGCTTCGGGCCTCCGGAATTTTTCGCAGTCTACTTCCTGACCTTTTGCAGTTTCATTGGCATGGGCAAGGAGCCAAAAGCGAAGATCATCATCTCCATGTGTATCGGCTTCCTGTTGGCGGCGGTCGGCATGGATACGATCTCGGGACAGTTGCGCATGACGTTCGATTTCCCGGAATTGTTACGTGGCTTCGACTTCCTGGTTGCTGTGATCGGTTTGTTCGGCGTCAGCGAAATTCTGCTCACGATGGAAGAAGGTTTGGCATTCAAGGGCAAGAAAGCGGCGATCGATTTGAAAGTCGTTTTCAAAACTTGGGCATCACTGCCTAAGTATTGGCTCACATTGTTACGTTCATCCATCATCGGTTGCTGGCTCGGTATTACACCAGGCGGTGCAGTCGCTGCGTCATTCATGGGTTATGGCATGGCGAAGAAGTTTTCGCGCACGCCAGATGAATTCGGCAAGGGCGCAATCGAAGGCGTGCTCGCACCAGAAACCGCAGCGCATGCAGCAGGCACCAGCGCATTGCTGCCTATGCTGGCACTGGGTATTCCAGGTTCGGCAACGGCAGCAGTCTTGCTCGGTGGCTTGATGATCTGGGGCTTGCAACCAGGACCGATGCTGTTCGTCGAACAGAAGGAGTTTGTCTGGAGCCTGATCGCCAGCATGTACCTCGGTAATATTGCCGGCTTGCTGGTGGTGCTGTCTACGGTACCGTTGTTTGCTGCGATTTTGCGGATTCCATTCTCGATCATTGCACCATCGATCATGGTGATCTGTGCAATCGGCGCGTTCACTGTGCATAACGCGATCTTCGATATTTGGCAGATGGTGGTGTTCGGCGTGATCGGCTACATCTTCAAAAAACTCAGCTACCCATTAGCGCCTTTAGTACTGGCATTGGTGTTGGGCGATAGAGCTGAAGATGCATTCCGTCAAACCATGGTCGGCTCCAAAGGTGCACTAGGCGTGTTCTGGAGCGGTGGCTTGGTTGGCACCATCATGACCTTGGCAATGATCGCTTTGCTGTGGCCTTTGGTGAGCAGTATCATCGCGCGCTTTCGTCGTAGCGAACCGATACGCGCTGTCGATGCAACAAGCTAAGTAGAAGCTTAAAAGAAAAAGCCTGGAGCGTGCTCCAGGCTTTTTTACATCTTGTTCGATTTCTTGCGCGTGCTTATTTGATAGCAGCGATTGCCGCTTTTGATTTCGCAGAAGTGGAAGTGCCGGTAGCGGCGCTTGCTGCAGCTGACTCGCGCAAGTCGGACATGACGGAATCACGTTTATCCAGCAAATGCTGTCTGAGTATGCCGGCCAGGCGTTTGCCATCACGTGCTTCTAATGCCTTGATCATTTCGTCGTGCTCACCAATCGCTCTATCCCATTTCTCTTCCTTGAAATTGGATTTGAAACGTAGAGCCAGCAAACGACGATTCAGTGAAAGATAAATTTGTCGCAGCATCGTGTTACGCGCAGCCGCATTGATCTTGTTATGTATCGTTTGATTGCGGCTGTAGTAGCCTGGCAAATCGTTTTGCGAACGGCATACGATCATCGCGTCATGCAGCACTTTGATTTCAGCAATCTCTGCTGGAGAAATACGTTCAGCAGCGAGCTCGCCGGACAGCGCTTCCAGGCCGCTCATGACTTCAAATGCTTCCCATATTTCAGTGTCGCTCATCTTCGATACGAAGGCACCGCGGTTCGGCGCGATTTCGATCAAGCCTTCAGATGCAAGAACCTTCATTGCTTCGCGCAAAGGCGTACGAGAAATTCCCAAGCGTTCGCACACTTCACGCTCATTGAGTTTGGTGCCGGGAGCCAACACGCCTTCGATGATCAGGTTTTGCAAATGTTCAACAACCACATCATGCAATCGCTGCCGCTCCATACGAGGAAGATCGGGAGCGTTATT
>NZ_JAURVN010000008.1 GCF_030655415.1 Herminiimonas sp. | reverse complement strand
GGCGAAAAGGTAGCTGGGCCAGTGTCGAAGAATTCAATAAGTCGCAACGACGGTGGTCCATTGCCGGCGTAGTACTCCTCGTCGCGTCAATTGCAATTAATGTCCTGCTGGGGTTTTACAAAGAGGGGCATAAGACACCGTCACCAAGAAATGAAGCAGTGGCAGGAATGGATTTGTCCATGCCACCAATCACATCAGAGAACGTGGCACCGCCTGAACATGTGCATGATGAAACTACCTTGGCTAACGTAGATAAAGAGGGAGTAGATTTATTAGAAACGCGTTACGGTCATCTCACGACCAATGAACATGCTCAACTCATCCTCAATGGTCGTTTGGTAAAGCCAGCAGTCCAGGCGAATTCATCACTGTCGATCAAAGAATCATTTCGCATTGGAGAGGATCATCTCGTCCTTATTGAAAATCGTGGCGGATCGGCATGTCCCGCACTCTTTAATTTCGTCGCAGTTCGGGCGAACGGTGCGCAGAGCTACCCGACATTCGGAACATGCTCTGATATTTACCAGGTCGAGCGTATTGATAACTCCGTGGTCTTGACCATGCAGGGAGCAAGTAATCAGGCGCATCGATACGTATTTGTAAACGGCTTACTTATAGACAATGGCAAACAAGTAGGAACGCAGCCAACAAAGGATTTTTCTGTTGAGGCCGTCATTGACGACCCGGACGGTTTCACAAACGTACGCGCCCAAGCCAATGGAAAAAGCGCCATCATTGGACGTGTCGAGAGTGGAGATACATTCCAGACACATCCGCAAAATTCGGATTGGTGGAAGGTACAGATAGCAGGAGGCGCTGAAGGATTCATTCACCGCAGCCGCATCGTTCTAGTGCAGCAGAGGTTCTAACATCCTTCAATCAAAAAGGGATCAGATAAGAGCCGTTCAGAACTTGCAATAACCAAACCCAAAATTAATCAAGACCGCTTCGGCGGTCTTTTTTATTTTCGACTTTATATTTCAGCATAACCAGGAAGTGCCTACCTTTTATTGGCGTGCACTCTCCTCTGCTTGGAGAAACACATGACAAGAATTACTAACGCATGCGTAGAGCAAAAAGACGTAGACGTTCTCCGTCCCTGGAGCCAATTACTGCAGGACCTTACTGCAGTAGACGCCTGGATTGTACACAGGGCAATTGAAATCCTGGATGAACAAGTGATCAAACACGGTCCAAGATTAAGTAGTCCACAGGACGTAAAAGACTATTTGCGTCTGCAACTCATCAATGAGCAGCGAGAGGTATTTGCGGTGGTTTTCATGGACACCCAAAGTCGCGTCATTGCCTACGAACCCCTGTTTTTTGGAACAGTCCACCAGACGTCTGTCTATCCGAGAGTGATCGTTCAACGCGCGATGTCATTGAATGCGGCATCAATGATCTTGGCACACAACCATCCTTCTGGTAGCACAAAACCGAGTGACGCCGACAAGCAACTTACCAATCGGCTTAAATCGCTTCTGGAGTCGATCGACGTTCGCGTGCTAGATCATTTCATTATTGGAGAGGACGGCACATTCTCATTTGCAGAGCACGGACTACTCTTTTAAACCATATCGCGTCCTAAGCATGGATGATTTTTACTTGTCTACAGATGTTATGCGAGAGAGTAATACAACGAATACATAGCAGAGATAAAAGACAATTGAATGAGCCCAATCTACCAAGGGGGTGATAAAAGGACGCGCACTTAACCTTTCTCCATATCACCTCATAAAACGACAAGTATTACCTCATCGCTCAAACGCAGCCAGCGAAGCAACTCGCTGGCTTTTTTACGTAGACATAGAGGTAAATAAAATGGCAAGTTTTCATCATTGCATCAAGAGCGGAAAGAAAGGTACTGCAGCGGATCACGCTGCCTACATTGGTAGAAAAGGCAAATACAACCAACGTGAAGATTTGATTGTAGAAGGCCACGGCAATATGCCTGAATGGGCAAATAGCAATCCATACGCATTCTGGAGAGCAGGAGATAAACACGAACGCGCTAATGGTGCGGTCTACCGCGAACATGAAATTGCACTACCTTCCGAACTCACGCTTGAACAGAATCTAGACCTGGTCAAGGACATCATCGAAACCCTCATCGGCGACAAACCTTATCAATACGCAGTCCATGCACCTTGCTCGTCAATTGAAGGAGCAACCAACACACATGTACATCTGATGTTTTCTGATCGGTTGCAAGATGATATTGATCGACCACCACTATTCAAGCGATACAACGCGAAGCAACCAGAGAATGGTGGATGCAAGAAAGACAGTGGTGGTAAGAGTAGGATTTTGCTAAGGAAAGAATTGATTCAAACACGCAAGAACTGCGCAGATCTCCAAAATGCGATGCTTGAAAGTCATGGTCATACTAGCCGTGTTGATCATCGCACACTCAAAGCACAAGGCATTAATCGGTTACCCGAATATCATCTCGGTTCCACTCGTATTCAGGCACTGTCAGCCGATGATAAGGCCGATATCGTCAATGCCAGGAAAATTCACGGTCATTCTAGGCCGGAGTAAGCACATCTCTATTGATCTCTTCGAATCGTTCTCGTACTAAGAACTAGGTAGCGATGGCGTTTTAACACCTGACATATAAAAATGAGGGCGATTCGTGCGACTAATCGCGCAAATCGCATGCTTTTCTTGCGGCCCAAATTTTTTATGAATCTTTATGGTCGTTTTCTCCTCACGTTCTAAACAATCAAGAGACGGGAAACTTTGACCCGTGTCTACACATAGCCTTACCTAGCTTCTTCTTTTACAACCATGGAATGACAGCAGCATGATCTGTCTTGTACTCAATGAGCACGCGCAAATGAAAAAGAGAAAGGCTTTCATACCTTTCTCTCTGTATTGACATGGCATCTGATTACCAAGAGTCGTACTACTATCCAATCTGCCGAATGGGCAGATGCAGGCTATGGAAATACGCATCGTTAAGCATGACGTAATGTTCTTTCTTGTTTCCCATAAATATTGATATGCGTCTCTCTGCAATCAAGCAGTTCATCGCCGCGTTTAAGCGCCATGCCGGACGAACTGGACCGTTTCTCAACACATCGTTTCTGAGGATGATTGCTATGCCCATACACCAGCATTGATTGTAAAAGAATTGCTCAAGTTTTTCCGCGTCGATATGTTCTTGAGGAGTAGCATATTCAAGTGAAAAAACACGTTTGAATGCATCCAAGTGCCATCCCATGATGTCCACTGCACGCACCAATGTATCTACGGAGATACGTCCTTCCTGCTTCGAAAAGACATGAAGTAATCCAGCAACGCGACTTGTGGTTTCTAGCAGCTTGGATGCAAAATCCTTGATATCAGACAGATCTCCTGATGGACTTAACCTCATTTCAATTTGGTTGGAAAGATCAAACCATTTGTATGTCGCTTCATCAGAAAACTCTAGTATCGTACGCTGCTTGGTGTCGGAATCAATGTGACGTCCAAATTCCTCGAGTAACTCGCGCATTCGATCATTAAATTTATTCAGACAATCCCAGCTTTGCTCTCCGCCAAGAGTAAAACGCGTTCCCTGTGTTGACGCCGGACAAGCTACTATGTATCGTGCCCATTGACCGGAATTACGCATGACTTCACCGTGCTTGTCTAAAAGCTTCTGAAGCACTTTCGCTTGAACCATACAAGAGATAGTAGCGCGAGGGTTTCGCACTGCAACACTGACGTCATCGCTGCGATCTAACGATAACAAGGACACGCCATCCCATATCTTATTGAGAGTCGCCGTCATAGCGAGTACGCCACCTTTAATGAGGAGTGCGCCCTCATCGCTCATAAAACTGATTGATTCACCATCCCCCTCAAGAACGTTCATTACTGCGCGTTCGGTGACATCTTGAAACAAGATACGTCGGTATCTTGGCTTGATTGGTTTTGATTCAGTATGTACCTTTAGTTCTTGGCTAATTTGATCAATTGGCTCGCCGTCACGCACCAGCTGTTTTAGCTTGCGACTCAAACCTGCATTTACAGCCTTCCATATACCCAATTGCGCTTCGTACTCAACAAGAGCTGCTTCGAATATCTTTCTGCGTGCTTCATCGAATTTGCGGATCTCTGTGGATAAAAGATTGGCTACAGCAGTCTTACGCTCGCCAGATTCCGCGATCGAAAGTGAATAAAGTGAAAGCGGGCTAATCTTCCCAATAGGCAAACGTATATCGAAAAGCCCTTGAATAACCACAGACATAGTTGTCAAAAGTTCGGTCGCAACTAGGGCGTCCGGCGCCTTGGTATTGCCAATAATCTCTGCTGCTGTGTTCTGAGCAACGAGATGAAATCGGTCAACTGGATATAGAGGCGGCGGATTATCAATAATCATTTTCAACTCCGATCAATGATTTAGTCAGATCTGATTCACGCATTGTCATCTCCTTTAATTGATTCTTTTGGCGCAATCAAATCAGCAAGCGTTGGCTTCGATTTCGAAACAGTTGATCCGCAGGTTTCGCATTGCATGCGCTCACCATTTTCGATTCGCAACTTCTTCTCGTTTTCTAGCAATGCGCGAAAGCCGCCCATTGAAAGTGACAAGTTCATTTTTTGCAACTCCACAAGGATGGTTTTTTGCGGAACATCCCGATTGAGTGCACGCTCGATTCCTGGGAAAAGTTTCTGAAAAAGCAAAGTCTTTTGTTGCTGTTTGCTCGGTTGCAGACCATCTAGCAAAGCAATCAGTTGCTCTGTGTTGTCAGGACCAGCGGTTTCTATATTTTTTTGATGTGTCATTTATTTAATTCCTTAAGTTGTTTTACAGCTCGCAAGGAGCATTTATTGAACGTTAGTGCGGTGACTATTTGGCCGCAGCTGGGCAATTTCTCTCGTTGTATCAGTCAGCATTACTCCTTAGTTCATTAGAGGCACAGGTCATGCACAACAGATTCATATCAGTGTTCGTTTCTCCTTAAGTTCAGGTTGGAATCAATGAACGAAGTTTAGAAAATTCAAAAGCCGACCGATACGCCGCCAACAAGTAGAGGGGGGAATAAATTTTGTGCACGGAACGGCTGATCAACGGACTGTTGACTCAAAGACTGGAGGCAAGATATCCAGCGCAAAGCGCTGACATTAACTAGAACCGCCGCTATTTGACCGAGGATGAGCGACGGTGCTGAAGTGATACTGGCGAGGGAGGTTTTCCCGTGAGTTCGGGCGCTGTATCAGGGGGAGAGGAGCCACTAATTTTTGTGGCTCCTGTAGTGGGAAAAGCAGGGCAGTGAGGATTACTAATTAACTTACTTTTTTCTGTTTCTTTCTCGTATCGGAAAGAGTGATGCTGCGTCCGGCATCTTTGCTAACCACTTATCAATAGTTTTGCTGCTTTTTCCGACCAGTTTGGGCGTACCCTCTTGCGAGAATGACTGAGCGTCTTTGAGTACACTTCGCACTGCATGCGAGCGGGAGGTCCATCCGGATGCTGGTTTTTTATCTCGGACTAACTGAAATAAGTACTGACGAAGAGCCTCATATGTTCCGTCTTTGCCTTTTCCACCGGACTTTGCAAGCGATTTCTTAGTATTAACAACGGTCTTCTTAAGCAATTCATCAATACTCAAGCCGGATACGGAAATGCCGCACCAATACATCGCATCAGCTAAATAAGACCATGCAGTATCTGGAGCTGCCGCATTCTTTGCTTTTAACGCTCGCGAAAGATAAGTCGAGGAAACAATAATTGGCCCATGAGGTGAGCGTGCTATCCAATCATTTCCATTCTTCTTTAGCTCTTCAGGGACAAATTGACTAATGATTTCAACTGGTCCCTCTATCGCTGGATCGTCATGCAAGTCAACGACGTTCAATACTTCCCAATGAAAATCGCATTGCTCCGATTCAGGAGTTTGATTTTTGTAACATTTTTCAAGATTCAAGCGCGCTATTTTTAAGAAAAACTCAAAGCCGAGCTCGTGTCTTTCTGGGCGTGGAAAATTGCTCATTCAGTTCCTATAAAAGTTAATTCCAAATTAATTGTCTAAATCAGTACGGAATTTTAGGGTGATCTCTTAACTCAATGCATTAACATTTCTCAAGTTTTCTGAGCTTATATGATGCTTATTCGTTGGCTGAGGCGAGGTTTTCTCACTTCTAAAGAATCGTTGAACGGTCAGGAAGCTGTCCGCTGCAGCTGAGAACTAAAGCGGCCCTTTTACTATTAGCAATCGCAGATATCCTTCCACGGGATTTGACCGGCAATATCGCTGGTATAGACGCTCACCTTCACCCATATTTCTTTTTGTTTGCTTTGCATGGAAGGCGTGATCGCAATTAGGTTGGCATTGGTCGACGATGAGATGCCGCCGTGTTCCAAGCCCTCCATGTAAGTATCGTAAGTATTTAGCTGTGACACCGGCTTAAAGATCAGCGATGCACTTGATGATTTGCGTGACCGCTCATACTCCGGCTGGCTGACTTTGCCGTTCGGGTGGGCCACAGTGACTCTAAAATTTGGTAATATTCTAATCATGCACTATCATTAGTTACATGAGACAAGACAGCAAACTTTCTTCCATATTGCATGTGCTTTTGCACATGGCGCACATCGAACGCCCACTTACCTCCGAAGAACTTGCGGGGTACCTGCAAACAAATGCCGTGTTGGTAAGGCGTGTGTTGGCAGGTCTGCGGACTCGCGGTTACGTCGCATCAGATAAGGGGCATGGTGGTGGTTGGTCGTTAGTGTGTGACCTTCAAAAGGTGACATTACGAGACATCTACGAAGCAGTCGGCTCCCCTACCATCTTTGCGATGGGAAACCGAAGTGAAAATCCTGCATGTCTGGTCGAGCAAGCTGTCAACAGTGCTCTGGGCGACGCATTTCGCGAAGCTGAAGAGTTGCTAATTAGCAGACTTGGCGACGTCACCCTAGCGGATTTGTCGGTGGACTTTAGTCTTCGCTACGCAAAGCATAAACATACAAAGGACGTACATGGACATCATGACTTATGACGTAATTGTTGTTGGCGGAAGTTACGCAGGACTATCCGCTGCAACTCAAATGGCGCGTACGAGACGCCCTGTATTGGTCATCGATAGTGGACAGCGACGCAATCGTTTCGCCACACATTCCCATGGCTTTTTAGGACAAGACGGACGTGCGGCTGCAGATATTGCCGCCGACGGTAAGGAGCAATTACTGTGCTATCCAAATGCTACTTGGTTAGCTGCAAAAGCATTAAAAATTGAGATTGAAGAAGGTGCATTCTTGATTAAAACCGATAAAGAATTGGTGCGCGGTAAGCGCGTTATTCTCGCGACCGGTATCGTCGATACGTTACCCGCAGTTGAGGACTACAGGAACGCTGGGGGAAAAGTATCTTTCACTGTCCATATTGTCATGGCTATGAATTAGATGCGGGCCA
This sequence comes from Herminiimonas sp., assembly GCF_030655415.1. The sequence goes on along the minus strand of NZ_JAURVN010000008.1, from coordinate 37,687 downwards.
CATCGGCGTCATCGCAAGCGGTGAACTATCGATGCATCACGCTCAGATGTTGCCTGATTGGGGTACTGTCACTTTGTTCACCAACCAAAGCTTCGTTCTGGATGACGTTCAACGACAATCTTTGTTTGAGCGAGGCGTCACAATTGATGAAAATCGCATTCGTCGTATCAGCGGCCATGCAGATGTAGAGCTGGAAGACGGCTCGATGAAAAAGATGAACGGACTATTTACCCTGTCTCGCACGCACATGGCCAGCCCTCTGGCTGAACAGGCGGGATGTATTTTTGAAGCAGGACCGCTTGGGGACTTTATACAAGTAGAACCAATGACCAAGAAGACCAGCGTTCCAGGCATCTACGCCTGTGGCGATGCGGCGCGTGCAATGGGCAACGTAGCTATTGCCGTTGCAGATGGCGCACAAGCTGGCGTAGGCGCCCATTTTTCTTTGCTCTTTCCTGAGCATTGATAGTCTTAGCTACGAAGCCTAAAATTTCCGAATGAATGAACGTCCGCTATTGGTCGGGTGGATGAATTGATTCTGAAGGTGTCGAAATCATCACGCACGTGGTCTGTACTCCATCAATGCACTATCCAGATTATCTTTTAACAACGAGTCTGTGAGGCTAATCCTGCAATACATCTTAAACAAACAAATGTCTGCTTTGGCCGAAAGCAGACATACACATGGGAATTTGCTGCAGCGTAAAGCGCACGATGGGCATGCTTCACGCTTCAAACATCATCCTTTATCAGCGTGAACGGAAGATAAGTTCTCTCATCTTCTGTAATTTTGGATATACGACCGGTACGGTCAGCATGGTGCTACCGATTGCCATCAACAACAATGCCGTAAAGGTTTGGTTGGTGATGATGCCTTTATCCAGCAATACATTACAGAAAATAATCATGATTAAAGCCTTAGTCTGCAATAACCAACCGATGATTGAAGCTTCACCCTTTTTCCAATTCAAAATTCGACCAGCCAGATGAACCCCTGCCATTTTGCCGACAACAGAAACAACCAACAAGACCGCCGCCACTGCAAATACCGCCAACCCACCCACATCGAAGTTCGTCTTTAAGCCAGTACTTAGGAAGTAGACTGGCATGATAGACATCAGGACGTTGTGACGAAGAAAATCCATTTTCTTTTGGTCGAACCAGTCTGCATCCATCACCGCGCCGGCCAGGAATGCGCCCACCATGAAGTGCAAGCCAGCCCAGTCCGCAGCCAAGCCGCAAATAGCCAACCAAATCAGGCTGACAAACCAGCGGTCATTCTCTTCGAGCCATACCATCAAGCGGCGGAAAAGAATTGTGGCAATCGTGAAGCCAACCAGAAAGGCGGCTTGCCGGCCTACACGCGTCCAATCAAGCATAATGATGGCCAGCACGCCCCAAATTGCAATGTCATCAAGGCTCGCATACCGCAGAATGCGCTGACCAATTGGTTGACGTAGCACCTCGAGCTTTTCCATCAATAAAATCAGAATCGGTAATGCCGTCACAGCACATGACATGCCGATACCCAAAACGAATTGCCACGGCATGGAGTTCGGACCCATCCACCCTGAATAAAGCAGCAATCCCAGCGCTGCGATACAGCCAAAAAGTAATGGACTACCTAATGCCAGCCCTGCCGTAATGAAGCTTTCGCGACGGTGTGCCCATGCCTGCTTCAAATCAAGCTCGATGCCGGCAATCATTACGAAAATCATGACGGCCCACCAGGCGATGCCGTTAAGCGAATGAATGATGGTCGGACTAAAAACAAACTTAAAATAATCGGGATACATCGCCCCCAGAACGCCAGGCCCCAGCACGATGCCAGCCATAATTTGTACAACCACCAAAGGTGCGTAGTAATCTGTCTTAAAAATGCGCCAAATCAGGAAGGGGACGCTGAAAATCAGCAGCATCGCAATGAGGAAAACTTCGGTGGTTGTAACGGCGTGCATGGAAATGCCTTTAGCTCAGAGAGGTTGTATACAAGATTAAGATGCACGCGATTCTGGCACAGGGGCTAATGACAATCAAACACAGATTGAAATGTAATATCAGCAGGGGATTTGATGCGTCAGCTCAACCGCCTTCATTTAGCGGTCCTCTTTGCCGAGAGCGAGCGCTGCTTCCACCCACAGCGGACACTGTTGAAACTAACGCGTTAGCTCCGCGGCGGTCGAAAGTCGTCCACTGAAGCGATAGGTTGGCGTCACCTAGCGCACGCTTGTGAACGAGCCGACAGTATGAAGACATAGCCCGCCGTGCGACGAACAGCCTCAGGGCTTCTTCGGCTCCGCTACTTTACCGTGCGCCAGCGAAGTTGTCGTTATCCGCCGGGATCCACTGTAAGCACCAGCGGTTAATGCATTCACTTCGGTTCCCGTGCGATAGCCAAGAAACTTTCCTCGTCGTAGTGCTTTACCTCGGACCGCTGCCAAGTCATGCAGAACTTGCAGCGAATTTCTCCAAAGCCCTTCTTCATCGCGTCGTACAACTGTTACTTATACCGACAGAACTGTCTGATATGAACGGCAAAAGCCGGTATGCACGCAAGTGCCACTTGCCTGGAAAGCCTTATGGCTACTCATTCTCGCCCAATTTTCATTCAAAACATGTGATAAAAATCCATGAAAGAAGGCACCACTTCAAGCTAAGCAATTTAGTCTAATTTTGTCCGTTCTGAAAATGCCTCATTTGGATGGTAGGCTACTTCATGAAAAAATATTGGAGTGCCACGCAACAGGAGTTACTCCCGCTACCAATCCACGCTGTTTTACAAAAACCTTTTCGTTAGATTTACTGATGCATGAAGTCGAACGCGCATTGCAGCGCTTTAATTAATCTGCGTTGCAAATCAGAATTTCAAATCATCCCCTGCCTTAAATAATCCTTTGCGAGTAATAGCGTATGCTGTGCTGAGCGTATCGTTGATCCATGCAGTGCCTCGATATTTCCTAACGGCTAAGAAATAGAGGTGTTGCCATGATGCATGATTTTTTACTCAATAATCGAAGTGAACTTGAAAAGCGATGCCGAGCTAAAGTTGCCCAACGTCCCGGACGGTCTGCGACAGAGCAGCAATTACAAAGCGGTGTTCCAATGTTCCTCGATCAGCTGATCCGTACGCTAGTAATCGAACAAACCGATGATCCAATGGATAGCCGCAAAATCTCCGGTCCTTCTGGCGGTGGCGCTGCCTTATCCGAAGTAAGTACCTCTGCTGCGCAGCATGGAAGAGCACTTTTATTACTCGGTTTCTCGGTTGATCAAGTGGTCCATGACTACGGCGATTTGTGTCAGGCAATTACTGATTTGGCGTTTGAGCGAGACGCTCCATTTGAAGTTGATGAATTTCGAACACTCAACCGCTGCCTGGATAATGCCATTGCAGATGCGGTGACTGAATTTAGCTATTTACGTGATTCTGAGAATGAAGCTAAGCTGGCAGCTGATGCCGCTGAGAAGCTAGGTTTTTTTGCCCACGAACTTCGTAATGCTTTAGGCACTGCAACGCTAGCGTTTTTCGCCGCAAAGACGGGCAACCTGCCTTTAACAGGCGCTACAGGCAACGTACTTGATCGCAGCCTTACTGCTTTACGTGTATTAATCGATCGTTCTTTAGCCGAGGTACGTATAGCTGGTACGCCGGTGCGGGAAGCAAAAGTATTTTCCGTTGCAGATTTCATCGACGAAATTCAGGCCGCAGGTAACCTAGCAGCCAAGGTGCGAGGAAGTACCTTTACAGTAACCACAGTTGACAAGCTAATTGCCATTAAAGGTAATCGCGAACTTTTATTCTCCGCTGTGTGGAACCTTTTGCAGAACGCTTTCAAATTTACGCATGCAGATACAGAAGTAACGTTGAATGCCTATGCGTTGGCAGATCGCATCATGATTGATATTAAAGATCATTGCGGTGGTTTGGCACCTGGCACGAAGGAGAACATGTTTTTGCCGTTTGCCCAACATAGCAGCGACAAAACGGGGGTCGGGTTGGGGCTATCGATTGCCCAAGAGTGTGTTGCAGCTGATGGCGGAACGCTAAGCGTTCAAGATGTCTCCGGTGTCGGCTGCATTTTCACAGTCAGCCTTCCTCGCTATGACATTACCGCGGGATAAATCTTGGAGAATTTTCTAGCGTAGAGATACTTCAGTTCAAGTGACCCACCATTCGAATGTCTCTGATGGCCATAACGAGCACCACTGTTCTGTCTCATTAAGTCTTAACTGCGATTATTTAAAGTATAAGGTTACGCGAAACATTAGTTTGCATTTCGCGATTTCCATTGCTATATTGAAATTCCAAAATTAACCACGGAGCATCCAAGTGACCATAAATGAATGGAAAGAAAATTGGGTGAAAACGGTTGTTGATGCTGGCTTCAGCCCAAATACAGCTTTAGATACTTACAAAGCTTTGTACGGAAGAGATGGCCCAGACATTGAGAAGTGTGCGGAAAGTGAAGCGTTCGCATTGCTTGGAAAATTAGATACTCATCAGCAGCATTAATCAAAACGGCGCAACAAACGGATTACCAATTTCAACTTGTAACGGTAATCCATGCGATAGCGATCAACGCCTTGATTTCAACAGCAAATCTTTATTGCAAATCCTTCGCGCTTACTGCTGGCCGCCAATTCTTAATTACGACCAATTCATATGCCAACCTTGGCAAAGCAACATTTGGTTATAAAAGCCCGGCATTTGCATTTCACCGAGGGCAGCTAAGCAGCGATCTGATCTGTGAATGCATCAAATGACCAGTGGCGGCCTATAAAGGGCAAATGACTTGGATCGTCCGCCCAGCACTGGATTTGATGAAGGGCTTGGTCAATCTGAAAAAACTTATCGAAATAGGCGTCGGCACCGAGTGCCGCAGTCACCTGACGATAATGATCCGGCTTGTTCGACAGCATCGCAATCAGTGGCAGGTGGCTAGGTGGAGTAGAAACTTCATTTCTTAACCGACGAAGAACATTAATTCCATTGCCTGTGCGCAGCGAGATATCTAGCAATACCAAATCAGGTGCTAGATCGTAAATAAGTTTTAACGCGGACTCTTCATTATCGGCATAGCCGACAACAAAAACATCACTCAGCTTTAAAAGCACCTCACAAAGATGCTCTCTTATTAAAACAGAGTCTTCAATTAGAACGACATTCATAAGTTCTTTCGATTAGCCAGTGCCTTCACCGTAACACTAAGCGATCGATCAAAATGTCTACCTATGCCATCATTAGTCTTAATCCGATGTAGGACAAGCTGCGTGATCGCATTTGGTTATCGTCAGCTTCTTGATCAAATGGTCTTTTTACTATCACAGCCAGCATTTCCATTAACATCAGACATGCAGACTTGATTTCGGCCTGCAGCCTTTGCGTTGTACAACGCTTGGTCCGCCAACTTCACTAAGTCAGTGAATTTTTCCTGATATAGCACTGCTTTAATACTCGCCACTCCCAAGCTAACCGTTACAACTCGCTCGGGATTTGCAGCATGAGTGATGTTCAACAACTGCACCGAAGCACGGACCCTTTCAGCGATCGCCATTGCTCCTTCTGTATCTGTATCGGGTAGAAGAATGGCCATTTCCTCGCCACCATAGCGAACGCACATATCTGCAGGGCGCGAGGGAACACTCTTTATTACTTTCGCGATTAGAGATAAACATTCATCTCCTGTAGGGTGTCCGTATAAGTCGTTAAACTGTTTAAAGCGATCCACATCAATCATAACAAGCGCTAGAGTGCTGCGATTTCTTACAGCGCGATCAAACTCTGTTTTCAATGCAACATCGAACGCGCGGCGGTTCGCCAAGCCAGTCAGGCTATCTTCGGCTGCCATTGTTTCTAGATCCCGTTGGGCGTCTCTCAAACGTAATTCAATCCCTTCACGAAGATTGATTTGATAAATAAGGTAAATTCCAAAGGCACTTATGAAAATGATTATGACGACGCAGACTGCTACTAACCGAATTGTCTCGGCGCGCCACTCTGCGTAAATATCTGCCTTTGACATTGCGACAGCAACCAGGAGTGGGTAAATTGCACCATGGCGGTGACTATAAAGGCGTTCGGTACCATCGATGCGCGACACAAGCATTGCCGTACCGACTGGACCCCTGCTTCGATATTCATTAAATACCGGCCCTTTGGAAATACTGGTGCCAACAAGCGATTCCACGAAGGGTCGCCTAGCCAGTAATATTCCGTCGTCGGTCGCCAAAAAGATGGCTCCCGATTGCCCGATATCAAATTCTTCGTAGAACCGTCGAAAATAATCTAAAGAAATCGTCGCAAGCATGACACCCGCAAAACTGCCGTCGGGATGCTCTAAACGTCGCGACAGAGTAATGATCCAGGTTTGCGTAGTTTTACTAAGCACAGCAGGACCGACATACGGACCTCTATCAGCGTAATCACGATGGTGTTCGAAGTAATCGCGATCCGTATAACTTATGCCCGCAGGCGGATTTGGATGGGAGTTGATAATCGGGTGGGCATTCTCATCAATAACGATTAACCCGGAAACAATTTCCTGCTCTGCCACCCTACGCATCAAAAAAGGCTTTAGGGCCGCAGGCTGAATATTACTCATCCCCACGTTTTCTATTCTTTCTACGAGCGCTGCTAAAATATTGTCAGTGCTGCCGATCGCAGCTTCTGCATGCTGGGTCAGTGCCCGTGCCATATTTGCAGTTAGCACTTCTGTTTGCCGTAACTCGCTCTGGCGTGCTTGCCAACTATCCCATACGACGAGTGAAGTCAAAGATACAGCGACAATTGCGATAAACGCTATAGCTCGCGAGATCAAAGATTGACGCTTGGCAATGGTCGGTATAAATAAGGAATCAGACACAGGATCCTATTTTCTATTCGATGATGCGTTATACCTGAACAAGTCTATTGCCAATCAACCCTGTGAGGAAAAACTCGACTATGACCGCGAATGTCCACATCTCATCGGATGATCGAATATTAGGTGTTCGGCGAGCCATTGTACTGGTTAGCTTCACCTGTCCCAAAGCGGACATTCCACCCAAGTACCATTAATACCTTCATCTTTATTTTTCAGTAAGAGGTTTATTAAAGTTTAATGAGTGGAATCGAACATAGTTGGTGAGGTTCTTGGAAGAAAATGGCGTAAATATATGTCCACTGTTCAATAATGCCAACAATCCTTATTGCCGACGATAACCTAGATTTTAGAGATGTTCTTGGTGATTTGTTTCGTGCACACGGATTTGATGTGCTACTTGCGGATGACGGCCAACACGCTTGGGAACTCCTGCAGGTCAGCATTCCCGATATTGTTTTATCAGACATTCATATGCCCCGCCTTGACGGAATTTCGCTTTGCGAGCGAATAAGAAATGCACCTGATATATCCAATATTCCTGTTGTACTTCTCAGTGGCAATCCTCCTAAAACCCGTCCCACGTCCGTTTCTGACGTAATTTGTAAGCCGGTTCAATTAGAAGAATTGATGGCAACTTTAAATCTCGCTCTACAAAAAGCTAACGGCAAAATTTGAAAAGGCGCAGAAAATGGTTTGGCCACTGAATGATCGTTCGTCAGTGGACGTAGCGCATGCATGTTATATTTTTCAAGGCATCACACCCTTTATGGTTAGCTCACTAACGTCCTTTGACGTGTGTATTGCGAGAAAGAATGAATGAATCTTCAGCAGAGAAATAATGTGCACATATTTGGCACGGGACCCACTACCATTGTTTTTGCCCACGGTTTTGGCTGCGATCAAAACATGTGGCGATTTTTAACCCCGGTTTTTTCAAAAAACTATAAGGTCATTGTTTTCGATTTGGTCGGAAGCGGACAGTCAGACCTGAGTGCTTACGACAACAAGAAATATTCAACTCTCCATGGATACGCTGCGGATCTGATAGAGATTCTTGATGAATATGCTGACGGCCCCGCAATATTGATTGGTCATTCTGTAAGCGCCATGATTGGCGTGCTAGCCGACGTGGAGAGGCCAGAATTATTTGCAGCGCATGTGATGGTAGGACCATCGCCTTGTTATATCAATAGCGATGATTATGTAGGAGGCTTTTCGCGAGAGGATATTGAATCTTTATTGCATTCTCTCGAAAGCAATTACCTTGGCTGGTCTAGTACTATGGCCCCCGCAATTATGGGTGCGCCAGGCAAGCCCGAACTGGGGGCTGAATTAACGAACAGCTTTTGTAATACTGACCCAGAAATTGCCAAGCAATTTGCCAGAGTGACTTTTCTTTCCGATAACCGCGCTGATATCGTTAAAGTGCAAGCACCGACACTCATTTTGCAATGCTCCGATGACTTGATTGCACCGCAATGCGTCGGTGAGTACATGAACAAAGTAATGGCCAACAGTACGCTGCGTCTTATCAATAACATCGGCCATTGTCCTCACCTTAGTGAACCGGAGCAGTGCGTCATTGAAATTGAAGAGTTCATTCTCGCATTTCAATCTGGTCAGTATGCCGACTGAATCAAAACCTGACACAGATATGCTCTATGAGCAAGCAGCCTGCGGTTTGCTGTTGACGGACGCTGACGGATTAATACTGCGTGTCAACCAAACGCTTTGCCGATGGTTAGGGTATGCCTCCAATGATCTTGTTAGCAAACGCAGAGTTCAGGATCTACTCACTATAGGTGGCAAAATATTCCATCAGACGCATTGGGCGCCACTTCTTAAAATGCAGGGCTCAGTCGCGGAAGTCAAACTGGAATTCATTCACTCAAGTGGGGAACCCATCCCGATGATGATGAACGCGATTAGCGACTCCTTTGACGCCGATATTTATCATCAAATCGCTCTTTTCATCGCCACTGATAGACACAAATACGAGCGGGAGTTGCTGGCAGCGAGAAAGAATGCTGAGGAAGTTCTTCAAGTTCAACTTGCAGCGCAACGAGAACTTGCACTCGTTGAGGCGCGTTTTCGCAATGCTGTTGAAGCTGCGCAGTTACATATATGGCACTTTGACGCGCAAACGGAAACACGTCATTTTGACGGCAGTGTCCGTGATCTTCTGGGCATCGACGAAACTCAAGAAATCTCTGATGACATATTTCTTCAGTCGATTCATCCTGAGGATCGTGAACGTGAAGCACTTTCATTGAACGCCACAGTAGATGCAGGTGCGGCCGGCTCCCGTATTACTTACCGCCTCAATGGAAAAGATGGTGTTCAGAGAACTGTTCTCTCTGCTAGCCGCGCCGTTTTTGATAACGACGGCACCTTGCTGCAAGTGATTGGCATACTCCAGGACATAACAGATCAGGCGCGGCGAAGCGCGGAAGCAGAAGACCGCGCATTGTTCGCGGAGCAAATGATAGGCATCGTTAGCCATGATCTGCGTAATCCTCTGTCGGTAATACTTAGTGGAACAGAGATGTTGAGTCGGATCGGCTTAAACCCTGATCAGACGCGGGTCGTACAGCGAATCAAACGGGCGGGCGACCGTGCCCACCGATTGATTTCCGACCTTCTTGATTTTACGGTGGCGCGCTTGGGATCTGGACTTCATATCGGCCGCCAGATGGTCGATCTGCACTCGCTGGTGAGTGATTCAATTGAAGAATTAAAACTCGCTTTTCCGAATTACAAAATCGAACATCGGGAAACCGGTACAGGGCTGTGCGAAATCGATCCCGACAGATTGGTTCAGGTCTTAGGCAACCTAGTAGCGAATGCAATTGCATATGGCAGCAGCACTGAAGCAATTACTATATCAACTACAGTTGAAACAGAAGTGATCTTTTTGAAAGTTCACAATTTTGGCGAGCCGATTCGTGCAGATTTAGTAGACACGCTCTTTAAACCAATGACGCGGGGCGTCGATGCACCCAGCGGGGCGAAAAGCGTCGGACTAGGACTCTTTATCGTTCAAGAAATCGTCAGCGCACATGGTGGAGAGATTACGGTCACGTCTTCAGCGGAAAGCGGAACAACCTTTTCCATTTCCTTGCCTGGAGTCCACAGCAGTGTTGCAAAGTAAGCAGCAATGCCTATAAGCCAAACCTTGTACTGTTCATGGGTTCTGTTCCCTAGCTGAAGGGATATGATCGTAAAACTCGACACGCATACGCATATCACCCATCGTCTCAACATGATGGCGCTGTTCTGGTAAAACAAGACCTGAGCAAACTGATGTCAGAATTTGAATGTCACCCGTATCGTCTATGACATAGCAGACGCTGCCTTCAAGTACGCGGATGACACCCCACGTACCGATTTTAGTTTGATGCGATTTGCGAAGTTTTTCGGGAAGAGTGCTTTGATCAAAAATTGGTGTCGCTTTATAGAAATTAGTTGTTGTCACATCATTTTGCATCTTGCCTCCTAAGCGTCTCAGCTCACCATAGCAGGCATTACGCCTAAGATGCTAAAAGAATGCTTACGACGTATCGGTTGATAGATAGCAATAACGCTTACTGCATCATAAAGGTTATGTCTGCTTGTGGCCGATAGCGGACGTCTTCTTCCGACTCAAGCGGACATTGCCTCAGATGAAAATAGTGCACTTAGTCCCAAAAACGTTCTAAACTCTGAATGACAGAGTTCGATCAAAATTTGTACCGTGCCGTCGCCGTTACAGTACGCTCACGACCGGGATAACATTCGCCCTGATAGCAAATCGTGTGGTATTCCTTATCGAAGAGGTTGCTGACGTTGAGCGCCCAACGCCACGAACCAGTTTCATAACGCAGCAATGCGTTGAACAAGGTCACGCCACTTTCCGCAGAGCGATTGTCTTCATAGTTTTGACGGACACCGATGTAATTGGCGCCGGCACCAATTCCCCATCCTTGCGCCAATGCGTAATCGACCCAGATCGAGGCACTCTGCTTAGGAATAGCAACAGGCTTCTTGCCGACTTCATCCGGATTAGCGCTTTCCAGTACCTTGGCATCTATCAAGGTGTAAGAAGCTACGACATTTAGACCGCGCGCTACTTCCGACTTGGCTTCAAATTCTAAGCCGCGCGAGCGCTGCTTGCCGATCTGGCGATCTTCTCCGGTCATCGGATCTGAAGTGACGACATTGGTTTTGCGCAAGTCAAACAGCGCTGCAGTAAACAGCGTGTTGGTATTAGCTGGCTGGAACTTCACCCCAATCTCGTTCTGCTTACCCCTGCTAGGCTTGAAAGAATTGCCATAGGCATCCACTCCTGCTGTCGGCAAAAAGGATTCCGCATAGCTGACATACGGCGCCCAGCCGTTACCAAACAAGTAGGACAAGCCAGCACGCCCGCTAAAGGCATCGTCCGTCTGTTTGGTAACGGTAGATAAGCGAAGATCATCGGTCGTCGAACGCACATGATCCTGGCGACCACCCAGCGAAATGACCCAGCGGTCCGCGATCTTGATTTGGTCCTGGGCATAGAAGCCAACCTGGTTCGTAACCTGTGTGAAATTCGCCAAAGGAGTTGTCGGATCCGTAATTGGCAAGCCATACACCGGGTTCAATATATCCAGATCTGGTCCAGCATCGCGAAACCGCGAAGCAGTACCTTCCAGCCTGGTCCAATCGACGCCGAACAATAGATTCTGCTCTACCTCACCGCTGCGAATTTTTCCGTGCAACTGCGTATCGATAGAAGCTTGCTTGAGTTGATCGTCCCACGATCGCTTTGTACGGGTATAGGTTCGCCCATCCGGTTGCAGTGTATCGACCCAAAGCGCGCGACGATCCATAGAGATGTCTGTATAGCGTGAATTCTGTTTGAACGACCATTGGTCGTTCAATGCGTGTTCGAACTGGTAGCCTAGCGAATTCTGCGCCTGCGCGAAACGTGAGTATGAGTAATCGCCCATCTTGGCGCGCGTCGGCTTCAGGTCGGCTGCCAACGCATAGTAGGCATCTTCGCCTGATTCATCCTTGAGGAACTCGCCCAGTACTGTCAGCGAGGTGGCAGCATTCGGCTGCCAACGCAACGACGGTGCCAGATAGTTGCGCGTGCGATTGATCTTGTGCCCGTCTGGATATTCATCTTGATCGTTGCTGTCTAGCGCCACGCCGACAAGGCGATAACTAAACTCGCCATTGTCACCAATCGCATCACCCAGATCGAAGGCCAGTTGCTTGCGATCAAAACTACCGTACTGCGCTTCTATTTCACGTATGCGTTCACCAGTTGGCTGCTTACTGGTGCGATTGATCACGCCGCCCGCATCACCTTGGCCATACATCACGGAAGACGGTCCGCGCAGTACCTCGACGCGCTCCAAACCATACGTTTCAGTCATGCGGTAGATGATCTCGAAGCGCCGCTGCGCCAAGCCATCGCGATAGTTGCCGCTGTCACCGGGAAAGCCACGCATGGAAATGTATTCCCAGCCGCGTGTATCCGGTCCATAAGTATTAACTGCAATGCCAGGTGTTTGCCCGACGATATCCATCATGTCTTGCGCGCCGCGCGCTTCCATCTCGGCACGTCCGATCACCGAGATGGATTGCGGGATTTCGAGTATCGGCGTAGCGGTCTTGGTACCTGTCGCGCTTAGTCTGGCAACATAACCATCGACCGGACCAGTCGCAGTTTCTGTCTGTGCACGTACTGTTACCGCTGGCAACACACTGGCCTGGTTCGCATCAACAGGGGCCGCTTTGCGCAACACAAAACCGCCACCCGGCTGCTCTACCGCATCCGTTTCACTGCCGACTAACAGCATACGCAAACCTACCGCAATACCGTGACTGCCACTCAAACCCTGAGTTTTTTTGCCACCGACCAGTTGCGCATCGTAGGAAATATTCACACCAGCCATGCGCGAAAATTGCTCGAGCGCAGGCCCGAGTGAGCCTGCCGCAATGCTGAAAGAACGTGACTCGCTGGAGCGCGCCTGGCTCTGCGCCTGCGCGGCAAGCGGCAAAGCAGTGCCACTGACAGCTACGAGAACAGCGATGGAAATCAAGGTGCGTCGCGGTAGGCGCATACGCGATGTGGCAAGTGGTCGGGACATGAGTTTTCTTTCTCTACGATCAGGTTAATGATGCTTCTGATCTATAGGCCGATTGAAAATCGAAATCCCCTCACTTTTTTGAAAATATATTTTCTTGCGCAGAATAAAGACATATCAAGCCGAGCCTTCCGGACCAACTTTCACCCAAAACCGAGTGTAATAAGTCACGCTAACCGGTTGCGTCTGAAACAGAAAACGCAATACCTGATCGGTATCGCGCACATGATAAATACCCGATACGCGCAGATCGGCGACTTGCGGATCACAGACAATGCGGCCGCTGCGATAACGTGCGAGCTCTGTCAGCAAATCCGCCAATCGCATGTTTTGCCCCGCGATCACACCATCAACCCAGCCGTCCTGACCGAAGGCTTGTACATCAGCAGCGGTCACGGCGTGGCCGGACAACCACCAGCTTTCACCGACATTGGCGATGGCAGCGTTACCGCCTTTTCCCGGATGCATACGCACCGCACCTTCCTGTACGCTGACGCGAGCGCGACTTTCGTCCAAACGCACCACAAACCGGGTGCCGATCGCCTGCATATTTCCAAAAGGCGTATCAACCCAGAACGATCGTTTGCTGGCAAATGCACGATCGCCGCCAGTAGTGATCATGATTTCGCCGCGACGCAGAACGATGCGACGTTGTGCCCCATTCATATCAAAACTGACTGCCGTATCCGTATTGAGGACGATTACCGTGCCGTCATCGAGATGCATCGTGCGCTGCTCGCCAACACGCGTGCTGGCATCAGCCACCATGCGTTGCCACGGTAATTGATCCTGCATCGTCCATCCAGCGCTGACAGTTACACCCGCCAACATCAATAGCTTGAGTGCTTGACGGCGATCGACGCCATTGGCCTTGCGCTGTACCTCTACCGCTTGCAATGCATCGCGCGCGAGACCGCGCGGCACGGCGGCAAAATCCTGCTTGATCGATTGCACGCGCTGCCACGCACCGGTATGCGAAGGATTGCTCTGCAACCATTGCGCGAATGCTTCGCGCGTGGCGTTGCTCGGCTGATTGAATTGGAGTTTGATGGCCCACGTAATCGCGGCGTCGATGACAGACGATGGAATCTCGTCTTTATTATGCGAGTCAGCCGCGTGCATTAACGGTGAAGAAGTTCTCATGCGCCGAACCGCAACGTATAGCAATGACGCAAGGCCGCTGCAATGTAGCGCTCAACTGTCGCCAGCGAGACACCGATACGCTCGGCAATTTGCGGACAGGTCAAGCCTTCCAGTTGCGCCAGCAAAAAAGCCTGACGCACAGTAGGTTTCAATTGATCGAGCATGCGATCGATCGCCACCAAAGTTTCGAGAAACAACATACGACTTTCCGGCGATAGCGCTTCTGCTTGGGGCAACTGCGCCAGGGTTTCCAGCCAGGCCCATTCCAGTTCGCGGCGACGCCAATGTTCAATCACCAAGCCACGCGCAATCGTGCTCAGATAAGCACGCGGCTCCACTACATCAACGCAGATTTGCCGCGCCAGCAAACGCATGAAAACATCCTGCGCCAGATCCGCCGCATCGAACGCGTTACCGAGCTTGCGACGCAACCAACCCTGCAGCCAACCATGATGGTCACTGTAGAGCGTCTGGATTTGCTGGTTAAGTACAGATTTAACGGAAGACATTGCGAAGTAGTTACATGCAAATGAGAATTGTTCTCATAATAAAGCATGCAACTAGGTTTTCGCAATCAAGACATGTTCAATTGTTGCAGGAAGCGCACTGCACCCTTTACACACCCGCTTTTGGCCGGAAGAAGACGTCTAGTTTCGACCCAAAGCTGACGTTCAATGTTTTTGTCGAGTTGCACTTGCTTAAACCTTTTTAAGCAATGTCAAAATCCGATGCTCCATGCTTTTGTGACATAGTGCGCTCATGGTTTTATAAAAGATGCATGTCTTCGTGCGACACACACGTTACATCGGCGAGTCAGTCGACGTTATTAGTTGGTTGGGCGGCTACAACTTTCAGTGGACGCGAAATGACTTTTATTTTAAGTTTCACTCAATATAAACATCGCTAACACAGCCAACATCATCATCACGGCGCATCCCCAACCTAGCAGTTTGAGTTTCCCACTGATTACGAAATCGCCCATAATTTCAGAATTGCTTGCCATCAGCATCATGATGACAATGACGGGGACAGCAACGACGCCATTAACCACTGCGCTCCAATACAAAGCCTCGAATGGGTCAATAGGCAAAAAACATAGGCCGCAACCCATCAACGTAGCCCCTGCAATAATTGCATAAAATTTCTTCGCAGCTCGAGGCTCCTTTTCCAAACTGTTTTTCCAGTGAAATGTGCCGGCCATCGCATATGCCGCAGACCCTGCGAGCACAGGAACAGATAGCAAGCCGGTACCAATAATGCCGCCCGCAAATACCCAAAAGGCGAAGTCGCCTGCAACCGGACGAAGTGCCTCAGCCGCTTCAGTAGCGGATTGAATTTCCTTGCCGCCTTGTTGATACAACGTGATAGCAGCCGTTAATATGATGAAGAAAGCAACTGCGTTTGAGAGGCCCATCCCTACCAAGGTATCCAGCTTGATGCGTTGAAGATTGTCAGACGCTTGCAGTGGCGCTTGTAACAACGGCTTGTCGTCCTTAGCTGCGATAATATCTTCCACTTCCTGAGAAGCCTGCCAGAAAAATAGATAGGGACTGATGGTCGTACCGAGAATTGCGACGACTGTAGTCAAATATTTCGGTTCTAGTGATATAGGCGGCATCACTGTTTGCTTTAGTACCTCCCACCATGGCACGTGAATAACAAATACGGTCGCAACATAAGCGAGTAAAGCAAAAGTAAGCCATTTCAAAATTCTTACGTAGCGCACGTACGGGACAAAAATTTGTAACAAAAGCGAGGCTATGCCAAAACATAGCGAATAAAACAAGGCCGGCCCACCAACAAGAATCTTTAGCGCTTCCCCCATGGCAGCAACGTTTGCCGCAATGTTGATCGTATTTGCGACAAGCAGAAGACTGACAATTATATAAAGTAGCCATACTGGATAATGCTTTCGAATATTGGTTGCTAGTCCATGGCCAGTCACACGTCCTATTCTTGCGCTTATTGCCTGCACGCCAACCATTAGTGGATAGCTAAGGAATAAAGTCCATAGAAGACCAAAGCCAAACATTGCGCCGGCCTGCGAGTATGTTGCGATTCCACTTGGATCGTCGTCCGCCGCGCCGGTTATCAATCCGGGGCCGAGTTTTTTTAAAATAGATTTTTTTTCGTCCGACATAGGCTTTACCTCCCATGAACTCCATTTGAATTAAGCTTTTATCGAGTTTTGGGATGTAGAATGCAACAGTAGAATCTATAGTTCTGTGCGCACGGTAACGTTCGGCTGCGGTGATTTCGGACGCGAAGTCTGTTTTTGGCCGATAGCGGAATACCTGCTTATTTCAACGCCTCATCTGTTGATTTGCATCGAAAACTGACCCACTTAGCCGCATAATTTGCATCGAAAACTGACCCACGTTTAGAACACAATCCTACTTACCAAAGTGAGTGGGAGATTGGAGTGATCGACGTGGCATTACTTGGAATTATTCGACGCTGGCACCTTCGTGACCAGGTCTCATTAAGGGAGATATCCAAACGATTGGGCATCTCTCGAAATACCGTTAGACGGTATCTACGCGCTGAAACTGTCGAGCCAGCCTATGCTGATCGACGTTCCCCAACTTCTCTCGACAAATATGCTTTTAAACTTTCAGCCTGGTTAAAAACCGAGGCAACGAAGTCACGCAAGCAACGACGGACTTTGAAACAGATGCATATCGATTTATGTGCATTGGGATTTGAAGGGTCGTATGACCGGGTCGCAGCCTTCGCCAGACAGTGGAAGGTGGATCAGTTGGAGAGGGTCAACTCTGCGAGCAAATCAACACCTTAGTTCTGTTTTCAATGCAACCACCTTCATAGTGAACATTTCTAATCAGGATTCCTGCAGCATATAAGTGTCGTACTCTAAAGAATTTAGCTTGCGGTCCATGATGTAAACACCCGCCATAACAACTAAAAGAAGTGCGCCAGCAAATCCATAGCCGTAAAAGCTCGGCCCCAGAGCTATCGTCGCAAAAGTAAATAAACCATTCAAGACTACAAATCCAGCGGTCAACCACAACACAACTTTTCTGCGATCAAGATAAAAGAAAATATTCAATATTCCGAGAAAGACGACCTGCAAACTAGCCGCGACAATGTCAACGTACAAGAGTGGCAGGTATAGTTCAGAAATATCAAGTGCACGTAATATTGTTCCTCCCATTACGAACAGTAACAAGATGGCGATCGATTGGATCTTGATAATTTCAAACAGACCAATACGTATCGAACGAACCATCATGTTACGCATGCGTTCAATCTGCTCTAAAGAACTGCCATCACGCACCGCATCATAGAACGCGTGATGAAACTCAACGAAATCGGTTTCGATCCGCACTAGGAAGACTGCCATGCCTGGCAAAATACCCAAATACGCTAGAAAAATTGGAATGTCATAAATTACGGAAGCATGCAAAGGCCCAATAACTTGCTGGCCAGTTTCCGAATACCAGAAAATGAATTTATCGACCCAGATACCCAAATTGTAAAAGAAGCCGATCAAGAGGAGACTTGGGTATAAAAACCGACCCTCGAATAATTCAAACGAAATAAAAATTGGACCAAAAAACGTGCGATAGATGGGCAATGTAAGTCCAGCCAGCAAAAAAATCTGTCCGATCAAAAAGCCGAAGATCAATCCTTCCAGTCCCCATGTCGCAAGACAAAGTGCCATCCCCACCGACAATGAGTAGCCAATCAAGAATGTAAAAACGATTTGCTTGTACTGCTTCATCCCACTCAAAAGAATGACGGCGATCCAGACATTGCTGGTGACGGCCAATGTAATCATCATCAATAGTCTGTACGCTACGGTCTGCTCAGGAAAAGCAAATAACGCGAGAGGCAATGAAATGAGGAGACTCATCACAGTCGTTATCAATACAACGCCGTGATAATTAGAGAACACCATGTCAGGCCTGTTCTCGAATAACCGGTCCGATGTGAACCTCGTAAAAGCAAGCTGCAAAGGCCCCGTTAGAACCAAGCTAACTGCAATGACATAGGTGACTGAAACTTGAAACTGGGTAATCTGCCCACCTGGCACAACGAAAGGCAAACCCAAAATACCAATTAACAGGATGCCGACGATCGAGAGGATCCATGAGCCGGAACTGATAATGCCAGCGTAAGAATAGGCGCGTAAGGCACCAAACAACGTGTCTTTTTTTAATATCTTGCGAAGCTCAAAACCAATTCCAGCCATTATCTGCTCCCCGCTACTGCCATAGGACAACCCATTGGGCGTGGGTCAACGAGCGGCATTTCTACCGGCTGTTCAAGCAAGGAAGAGTAAAGTTGACGATAGCTACCAACCATCAATTCTTGGGTATAAAACTGCTCTACCCTCGCAATCCCGGACTTTTGGGCGGCGTGCCAAAAAACGTCGTCACTCAATAGCTTTAACGCTGCATTTGCCAGCGCGACAGGATCCGCAATTCGCGTGATTATTCCCGCAGGACCTATTGCTGCATCTTCTCCCGCCATACCTTCTATTAATTGGCGACATGAACCAACATCGGTTGCGATGGCGGGGACGCCAGCGGCAAAACCCTCCAATAAAACGAGGGGTAGTGCTTCACTGATGGAGCTCAGTACAAGTACGCCGCACTGAGGTAACAACTCCTCGATTTTTTGAAATCCCAAAAATTTAACGTGCCTGGTTAAATCAAGGCTCTCCACCAGATTTCGACACTCTTGCGCGTATTCGATATCCTCTGTCTCTGGTCCCGCAATCCATGCCTCAGCTTCCGGCATTTCGCGTACGATAGTGAGCATCGCGCGGATGAAGTTCTTGATATCCTTAATCGGCACTACACGGCCAATCAGGCAAATTACTTTAGGCGGCTTGTCCGGACGCAAAGAGCGGCAAGCCCTTAATCGCGCCACGTCAACGCCATTGGGAATTGTCATCGTGATTTCTTCAGGTGCGCCATCCGCTAACTGACGCTGACGGTTGCCTTCGTAAAGCGCCACAATCTTAGAGCTTGAGTCATAACAGACATGTCCAAGTGTTTCAAAAAATCGTACCCACAGATCACGGAAGTATCCGACCTGTGAAATATCTTTTTCAAACATGCTGCGATTATCTTGAATCCACTGATTCTGAAATAAATCAATCTTGCGTTCTTTGGTATATATCCCATGCTCCGAAGTCAACAGCGGGCGCCCAGTACGATGACTAAGAACTGAGCCGAGAAATCCCGCATAGCCTGTGGATACCGTGTGATACAGCCTAGCGCGAGGCATATTTTTTGCGACCTTCATTAATTGCCATAGCGGACGATGCATCAAGCGAACTGTCCAGAAGTAATCTGTAAATGACGGGTCAGTACAATGCAACCGGTATTGCTCTGTGATGTAATCCCAAGACAGCTTACTGTAGAGGAAATTTTTCTCACTCAAGCTGCTGTCGTCGTCAGTTAAAGCCAGACATGTCTGCATTGCAAAATTGACTTGATCACGGCTCTGCGGATTGCGTAAAGCTTCATGAAGATTTTCAACATTTTTGAATGCATTGCTATCGCCCTCACTTGCCTGTACTACATCCCGCTCGTTTTGTACGCCATATAGGTAATGTGCCTCAACGTGCACCACATTAGATGGCAGTTCGTATGCCAAACCTTGATAGTCCTCTTCACGACTTCCAATGAAAATACACGCGAACGTATACTGAGGGAAAGCCAGAATCATCTGATTGACCCATGCAGAAACACCACCACGCACAAAAGGAAATGTTCCCTCAAGCAGCAATGCGATGTCTGCCGATTCGGCACGAGGTAAGCTATTTATCATGACGTCCAGTACCGCTGCAGTGGTTGAAGAAATGGCAAAGTCGAACGATTTTCAAATGCATTCAAAGCAGAACGCACAGAAGCGTAATCCTTTTGCAGATAGGCGCATTCAGCAAAAAATGGGAGTAAGCGATCGCTTGGAAAACCTGCCTCCGCGGCGCGCTGCAAGTGAAGTTCTGCTTCTTCCGGCTGATGGCGAACTAAAGCAAGTCTGCCGCGCATATTCCAAAGAGAAGCATTATTAGCGTTTAACACAAGTGCTTGCGCCGCATGAAGATCGGCTTGCGCAACGGTATAGGTATAAATATCGTCCTGCACCAGATTTTGGTAAACCAGCTCCCAATGCAGTTGTGCAAGATGCATATGAGTGATGTAACGCCGCTTCTCATTCCCATCATCAGATAGCTTGGCCAAACGCCTCAATTCAATATGAATTTTTTGCGTGATATCCTTTTCCGCGCTGTCCAGCATGGCATACATCAGCAATCGCACATCTTCGACTGAATCCCACAAAAACTCGCGCAAAATTGGACTTGCGGTTCTCTTTGGTATGGACTGCATCGCGAGCAATGCAGTCAAGCGATCAGCTACAGGTGCATTCCGATTCTCCAGTTGCACGCGCATGCGCGCTCCTGCACCATGCTTGATACGTTCAATCAAAGTCGTTTCAAAAGCGGGCAAACTGACTTCGACTATATTGGTAATTTCGGGCTTGATGGGAAATCGATAAGCCAGAAAAATCGCTGCAACGCAGACGATCATTCCTCCAAGAGGAATCGCCAAGGACAAAATGAAAAGGTAGATGGCAACGGACCGTGACTGCTCGCGATATATTGAGGGCAACAATTTGAGGGAAGCGAATGCTACGATCAGTGCAAATGCAATCTGCAATGCAAAATAAATCAGCAGAGCTGTCGAACTATCACCGGCGAGATACCACAACAAAGAGTTCGGATTTTCTGCGGTCATCGCGAATGCGTTAGATGTCTGCATGGATTCGATCAAGCAAATTTTTCAAAGCACCGGTATCGACGGAATTAATCAGCACCGATTGAAACGCAATATGAGCGCGAGAAAAATCCAACCCAAACTGCGCTTGCAAACTCCGCTCTGCCCGCAATAAATAGCCTGACAAAGCATCATCGTCCGTCAGCGGCATCAATACGAAAAGACAAAGATTTTCTCCAGACTTGATGCGCCATGACACGTCGAGTGCACGCACCATACGTCTCATGTGAGAAAACAAAGTTTCTTGAAGATCCCCAGGACTGAAAGTCAAAGCGACGATGATAGATGCAACGCCTGCATCCCTTTCCAGTCGAGAGAGACGAATATATTCCAAGGCGAAATCCTGAGGGCAATTAGGCACTTCGGCAAGAAGGGAACTAACCGCAGCTACAGGTCGCGCACCGTCCGCGTAATACCCTGCCAGAATGAGCAAAAATTGGAGATTATCCTGATTCAAAGATAGGAACGGCATATGCTTGACCACAACGATGCCAACAACATCTTCGGCGCCGCTAAGCAACGGTACGCAGGCGATGTAGTCACTTGTACCATCACGCAATGAAGATGTTTGCAAATGCGCTAAGGTGTTCTTCTCCAAGCAAGCCGTCACCAAAGGATCAGTTATATCTAGCTCAAACGGTACACCGACGGCTGCCGTTGAAGCCGTCATCAGTCGACCGTCCCGCAACGCGTACATGGCTGCAGACTCAAGCTGGCAAGCGTGAGCGGCAAATTGCAGAAACTGGGAAGCTCCTGGAAGATCTTCCACATCATGCTGCTGCAAAGTGACCTCACGCATTTGCAGTAGTGCAGTACGCAATGTAGTGGGTTTGGTCAAAAGATCATTTTCTAAACGCTCATGTGAGATTTTGAGGAGAAAATGATTTTTCGTCAGCGTGCTTAGACGATCACTTAGATAACCGTTGACGGAATGCGCACGTGCCATACGCCCCGCCCAGATATCGCCAAACTGTCCAACAATAAAAATTAATAACAGACCACCAAGAAAGAACGCCTGCGGGAATGCATGTGTAATTGCACCAGATGAAAGAAACCCGCCATAAAAAGCAAGCCAATCAGCAAGAATGAGCAGCGCACTGAAAACCCCTAACAAGGTCCCGTAGCGCAAAGCAATGACGATTGGGAGTATCCAAGCGTACGGAAATCCTGCATTGAGGAACAACGGATCTTCAGGCACAAAAATCCTGCCAATGGCCAGTGCGATCAACATTGCAATTGCCGACTCCACCACCGCACTGAATCCAGTAACGGCAGGAGCAAGCAGCCGACTATAGAACTCCGATTTGGCGATGCCGCGCGATCTACCAGTTGGAGTGTCAGCCCCTGACTTTGAAGGGGCCTCCGCCGCAGTTTCGCGCAGCAATGCCTTTGGATTGGAATTCATGTTTTATTCCCGAGCCTTTCTAATAGCTTGTACTTTTCTATTTACTTCAGAAGCGGACTCAGCAAACCACGCAGCAAATCCTGTCCAACACCGGAGACCGAGCTACGACTCCAACCTGTTTTGTTTCCGGCAGCATTCCAGACGACCTCACCCGTTTCCAGATTGACTAACTTCAATGAGACGCCGACTGCAGGTTCTCCATCAACGCCAACCTTGTAACGCCATTCTTGAACAGACCCAGTCAAACCAAACTTCATTCCTTGTGCACGGGCGTTACTCATTGCCTGTTCTACCGAACTGTTGTCGATCGGCTGAAACAATGCATCTCGATTCACATCAGCCTGATAACGTTTGACTGGGTATTTGCCGCCCGCGAGCAGCAGGGATTCGGTCAGTGCTTCGACACGTGCTCCTGCCTGCGGGGTTTGCGTTAAATTAATTACCGGCAAAATGGCTATCTTGTCGCCTTGTGTCAGTGAAGGCGCAGGTGACGACACCACCGTCGCACACCCAACCATTAGCGATAACAATGCCAGCGCAGTAGCAAGTCGTTTGAAAGCACTCGTAATATTCATCATCTTGTTCTCCTATCTATGAGCGACACCTGCACGTGCAGGCATCCTTCTCGGTTGCAGTTCTTTAAAAATACCAGCGGTAACGCACGCCAATTTCGGATACGGGAGTACCCCCATTCGCACCTTTTGCTGAACGATCATTGCGGTAATAAAACACTGCATGGTCGTTACCAAACACCGTTCCAGCTAGCCCCGCACTTCCCGTTGGCCCCCATCCACGCTGCGAATCATGCAAAAACCCAAACTCTAAAAATGGACGCCACGCATGCGTATAGTCGGTCATGAGATTGGTGCCAAAGCTGAACAGCACACCCTTCTGGGTAAAATTAGTGGGCATTATTTCGCCTGATGTCGCTACACCATCAGGCGACAGGTTGCCGAAGATAGGTCCTGCATCATTTCCCAAGGCACGATAATTGGCTCGTGTATAAATACCCCTGATCATGAAGTCTGGATATTCCAGTCGAATGTTGTACGCCGCCTCTAAATCAATCTGACTTCCTTTACCTACTGCGTGCCTGCTTTGATCGTAATAACGCGCAGTCTCGACTCGCATGGAAAGAAGTTCACGCGTCCCGACCCGCCATTGCGCGCCCACTGAAGCATCGTCCTTCACGCCGCCGACGCGTAGTTCAGCAGTTTCTGTTGCGTACTGGTTGAAACCAGCCGATGCGGTCCAGTTCACACTATCCTGTTGATTCCAGGCCGAATTAAAACGTGCATGGGTGAAGTTTTTTACGGCACTGCGGGAGCCTGCCTCGACAGTTACGCTGGCGTCGCTATCACGCCAAGTCAGACCGGCGAGTGAGGTCCGATCCGATCGGGGTACGTTTACCAACACTGTAGGATCGGTACTATCCTGCTGCCGGAGGACTTCATTAGCGCTCAATGTCCAACGATCATTGAGGCGCAAGCTCACACCAAGATCACTTTCCGTTATGTCCAGCGGCGCCTGACTAAGCTTTCTTACGCCGCCCTCGACATAATGCGCATTAAGCAAACCGAATTCGCGCACTGCACGCTGAAGTTCTTCACTATGCGGACTTCCGTCGGCACCGTTGAAAGCCAAACGTTCTGCTTCGGACCATCTGTCCAAGCGCGCATTGGCTTCTATCCGACTTAGCAGCGGAATGCGATCGGGATTCTGTTCCAGCAAACGGTCGAGTTCTTTGCGGTCATCCATCGCAAGTGCCACTGCTACTTCAGCGTAGGCGGGCCGTTGCATTTCATCGCCGTACCGTTGCGCCATCCATGAACGAGCCAACTGATACGGCTCGTTTGAAAGAGCCCAAGCTAATGCAACATCGGTAGCTGCTCTCTCAGCAGGAGCACTTCCAGGCGTAACTGCTATTGCACGTGGAGCAGTGGAACCATCAGCTTGCTGCTGAGGGAAGTCGCTTTGCACCGCCGGGCTATTGTTATATTGACCTGAGCGAAGAATGTGTAGCAAAAGGTCGCGTGAGAAATCGCCTCCTGCATAAGGCTGAGCAAGCGTTGCAGCAACCGCGTGTAATTCTGCGATGACGTCCGCATCTTCATTTTGAAATTCTTGGTGCTGATCATCTGCAGCAATAGGTTTGACTGGGCCAAGCAAGGTCTCTCGGCGCGCGGAAATCTGATACCACGCTTGGCGACGGATATCCCACGCCTGATCGGGCTGACCAAAAGTTTCCAATGCTTCCGCATAAGTCAATTGCCATAAAGGATCACGATATTTTGTCGGCAGACTCTTTTGGAAAAAGTGCAAGGAGTTTGCCTCTTGCGACAGTTGCAAATATCCCGCTGCAAATGGCGACCATAGTTGAGAATCGTCCTCCGCGTCGGCGCGCCAACGTTGCAAGGCTAAGCGCAGCTCCTCTTCGGATCCACGATCAATCAGCGCCCATATATACGCAGGGGCAGCATCGCTATTACGCTCGTTTATCGCTACTGCCTCGCGCAACGTTGCCAGCGACTCATTATTTCTACCTGTTTGTCGCTCGTATTCAGCCTTCGCCAGCATGAATTCAAGTGATTGCTTTGCATCGGTTTGTTGCTCGGTAGTCAAATCCGCGAGCAAGGCATCAATCCGACTCCAGGCACCAGCACGGGAATACTGATAAACCGCCTGTTGCAATGCAGAGATGCTTCCCGATTTGCGGAATGCGCTTTCTGCGATACGAGCCGCATCAATTGGAAAAGAATTCCACAAAGCGATCATCGCCTCCAACTGATCATCGGTCCCTTCCTTGTCCTCGATCAGACGACGTGATGCGAACCGCGCTGTTTCGCTATCGCCTGTGCGAATAGCCATGTTCATCAACACACGCCAATAGGTATAGTCGTTTGCGTCCGCGTGATTTTTGGCACGAACAAGAACTTTCAGGCCCTGATCAAATTTGCCTTCTACGCTGTAGAAGTTGGCGATCTTGATCGCGTAGTCGCTTCGTGGACCATATCGCTGGTCTAGTTGCAGCCATGCTTGCAATGCCAGTTTGTCTTCGCCAAATCGCTCTGCCAGCGTCGCATAGCGTTCCAACAATTCCTGTGGATGCTTTGATTTTTCTGCATGTGATCGCAAAAACTGGAGCGCATTTTCTGGATCGCCCAGACGTTCATAGGTGGCGACGATTTGGTCGACCGCAAGCAGCTCTTCTGCGACACTAATTTCGCGATGCCGCAATGCCTCGATGTACGTTACGTCATCATACAAAGCAACGGAAAGGCGTTCGACAGCCTTCCACGCTTCTGCACTCTGCGTATTACGTGCGAGTTTCAGCCATGACTGCAATGACGAAGAAGGTCGGCCCACCCATTCATTAACAACGGCATCCCGGCGCAACCAGACAGAATCATTTGGATTACGCGTCAATGCACGTTTGACTACGTCAAGTGCCCTATCAAGTTTTTTATCTGCTACAAAAGCTTCATATGCCAGCGTGAAATCGGCGTCGATATCGCTACGCGCTGCATCCTTTATCTGCGCTTGCCGTTTCGTGCTACCTCGTTCATTGGCGACAGTAGTTTTGACGGCTGACTGTGATACGCGCTTAAACCCAGTCGTCTGCACGGATGCAGAATCAATCTTGCGACGCAGTTCATTACCACTCACTCCGTCAAGATAAACCCATGCACGCTGCGGCATTTGTTGGTAATCATTGATGCGCCATGAGAACTGCGCTTCATTACTTATCCGCTTCTGAGCATCCTTCGCACTACGCTGCAAAGGAAGTGCTAGTAGAAGCTCTGCATATTTACTAGCTAAATCTGGACGATTCGCTGAGCGCGCCATACGTATCAACACGCGCAAAGTTTCCGGATCGCGCTGCAAACCCGCGCTCAAATGCTGGTCGACGTTTTTCATTGCCGCACTCAGCAGATTCCCGGATTCCATTATCTGCATGCCACGTAAAAAAAACTCGCGCTGCAGAGCTAACGTCGGTGCCGACTTTTGACTTTTGAATGCCGCTTCAGCCGCTTCTACATAACGTCCGTCGGCTAATGCCCAATTTAAAGACAGTTCTCTCCATCCAGTTGTATCTTTTGGATCCGCTTTAGCCAATCGATTGAAGAACTGCCCCGACAGCTCAGCCAATCCTATTGAATGTGCACGCATCGCAAGTATCTTCAATTCGGCGGGCGTCCATGACAGAGATGTGCTTTTCTTAAGCATGTCAATGAAGCGTGACAAAAGCGTGGCGTGCTCGGGAGTATCTTGCTGCGTAGCCCAAAGCTGCTGCTCGATCAGATCCATATCAAGCTGCATGATCGTCTTGCCGAGTGAAGGATCTTTAGAGCGAGTAATGTTATCAATCAGCGGCCGCGCCTCGTCGATGCGTCCCGCCCGCAGGTACTGCGAGGCGAGTAAGGATTGCAGTTCGAGATCCTTATCGCTGATACGCAACCACGCCTCCAAATACGCGATGCTTAATGCGTTTGGCGGCTCATCTTTAACGCGCTGAACAAGGCCTTCGTTTACCAACAATAACCAACCCGATAGTCCCACCACACCGCCAAACAGACCGATAAATAGTGGATGTATCAAACGCTCCCGTTTAACCGCCACAATCGACCTCGATTCTCGCGGTTTTGCTGGCGTCGAAATTACTGCCAAATATCAAATCACTTTGAGCACCCTTCGCAAGGAGCCGGGCGGAATGCCCGTTTATGGAGACAGCGCATTTGGCGGCGCGCGCCAACTTTAATTGAGGTTTGACGTGTGATTGGAAATTGAAAGACAACCCACCATTCGTTCGAATCAGATCAGAGATCCGTCCATTTGCTGAAACTACATAAGGTCCACTTCCCTCTTCCTTGCCAATCTGAAAACGAGCACTATCGCCACCAAGATGCACATAGGTTCCTTTTGCACCGAGCGAATAACCAGCGACGCCACTGGCACTCGCCATCGATGGCTTAGTACCTTCTGGGATGCGCATTGTGCGCAAATTACCAGCGCTTCGAATAATCCATTCGTCTCCTTCGACTGCCATTGCCAAATTTTCAAAGTCGAGAACTTTTAACGCGTATTCAGTACCGTAAATTGGAAAGTTTGGTTGCGATAATGCATAGTCATATACCTTCTTCAACCCTTTCAACGCAGCCAGTTTCGTCGCACTGTAAGAGTGGTAGTAAATATTGACGGGTTTGAATCGATACGGCATATCCGTCATTTGAAATGTCTCGATTACCCTCTCGAAACCATAGAACGGACCTTTCCAATCGTTGGTATAAATATTTTCGTTCTGATTCGGCGCAAAAATCTGAAAGGCATTTGGGCCTTTATTAATACCCAGTGGAGCAATCTCAGTCCAACTTGGCTTTGATTTTGTAATTAAGGTATCGCCGCCGTTCATGTTCAATACTCCAGCGGCATATGCCATACGTACAGCCTCGGCCGGTGGATCACAAGACCCTGGCCATAACACCATTTTCACGGGCTTAGCCGGCGTTGTTAGTTCGTTATTGATGTACGAGATAGAGCCATTGATTTCCCGATCATGGCTGTACGTGTAGCCCGGAATTGGCAAATGAAAATCTTTGGGAAGTGGGCCGGTAGCACGTCCTGCTTTTATTTCTGTATACGCAACCGTCGCGTCCCATTCATAAGGATGCGAAAAAGTATGGGTAGCAACTTCGACATAAGGAAGCACTAGAATTTTTCGCGCAATGGCCTCAAGTTCTTTTGAGCTCTCAGGATATAAACCTTGAAGGCCTGTTTCGCCCTCGATAATAGACATCGTCGTCGGGATCTTGTAGTGCGTGAAAATCTCGTTATAGAGCACATTGCCCGGATAGTTAGGGCGATCTGTACCTGAAAAAAACTCGGTCCGCGACGCGAATCCGTCGCCGTCAATATGCGCCAGCAATAGTCGCGTTCCATTTTCAGTTGTGGTATCTGGAACCGGCAAAAGCGTAAGTCTCAATGCGCGGCGGAAAAATTCAATTGGCTGAATCGCCCATCGTGTTTGCTCAATTTCATCCATTGACACTACTGCATAGGGAGAAAATACATATCCCCCCCAAGGCGTTATAGCGGCACTGTCAACAACATAATTGCCTGCAGTTATTGTCAACAAAGGCGTGCTGTCTTTGCCGCTCCTGACAGGCACAATGTTGGATACATTAGCAACGGGCATCAGTTCGAAGCCCATAATCGGGTCGCGTGCCGAGACCTCGAACTTGCCCTGCGGTTTGGCCGTTACGCGCTGTAGTCCAAGCTGTCTTCCAAGTGCGCCATCTACCGGCAAGCCAAACTGATTCATAAACGCAATGGGAATACCGGCCTTCATGCGGTCACTTATCCAATTAGTGAAAGTCCGCGAGTTAGGTCCAACATCTCCGTTAAACCAAACCACAATACCGGCATAAATATCGGAAGAAACAGCAGATGGAAGTGTTTCCTTAACATCCGCAAACTCGACCTTGTATCCGAGATAGTTGAGCGGCATGGCAAGAAAACGCACGCCTTCAGAATTATGGATATTGGTATCGGCTGCGCGGTCTTGGATAATCAAGACCCGGCGAGGAACCACAGTAATTGAGCTACGCCCTACCGTTTGCAATCCACCGTCGGTCACATACGGAACGATGTTATGTGTCTTGATTTTGTCGATTGCAAATTGCTTGCATGCGGTATCGGCGGGATCACAATAGTCGATGGCAATGACAGGCAAACGATAGACATCACTGATTGTTTTTGCCTGGCTTAGCAGCCATTGACGATCAGCCTCATTCACCTCGACGTAGCGTTTATCCGTTTGATTCCAACCACGATATAAAGATTCGAACGTAACCGCAGATGCAAGTTGGGCAACGTCAGGCAAAATTTCAAACCCGCGATTTAAGATCAGCTCCGCATCTGGATATGTAGATTTGATCAAGCGAATTACAGCGATCAATCCTGCCTGCTGGTGTGCAACTGCCTCCGGAGTTTTGGCCACTAATTGGTAACTGTCTAACGTATCCAAGAAAAATCCTCGGAAGCCCCTCTCCCATAACGGCGCAATAACATTCTTCAGATAAAAAGACGGCCACCCAGGCGCCGATTGATCGACCACGCTTGCCTGCCACACTTCGTTTTTACCGATTAGCCACTCGCGGGGAATAAGTTTTGCGTAGTCTCTGTTGCGCTCAACTTCCCCAACGCTTACATACGCCATCCACTTGGTACGTGATGAAAGTTGTTTCGGCATTACATTGCTACCAGGGTCAACTACGACGCGATCAAATGACTGCAATTCGGGGATAGGCGGCTGACTGCCGTAATAAAAGGCGATATTGCCAAAAGCAGTGCTCTGTTCGGCGGGTGCCGCTTTTGCAGAGATTGCAAAAAGAAATGTGTAGAGTGTAAGCGCGGCTAGCGAAAGAAATTTTGTTGCTGGTGTCATAGTGCCGGGTCGGTTGTATCTGAGGGATATGTACCAAAGATGTCATCT
Organism: Herminiimonas sp.; assembly: GCF_030655415.1. The sequence continues at coordinate 7,859 of NZ_JAURVN010000008.1, read as the reverse complement.
ACTAAATTGGGAAATATCAACTTGATATGCTCCCGCATTCTTTGCACCAAACGTTTGAGCGCCGAGCGATTCTCTTACAAAGAATTACAATCACCTACTTGATTTCCGTTAATTTTTGTTAATGATTGTTAAAAATTCCTAGGGGCAATGCATTGGCGCAATAACATTTATCCCTCTGCAACTTAATGCTTGTAAAGTCGACTAAGGCGTCCTTTAGCGCTGATTTAAATAAATTGAAAATTACAGAAATATGAAGATGCAGAAAATTTTGGTTACGGGAGCAACGGGTTACATCGGCTCCCACACGTGGGTGGAATTACTTAATGCCGGTTACGAAGTCATCGGAGTGGATAATTTCATCAACAGCCGGCCCGTCGTGCTGGAACGTATTGCTAGCATCACAGGCAGGAAGCTAAATTTCGTTGAGGGGGATTTATGTAATCCAGAAACATCGCGCGCCGTTTTTGAACAGCACGACATTTCGTCAGTTATTCATTTTGCGGCGTTAAAAGCAGTAGGTGAGTCTGTCCAAAAACCTCTCGCCTATTATGCAAACAATCTGAATAGCCTTTTGACCGTATGCGAAAACATGGGCGATGCCGATGTAGAGCGATTAGTGTTCAGTTCTTCCGCCACAGTCTATGGAGAGCCCGCGTCAGTACCTATCACTGAAGACTTTCCGCTTTCTGCAACCAATCCATATGGCATGACCAAGCTTGTCGGGGAACAAATTCTTCGAGACTTAGAATTATCTGATCCTTCGTGGAAAATCGCCTATCTCCGTTATTTCAACCCTGTTGGCGCGCATGAAAGTGGCCTGATTGGTGAGAATCCGTTAGGTACACCTAATAACCTCATGCCTTATATTGCGCAAGTTGCTAACGGACGTTTGGAGAAATTATCGATCTACGGGAACGATTACCCAACACCTGATGGCACGGGTGTTCGCGACTACATTCATGTTGTCGACTTAGCTAAAGCTCACATTGCAGGATTGAGATATTTGGAAAATGAGTCCAAGAGCATTACTGCCAATATCGGCACCGGTGTCGGCTATAGCGTGATGGAGATGGTTGCAGAATACGCACGTGTTAGCGGTCGTGAAATACCTTTTGACCTCGTCGCACGAAGATCTGGGGATATCGCCGTATGCTATGCCGATCCAACTCTTGCAAAAACAGAATTGAAATGGCAAGCGGAGAAATCTTTGCAAGCTATGTGTGAAGACTCATGGCGCTGGCAATCCAATTGCTAGACTTTTTTACTAGTGAATTGCCGTTCTTTCCTATGCATTGAGAGTCTTTGCAACGAAGCAAGGATGCCGAATGAAAAACAAAGGCGATCAAATGGTCGCTTTTGTTTTTATATGAACGTCAGCTATTGGCCGATTGCAGACGCAGGGAAAAGCTCATAATGCAACGATTGCCATGCCGGAGTTACCTTCACCTGCGTTTTGCCGCGATTTAAAATATCGACCTGGTGGCATGCCGGTGTGCCGAGTGAAGGCGACAGTAAAAGTGCTTGATGAACTGTATCCGACCAGAGCGGCCACTTCTGCAATTGTTTTTTTTCGGTCAAGAAAATTTCTTGCCAAGGCCATCCGCCAGGACAAAAGATACTCCATTGGGGTGATGCCCAAGGCTACGCTGAATCGCTCAAAAAAAGTGGAGCGTGACATCGCCGATTCTTTCGCCAATAGTGCAACGGTCCATGGCTCTTCCGGATTTTCATGGATACGTCGGAGTGCGCTCGCCAACCGTATATCGGCGAGTCCGCGTAACAAGCCCGGTGACGTCACTGCATTGTTTGACGAGCGTAGCGCTTCAATCAGCAGCACCTCAAGGAGCCGTTCAAGTACTACTTCCTTGGCGGGCCGTTGCGAGCGAGATTCATCAATGACCAACTGGACTAATGCCGATAATCGAAGGTCACCTCGAATGTGCACAAGCTTCGGTAACAACGTCAAAAGTAAAGCAGAATCAGGCGAAGTCAAATGACAAAAGCCGACTAACGTTCTCACGTCTGCGTCGGCTGATAGCGAGCCATTTCGATGTTCGCCATTTTCTAGCAGCGCAGGCTGCGACTGCCACTCGTGCTCCAAAGGGACTTCGAAACTAGATGCTGAGAATTTCGACATGGAAGGAATCAGCACGAAATCACCAGCTTCGACTACAAGCTGGGACTCATCTACCGTGTAACGCAATTTTCCTTCTAAAACGACGCAACAGAATAATGGGGCATGGTCAAATTCACCGCGCACACCCCAACGCCCCGCCCCAGTCACAATTTTCGAATACGCCATCTTCGGCTGAAGAAGTGTGACGACGGATGTTAGGGGGTCAACCATATCGGACTCTTGCGAACAAATTTAGGACTTTCTATTGTAGATGGTTTAATTGATGACGGCTATCGTTGTGCCTCCCTCACAATAAAAGGATGCACATGAAAACCATTTTAATCACTGGCTGCTCTTCCGGATTCGGCTTGGAAATCGCTAAATATTTTTTGAACCGCAATTGGAAAGTCATTGCCACCATGCGTACGCCAAGCGCCGAAGTTTTGCCAAAGTCAGAGCATTTGCGCATCGTGCAACTGGATGTGACTGATGCAAAAAGCATTCGTAGTGCTGTTGAAGAAGCTGGCCCTATCGACGTCCTAGTGAACAATGCAGGTGTCGGAATGCTGGGACCGTTTGAAAGCACCTCGATGGATGCGGTACGCGATGTCTTTGAGACGAATACCTTCGGCACAATGGCGATGACCCAAGCAGTCTTACCGCAATTTCGCGCGCGCAGAGCAGGCCTTGTCGTCAATGTGGCATCGTCCGTAACTCTAGTAGCTTTACCGCTGCTTCCCGTCTACACGGCAAGCAAAGCTGCAGTAGTCGCATTCACCGAATCTTTGGCACTTGAGTTAAAGGAATTCAACATCAGGGTTGGCGTGGTGTTGCCTGGCATGGCACCAGGAACCGCCTTTGTCACCAATGCGCATGCGAGAGTCGCGCACACGTTCCCCGATGACTACGCAAACACGATGAACTCGGTACTTTCTGGATTCCAGAACTACGAAGGTTCAGTGACGCATGCGATTGATGTTGCCGAAGTTGTTTGGCAAGCGACCCAAGACAGTTCGACTGCATTCCGCATTCCTGCCGGTGCAGATGCGATTGAATGGTTCAACCGTATTTAGATAAAGAATGAGCCGGACGCTAAGAATGCAATACGCCACTATGTTTGCGTATTGCATTTCGCACGTCCGTTATTCTCCGATGGCAGGAGTCCGCTCCCGATCAAAGCGGACATTACCAATTAAGCACGTGCTGTAAGGGCAGATTACGCACTCTTCGTCATGTTTCAAAAATTCCCGCGTAGGGTCAACGTAAAGTTGCGTGGTTCGCCGTACATAGTTCCCTGGTCAAGCAGGTTAAAGCGCGCATAGTATCGCTTGTCGAACACATTGTTTAAAGAAGCGGCGACTGTCCAGAATTTACCGCGGGCTTCTGTGTAGCCATATTTAGAGTGCGTATTTGAACTAACAGATAACGCAACACCAGCATCAGCTGGAGGCAGTTTTCAAAAAGCAAACTAGAGGCTTACCTTACTGTTCATTTATGGAAGCGCTGCCTATTGCAACCTTACCCACGAATCGAAAAATCCTACTTACTTTTGTGAGTAGGAAGGTTCGAGCAATCAGCACAGTATCATTGGTTCCTAATTAGCCGATTGCTATCCTGTTTTAGATTTCAATTACGTAAATTTATGAGACGACCCGCCTTACTGAAAACAATGGTGGATCAGATGATCCTCCACAAAGCCGGGGCTAAACATATCCGCCAGTTTCATAATCTCTGGGCTAAATTACCTCCCCGCGCGCCCACTCCATGCCCTATATGTTATTTAGAAGGAAAAGACCAGGCGCTGGTGGAACTTCCGCTAAATATTGACGTGGAACTTTTTAAATGTGCTGTTTGTAACTCTTTATTTGAAAATTCTCAAAACTAATCTTGATGTGCATTGAAGCGGAGAATCTTCAAGCAATTTGGGCATCGACCCTGACTGAACGTCTGGCTACTGAAGACCTCAAATTGACCCTACAGACGCTTCAGTTGATATACGCGCGACTAGAGATACCCGTACCAACGAGGTTAAGCAAACCATGAAAACAGTTGTGCATGCTGTTCGGGGGCCTTCCTTGACGACTGTAACGATATTTGCTACATCCACTCTCGTTGTAGCACTATTCTTGAGCCATAAGGAAATCGCTGTAGACAAACAAGCATAGCCTACGTCATTCCATTGCTGCTGCTGTTCATGGCAACGACCGGCGGCTCTGGTTTCGCATGATTCGATCGTGTACGTGCAGGGTGCAATTCAATACTTGAGGCTTAGCGTGCGCAGATATCCGAAATGAACTCAAACCGTAGCATTTTCTTTAGAGGGTACTTTGACCCAAATTGTCATGCGCACGCCCCAAGCGCTCTCAAACGAAATGATCTTAGCAATCAACCGTTCATCAAGCACATGGTCGGCAGACAACAGCAAGAAATTATCCTGCCCGATTAAATCGCGTGCGATGACCATGCCGGGTTTTAATTGAGATGTGAATATTTCTACATGTGATTCTGCTGTTGGACTGATAACGCCTGTAATGACTTCCTGAAAGGCGAGTATAACGGCGGGATCGTAGCGTTTGCCTTCGCCTCGGAGCACCATTTGAAATGCTTGATCATGGCGTAAGTGCCTTTGCAATAACGTACCGTTTTGTAGATTTTCGTAGTCGCTGGCAATGGCAAGAATGCGAGCACCTAGTGGTATGTTTTCTCCAGCAAGTCGATCAGGATAACCGACGCCGTCAAAGCGCTCCTGCTGCGAGCGAATGAGGTGCGCAATGGCCGCCATATCTTCTAGCGGCATTAACAATTGCTCTCCCCTTACTGTGAATTTTTGGTATGCGCCAAGCGTCTCCCCACTCATTTGATTGAGCGAGGTCGCCAGCAATTCATCCGAAAATCCGATTTTTCCGATGTTGTGCAGCAAACCAGCGACGAATATTTCTTGCGTATCTTGGTAGTCTAGATTCATGCGTACCGCAATAAGTCGGGCAAGCTCAGCAACACGTCGTGAGTGACCGGCCAAATGGTCGGCACGCATCTCGATCAGGTTGGAGAAAATTTTGATCGTGGTCAGAAAACTGGTATTTAGTTTTTTATTGACGCCAATCAAACTTTCATTGGTTTGTTTTAGCTCAGTCGTACGAGCCTCTACTTGCTGCTCAAGATCGTCATGTGCGGCCTGCAGTGCCAGCTCAGCAGATTTTTGCTGGGTGATGTCTTGCAGTACCTCAATAGCTCCAACAATCTGTCCTGCTGGATTATGCAGGGCCGATGCAGAAAACGAAAGCCAACGTCCTGCCTCTCCCAAATGCGGGAAAAAATCCTCAATCTGGTAAGTACCTTTAATTACGCTGGAGCGCCGCGGCTTGTCGCGATAGAGAACATTGACGCTCTGTTCGATCGTACCGGATACGATTAGGTCGGCCAGCAAAGGCCGTTCGTGCAAATAAAGAAATCGCCAATGGTTGCTTGTGCCCACCATTTCTGCCGCTGTCAATCCACTAATCAATTCGCAAGCGCGATTCCAGTGCGTGATGACATGTTCGTTATCGATCGCAAAGGTTGGAACCGGACTACCTTCGAAGAATTCGGAGACATCCGCGCCCATCGTGCTGGCGCCTGTAGATGAATCCGGATTGGATTGACTGCTATGTACCATTTCACTTCCCAGATGTTAGAACACGCTCTTATGACAATTCTTTAAGCGTAGCCACGTTTGCAACGAACTATAAAGCCGCTACCATTTTCCTACTTGGTGGTTAGAGAGAAGATGTACTCGCGTAGATGAATAGTGAATCATCTACCAGGTCTTTGAATCGTTAGCCACACTCGTTATACCCGGCCCATACCGGTTGACTGCGCTCAGTAGTGATAACCCATTCTGAAAGTTCATTCAGCATCGTTTGCGCTTGGTCGCGACTGATATCTTCTCTATGTAGTTTTCCCCAGAGATGTTCCAAAAAGCGACCAAATGGATAGGGCCAGTAAACGCTGTCTTGTTCGAAGGCACGATAAAAAAGCGGCACCCCTGACCGCGAACAGTTCCCATCGATATCGCCGTGTTGTATATGCCAACCCTCGGCTGTATTATTCAAAATATAAGTGAAGTAATTATCCCGACGTCGAGAAAATACTTTGAAATGAAATGATTCAATTGCTTCAGTCATTATCTCTCTCATTGGTTTTATTGCTTGAATTTAATCGGACCCTAAGCAATCGTCCTCTGGCAATGTACGTAATTGCCGAATGCTTTCTGCAGTGGGGCCGACCTTGGCCGGTTTGAAAAAATTTGTTGCAATAGGAACCCTCGTGCCATCGCCTCGTTACGCGCTTGCGGGTAAAGATGCAGTCAAGGAAAGTGCGGCCAGAAACAAGATGCGATGCATGATGCGCCTCCTAAAAATCTATTCGTAAAAAAGCGCTCACCTTTTAAAGGATTGAGCGCTTTTTATGGATTGCCTTTAATTCCTTGCCGTATGCTTTTAACGCTTGTGCATTATTTTCTAACGGTATCTTCGACCATTTGGATATGTTTGTTGATCGTCGCCAACATCTTCTCACCCAACGCCTTCACCTCGCTATCGTCAGCGGTGGTCGTAACTTTCGTCGCTAGTGCTTTGGCGGCTTTGTGATCTTTCAAGCCTGCATTTGTCAGATAAGCTTTATCGAATTGCTTGCCTTCCAGCTTGCTCAACTTTGCTGCGGCATCCTTGTGCGCCTTGTCAGGTTCGGCCGGCAGCGCAACTCCTTTGGTATCAGCAAGTTTCTTTACGTCATTAAGCCCAGCAGTATGATCGTCGATCATGTGCTTCGAAAATTCAAGCACATGTTCGTCCTTCGATTTGGATTGCGCGAGCTTGCCAGCCTCAATTTCAGCGATGTTTGTTTGAGCCAGTTTTTTAAGGAAGTCGCTATCTTTTTTCGTTGCGCTCGATTTGGTTTGTGCGGGAGCATCGGGTGCAGCAGTTGCTGCTGTAACGCCGCCTAAAGCAAAAGCTGCAACTAATCCCAGCGTGTGAATTTTTCCTGTGAATTTCATTGTATTTCCTTAAATTAGAGGGATGAGGCGATATGCCATGTAATGCTTCTGCTTCAGGTAAATAGATGGATAATTCGCAGTCGCTGCCTATCACTTACCGGGAAACATATCACTTGTACCTGACCAGAGAATGTACGATTTCGTACATAGATAAAACGATCATTGCTATGTGATTCAACATGCATCAAAAGATCTAAACGTGTTCTGAAAAATATTTTATAGGTGTTGATCTGCTAGCAGAATTGACCCTCTCTAACTGATCCATCTTCCACTGTCTGGCGAAGGCTGCCACACGGTCATACGACCCTTCAAATCCCAACGAACATAGATCGATGTGCATCTGTTTCAAGGTCCGACGTTGTTTACGTGACTTCGTTGTCTCAGTCTTTAACCAGGCTGAAAGCTAGAAAGCGTATTTATCGAGTGAAGTCGGAGAACGTCGATCAGCGTAGGCTGGCTCGACAGTTTCAGCGCGCAGATAGCGTCTGACGTTATTTCGAGAGATGCCCAATCGTTTGGATACCTCCCTCAAAGAGACCTGGTCACGAAGGTGCCAGCGTCGAATAATTCCAAGTAATGCCACGTCGATCACTCCAATCTCCCACTCACTTTGTAAGTAGGATTGTGTTCAAACGTGGGTCAGTTTTGGATGCAAATCAACAGCTACATACTTTTTTGTGAATCCGATTATATGGGGGCTCGCAATGT
>NZ_JAURVN010000016.1 GCF_030655415.1 Herminiimonas sp. | reverse complement strand
GTAACGGTGTCTTATGCCCCTCTTTGTAAAACCCCAGCAGGACATTAATTGCAATTGACGCGACGAGGAGTACTACGCCGGCAATGGACCACCGTCGTTGCGACTTATTGAATTCTTCGACACTGGCCCAGCTACCTTTTCTCCAGGCTAATTCGCGGCCCTTGAAGCCAAGCATAAAGCAGGCGCCAATACCGACAAAAGGAATGAGCGCAAACAGCCCCCACCACACCTTGAAGCGGATACCCCATATGACGTTCAATAAAAATCCACCCCAGCACCAGCCTTGAACGCCGGCAGGGAGTGGCTCTAATACCGCTTTAGGGATAGTCGGTTTTGTTTGTGTGGTGAGCTTTACGGCTTGAGGCGCGCCGCACTCAGGGCAATGCGTGGCGCTATCGGGGATTTCTTTACTGCAGGCGTGGCAAGAGGTCATGGCCATTTGTTCCTTTATCTGAAAGTGTCTTTTATTCTTTAGGAAAATAGCTGCGTAGCAGCCTGAGTATGTTAGTGACGGATACAAGGAAATAAGCAATAGGCTTTTCTTGTATCCGCAATGTCGCTTTATCTTCCGACGAATATTCCAAGGATCATCGTCAAGACGAACATGCCTATCCATGTCCAGAAGTAGGCAGGGTTTTGATTGAACGCTTTCGCGCGTTTCCACAGAAAGACCGGGACCAAGAAGAAATACTTCCCGAAGCTGGAGGTATCGACGCCGTCTTGCTTCAATCGGGCGTCTTCTCCGGCAGATAGCCCAATATTGAGTATTAGCGAGATGTACCAGTACTTACTAGTAGCCATCGCATGTGCTGCCTCATATTCGTTTTGTGCAAGTACACCAGCCACAAGGCTTTCCAAAATCAAGCCAATCAACGGTGCAAATGCGAGGATCCACACCACCGTATTGCTAACAGCTACAGTTGGTGAAGCTGCCTTGATAGCGGGCGCACCACATTTTGGACAAGCAGGAGCACTCACGTGAATTTGGTGAGAGCAGTGCGGGCAGTTAAGAAAAGAACTCATTTTTTCCTTTAGTTGGAAGTTAGTTGGATTGGGTATTCCCGAGGAGGATAAGAAGGCCGAGTGCGGCAAAGGTGACCGCGACAATCGTTAATGTCTTTAGAGGCTTACGTTGTTGCAGGCTGATTGCGCCAAGGATCAGGCTGCTCACTCCTAAAATAACGACGCCCAAAATGGCATCCTTATCGTGCGCTCCCTCAACGCCCACACTGCCTAGGAATGCTAGGCCAGCGAAAATTGCAGAGACGATGCCCATCCATCCTGATTCCTCTGCGGACTTAGTGGCTACTGCTTGAACCGCACCGCATTGCGGGCAGGATGGCGCGCTTTCGTGAATCTCTTTACTGCAGCCGCGGCAAAAGACCATGGTTTTTCCTTTGTTAAAAGTGAGGGTATAAAAAGAATTGCTTTTGGCAATATGATATATCCTAAAACCTGTTTTGGGATATCCGAAAATGGGTTTGAAAATGATGAGATGCCAAATCCCATCCACGATCCTCGATACACGGTGTTTCGAACAATGCTGCAAGAGACTCGTATTGCTAAAGGACTGTTGCAATCGGATGTAGCCGACAGCCTTGGTAAGAATCAGTCTTTCGTTTCAAAGTACGAGCGAGGAGAGCGGCGGCTGGACTTTCCCGAATTCCTCGACGTTGCAAAGGTTCTTGATATCAAGGTCTCTGACTTTATCAAGAGATACAACGCGGAAATCGAGAATCTCTCATCTTCTTTTCGGAAGTAGTTCATTCCAATAGTGCAGTTGTTGGGCGCTATGACATGAGTACTTTACCTAAGCCGTGCACGGGCTTGGCCTGCATGGTCTTCGTTTCAGTTTCGTGCGAATCGTGTTTACAGCATAAAGAAGCCCATGCCATCGCAACCGACAAGGTCGGTTGGATGGCATGCGTGGGTTAAGCCTTTCGTAAATAACGTTTAATTTGAGACATCAAATTTAGTGCGCGTTGAATGTATGTCCACAGTGATGACATTTATTGTTGAGCAGCATAGTGTTGTCGATGATTTTTCCAACGGTAATGCCAGTGGCACAGCCTGCAGCAGCATTAGATACTGCATCGAGTACAACACCAGCGATACCGCCTAGCGTCGCACCAACTGGGCCTCCAATGAGGCCGATCGATGCACCAACGCGTGCGCTTCTTGCACTGCTAGCGATAGTGACACCGATGCCAGCAATTGCGCCGATTGCACAACCTGCCTTGGTAGCAAAATTCTTGGTCTCGATCTGATGTGATCCACACTGCGGACACGCTTCAGATGCGGAGTAGGGTGGAAAAGCCTCCATTGGCTCCTCGGGATCGTGCGGGTAGAGATGGGTAGTTTCCATGAGATTCCTTCATTGTGTTGAATGAACGCACTACAGCGAAAGACTGCTTGTAGCTCATGGAAGTTATATGTGTTTGAAATTTTCTAGGAATGATTTTGAGTACATCTTGTGAGACAGAACATGTTCTGAAAAGAACAGTAAAAGATGGTGGCACTTGATGCATTGTTTTTCAGCATCCTCACTCTAGCACCACAATCCATACACCCAGAAAACCGCAACATTGGTCAGATCCTGTGCGGCAGGAGCCGCATCCTGCACATAGGCAAAGCAATTACGTAATGCAAAAAAGCCTGACCAGAAACTTTTCTGGTCAGGCTTTTTTGCTTCGATCAATTCAACGAATAGTTGAACTGAAACTGCTTACATTGTGATGAATAACGTAACTTAATTACAGCTCAAATGCAAAACTATTTTGCTGAAGGGAAGAACAATTGTTCGCCTTCAATTTTGTAAGAAGCGATTTTCTTTTGACCTTCAGCTGAAGTCAGGTAATCGATTAACTGCTTCGCGCCTTTGTAGTTGATGCTTGGGTACTTGGCTGGATTGGTTGCAATCACGCCGTAAGGGTTGAACATTTTTTTGTCGCCTTGTACTGCAACGATCAGACCGGTTTTAGCGCGATAAGCGCCGTAGGTTGCGCGATCGCTCAAGGTGTATGCCTGCAATTCAGCAGCCATCGTCAACACTTCACCCATGCCTAAACCGGCGGATACATAAGCGCTGCCTTGCGGTTGTGAACCAACTTCTTTCCAGTATTTTTTCTCCATGACATCGGTACCGGAATTGTCACCGCGCGAAATGAACTTGGCTTTGCTATCAACGATTTTTTTCATCGCAGCCAGTACATCGGTGCTGCCTTTGATGCCAGCTGGATCGCTGGTTGGGCCAACGATGATGAAGTCGTTGTACATCACGTCGCGGCGATCAACGCCATGACCTTCTGCAACAAATTTATCTTCCAAAGTACGTGCGTGCACCAGAGTGACATCAACGTCGCCATTCTTCGCCAGCTCCAGTGCCTTGCCGGTACCAACTGAAATCACGTGGACTTTGGAATTGGTTTTCGCTTCGAAGTCAGGCAGGATGTATGGCAGCAAACCTGAGCTTTCGGTGCTGGTGGTGGTCGACAGCTTGATGATCTGCTGGGCAAAGCCGAATGGTGTAACCAGTGCGGCGGCCAAAGCGACCGAAGCGAAACGTAAAAGGGAACGACGTGACATGATTTCTCCTCTTGAGTACTAATGAAAATGGCTGCGAACTTACTGTGCGCAGCCATGTTAATGCGGTTGATCTATTGCATCAACCCCACGCGTAAAACTAGATGATCTTGTTAGTCTGCACGGCTTGCAAGACGATGTCTTTCAAGCCGGTGCCGCCGTGCTCGATATGCTCAAGCAACTTGCGACGCATAGGCGGCGCCCACGAACGCTTCAAGTGACCACTGATATCTTTCAGTGATTGTTCACGATCTGTCATGGTTTCAAAGAAATCACCGATCTGGTTTGCCATGGTGACTAAACGATCTGCGCTACTGTGGCTCATACTTCTTCCTTTTACTTTGTTTTGTCCCGCATCAAGCGATGCGATTGTGCGTATACGACATGACTGTTGCTGCGTACAAATCCGACTAGCGTAACGTTCGACTCTTCGGCCAATTGAATAGCAAGACTGGTAGGCGCCGAAATCGCCGCCAAAAAACCTATCCCCATCGTTGCTGACTTCTGTACCATTTCATAACTGGCGCGGCTGGTAATCAGCGCAGCGCCATTCGTAAAATCGCGCTTCTGATCCGACATTGCACCTATCAATTTATCCAGTGCGTTGTGACGGCCGATATCTTCACGCACCAAATCAATCGTGCCATCTGCATTCATCCATGCCGCGGCGTGTGTCGCACCGGTGTAACGCTGCAAACGCTGCTTGGATTGCATAGACTTCATGCCAGCATAAATCTGCGTAGCGGAAAACGCGGTACTGCCTGTAACAGCGCCTGGACGACGAACTGCCTGTGCCAATGTTTCGGCTCCACACAATCCGCAGCCGGTACGGCCGGTCAGGTTGCGACGCTTGTCTTTCAACGTAACGAAGCGTTCCGTTGCGATTTGCATCTGTACCTGTATACCTTGCGCGCCGGGTACGATTTCACACTCGTACAATTCCGACCGATCTTTCAAGATTCCTTCGCTCAAAGAAAAACCGAGCGCGAAGTCTTCCAGATCGTAAGGCGAAGCCAGCATCACCGCATGCGAGATGCCGTTGTATTCCAGCGCGATCGGTACTTCTTCCGCGACATCATCCTCGCAGAGCTCACGGCTATCCACGTCCCATTTTTCTACTGAGACGCGAACCAGCGCGCTGCGCTCTTCGTTGGAGATGTCGTTCATCGCATATTTCTATTAACGCTTACTTGCCGGCCGTCGATACTTCGCGCGGAATCATTTGCGTACTGGCAAATTCTTCTTGCTGAGTATTGAAGCGGTTGTATGTACGCTGCCATTCCGAAGGCTGAGCAACCGGCATGACTTGAACGGCAGTCACTTTATACTCAGGACAGTTGGTCGCCCAATCTGACGAGCTGGTCGTAATCACGTTCGCACCCGATTCCGGGAAATGGAACGTGGTGTAGACCACGCCTGGTTGAATATTTTCCGTAATGTCAGCACGCAATACCGTTTCACCAGCGCGCGAGTGGATACCAACCCAATCGTTTTGCTTAATGCCACGATCCAGCGCATCTTGCGGATGGATCTCGAGGCGATCTTCGCTGTGCCACATATTGTTGTCGGTACGCCGAGTTTGCGCGCCGACGTTGTATTGCGACAGGATACGACCGGTGGTGAGGATCAACGGGAATTTCTTGTTGACCTTTTCGCCGCTACCGAAGTACTTGGTATCGATGAATTTACCTTTGCCGCGTACGAATTCGCCAATGTGCATTGTCGGTGTACCTTCTGGCGCAGCATCGTTGCATGGCCATTGAATACTGCCGCCGAGCTCGTCGATACGCTTGAAGCTCACACCGGTGAAGGTAGGTGTCAAGGAAGCGATTTCATCCATGATTTCGCGTGGATGTTTGTAGCTCATTGGATAACCCAATGCGTTCGCCAACATGCAGGTAACTTCCCAATCGCCTTTGCCCGATTTTGGCGGCATCACTTTGCGCACGCGCGAGATGCGACGTTCTGCATTGGTGAAGGTACCGTCTTTTTCCAGGAAGGATGAACCCGGCAAGAATACGTGTGCGTATTTTGCGGTTTCGTTCAAGAAGATATCTTGCACAACGATACATTCCATAGCCGACAACGCAGCAGTGACGTGTTGTGTATCAGGATCTGATTGAACAATATCTTCACCTTGGCAATACAGGCCCATGAAGGTGCCGTCCATTGCTGCGTCAAACATGTTTGGAATACGCAGACCTGGTTCTGGATCAAGTACGCAATTCCATGCAGCTTCGAATTCAGCACGTGTGGTCGAATCCGAAACGTGGCGGTAGCCTGGCAATTCGTGCGGGAAGGAACCCATATCGCACGAACCCTGCACGTTGTTTTGACCGCGCAGTGGATTCACGCCAACGCCTTCGCGACCGATGTTGCCGGTTGCCATAGCCAAGTTGGCGATACCGATAACGGTGGTCGAACCTTGTGCATGTTCGGTGACGCCGAGACCATAATAGATCGCCCCGTTTTTGGCGTTGGCATACATGCGTGCTGCAGCGCGGATTTCTTCAGCTGGTACACCGCTGATTTTTTCCACGGCTTCAGGCGAATTTTCTTCTTGCAGAATGAAGTGTTCCCATTCTGTGAACGAAGCTGTTTCGCAACGCTCAGCAATGAACTCTGGCTTGTGCAGTTTTTCGCTGAGGATGACGTAGGCCAATGCATTGACGATAGCGACGTTAGTACCCGGCATCAATTTCAAATGGTGCTCCGCTTGTACGTGCGGCGATTTAACCATTTCGGTTGTGCGTGGATCGACAACGATCAATTTCGCACCTTGGCGAATACGACGTTTCATTTGCGAAGCGAATACTGGATGTGCATTCGCCGGGTTGGCGCCGATCACAACGATGACATCGGACTTCATGACCGATTCAAACGTTTGTGTACCAGCTGATTCACCCAGCGTTACTTTCAGACCGTAGCCTGTAGGCGAGTGGCAAACACGTGCGCAGGTATCAACGTTGTTGTTACCGAAAGCAGCGCGAACCAACTTCTGAACCAGGTAGCCTTCTTCGTTGGTGCAACGTGAAGATACCAGACCGCCGATCGAATCCTTGCCGTATTTAGCCTGGATGCGTTTGAATTCTGACGCGGTGTAGTTGATCGCTTCTTCCCATGAAACTTCTTTCCATGGGTCGGTGATTTTGCTACGGATCATCGGTTTCAACATGCGGTCTTTATGCGTTGCATAACCCCATGCGAAACGACCTTTCACGCAAGCGTGACCTTGGTTGGCTTTGCCGTCTGGATTTGGCACCATGCGGACAACTTCGTTGCCCTTCATTTCGGCTTTGAACGAGCAACCAACACCGCAATATGCGCAAGTGGTGACTTTGCTGTGTTCGCCTTGGCCCATCATGATGACGGTTTTTTCAGTCAAGGTCGCTGTTGGGCATGCGTCAACGCAAGCACCGCAAGATACGCATTCTGATTCGATGAAGTCTTCATTCTGACTTGCCGACACGCGCGATGCAAAACCGCGACCGTCGATAGTCAGAGCGAAGGTACCTTGTGTTTCTTCGCAAGCGCGAACGCAACGATTACAAACGATACATTTCGATGCGTCGTAAGTGAAGTAAGGATTGGATTCGTCTTTTTCCAACTTCAGATGGTTTTCGCCATCGTAGCCGTAGCGTACGTCGCGAAGACCGACCACACCAGCCATGTCTTGCAGTTCGCAATTGCCGTTGGTTGGGCAGGTCAGGCAATCCAATGGGTGATCGGAGATGTACAACTCCATCACGCCACGGCGAATGTCAGCCAGTTTAGGCGTTTGTGTTTTGATCTTCATGCCAGCCTCAGCCGGTGTGGTGCACGATGCAGGGTAGCCACGGCGACCTTCGATCTCAACCAGACACAGACGGCATGAGCCGAATGCTTCCAGGCTGTCGGTAGCACACAGTTTCGGCACGTTGATGCCGACTTCTGCCGCTGCACGCATGACGGATGTGCCTTGCGGCACGGTGACTTCTACGCCGTCGATTTCCAGTGTTACCAGATTTTCGGATTTGCTTTTCGGCGTGCCGTAATCGATACCATTTAATTGATTCATGTTTCGCTCCAGTCTCTTAACTTGTGCAGGCTTAAGCTGCGTTGGCTAATGCTTTTTGATCGCCAAAATCTTCTGGGAAGTGATTCAGGGCAGACAACACCGGGAACGGTGTCATATTGCCCATCGCACATAGCGATCCCGTAACCATCACGTCGCACAAGTCGCGCAGCAGATGAATTTGCTGAGGCCGATTCTGATTAGCGATGATTTTGTCCATTACTTCAACACCACGTGTCGAACCGATCCGGCACGGTGTGCATTTGCCGCACGATTCCGCTGCACAGAAGTGCATTGCATAACGTGCTTGTTTGGCCATGTCGACGGTATCGTCGAAAGCAACGAGACCGCCGTGACCGACGGTCGATGCGACTGCTGCAAAAGCTTCATAGTCAAACGGTGTATCAAACAGCGATTCCGGCATGTAGGCGCCGAGCGGGCCGCCAACTTGCACTGCACGAATCGGACGACCCGATTCTGAACCACCGCCAAAGTCATACAACAATTCGCGCAGGGTAACGCCGAATGCTTTTTCTACCAGGCCGCCGTATTTCAGATTGCCAGCCAACTGCATAGGCAAGGTGCCGCGCGAACGGCCCATGCCAAAGTCTTTGTAGAAGGTTGCGCCTCGTGACAGAATCAATGGCACGGCCGACAGTGAGATCACGTTATTGATGACGGTTGGCTTGCCGAACAGACCCTGCAGCGCTGGCAGTGGCGGTTTGGCGCGAACCAGACCACGCTTGCCTTCAATACTTTCCAGCATCGCAGTTTCTTCGCCGCAGACGTATGCACCAGCAGCTTTACGTACTTGCAAGTTGAACGTGCGGCCCGAACCCAGAATGTTTTCACCGAGGTAACCGGCTGCATTCGCTGCAACGATGGCTTCGTTCAGATTAGCGATCGAGTGTGGATACTCGGAGCGCACATAGATATAGCCTTCGGTTGCTTTGACGGCAAGACCAGCGATGGTCATGCCTTCGATCAGCATGAATGGATCATCTTCCATCACCATGCGATCGGAGAACGTGCCCGAATCACCTTCATCAGCATTGCACGCAATATACTTTTGGTCGGCTTCAGCGCCGAGTACGGTTTTCCACTTGATGCCGGTTGGGAAAGCTGCGCCGCCGCGACCACGCAGGCCGGAATCGGTGACTTCCTGAACAATCGCTGCTGGTTCCATGGCGATGGCTTTTTTCAAGCCAACATAGCCTTCATGCGCCAGGTAATCGTCCAGCGAAACCGGATCGGTAATGCCAACGCGTGCGAATTGCAGACGTTCTTGTTTTTTCAGGTAAGGAAGTTCTTCGGTCAGGCCAAGTGACTTGGCATGGGTATGGCCATCTGCTTTTCCACTGGCGAAATTTGCATCGAACAAGCCCGCAACTTCGTGATCTTCGATAGGACCAAACGCGATACGACCAGCCTCGGTTGCCACTTCAACCATAGGCTCGAGCCAGAACATGCCGCGCGAACCATTGCGTACCAGCTTGATGTCGATGCCGCGTGCTTGCGCTTCTTTGGCGATAGCCGCCGCCGTCTCATTGGCACCAAGTGCAAGCGCGGTCGAATCACGCGGGACAAATATGGTGATTGTGTTCGCTGCGCTCATTGCACACCTCGCTTCGCCTGAATCAGCTTGTTGAATTTTTCGTTCGATACACGCGCGTACAAGTCGTCATCAATCTGAATTGCCGGACCGCTGGCGCATTGGCCGAGGCAATAAACAACTTCCAGCGAAAACTTGCCGTCGTCCGTGATTTCATGAAAATCGCAACCGAGCAGTTCCTTGGCATGGTCAACCAGCGACTCGCAACCACGTGCCTGGCACGCCTCGGCGCGGCAGATTTGCACGACGTGTTTGCCAGCTGGATGCTGACGGAAGAAATGATAATATGTGATCACGCCATGCACTTCTGCACGCGACAAATTCAGACCATCAGCAATCGCCGGGACCATCGTTGGCGGAATATAGCCAATCGCATTCTGGATATCATGCAGAATCGGCAGCAATGCACCAGGCATCGCTTTACGTTGGGCGATGATGGATTCAATCGCTGCCACATCGAATGTGTGTTCAGTGCTCATAAAGAGGCTCCTGTGAACGACATCGATGGCAATGCTGCATGCCGCGAGGTCGTGAAATCGAACGAAAACATACTGCTTCCTTGTTAAAAATTATCTTGTATATATGTTTTTAATAGCATATAGTTTGCAGGCGAACCTTTGCAACATGTGAAAGGTAGCACCCGAAAAGTCTCGGTTCAATAGGCTATCTTTTGCATAACCGCAAAAAGCGACACCAACGCTAATAGGTTTTTAATTACATATGTTCAAGGTCGTTATCAATCCCCATTGGGAAATCACACACAGTTCGGCAGACGCGCCGCTTGATACCGCGGTTCTACTGGGCTTGCTGATGTCTATCCAGAAAACCGGCTCGATTTCCAAAGCCGCGCGCTTGGTCGACTTGTCATATCGCTACTCCTGGGGTTTGTTGCGCGATGCCGAAAAAATGTTCGGCACGTCCTTGTTAAATACCGATCGCGGCCGCGGCACGACCTTGACGCCTTTGGCTGAAAAGCTGATCTGGGCCGATAGACGCATACGCGCGCGCTTGTCGCCAACGCTGGAAAGTCTTGCGTCCGAGCTGGAAAGCGAAATTGGCAAAACCATCGTCGGCAAAACCAAACCGTTACGTCTTGACGCCAGCCACGGTTTTGCAGTCGATGCCTTGTTGCATCAGTTAACAGAAGCCAATCTGCCGGTCGATTTGCGCTATCGCAACAGCACCGACGCCGTTGCCGCCTTGTCACGCAATGAATGTGATCTAGCCGGTTTCCATGTGCCACTGGGCGAATTCGAGAAAAAAGCCGTTGAGCGTTATACGCAATGGCTGAACCCACGCGAGCATTGCCTGCTGCATTTGGCGGTACGTACCCAAGGCATGTTTGTGGCGCCGGGCAATCCCAAAAAAATCAAAGAACTGCACGATCTAACGCGCCCCGGCGTGCGCTTCGTCAATCGGCAAGCTGGTTCGGGCACGCGCATGCTGCTGGAGTTGATGCTGGCCGGCGCGAATATCTCGCCGTTCGATATTGAAGGTTATCAAAGCAACGAATTCACGCATTCTGCGGTCGCGGCTTTTATTGCAAGTGGCATGGCAGATGTGGGTGTCGGCGTGCAAACAGCCGCGCATCGTTTCAGCCTGGACTTCATCCCGCTGATACGCGAACGTTATTTCCTGGCTTTACCGCTGGCGATCATGGACGATCCATTGATACAACTGGTGATCGACGTGGTGCAGTCGGGTTATTTCCGCAAGGTGATCAATGGTTTGGCGGGCTACGATTCCACCGATACAGGGAAAATTCTGTTGTTGTCGGAAGCATTCGGCCAAGTTAGAACAGCGGCCGCCCCGGCACAAACTCAGCCTATCGTGGCAAAGTAATCTGGCCAAGCAGCGGATGAAATTTCCGCTGCTTGGTTTGGAGCAGCTATTTAAGAATAGCGATGCCCTTGATCTGCGCATACAGCGCTTTGCCCGGCACCAGATCCATCGCAACGCATGACTTGCTGGTAATCCGCGCCAACAAGCGTGTACCGTTAGCATCCAGCCCGACCATCACCTGTCCCGCCGCATCAGCTGATATTTCCGTCACCGTAGCCGCAACAATATTCAAAATGCTGCTATCGCGCTGCGGCGTCAGACTCAAACTCACATCGCGCGCTTGCACTCGTATCCGCACTTGCTGACCAATGGTTGCGCTTTGTTGCGGCAACAAAAGCTGGCCGCCTGAGAACGTCGCAGAACTCAAATGGAATTGTGGATCATGTGCGCTGATGGTCGCAGTAACCAACGCGCTGGCGGCATCGCCATGCGCCACATCAAGATCCAGGCGAGTCAGCAAATCATTGGTGGCACCGCTCGCGATGACCTTGCCATTTTCGAGCAGCACAAGATGATCGGCGAGACGCGCAACTTCATCCGGCGAATGACTGACGTACAGAATTGGGATATCCAGTTCATCATGCAAGCGTTCCAGATACGGCATGATTTCACTTTTACGTTTTGCATCGAGTGCAGCGAGCGGCTCATCCATTAACAAAATACGTGGACTGGTTGCCAATGCGCGCGCGATGGCGACACGATGACGTTCGCCGCCAGACAACTTATCCGGCTTGCGTTGCATCAAGCGACCGATATCCAGCAAAGCAACTGCTTGATCGAGCGAAACCTGACGCGATGCCGTTGAGATGCGCCGCATGCCAAATTCCAGATTACGTTTTACATCGAGATGCGCAAATAAACTGGACTCTTGAAAAACGCAACCCAGCGAGCGTTTATACGTAGGCAAAAATATGCCGCGCTCATCGTCTTGCCAAACCTCTCCATTGACTTCCAGATAGGCTTCGCTTGCGCGCTCCAACCCTGCAATCACGCGCAAACAAGTTGTCTTGCCTGAGCCCGATGTGCCGAACAGGGCGCTGACGCCACGGCCCGGCAAGGTCAAATCGACGTCCAGCGAAAATGCGCCGTAGCCGACCTTGAAACGCGCATTGATTTGATCGACGACCAGACTCATTTGCGCTTTCCCGTCGGATTCAATGTGTACATGGCGACCAATACCAGCATAGAGAAGATCACCATGCCAGCAGCCAGCCCATGCGCCTGCGTATATTCAAGTGCTTCCACGTGGTCGTAAATCTGGACAGAAATCATACGTGTCTGATTCGGGATATTCCCGCCTATCATCAGCACCACACCGAACTCGCCAACAGTATGCGCAAAGCCCATTACTATCGCGGTTAGATAACCGGGCTTTGCCAACGGCAGCGTAACGCTAAAGAAAGTATCCAGCGGCGAGGCACGCAAGGTTGCGGCAACTTCCAGCGGCCTGTCGCCTATCGCTTCAAAAGCATTTTGAATCGGTTGCACGACAAACGGCATCGAATAAAAAACCGAGCCGACTACAAGGCCAGCAAAACTGAAGGGCAGAGTGCCGATACCAAGTGCCTGCGTCAGTTGCCCGATCGGACCATTAGGCCCCATCGTCACCAGCAGATAAAAACCAATAACGGTAGGGGGAAGAACGATAGGGAGTGCGATCATCGCGCCTACTGGCCCTTTAAGCCAGGAGCGCGTGCGTGCCAACCACCACGCGATCGGCGTACCGATCAACAAGAGGATAAGTGTGGTGAGACTGGCTAACTTGAGGGTAAGAACAATCGCGCCGATGTTTTCATCGGTGAACAAAACAGACCTCGCTTACAGATCGTAGCCGAAGCTGCGGATGACAGCTTTGACTGGTTCCGATTGCAGATATTTGGTGAATTCTGCAGCGGCCTTGTTATCTTTACCTTTGCTCAGAATCACAGCATCCTGGCGAATTGGATTGTGCAAATTCGCAGGAACGATCCAGCCTGAACCAGATTTGATTTTGCCGCCTTCATACACTTGCGACAATGCGACGAAGCCGAGTTCTGCGTTGCCGGTAGCAACGAATGTATAGGTTTGACCGATGCTTTCACCTTGTACAAACTTGGGTTGCAAGGAATCGTACACGCCGAATTTTTTCATAGCCTCTTCAGCTGCCAAACCATACGGTGCCAGTTTAGGCGTCGCCAATGCGATATGCGCGAAGGTGTTCTTTTTCAGGATCTCGCCTTTGGCATCGACGTAGTCAGGCTTGGCCGACCACAACACCAGCTTGCCGGTTGCGTATGTGAAGCGTGAACCGGCAACGCTGCCGTTTTCTTTTTCCAGTTTTGCCGGTGTCTCATCATCCGCAGCGAGGAACACGTCAAACGGTGCGCCGTTTTGAATCTGTGCGTAGAACTTGCCGGTGGCGCCAAAGGTCGCCACGACTTTATGGCCAGTTGTTTTTTCGAAATCAGCTGCAATCACTTTCATCGGTGCTGTGAAGTTAGCCGCAACAGCGACTTGCACTTCTTCAGCTTGTACAGCGAACGAAACTCCCAGAGACAACAAACCGGCAATCAATGTGCGAGAAATATTTTTCATGATGGCTATGAAGAAAAGTTAAAAACGAGTTGAAGAAGGGAACAAAAACTTTCAGGATGCAACGGCCAGAATGATGTGCGATGCCTTGATCAAAGCAGAGGCGCGCACGCCTTCTTTCAGACCAAGAACTTTTACGCTCTCATTGGTGATGATAGACGCAACGGTTTTTCCGCCCGGCAGTTCGATCACGACTTCTGCATTCACCGCGCCTTCCTGACAGCGCACTACTGTGCCGGTCAGGCGATTGCGCGCGCTGGTTTTCATGTTTTCATCGACCGTGAGAATGATCCACTGTGCTTTCACCAAGGCATAGGCTTCGCTACCGACTTCCAGTGCCAAATGCTCGGCGCTGTCATTCGTGATGATCGCGGCCAGCTCTTCACCGCGACCAATGTCGAGGATGACTTCAGCGTTAACCGCACCCATTTTTACCGCGGTGACAGTGCCCAGAAACTGGTTACGCGCGCTGGTTTGCATATCGAATCTCCGGCTCATAGTGTAGTACTGATCAAAGTCATCCATCGTGCGGCCTAGTGCTGCCGGCACTGCTGCCCATTCTTGTTCGAGACGGCGATAGGCTGCGACCATGCGCCGGCCATATTCGGTCAGGCAAGTACCGCCGCCAGTGCTCCCACCGGGCTGACGAATGAGAACCGGCTCATGGGACAGATTGTTGATTGCTTCGACAGCCTGCCATGCCGCCTTGTAACTCATGCCCATCGCGGTCGCAGCCGAAGAAATGGAGCCGGACGCATCTATGCGCTCCAGCAATTCCAAATGATCCCAGCGTTTACCGCGAGACTTGGACAAGCCTTCCAGCTTGATGGGGGATTCGGGCTTGCTCATTGATACTCGACTTGGAAAAGAAATTGGTTGCTGCGAAAGTCGCTATCATACACGTTATTACTTTTAACGACATAACGAATTCCAGCAAGAATAACCCTTCTGTCGAGTACCCTTTTTGCATTTAGGGCATAGACAAAATTACGAATGAAATCGGATACAGTAAATCCGCCGCTACCAGTTTTTGGCGATGTTTTAACTTCCCGCTATTTCATTATTGTTGTTCGCCGGATGAATACTTTCAGTTCATCTTTGTCTCTTCCGCTTTGAAAATACTCTAGCCTATGTTCGTACGCCAACTCGATTATCTCGTCACGCTCGCACAAGAAAAACACTTCGCGCGCGCCGCAGAAATATGCTGCGTCTCGCAGCCAGCACTCTCGGCCGCTGTGCGCAATCTGGAAACCGAACTCGGCGTCGCCATCGTGCAGCGTGGCCAGCGCTTTCAAGGTTTCACACCGGAAGGTGAACGCATCCTCGATTGGGCACGGCAAACTCTCGCGGCACTGGAAGGCCTGAAGCAGGAAGCATCAATGTCGCTCGCCAAACTCAGCGGTACTTTGCGCGTAGGGGCGATACCAACCACTATGCCGATTGTTTCTCTGTTGACTGGCGCATGCCTCGCGCAGCATGCAGATCTGCGCCAACTCGTTTTATCTTTAAGCACAGAAGAAATCATGCGCAAGCTGGATGATTTCGAACTTGATGTCGGATTGACGTATCTGGAAGATCAACGCCTCGATGGTTTTCACGTGCAGCCTTTATATAGAGAACGTTATATGTTGCTGGCGCGCGATCAATCCGCCATTGGCGACAAGACTGAAATCAGCTGGAAAGATGCATCCGAGTTACCGATGTGTCTGCTGACATCGCATATGCAAAATCGCCGTATCGTCGATGCCGCATTTCGTCGTGCGGATGCACAAGCAAATGTCGTGGTTGAAACCGATTCAACCTTTGCGCTGTATTCCCATGTTCGCCACGCGGATTTGTTCAGCGTGGTGCCACATAGTTTATTGTGTCTGTTTGAATTGCGTGATGACATGGTCGCTATTCCTATCGTGCCTGAGTTGAGTCGTACGATAGGCATGATTTCTCCGTCACATAATCCTTGCTCACCTATTGTTACCGCAGCTCGGTCTATTGCTGCACAGATTGATTTGCAGTCGCGATTTGATGCGTACATAACTGGCAGCTATCAGCCCATCACATCAAACGATTAGACCGCATTTCGCTTACTCCCTAAGATCGTTTCGCTGGCATTCATTTCAATGTCCGCTTGCAGAGAAAGAAAATTTAGCGCCCCCCGCGGTTTTCAATT
Organism: Herminiimonas sp.; assembly: GCF_030655415.1. The sequence goes on along the minus strand of NZ_JAURVN010000016.1, from coordinate 48,358 downwards.
CTATGCGGCAATCACGCAATCTTACGGAGAAGAAGCATCATGGCAAAAGTTCTATGCGTTTTATATGACGACCCAGTCAACGGCTATCCAACAACTTATGCGCGCGACGACGTAGCGCAACCATCGATTTATCCTGACGGTCAAACATTGCCGACACCAAAAGGTATCGACTTTAAACCAGGTACGTTGCTCGGTAGCGTATCGGGTGAACTCGGCTTGCGTAAATATTTGGAAGCCAACGGCCACACTCTGGTTGTAACTTCCAGTAAAGACGGCGCAGACAGCGTCCTCGACAAAGAATTGCACGATGCAGAAATCATCATCTCGCAGCCATTCTGGCCTGCATACATGACGGCTGAACGTATCGCCAAAGCTAAAAAATTGAAGATGATTGTGACGGCTGGTATCGGTTCCGATCACACAGATTTACAAGCAGCCAACAAGCACAACATCACCGTTGCCGAAGTCACTTACTGCAACAGCCACAGCGTTGCAGAACACGTTGTGATGATGATCCTGGCGCAAGTGCGCAACTACATCCCTTCGTACAAACAAGTCATCGACGGCGGCTGGAACATCGCTGATTGCGTCGAGCGCTCATACGACCTAGAAGCAATGAGCGTCGGTACCGTTGCAGCTGGCCGTATCGGCTTGCGCGTCTTGCGTCTGTTGCATCCATTCGACGTCAAGCTCCACTACATGGATAGACATCGTCTGCCTACTGCGGTGGAACAAGAGTTGAACCTGACTTACCACAGCACATTGGAAAGCCTGACCAAGGTCTGCGACGTTGTGACTTTGAATTGTCCATTGCATCCAGAAACAGAACACATGATCAACGAGAAATCGCTGAAGAACTTCAAGCGCGGCGCGTACATCATCAATACTGCTCGCGGCAAATTGTGCGATCGCGATGCCATCGTTGCAGCGTTAAAGAGCGGTCAACTGGCTGGTTACGCTGGCGACGTCTGGTTCCCACAACCAGCGCCGGCAGATCATCCATGGCGCACCATGCTCCACCACGGCATGACACCGCATATTTCCGGCACCAGCCTGACAGCACAAACACGCTATGCAGCAGGCACTCGCGAAATCCTGGAATGCTACTTCGAAGGCCGTCCTATCCGTGACGAATACCTGATTGTTCAAGGCGGGAAATTGGCTGGCGTCGGCGCGCACTCATATAGTGACGGCAACGCAACCAAAGGCTCGGAAGAAGCTGCCAAGTTCAAAGTCGCGTAATAGAAGCGTTCAAAAAATAACCCGTCGAATTCAATAATTCGACGGGCTGATATTTAATCTTGCACTTTGATCTTGTGTTGATGCAAATGCGAGGTCTGCATTTTTGAATGAACTGAGGTGTGGCAATCAATTCAGTGGAGATGATTTACCGCTCTTCAGGCCAAGGCTTCTTTCGCAGCTTCTTCTGGTGTCAGGCCATCATAGAATTGATCTGTGAACCATTCGATCTGTTCTTCAATATGATCTTGCGCTTCTTCCATAGTCGCGCCTGCAGCAACCAGAAATCCTTCGACTTCTATGCACCAGTTAATTAGCGCAAGTGTTTCTGGATCCAGTTCTTCTTCTTTCTTCGCCATGTCTTGCTCTCTCATTTATTCGTCAATATCGATAGTGTCACACGGCAGAAGCAGGAAAGGAAGCATTGCTAGCGCTTGAAGCATACAAAGATAATTTTGTTTGTAGGGCCAAGATTTTTCGTTGAATCGTTGATGATGTTGAATCTTGTTTTGTTATTTTCTGCCCGATGAATAGAGGCTTGTTTTTAATTTCTTATTTTTGAAACGGAAGTGGAAAGCATGAGTGCAAATTATTGGCGTAATCGCTGGGTAGCCGCCTTGGTACACAACGGGTTCAATCGTGCTACTGCAGAAGATGCGTACAAGGCAACGTATGGTAAGCAATCCGCAGATTACTCAAAAAGCCCTGAGATCCAGGCATTGATGACTTTGGATGTGGTGGCTAATAAATTTGGATCGGTGTCAGTCGCAACTGCGTCAACACACTAGGACAGGCCTAAGCTCATCGTTAGCAAGACGGCTCCGCGTGCATCTTCGAGATAGAACAGGACAATAAACGCACTTATCGAAATACGTTTGGTGCATGGATATTTCGGGTTAAGAAACGTCCCGAGAAGAATGCCAAAAAGTGGATACTAGAAATGAAAGAAGCGCGGAATTCCGCGCTTCTTATTTACAGGCCTTCGAAAACATCTTCGCTGGCCGTTTTCAATTCTTTCGCTTCTTCCACCATCCTGCGATGTGCGATGCGTTTGCGCATGATCTCCGCATGTTGTTTCGCCGTCATTGGCGGCGTTGTCATCAGGTCTTTCAACAATGCGATATTGGTGTAGTTGTTTTTAATGAGACGGCCCAAGTTGCTTGACTCCGTAGTTAAGTATCAACATCACTGCTACCGAAAAACCGGTAAGCATTTAAACGAACACGTTAGTGTATTTTGCACCAAATTAAGGTCTTTATCACGACCGATGAAAAAATAGCGGACTCGCGCAACACAAAGCCCAAGCACTAGACGAAAAAAAGCCCCGCTAGACTTCGGCTGCGGGGCTTAAAACCTTCCTTGAGAGGGGAAGAGGAGACGCGGTAAAAACTTTGTTCGCTATTGCAGCTCTGATTACAGTTCAACTTTGCTAAGCAGTCACTTAAGACGCTGAACAACGTTTCGCTATCCGAGCGGTGATGCGCGCGACACCAGGTCGCAATACTTTTGCAAGCACTATGCTGGTCAAACCACCGCTGCCGTTCATCAGCATCGCGGCGGATAACTCTTGCAAACGCGGCGACCACTGCAACATATATGCGATGTAACTGGCATGGAGGTTGCGTACTAAAGGTCGCATTAAAATTAATCCAATAAATGTTAATTCGCGTTCAACGAATTGTGTTGCTGTTGCGTTAAGCGTAAGCCGCTTGAAAGCGCATTTGCGAAGCGACTTGCGGTTTTGCTTGAGCAATGCTGTTTGCTTTGCTGAACAAAGCAGCGCGCGAAATAACAGGCGCAGCTTGTGTCACTACAACCGCAGCAATAACTGATTTCTGTTCGAATGCGCGCAAACGCAGTTCAGCGGCCAATTCTGGGTTCGATTGAGCGATTTGATTTGCTTTGCGATACAGCGCGAATGATGTAGACATGATGTTTTCTTTCTCTCTAAATTTAATAAACTTTGTTGATGAATAGAAGTATAGGTAGCATAGAGATATAAATCTAATTTCAATTTAGGATATGAGTTATACTTTTTGTGAATAATGTAAAACCACTTAATTTCCTTATGGAAATACGAAAATGAGCTTCTTAACCCTTGATTTAAACCTGCTGCGTGTGTTTGACGCAGTCATGACAGAACAAAATTTGACGCGTGCCGCCAACCTGTTGGCGATGACGCAACCAGCCGTATCGAACGCGCTGCGACGGTTGCGCGATACGCTAGGTGATGAACTGGTAATCCGCACCGCGCACGGTGTTAAACCGACTTCGCGCGCCACCGAGTTGTGGCCTATCGTGCGGCGCGCTTTATCGGATCTGGAAGCGGCTGTTACGCCAGACACTTTTGATGTATCGCGCGCTACGACGACATTCCGGATGGCGATGGCAGATGCGACCGCAGCCTTGTGGCTGCCTTTTCTGGTGCGCGCCATCGAGAAGGAAGCTCCAGGCTTGAATGTGCGCATGGTGCCGCTGACTACACGTGAGCCGCGACCTATGTTGTTACGCGGTGATATCGATTTGGCGATCGGCTTTTTCCCTGGTGTCGCGGCGCAATTAGCGAGCGGTCAAAATACCGCTGTTTCGCAAATTCGCCATGAGCGTTTGTACACCGGTGAATACGTCTGCGTGATGCGTAAGAATCATCCGTTGGCGAAGGAAGAACTAACGCTGGATTCCTATTGCGAAGCACATCATTTGCTGGTGAGTTTTTCCGGCCGCGCGAAAGGTTTGATGGATGATGCTTTATCCGAACTCGGTCGTGAGCGCCGCATTCTGTTGACGGTGAATCAGTTTTTTACAGCGGGTAAAGTCGTTGCGAGTTCTGATCTAATTACCGTATTGCCGCGCCATTTAATCGCGTCTACCGGTATGGCCGAAGCCTTGGTCGCCAAGGAGTTGCCATTTGTTTTGCCAGATGTTCACGTTGACATGTTGTGGCATGAACGTGATGCGCGTAATCCGGCACATAAATGGTTACGCGAACAATTGAGCGCCAGTACAGATGATGGAATTGGTCGCAATTTCAAAAAACGTATTTGATCTGATGCGTTTTTGAGTTGATATTTTTTGCGTTTATAAAACCCGCTAACGCGGGTTTTTTTACGTCTATCAGCCGTAAGCGCTGTTTGTAAAAATCACCATAAAAAGAATCTCCGTGTAAAAAATGCATTTTAGAAATCTTATTGAACTCGCAAGATGCAAACCAGTCCTATTTTTTTGATTCATCTGATTTAGGTACTTGCTATGCCACGCACAAAAAAAATAATGATGTGGAGCACGATTGGTTTATTTACCGTCCTGCTTGCCTTTGTATTGTTCCTGCTTGTATTTGACTGGAATGCAGCCAGACCGTGGATTAATCAAAAGGTAAGTGAGGCGACCGGGCGCACCTTCGCCATCAATGGCGATTTGGCTTTAAATTGGCAAAAGCCGCAACCTGCAACCGACACATGGCGCGACTGGATTCCGGCACCGCGTTTAAGTGCACACGATGTGACACTGAGTAATCCTCCCGAATCGAAAACTGATACCAGTATGGTGGAAGTCGGACACATTACTTTTTCAGTAAATCCCTTGCCTTTGCTGGCCAAGACTATCGTGATCCCGACCTTGCAACTGGATGATCCTATTGTCAGGCTGGAGCGCAAACGCGATGGACAAAATAATTGGACCTTCAAGAAAACCGAACCGTCTGCGTGGACAGTTGATTTGCAGCGCCTGCTTTTTTATAAAGGCGAAATCACTTTAAAAGACGAGATCAAACATATCGATGGAAAAGCAACGATCGACTCCCTTGAACCCACTGCAAAAAATGATTACGTCGTCGGCTGGAAATTATCCGGTACTTTCAATGGCGCAAAAATTAGTGGTGATGGTAAAGCTGGTGCTTTGCTGGCCTTGAAAAATGTAGACAAGCCTTTTCCGCTCGCTGCGAATTTGAATGTAGGCAAAACCTCGATACGCGTAAATGGCACGGTAACCAAGCCGCAAGAACTCGCCGCGATCAATATGCATCTGCATTTGTCTGGCGCCAGCATGGCCGATCTATATCCGATCACCGGTATCACTTTGCCTAAGACACCAGAATTTTCTACTGAGGGTCAGCTGAATGGCGTGATGAATGCGCAAGGTGGCAAATGGACTTACGATAAATTCAAAGGCAAGGTTGGTGAAAGCGATATCGCCGGTACCTTGACCTATGAATCAAAAGAACCAAGACCATTGTTGTCAGGTACTGTGGTTTCCAACTTGCTGCGTTTAAGTGACCTTGGCCCTATCATCGGCGCAGATTCGAACGAGAGCAAAAAAGAACGTGGTGTCGCTGCCAATCAACCATCGAATAAGATATTACCGGTTGAAAAATTTACGACTGAGCGCTGGGGCAGCATCGATGCAGATGTCAAAATTACTGGCCGCAAGATAGTTAAAGATGAATCCTTGCCTATTGAAAATCTGGATACGCATTTGAAGCTGCAAGACAAGGTTGTCACGCTGATGCCTTTGAACTTTGGTGTTGCCGGCGGCAATATGATTGCGAATATCAAGATGGATGGTCGCAACGATCTGATCAAGGCTGAGATAAAACTTTCAGCACGTCATCTCAAGCTCAAACAGTTATTCCCTACTTTTGAAGCAATGCAGGCCAGCTTTGGTGAAGTAAATGGTGATACCTCTTTATCCGCAACCGGTAATTCAATCGCCAGCATGCTTGCTTCATCGAATGGCGAAATCAAGGCATTGATTAACGAAGGCACGATCAGTAAATTATTACTGGAACAAATCGGTTTAAATGTTGGTAACGTCGTTTTGTCGCAGCTGTTTGGCGACAAGCAAGTCAAGTTGAATTGTATGGCTAGTGATTTGTCCGTCACGAATGGTTTGATTCAAACACGAAACTTGATTCTTGATACGGAAGACGCTGTTCTGTACGTCACAGGGAATATCGATCTCGCGCAAGAAAAATTGGATCTGACGATTAATCCTAAAACCAAAGGCTTACGGATTATTTCATTGCGTGCGCCTTTGTATGTGAAAGGCGATTTCAAAACACCGAAGGTCAGTATTGATAAAGGTGTGGTCGCATTGAAAAGCGGTGGCGTAGTTGCCTTGGGTTTATTAGCCCCAGTGACTGCCTTGCTGCCCTTGATCAATGTCGGATCACAGAATGAAGTCGAGAATAAGTGTGCAGTACTGCTGAAAGAAGCGCAGGAAAAACCGGTCGCACCACCACCTGGGAAAACCTATAAAGAATCTGCTGCCAAGAAAAAATAAGCGGGCTTATGAGTATTTTGAAGTTTGTTTTTTTTGAATCAGGCTGCTAAAAATCTGTGGATAAAGCTCTGATAAGGTGGATAGCTTGTGGATAATCTTTTATGCAGGGTTTATCCACTTCCCAAGTTCTTGATTTCAAAATCACTTAACCAGTTATCCACAGAAAAGCACCTGTGTTAACTATTACTACTAAACATATATATAAACAATTAATATAAAACCAGAAACCTCTTTGCATCTTCAAAAAATCGAAGATCAAAACGAAAAGCCTCTACAAAATTAAGAATTAACTAAGGTGTACTTTGTTTTCTTGTACCAGACTGAAAAATTGTCTGACTATACCGAAGGCGTAACGCGCAGCGATTTTTTCCAGAAACTGCACAAAGTCCACAGGTGAATCTTCGTTTGCGTTATCAGAGATCGTACGCACTATCGCAAACGGAATTCCAAATTCAAAGCAAACCTGCGCAACTGCAGCGCCTTCCATCTCAACTGCCAGCACATCTGGCAAGTTGTCATTAATCTGATTCAACTCCAGACTAGTCGAAATGAATTGATCGCCACTGGCTATCAAGCCTTCATGAACTAGCGGTCTATCAATCAAAAACTCCTGTCGGTTAGCTTCAGATACGGTTTCTAAAAAATCCTGATTAATAAATTGACTTGCAGCCTGCGTCATCAGACTGGATAACTGCTTGTCTGAAAAGAAATGCGATAAACCAGTTAGGGGTACTTCAAAGCGTGGAAACAGAGGCGAAGCGTCCATATCGTGCTGAACCAGTTGGCTTGCCACCACGATGTCACCAATACGAACGTCTGTAGCAGCTGCTCCTGCCACGCCTGTGAAGATGATATGGGTTACCCCGAAGCTTTCAATCAAAGTCGCTGTAGTGGCTGCTACAGCGACTTTGCCGATACGCGATAGAACGCAAACACTTTCAATACCCCATAAGCGACCGCTGACGTAATCACGCATGCCGCGTTGCACAGTGATCGCGTCTTGCATCTGCTCTATCAATCCAGCTTGTTCTTCGCGTAGTGCACTGATGACACCAATCTTTATTGTTCGATTCTTCATGGCTTATTGATTAAATGAGTGCTTAAGAAAGTGATCAAGAGGGTTCAGAGTTTTGCAGAGGCTTTTGACTTTGATTTTTGCATTTCGAGGTTGCGACTGTGTTTCTGGTTTTATATTAATTGTTTATATATATGTTTAGTAGTAATAGTTAACACAGGTGCTTTTCTGTGGATAACCGGTTAAGTGAGTTTGAAATCAAGAACTTGGGAAGTGGATAAACCCTGCATAAACGCTGTATCGGGCATGAATAGATTCTGCATAAAAAAACTTCAGCAGCTTTTCACAAGATTATCCACAAGCTATCCACCTGTTTATCAGAGCTTTATCCACAGCACTTTTGGCTATTTTGCATGGTAGTCTTGCCACTTATTCAGACTGTTGATGTGGACTGAAAAGTCCTATTTTTGAAAGAATAGAGATGACCAATTCTTCGACTCAGAGGATTCAGCATTATATCAATGGCCAGTTAACGGAAACCGCTGGAGGTAGTCAGCAAGCGGTATTCAATCCAGCCACAGGCGAGGTGAGCGCGCAGGTCATATTGGCCAGCGACGCCGATGTACAGACAGTCGTCGCCGCTGCAAAAGCCGTTGCGCCGGCTTGGGGCGAAATGGCACCTTTGAAGCGTGCTCGTATCTTGTTCAAGTTCAAGGACCTGATCGAAAAGCATCATGACGACTTGGCTGCAGCAATTACGCGCGAACATGGCAAAGTGTTTTCCGATGCCAAGGGCGAAGTAACCCGAGGGCTGGAAATTATCGAGTTTGCTTGCGGTATCCCACAGTTATTGAAAACCCAATTTACCGACAATATCGGTGGCGGCATCGATAACTGGAATTTGCGTCAACCTTTAGGCGTGACGGTCGGTATTACGCCTTTCAATTTTCCCTTCATGGTGCCGATGTGGATGGCACCGGTTGCACTCGCTACTGGCAACACGTTCATTTTGAAGCCGTCTGAGCGCGATCCATCACCTTCGCTGATAGTTGCAGACCTGTTGAAGCAGGCCGGGCTGCCAGATGGCGTTTTCAATGTATTGCAAGGGGATAAGCGGGCAGTGGATGGCTTGCTGCAGCATCCTGATGTGAAGGCCGTGTCCTTTGTCGGTTCAACTCCGATCGCTGAATATATCTACACAACAGGCGCTGCTCGCAAAGGCGCGTATCCATTACGCATCCAGGCACTGGGCGGTGCGAAAAACCATTTGGTCGTGATGCCGGATGCAAATCTGGAGCAGGCGGTTGATGCCTTGATCGGAGCTGCCTACGGTTCGGCTGGCGAACGTTGCATGGCAATCTCGGTAGCGGTCGCCGTCGGTAACGTGGCTGACAAATTAGTCGAGGCTTTGATCCCGCGCGTCAAAGCACTCAAGGTCACAAACGGGATGGAAGCCGACGCAGAAATGGGACCGGTAGTCAGCGCGGTGCATAAAGCTAAAATTGAAGCCTACATTGAAGCTGGCGTACAGTCTGGAGCGAAGTTGCTGGTAGATGGACGGGGTTTAATTGTAGAAGGGTACAGTAAGGGGTTTTTTCTCGGAGGTTGTCTGTTTGATGAAGTAACTCCGGAAATGACTATTTATCAAGAAGAGATTTTTGGACCAGTTTTATGCATAGTGCGCGTGCCCGACTTTGCCGCTGCGCTTGAATTGATCAATGCCCATGAGTTTGGTAATGGCGTGGCTTTGTTCACTTCCGATGGGAATACGGCTCGAGAATTTTCACGCCGGGTTGAAGTTGGGATGATAGGCATCAACGTACCGATTCCGGTACCGATGGCTTGGCATTCATTCGGTGGCTGGAAAAGATCGATGTTTGGCGATACCCATGCCTATGGCGAAGAAGGCATCAAGTTTTATACGCGATATAAATCCATCATGCAGCGATGGCCGGAATCAATATCCAAGGGAGCTGAATTCACGATGCCAACCAGCAAGTAATTTGGTTGCGAGTGCAATCTGTCAGTCGACTGTAAGTAGCCTGCACCATGATGAGGTTTGCACGATGCAAGATCATCGCCCGCCACATAACAATTAATAACGATAGAGACAATGGCCGAATCCGCAGGAAAGTACGACTACATCATAGTAGGGGCAGGGACCGCCGGTTGTGTATTAGCCAACCGCTTGACGCAAGATCCAAATATCTCAGTTCTGTTGCTAGAGGCCGGAGCCAAGGATGACTATGGCTGGGTGCATCTGCCTATAGGCTTTCTTCGAACCAACGATAATCCACGTACCGATTGGCAATATCGTACAGAGCCAAATCCAGGATTGAATGGCCGCAGCTTGTTGTACCCAAGCGGCAAAGTCTTGGGCGGTTCATCTTCTATTGGTGGAATGGTTTATCAGCGAGGCCAGGCGCAAGATTACGATCGCTGGGCTGATTTGACTGGTGATGCTAGTTGGCGTTGGGATCAGGTATTGCCACTGTTTAAAAAGTCGGAAGATTATGCCGGAGGCGCGAATGAATTTCACGGCGCCGGTGGTGATTGGCGCGTTGAGAAACAGACTTCGGGCTGGGATATTCTCGATGCCTTCCGTGACGCGGTTGCACAAAAAGGTATTCCGAAGACAGACGATTTCAATCGTGGAACTAGTGCAGAAGCTTGCGGCTATTTCGACGTCAACCAGAAAAACGCTTTGCGCTGGAATACAGCGAAGGCTTTCTTGAAAACAATTATGCGGCGCGGTAATCTGGACATCATGACCGGCTCACAAGTGACGCGTTTGATTATTCAACAAACAGAGCAGGGCAATGTTTGTACTGCGGTTGAGTTTGTCGGTGGAGGCCGCGAATGGATTGCTGATGTTTCACGTGAAACAATCCTGGCTGCAGGTACATTTGGCTCGCCGCAAATATTGCAACGTTCAGGTATAGGTCCAAGCGCCTTATTGCGGCAGCACGGAATTGCCGTCATACAGGATTTGCCGGGAGTAGGCGAGAACCTGCAGGATCACTTGCAACTGAAAATGGTTTTCAAAATAAGCGGTGCGAAATCCTTGAATACCCTAACCAAGGGTTGGATCGGCAAAGCGTCGCTAGGTTTGCAATATTTAATGAAGAAAAAAGGACCTTTGGCAACCATACCTGCTCCTTTGGGTGCGATGGTGCGATCGGATTCATCGCAGTCTAGTCCAGATCTTTTTTTTCAAATTCAACCGTGGTCTCAAGATTCAGTCGGCACACCAACGCATGATTTCCCTGCTTTTACGGTGAGTGTAGCCAACTTGAAGGCTACTTCTCGCGGCAGTGTTCGTATTACTTCCAGTGATGCGACGATACCGCCAGTGATTACAAACAATTATTTAAGTACGCCTGAAGACCAAGAAAAGGCGAAAGCAGCCATTGAACTGACGCGTAAAATCGTCGCTGCCCAGGCATTGCAGCCGTATGCTTTGCAGGAAATCCAGGTCGATGACGATCTATTGCGTTTGGCTGGAACCATTGCTTTTGCAGGAACCAACCCGGTCGGTACCTGCAAAATGGGTAGGGGCGATGATGCAGCGGCGGTCGTAGATAGCGAGTTTAGAGTGCGTGGGATTGCTGGCTTGCGGGTTGCCGATGCCTCTGTAATGCCGATTATTCCAGCTGGCGATACAAGCGCCAGCACTATTATGCTGGCAGAAAAAGCCGCCATCCTGATACGTACGAGCAGATAATCGCGGACTCTGGATATATTCCACTCAGGGATGAGCTCTAGAACTGATGAATGTTAGTAGGCTGGGTATAAAGTGGAGTTAGCAAAAGAAGTATGACGGACTATGTAATTTTGGCGGCAGCTGCTTTTTTGGCGGGAATGATCGATGCCGTCGTGGGTGGCGGTGGCTTGATCCAGATCCCCGCTTTGTTCTCGGCTTTACCCAATACCGCACCTGCCACGCTTTTGGGTACCAGTAAGTTTGCTGGTATCTGGGGTACGGGCGCTGCGGCAGTCGGATTCGCCAAGCGAGTGAGGCTGCAGTGGAGTACTGCGGTACCAGCAGCTAGCGCTGCATTTGCCTTGTCTTTCGTCGGCGCGTATACCGTCACTTATATTCATCCTGACTTTATACGCAAACTTTTACCTTTCATCTTGCTGGCCGTCGCTGCCTATACTTTTAAAAAGAAAGACTTCGGTAGCATTCACGCGCCCATGCATGTTGGGAATAGGGAAAAGGTCCTCGCCATTTTGGTCGGTGGTGGCATTGGTTTCTACGATGGTTTCTTTGGTCCTGGTACGGGTAGCTTTCTAGTTTTCCTATTCGTACGCTTCTTTGGCTTTGATTTCCTCGGCGCTTCAGCCGTCGCCAAAGTAGTCAATGTCGCCTGTAATCTTTCGGCGTTGATGTGGTTTGGTTATAGCGGCCATTTGCTTTGGCAACTCGGTGCGGTGATGGCCGTATGTAATGTGCTGGGTTCGCTGATTGGTATTCGTCTGGCGCTCAAACATGGAACAGGCTTTGTTCGTAAGCTATTCCTGTTGGTTGTTAGTGGCCTGATTCTGAAGACAGGCTACGATGCTTTCATCGGCTGAAGCAGGTGGTCATGATTGTTTCACGTGAAACAAAATTCCATCTAATTCATAGTGAATACAGGGTTCAGGCGAAATTATCTTAAAAAGACTTTATAATCTCGCCTCTGCTTACCGTCTCATCGAGGCGCATTATGATCTTTCCTACTAAATTTGATGTCATTGTTGTCGGCGGCGGTCACGCCGGGACTGAGGCTGCGCTCGCTTCTGCGCGCATGGGCCAATCGACACTTCTGCTTTCGCACAATATAGAAACGCTGGGACAAATGTCCTGCAACCCGTCCATAGGCGGTATCGGCAAAGGCCATCTGGTCAAAGAAGTCGATGCGATGGGTGGCGCGATGGCGATTGCGACTGACGAAGCAGGCATTCAATTCCGCATTCTGAATTCATCTAAAGGCCCTGCCGTACGCGCAACCCGCGCGCAAGCCGACCGCATTTTGTACAAGCAAGCGATCCGTTCTCGCCTCGAAAATCAGCCGAATCTGTGGTTGTTCCAACAGGCAGTCGATGACTTGCTGGTTGAGGGCGATCGCGTGGTTGGTGCGGTTACTCAAGCCGGCATCCAGTTTCGTGCACGCGCAGTAGTGCTGACTGCCGGGACTTTCCTCGACGGCAAGATCCATATCGGCATGAATAATTATTCGGCTGGCAGGGCAGGAGATCCACCGGCGATTTCCTTGTCAGCACGCCTGAAAGAATTGAAGCTGCCGCAAGGCCGTCTGAAAACTGGCACGCCGCCACGGCTCGATGGTCGTTCTATCGACTTTTCGGTGATGCAGGAACAGCCGGGCGATCTGGATCCGATACCAGTATTTTCGGTAATGGGTTCGGTAGCGATGCATCCCAAGCAGATGCCGTGCTGGATTACCCATACCAATGAAAAAACTCACGATCTGATTCGTGGTGGACTAGATCGCAGCCCGATGTACACCGGCGTGATCGAAGGTGTCGGTCCGCGTTATTGCCCATCCATCGAAGACAAGATTCATCGTTTTGCCGGCAAGGAATCGCATCAGATTTTCCTCGAGCCAGAAGGCTTGACCACCAACGAATACTATCCAAACGGGATCTCGACCAGCTTGCCCTTCGACGTGCAGTTGGCCTTGGTGCAATCGATGCGCGGCCTTGAGCATGCGCACATCTTGCGTCCTGGTTATGCAATCGAATATGACTACTTTGATCCGCGCGGCTTGAAAGCTTCGCTGGAAACCAAGGTGATTCAGGGCCTGTTTTTCGCCGGTCAGATCAACGGCACGACCGGCTACGAAGAAGCAGCAGCGCAAGGTATGTTGGCTGGCATTAATGCAGCTTTGCAAACGCAAGGACGCGATGCCTGGACGCCGCGTCGCGATGAAGCTTATCTCGGCGTACTGGTCGACGACCTGATTACGAAAGGCGTACTCGAGCCATACCGGATGTTTACTAGCCGCGCCGAATACCGTTTGAGCTTGCGTGAAGACAATGCGGATATGCGGCTGACCGAGATCGGGCGGCAGCTTGGTTGTGTTGGCGAGGCGCAATGGGCGATGTTTGAAACCAAGCGCGAAGCGGTGGCACGTGAGCTGGAACGCCTACGTTCGACTTGGGTCAGTCCTCGTATTTTGGCTGAAGCAGAAGCTGAACGTGTTTTGGGGAAAGGGATAGAGCGAGAGTACGCACTTGCAGACCTGCTGCGCCGCCCGAACGTTAGCTACGACACCTTGATGAGCCTGAAGGGCATGGACGGACAGGATTTGGGTGGCCCAGGCGTGGCTGAGCCGGCCGTGCGCGAACAGGTCGAGATCCAGTTGAAGTACGCTGGCTACATCGACAGACAGGCGAAAGAAGTCGAGCGCCATGACCACTACGAAAATCTGAAGCTGCCTGACACCTTCGATTACATGGAAGTCAAAGGTTTGTCCTTTGAGGTCAAACAAAAGCTGACTAAGCAACGGCCGGAAACATTGGGTCAGGCGTCGCGCATTTCCGGCGTTACGCCGGCCGCGATTTCGCTATTACTGGTGCATTTGAAAAAGGGCGGCTTCAAAGAATTCGCGACAGTTCCAACCACAAATGAAGCTGCTGCATGAAGAGTTTTGATCGCGCGGCGCTGACCGCGATATTGGTGGACGGTGCAAAAGGTTTGTCGCTGAATTTAAGCGATTCGCAAATCACCAAGCTGATTGATTATCTGGAGTTGATGTCCAAATGGAACTCCGTCTATAACCTGACCGCTGTGCGCGATCCGGTGCAGATGGTGACGCAACATTTACTGGATTCGCTGGCCGCGGTTTCTGCTTTCGATGGCGCCAAGAATGTATTGGACGTCGGTGCCGGTGGTGGGTTGCCTGGCATCGTGTTGGCGATCTGGGCGGCGGAAGCACAGCCCGAGATGCGCGTGTCGATGATAGACACGGTACACAAGAAAACCGCGTTCCTGACGCAAGCCAAAGCAGAGCTGGGCTTGAGCAATGTCAGTGTCTATACCGCGCGCGTTGAACAATTTGAAGCGCCGAAGAAGTTCGACGTGATCACCTCGCGTGCATTCGCAGAGTTGGGTGACTTCGTTAATTGGTCGGGCCATTTGCTGGCCGATGGCGGCGAATTTATCGCCTTGAAGGGTGTTTCACCCGATACCGAAGTGGCGCATTTGCCAGCCGGTTGGACGGTAAAAGAGGTGCGCGCCTTGCAAGTACCTACTTTGCAGGCTGAGCGTCATTTGATCTTCATTGAAAGGGCCAAGTCATGAAAAAGCTTTTCGTTTTAACGGCATTGGTATTGGCCGGCCTCAGCAATCTGGCATGGTCGCAAGAGGTGCGTACAGTTGCGAGCGTTGACCTTACACGTTACGTCGGCGCCTGGTATGAAATTGCGCGCTTCCCAAATCGCTTTCAAAAGGATTGTGCCGCCAACGTGACCGCGCAATATAACAAGCGCGCAGATGGCGATATCGATGTCATCAATCGCTGTAAAGAAGCCGATGGCAGAATTGATCAGGCTAGCGGCATCGCGCGCGTCGAGAATCCGCAAACCAACGCTAAATTGAAAGTCAGTTTCGCGCCGGATTGGTTGAATTGGGTGCCTTTCATTTGGGCTGATTATTGGATTATCGATCTGGCGCAGGATTATTCACTGGTCGCAGTAGGCGGTCCATCACGTGATTATCTGTGGGTCTTGTCGCGTACGCCGAGTATTGCCGATGCAGATTACGAAGCGCTGGTTAATCGCGTGACCGCACAAGGCTTTGACACTTCAAAGCTGGTGAAAACCGTGCAGGAAAAAGCAGCAAAGTAAGGGGAGCGTTGCATCGGTTGTTGGTCCCTGCAGTGGCGAATGCTGCGGTGATGAGCGCTGATGTTTTGTGATGGACTGTTGCATCAAATTGACCACTAACTAAAACGAGAACATGGCAAAAATATTTTGCGTCGCCAATCAAAAAGGCGGCGTCGGTAAAACAACTACCGCAGTCAATTTGGCAGCAGCTCTGGCACAACTGAATCAGCGCGTACTTCTGGTGGATCTTGATCCGCAAGGCAATGCAACGATGGGCGCCGGCATTAACAAGGCCGAATTAAAGTCATCGATCTATGAAGTGCTGCTCGGCATGGCCGACGTGCATGCCGCACGTGTAACGTCGGATGCAGGCAAGTTTGACGTGCTGCCAGCGAATCGCGAACTGGCTGGTGCTGAAGTTGAAATGGTCGAGCTAGATAATCGCGAAAAGCGTTTGAAAGATGCGCTGGATGCGGTCGATGCTGAATACGATTTCATGCTGATCGATTGTCCGCCGGCATTGTCGATGTTGACTCTGAACGGTCTGTGCGCAGCGCATGGCGTGATCATTCCTATGCAGTGCGAATACTATGCGCTCGAAGGTTTGTCCGATCTGGTCAACACCATCAAGAAGGTTCACGCCAAGTTAAATCCTGATTTGAAAATCATCGGTTTGTTGCGCGTCATGTTCGATCCGCGCATGACTCTGTCGCAGCAGGTTTCTGCGCAACTGGAACAGCATTTTGGTGACAAAGTATTCAAGACCATCATTCCGCGCAATGTACGTTTGGCTGAAGCGCCATCGTACGGTATGCCGGGCATCAACTTCGATCCAGCATCCAAGGGCGCGCAAGCGTACCTGACCTTCGGTGCGGAAATGGTTGAACGCATTAAAACGATATAGATAAATCAAAGCGCTATACAACGCGATAGCGCTAAACACTGAGAAGAGCCGGATGCGTAACAGCGCGCCGCTACTCCAAACAAACGATGTGAGTCAGGAATTATGGTTACGAAAAAACAAAAAGGTTTGGGTCGCGGTCTGGATGCATTGCTAGGCGGCGCTACGGATTTCAATGAGGCCGTCGCAGCGATTCCTGGTGCGCCATCTATATTGAACGTTACTGATATGCAGGCTGGTAAGTATCAGCCGCGTACCCGCATGGATGAAGGTGCGTTGAATGAGTTGGCCGCATCGATCAAGGCACAAGGTCTGTTGCAAGCGATTCTGGTGCGTCCGATCGCGCCGGTCAACGGCAAGCCGCGTTATGAAATCATAGCCGGCGAACGCCGCTTCCGCGCTGCGCAAATTGCTGGTCTGACCGAAGTGCCGGTGCTGGTGAAAGAAGTCGACGACGAAGCCACCGCCGCGATGGCGCTGATTGAAAATATTCAGCGCGAGGATTTGAATCCACTGGAAGAAGCACAAGGCATACATCGTTTGATCGCTGATTTCAATTTCACGCATGAGCAAGCCGCGACTGCCGTAGGTCGTTCGCGCAGCGCGGTGTCCAATCTTTTGCGTTTGCTGAATCTGGCCAAGCCGGTTCAAACCATGTTGATGGCAGGCGATATCGATATGGGCCACGCGCGTGCTTTGCTTGCAGTGGATAGCGCTACGCAAATCAATTTGGCTAATCAGGTAGTTGCCAAGCGCATGTCTGTGCGTGAAGCAGAGAAGTTGGTCGTACGTTCCACGCTTGAACAATCAGGCAGCAACAAACCACGCGCCAGCGGCAAGGAAAAATCGCGCGACATCACGCGTCTAGAGGAAGAGTTATCCGATGCATTGGCAACCCAGGTTGTCATCAAGCTGGGTGCAAAAAACAAAGGCCAGTTGATCATCGACTTTGCTGATCTTGATACGCTGGACGGCATCATTTCCAAATTGCGCGAAAATTCTTGATCGCAGATCACGAGAACCAGCCAGAGCAGGGGCGCAATGTCAGATATCGCTAAAAGCCTGTTGTCCGGCACCGCATCAAATAAAGCCTCAACGCCGTCCCACACGATCCTGATTTTGCCCGGCTTAGGCAATTCAGGTGCAGGTCATTGGCAAACGCATTGGGAAGCGACGCTGCCCAATGTCGTGCGCGTGCAACAGCAAGAATGGGATGCGCCTCAGCGTAGTGTTTGGGTAGCTGCACTGAATGCAGCACTTCTTAATATCGATGGCCCTGTGATTCTAGTTGCTCATAGTCTGGGCTGTGCGCTAGTGGCTTGGTGGGTTGCGGAATATAGTTATGCGTCGTCGTACGCGAACAAGATCGCAGGCGCATTACTCGTGGCACCAGCCGATGTCGAGCAAGCCGATTTTCCAGAGGCTGCTACCGACTTTTCTCCTATGCCGCGCCTCCGGTTGCCGTTTAAAACCATCATCGTCGCATCATCCGACGATCCTTGGTGCTCGTTGCCAAAAGCCAAATCTTTTGCTGTGGACTGGCATGCAGAATTCGTTTCGATAGGCGCGAGCGGCCATATCAATGCGCAAAGCAATTTGGGCGACTGGCCGCAAGGTCGTGAATATTTGGCGGCGTTGGCATAAGGCAAATATTCGCGTTGCAAGATCCGCGATTGTCATTGAACTGTCATCAGGACAGCGATTTTTCCCCAAGCAAACGTTTGACGGTGCATAAGGAAAGCCCTTATAATCCCGTGGCTTCATGGAAGCACGACTTAATTCACTCCAGTCCGAATAGCTTGATCGCGAGATCGCTAAAGGACTGCACCATTTGGACCCAGTATGCTGCCCGTCGTCCTCATGCAACTAGCGACTACGGTAATCGCCAGCATTATTGCCGGTTTGATCGCGGGAATGCCGGCTTTGTATTCGGCGTTGTTAGGTGGGTTGTGCTGCGTGGTGCCGAATGGTCTGTTTGCGCTACGCTTATTTTCCGCTGCGCAAAAATCAGAGTCTGTTAATCCGATGACTTTTTTCATCGGTGAATTTATCAAGATTGCATTGACGATTGCTCTATTAGGAGCGGTGGTCTGGTTATACCGCGATTTGAATTTGCTGGCGCTGGTCGCCGCGTTCATCGTGGCGCTAAAAAGTTACATCATCTTATTATTTAGGCACTGACATGGCGACTGAAATGGCTACTGCAGGGGCGGCGCATCACGCAGCACCAACCGCTTCCGAATATATTGTCCACCATCTGGGACATTTTTCGACCAAGCATCAGGATAAGATCGTTGATTTTTCGATCATCAATATGGACACGATTTTCTGGTCCATCTTTGCTGGCGTTGTCGGCAGTTTTTTCATGTGGCTGGCTGCTCGCAAGGCAACCTCCGGTGTCCCAGGTCGTTTCCAGGCTGCAGTTGAAATGGTAGTCGAAATGGTCGACAACCAAGCTAAATCGATTGTTCATGGCGACCGTTCTTTCATCGCGCCATTGGCATTGACCGTATTCGTTTGGGTTGCACTGATGAACTCGCTGGATTTCTTGCCAGTTGATATGTTCTCGGCATTCTTCCATGCAGTCGGCATCGACCACATTTTCCCGTATCACCGCGTTGTTCCTACTGCCGATTTGAATGGCACCATGGGTATCGCACTCGGCGTATTCGCGCTGATGATTTTCTACAACATCAAAATCAAGGGTGCTGGCGGTTTCGTTCACGAACTGTTCGCTGCACCGTTTGGTATTTGGCTTGCACCGTTCAACTTGCTGTTGAACATCATTGAATTCGCTGCGAAAACCGTTTCCCTCGCAATGCGGTTGTTCGGCAACATGTTTGCTGGCGAATTGTTGTTCTTGTTGATTGCATTGCTGGGTTCGACCGCAACCGCGTTCGGTTTCTTCGGTCATGTACTTGCAGGCACTGTGTGGGCAATCTTCCACATCCTGATCGTCTTCTTGCAAGCGTTCATTTTCATGATGCTGACACTGGTGTATATCGGTCAGGCTCACGAATCGCATTGATGGTGTAAGTACTAATTCTGTAATAAAGCTTTTGGATTTTGATTTAACTTTTTGTATTAATTTTTGTATTAACTTAACTTTGAAGGAATTGTCATGACTGATCTCTCATTTGTAGCGCTGGCTTGTGGTTTGATTATTGGTCTGGGCGCAATCGGCGCTTGTATCGGTATCGCTATCATGGGTGGCAAATACCTTGAGGCTTCTGCTCGTCAACCAGAATTGATGAACACATTGCAAACCAAAATGTTCCTGTTGGCTGGTCTGATCGATGCTGCGTTCCTGATCGGTGTTGGTATCGCTATGTTGTTCGCATTCGCTAACCCGTTCATCGCTAAGTAATTCGGTCGTTGACCGTTTCACGCTGAAGACATTTTCGGCATACGTTACTTAGAGAAGGAATTACCATGAACTTAAATGCAACTTTGATTGCGCAGTTCGTGGTCTTCTTCATCCTGGCAGCTTTCACGATGAAATTCGTGTGGCCACCACTGATGAATGCGCTCGATGAGCGCGCCAAGAAGATCGCGGACGGTTTGGCAGCTGCCGAACGTGGCAAGTCTGATCTGGCAGCCGCTGAAAAGCGCGCCCAGGCAGAACTGACATCTGCGCAAGAAGCAGGTCAAAAGCGTATCGGCGATGCTGAGAAGCGTGGCCAAAGCATTATTGATGAAGCCAAGAAAACAGCTGCTGAAGAAGCTGCGCGTATTATCGCGACAGCCAAAGCAGACGCTGATCAGCAAGTAACCCAAGTCCGTGAAGCATTGCGTGACCAAGTTGCTACCCTCGCAGTTAAAGGCGCTGAGCAAATTCTGAAGCGTGAAGTCAATGCTGCAGTCCACGCTGATCTGTTGAACCAACTGAAAGCCGAGCTGTAATCATGGCCGAACTCGCAACGATTGCCCGTCCTTACGCCGAAGCTCTGTTCCGTGTGGCGAAAGCCGCTGATTTGAATGGCTGGTCTGAACTGGTTTCTGAAATGTCCCAGGTTGCCGCGAATCCCGATGTATATGCATTGGCGCACAACCCGAAAATTTCGGATGACGTGATCAGCAGTGCATTCATCTCGGCGCTCAAATCGCCGGTTGGCGCTGAAGCGAAAAACTTCATCAACATGCTGGTGCAAAACGACCGCCTGACGCTGTTGCCGGAAATCGCGACACAGTTTCACGCATTGAAAAATGCGCAAGAAGGCGCCGCTGATGCAGAAATCGTCAGCGCGTTTGAACTGTCGTCAGCGCAGTTGACCGAGCTGGTCGCAACGCTGGAAAAGAAATTCGGCCGCAAGCTTAACCCGACCGTCGCTGTTGATAGCGCATTGATCGGTGGCGTGCGTGTCGTTGTTGGTGATGAAGTGCTCGACACCTCGGTGCGCGCGAAACTGCAACAGATGCAAGTTGCGTTGACAGCGTAATCGTCGTACGAGCCTAGCCCAAGCTACAGAGAAAAATTTTAGGAGTTTATATGCAACTCAACCCGTCTGAAATCAGCGAGCTGATCAAGAGCCGTATTCAAGGTCTTGGCGACACTGCTGAGATTCGCAATCAAGGCACGGTCATTTCCGTGTCCGACGGTATCTGCCGCATTCACGGTCTGTCCGACGTTATGCAAGGCGAGATGCTGGAATTCCCAGGCAATACATTCGGCCTCGCGCTGAATCTGGAACGTGATTCCGTCGGCGCCGTTATTCTGGGTGAATACGAGCACATCTCCGAAGGCGATACGGTTAAATGTACCGGTCGTATTCTGGAAGTGCCTATCGGTCCTGAACTGCGTGGTCGCGTCGTTAATGCTCTCGGTCAACCGATCGACGGCAAAGGTCCTATCAACACCAAGTTGACAGCACCTATCGAAAAAATCGCTCCAGGCGTTATTGCTCGTCAATCCGTTGATCAACCGATGCAAACCGGTATCAAGGCGATTGATGCGATGGTACCTATCGGCCGCGGTCAACGCGAACTGATCATTGGCGATCGTCAGACTGGTAAAACAGCTGTCGCGATCGATGCCATCATCAATCAAAAAGGTCAAAACGTAACGTGTATCTATGTTGCTATCGGCCAAAAAGCATCCTCAGTCAAAAACATCGTTCGTTCGCTTGAAGCGCACGGCGCGATGGAATACACGATCGTGGTTGCAGCTACTGCTTCTGAATCGGCTGCTATGCAGTTTGTTTCGGCATACTCCGGTTGCACCATGGGCGAATACTTCCGCGATCGCGGTGAAGATGCGCTGATCGTGTATGACGATTTGTCGAAACAAGCGGTTGCATACCGTCAAGTGTCGCTGTTGTTGCGCCGCCCACCAGGCCGCGAAGCGTACCCTGGCGACGTGTTCTACCTCCACAGCCGTTTGCTCGAACGCGCAGCACGCGTCAATGTCGATTACGTCGAAGCTTTCACCAAAGGTGAAGTTAAAGGCAAAACCGGTTCGTTGACAGCTCTGCCTATCATCGAAACACAAGCTGGCGACGTTTCTGCATTCGTTCCAACCAACGTAATTTCGATTACCGACGGTCAGATCTTCCTGGAAACATCGTTGTTCAACTCGGGCGTCCGTCCTGCGATTAACGCTGGTATCTCGGTATCGCGCGTTGGTGGTGCTGCTCAAACTAAAGTCATCAAGGGCCTGTCCGGTGGTATCCGTACCGATTTGGCGCAGTACCGTGAATTGGCAGCGTTTGCTCAGTTCGCTTCGGATCTGGATGCTTCGACTCGCAAGCAACTCGATCGCGGCGCACGTGTAACCGAATTGTTGAAACAAGCTCAGTACGCACCATTGTCGATTTCGTTGATGGCGGTTTCGCTGTTCGCGGTCAACAAAGGTTACTTCGATGACCTCGAAGTCAAACGTGTACTCGCATTTGAAGCAGGTCTGCACGGTTTCATGAAGTCCAGCCACGCAGCACTGCTGCAAAAAATCGAAGACACCAAAAAGCTCGAGAAAGACGACGAAGCTACTTTGGCTGCTGCGATTGCTGATTTCAAAAAATCGTTCTGATTCCGGGGCTATAAGGAGTAATAACTCATGGCTTCAGGCAAAGAGATACGTGGCAAGATCAAGAGCGTAGAAAATACGAAGAAGATCACCAAGGCGATGGAAATGGTCGCTGCATCCAAAATGCGTAAAGCGCAAGACCGGATGCGCGCGGCTCGTCCGTACAGCGACAAGATTCGTAATATCGCTGCCAACCTGTCGCAAGCCAATCCGGAATACACGCATCCGTTTCTGGTGAAGTCGGATGTGTCGAAAACGGTTGGTTTCATCATCGTGACGACTGACAAGGGGTTGTGTGGCGGTATGAACACGAACTCCTTGCGTATCGTGACCAGCAAGCTGCGCGAACTTGAAGCGCAAGGCAAGAAAGTCGAAACCGTTGCTATCGGCAATAAAGGTTTTGGTTTTCTGAATCGTATCGGCGCAAAAATTGTGTCGCATGCGGTCCAAATCGGTGACACCCCACACCTGGACAAGTTGATTGGTCCGGTCAAGGTGATGCTCGATGCGTATCAAGAAGGCAAACTGGACGCGGTGTATGTCGTGTACACCAAGTTCATCAACACGATGAAGCAAGAGCCGATGATGGAGCAATTGCTGCCATTGGCTGCTGACAAGTTGAAGGCTGATGCGGATTCGCTGGCATGGGATTACATCTACGAGCCGGATGCGCAAACCGTGATTGACGAGTTGCTGGTGCGTTACGTTGAAGCGCTGATTTTCCAAGCTGTAGCAGAAAACCTCGCGTCCGAGCAATCGGCTCGCATGGTAGCGATGAAATCGGCAAGCGACAATGCAGGTAGCGTGATTGGCGAACTGAAACTGGTCTATAACAAGACGCGTCAGGCAGCGATTACGAAAGAACTTTCCGAGATCGTCGCCGGTGCGGCTGCGGTTTAATTCGATTGCAGGACAACGCAAGTTGTCCTCAACAACCAGATTTTAAATTTTATTTATTGAAGGAACGAAAATGGCTGATGGCAAAATCGTTCAGTGTATCGGCGCCGTGGTGGACGTTGAATTCCCCCGCAATGCGATGCCTAAGATTTACGATGCCTTGAAGATGGCAGGCTCTGAGCTGACGCTGGAAGTACAGCAACAGTTGGGTGACGGTATTGTCCGTACCATTGCACTCGGTACATCCGACGGTTTGCGTCGCGGCATGATCATTCAAAACACCGGCAATCCAATCACAGTACCAGTTGGTACGGCTACTCTTGGCCGCATCATGGACGTGTTGGGTAACCCAATCGACGAATGCGGTCCTGTGAGCCACGAGCGCACAGCATCGATTCACCGCAAAGCGCCTGCGTACGACGAATTGTCGCCATCGCAAGATTTGCTGGAAACAGGCATCAAGGTTATTGACTTGGTTTGCCCGTTCGCAAAAGGCGGTAAAGTCGGTCTGTTCGGTGGTGCTGGCGTCGGTAAGACAGTCAACATGATGGAACTGATTAACAACATCGCTAAAGCACACAGCGGCTTGTCCGTGTTTGCTGGTGTTGGTGAACGTACTCGTGAAGGTAATGACTTCTACCACGAGATGGCTGACGCTAAAGTTGTTGATCTGGAAAATCCAGCCAACTCCAAAGTAGCGATGGTCTACGGTCAAATGAATGAACCACCGGGTAACCGTCTGCGCGTTGCGTTGACCGGTTTGACGATGGCTGAAGCATTCCGTGACGAAGGTAAAGACGTGTTGTTCTTCGTCGATAACATCTATCGTTTCACACTGGCTGGTACTGAAGTATCTGCGTTGCTGGGTCGTATGCCTTCGGCTGTGGGTTATCAACCTACGCTGGCTGAAGAAATGGGTCGTCTGCAAGAACGTATTACATCGACAAAAACTGGTTCGATTACATCGATCCAAGCCGTCTATGTTCCAGCGGATGATTTGACCGATCCATCGCCAGCAACCACGTTTGCCCATTTGGATTCCACCGTTGTTCTGTCGCGTGACATCGCATCGCTTGGTATCTACCCAGCGGTTGATCCACTCGATTCGACATCACGTCAATTGGATCCACTCGTCGTTGGTCAAGATCACTACGACACAGCTCGCGCTGTTCAAGGTACCTTGCAACGCTACAAAGAATTGCGCGACATTATCGCGATTCTGGGTATGGACGAGTTGGCACCAGAAGACAAATTGCTGGTCGCACGTGCACGTAAGATGCAACGTTTCCTGTCACAACCGTTCCACGTTGCTGAAGTATTTACCGGCGCACCAGGTAAATACGTTTCGCTCAAAGATACGATTAATGGTTTCAAAATGATCGCATCCGGCGAACTCGATCACCTGCCAGAACAAGCGTTCTACATGGTTGGCACAATCGAAGAAGCAATCGAAAAAGCGAAAAAACTCAACTAATCATTGAGTAGCTTGCGCGGCGCAGGATTCAACCTGACACCGCGCAAGCAAAACGAAAGTTATTCGCTTTAGTATCGGTCTTTGGACGAAGAAATAAGGTTCTAACATGGCACACACAATGCGCGTAGAAGTAGTCTCCGCTGAAGAAGAAATCTTCTCCGGCGAAGCTGAGTTTGTCGCGCTGCCGGGCGAATCAGGCGAACTCGGCATCTTGCCGGGCCACACGCCACTGATCACACGCATCCGACCAGGTGCGGTTCGCATCAAGATTGCTGGCCAGGCTGAAGACGAATTCGTCTTTGTCGCAGGCGGTATTCTGGAAGTGCAACCGGATGGCGTGACGGTTCTGGCCGACACGGCAATCCGTGGTGGTGATCTGGACGAAGCCAAGGCAGCAGAAGCAAAACAATTGGCCGAAGAAGCACTGGTCAATAAAGAATCGAAAATCGACTACGCACAAGCACAGGCTGAATTGGCCTCCGCGATTGCACAGTTGGCGGCGATTCAACGGTTGCGCCAAAAACGCTAATCGTGAATTCCCGCATACAATGAAGGGCAGCTTAGGCTGCCCTTCTTGTTTTTGGAAAAAGGAATCATGAATCAAAATCCGCAAACCATCGTCAAGTTACTGGCCGAATCACGCGTCATCGCCGTGGTCGGTTTATCCCCAAAGACTGATCGTCCAAGCCACGGCGTCGCTGCTTACCTGCAGCGCCACGGTTACCGCGTCATTCCAGTCAATCCTGCGTGTGCAGGTACTCACATTCTCGGTGAGCATTGTTACGCCACGTTGACTTTGGCTGCCGCTGCATTGGCTGAACAGCAAACGCGCATCGACCTGGTCGACATCTTCCGCAAATCCGAACTGGTCGAACCTATTGTTGACGAAGCCATTGCGATTCGTGCGCGTGGTGTATGGCTGCAAATCGGCGTTATCAATGAAGCCGCAACCAATAAGGCGCGCGCCGCCGGTCTGGATGTCGTGGCCGATCGTTGTACAAAAATCGACCATGCCATTTGGCATGCAGAACTAAGCGAGCGGAAATAACTATGCCCAGCGTCCAACAACAATTCCGTGCAACAAAAAAGCAAAAGGTAGTGGATGCGGACGCCGGCGATAAGTCGCTTTCCAGTGGCGACAAGGCCCAAGATAAATTGCAAGTCGATGCGCTCGCGCAGCGAATCGCCGAGTTGCAGGACGTTTTGTATGCGCAGCGCAAGCACAAGATCCTGATCGTCTTGCAAGGTATGGATACCTCCGGCAAGGACGGCACAGTGCGCGGCGTGTTCGGCAAGATCGATCCCTTGGGCGTGCGCAGCGTTGCCTTTAAGGGCCCGACTGCCGTTGAGAAAGATCATGACTATTTGTGGCGCGTTCATCAACAAGTGCCGGGTGCTGGCGAGTTCACCATCTTCAATCGCAGTCATTACGAAGATGTGTTGATCACGCGTGTGCACGACTGGATAGACGAGAAAGAATGCGCGCGACGTTACGAGCACATACGCAATTTCGAAAAGATGCTGGCAGAAACTGGCACGATCGTTCTGAAATTCTTTTTGCATATCTCCGCCGCTGAGCAAAAGAAGCGTCTGGAAGAACGCATCGCCGATCCAGACAAACATTGGAAGTTTGATCCAGCCGATCTGGAAGAGCGTAAATTCTGGGATGCCTATCAAGATCTTTATGCAAAAGCCATCAACGAAACCGATGCTGACCATGCGCCTTGGTACGTGATCCCAGCAGATTCAAAAACGCATCGCAATCTAGCGATCGCATCCATCGTGCTGGAAACGCTGGAGAAGTTGAAGCCTGTATATCCTGCAGGTAATCCGGCCTATGCCAAGCTCAAGGTTGTTTGACGAAAAAGCCACAAAAGGCGAATTTATTCGCCTAGTTTTGCTGGACCTGACACTTTCGATTGACCCTATAAACGAGAATTACTATCATCATAAACCCGAGAATCCTCGGGTTTTGCCAGCCATGTATCTCTGCTTCGACCAATGTCCCTGCGAGCTAGCCAGCGCAAACATCGACCCCTAAGCATCCGGAGAATCCAGAAATGGCTCGCACATCACGCCGTCCTACCATCGTCATCCATCGTTTGAAATGTTCTGCAGCCGTTGCGCTCGCCGTCATGGCCATGCCTATCTACGCGCAACAAACTGATGCCGTATCAAGCGAAGGCGTAACGCTGGAAACGATTCAAGTCAGCGGCGATCTTCTCGGCACAGGTTTGGAAAACAGCGTGAAGCGCTACGCAGGTGCGCGCACGGTGGTGAAAAAAGAAGCGATTGAGAGTACAGGCGCGAGCAGCATCGGCGACGTGATGCGCCGCATTCCTGGCGTTCAATCGACAGATAATTCCGGCACAGCTGGCAGCGCAATTTCCTTGAATATCGGTGTTCGCGGTTTGACCGGACGTTATTCACCACGTTCGACGGTTTTGCTGGATGGTATTCCTATGGCCGTTGCGCCATACGGCCAGCCACAACTTTCTTTCGCACCAGTTAGTTTGAATAATATCGAATCAATCGATGTGGTTCGTGGCGGTGGCGCGGTGCGTTATGGCCCCCAAAATGTCGGTGGCATCATTAATTTCAAGACGCGTTCGATACCAACGACACCTGGCCTGACCGGCGATGCGAACGTGCGTTACAACGAATTTGGTGAGGGCGGTTCGAATACGCAATACGGCATGTTCTTGGGTAGCCAACTCGATAATGGCCTGGGACTGGCAGTGCTGTACTCTGGAACGAGTGGGTCGAGTTGGCGTGCTAACAGCGATGAAAAGCTCAACGACTTTGCGTTGAAGATGCGTTACGAATTGACGCCGACTTCTGAGCTATACGGAAAAATCTCATACTACGACGTTACGTCGCGTACTCCTGGCGGTTTGACTGCTGCTCAATACAATGCAGATCCATTCCAGAATACTCGTCCAACTGATTATTGGAGTGGGGATCGTAAAGGAATAGACGTTGGGTATCTCAACAATATTTCGCCTAATCAGGAATTCGAAATTCGCACTTATTACAATGAAAGTTCGCGTGGAAGTGTGTTGATCAACTCTGCGAGAACTCAATTAGCAAATCAACCGCGTAATTATCAGGTGCTCGGTATCGAGCCCCGTTACACAGTACGTTTAAATGCTGGTGGAAGTGTTACTAATGATTTGACGGTTGGTTATCGTTATGTACGTGAACGCGGCGATGATAATGTCTTTAATCAATCAGTAGCAACTGGTGCAATCACCGGACGCACGACTACAGATAACTCCACCGATGCACATGCCGTATATATCGACGACAAAATCGCATTCGGCGCATGGCGTATTACTCCGGGTGTACGATTTGAGCATATCAACTCAGTGCGTCATGAACGGACTACTGGAAATACGTTTGAAGTAACGAACAATAAGCCTTTGCCGTCATTGAACGTTGCTTATCTATTGACCCAAGATGTGACCCTGTTTGCAAACTACGGTACATCGTTTGGCGTCGTTCAAAATACACAGTTGAACGCGCAATCTGCTGGAAATCCACTGCAACCGGAACTCGCAAAAACCATTGAGGCCGGAGCTCGCTGGAAGAACAATCAGGTCACTGCAGAAGTGGCTGTATTCAATATGCGCTTTGACAATCAGATCCAATCGGTCGCAGGGGTAACGCCGACCGTGTTCCGTAACCTTGGCAAGACGAAGCACGATGGTATAGAAACAGCACTGGATTACACCTTTGACAAATCGGGCGCGTTTGCCGGGCTCAATGTATTTGCCAACTACACCTACACGCGCGCTTTACAGGAAGCCGGCGATTACATCGGTAATGATGTGCCGTTCTACTCACGCAATACAGATACCATAGGTGCTCGATATGATGTGGGCCCTTGGGGATTCAATTTGTCGAGCACGCATCAAAGCGGACAGTATTCGAATGATGCAAATACCGGCGCTGAGCAAACAATCGATGGTGTAGTTCAAGGTCGGGTACCTGGATTCCGCCTCTGGAATGCTCAAGTTAGCTGGAAGGTTCCTAACTCAAAAGGTTTTGACATTCTTGCCGGCTTAAACAATTTGACCGATAAACGCTATTACACCCGTAACGTCGATGGCAACTCCGGTCGTATGGTCGGCGCGCCACGTACCGTCTACGTCCAAGGTCGTTTGGCATTCTGATGTAATCTGGCGTTTGCCATTGTTCTTCTAACAAAGGCCGGTCAATCTGATCGGCCTTGTCATTTATATGATCGATTCTGTCGTGCACACAACTCCAACTCCTCGCCGTATCAACCTTAGACGCATATGGCTCAAGATACATAGATGGGTTGCGCTGAGTGTTGGCTGGATACTGGCGGCGGTTGGTCTGATGGGTGCGATTTTGATCGTTGCCCAGCCGCTTGATAAATGGATGCATCCGGAATTCTTCAAGGCGGATACGGCAAGTATTTCACCGATGGCGTCTTTGCCTGCGGTATCGCTGCAGACAATACGTGAGCAATTGACAGAAACATTCGACAACAAGGTGACGTTTAACATGCGTCCACCGCGCGATGCTGGCGATACGTTCTGGGTATTGGTGCGCGGTGAGCCGTGGAGTGGCACCGTGTATCTCAATCCGGTGACGGGAAAAGAGCAGGGGCGTCGCGGTGAATATGATGGCTTCGTCAACGTCACATTCAAACTGCATAGTGCCTTGCTGTTGCAAGATACTGGCAAGGCAATTCTGGCTTGGATCTCTTTGGCTTATTTGATCTTGCTGATCAGCGGAATAGTCTTGTGGTGGCCCAAGCGTTGGCCGCCGTCCTTGAAAATAGAATTGCGCAAAGGCGTGTTGCGCGGCCTGTTCGATATGCATCGCATAGGCGGCGCAGTACTCGGCTTGTTGATCGCGGTGTCGGTTGCGACAGGCGCGTATATGGCGTGGCGTCCGCTGGGGCAGTTCGTTACAACACTGAGCGGAAGCAAGGCGATCAAGCCGCCGACGATTTCCAAAGATGGTGTTGCGAAAGGTCCGGCGATTTCCTTGGACGAATTAGCGGCGCATGCGCAGGCACAATTTCCCGATGACCAGATTGGCTATATATTTTTACCGGTGAAAAAAGATCAGGCGGTGCGCGTCCGAATGAAGCTTGCCGATGACCCGCATCCTAATGGTTTGACATCGATCTACCTGCATCCAAAAACCGGCGAGGTACTTGCAGTCAATCGCTGGAATGAACTTGATCCCGGTGCGCGTGCATTTTCGATTGTGTATCCCTTGCACACCGGCGAGTTGGGTGGCGTGATACTTGAGGCCGTGACTTTCATCAGCGGCCTTGCGTTAGGCATGCTCGGCATCACTGGGATTTGGTTGTGGTGGCGTCGCCGTACTTGAGTCCGCGTATTTCAGTTTAGCTATCGTCTTGTTTGTTCGCGTTTTGCATCAACTCATTGTTCAACATCGCGACTACGTCCGTCATTGAATACGGCTTGGACAGTAAGCGTACGCCTGGCAAGTTAATGCGGCGTTCCGAATAGCCGGTTGCCAGCACGATGCGCGTATCAGGAAAACGCTCGCGAATAATATTCGCCAGATCGATGCCGCTGATACCGCCGGGCATGACGATGTCTGAAAACACCAGATTGAAAGTGTGTCCCATCTCCAGCAACTGCAGCGCATCCTTGCCATTTTGTGCAACTTGTAGATCGAATCCTGCTGCGCTCAAAGCCAAGGTTACGGTTTCGCGCACCAGTGGATCATCTTCAACGAATAGTACTTTGCCGCTGGCATGTTGAGGTTGAAGGGTGTTGGCTTCCAGCGGTGCTAGCGTTATTTCCTGATTTGCTCGCGGCAGAAAGAACACGATGCTGGTGCCAACGCCGGTCTTGCTGTTCAGCGTCAGTGTGCCACCGCTTTGTTTGGCAAAGCCGTACGCTTGCGGCAGTCCCATGCCCGAACCTTCGCCTACATTCTTGGTGGTGAAGAAAGGATCCAGCGCGCGAGCGGAGACTTCTTCAGTCATGCCTGCACCAGTATCCGTCAAGCTAACGCGCACATAATCACCAGCGGTCAATTCAGTGCCGGCAGAGATAATTTCATTGCGCGCTTCCAGCGTAATCAATCCGCCATCCGGCATTGCGTCTCGCGCGTTCATCGTTAGATTAAGTAGCGCAAGTTCGAACTGCAGTGGATCAACGGTGATGCGCCACAGATCATCATTCGTGTTGAGTTTGAATTCAATATTGCTAGGCAATGCGCCGGTCAGCAGCGGCACTGCCATGTGCAAATGCTTGCTGACGTCCAGTGTTTCCAGTCGTGCATCTTGCACACGACCGAAGGCCATCAACTGCCGCGTTAATTCAACGCCACGCGTAACGGCGCGCATGCAAGCTTGCAGCAAGGATTTTTCTCTATCGGTTTGTGCTGACATCAAACATACTTGCAAGCCGCTGGTGAGTGTCTGCAACACATTGTTAAAGTCGTGGGCGATTCCACCAGTGAGTCGTCCGAGTGCTTCCAGTTTTTGTCCTTGCAGCAATGCACGCTGTGAGCGTTCCGCGACTGAGACGGCTTCTGCCACACGTCGCTCAAGATTTTCTCTACTGGCTTTCAATTCATTGCTGGCTTGTACCATTGCGTTACTGACCGCATCAAATTCTGCAATGCCAGAACGTTCGGGAGAAAGTAATTCGTCTTTACCAAGTGCCTTGGCGGAACGCAGTAATTGTTCTACCGATTTTGCTGTGTTGCGACCGACGGCCAATGCTGCAAGCACAGCAATGCTAAGCAAGATGAACGATAGAAAAGCAATGAAGGCAACTGCCCGCGTCGCGGTTTGCTGCAATTCTTTATGAGGTACGCTGACGACAAAGCGCAACTCAGAATTGGGTGCGCGGCTGAAGAATGCATAGACTGGCTCACCACTCAGTGCGACGCCATCGTTAAATCCCTCGCTATTGTCGTGCATCTTTTGGCCGATACCCCCGCTGGTTTTCTTGCCAACAAAATTTGTAGCATCCTTGCTGCGAGCGATTACCGTTGTATTACGGTCAACGATGGTACCTATCCAGCTTTCAGGTAGCTTCTGTTCGTTAAAGACACTTTGCAATTGCTCCACAAAAATACTCATCTCTAGATAATAAATAAGCCTGCCCTCGCGCTTAACGGGTATCTGAATCGAGATGCTGGATTGCTTGCCGATCGGTGCGAAATACATATTGGAAACCACCGTCGCGTCCGGCCCGTACTCCGCGCGCAATTCAGCAATGCCTGCGGGTGAAGGTTGCGGCGTTGTCCCTTTTGGTAGCTGTGTGTTTATCAGAACGTTGCCGTCGAGGTCGCGCAGCGCAACGGAAGTTTCAATCGTGGGCGCGATTCGTTTTGCCTGCGTGTAAAAATTATCTAGATCGCCTACATCTAGCGCTGATGAGGTCGCCAGCGTTTGCAGTATGGCCTCACGTTTAGCCATCTCTTTGTCCACCACCAATGCCAAGGCGTGCGCCACTTCCCGCATGCTTTGGCGATGCGTTTGCTGCGATTCGGAATAGATGTAAACCATCCCGATGCCGGCGGTCATGAATGCGGGAATCAGAACGGCAAGAACCAGAATTAACAGGCGTGAACGGATGGGCATTTGCAGAGAAATTTATGATATTGAAGGTACGAAATTGAATAATTTGTACCAACAGCAACTGATGCAAAGATACTATGAAATATAAAGTTTTCGTAGAAGAAATCCTCTCCTAAAGAAACAAATTACCTAGACATACGTTTAAATCTTTCTCTTCCTGATCCAACGCCCGTCATCAAATAAGGGATGCTTTCTGGCCGTGTGCAGGCTCTTCGTGAAGACAAGCGTGTTGTATTTAAATAACGGCTTTGTTTCTATAATCGCATCTTTCTTTACATTGTAAAGAAGAATCATTATCATTCAGTTCCGTCGACATCCGTCGATTGCCAGCCATCTGATTCATACATTACGAGTTCGTAGTGGTCGCAGACAAGCCAGCCGACCTACTACAACACAACTCGGAGAACTCAGAATGGCTCAAATCAAAAGCCGTAAGCACCCTATTGCCCGTCGTTTAAATTGTTCCGCGGCAGTCGCAATGGCATTCATGGCTATACCCGGAGTAGTTTTTGCGCAGCAGGCAGATACCACCTTGCCCGAAGTAAAAGTCACAGGCCAAACAGAAACCTACAAGGCTGAAAAGCCCTCATCCCCCAAGTTCACCCAGCCTTTGGTGGATACGCCTCAAACAATCACCGTCATTAAAAAAGAACTTCTTCAAGACCAAGGCGCCACTACGCTGACGGAGGCATTGCGCAATACACCGGGTATCACGATGACCATGGGGGAAAATGGAAACACGACAACCGGTGACTCCATCTTCATGCGTGGATTTGATACCCAAGGCAGTATTTTTGTTGACGGCATTCGTGACCTCGGGACAATCACTCGCGATGTGTTTAACTTTGAACAGATTGAAATCGTGAAGGGGCCGTCGGGTTCTGATAATGGTCGTGGGGCTCCATCTGGCTACATTAATTTGGAAAGCAAAAAGGCGAAGGCTGGCGACGCCTCTAGCGCAATCGTGGGTGTGCGCAGCTCAGGAGCGATTCGCGCAACTGCAGATGTGAATAAACAGTTTTCAGAGGACGCTGCATTCCGACTTAATTTTCTGTCTGACACTGGGGCCGTAGAAGATCGTGACTGGGTGAAAAATAAGTCACTTGGGATTGCTCCATCGGTGACGTTCGGTCTCAACACGCCGACTCGCGTCACCTTGAACTTCCTGCATATAGAGCAGCGTAATCGTCCGGACGGTGGGATTCCAGCCATTGGTATTCCCGGTTACCAGCCAGTCAACGCTCAAGTTGCTGCAAACAATGTCGCCGTCAATCGAAGTAACTACTACGGCTCAGCAAATGATTTCAATGACGTTGATGCAAACATGTTTACCGCTTTCATAGAACATGATTTGGCCCCCAATGTAACTCTGCGCAATACGACCCGTTACGGTGTGACCGAGCAAAATTACAACCTCACGGGGATTAATGCGCTCACTACAACTGGGGCTCCAAGTACCTGGACTGTAAGTCGCTCCCGTCAAGGTAAAGATCAGCAAAATGAAATTCTGACGAATCAGACGAATGTCACTGCCGACTTGCAAACAGGAGCGATCAAACATTCCGTCAGCACAGGCGTCGAATTTATTCGAGAAAAACAGGTGAATAAAACCATGGCCGCGGCCGCGGGTACGCAAACAGTCGCGAACCTGTACAACCCGAATGTCGGCGATGCGTTTTTGCCGCTAATCTACAGCGGAGCATCTACCGATGGCACTACTACGACGGCAGCCGTGTATGCATTCGACACAATCAAGCTCAATGAGCAATTTCTGATTAATGGCGGTATCCGGTATGAACACTACAAAACGGAATACACAAGTATTGCAACTACAGGTGTGGGAACTCGCTTCGATAAAAGTGACGACCTAGTCACCTGGAAGCTTGGTGCTGTTTATAAACCGGCAGAAAACGGCAGCGTGTATGTCGCATATGCTAGTTCGCAAAAACCGCCTGGTAGCGATAATTTCTCGCTCGCTACGGGAAACAACGTGAACAATCCCAATATCGAGCCGCAAAAAGCGACCAATATTGAAATCGGATCGAAATGGGATGTATTAGATAATCGGCTCGCTTTGACCGGCGCTATTTTCCAGACAGAAAATAAGAACGCGGCCGTGCAAACGGACCCAATAACTAACCAGCCAACCGCATTTGGTAACCAGCGCGTCAAAGGTGTTGAATTGGGAATGGTTGGACAAGTGACTCCTGCCTGGCAAATTAGTACAGGCCTTGCTCGTATGGATACCGAAACAGTAGTTGGAACAGCGAACCAAACGGGCGCTAATTTGAATTGGTCACCTAAACTGACTTTTACCGGATGGACTACATACAAACTGCCATTGGGTTGGACCATAGGCGGCGGCATGCGATACGTGGATTCACAAGTTCGCTCGGCAAACGCTGTTCAAGCAGCGACCAACGTTGCTCAACTTCCGTCCTACACGGTGTATGACGCAATGGCATCCTACGAGATCAACAAAAACTTGTCGCTACAACTCAATATTTACAACTTGGCCGACAAATTTTATGTGCAGTCACTGAATAGTGGCGGTGGCCGTTTTGTGCTGGGCCAGCCGCGCTCTGCATTCCTTGCGGCGAACCTCAAGTTCTAAACAATTTGTAATAAAAAAGCGGCACTAATGCTGTGTGAGCCTCTCTTTGCCGAGAGGCTCTTTTTATGGAGGGCCAAATCATGATGCTACATATTCCAGAAATACTAACGAAGGATGAGGTGGCGGATATTCGTCAACAATTGCAGTCTGCAGAATGGGCGGATGGCCGCGAGACGGTTGGTGAGCAAGGAGCTAAAGTTAAACGTAATCAGCAACTGCCCGAGCTTTCTTCTGCAGGACGGATAATGGGAAACCGGATATTAAGATTGCTGGTAAAACATCCCTTATTTTTGTCAGCAGCCATTCCATATCGATATGTTCCTCCGCTTTTTAATCGTTACGAGGGTGGAGAACATTATGGTTTCCATGTCGATGGTTCTATACGCACGATTCCCGGGACGAGCTTGAGTTTGCGCACGGACTTGTCTTGCACTCTATTTCTTACGGAACCGGATGAATACGATGGGGGAGAACTGATCGTTTCAGATACCTATGGCGAACATGAGGTCAAGTTGCCAGCGGGTGATTTGATTCTTTATCCATCCAGCAGTTTGCACAAAGTCGAACCAGTCACGCGTGGTGCGCGCATCTGCTCATTTTTTTGGGTGCAAAGCATGGTCGCTGACGACAGTAAGCGAACTATGTTGTATGAGCTTGATCAAAATATTCAGACGCTGCGATTGCAGATCGGAGATACACCAGAACTGGTAGGGCTGACTGGGCACTATCACAATCTGTTGCGGCAATGGGCGCAACTCTGATCGAACGCCACGTGCAGTAGTTAATACACGTCGCGACGATAGCGTCCTTGTTCTATCAATTGTTCGACGATATTCTTGCCAAGAGTATCGGTTAGCGCGGTTTCCACACCTTCCGCCATGCCTTCCAGGCTGCCGCATACATACACGGCCGCACCTGCTGCAATCCATGCGCGTATAACTTCGGATTGTTCGCGCAGCTTGTCTTGCACATACACTCGCTCAGCTTGATCGCGCGAGAACACGATATCAGCGCGCTCCAATATTCCCTTACTTTGCCACGCTTCGATTTCATCATGATAGTAAAAATCGTGAGCCATATTGCGTTCGCCGAAAATCAACCAGTTGCGCGATACACCTATTGCCTCGCGTGCTTTTAAATGACTGCGCAAACCGGCCAGGCCGGTGCCATTTCCTATCAAGATCAGCGGCCTATGTATATTTTCACCGAGGCGGAAATTGCTATGAGCGCGCAAGCGCATCATGATCGTCTCGCCGACCGCAGCTTGCTCAGTCAACCAACCGGATGCAATACCCAAGCTGCCGTCTTCGCGTCGCTCTTGCCGAACCAGCAAATGCACACGACCATCGGATGGAACTGATGCGATCGAATATTCGCGCGGACGTTGCGCGTCGTCTGGCGCAAGGACTTGCACCAGATCGCCAGCTTCCCATGTAGTTGATGCTGCTTCATTGCGTGCTTCGAGCTCCAGATGAAAAGTCGCTGCTCCTGCGCTGCCTGGATTCAGATGGTGACGTGCGGCCAGTCGCCACGCTTGATACGACGGCGCTTGCCAGTCGGGTGCGTCGCTGGTGCCGGCGATATGACTTAGTTGATGTTGCCATGTTTGCAAGGCACTAGTCGCCGCTTTGTCGACGAAGGTGCTGTTGAACAATGCTTGCGCACCAGAGGCTTTGAGCCATTCGGTAAGGCTACGACCAAAGCCGCAAAAATTGACGTACTCGCTATCGCCTAACATCAATACGCCAAAGTGCAGATTCGGCAAATCAAGTTTCGCGTTCATCAGTTTGCTGACAAAGAGTGAGGCGTTATCCGGCGGATCACCTTCGCCATATGTGCTGACGATGAAGAGCGCGCGTTCAGTTTGCGATAAATCGTCAGCGCTGATTTCCGACAAGCTGGCGACGCGAGTCGGAATGCCAGCCGTGTGTAACAGACGTGCCGTATTCCACGCGAGTTCTTCGGCAAAACCGGTTTGACTTGCATAGCCGATCAGCCACGCTTGCGCGCCATCGGCAGCGGGAATTAGTGCCGCCGCATTGCGTACCGCTTGCTGGCGTTTGCGTAATTGTGCGTAATAAATTCCTGCACACATCAAGGCATAGACAGCGACCAGTGCGATTGCAACGATGCTGCGGGTTTGGTCGCTCCAGTTCATTGCAACAAGGCCGTCAGTGATGTGCTCAGATGTTCGTCAAAACCATCTTCGTGGCGATTGATGAACAGTGCGACAAGATCATGTTGGTTCGCATATTTCAAACCTTGTGCAGCACCCATCACACCGAGTGCAGTAGACCACGCATCGGCTGCCATGCAATCTGGATGCAACACCGTCACCGAAGCGAGGCCATGACGTATCGGTTCACCACTGCGTGGATCGATAGTGTGCGAGAAGCGTGTTGCACCATCTTCAAAATAACGACGGTAATCGCCAGAGGTGGCGATTGATAAATTGTAGAGAGCGACGATGGTTTCTACACTCGAAGCAGCAGCGTCAGAAGTTGATGATGTCGGCAATGGATTTTCGAGTGCGACCCACCACGGTTGTCCATCCGGCTTGACGCCCGCGCCGCGCAGTTCGCCACCCACTTCCACTAAGAAGCTATCGAAGCCTCGCTGTAATAGCGCACGCGCAACTTGATCGACGCCGTAGCCTTTGGCAATCGCAGATAGATCGATATAGGCGTTGCCGGGTTGCAGTACACGACGTGTGATGTGGTCGATTTGTATGCGTTGCCAGCCGCATTGCGCACGTGCGAAATCCAATGCTGCGCGCGTTGGTGCAACGAAGCCGGCTTCGTTATAGCGGCGTGTCGGACCGAAGCCCCAAGCATTTACCAATGCGCCGGCAGTTGGATCGTAAGCGCCGTCGCTTGCTTGCGCGACATTCAAGGCGTACGACAACACAGTAAAAAATTCATCCGGCAAAAGATGCCATGTGCCGGCAGCCGCTTTATTGAAACGACTCAGATCAGAGTCTGGTTCCCACGTACTCATTTGTGCAACGACGATATCGAGTTGCGCTTGAATCAAATCCTGCAAAGGCGATAAACGGCGTGCAGCATCCGCTACCAGTTTGACTGACCAAGTGGTGCCCATGGTTTCGCCCTGCAAGCTGTGCACGACGCTACCCAATGTCGGTGGCAAGGGTGGAGTCGTTATCAGCGGAACCAGTGTGCGTCGCATGTGCGTATCAAGAATAAAACTTGAAATTCAAACTCGAAATCAAAATGAAAAACGCCCGTTGCCGCGAACGGTCAACGGGCGACTAGCTGGGTTGAACTTAAGGTTGCAGTACTTCCAAGGTTGCCGTGTAGCTGGCGCGGCGGATTGGTTTTGCGAGTGTGCCGACTGGTTGCGGTTCGCGAGCAGCCGCGTTTGCATCGCCGGCAGCCGGAGGTGCCATGCGAGCGCCACCGTTACTTGCGCTCATCCAGTACATGCCGGCAGTTGGCCATTTGACGTTGAACTTGCCATCCTTGTCGGTCTTCACTTTGATCTCGCCGAGTTGATCGCGGTAACGAATACCACCCGGAATCAGTGTGACTTCGATGTCAGCAGCAGGCTTGCCATCGAGCAGAAAACGGAAGCTGCTATTGTCGCCAGCGAATAGATCGTTAGGATGCGTGATCGGTACCAGTTCCAGTCCGGAGCCGGTTGGCTTCAGCACGGTGTCGCTTGGTTTGCCGGAGCTAACGAAGACTTCCATACGGCTTTGCATGCGGCTGACATTGACGTCTTTTGCATCCGCTGGAATTTCTTTGCCAAAGTTTTCCGCCGTGCCGCGCCAGCGTTTGTTTTCAGTGCCGACTTTGTAGCTGGCGCTCAATGCATCATTCACCATCATCAATTTGTAAGTGCCTTTTTGCGATAGCTTGACGTCAAAGGTGCTGCGATATTTGCCTGTGCTTTTGTTTTCAGCATCAACAGTTTTGCCGTCCGGTGCGATCACCGCCAAATTATCCAGTCGCAAAGGATTATGTTCAAAATAAAACAGATCGTTGGACACTGCGGCATCAACCGTCACCCACGGTTCATTGCCGGACAATACAGTGGCAGAGGGTAGCATCCACGAACGGTGCGCATGCGCAGCCATAGGCAAAGCAACGGAGAGAGAAATAGCCAACGCAGCAACGCGCGACATGGAAATCTTTTTCATGTTCATTCAGTGTCCTTGGGATTTATGGTTTTAATTCGAGAGTGACGGCGCCGAGTTCATGCTCGCCTTTTGCTTGCGCGGTTTGTGCCGATTTTGGCGGCCACTGGAAAGGTACGCGGATCAACTCGCGACCACCGACTTCACGTGCCGCTTCCACTACTAATGAATATTCACCAGCCGGCAATTTATCGAGACCGGATTTAGCCGCGTTAAAACTCAATTGCTGTTCGCCCGGTGCGCGCGTTGCACCGCTTAAACCATCGACAGGCATTTGCAAATCACGGCCGCTTTTACGCCACCATTGGCGCATATCCTTCAGCCATTTAGTGCCTTCGTTGTTCTTCATCTTCAGGTCGTACCAGACCGCAAGATTGCGCACGAAAGTTTGATCCGCGCCCTCGATCCAGAACGCAACGTAAGGTTTGTGATATTCAGCTACCGTCAAGCGAGGGATTTCGACTTTTACATTCAAGTCTGCTGCAAAGGTCGGTGCAGTCAACGCCGCGCCGAGCATGAAGGAATAACGAATCTGCATAGGGAAGACCTTTAATAAATCAGTAGAACCAGTAGATAAATAAATCAGTGAATAAATAAAATCGCCAGCAAGAATGGAATCAAGGCGCCAAGGCCGACTATCGGCCAGGTACTCGGCCGATTCGTTGCGTGCATCTTCAAGATGAATAAACCGGTGATCGAAAAAATCAAACACGCCGCCGCAAAAATATCGATGAACCAGCTCCATGCTTCACCGGTATTGCGGCCTTTATGCAAATCGTTCAGATAAGAAATCCAGCCGCGATTGGTAGATTCCGACTCGACTGCGCCGCTCGCTCTGTCGATGCGGACCCAGGCATCGCCGCCAGGGCGCGGTAGCGCGACATAAGCTTCTTCGGGCGACCAGTCCACATCGCGCCCGCTCACATCCAGCGACATCTTGTCCTTCATCCAGCGCGCCAGTTCCGGCGAGAGTTGCGCCTTGTTCTTGGTGGCTTCTGCAGTATTCAGCTCAGCCAATTGCGCCTGCAAGTCAGCCGGCAACTGCGCTTCTTGCGTGGAAATTTGCGGCTTGGCTTCGATCTGCGAAGAATGATTGAGCGTGATGCCCGTCACGCTGAACAGCAACATGCCGAGCAGACACAGGGCAGAACTGATCCAGTGCCATTGATGCAGCGTCTTCAACCAGTAAGCACGTTGAGGGCTTTTTGCACGTGCATTCATTACGGGTTTGTTCTCATGTTGTTGGGCGAGGCGGAAATTCTACAAATAACAATAATTCTCATTTAGATTCTCGTCGATTCATTAATCGATTGCAAGGATTTTCGTGTAAAGAAGTTTAAAGATGGCGTGGGATTGTGCTGAATCACAGGCAGTTTTCCTAGTTGGATATGGTCAAGGGAATAAAAAATAAAAGAAAAATCTGTTCGCTATATGGGCGGTCAGTTGATTTTTCAAGATCTTGAAAAAGCATTTTGAGATGACTATATTTGTCCTGCGGATGCTCGATCTTGAGGTCCGCATCAACCTTATCGCTTACTTTTTAAAAGGATATTTATCATGCGTACTTACGACTTTTCCCCCCTCTACCGTTCCGCTATCGGCTTCGATCGCCTGGCCCATCTATTCGACGACGCACAACGCGCCGAATCGCAACCAAGCTATCCGCCATACAACATTGAACTGGTGAGTGAAGACCAATACCGCATCACGATGGCCGTCGCCGGTTTTGACCGCTCAGAGATCGAGATAGAAACCGAACGCGACACGCTAAAAATCACAGGCCGCAAATTACGTGAAGAAGGACAACGTAACTTCCTGCACCGCGGCATCGCCTCGCGCAACTTTGAACACAGCTTTCAGTTAGCCGATCATGTACGTGTGGTGGGTGCCAAGCTGGATAACGGTTTGTTGAATATCGAACTGCAGAGAGAAATTCCGGAAGCGTTGAAGCCACGGAAGATTGTGATTGATGCCGTGAATGATAATGTGCAGGCGCTGGAGCAGAAGGCTGCTTAATTATTAACCAGACAGCGCGAATTAGAGCTTCTTTTTCGCGCTGTTTTGTATCTCCCCATACTAGATTCGAACAAAATCTCTTCGACGCTTGCCCAAGTCTGCAGAAATATAATTGGCCAGTTTGGCTTTTTCGTCATCGCTCTGATGCAAGCCAAGTTTTGAGCGACGCCACAAAATATCGTCGGCACAGCGTGCCCATTCGTGCCGCATCAAATAATCCACTTCCGCAGTAAAGAATCCCGGCGCGATTTGTTCGCCCATGTCGGCGAGAGTGTTGCGATTGGCCAGCAATAATTTGCTGCGAGTTCCATACGCGCGTGCGTAGCGGGCGATCAAGGTGAGTGGCAACCATGCGTATTGTCGTTGCAACTGGTCGACGTATTCGTCAAACGCGAGGACGGCACGATTGTTGGGCGCAGCGCCAAACAAATCACCGCCCGGCAGACAGGCGTCGGCGGTCCATGCTCCGTGTTGATTGGCGAATGTTGGTGCGATGAGATCGACGGCTTCTTCTGCCAATTTGCGGAAGGTGGTGATCTTGCCGCCAAATATCGTGAGCAAAGGTGCGGCGTCGGTGTCGAAGGCGAGTTTGTAATCGCGCGTGACTTCGGATGCGCTTTCGTTGTCGTCGTCTTTTTCATCTTCCACCAGCGGACGCACGCCGGAGTACGACCAAATAACATCAGCCGGTGCGATCGGTTTGACGAAATAGCGATTGCTGAGTGCACACAGGTAATCGATTTCGTCCGCGGCTATTGCGACATTGTCGGTGTCGCCGTGATAGTCGATGTCGGTGGTGCCGATCAGCGTGTACTCGTGTTCGTACGGAATCGCGAAGACGATGCGGCCGTCTGGATGCTGGAAGATGTAGGCGTAGGGATGATCGAATAATTTCTTGACGACGATGTGGCTGCCTTTGATCAGGCGCAGCTTTTTGCCGGCGCGGCCGTGCACCGTATCGTGTAAAAAGCTGGCGGCCCATGGGCCGGCGGCGTTGATCAGTATTTTTGCGCGTACGGCGGTGGTTTGCTCTGTGTTGCTAGTGTCGTCGGCGACTGGACTTGTTCGCAAAGTGGCGTTCCAATAGGCGGCTTCGCGTTGGACCGCGACGCATGTGGTGCGCGTCAAAATGCTTGCGCCTTTTTCTGCGGCAGCAATCGCGTTCAACACGACCAGACGTGCATCATCGACCCAGCCGTCCGAGTAGGCGAAGCCTTTGATGAAATTGGTTTTCAGCGGTGCGCCAGCGGCATGTACGCGCAGATCAATACCTTCCGAGCCGGGCAGCAGTTCGCGTTTGGCGAGATGGTCGTACAAGAACATGCCTGCACGTATCATCCACGCCGGTCGTTGGCCTTGATCGTGCGGCATGACAAAACGCAGGGGATGGATGATGTGTGGCGCGGAGCGCATCAGCACTTCGCGTTCTATCAGCGCTTTACGTACCAGGCTGAATTCATATTGCTCAAGGTAGCGCAGGCCACCGTGGATTAACTTGGTGGAAGCGGAAGAAGTATGCGATGCGAGATCATCCTTTTCGCATAAAACGACAGACAAGCCGCGACCTGCCGCATCACGCGCGATGCCCGCACCATTGATGCCGCCACCGACAATGAGGATGTCGCAATCGTTTAGTTGACGCATCTATGAGAG
This sequence comes from Herminiimonas sp., assembly GCF_030655415.1. Next base: position 5,655 of record NZ_JAURVN010000016.1, on the reverse strand, counting down.
TCCTAAATTAGCGGAACCATGACGACCAAGAATTAAATAATGCCACAAGGAAATGTTTCACTGAGAAGAAACAAATAGACAACTCAATAGCTCTTTAATGTGCAAAATTTTGTTAAGTTGCGTCTGCGGTTGCCGTGCTTATACTCTTACATGGTATATAGATTGGCGTATAGCAATTAAAAATTTTCTTTTAGTTTTTTTCAAATTTTTTGTTGTTGCCGTTAATTGATAATACTCAAAATAGTGTTGAGAAAAGTTTATTGATACATAGCGTATATGGATGTTTATTGGATAAACAGCATGGGCGGCAGCAAAAAAATGAAGGGCATTGAGGCAATTGGATAATTCTGAGGACAAGGCGAATATCGTCGCCGGATCTGTCAAGGCCGACCATTCTATCGATGGCTTGCGGGAAGATGTTCTGCACCACGATCCATTGCTGGACTGCTTGGTTGAATTGACGCGAATACACGGTCGCCCTAGTACTCACGCCGCTCTTTCGGCTGGGTTGCCTTTGATGCAAGGCGGGCTCACGCCATCTCTATTTTCACGCGCTGCTGCGCGCGCGGGATTTTCCAGCAAGGTAGTGCGCCGTCCTCTGGATAAAATCGATCCTGCTTTGCTGCCGGTGGTCTTGCTGCTGGTTGGTAATGAAGCATGCTTACTGCTGAACTGGGATGGGGATAATCAGACTGCGCGTTTGTTGTTTCCCGATTCTGGTCAAGGCGCGGTTTCGCTATCGCGTGAAGAATTAGCTGGGCGTTATGCTGGTGTGGCGATTTTTTCTCGTCCGCATTTCCGCTTCGACCAACGTACCCCGACTTTTGCAGCGCTGCCACAGCGCCACTGGTTCTGGGGTGCGCTGATGGATCAGAAATCAATCTTCAAGGATGTGTTGGCGGCGGCGCTGCTGATCAACTTGTTTGCGTTGGGCATGCCGCTGTTTACGATGAACGTGTATGACCGCGTGGTGCCGAACTTTGCGCAAGAAACCTTGTGGGTTTTTGCTGCCGGTTTGACGCTGGTGCTGATTCTTGATTATGCGATTCGCCTGATGCGCGGTCACTTCGTCGATCTTGCGAGTGCACGTATCGATCTCAAATTGTCTTCGCTGATTATGGAACGCGTGCTCGGTATGCGTTTGTCGCATAAGCCAGCTTCGGTCGGTGCGTTCGCGTCCAATCTGCGTTCGTTTGAAACAGTGCGTGACTTCTTCGCGTCCGCCACCGTGACGGCGCTGATCGATTTGCCGTTTGCGTTACTGTTTTTGTTTGTATTGGCGTGGATCTCGTGGCCGCTGGTATTTCTGCCATTGATTGGCATCGTGCTGGTCATTATTTATAGCTATATCGTTCAGCACAAAATGCATGATCTGTCGGAAACGACTTTCCGCGCATCCGCTTTGCGCAATGCGACGCTGGTGGAAAGCTTGACCGCGCTGGAAACCATCAAGGCCCACGGTGCCGAAAGCCAGATGCAAGAGAAGTGGGAAAAAGCCACGGCTTTCCTCGCGCGCGTTAGCGGTGAGTTGCGTTTGTTGTCCTCGTCTAGTACTAACGGTGTTGCAACCTTGCAGCAATTCGTCAACATCATGGTGGTGATTGCGGGTGTGTATTTGATCCACGAAAAAATGCTGACGATGGGTGGCTTGATTGCTGCCACGATGTTGAGCGGTCGTGCGATGGGCCCGCTGGGCCAAGTCGTCGGTCTGTTGCTGCAATTTCAAAACGCAAAAACGGCCTTGGCTGCTTTGGAAAAAGTCATGGAAACACCGAGCGAGCGCTCGGACCAAGGTGCGTTTATTCACCGTCCTGAAATTCGCGGCGAGATCGAATTCCGTAACGTGCATTTTTCTTATCCCGGTCGCAAAGAAGAAGTCTTGCGCGGCCTTAGCTTCCGCATCGCACCGGGCGAGCGTGTGGTTGTCATCGGTCGCATCGGTTCCGGCAAATCTACCTTGCAAAAGTTGTTATTGGGTTTGTATGCGCCGACTGAAGGCGCTGTGCTGCTGGATGGCGTCGATCTGCGTCAGCTTGATCCTGCCGATCTACGACGCAATGTGGGTTATGTAGAGCAGGATTCGATTTTGTTTTATGGCTCGTTGCGCGACAACATCGCGATACGTGCGCCGTATGCCGACGATCTGGCGATTGTGGCTGCGGCAGAATTGGCGGGCTTGACGAGTTTTATCAACAACCATCCGGAAGGTTTTGATATGCCGATCAGCGAACGCGGCGAATCCTTGTCCGGCGGTCAGCGGCAAGGGATTGCGATTGCGCGTGCGGTGTTGATGGATCCGCCGGTGCTGTTGCTGGATGAGCCAACCAGCGCAATGGATTACACGTCTGAAACGCAACTTAAGGAACGCATACGCGTGTTCACGCAACACAAGACCATGATCATCGTTACACATCGTTCCAGCCTGATGGATTTGGCAGATCGCATTATCGTGATGGACGATGGCCGCATCGTGGCTGATGGTCCGCGCGATACGATTATTGCAGCGCTGCAGTCCGGCCGGATTGCGAGGTCATCATGATAAAAAAGATGCTGCCTGCTTTGATCAATCGCGGCAAAAATGGCGCGAGCCGTGTGCATGTGTGGCTGGAATGGATACGTGTTCGGGTAGAGCCCAAGACGGTCAACTGGTTGAGTCGCTGGAAAGACGATCCTCAGCAGGACGACAAAGATTTCGTGCGCGACGCGGATCACTTCATTATTCAGCAAGAGCCTTTGCGCGCACGCGCCTTGATGCGTGCTTTGCTGGTGGTGGTTTTGCTATTCATATTGTGGGCCGCGGTGGCCCGTGTCGATGAAATTACGAAGGGCGACGGCAAGGTTATTCCATCGCGCCAACTACAGGTTTTACAAAGTCTGGATGGCGGTATCGTTGAAAAAATCAATGTCCGCGAAGGTCAATTGGTAGAAGCTGGGCAAGTGCTGTTGCAAGTCGACCCAACCCGTTTTGAATCGTCTGTGCGTGAAAGCCGTTCGCAGTATTTATCCCTGTCAGCCAAGGCGGCACGCTTGCAAGCAATTGGTACCGGTCAGCCATATGTTCCGTCGGAAGAAGTGGTGACGGAAGATCCGCAAACGGCGGCAGAAGAACGCCGTTTGTATGAAGCTGCGACGTCTGAATTGCAGGCGCAGATTTCGATCGCACAGCAACAAATGATTCAGCGTCAGCAAGAATTGTCAGAGGCCAGAGTGAAGCAGGCACAGGCAGCGCAGGCGTACGAATCCAGTGCCAAAGAACTGCAGGTCACCAAGCCATTATTGGCATCAGGTGCGGTTTCAGAAGTTGAGTTGCTGCGCCTTGAGCGTGATGTGGCGCGCTTCCGTGCCGAGCGCGATGTTGCTGGTTCGCAGATTGCGCGTGCACAATCTGCCATTTCCGAAGCATCACGCAAAATTCAGGAAGTAGAACTTGCCGCGCGTAATGTGGCCAGCAAGGAATATTCAGAGACGATGGCTAAGCTAAATTCTTTGACCCAAAGCAGCACGGGTTTAGCTGACAAGGTAAAGCAATCGGCGATCCGTTCACCGGTCAAAGGTACGGTTAAGCGTTTGATGGTGAATACAGTCGGCGGCGTGGTGCAACCGGGCCGCGACGTGGTGGAGGTCGTCCCGTTCGAAGACAAGCTGGTGCTGGAAGCGCGTGTAATGCCTAAAGACATTGCGTTCCTGAAGCCGGGGCAGGAGGCTGTGGTCAAATTTACGGCTTACGATTTCTCTATTTATGGCGGTATGGAAGCAACGTTGGAACATATAGGCGCAGATTCGATCACGGACGATAAAGGCAATACGTATTACATGGTGAGGGTGATCACAAACAAATCAACGTTGGGCAATAATTTACCGATCATTCCCGGCATGGTGGCCGAAGTTGACATTATCACGGGCAAGAAAAGCATCTTGTCTTACCTCATGAAACCGGTTCTGCGTGCCAAACAAGCCGCCATGACCGAGCGCTAAACAATGAGATTTATTTGATAGTTTCTCATCATCTTTTTTTGTCGGATACCGGCAAGGTTTTACCTCACTGGCAGCAGGCTTTTGCAGACCTCAAGGCATTGCGGTTTGCTGATCCTGTGATGGTATTGCCAGCGCCGGATATCGTCTGGTTACGTTTGGGCGCAGAGCGACCTTTTCGCGAACAGTTACTGGCAGCGCGCGAGCAGGTTGGGCAACATCCGTATGTGGTCATGAGCGATTTGCCGAATGACGATGAAGCGCTGGCGGTGTTTGCGCTGGGCGCGCGCGGATATTGCAATAGCCATGCTTCGGCGGCGGTTTTGCAGCAGATTGCTAGCGTGGTTTTGCAAGGCGGTTTGTGGATAGGCGCATCCTTGATGCAGCGTATGGTCGGGATGAGCGCGCAAGCAGTTTCACCTGCGCCGACAACGCCGGCAAAAGACCTCGCCGCTTTGCTCACCCATCGCGAGTTGGAAGTTGCGCAAATCGTCGTCAGTGGTGCCAGCAACAAAGAGATCGCGGCCAAACTCGGCATTGCCGAACGTACGGTCAAATCCCACGTAGGCGCGATTTTCGAAAAGCTGGGCGTGCGTGATCGCCTACAGCTTGCATTATTGATACGCAATCAGAGCGCTGTTTAACAGTCTTTAACATTTCCGCGTCACAATTGTTGCTCTCTAGTACCTAGGTACTATTTACCTAGTGAAGCATCCCCTCTACAGTCAATAACATCTCAATCTATATGTTGGATGTTCATCATGGCTGACTCAGCACGCGTTATCGGTAAAGTCGTAGCACTTCAAGGCGAAGTATTCATCCGCGGAGAAGACGGCACGCGAACCCTGCTCAAGCTGGGCGATCAAGTCCATGAAGGCGACGTCATCATCACGGGCGCCAACGCCAGCGTCGAGCTGGAATCCAACAACGGCGCTGTCTATAACATCCGGCAAGCCGAGGTCGTCACCTTGGACACCACCATATTTGATGTCGATGCCGAAGCACACAACGCAGCTTTACTGGCGCGTGTCAGTGAAAACACCAGCATCAACGACGCGATTGCGCTTGGCGGTAGCCTGGATGACTTGCTCGACGAAACCGAAGCCGGTTTAAGCGGCGGCTCGGCTGGCGGAGGACATACCTTTGTCCAACTGTCGCGCTTGTTCGAAAGCGTAACGCCGCTGACATTCGATTTCGGCGTCGCAGATCGCGGCGTTTTGCCGGAGTTTCCTGAACAAAGCGGGTCGGGGCTTGCGGCTAGCAATACTGCTAGCGGCGGCACGCCTGATACCACCGCACCAAGTGTAATCGTCGACATCATCGGCAGCAGCTTGAATGTCGCGAGTAACGTTTCCCAAGTCAGTTTTACTTTCAGCGAAATCCCGGTCGGCTTCACGATTGGCGATATTGCTGCCACTGGCGGCGTAGTCACTGGCCTGGTTGCAACGGCAGATCCGTTGGTCTTTACCGCAACTTTCACCGCAACACCTGGGTATACCGGCAACGGTAATGTAGCTGTGATAACGGGTAGTTACACAGATATAGCAGGCAATGCGGGTACGGCAGGCAGCGACAGTGTTGCGATCGACACGGCGCCGCCAGTACCGACGATTACGTTGGACGCGAGCATCACAGCAGATGACGTGATCAACTCGACAGAGGCAGGCCAAAGCATCGCGATCA
>NZ_JAURVN010000006.1 GCF_030655415.1 Herminiimonas sp. | reverse complement strand
CGCTTTTGCTTCGCCACCAAATTTTTTCGACAATACTGTCGCAATCGCTGCTGTCAGTGTGGTCTTGCCGTGATCGACGTGACCAATCGTGCCGACGTTGACGTGCGGCTTGGTCCGCTCGAATTTGCCTTTTGCCATTTTGAACTCCTAACAATTTTGATGAGAATGTTCAGGCACGCGCCCGACCGACTTGCTGATTTTTAATACAGATAAAACTGAAACTACTAAATTCTTTGGTGCCCTTTACGTGGATTGAACACGTGGCCTCTCCCTTACCAAGGGAGTGCTCTACCACTGAGCTAAAAGGGCAAACTAGCCGTCCTATGCCCCGCAAACTATGCAATCTGGCACGTCCAACCTTTAAACTGGAGCGGGTGAAGGGACTCGAACCCGCGTCAAAAGCTAGGAAGGCTTCAGCTCTACCATTGAGCTACACCCGCGAGGGTCACCTAATCTTCGCTACCACTACTTGCCTAACTTAATAAGCTTCCCAAGAAACTTGGTGGAGGGGGCTGGATTCGAACCAGCGTACTCGTAAGAGAACAGATTTACAGTCTGTCGCCTTTAACCACTCGGCCACCCCTCCGCGGGGAACCCCAAACTATAGGGGAGTCGACTTCCCTTGTCAACAACTTGAAGTGGTTTGATGCGTAATATTTTCAAATATTTTGCAAAGCTGATGTGATTTCAATCAGCTTTGCTTGGCAGGATAAATGACTATCTGGCAGCAACCCAAATGTTAGAAGCGCGTTTCTCGTGCTGCGCGGAGGAAATTATCAAGAATAGGCGTGCAATCCAGCAGTTCGGAGCCGCCAGCCCGGTGGAATTCCGGATGCCATTGCAAACCCATCACAAAACGCGACTTGGTGTGGCGGACAGCCTCAACAATATTGTCGCCCTCAGAAATTGCCTCGATCATCAGGTCGCGCCCCAGATCGCGCACCGCCTGATGGTGAATCGAGTTCACCAAAGGCGCAGTTTGGCCCGCGAACAGCGAAGCCAGCGACGACCCAGGCGGAAATTGAATCGTATGGCGATGACTATCGTACAAGTCATTTACGTGCGGCTTGGCCTCAGGCACATCAGACGCAATGTCTTGATACAAGGTGCCACCGAAAGCTACGTTGATAAGCTGACAACCACGGCAAATACCCAAAACCGGCTTTCCGGCCTCGACAAATTCATGCAACAACTCAAGCTCGTACATATCGCGCGCGCTGTCGCCTATCCATTCCGGGCGCGTCGCCGTTTGCGAATATGTCTGCGGAGCAACGTCAGCGCCACCTTGCAACACCAAGCCATCCAAATGCTTGGCGTAATCGCGCAAACGAATCTTGCTCGGGTGCAAAAGGCCGTTGGTATTTACCGTTGGGATCATCAACACCAACACATCGCGCGACATTACCCATTGCGCAATCGACTCTTCCAGATATTGCAAAGTCTTGCCTTGCAAGCCGCGCGCGCCCGCTTCCGGGTGAAAAATCCTGGCCGACACGCCGATTTTCAACGTGCGTTGGGTTAAGCGGCGACCAACTTGATCTGACAAGCTTTGCAAGCGTGCGGAAAAAACGCGCCAGGTTTGCTTCCACGGCGTGTCGTCTGGCAGTTGCCAGGCCGGCGCATTATTTTTTCCGAATTCAAGTTTGGCGGCAGGCACATAAGGCGCCGCCGGAGCACGCACAATTGGCGGCTCTACTGAAGAGGAGGCGGCGGCAGGCAGCGGATTGTGATCTGGAGTTGGAGTTTCAGAAGGGGTAGAAACAGCTGGTGGCAAATTGCTATCGGATTTGTCAGACATGGCATCACTTTAGTATCGAGAAAAGGTAGACAACGAATCGCATCAATTTATCCGCACAAACTCAACATTGATAACAAACGTAAGGAAGATCACGAAATATCGCTTAAGTCGTGCGTAAATTCTTAGATCTTGTACAGCGCATCAGCATATATAGACGCCTAATTTCAGTACAGCGATTACATAGCTTCAGATGCGCGACCCGCAAAACCGATTACGTTTGAAAAGGCATAATGCATGGATCCATTCATCCAGCCTTTCACGACAAACAGCGCATTCAAAACATCATGCTCATTATTTATTACAACCCTGGCTGCTCGAAATCGCGCGCAGCACTCGAACTCACTCAACAATTTGCAGCACAACATCAACTCGCTCTTGATGTCGTCGATTATCAAAAAACGCCTCTAAGTCTGGCGCAGTTGACTGAACTGCATCAACTTTTGCAATCAGAACAAGCAGTCAGTGTGCTGGAAATGACGCGCGACAATGAAGAATTATTTTCTACACTTGCTTTGAAAGATGCCAGCGATACGGTCTTGCTGAACGCCCTCGCCGCACACCCGCAATTACTGCAGCGCCCTATCGTTCGGTTCCATCAGCGTGCGGTGATCGCCAGGCCGCCAGAGTTGGTGAATCAGATTTTGCACGCAGATTAAACGCGCTCAAAAACAGAACCGCAAACAATTATTTTGCGACCGCTTCCTTTTTAGCTTCTGCTTTGGTCGTTGGCATAGTCGGGATGTCGTCGACGCCACTGATTTGGTATTTTTTCAAAATATCGCGATACATGCCGGTCAATAAAGAAAGCCTCGGGTTGCGCGGGTCCAAACGACGAGCGTCGGCAACATAGCGGCGCGCTCTCTCGCCCAAGGGCATGTCCCAACCGAGGTTATCCAGGCATTTAAGTGCTGCGACTGCGGCGTTGAAAACCACTTGCGGATTATGCGGCAGCTTTTCTGCAGCTTCCGACATCAAGGTGACGGCGCCTTGGAAATCGCCAAGACGCGCCTTCTCAGCACCGGCAGAAACCAGATCCACCACTTCGCTTTTGCTTGCTTGCGTGATGCGTTTGGCCAAATCTTCGCGGCCACCCTCTTGCAACAAACGCATCGCGCTGCTCATTGCAGCGGGCGTCGGCGCGTTACCAACAACCGAGGTCATGATCTCCACGACGCCTTGCTCCAAACCATGATCAAGACAATTTTTTGCCAACGCTATCTTGGTCTCGTTGCTCAAGCCGATTGGTTCTTTGCAAGCTAGCAACGCAACTTCCAGTTCTTCGGTCGCTAGTTCCTTGTCGCCGTTATGGCGATGGAACATAGCACTTGCAATAGCGCGACAAGCTGCGGTTTTCTTCAGGCCGGATAATGATTTCGCCAGATCGCGAATGATGGCGGGGACGGATTTGGTTTCGCCCTTGGCCAGCGAGGTTTCCACCAATTGCACATGATCTTCCGGCTCGCGGAATTCGGAAAACTTGGCCTTGCTGACCACTTGCTGAAAAACGCGATGCGCGGTTTCGGTATCGCCGTTTTGCAATGCGACCTTGCCCAGCTTGCGCAAGCGGCGCAGCGCATATGGTGAACGCGCAACTGCACTTTCCAGCGTGGCTTGCATTGCCGTCAAATTGCCGCGCGCCTCTTGCGTTTTGGCGAGCCAATCGTAGGCATCCAGAAACTCACTTTTTGTTTCTATCAACGAAGTCAGTTTTTCTTCAGCTTCTTCATAGCGCTCTTGCATGAACAAGGTGCTGGCCAAACCCAGATGTGCCCACGCGATTGAGCGCTTGGATAACAACTCGGTATAAATTTCTTCAGCGGCATCGACTTGGCCCAAGGTCATATGCATCTCTGCCCGCAAGCGAAGAAAATCAACGCGATATGTCGCTTTGGCGTTCTCACCTGTTTGGCAAATTTCTATCGCCTCGCCTAGATTTCCCAACTCAAGCAGACGATAAACTGGCATCAACGCATTGCGCTTTTCGATCGCCTTGGAAATCCGCTCCATCAAGGTATCGGCGGTGAAAGGTTTTAATACGTAATCGTTGAGCGCCAATTCTGCAGCGCTAATCACTTTGCCGTGCGTACGCTCAGCCGTCGCCATGAAGAACACCGTCGACAATGGAATCAGTTTGTTGTGGCGCAAGTCTTCCAGCAATTGTTGGCCATCCTGCTGCTCTTCGCCCAAATCGTATTCGCAAATCACCAAGTCAAAAGCCTTCTGCCGCAAAGGCCGAATCGCCGTGCCAGAACTGTTCGCGTACTCGATCTTGCTCATGCCGCCCAAGCTCAACATGTTATGAATACTGGCGCGCATGCCTGCATGCGGCTCAATAATTAGTGCGGTTAGTCCTGCAAGTTCTAGCATGATGTTTCAAACCAATAAAAAGATGCTGCGCACTTCATCGAAGCTAGAAGGCGTCATTACTGTAGAACAATATTACATTTGTTAAACGACGTCATTGCAATTGTGTAGCCCGCACCATGCAGGCGCAAGTTGCGTGTCGTGCGGGCGACAATTAAATGGAAAATTGATAAGAAGGATTTGAAGCGGGGCAACAGAAATACGCAGCAAGAGTTATCTGCGAGGGCTTAAGCGATACCGAGATCGAGCGTAGGCTCTTCGACCACAACCTGATTACGGCCACCTTGCTTGGCTAGATACATGGCTGTATCAGTACGCGAGAAAAGATCCAGCACTGATTCGCCGGGCAGATATTGCGTCAGACCGATAGAAACCGTGACGCGATTGCGCAATTTTTCATCCCATTCAAAATGCTCAACCTGTTCGCGTATGCGCTCAGCGACATTCAGCGCAGCCAACAAGGCCGTCTCAGGCAATACCAGCAAAAATTCTTCACCACCGTAACGGCCAAAGACATCACCATCACGAATATTTTTCTGCGCAATGCGCGTGAATACACGCAAGACTTCGTCGCCACCTAAATGACCTGCCTCATCATTGATGCGTTTGAAATGATCGAGATCGATGACGGCAAGACAAAGTGGCGTGCCGGTTTCATCGGCTAAACGTTTTTGCTGCTCAAGCGCGGCGACGATGTAGCGGCGGTTGAAGCAACCCAGCAATACATCGCGTTGCGCGTCTTCCTCAATATCGCGAATTTTTCGATTGGCCTTGAACAAGGCGCTCTGCAGGCGTTGCACGCGATTTGCCAGCACAGCAAAACCGGGCAAAGTCACCGCCAGCACTAATAACTGCGCGCATTCCAGTGTCAGCATCGCACTATCAGTACGCGTCGCATAGTGGGACGCCACTACCAAGGCATAGCCGACTAAAGTCGCGCCGGCGAGAAACAACACTTCGCGCGGCGACAGTCTATGCATGACGAAGGCCATGACCAGAAACAGAAAAGGGATAAAAGCGATTTGCGTAATCGGCGCGATATACACCGTATACAACATGATGCCGATAGCCGAAATCGTAATCGGCAAACGCAGATTTTTTTCCTGAATCTTAAGATTCAAGCCGAGCGCAAAGCACAGGCGGAACACTAAAAAACCTGAGCCCATCAAAACCGCATTCGTCTGCAAGACAGACAAGGCGATCAAACCCTGCAGATAGAAAATGCAGATGACCAGCAAATAAATCAGCGCGAGTACACCGGCAAGCATCAGCCGTCTAATCCGCGCATCCTGACGCGCATGTGTATCTAGTGGCGACACATGGCGCGCGCGCACTACATGGACTTTGGATTTTTTGGTTTTGAGGTGTTGCTGTGAGATTTCGGCAAAAAACTCTAGCTGACGCCCAGCCTCCTCCGACGGAAAAGGGGCCGCGTGTGTATCAGTTTGCGAAACAGCGTTTTGATCACCCGTCTGCTGCATGAAACCCACCGAGAATGGTTCGTCTGAAACAAATAAACCGGCTGAAATTTCACCGGTTTCCTTGGAGCAACTAAATCATATCCTGCAGTAAATCGCACGGAATATAATCCCTTTTTAACCATTCGTCACAATCGGCATGCATTACGCCGCCAAACTATCTGCAAATAGTGCCAACTCCGTGGTTATTTCGCTGCATTTGTAGATATCCCGGTTTCTTGGGCGGGTTGATTCGCGCGCATATACCAAGCTGCGACCACTGCAATCCCGCACAAAACTGCTACTAGAAAAAACGTTTCATTGAAGGCGCTGCGATGATTGTCTATGCCTAAAGCCTGGCGCGATTCGTGGACTGCAATGCGCCATTCCAACACGATGCCGACCATGCTGACACCGATCGCGCCACCTAGTTGTCGGACAAAATTAATCGTACTCGCACCTTGTGCGATCAAACTGAAATCCAGCCCACGCATTGCGCCAAGATTCAAAGCGGGTAGTACAAACCCCAGACCTATCCTACCGATCACGGCCCACGTCATCAACATGAAGTAACTAGTCGCAGGCGAGCCGGTCGCCATCAAACCGAACGACGCGGTGAGAAAAGCCAAACCTATACACACCAACACATTCGGCGGATACCTATCAGCCAAGCGTCCCGCCAATGGGATCGTGACGGCCAGCACAATACCTGCAGGCAGCAACACAAGACCAGCGCGCGAAGGTGCGTAATGCATCGCCACCTGCATATAAATCGGCAACAGATAAGTCGAGCCGAACAAACCCATGCCGTAGATAAATGCCACCAAGGCGCCCATCGCAAACTGCCGATAACTGAACAATTTCACGTTCATCAAGGGCTCAGCCTTCGTGCGTAATTGATAAACAATAAAGGCGATAAAACTGGCCACGCCGAGCACCAGCAAAGCAATAGCCTGAGGTACATCGCCGCGCAATTCGACCAAACCATTCAGCAAACTGATGATGCTGACACCGACCAGCAGCAGCCCTTTCCAGTCGAGCGGCTTGGCTTTATCCAGCAGCGGCGTGTAGGCTGGCAGAAAGCGTCGGATCAGGAAAAACACTATGAGACATGGCGGCACCACCACAAAGAAAATCGAACGCCAACCAAACAGCTCCACCAAAAACCCGCCCACACTAGGCCCGATAGCTGGTGCCAGCACGACGCCGAAACCAAAAATCCCCATCGCCCTGCCCTGCTCATGCTGATCGAACGCCCGCAAAATCACGATCGCCGGTATCGGTTGCATCACGCCTGCGGCCAAGCCTTCGATCACGCGCATGGATAACAGCATCGGATAGTTAATGCTGAATCCGCCCACCACACCACCGAACAGCAATAGCGCAATCGCGCCGGTGTAAGTACGCCGCAAGCCGAAGCGCATCAATAGCCAAGGCGTGGTCAACATCGACAGTGTCATCGCCAGCATGAAGCCAGCCGACACCCATTGCGCGCGCTCTTGCCCGAGCGTGAAGTATTTGCTCAGATCGGGAATCGCAACATTGACGATGGTCGAAGAAAGAATCGCAGCGACGCTGCCTATCATGCAGGTCAGCAGGACCAACCATTTGTAGCGTTCGCCGTAACGGGCGCGCAGATCTTCCAGGGTGAGTGCGGGCATGATGAGTGTTTAGTTGTCTACGGCCAGTATATAAGCGCGCAATTTATTGTCAAAACCGTGAGAAACATTCAACGACCTGTAACACGGTCTTGTAGATGGATTACTTTTTCTGCCTGCCGTTCAATTCAATGAGCGTGTCGCGCTGAGATGGCATTTCAAAAAACCAATAAAAAAATGGGCCGGATAAATTTATCCGACCCATTTTCTTAATCAACTACTTGATTACCATGACGTAATCAGACGTCTGCTTCCGGCAATGCTTCCAACGGTGGCTCAACCTTGGTAATCAACAAACGATCGATACGATTTCTATCCATGTCGACTACTTCGATGCGGTAGCCTTCCCACTCAAAATGATCCGACATTTGCGGAATGTGACCAAGGAAGGTCATCACGAAACCAGCCAGCGTGTGATACGTACCCGAAGCTTCTTCCGGGAAGCGCACTTCGGTTTCCAGCAATTCGCGAAAGCGGTCAAACGATACGCCACCATCGATCAGCCATGAACCGTCGTCGCGACGTACGCCGTCAACTTCATGATGTTCATCGATCACCGACACATCACCAACCAGCGCACCGAGCACGTCACTCAAGGTGACGATGCCTTCGATCTCGCCGTATTCATCGATCACCAATGCCAGTTCGGCACGATTTTTCTTCAGCGTTTCCAGCAATTGCATCGCGCTAATGGTTTCCGGCACGAACAGTGGTGGACGCGTGGCAGCGGCAATATCTACTGTCGCGATGGATTTGCCGCGAATCGCTTGCTCGAACAAACTGCCGGCGTGAACAATACCGATGACGTGCGAGATATCGCCTTTGCAGACTGGCAAACGAGTGTATGAGCTGTCAGCGATCTTGGCCAGATTGATTTCAAGACTATCTTCCAGATCGATGAAATGCACATCCAGACGCGGTGTCATCAAACCTGCGACACGCTGATCATCCAGACGCAAAGCGCGCGATACGATGTCGTGTTCAGTTTTTTCAAACAGGCCAGCATCAGCGCCTTCGCGGAACAGGCCAGCGATTTCTTCTTCGGTAACGCTATCGTCTTTTTTATGATGCATACCAAGTATGCGCAAAATAAATTCCGTAGTGCCGGTCAGGATCTTGACGAATGGGCCCATCAGTTTCGACAGGAACAGCATAGGCGCGGCGACGATAGAAGCGACGGCTTCCGGATATTGCATGGCGATGCGTTTTGGTACCAGCTCACCCAAAATCAGCGAACCGAAGGTGATGCCGACCACGACGACGCCTAGCGCGATTTCGCGCGCATAAGTGGCAAGGATCGGGATCATGGCAACTTCAGGTTCCAGCCGCTCGACCAGCGATGCTTCACCGAACGCACCGTTGAAAATGCCGATCAGTGTGATGCCAACCTGGATGGTGGAAAGAAAACGGCTAGGGTTGTCGGACAAATCAAGTGCGGCCTTGGCGCCGCGACTGCCGTTTTCAAATAACTTTTGGAGACGAATCCGTTTGGAGGTGACGATCGCTATTTCTGACATGGCGAAAACGCCGTTGATCAGAATCAAACCCAAGATAATTAATATGTCCACTACTAAGGGAACTCGCGGTTAAACCCACAAGCCCTACTGTTGATAAGCGATGAATAATATCATTAGCGCGCCGCACATCGCAAAAACTGGGGATTTTTTAGCTAACAGCGTGGATTTTCTGGCAACTCTGCACAACGTTCAGGTTCGTTTGACGATTTCGGCGATCAGAAAGGCAACGGCCGACCACAATACGGTAGAGCCGAAAGGCAGGACAAAAATACGGTCAGCAAAATGGAGTTTGACGTCACCGATGATGCGGCCGACGCCGATCTTTACCAATATCCAAGGCAACAAGGCGTAGAACACCGTCAAGCCTACAAAAATGACTGCTACCCATCGAATCATTGTGCATCCTTCATTGAGTATCTTTGATTAAGCATTCTTCGCAAGTCCAGAACCCTGGAAATCCGCGTGCGATCGTTACGCTTAAAAGAACTTGGCGACTAAAAAAACCACCAGCGACAACAATACGGTTGAAGCGAATGGCAAGAATATCGTCTTGCCGAATACCGTAAAACGTACATCGCCAGGCAATTTGCCGACGCCGAATTTCTCCAGCCACGGCAAGGCAGCAGAAAACACAATCACAGCGAGAAAGATGACAATAAACCAGCGGAACATGAGCAGCTTTCCTGATGCTGTGACAGATGTGCTTGCAGTAATCGGCGCATGCCGCCGCACATATTAAAGTCGGCGACTTTGATCGGCGCGGTCGAACGCTGCAGGCAACTGCACATCCAGTCCGACCACTAATACCTTGAATAATTCGCCCATTTCGGCAGGCGAAGTCAGTTTTTGTACTGCATTGGCTTGCGGCAGATAAGCGCGCGCATCTTCCGGCGAGGTTTTCAGCAGGCGATCACCCAAACCGGCCGTCAACAGGAATGCGGCTTGACTCATGTAACCCAGCATTTCCAGACCATTATTCACTGCTGCCAATGCCATAGACGTGAAATCGACGTGCGCCGTAATATCCTGCAAACCCGGTAGATAAAACGGATCGGGATGCGCGTGATGACGGTAATGACACATCAATGTGCCTTCGCTACGCTGATCCAAATAATACTCACTAGCCGGAAAGCCGTAATCCAGCAAAATCGCCGCACCGCCCTTACCTGATTGTTTCAGTCCAGCCGCAAACATGCTGGCCAGCGAGCCCATGAAACCAACGGCAATCGGATGCACTTCTGTCAAATAGCCAACTGACAATTCTTCTTCAAACGGAATTTGCGCGACCAAGGCCTCATCGCATGCGCGATCAACAAATATAAATTTGTCATCATCGAAAGATACACCGCGTTCCAGCCAGCCATTATCACTTTTGACAACTAGCGAAACCGGCATCGCATCCAGCACTTCATTTCCCAGCACGACGCCGGAATAAGCAGCAGGGAAATCGTCCAGCCACGTCACCTGTGGGAAATTTGCCAAGGTTTGCTGCTGACGCGCGCGCAATTCGCCGGACAATTCGACGATCGAATAAGACTCGAGCGGAATCCCGGCCGCCGCGCATTCAGTCAAAATATCCAGCGCCAGTTTGCCAGTACCCGCGCCAAATTCCAGGATCTGCGGCACGCTTTGCGCCATCAGTTCGCCGGCGGCATGCGCCAGAGTTTCACCAAAAAGCGACGTAATCTCGGGCGCGGTTGTAAAATCACCGTCTTTGCCAAGTTTTGCAGCGCCGCCGCTGTAATAACCGACATCGGCCGCGTACAGCGCCAGCTCCATGTAACGCGCGAATGAAATCCAGCCATCATGCCGGCGAATTTCTTCAGCGATCAGGTTCTGAAGTGTGTGTGACGCGACCAGCGCGTCCGGGGATGGTTGAGGCAGTTGCAGTTGCATGGCGGTATTGTAAAGAAATCAGCAGAAGACACAACACAAGCATCCATGTCCACAGATAAACCAACAGTTTCAAGAAAAACAGCGCTCGTTACCGGCGCGGCCAAACGCATAGGCCGTGCGATTGCGCTCGGCTTGGCGCAGCGTGGTTGGGACGTGGTTGTACATTACGCGCACTCGGCGGACGAGGCACATGCAACCGTGGCCGAGATCGCCGCACTTGGTCGCAACGCGATTGCGCTGCCTTGCGATTTAAGCGATGAGGTCGCAGTTAAATCATTGTTGCGCGCGGCCGCGGCGCAGCTCGGACCGATTTCCTGCGTAGTGAATAATGCGTCGCTGTTCGATTACGATAGCGCCACTGATTTTTCTGGCGCATCGCTGGACGCGCACATGCATGTCAATCTGGTAGCGCCGGTTTTGCTCGCGCAAACCTTGTTTGAAGAAACCGCCGATGGCGAACAATCAGTAGTGGTTAATTTGCTCGATCAAAAACTGTTCAACCTGAATCCGGATTTTTTGTCGTACACATTATCGAAGGCAGCTTTGCACAGCGCGACCACGATGCTGGCGCAGGCACTCGCTCCGAAGGTACGAGTGGTCGGCGTCGCACCCGGCATTACGCTGGTATCCGGCGACCAGAGCGAAGCAGAATTCGAGCGCGCACATAAAGTCACGCCGCTAGGTCGCTCCAGCACTCCAGAAGATATCGCCGCGACCGTTTGCTTCGTCGCCGAATCGCCATCGATTACCGGCACCACTATCATCGTCGATGGCGGGCAACACCTGATTCCCTTGCAGCGCGACGTCATGTTTGTCGCTTCCTGATTTTTTAAGATTCTTCACCCGCAAGATTTTTTGCAATAAAACTGGTTTAAAAATAGATATGAATTCCTTCCTTTTCCATCCACAGCTCGCCGATTGCCGTCGTTTGTTTTTGAGCAATTACGAAGTAAAAATCAATATCGGCGTGCACGAGTTTGAAAAGAAAGGCGAGCAGCGCGTGCTGATCAACGTCGATCTGTTCATCCCATTGAATGAATCGACACCGACTGCGGATACGCTGGACGAAGTCGTTGATTACGATTTCATGCGCAGCACGATTGCCAAACGCATGGCGCAAGGCCACGTGCATTTGCAGGAAACCTTGTGCGACGATGTCATCAAGGCGATGCTGGCGCATCCAAAAGTCCGCGCCGCACGCGTATCAACCGAGAAGCCTGACGTCTATCCGGATTGCGATTCGGTCGGCGTAGAAGTATTCCGGATCAAGGGGAACTGATATGTCCCAAACTGTAATGAATGATGCTGTGATTGCAGATACAACAACGCCGACAGAAACCGCAGCAGCCTTGAGCTTCAAAGCCAGCGAAAAGATCGTCTACGAAAATAACAAGCTGCACAAACGTCTGTGTCGCCAGGTCGGTCAAGCGATCGGCGACTTCAACATGATTGAAGACGGCGACAAGATCATGGTGTGTTTGTCAGGCGGCAAAGACAGTTACGCCTTACTGGATATTTTGATGACGCTGCGCGAACGCGCACCGATCAAGTTCGACATCATTGCGGTCAATCTGGATCAAAAGCAGCCGAATTTTCCCGATCACATTCTGCCGGCGTATCTGAAAGAACTCGGCATCCCATTCCATATCGAGAATCAGGATACCTACAGCATCGTCAAGCGCCTGATCCCGGAAGGCAAAACCACTTGCTCGCTGTGTTCACGTCTGCGTCGCGGCATTTTGTATCGTGTTGCCGATGAACTGGGCGCGAACAAAATCGCGCTCGGCCATCATAGAGACGACATCATGGAAACCTTTTTCCTGAATATGTTCTTCGGTGCGAAGATCAAAGGCATGCCGCCAAAACTGCAATCCGATGATGGCAAGCACATCGTGATTCGTCCTTTGGCGTATGTGAAAGAAGCAGACACCGAGCGCTACGCGCAGGTGAAAAACTTCCCTATCATTCCTTGCGATCTATGCGGCAGCCAGGAAAACCTGCAGCGCAAACAGATCAAGAACATGTTGCGTGAATGG
This sequence comes from Herminiimonas sp., assembly GCF_030655415.1. The sequence goes on along the minus strand of NZ_JAURVN010000006.1, from coordinate 174,442 downwards.
GAGAAAAAACATCCAGGTCGCGTCGACAATATCTTCTCGTCATTATCGACTGTCGTGCCATCGCACTTGATGGATGGCGAATTGTTTGGCTTCAAAGATTTGAAAGCGACGGGTGAAGCGATGGCGAATGGCGACATCGCATTTGATGAAGAACCTTGCTCTACCGGCTCTACTGTTTCCAGCATTATTCCACTGCGTTCGGAAGAGTAAACACTACAAGGCCTTCAATGCGTTAACGCATTGAAGGCCTTGTAGAAAAATACTGCCAATTTGTCCTGCATAAATTCTGACTACATATCTCGTCGTCAGAATTTACTCAAGCATCATCTCCAACAATTAATTGCCTAGCACCTTTTGCGCGCGTTGCAACTCTGCCTGCGCTTCATTCAGCTTCTGTTCCCGTTTGGCGATTTTGTCTTTGTCCTTGCCTTCAGCCTTGGCTTCGGTCAATTCACGATCGCGATCCGCGACTTTTGCGCGCGCTTCGCTGACATCTTTTTCACGTGCGGCACGCAATGATTCAGGCGTGCAGTTTGCGTCATTCGCTTTCAATGCTTTATTCAAACCAGCCACTTTCTTGTCATTGCCTTTTGACTTGGCTTGGTCGATTTGCTTCAAAATATCCTGACGTTTCGAGATGCAGGTATCGGTTGCCTCTGGCGCTTTTTGCGCGAAAGACAAGGTTGCAATTGAAGACAGCAATACTGCGGTAGCCAAATGTTTCATAAACACTCCCGTGTGGTTAGCATTTCAATATACAGTTTGTTCAGGTCCGATTCTAGCGTCGACTTATCTATGACGCGGCCTTGGCGGATAAGCGATTGAAATCGCTGATCCAGTCTTGCAAGGTTCTAACGAAATGCGACTTCTGATCCGGCGTCGCCATATGCATCATCTCTGCGACCAAACCCGCATTGGCATCGGTCAGCGCATCAAAGAATGCCTGCTGTTCTTTATTGCCAAAATGATCCACCGTCGCCGCAATATATTTTTTGATCATCGCAGCAGTCGCATCCCTGCTTGGTTTTTCCGCGTGAATTTTTTTTAGCAAGGCGACCAATTCCATCTGGCGGCGCATGCGATCACCCAACACCAATTCATTATTTAAAGGACGCGCATCAGATAAGGTGCGCAACTGCTGCTCTTGCGCACGGCTAAAGCTGCCGAACCAGTATTCGGCCTGCTTTAACATTTTTTTGTAACGAAATTCCTGTCGGCTAGCCTTATCGCCACTCAAATATTCCTTGCGATATTTAGTCGTGTTCTTCGCCAGCTTTTCTTCGATGTTCGCGATTTGTTCCGAAGTCAATGACAGAGCGAGATCAGCCAAATCGGGCGCGGCTTTATCGGCAATTTCCATCACTTCTTTTCTGCCAGTTTCATAGTCCGCCAACAAATCGGCCTTGGTCACCGTTGCCAAATCTCGATGCTGTATGCGTGAGACTAGTTGCACATACTCGCGCAGCTGCGTTTTATGATGCCAGGCAAACAGATCTTCGATGTGACGCTTGACCCACGGTTTCTGCTCGGTTTCAAAATCAACGTAACTATTGAGCCACCAATACGAAACAGTTTCGCCATTATTGAAGCCGATGCGCACAGCACCGCAAGCCAGCAAAATAAAGGCGGTTGCGAAAATCGTCAGCTTTTTCGCAATAGCAAGTGAGGGACGCGTGATAAGATTTTGCATTCTTTTTATTGGCTTTCTATGAACATAGTCATTCTTGCTGCAGGTATGGGAAAGCGCATGCAGTCCGCGCTCCCGAAAGTTCTGCACCCATTGGCGGGCAAAGCTCTTTTATCGCATGTAATCGATACTGCTCGACAACTGTCACCAACCAAACTTTGTGTTATTTACGGCCACGGCGGTGAACAAGTCCCGCAGTTATTACAGGCCAAGGATCTGGCATTTGCCAAACAGGAACCGCAACTTGGTACCGGTCACGCAGTGATGCAAGCGGTGCCGCAACTCGATGACAACGCGCCGACCTTGATTCTGTACGGTGATGTGCCGCTGACAACTGCTGCTTCATTGCAACGTTTGTTGGACATCGCAGGTTCCAATAAGTTGGGCATACTCACCGTCAACATGGACAACCCAACTGGCTATGGTCGCATCGTCCGTGAAAAAAATTCTATCAAGCGCATTGTTGAGCAAAAAGACGCTAGCGACGACGAGCGCGCAATTACCGAAGTCAACACTGGCATCATCGTCGCACCTACCGTTTTACTTAAAAAATGGTTGGCCAATCTTTCCAACAAGAACGCGCAAGGCGAGTATTACTTGACCGATATCGTTGCCAGCGCAGTGGCCGATGGCGTTGAAGTCGTATCCGCTCAACCCGACCACGTGTGGGAAACCCACGGCGTCAACAGCAAAGTCCAGTTAGCCGAACTGGAACGCGTACATCAACACAATATCGCCAACGCATTACTGGAACAAGGCGTCACGCTGGCCGATCCATCACGCATCGATGTACGCGGCACACTCACCTGCGGTCGCGATGTATCTATCGATGTCGGCTGCGTATTTGAAGGCAATGTCACCTTGGCCGACGGCGTACGCGTTGACTCATACTGCGTGATCCACAACACGAGCGTCGGTGCGCAAACCCACATTCGCCCTTTCAGCCATTTTGAAAACGCCGTCGTCGGAGAAGCGTGCATCATCGGACCTTACGCGCGTCTGCGCCCAGGTACCGTGCTGGCAGAAGACGTACACATAGGTAATTTCGTAGAAGTAAAAAACAGCGAAATCGCCGCGCACAGCAAGGCGAATCATTTAACCTATATCGGCGATTCGACGGTTGGGTCGCGCGTCAACATTGGTGCTGGCACAATCACCTGTAACTACGATGGAGTGAATAAATCGCGCACCATTATTGAAGACGATGTTTTCGTCGGCAGTGCGACACAATTGATTGCGCCTATACGTGTGGGTAAAGGTTCGACGATTGGTGCGGGTACGACCTTGACCAAAGATGCGCCTGCGGAGAAATTGACGGTATCGCGTGCCAAGCAGATTACGATTGAAGGCTGGCAGCGACCAGTGAAGATCAAGAAGTAAAAGATTTAAAAGTGAATATTCAGCGTAAGCGTTGAATATTAACTCTTGAATAAAAAATCGGGCCGCAAGCCCGATTTTTTATTTCAATGTGCCATCTGCACGACGGCATAACGACGCCCGTAATACATCTGCACTGCAATCGCCAATAAAGACAACACACCACCCATCACGCATACGCCCAGCCAGTGCCAGTGTATCCATGCGATATTGCCGATCAGCGAACCTATGCCGCCGCCTAAAAACCTTGTGACGTTATAGACCGTATTCAAACGCCCCAGCGCTTCGCTTTTCAATGCGAAGTTGCGCGTCATATTCGATACGTGGCCCGACTGCATGCCGAGATCCAGTAACACCACGCCGACTGCTAGGCCGACCAGCGAATAACCAATCGCACCGAACGCGACATACGCAACAACGAAGGCAATGCTGCTCAACATCACGGTTAGCCGCGGACTTTTACTATCGGATAATTTGCCAGCATACGGCGCGGCGATGGCGCCGATCACGCCGACAATCCCGAACATCCCGGCGACATCGCTGCCATATGCTTGCGGCAAGCTGTGCACATGGAATACCAGCGTAGTCCAGAACGCACTGAAAGCTGCGAACTGCAGCGCGGCGACCAATGACGTTTCGCGCAATACGGGTTGCGTGCGTATCAACTCCAGCATCGATTGCAACAGCGATTTGTAATTGCCGTGAAAAGTCGGCGGGCCTTTTGGCAGCGCGCGCCCGAGAGCAAAGAACAACACGATCATCAAGCCTGCAGCAATCCAGTACATGGTTTGCCAACTGAAATGCGCACCGACAAAACCAGCAATCGTGCGCGATAGCAAAATACCCGTCAGCAAACCGCCCATCACAATGCCGACCACCGCGCCGCGATCTTTCGGCTCTGCCAATTGCGCGACGAATGGTGTCACCAGTTGCGGCACGACGCTGGTGAATCCGACGACAAAGCCCGCGATGATCAACCAGTGAATGGATGGTGCCAACGCAGTCGCGACCAATGCGCAGGTGGAAGCGAGCAGCAACAGGCGGATCAACATCCGTCTTTCCAGCATGTCGCTCAGCGGTAAAAATACCAACATACCGAACGCATAACCAAACTGCGTCAATGCAGCGACCGGCCCGACCGATTTCTCGGTAACGCCAAAAGTGCGCGCGAACTCGACCAGCAAGGGCTGGTTGTAATAATTATTCGCAACCACCACGCCGCCCGTGATCGCCATGATCCATACCGTCGATTTGCGCAACATCACTTTCTCCAAATTCTTTAACTGAGCTTCAGTCTAGACGCGCACTGTTCATAAGGAAAATACTGTATTTATTCATCACTCATACCTTTAAAATATAAATAACCAAATCCAAAGGACTGCTATGGATATCCGACAACTCAAATATTTCATGGCCATCGCTGAAGAAGGCCAAATCAGCCGCGCCGCCAAACGTCTGCATATGGCGCAGCCACCACTCAGCCTGCAATTGAAGATGCTGGAAGAAAATCTAGGCGTGCAACTAATAGAGCGCAATACCAAAAGCCTGCGCCTGACGGAAGCTGGCCATGCGCTGTATCAACGCGCCGAACAAATCCTCGGGCTGGTGGATAGCACCACCAAGGAAATCCGCGAATTCGACCAGGGTTTGCGCGGCACTTTGGGAATCGGCAGCCCGCCTGGTATCGGTCATTTATATATGCCGCCGCGGCTTGCTGAATTCCATGCGAAATATCCGGAAGTGACTTTTCAATGGCGCGAAGGGAATACCTATCGCGTGCTGGAATTACTGAACTCCCACGTAATCGAAGTCGGCATCGTGCGACTGCCCATAGACGACAAGATTTATGAAATCAAACCGCTGGTGACCGAACCATGGGTTGCTGTCATGCGCAAAAATGCGGGACAAACGCGCCCTGCGACGATTACGCTGCCGCAAGTTGCGCGTGAACCTTTGCTACTGATGCAGCGCCAGCATGGGATTTTCTGGCACGACATGGTGTGGGATGAATTGCGTGCGGCCAAAGTTGAGCCGACCGTGTTTTGCGAAAGCGACAACGTGATGGCGCTGCTGACATTGGTGGAATTAGGCTTGGGCGCTGCGATCGTGCCGCGTTCGGCTGCTGCGCTCAAGGCTAGCGAGTCGCTGCATATTGCCGAGATCACCGGCTGCAAGCTGGAATCCGCGGTGGCAATTACCTGGCTTAAAGGCCAGCGCTTATCGGCTGCGGCGAAACAGTTTTTGGAAATGTTTTAAGCGACGATCGTCATACTGCGATGCGCGTTTCAAATTTGCTGCGATGGATGGAGAAAAAGCTTTTCACGTTGCGCACATTCGCATGCGATGCAAACAGGCGGTGCACCAGCGCGTTATACGCCGGCATATCCGCCACCTGTATCACCAGCACAAAATCCGGGCCGGGCGACACGCGATAGCATTGCAGCACTGCGCTTTCAGTGGCGACCAAGGCTTCAAATTCCACCTGCCGTTCGGCAGCCTGATTATCCAAAGTAATTTCAACTATCGAAGTTAGACCCGCACCTATCTTTTGCGGCGAGACGATCGCCACCTGACGCTCGATCACGCCCGCATCAACCATACGTTTAACGCGGCGCAGACAAGTTGGCGGCGAAGCGTGCACAGCCACTGCCAAATCGTTGTTGGTTTGCGATGAATCGATCTGTAGCGCATTCAAAATGCGTTTATCGAGTTCATCCAGCAATAGTATTTCGTCGCTCATATGGAAAATATATTCATATATTTGAAATTAAATTTCACTTAATCAATCAAGAGAAATAATAAGTCATTTATTTCAATATTTAGAAAACTTATTTCACAAACCCTCATCTAGACTGTGTCACTTACACAAATCACAACGAGGTTCCTATGTGCGGTATCGTCGGCGCAGTAGCGCAACGCAATATCACCCCTATTCTGGTCGAAGGACTCAAACGGCTGGAATACCGCGGCTATGATTCCTGCGGCGTCGCGCTGCACGTGGACGGCAAGCTGGAGCGCTCACGCAGCACCGCGCGCGTGGCAGAACTGGAAAAACAGATCGCCAAGGAACACCTCGAAGGTTTTACTGGCATCGCACACACGCGCTGGGCCACACACGGCGCACCGGCATCGCACAACGCGCATCCGCATTTTTCCCGCGACCGCATCGCCGTCGTCCATAACGGCATCATCGAAAATCACGATGAACTGCGCGATGAGCTGAAAGCGCTAGGCTACGTTTTCGAAAGCCAGACCGATACCGAAGTCATCGCCCATCTGGTCGACCATTTATATACCGGCGATTTGTTTGAAACCGTACAACTCACCACCAAACGCCTCGATGGCGCATTCGCGATTGCGGTATTCAGCCGCGATGAACCGCATCGTGTGGTCGGCGCGCGTCGCGGCTCGCCACTGATCGTTGGTGTTGGCAATGGCGAAAACTTTGTCGCCTCGGACGCATTGGCATTGGCCGGCACCACCGATCAAATTATTTATCTGGAAGAAGGCGATGTCGTCGACCTGCAGTTGCAACGCGTCTGGATCGTCGATGCGGATGGCAAGCAAGTACAACGCGAAGTCAAAACCGTACACGCCCACACAGGCGCAGTCGAACTCGGCCCGTATCGGCATTACATGCAGAAGGAAATCTTCGAGCAGCCGCGCGCGATCGCCGACACACTCGAAGGAATTGAAAGCATCACGCCGGATATTTTCGGCGACCAGGCGTTCAATATTTTCAAACAGATCGACTCAGTCCTGATCCTTGCTTGCGGCACCAGTTACTACTCGGGCATGACCGCCAAATACTGGATAGAAGCGATTGCCGGCGTGCGCTGCGATGTAGAAATTGCCAGCGAATATCGCTACCGCGACAGCGTACCGAATCCGAATGCGTTGGTCGTCACCATCTCGCAAAGTGGCGAAACCGCAGATACTTTGGCCGCACTGCGCCACGCGCAATCGCACGGCATGAAGCACACTTTAACCATCTGCAATGCTGCCACCAGTGCGATGGTGCGTGAGTGCGCGCTCGCCTACATCACGCGCGCCGGGGTCGAAGTTGGTGTTGCATCGACCAAAGCCTTCACCACGCAACTGGCCGCATTGTTCCTGTTGACGCTGACACTGGCGCAAGTCAAAGGTCGTTTGAGTGACAAGGACGAAGCCGCCTACCTCAAACAAATGCGCCATCTGCCAGTCGCCATCACCGCCGTGCTCGCGCTGGAACCGCAAATCATTGCCTGGGCAGAAGCCTTCGCCCGCAAAGAAAACGCACTGTTCTTAGGTCGTGGCCTGCACTATCCAATCGCACTCGAAGGCGCGTTGAAGCTGAAAGAGATTTCATACATCCACGCTGAAGCGTATCCAGCTGGTGAACTGAAACACGGCCCACTCGCACTCGTCACCGAAGAAATGCCGGTCGTCACGGTTGCACCGAATGATTCGATGATCGAGAAATTGAAATCAAATATGCAAGAAGTCCGCGCACGCGGCGGCGAGTTGTACGTGTTCGCCGATGGCGATTCGCGCATCACTTCGGGCGAAGGTTTGCATGTGATTCGTTTGCCGGAACACTACGGCGCGCTGTCACCGATACTGCATGTCGTGCCATTGCAATTGCTGGCCTATCACACTGCGTTGGCGCGTGGCACTGACGTCGACAAGCCACGCAATTTGGCGAAGTCTGTGACTGTGGAATAAGCCACGTGAGCAAACTGAACGAGCGCAGTCATGCTGATCTGATCGAATCCTTGAGCAAGCTTGAGTACGCGATCAGACAGTCAATGACCGTGCGTGAAGATCAAGACGAACCGGCAAATTCTGAACACAAGGATGAGGCGGAACGTTATGGGATCGAAGTTGATAGCGCCGTGACGAAAGGCGATCTACTCAACGCGGTGCAGACTTTAGTTAGGTCTATGCAAAGAAGAGATAGCCACTAATCGTCTAACCAAGAAAAGTTGGGCTAGGCGAATTAGCGATCCAAAAATGCTTGCCGAATCATTTTTACATTTGGCATGAAGTACGCGGCAACTTGAAGATCACCGGCAAAGTTGTCGATAAATTCGATCTTGCTTTGCGAGTCCATGGTTCTTCCCCACTCTTTTTCCAAACGCGACGCCGTGGCCTGAGCGTGCTGAACTGTCAGCGCTGTCGACGGAATAATGTCGGCCTCAGTAAGCGCAACTGCGATCAATGCCAAACGTGGGTGAAGCTCCAACAAAGCCAATTCACTGGCGATAGACTGAAAAGATATTACCGCCACATTTCGATAATGTTTGCTATAGCACTCGCGCGCGTAGGCTACGCCGGTATGTGTCTCGGTAGCCAGTACAAACGCGGCAAGCGCTTGTCTATCACCCTCTGCCACACTGGCGTTATCCAAATAAGATTGCATGTTCTGTACCGCACTCAACTCCAGGCGATACGGTCGCATGTTCGGCTGACCATCATGATGAAAATCATGCGCGACTGCTGCGACATAGAGTAGCGCTTTCTCGTGCGAGGACATCTCTGCAACAGACGCAATCGCCGAGGCACAGAGCAAGACTTCAAGGAAATGAATTTTATTGTGATAGGCGTTGCCAACACCAGCACCGATGCCTGCATCAATATCATGCGCCAAGGCGATACCCGCTTTATATAGCGGATCGTTAGTCGGCACTTCTGCTATTTCCATAGCGACGGAAAATGCTTCGACGAGTGGCGTAGCAAGCGAACAGAAATATTCTATGCATTGGGCGATTGCAATACCGGCTTCGCACGCATTCATGTCGCGTGTCAGGCGAAACGGAGCTTGCGACAACATCGCAGTTGGGATCATGACTGCTTGCCGAGATACCGCGACACGTCAACTTCATCGAGTTGCTCAGGCTTCAGAAAGCGCTCACCAAATTTCAAATGCAAACCCGACTGTAAAAACAAATCGAACAAACTGCTATCAATATGATTCTTGTCCCGCAGGTCTGCAAGAATCTCTATCGACTCAGACAAAGTCTTTGCGTTTTTATAAGGTCTATCGCTGGCAGTTAGCGCCTCAAAGATATCGGCAATTGCCATAATCCTTGCTGGCACTGAAAGTTGATCGCCATTGAGCTTGCGTGGATAACCACCACCGTTGATTTTTTCATGATGCGTACCTGCATATTCGGCGACGCGTTTTAGATTCTTTGGAAACGGCATTTCTTCCAGCATCACGATCGTCTGCATGATGTGTTCGTTGATCTTGAAGCGTTCTTCTGCAGTCAATGTGCCTCTATCAATTTTGAGATTGTAGAGTTCGCCGTGGTTGTACAAATATTCGGGGATCTCGATAGAGAAGCCGTACTTGGCATCCAGTGAACGAGATGGCGGGCGGGCGACAAGATGATGCGACTTATCTGAAAGAATGCGCTCGGTTGTCGGCAATGCTTCCGCAAGATCGCACCCTGACCGGAGCGCCAACTCTTCGTGTGAGAGTCCGAGGCAATCATCGAAATACCGCAACCATGTACCCTCACCTATTTGCTGAAGGCGATCAATCGCGGCCTGCGACAAGCGTTCGCCGCCGATATTGCATTGCGCGAGAAACTCAAAATCGTCGTTGAGCCGCTGCTCCGTCGCGGCGAAGTTAGCATCGGCATTTTCCCTGGACTCGCCCGCGAGCAAAGCCTCTAGTCGCACAATCTCTGCATCGCGCCGCAGTACTTCAAACCGCATTCTCACTTCGTGAATACGGTTATGGATCATCTCCAGCTTCGTTGCCTTGTCGACGATATGTTCCGGCGTCGTGATTTTGCCGCAATCGTGCAACCAGGCACCGATGCGAAATTCGCGCCACTGTTCTTCAGTGGAAAAACTGAAATCCGCCAGCGAACCGTCTTTGCAATTACTGGCTTCCTCTGCCAGCATCATCGCCAGTTCCGGCACGCGTTCGCAGTGACCGCCGGTATGTGCACTCTTGGCATCGATCGCGCCGGCCAGTACAGTGACGATCCCTTCTATCAATTCATCTTGCGAAGCGATCAAGCCACGCATATCAAGCGCAACTGCAGCTTGCGAAGCCAGCGCCTCTACATAGCGTTGATCGCGCTCTGAAAAAGTGCTGATCTCACCGTCGGAATCGATGGCATTAATCAGCTGCAGCACGCCTATAGATTCGCCGCCGCGAGGACGAATAGGGACGGTCAGCATTGATACCGTGTGATAACCCGACTCTTGATCAAACCGTCTGGTCCCGCTTAAATCAAACCCTTCTTCTTCGTAAACATCGTCAATCGCGACGCTACGGTTATGCAAAGAGACATACGTACTGACGTATTGCTCATTCGCTTGCCCGGTGTCTGGGTCATACAAAGGGATTTCGAAAGCAGGTAATTCGTCTGTGCGTGAACGCAAAGCAAAACGCAATGTCTGATGAGGCGTGTTCAGATATAGAGTCGCCGCGTCGGCATTACAAATCCGTTTGGCGGCCATGAGCAGATGGCGTAGCAGTTTGTCATGATCGCTTTCGGACGAGAGTAGCAAGCAGTTCTCAACCAAAGTAGAAAGTTGATTTTGCATGTGACGAAGCGTATCGCTTCTACCGAACATCGCGTATTCTTGCCCGATTTCCGGTTCGTCAAAAAAAGTAAATGGATGAGTGTTCATACGCCGACCTGAAACGAATGATTAAAAAATCCGAATCAAATTGATAATCTTCGGAATATGGTGCTGAAAATTTAACAAGAAATCGCTAACAATGCCGATCAACTTATTGCGACACATTCTAGATTATTAAATTGTTGAATTGGTTCAACTTTTCTCTCTGTTAACTATATTAATTACAAGGAATCACTATGAAGCGCCTGATGATATTACTTTTAAATGGTTTCTTGATAATAGGCTTGGGCAGTGCGGTTGCTGCAGAGCCGTCCAAAGACCCAATCGGCTATGTAATGAAAGTCACAGGCACTGCCACAGTAACGACAGGCACCGCCACAGTACCGGCAGTTGTGGGCACACCTGTACTTGAGGGCTCTACATTGCGCGTCGCGGAAAAAAGTTCGCTGGGCGTGACATTGAAAGACGATACCGTGATGTCACTTGGTCCAAAAAGCGAAATGCGGATTGATGACTATCTGTACGCTCCGGCAAAAAATGATTTGAAATTAACAACCAATTTGACGCACGGCACGCTGAATTTCATTTCTGGTGTCATCGCCAAACTGCGTCCTGAGAACGTACAGATCAAAACTCCGACCGGCACGATTGGCGTCCGCGGCACGCATTTTTTGGTGAAGGCTGACTAAGTGATACAGCGTTTTCTTGCCAGCATTGTCGTCGTCGCCTGCTGTTTGATTGCAACAGGCTGCGCCTCACCATCCTACGCTGTACTGCTGCCTAGCCCTGACGGCTCCGTTGGAGCAATTGTTGTCAGTACAGCCAAAGGCACCGTGCTATTAAATAAAAAACAGCAGGCCGTCGTGATGGATGGTTCGACAATCAAAACCTTTGATGCAAGCGACAAAGAAATCCAGACCGACTTTGCGTCAGCTCTGGCAGCCCAACCGGATTTACCAGTTTATTTCCTCGTCTACTTCAAAACAGGTGTGGCATCAATGACACCAGAATCGGAAGCGTTCATTCCCATGGTGATTACTACCATTCGTAATCGTGGCGTCGCGGCTGTTTCAGTGATTGGTCATACGGATACTGCCGGCGATCAATCAGCTAACGAACAACTTGCGCTACAGCGTGCGCAAGCCATCGCACAACTGCTAAAGCGCAAGGGTGTGCAGGCACTTGAGATAACGGTAACCTCGCATGGTGAACGCAATCTATTGGTGAAGACGCCGGACAATGTATCCGAGCCCAAAAATCGGCGGGTCGAAATTACAGTTCGTTAAAACGCATGGCTGTTTATTTAACGGCCATGACGATCAACTCTCCACGCTCTCCATTTTTCAAACGCTGCAATTGAAACGCGACCAAGGTATCTTGCGGTCGCGTTTTGTTTAAGTGCGCGAAAGCCGCGAGCGCCGACGCATCTTCTTGCTTTAACAAGTCAAACGCAGCGTCATATTCTGCGTCTTGATGGTGCGGGCTCACGTTGTCCAGCATTGCTTCCGTCAACGGCTCATACACTGCGATAGATTGGGATTTGCCTTTCAACAAAACCTGTCCGACCGCACGCATAGGCACATCCAAACACACCTCACGGATAGCACCGGACACGCACATCGTCGTGCCCAGATGTTGATTCAGTGTTTCCAGTCGCGCCGCTATGTTGACCGCATCACCCATTGCACGATAATCAAAAATAGTGCCTCCGCCGAAATTGCCGACGACGACTTCACCGCAATGCAGACCAATACGCGTGCTGCCGAATGCAATTCCTTTTTCTCGCAGTGCAGCGGCATGCTGTTGCGCATAGCGACGCATTTCCAAAGCACATTTCAAGGCACGCGCAGGATGATCCGCTTGCGGCACCGGCGCTGAAAACATGATTGCTACGGCGTCGCCGACGATGCGATCCAGGGTTCCCTCGTATCGGAACGCAATCTCTATCAAGCCATCGAGATACTCATTCAAGTAAGCGACAACTGTTTCCGGACTATTGCTTTCTACCAGACCGGTGAAGTCGGTCAGATCGGTAAAGATAAAACTACATTGCTGACGTCGCCCACCCAGCTCCAGCGCGTCAGGATTCGACATCAGATACGCAACGCGATTCGGCGACACATAGCGTGCGAAGGCTTGTTGTATCCAACGCTGCTTCGCTTCTGTTGCCATGTGTCGCGCTACGCTGGCGAGCACGTAAGTGATGGCGATACCGATGGATGGCATGACCGCATCCAGCAACAGCCGATGATCTCTGAATGCGATCCAGCCAGCCCAGTTCAGGCAAATGAGCAATAGCAGCGCGCCCGCCGCTGAGACGATGGCAGATGCGCGCCATGCGAGGATGCACAAGGCGATGCTGCCGGCGAGCATGACGAATGCTTCCAGCGCAGAAGCCCACTGCGGGCGTTGCAACCAATGACCGGTTTTGATTTGTTCCAGTGCCTGCGCGTGGATCTCGACACCCGGAATCACGCCGCCCAAAGGACTGAAGCGCAGATCCTGTAAACCTTGCGCCGACGTGCCGACCAACACTAGGCTGCCGCGCAAGCTGTCTTTCGGTAGCGCGTTCGTCATGACCTGCCATGCAGGAATAGTGCGGCCCGGTGCCGTGCGTGTGAAATGAATCCAGAACTGGCCGTCTGCCGAAGTTGGCACACGCAACTTGCCGATATCGAATTGATTGATGCCTGTGGATTCGCTGTGAATGATCACATTGCGCGATTCTTCAGAAACGCGCAGTAATTCGGATACGAGAGAAAGCAAAAGCTCACCGTTTGCATTCACCATCAGCGGCACGCGACGGACGATGCCGTCGGCATCAGGGATAAAAGTGATCGCGCCATTCCCTGCTGCGGCGTCGGCCAGTTGCGGTAACGCCGATACGGTTCCGGATAATTTTGGCAGCCACTGCTCGGCGGGCAAACCTTTCGTGACGACACCGAAGTGTTGCGCTGGCAGTGTGCCGACCTGTTGCGCTTCGGCGATTCCCAGAACAGTTTTGTTATTGCGCAAAGCCTGCGCAAACTGCGCATCCGGATCTGGCAAAGAGGCGACTTGCGCGGCCACGCTTGAAGATAAATTCCAACCACGCAGCATCGCGGATGGCGCCGTACGATCCGGTTCTGCAAACAACACATCAAAAGCAATGCTGTCGGCGCCAGCGGCTTTAAGTTGCGTCACCAAAGTGGCAACTTGCGCACGCGACCAAGGCCACTGACCTACTCGCTTCAGGCTTTCATCATCGAGATCAATAATCCGTACGCCTGCATCCTGATACGCCCGCGGATGCCATCGTTGATATTGATCGAATACGCCGTTGCGCAGCGTCTGCAGCGAAAGTGGCTCCAGAATAAAAATGACACACGCGACGAGCGCAGCAATGAGCGGCAAAACCAGTCGGTAATTTGCAGATTTCAGAATGGACATGCGTGCCAGCGATCGGATCGTGATGAAATGAAGATGCAGTATTGCCGAGGATGAACACCAGCACAAGTTGAAGTGATGCAGGTTTGGTATCTGTGTGCAGAGCGTGTAAATTTTTCACGATCCACGTCGCGTTTCGTGAGCTTCGATCCAATGGCCTGAAAAATAATTATCGATTTATTTCAGCACTCGCTAGACTGTTCGCAGAAAATCGCAAGGTCAGTCGCGAATTAAAAGGAATCACCTTATGGAACAAGAAATCAATCTGCCAGAAGTAGTCGCCGAAGTGACTGCAGCATTCATGCGCTATGACGCTGCACTCACCGGCAACGATGTCGCCGTACTGGATGAATTGTTTTGGAATAATCCAGCGACGCTGCGTTATGGCGTCGGTGAAAATCTTCTCGGTTACGAGGCGATACGCGCGTTTCGCTTGGCGCGTCCATCGAAGGGATTGGAACGCGATTTGATGAATACCGTCATCACTACTTATGGTCGTGACTTTGCCACTGCCAATACTGAGTTCACGCGTAAAGGCGAAGCCCGCATCGGTAGACAAAGCCACACCTGGCTGCGACTCCCGCAAGGTTGGCGCATCGTTGCGGCGCATGTATCGTTGATGGCAGCATAAAAATTTATCAATCTTTTCCGGCCGAGCGACGCATCATTTCGCTCGGCGTCATCCCCATGATCTGCCGGAACGCGTGACCGAAGGCTGCGACGCTGCTGAAGCCCAGTTGCGCCGCCAGTTGTTTGATCGATGTTTTGCCACTGCCCAAAGCTTCAACAGCCGCCATGATGCGTGCGCGTTGTCGCCATTCCTTGAAGGTCAAATTCGTTTCCGCTGAAAACAGTCGCGTGATGGTACGCGCTGAGGCACCTGCCGCATGCGCGAGCAATTCAAGATCTCTGTCATTGGCCGGATCTGCGAGGATCATGTCGGCCACGCGTCGCGCCCGCGGATCGCTAGGCAAAGGGACGAAGGTCGCCGCATCTTCATCCTCAACGAGTTCGAACAAGGCAACCTCCACCAACAGATCAATGCGCTTCGCATTTGCAGCATGCTTGAACGCGGCGAGTATGGTTTCGCGCAATAACGGGCCGACCGTGACGACGAACTCGCGATTCAAACGTGACGCTTCTGGATGAGCGGCCAGCCAATCTGCAGGAACCAGCAAGGCGCGCATTTCAATATCGGCCAGCACATCAACCGCATGTTCGATGCCGGGCGGTAGCCACACCGCGCGCGCAGGCGGCACCAGCCAGCGACCTTTCGGCGTCGCCACTTGCATGATGCCGCTGGACGCGAACAGCAGTTGCGCCTCGCGATGTACATGCAAGCCCAAATGCGTGCCGCGCGGATAAGAGGTGGCGCCAATAATCATGTATTTCTCAAGCTCGGTCGTGCGCAAACAATTTGGCGCTTCGGCGATGTTGCTTGTCTCCCAGTCGATGAGCGGTCAGATTAACCTAGCAGCACTCTTTTAGAAAGGCCTGCTCGTGAACCATCCCCGCACCGTTATCGCTTACATCAACATCGCTCACTTCATCGACCATTACGCCATGCTGGTATTCGCCGCGGCCGTCATCGTCATGGCTCCGGTTTTCAATATGAGTTATGCCGATCTGCTGCCTTATGCGACGCCGGGCTTTATCGCGTTTGGTGCTGGCTCGCTACTCACGGGATGGCTGGGCGATCGCTGGAGTCGGCGTCACATGATGGTGATTTTCTTTATCGGCATTGGACTCGCGATGATGTCTGTCGGTCTGACGCAAACGCCGCAACAACTCAGCATGGCGCTGCTCGCAGTTGGCCTGTTCGCCTCGATCTACCATCCGGTTGGTACTGCGATGCTGGTTTCGCATGCGGAAAAACTCGGCCGTGAAGTCGGCGTCAATGGCGTGTGGGGCAATCTTGGCGTGGCGTCATCGGCGCTGATCACAGGCGTCGTGTGCCAATACATAGGCTGGCGTTGGGCATTCGCAATCCCGGGTTTTGCGGCCATCGCCATCGGGATTTTCTTCGCTAACAAAGTGAAACATGAAGCGCGCGGCGTTCGCAAAGCGGCCAATCACACAGCAGCACGCGTATCGAAGGAAGCAATGTGGCGCGTCATCGCAGCGCTGGTCATCACGATCATCGCCAGCTCGACGACGTTTAATGCATTGACCGTCGCCTTGCCAAAACTGTTTGAAGAACGCTTATCAGATCTGACCACCAACACCGCGCTGCTCGGCGTCATCGCAGCAGGCACGTATGTATTTGGCGCACTCGCGCAGTACATCATCGGTCATCTGCTCGACAAGCATTCGCTCAAAACATTGTTCTTGCCGCTCGCGCTGATACTTGCGCCACTACTTTTCTTCGGCGCAGCTTTATCCGGCGTGCCGCTGGTCTTGGTATGCATAGGCATCATCATCGGCATCTTTGGCCAAATCACCGTCAACGACGCGATGATAGGAAAATACACCAGCGACGAATGGCGAGCACGCGCTTATTCAGTGCGCTACTTCCTCGGCTTTACCGCAGCGGGTGCGTCGGTTGGCCTGGTTGCGACGCTGCATGAACGTGGCGGTTTTACGCTGATGCTGCAAGCGCTTGGTGCTTTGTGCGTGCTGGTAATTTTGGGCGCGATTGCATTTCCAAATGAAGATCGCTCATCCACTTAAGCAAATTTTCAATAGAGCGATGGGCTGCCAATCCGGCGCTCCATCCTGACGCTACCAATTCATCAAGTCCTGTTTATCTTCCTGGCTCAAGCCGTTGTAAATATCTACGTTGGCGAACCACTCTTTGAATGTTTTGGTGAAGTCGATATAGAAGGAAACGATAGTCATGGTCATGATGGATAGCCTCGCGATAAATTGTGCGTGTCGCACTGTGATTAACGAAATGAAGTTGCTGGGCCAAACTCACATCGAAAAAAAACAGCTGCACGGCCCGCCACATCAGAGCGCGACTAAGCGCAGATAGTTCAGCGTGTAGAGCCACTATCCATCGCTATTTTTTGACTATGATTCTTGAAAGAAAACGATTTGAATAGCAATCTAATTCAAGGGCGAAACAAGGTTAAATCCACTCTGAACCTCATTTCACATTTGCTTAAAAATTAAGCAAATCATTGCGGCCGTTATGCCATTGAATTTTATTGAAATGATGCGATTGTAAAAACGTATTTAAAAATAAATACACCTTCTTATTCCATCGCCTGTTTGAGTTTCAGCGCAATGCGTCGCGCATCTTTTTCATCAACCACATTCGCAAAACCCAGCAACAATCCTTGCTGCGATTTGGCATTGATATACCACCGCGATAAAGCATGCGTCGCCAGGCCAAGTTCGCGCGCCTTCTCCGCTATCATCACATCGTCTTCGTGATCTGCCAGCTGCGCGAGCATGTGCAAACCGCCAGGACGCAAATCGATACGTATGCGGTCGCCCAATATTTCCTGAAAAACACGCTGCGTGACCGCGCGACGTTCTGCATACAGCAGGCGCATTTTTTTAAGATGGCGTGAGAAATGACCTTCGGCGATAAAGTCAGCCACGCCGGCTTGAAACAAATAAGGGCAACCAGCATTCAAGTTGGAAGATACCGCCTGAAAACGTGCGACTGCACTGGCAGGCGCGACCACATACGCCAGCCGCAAACCCGGGAACAGTACTTTGCTGAACGTGCCCGCATAAATCACGCGATCATTGCGATCCAGACTTTTCAATGCTGGCAGCGGCCGTCCTTGATAACGAAATTCACTGTCGTAATCGTCTTCAATAATCCAGCTGCCCGCACTACTCGCCCATTCCAGCAATGCCATCCGACGTTCCAGCGATAGCGTCACGCCCAATGGACTTTGATGCGAAGGCGTGACCATCGCGAACTTCGCATACGGACTGAGGCGTTTGCCTTCTTCGACCATCAAACCGTTTTCATCAACAGGCACCGGCACGATCTTGACTGCTGCATTTTGCAAAAACGGGCGCGCCAGAATGTAGCCGGGATCTTCAAACCAGAACTCGTCGCCGACGGTAGAAAGACTGCTGAGTGTCAGCTCCAGTGTTGTGCGCAAACCCGTCGTGATAAATACCTGTTCCGGCAAACAAGTTACGCCACGCGATACGCCCAGATAAGTCGCAATCTTTTCACGCAAACGCTCATAACCGGCCGGCGCCGGATACGCCAGTCGAGCCGGTTCGCTTTCGCGCAAGCGATGCGCAACGATCCGGTTCCACACCTTGCGCGGGAAAGCATCGAGCGCAGGCAAACCCAGTTGCAGCGCCTTCGGTGCCTTGCCATCGTGATCGAGAATCGCCGCCATCGTTTGCCCGGGTAGCGGCGTAGGCGGCTTCAGTACAGCCGGTTGCGGCAAGGTCGGCGAGACGACGGTGCCAGCCGCGCCTCTTACTTGCAAATATCCCTCGTCGGTCAAGATGCGATAAGCCATTTCCACCGTGCCGCGCGCCAGATTCAGTTCGGTCGCTAGCGCCCGCACTGCCGGTACGCGATCGCCCGCATGCAAATGTCCTTGCTCGATCGCCGTCTTGAAGCGCTGGCAAATCTGCAGATACATGGGCAGTTGCAGCGTGCGGTCGATGCTCAGATCAAGCGCAAGCTCGGGCTTATTTGTGGCGGTTTTCATGGACTAGTCCTTTTTGCATTTCTTGGCCCTTCTAACATGGCCATGATATTCGCATACTACTCATCAAGGAAACGCAATTCACTCAACCCGATTCACCTCAACAAGGAGCACCACATGCAAACTCGCCTCGACTTCTACACCGCCGATCCAGCCATCATGAAAGTCTTGATAGCCGTCGAAAACCAACTCGCCAAAGGCACCATCGAAATCCTGACCAAAGAATTGGTCCGTCTGCGCGCATCGCAAATCAACGGCTGCGCGTTCTGCCTCGACATGCACGTCACCGATGCGCTGAAGGAAGGCGAATCACAACGTCGCCTAGCGACGGTTTCCGCATGGCGCGAAACGCCGTTCTTCAACGACCGCGAACGTGCTGCGCTGGAATGGACAGAATCCCTGACACTGGTTTCGCAAAACCACGTACCCGATTCAGTATGGGAAGCAGTTCGCCCTCACTTCACCGATGCAGAATTGATGGAACTGACTGCGCTGATCACATCGATCAATAGCTGGAATCGTTTTGCCATCGCCTTCCGCAAAATGCCGGTGTAATCGCGCGGCATCTTTAGTAACTATTCGCAATCCCTCGCCTGTAAGCGGGCGTATGAAAAAGGTTTACATGAAAATTCTTGTTATCGGTGGCAGTGGCCTGATCGGCTCCAAAGTGGTCACCAATCTTCGCCAGCTCGGCTATGAAGTATTGGTAGGCGCACCCAGCACCGGCATCAACGCATTAACCGGCGAGGGATTGGCGGATGCAGTCAAGGGCGCGCAAGTCGTGATCGATTTGAGTAACTCGCCATCATTCGAAGATCAAGCCGTGCTCGACTTCTTTGAAACTTCCGGTCGCAATTTGCTCGCAGCGGAAGAAGCAGCTGGCGTCAAACATCACATCGCCTTATCCGTGGTTGGTACCGAACGCATGCTGGAAAGCGGCTACTTCCGCGCAAAAATGGCGCAAGAGAATTTGATCAAGGCAGCCAAAGTGCCGTACACCATCGTGCGTTCAACGCAGTTCTTTGAATTCCTCGGCGGCATCGCGCAATACGGCACCGTCGGCAACGAAATTCGCTTGTCGCCAGCGCACGTACAACCGATCTCATCCGACGACATAGCCGCTATCGTATCGGACACGGCACTAGCGCAACCCATCAACGACACCTTCGATGTGGCTGGGCCAGAAAAAGTTGGCCTCGCAGAATTGATGAAGCGTTATTTGACCGCACTCAAGGACAAGCGCGTCGTCGTACCTGATGGCAACGCCGCTTATTACGGCGCACAACTCAACGATCAATCATTGACGCCAACAGGCGAAGCACGTTTGGGCAGCGCAACGTTTGCAGCATGGCTCAGCAAATCGCAAGCGTCGAAATAATCGTCTTACAGAACAGAATGCAATTCTGTTCGCGTCCGTTCTATCGATGATTTATTCAAGTGTCACAGAATCATCGCATCGATAGTGCGGCGCACTTTTTGGAGAAAACAATGAAGTCTCTGGTGGACATCAGTCACATCGAACACAGCACAGATGATCTGGAAGCATCGTTCGCCGTGATGAAAGAATTGCGACCGCATCTGCGCGATCGCGTAACGTACGCGGTGCAAATCGATCACCAGCGCACACAAGGCTATCGCCTGCTCGCCGCATGGAGCGACGGCGCCATCGTCGGCCTGGCCGGTTATCGCCAGATGGATAATTTACTATACGGTCGCTTTGTTTACGTCGATGATCTGGTGGTGAAAAAATCTCTGCATCGCTCTGGCGTCGGCGAACGTTTGCTGCAAGCAGCGCGGCAACAAGCGATAGCATTGAATTGCGAAAACTTTGTATTGGATACCGGCTTGCACATGGCATTGGCGCAGCGCTTTTATTTCCGTCAGGGCTTGCTTGCGCAAGGCATGCATTTCGTCGAACCGCTTAAACAAACGCAATTACAAAAATAGGACTCAACAACATGACACGCATTTTGTTATTGAACAGCGGCCCGCACAGCGATGCCAGCCACGGCTACCAACTCGCGACCGAAACGATAGCCACATCAGGCATCAGCAATGTACAAATCACCGAACGCGATTTAGTGCGAACACCGATTCCGCCTATAGGCCGCGAGTATGCGACGGCCATCACCTCGCACACTCCGCACGATGCAAAAGAGTTCGATTGGTCGGAGCGCCTGATCACAGAACTGGAACAACACGATCTGCTATTCATCGTCACGCCCATGCACAACTTCACGGTGCCAGCTGCGTTGAAATTGTGGATAGATCATGTGATCCGCATCAACCGCAGCTTCAACGCGACGCCGCAAGGCAAGGTCGGCCTGATGAAAGACCGACCAACGTTTGTATTGGTCAGCTCAGGCAGTTTCCATGTGGGTGAACGTGCGAAGCAAGCTGACTTCCTGACGCCGTATTTGAAATATGCGCTGGCATCGATAGGCATCAGCGATGTGCACTTCTTCCCGCTGCAAGGTTTGGCCTT
Organism: Herminiimonas sp.; assembly: GCF_030655415.1. Next base: position 153,249 of record NZ_JAURVN010000006.1, on the reverse strand, counting down.
TGGGCCGGAAGCAGTGGCGCAAGCAGTCGATGAAGTGCGTCCGCAATTAAGTGAAAAATTGTCGCAGTCCGTCAGCGCAAATTAATTCGTCGCCCATTAGTGGACAAGTATTCCCTCCATCCATATTCAACCGCCGGCAATGTCGGCATGCGGAGCTTGGCAATATGACTTTCATCAAAAAACACATCATTCTCTTCGTCCTAAGTTGCGTCGCTTTGCTGTGCGCAAGCACCCTGCAACTGTCACAAGCAGCTGACCTTACCGGCAAAGATAAGCAGTCGCAACGCACGCAAGAAAGTCTTGATACAGCCAAACCCGCCGTCGTCAACGAAGGCGAGTCTCGCGCCCGCAGCGCCGGGCAATCGCTCATCGGCGCGCCAGGTCCGTATCTAAAGCTTAAAACCATCGATGGCAAAACCATAGCTCTCGGCAAGTTGTATGGCAAACAGCCGATCTACCTGAAGTTCTGGGCAACCTGGTGCATACCTTGCCGCGAGCAAATGCCCGGCTTTGAGAAAATCTATCAACAAGATGGCAAGCGCATCAAGGTGATCGCCGTCAATGCGGGCTTTAGCGACAACGAAGCCGCCGTGCGCGAGTTCAAAAAGAAGATTGCGATGCACATGCCTATCGTCATCGATAACGGCGATCTCGCTGCTGCCTTCAATGTGCGCGTGACGCCAACGCATGTATTGATCGACACGGATGGCCGCATCGCGCACATCGGCCATCTGGAAGATGACAAGTTCCACGCCGCGCTCAAACGCGTGATGGCTGGCGAAACTGCCGCGACTGAAGCGCGACGCTCAGGTGCCAAACCTGCGCAACAAGCCGTACTCAAACCCGGCGATGTGGTCACCGATTTGAACATCACAACTACTGATGGCAAAACCATATCGCTGGCGACGACTAGCGGCAAACCGCGCGCCTTGGTTTTCACCGCACCGTGGTGCGAATCGTATTTGGCACAAAGTCGCCCTGCCGTTTCGCAAGCCTGCAAACGCGTACGGCTGGAAGCCGAACAACTCGCCAAAACCGGCAACGTCGAATGGCTCGCTATCGCATCTGGTTTGTGGGCGAGCGAACAGGATTTGCTCGACTATCAAAAGTTGGAAAAAATCGAGATGCCATTAGCGCTGGACGCCAGCGGCAGAATCTTCCGCGCATTCGACATTCGACAGATCCCGAGCATCGTCTTGATAGATGCGAACAATCGCATCGTTCAAATATTGGGGCCAAACGATGTCACTCTGAAGAAAGCTGTGCAATCACTTCAACGTAAGTAAGTGCAAACTTTGAATAATGGGGATGTAAACGAAACGCGCGCGGCTTTGATTAAAAGTCGCGCGGTTTTAAAGAATCTTGAAGAATGAGAGCAAGGATCTGCGGTGCGCCTTACTTTTTCGCCTTGACCTTGATGTAGTGTTGCTTGGCCATTTCGCTCGCCTCTACCGCGAGATACAAACCGCCGAATACCCATAGCGGCAAGAGCAGACAAAAAAGTGCGTACAGTAAGACGTCCATCATTACCTCGCTTGGGGATTTCCAACCATCGCGCTTGATGATCGGTACAGCGGGAAACAGAATCTACACACACTCAAATGTACTCATGCTGCCGGCATGTTTCAAGTACCTGCCCTTAAATAGCCGCGATTAGGCGATGCACTTAGGCAAAACCGCCACAAAGTCCTGCGCTGCAAATTCCCGTTCCCAGCCGCATCAACTGCCGTCGCAACAGCCACTGAGCACCAAGCAAGGAACCATCGGCCCGATCAAGAACCTTAATGGATAAGCAGATTAATAATTTGTCACTAGCGCAATGTCCTTGCGGCAAACCCGAATCCAGGAGTTCCGATATGCCCGAACAACCAAACGCAAAACCGAGCGCAACACCAGACGATCCGCGCAGCCAGCGCGACAAGATGCAAAGCGGCGATCTGTATCTGGCCGACGATCCCGAACTGGCCGCAGCTTCGCGCCGCGCTTACTTACTGATGCGCGAATATGAAAAGCAATACGCGATCAACCTCGCCGACGCGCACAAAGTGCTGGAAGAATTGTTGGGTTCGGTCGCGCCCGATGTGCACATCAAGCCGCCCTTCTTTGTCGATTACGGCAAGTACATCACGATAGGTGCAGGCTCGTTTGCCAACTACGGCTTGATGGCGCTGGATGTGGCGCCCATCACGATAGGCAAAGACGTATTGATGGGACCAAACGTGCAGTTGCTGACGCCGACACATCCTATCGACATCGAATTACGCCGCGCCAAATACGAGGCGGCCAAGCCGATCGTGATTCACGACAATGCTTGGCTGGGTGGCGGCGTCATCGTGCTGGCGGGCGTGACGATAGGCGAGAACAGCATCATCGGTGCGGGATCTGTTGTGACCAAGGATATTCCAGCAAATGTGGTCGCGGTCGGCAATCCGGCGCGAGTGATACGTGCTATCGAATAATCGTCTTTATCAAAACGACAGACAAAAAAAGAGGACGAATTAATCGTCCTCTTTTTTATTTCAGCGATGCCACTTAAGGCTGGCGTGTCACCGCGTACTTATTGCTACTTACTTCCGTTTGCTGCCCAGCTTGATCATCGGTTTGCCGGAAGGACCGGTCGATGGTTTGGACGGCGAACGCGGTGCATCGTAGGACTTGCCGCTGGCAACAGCTGCTCGTTTCGATACTGGTTTGCCGCCACGCGCTTTTTCAGCGACACGTCTATCGCCGCCTTTGTTTGGTGGCGCAATCGTCACGCGCTTGTCCAAGGTCTTGTCTTCCATCGGACGCAAGCCAGAATGGCTGATGCGCAAAGGATTGCCAGCGATGGAAACGTTTTTCAACTGAGCGAAAACTTCATCCGGCATACCGGCAGGCAGATCGAGCAGAGTGTGACGTTCGAAGATTTCGATGCGGCCGATGTACTTGGCTTCCAGCCCTGCTTCATTCGCAATCGCGCCGACGATGTTGGCTGGCTTGACGCCGTGATCGTGACCAACCTCGATACGGAAAGCTTCCATATCCACTGCGCCAGCTTTTTTCTGTGCTGTGCGTTCTTTCTTTTGCGCGCCCGGTTCTTTCACCGAAGGCTCGTCGCTCTCACCATTTTCCTTGAAAACGGACGCTGCAACGGCGGGAGTTAAACGTTGCTCAGTGCGTGCTGGGCGCTCGGTCTGCGCAGGCTTGTCAAAATGCGCGGCGAAATCGCTGCGTGCTGGGCGATCCGAGAACGGCACTTGCGCCGGTGCTGCTTTTTTAGGTGCAGGCGCTGATGACGGTGAAGAGGTTGCCGCTTCGCCATCTGCAGTGATATTCAATTGCTGACCAGCGACCCAGACTTTTTTCAAATGTTCGAGCATGTCGGACGGCAAGCTGTTCGGCAAATCGAGTGTGCTGTAGTCGTCGTAGATTTCGATGCGACCGATGTATTTGGAATCGAGGTTCGCTTCATTCGCAATCGCGCCGACGATATTGCCCGGCTTGACGCCGTGCGTGTGGCCGACTTCGATGCGGAAGGTTTGCATGCCTTCATCCGGTGCGCGCGCGACGCGTTCCTTGCGCGGAGCGGCTGTGCGTTCGCTGCGTTCTGCGCGCTCAGGACGTTCGAATCTTTCCGAACGTTCTGGTCGGTCATTACGTTCAAAACGTTCTGCACGTTCAAAGCGACCGCCAGATACTGGCTTATCGCTGCCCCATGATTCACGCGGTGCTGGTTTGTTCTTGTCGATCACCAGTGGCACATCGCCACGCGCCATTTTAGCCAGCGCTGCAGCGATCTCGACTGCTGGCACATTGTGTTCGCGCTCGTAGTCTTCAATCAGCGAATGGAAAATTTCCAGTCCGCCAGCCGCTATCGTTTCTGCAATCTGTTCCTTGAACTTCGAGATACGCACATCGTTGACCGCTTCGACAGTCGGCAATTCCAGCATGGCGATCGGCTGGCGTGTCGCGCGCTCAATCGCTTTCAACAGATTGCGTTCGCGTGGCGCAATGAACAAAATCGCTTCGCCGCTACGGCCAGCGCGACCGGTACGACCGATGCGATGGGTATAGCTTTCCGGATCGTGCGGTACGTCGTAATTAATCACGTGGCTGATGCGCTCAACATCCAGACCACGCGCGGCAACGTCAGTCGCCACCAGGATATCGATCTTGCCATCCTTCAGTTGCTGAATGGTGCGCTCGCGTTGTTGCTGTTGAATGTCGCCATTGATTGCCGCAGCAGAGAAACCGCGTGCCTGCAATTTGGTCGCCAGTTCCTCGGTACCCAGTTTGGTACGCGCAAAGATGATCATGCCATCGAAGGTTTCCGCTTCCAGGATGCGGGTCAGCGCTTCCAGCTTTTGCATACCGCTGACCAGCCAGTAACGCTGGCGAATATTGTCGGCAGTGCCGGTTTTGGCAGCGACGGTAATCAACTCCGGATCGCGCAAATAGGTTGTTGCAATGCGTTTGATGGCGGAAGGCATGGTCGCCGAGAACAGGGCGGTCTGGCGCGATGCCGGCGTTTTTTGCAGGATCTTTTCGACATCGTCGATAAAGCCCATGCGCAACATCTCATCGGCCTCATCCAGCACCATCGTCTTGACCTTGGACAGATCGAGCGAGCCTTTTTCCAGATGGTCGATCACGCGACCCGGCGTACCGACAACCACATGCACGCCACGGCGCAAGGCGCTCAATTGCGAAACATAGCTCTGGCCGCCATAAATCGGCAACACGTGAAAACCGGGAATATGTGACGCATAACGCTGAAAAGCCTCCGCCACCTGGATCGCCAACTCACGCGTAGGCGCCAGCACCAAAGCCTGCGGCGTGGTTTGTTTGATATCAATACGGGACAAGATAGGCAGCGCGAACGCCGCCGTTTTGCCAGTACCGGTCTGCGCCTGCCCCAGCACATCTTTGTTATCCAGCAGCAGCGGAATCGTAGCGGCCTGAATAGGCGACGGCGCCTCGTAACCCAGCTCTTTCAGCACGCGCAACAGCGGCTCGCTCAGGTTAAGGTCGGCAAATAGGGGAAAGGATGCTTCAGACATAAGTACTCACAAGAATGGTCGTATCGCGGAAATGCGAAAGATGGGGCGTAGTTTACTCTGTTGGCACTCAATATTCCTTAAAACGTGTTCATTCGATACAACCTTTGAAACCCTCACGCGTTACAGGCGCGCATGCTTACAAAACGAGGGGGCAAAAAAAAGCCGCCCAAGGCGGCTTAATAAAGCATGCTTAAAATCAGCACCGCTGACCATATGGACAAATAGAATTTGCCCCACGGTTTGTAGGCTGTGGGTTATATGGCTGGTAATTCTGCTGAGGCTGTATGGTGCCTTGCTGCCCGGTGTATGGATTCACATTCCCTTGCGTGCCGTAATTATTGTATTGACTGTTATCGGGAGTACTACGATGTGAGGGTTGTACATACGTACCGTCTTTGCGCGTGTATCCGTCGACATGAACGTCTTTTGCGAATACAGCACTGCTCAAAAGCGTTAAGGCGATTATTGCGTATTTCATCCTGTCTCCTTTACCCGACATCAAATGTGTCGGCAGAGCAGCCTATTCTTCTACATGGCATAAGGGCATCCCATATATATGGGATCAAAAGTTATAAATTGTGAAATTACAGCCAAAACCAGCATTTTTGCGGCGTCTCCTTAATAATCCTCAGCTATTCTGCAGTCTACAAAAGCAATCAAGATGGAGACTTAAGCTTGGCACTGCGACTTCGATTTCTACTAGATACAAACATCCTAATACCCTTACAAGATTCAAATCATGTTCTTGAATCAAGTCTGATTGATTTTGTTCGTCTAGCCGGAATCGGTGGTCATCAATTGATCTACCACCCGGCAACGATTCGCGATCTTCTACGTGATACGGATCACAAAAGACGCGAGACAAGTTTGCATCGTTTATCCCAGTATTCAAAACTGGATAATCCGGCACCATGCCCATGGAATACGGAAAATACATCGGAAAATGACGCATGCGACAACGAAATTCTTTATGCCATGGAATGCGATGCAGCTCACGCACTTATTACAGAAGACAAACGTATTCATGCTAAAGCACGTAGTAAAGGATTAGCTGACAGGGTGTATACGATTCAAATGGCCCAAAATTGGTTAAGTGGGCTACTTGAATCAAAAGTCAAAATTCCCAATATTGAAGACGTACCACTACATAGCCTGACGCCTAATTTAAGGGATGATTTCTTTAATAGTCTTAGGGACGGGTATCAACCTTTCGATAAATGGTTTCGAGAGAAGGCAAGTGATGGACGGCGCGCTTGGATATACAAAGATGAGACGGACAAACTTTCTGCAATTTGTATTTACGCATCGCAAGAAAATGAAACTATCAACGATGACCAGGAAGTGCTCCATGGGAATGCTCTTAAGCTTTGCACTTTCAAAGTTGGAGAATCCGTCCGCGGACGCAAGATAGGTGAGTTATTCCTCAAAATGGCTTTTCGACACGCCTCCAGCAACGCTTGTGAAAATTTATTTATTCATGCAAACGAAGAACGTCAAGATTTTCTAATTAGGCTGCTTGAAGATTTTGGTTTTTCAAAGCAAGGGACGTATAACGAAGACATCGTAATGGTGAAACCTCACCCGAAATGTGCTCCTAAATCGGAAGGATTAAGCCCACTGGAATATGCGCGACGATATTTTCCTCATTTTATTCAGGACACTGCGGTAAAGAAATTTATCGTTCCAATTCAGCCCGCATTTCATGAAACACTCTTTCCAGATTACGTTCCAAAGCAATCACTTTTATTTAATCCAACAAACAATGCGGGTAATGCTATTAAGCTAGCCTATCTCTGCCATGCGCCAGTTAAATCAATAGTTGCGGGCGATATTCTTCTTTTTTACAGAACGCAAGATGAACAATGTTTGACGACTATAGGCATAGTGGATAAATTCGAAGTTCTCAAAGATTCCGCGAAGATCGCTAGTCTTGTAAGTCGCCGTACTGTTTACAGCCAAGAAGAGATCGAACGCATAGCGCTAAAAGAAACAAAGGTTATTCTTTTTAGAGCGGTAGAGCATCTTGCTCATCCCGTAAGCTATGCTGAACTTCAAGACGAATGTGGCATTGCAGGTCCACTACTTTCCATTAGAAATATCAATGATGATCAATTTTCAAAATTGCTTAGTGCCGCAGGGCGCCAACGCGATAGTTTTATCAATTAAGCCGAAGTACGCTGAGTTAATCCTTGCTGGTACAAAGACCGTCGAATTACGTCGTAGTTGGGCGGCGGAGAAAATTGACGTAATTTTGATCTATGCTAGTTCGCCTATTTGCCGTCTCGTCGGTATTGTAAAAGTTAAAGATATTCGGAAATTGGCACCAGCCACACTTTGGACTCACTGTTCACAAAATGGCGGTGGACTTACGCGACAAGAACTTCTGCAATATTTCGAAGGAAAAGAAAAGGGTTATGTAATCTTTCTGGATGACGCAAAGCGTTTTAGCAAGCCTATTGAACCTCAAACGATTATAGAAAATTTTTCAGCCCCACAATCTTTTCGATATTTAACGCCACCTGAAATTAGGAAACTCGAAACTAAATTACGCACCAAAAAGAAAACAACATGATAATTTTTGTGGCAGGTGTTCATGGCGTAGGAAAGACATATCTCGCGACACCTACTGCAAAACAGCTGGGGATTAAGCACGCGACTGCTAGCCAACTAATCAGAGAAGAACGTGGAACAAAATCTTGGTCGGAAAATAAGCGAGTTGATGAGGTTCACGACAATCAGACAGCGCTAATTTCTGCATTAAAGAAATTACAAGAAAAAGGTGAATCTCTGCTACTTGACGGGCATTTTGTTCTTCGCGATGAAACAAGTATCCCGATAACTATCGATATCGAAGTATTCAAAGCTTTGCAAATCGATGCGGTCATATTGCTCGAAGGAGATGCAGATACTATTTGCGCAAGATTAAGCGCGCGCGGCGATCAATCTTGGGCCAGCGAAAATCTCCGCTCTTTTGCATCATCAGAGTTAGCCCATGCCATTTTCGTGACTTCCTCTATGGGATTGCCACTACAACGAATGACGGCCCCGGATCATGCTCAATTTATAAGTGTTGTTAAGTCCTTTTTGGAAAACACTTAAAACACTAATGTTAGATAAGCAACCGAATAAACTTCTCAAACCCTGTAAAACCGGAATATGGGCAACCGTTTCAATCACGGATGCCATCCTTGCAAACCCACTCAGGAGTCCGTCATGAAAAAACTGTCCATCGCATTATTGAGCGTCGTCGCCATTAGCGGTTGCTCGACCTTCAACAGTTCTGGCCCTATAGCTGTCGCCAACATGGAACCGACGCAGGGCAACAAGGCGCAAGGCACTGTGTCCTTCATCAAAAAAGGTGATCAGCTTTTGGTCGATGCGCGTTTGACGGGCTTGCCGCCTGGCGCACACGGCTTCCATATTCATGAAAAAGGTGATTGCAGTGCGCCTGATGCAATGAGCGCTGGCGGCCATTTCAACCCGACCGGCAAACCGCACGGCAGCCCAATGCAAGCGGAACGTCATGGCGGCGATCTGGGTAACATCACTGCCGATGCGAATGGCAAGGCTGAGTTGCAGATGACGATCCCGCTGAGTGAAATCGACGTCAGCAAATCGGGCGCATCGAGCATCGTCGGCAAAGGCTTGATCGTGCACGCCGATCCTGATGATTACAGAACACAGCCGACCGGCAATGCAGGCAAGCGTTTGGCTTGTGGTGTGATCACTCTGCGTTAATTAGAGAGAAAGTTGCTGACGCGATTACAAAGTTAGTCGCGACATGCATAGCCAAAAAGAAAGCGAGCTGATGCTCGCTTTCTTTTTGGAAATTTAATCTGGGATCATCACTGCTTGTAAAGCGCCTGCAATTCCGCACGCGACGCTGCGACGTCCCGCTGAAAATCCGGGTTCCGCTGGATCAATACTGCAATCATTGATGCAAGTTGGCGCCCTGCTTCGACATCGCTTGGATAATGCACCCCGCCGATGACGCGGTTCTCGCCAAAGGCGTAGGCACGGTCGTAAATTTGCTCGCGCTTATTCGGCATCAGGTCGGCTAGAACAATCCCCGCAAGATAGGCATAGGTCGCGTGACCGCTAGGGTAAGAATGACTCTTGTACAGCGTGGATGGCGTCAGCCGATCATCGGCCAATGGCGGCCGCACGCGCTTCCATTTTTCCTTGCCTTGTCTATTGATGGGACGTTGTGTCTTGTAGAGCTTGTCGAATAACTTGATGGTTGCCGGCAGGTTGGCACGCGTAAACTGCGGACCCATTACATCAGCAAACATCAGCACGCTCTGTCTGAGATCACTGACCGTCTGCAGCACCTGTTGCGGTGTACGATTTTTCTGCAGGACGAGCATCGCCTCAATCTCGCGTTGCGTAGCTTCCGCATCGGGTGGTGGCGCCAGAAAGCGGGTGCTGTCGAACTGCGATGACAACAGGTAGACCTTATCCTGATCCGGTTTAGCGATCACGTCCATGATTGCTACCGGCGGATTGGCTGCGAAGACGTATGGCATATGCAACGCACATGCGAAGGCTAAAACGATCAGGCCGGTGCGGTCAAAGTTGCGTACGGGCATTACCAACTCCGTAATGAAATGACGTTCATAATAGCGTCCAAATTCACAACAGTTTGTGTGAAACCCCTCACAGTTTTGCCGATCGTGTTTGTCTTTTGGCAGCTTTGATATCCATGAAACAGCGGGGAAGTGTATTCTGTAGCTATCCCGATCTAATCCCTGAAAAAGCAGCCCTCATGTCCAGTACCGATGCCAAGAACATCAATTGCGCCGAACTATCGCCGACCTCTATCCGCATGCTGGAATTACGGGACGCGGTATTGGGCGAATGGCAAAAACGCATGCGCGCGAGTATCTCCAAGGCGGCGGTGTTGGCCGAGCCGATACTGGTCAATACGATGCCCGTTGTGTACGCCAATATTGCCGAAGCGCTGACGCCAGAATATGCGCGCACCAGCAACGGCGTGCTGGAAACGACAGTCGCATCCGAGCATGGCAACGAACGCGCGCGTTTGACCAACTACGATTTGAGCACGGTCATTTCTGAATATCAGGTGTTGCGCTCGGCCATCTTTGATGTGCTGGCAGAAAACGGTTTGCATCTGGTCGAAAGCGATGTGCGCATCATCAACATGACGCTGGACGCAACGATCAAGGAATCGGCAACGGCATTCTCACTGGTGCAAAGTGCATTCCGCGAACGCTTTGTGGCGACGCTGGCGCATGACTTGCGCAGCCCATTGAGCGCGGTGCAGATGTTTGCCGAACGCATCCTCAGGACGAACGATCCGCAAGCCATTCTCGAGATGGCAGACAAGATCAAACAAAATGTCGGCCGCATGGATCGCATGATCCGCGAGTTGCTGGATACGGTGGTGTTCGAGCAAGGTGAGCGTCTGAAGCTGACGCTCACCAACTTCAACATCATGGAAATCATCCAGGAAGTATGCGATGAATCTTTTGAGATTTATGGATCACGTTTTGAAGTCGTCGGCGAAGACGTCAACGGTTGGTGGGGTCGCGATGCCTTGTTGCGTTCGATGGAAAACCTGATCGGCAACGCCTTGAAGTACGGCTCGAAAGATACGCCTATCACCATCAAGATCGATCACTATCACGGACGGATTTTGATCTCGGTACATAACGAGGGTAATCCGATTCCACCGGATCAACTGGAATCAGTGTTCCAGGTATTTGAACGCGCCAAGATTGCAACTGATGAGAACGAACAGGGTTGGGGCTTGGGCTTGCCGTTTGTGCGCAGCGTGGCAGAAAGCCATGGCGGCAGCATCGTGACGGATAGTTCAGCGGATACGGGGACAACTTTTATCATCGATATCCCTATCGATGCACGTCCCTTTCTGAACTCACCGACCTTGCAGCTGAAGCAGTAAGCACGACTCAGCTACGCGCTGATTGCTTTTGCGATCGCGCTATTACGCAGCATCCTTGCCTAAATTTTCCATCAGAAAATTTACAAATGTCCGCACGCGCAATGACATGTGTCGCGCATGCGGATACAGCAGAATGAATGGCCGCGAGGTGCCACCAAAGCGTGGCAGCAGTTCGACCAGATCACCATTCTGTAAATCTTTCTCCACGATGAAGCGATAGGTTTGTACCAAGCCTGCGCCACTGCGCGCGAGCGTGACTATTCCCAGTACATCTTCTGAACAGCAGTAGCCCCCTTGCGTCGTAATATCGACCGGCTTCTTGTCGACGCGAAAATTCCACGGGATCTTGCGGCCAGTGCTCGGCAATTCAAACTGTATGCATTCATGCGCTTGCAGGTCTTCCGGCTTCTTCGGTGTGCCGGCGCGCCTTAGATAATCTGGCGATGCGACGAGGACCAACTCTGCATCTTCCAGCTTGCGGGCAATCATGTTGGAATCAGTTGGGGCGCGCCCGCGTATCGCGAGGTCGTAACCTTCTTCAGCAAAATCGATATTGCGATTACTCACGTGCACATCAACTTGCACGTCGGGATACAACTCGCGAAACTTTGGCAGCAAAGGCAGCAAGCGGTAATGCGCATACGGCGTCGGCATGCTGATGCGCAGCAGCCCGGCTGGTGCAACTTGCTCGCCCGTCACCAATCGCTCTGCATCCACCAATTGCGACAAGGCTTGCCGACTCTGCTCAAAGTAGACGCGCCCGGCATCGGTCAAACGAATCTGCCGCGTGGTGCGCACAAACAGACGCACGCCTAAACGCTCTTCCAAACGCGAGACGGATCGACTGACTGCAGCGGGCGTCACGCCGGCCGCATTGGCCGCAGCGGTGAAGCTGCTGAGCTCTGCCGCGAGGCAAAACAGTTCGATGCTACCCAGCAGAATGTCGTCGAAATTGCGTTTCATCAGCGTCTTTCATTAGTTACATCAGGTATCAGGTAATTTGCTTAAACCTGTATTTATCACTTCAATCGGCATAAGTATAGTTCATCACATCGGGAACACAAACCACCCGCTGCCGCAGTACCAAGTATCGAATTCGAGCAACAAGGCGCTGCGCACTTACATACTTTATTGAGGATTTGAAAATGAGCACAGCACCAAACACCAGCAACAAAACAGTGATCGTCACAGGCGCATCAAGCGGCATCGGCTATGCGATCGCAGAGGAATATTTGAAACGCGGTTACAACGTGGTCGGCAATGCACGCACGATGGCGCGCTTGCAAACCGCAGCGGAAAAACTAGGCTCGCCACAAAACTTTCTGCTGGTGGCTGGCGACATCGCACAAGCTGCGACCGCAAAAAAACTGTTCGCAGTCGCGATTGCGGCCTTCGGCAAAGTCGACATCCTGATCAATAACGCGGGCATCTTTACCGCCAAACCAGTGGTCGATTACACCGAAGATGATTTGAACACGATCGTCGATACCAACTTGAAGGGCTTCTTCTACCCAACGCAGGAAGCAGCCGCGCACATGGTCGCCAATCAACAAGGCCACATCGTCACAATCACTGCGAGCATCGCAATGCAGCCGAATGCATTGGTACCGGCCTTGTTGCCGGTGCTGATCAAAGGCGGCTTGAACCATGCAACACGCGGCCTCGCCATCGAACTCGCCGCATCGAACGTCAAGGTCAACGCTGTCGCACCCGGCATCATCAAGACGCCTATGCATAGCGATGATGAAGCAACGCAAGCATTCTTCCGTCGCTTGGCGCCTACAGGAACCACCGGCGTCACCAAGGATGTAGTCGATGCAGTGTTGTACCTGACCGAATCGCAATTCACGACCGGCGTAGTGCTGGCAGTGGATGGCGGTGCAACGGCTGGCACCTGGTAATAAGATAGACAGCACTGCTGATACTGCAAACAGTGGTCGGCCTGTTTTGAAAATTGTTCTCTGTCATTGGCAATGCGCCGGTGCAGAGAACATTCAACGAACGATTAATCCAAACCCGAAGGAGAACTCACCATGCCATACGTCAATATCCGCATTACCCGTGAAGGCGTCACTGCAGAACAAAAGCTGGCTTTGATTGAAGGTGCGACCGATTTGCTGAGTCGCGTATTGAACAAGAATCCGGCGACGACTTTTGTCATCATCGATGAAGTTGAAATGGATAACTGGGGCGTGAATCGCGAGAACGTCACGACCTTGCGCAAGCGTGAAGCTGAAAAGAAAAAGGCTGGCTAATTGTCTTTTGAATTGCGCAGTGACTAAAGTCGCTGCGCAATTTTACTAATCTCGATTGAAGACTTATTTCCAGGACGGGTAAGAGCGCCAGTTAGCGACCCAATCCGGGACTTCTGCAGCCAGCAACGGTTTGGCGATACCGTAGCCCTGGCCTAATTCACAACCCAGCTCTAGTAATTTTTCACCGATTTCAACTGTCTCTACGCCTTCTGCAATCACATCTCGGTGGAAGGCCGTTGCCAGGCCAATCACAGCTTGGACAATGGCGAGATTTTCGCAGTCTTCCAGCATGTTGCCGACAAAGCTGTGATCTATCTTGAGCGTCTCTGCAGGAAAATGTCTGAGGTAAGTCAGCGATGAATAGCCGGTGCCGAAATCATCAACAGAGAAACGCACGCCACATTGCTGGCAATCGCGTATCACATCTGACACGGCATGAATATCCTGCAGTGCGCTGGTTTCCAAAATCTCTAGATCGAGATCATGCGGATGAACTTCTGGGTATTTGGCCAAGGCAACAGCCAGACGCTTCGCAAAATCCTTCTGCTGTAATTGTCGTGCGGCGATATTGACGCTGACAGAAATATTAAGCCCGGCCTTGCGCCACGCATCCATCTGCTTCAGCGCTGCGTTCATTACCCACTCGCCTACCTCTTCGCTCAACGGATGGCACTCAATCGCGGGCAGAAATGCATCCGGTGCCAGTTGCCCTAGCTGCGGATGGTGCCAGCGTATCAATGCTTCTAAACCGATGATGGCGCCGGTGCGCATGTTGACCTTGGGCTGATAGCGCAGAAAAAATTCCTCTGCATTCAATGCCTGCCGAATTCTTTCGTGTTGCTGGCTGCGCGTCTTCACTTCAGCATCAAGCTCGGAATCAAAGATGTGAAATCGATTTTTGCCAGCCTGCTTGGCTTCGTACATCGCACGGTCAGCATGACGTAGTAGTTGATCGGCATCGACGTTGTCCAGCGGATAAATCGTGACCCCTATACTGGCGGATATTCGCAAAAGCTTGCCATCCACCACCACTGGTTCAGCGCAGGCACGTAATACGCGATCAACCATGCGACCGCATTGATGCGGCCCCTGTACATCAGCCAGCACGACTGCATATTCATCACCACCGATACGCGCCAGCGTATCCACATTACGCAAGGTAGTCTTCATATTCTTTGACACGGCAACCAGCACTTCATCACCAACATTGTGACCATACTCGTCGTTAATTTCCTTGAAGCCATCGAGGTCAAGATAGAGGACGGCGAGTGAGGTTTGTGTACGCTGGCTGACTGCCATTGCTTGATTCAGGCGATCTGACAGTAGTATGCGGTTCGGCAAATCGGTGAGCGCATCAAAATGTGCCAGATGTTCAAGCTGTTCTTGCTTGATACGCAAAGAGGTGATGTCAGCAAACAATGCGACGTAATTTTGGATGTTGTGGTCAGCATCCCTTACGACACTGACCTTCAAGTATCCCGCGTAGCTCTCGCCAGTTTTGCGACGGCTCCATAACTCGCCTTCATATTTGCCGTCGATGGCCAAACTGCTTGCCATGTCTATAAATACTTCTGGCCCTTGACGACTGGAACTGAACATCATAGGCGACGAACCGACCACGTCTTCGCGCGAGTAACCGGAGATATTAGTGAAGGCTTCGTTGACTTCGATGATGATGCATTGCGCATCGGTGACAATAATTGCTTCGTTCGTGTTGGTGAAGACACGTGAGGTCAGTTCGAGGCGCGCGTTCGCTTTCTTTTGATTGGTAATATCACGTGCGATCTTGGAGGCGCCTATTACGCGGCCAGTGTTATCACAAATAGGAGAAATTGAGACAGATACATCGATTAGCTCGCCGTCTTTGCGGACGCGCACTGTTTCGAAGTGATCGACTTTTTCGCCCTTGCGTAAGCGATTAAGAATCGAGGCTTCTTCGTCTTGTCTATCTGCTGGCAGCAAGACCAACATGGACTGGCCTATCATTTCTTCTGCGCTGTAGCCAAACATGGTTTGCGCACCGGCGTTCCAACTGTTTATGATCCCATCCAGCGATTTGCTGACGATCGCGTCGTCGGACGATTGCACTATCGCCTGGAACTGTTGTGCCTTCATTTCGCTACGCAGACGCTCGGTGATGTCGCGTGCGACCTTGGATGCACCGATTACTGTGCCTTGCTGATCGTAGATCGGCGAGATGGTGACAGAGATATCAAGCTGCTTGCCGTCCTTGCGGATACGGACGGTTTCGAAGTGATCGACTTTTTCACCAGCGATGATTTTTTCGAGTATGAATCGCTCTTCGTTCTTTTTATCCGGCGGAAATAATTTCAGCAGTGAATGCCCAATCATTTCATCGGCTGTATAACCAAACAGCCGGTGCGCTCCAGCGTTCCAGCTAGTCACGATTCCCAAGAGGTTTTTGCTGATGACTGCGTCATCAGATGAGTCCACGATGGCTTTGTAGTGCTGATTAAATGCGCTATCGCTTATCTGAGGCAAGCAATCCTGAACATCGACACTCAGTGCCAAGTCTTCAGTAGCGTCCTTATTATCTAAACTCATTTGACCTACTCCAAGAAACCGCTGGGTGATCGTGTCGGACCGCTTTATTTGTTCTTTGCAACGACTGTTGTAGCCGCACTAGTTCAATTAATTACGCTGCAAGCCAGCTTAAGCTTTTTTCGAAGGTTTATTCCCACATAAAACTAATTCTCCGCGCTTGTCGGAGATAGTCCACATTATTGGATGACTAATAAGTAAGCACTCCCATGAATATGGGATACCAAATAAAAAAAGGGCTCCCGAAGGAGCCCTGAAAGTTGAGACCGATTTACTACTAGGGGAAACTACTACTTAAGCGTGTGCGCCTGATGGGTTACCAGCAGCTGCAGCATTCTCTTTCGCGAGCTTCTCCTTGGACAACGCGACGTGTTTTGCCAGCGTTGGTCGGAGGGCTACGATAGCCAATACTGCGGCGGTCAGATCCATACATGCAACTGTGTACAGAACGGTAGACCATGTGCCGGTTGCTTCCATCATCAAGTTACCGACTGGTACGAACAATGCGCCGATACCTTTAGCGGTGTACAACACGCCGTAGATTTTACCGATGTGCTTGGTACCGAATGCATCGCCAGCCAGAGCCGAGAACAGGGAATAAACTTCGCCCCATGCCAAGAACACGACGCCGGACAAGATCAAGAACGCCCATGGGTTGTGACCGAAGTAGCCCAGAGCAATAATGCCGAAGCCTTCCAGTGTGAACGCAATAACCATGGTTTTTTCACGGCCGATGTTGTCTGAGATCCAGCCAAACAATGGACGGGAGATACCGTTCATGATGCGATCGAGCATCAGTGCCAGTGGCAACGCTGCCATGACAAAGAAGTACATATCGACTTCGAACTCTTTCACACCCAGATCGCTAGCGATAACGCCGAGCTGAGCAACAGCCATCATGCCGCCGGTAACTACGCAGATGAACATGAAGAACATGAGCCAGAACAGTTTTGTGTTCAGCGCTTCTTTCAATGTGTAATCACGAGTAGCTTGTACCAGTTTGCTCGATACTTGAATTTCACCTTTGAGTGGCGAACGCAGGAACCATGCAGCAACGAATGCCAGGCCACCTTGCAAGATACCGAAGAACAAGAACGTTGCTTGGAAGCCCGATGATTCGATCATTGCCGCGATAGGCAAAATCGTTGCAGCGGAACCAGCACCGTAACCACCAGCGGTCAAGCCAACTGCCAAGCCGCGACGGTCCGGGAACCATTTCAACGCATTGTTGATACATGTTGCGTAGATCGAACCGACGCCGATACCACCGAACACTGCGCCAACGTAGAACGCTGTCAGAGTAGTAGCTTGCGAGTTCAAGTACCAAGCAAAACCGATGAAGATCGCGCCGAATGCGACCATCAGGCGTGGGCCCAATTTATCGATGAAGTAACCTTCAATCGGTGCGAGCCAGGTTTGTACCAGAACGAAAATGGTAAATGTGATTTGAATTTCTGCACGTTTCCAGCCAAATGTTTCTTGGATTTCTGGAACGAACAATGTCCATGCGTATTGAATGTTCGCGGTTGCGATCATACAAATGACGCCGACTACCAGCTGCCACCAACGCTTGTTGGATACTGGTTTATCTAATGCTACTGCTGGTCCGCCGCTCATTTGGATGCTCCGTTAAAAGTTGCCATCATGTGTTCCTCATGTCCATCAATCATCTGGTCTTGCGGCCAGACAGCTAATGCTTGGATTAAATATTTGCCTAAGCAAAGTGCAAAGGCCTCTCAAGGTTTCAGTTTTAAGGCAGCCACTACGTGGTCCGGTCGATCGCCGTTCCGCCTTTCGTCTTGCTGATCCGATCAAGAATCGCCAAGACGTTTGGTTTGATCATGTACACCTTCACGCTTGCATGAAAAAACCATCTTTGGAGCAAACAACCCGGCTTGATCTGATCTCGCTACCGTTTGTGCCAAGCGTTGGGCATTCCCGGTTGCCGGCGAACCGGCGGCGTCATAAAAACGCAAATCAGAAAAAACGTGGTGAGTTGAATGAACCTCAGCAATCTCAAGGTACTGTTAAATACCCGTTAAATTTTCGATGGAATATACGTAGGTAGACCCACCCCAACAATACGTAGTTATACTTATAATTTCTGAATTTAACATTTTTATTGCGACGCGAAATCTTCTGAAAGCCTTATGAATAAAGGATTTAACGCGGAATTGAGAAGAAACGATGTGCGGATGCGGATATGCGATTTTTTTATAGCAGTTATCATTTTAAGCAATAAGACGTTGCTATCTGTTACACAAAATTCCCTGACGGCATTGCCGCAACTGATGATGAAAATGGATTTTGCAACGCGATGAAAACGGCAAATCCGGATGCCGTCGGATGCCGTTTTTGTATTTTGAGGGGGAGTTTTGAATGAGCTGGTTGCTCATTCAGAGTTTTGCTTCTACTTAAGATTTAATTCATTTAGACAGTGCTTTTTGCGCGCGATATCTGGCCGAGCGCTTGGGCATCAACATCGATCCGCTGCAACTAGGCGCGCCGCAATAACAGGCGAATGCCTTTTTGACGGCGGGCGTGTGACGCTCTTCAAAGATCAATGCGTAGTCGTAGCTGAGTTCTTCGCCAGCGGCAATTTCCACTACTGAATAGATATAGACGCGGCCATCGTCATGTTCAACCGCTTCGCAATTGGGCTCGCACGAGTGATTGATGAAGCGCGCTTCGTTACCGCCACTGCCACCATCAATGATGCGGCCATCATTCAGACTAAAGAAGTAAGTGTGATTGAGCGGGCCTTCGGCATCGGCACGGTCTTGTGCAACTTCCCACATGATGCGTTCGCCCTGGTATTCAACGATGCATGCGCCGGGTTCTATAGTCCTGCGCGCAAAAATGCCGGTGCCGTGGATGGTAGAAGTTTTGACTATGTATAAAGGTGGCGAGACCACACATACCTCAGCAGACACATCACCATTTATATCCGCAGCTAATATATCTGCAGCGACTTTATCTTGTGACTTTTTCAATTTGATTCTGTTTTCCAGGCGAAAATTGCATGCAATAGTTGCGAATAGCGTTGCCATTGTACGAAGAAAATCACCTGCGCTGACGCCGATGTCTGCTTAAGTATTCAATCTGTCGAACTTTAGTGCCGGGCTGACTGCCTTATATAGGTAGCGGACAATCCGCGGAGCAATATTTGGCGAAACAAATATCCCAGAGAAGTCCATAATGTGTGCAGTTTCCACCTGCTGTCGAAGATGAAGTCCAATTCCATTCTTGCCAACGCACGTAACCGCAGCACCATCGGTTTAGTGCTATCAGTGTTGTTCCATATTGCGATCCTGCTATTTGCGCTGGAGCATCAGTCGACCCCGCCGCAAGAAATCGGCACCTCGATGACAGCACCGATCTCGATACAGTTGCTGCCACCAGCCGAGAACTCAAGCAAATCCACGCCCTCGCCCGCCATCACCGTGACGCGACCTGCCACCAAAGCCGCTGGCAAACCAAAAGAGAAGGCGCGCAAGGATCAAGACGTCGCGCGTAAAAAGCCGACACCAGCGCCGCAAGAAAAAGTCGTCTCGGTCCAGCCGCAACAAGCCCAGCCAGAAGCCGCACCGACCGACATGATGAGCATGCTGAATAACGCACGCGAACGTCGCCGTGCAGCAGGCACGCCAGATCGCAACGATAGAGAAACCGAAGAACAGCCGGATGACAATGCAATTGCCAGAGCGAATATCCAGCACAGCATGCGGCAAGCGCAATCGCGCGGCCGCAACGATGGTGGCGGCGTATTCCAGGTGACATTCAAAGGTGTACGCACGGCAGAAATGATTTTCCGCGGCTGGGATGAGCGCCGCCGCAACACTACGCGCCAGTTGCTGGAAATCGATGCTGGCTTGAATGGCGATATCGACACCGCCATTGTCCGCAAGATGATTGAGTTGATCCGTCAACGCCAATCCGGCGACTTCAGCTGGGAATCGCGCCGCCTGGGTCGCGTCGTCATGTTGTCGGCACGCGTGCAAGACAATGCGGAGTTGGAAGAATTTTTGAAGAAGGATTTCTTTGAGTATTACCGCTGAGTTCTAGCGAACATTCCCGCTGCAGTATTTCGTCAAGTAAATAGCCATACGCCGAACCAATCGACACTAGCAACGCTCCATTCAATATGGTTTAGTCGAACTGCCAACACGGAGGCCTTATGCAACTTGAAGGATCATGTCATTGCGGCGCAGTGCACTTTTCTGTCAACAGCACGACGCCTTATCCCTACCAACGCTGCTACTGTTCAATCTGCCGCAAGACGCAAGGCGGTGGCGGTTACGCGATCAATCTGGGCGCCGATGCCAGCACCATGAAGGTAAAAGGTGCTGACGATATCAGCGTTTATCACGCCAAATTCAAAAACCCCGGTGATGAGCGAACGCATACCAGTACAGGACAACGCCACTTTTGCCGCCGCTGCGGTAGCGCGCTGTGGTTATACGATCCAACTTGGCCAGAGTTAATCCATCCATTCGCATCAGCCATCGATACGCCTTTGCCGATACCGCCTGAACATACGCATCTGATGTTGGACTTCAAAGCACCGTGGGTGGAAATCAATGCGACGAAGCAGGATAAGCAGTTTGATATTTATCCTGAAGAATCGATTGCCGAATGGCATGAACGCCTGGGATTAACCAAACCGGACTAAAGAAACCAAATCTGTTCTGACATAGTTCACACACAATAAAAAAACCGCGACCTGGATCGCGGTTTTTTATACAGCCAAGCGATGCGATTAAAGAATCGCCGACACTTCCGGATGCGGGATATTCATCGAGCTTCTATCCAGCACACGCAATTGCGTATCAAGCTTGTAGACCAGCGGCACGCTGTTAGGCACATCGAAGCGCGAGACTTCTTCGTCCGACATATCTTCCAGCAGCTTGACCAGCGCACGCTGGCTGTTGCCATGCGAAGAAATAATGATGTTCTTGTCTTCGCGCAAAGCGGGCGCGATCGATTCATCCCAAAACAGACGTACCCGCTCTACCGTATCTTTCAGCGATTCGCCCAAAGGCAATGAAGCGCGGTCGAGGCCGTCGTAACGCGGCTCGAAACATGGCGAACGCGGATCGTCTTTGTCCATCAGCGGTGGGCGACTGTCGAAGCCGCGACGCCATAACCAGACTTGCTCTTCGCCAAATTCTTTGATCGTTTCTGCCCGATTTTGCCCTGTCAGTGCGCCGTAATGCCGCTCGTTCAAACGCCAGTGACTGACGATGGGGATGTACATCGCGTCCAGCTCATCGAGCATCAGCCATTGCGAGCGGATGGTTCTTTTCAGCATTGAAGTGTAGGCAAGATCGAAGCTGAATCCAGCTTCAGCAAGCGCGCGGCCAGCGTTACGTGCCTGTTGAATTCCATTGTCGGTCAAATCGATATCGGTCCAGCCGGTAAAGCGGTTTTCCCTGTTCCATTGTGATTCGCCATGGCGAACAATCACCAAATTACCCATTACTTTTTCTCATGTTGAAGCAGCAAAGCATGAAGATTAACTGAGTTTCAAGAATGGTGATGTGCAAGATCGCACTTTGCGGCGCTAAAACTTAAAGAAACGACAAGAATATTTCACTATATTTCACAAGTTTATTCGCAAATATCCCATAAATATGGCTCGGCAACTCTTGCGAAATAGCGCTTAATTACCGAGAATTATTTCGAATAAGAAATATTCTTCTTATTCATTCTGCCTCATGAGGGACGCATGCAAATGCAAGCTAAACCTCTGGCACCGGAGAGTTGCCGCCGCCTCTCCAAGCTCAATTAATTAAGGCAATGCCTGCCTTTCCTTCGTCCGCTTATCAAAATAAGCGGGGGTTCTCATTTACACAGCATCATTCAACGGGAGTAATGGCATGTTTAAAAATATGACTGTAGGGACCAAGCTGATTTCCAGCTTTTTGACCTTGTCTGTCGCGGGCGCGATCGTCGCCGGCATCGGCATCTATGACATGGGCTTGATCAACGACAAGGCTGGCGACATATATAACAAGGAGTTATTGGGGCTGTCGCATATCAAGGAAGCAAACATCGACTTGCTCTCCATCGGACGTGCACGCGGCAATTTTTTGCTGTCGACCACTCAAGAAGAACGCACGCTGAATAAAGAGAACATTAAAAAATATCTGGCCTCGTCCAGAGACAATCTGGATAAAGCCAAACCTTTATTTTTCAGCGATAGAGCAAAAGTCCTGTTTGAACAATACGCCGCCGTCGCACAAGATTATGAAAAAGAGCTGTGGCAAACATTAGAACTCGCTGAGAAAGAACCGCTGCAACAGCGCAGCGCAGAGTTAAGCGCCAGCATGGCGCAAACACGTGTACATGCAAATAAGCTCGATGGCGTATTGGATGAACTGTCCACACAAAAAGAAGCACGCGCTGCGCAAGCCTATGTAGAAACCGAACAGTTATATGACTCCAGCCGCGCCATCATGGTCTTGTTGGTGATCTTCAGCACCTTCTCGGGCATCTTGCTAGGCGCGCTAATTACGCGCAGCCTCAAACGCCAGTTGGGTGGTGAACCTGATTACGCAGCCGGCGTTGCATCACGTATCGCAGCCGGCGATCTGACCGTTGATATCGACTTGCGCCCAAGAGATCAAACCAGCATGTTGTTCGCAATGCGCGAGATGCGTGACAGCTTGGCCAACATCGTCAGCCAGGTAAGAACCGGCACGGACACCATCACTACCGCATCAGGACAAATCGCCGCCGGCAATCTGGATCTATCTTCCCGCACTGAAGAACAAGCCAGCGCGTTGGAAGAAACCGCATCTTCGATGGAAGAGATCACTTCCACCGTTAAACAGAACGCCGACAATTCACGCCAAGCCAATGAGCTGGCCGTCAATGCATCCGATATCGCGGTGCGCGGTGGCGCGGTTGTCTCGCAAGTGGTCGATACGATGGGATCGATTACCGAATCATCCAGAAAAATTGTCGACATCATCGGCGTCATCGATGGCATCGCCTTCCAGACAAATATTTTGGCATTGAATGCAGCGGTGGAAGCAGCACGTGCAGGCGAACAAGGTCGTGGTTTTGCCGTAGTCGCATCGGAAGTGCGCAGCCTTGCGCAACGCTCCGCTTCGGCTGCGAAAGAAATCAAACAGTTGATCGGCGACTCTGTTGAAAAAGTGGATACCGGTAGCAAGCTGGTAGCGCAAGCAGGAACCACGATGAAAGAAGTGGTGGATAGCATTCAACACGTGACCGACCTGATGGCCGAAATTACTGCTGCGGGTCGTGAGCAAAGCGCCGGGATTGAGCAAGTCAATCAAGCCATTACGCAAATGGATGAAGTGACACAACAAAATGCAGCGCTGGTGGAAGAAGCTGCAGCAGCGTCGCAATCATTGCAAGATCAAGCGACTCATCTTTCTGAGATAGTCAGCGTCTTCAAACTCGACCAATCTCAAATTAGAACTGCGCATGCAAGCAAACCTGCAACGGCTCGTTCGCATGTAAAACCGCTGATCAATGCAGTGCAACGCAAGATTGCAGACGGCACCAAACCAGCTGCACCGCAAAAACTCGCGTTCGCAAATCCGCGCAGTAACAGCAATGATTGGACGGAGTTTTAAATTCTCTTAAAACTTACCTAACGTTGCTTCAAATAAAAAAGCCGCCCGATTTTTGATCGGGCGGCTTTTTAGTTTTCGCATTACTAATAAAAGATGAAGGTGGGTTGCTGCGTTACCAAACAGCGCACCACAATCAATTAGAACGAGTAACGAGCAGTCAACTCAACGCTACGCGGTGAACCTGGCAAAATACCGACATCGTTGTTAGCCGAGATAAAGTATTTACGGTCAAAGATGTTTTTCAGATTGAGCGCAAGGCTCATGCCTTTTGGCGCCGGACGATAGTAAGCAGCCAGATCGACAGTGGTGAATGCCGGGATCTCGATTGCGTTATCGATTGCTGCGTAGTTGGCCCCGCGGTAAGTAACACCGCCACCAACCTGCACACCAGGAATCCACTGATCAATCGATTTAAGTGTCCACAAGCTGGCAGTTTGTTTCGGTGTTAGTGCAAGAGTTTTACCTTTCAACAATGTTGCAGTTGCTCCCGCCAAAGGCGGCGTAGGGACATTACCAACTGCTTTGGTCACTTCGCCATCCATATATGAATAACTACCAATCAGCTGCCAGCCACGTGCAATTTCGCCGCCCAGACTTAATTCCACACCTTTGGTCTGCTGTTCGCCAATTTGAATCAATTGCGTTGGAATACTAGGGTTGGTGACTTTCACATCGCTACGTGTCAATTGATAAACGGCTGCGGTGAAGCTAGCCGCGCCATTGAACAAATCGAGCTTGGTGCCGACTTCAAGATTCTGCGTTTTTTCTGGGCCCAGATCAGCATTATTGGTGGCAAGTGCGCCAGCTTCAGCCGATGGCTGGAACGATTTGGAAACCGATGCGTAATAACTCTGGGTGTTTGTAGGTTGCCAGACAATACCAACACGCGGCGAGAATGCGGTATCTGTTCTCTTCAGATTTGGGCCAATCTGATTTTCATACTTCTGTCCGTAACTGTCATAACGCAATCCGACCAACGTTTTTATCTGAGAATTCCAACTTGTCAGATCTTGGACATATGCACCAGCAGTTGTCAAAATGGAGGTGCCAACGCTGTTATTACCTGCCGTCGTTGGTGGCGTAGAAACAGTGAAAGGTAAATTCGGCAGCACTGGATTACTTAAAGGCGTGAGGTAGTAATTGGCAACCAATGCATTGTTTACATACTGATATTTGTTCTGCTCACCAAATTCCAAACCCGTCAAAATTTGATGACGCGTGCTGCCCCACATCACATCATTCGTCAGCTCCGACTGATTGAACCAGCCGTGTTCATCACGATCGATATTCCCACGCTGAAAATTCAAAATTGGATTAGCCGCTGTACCGGTAGTGCGTATGACACGTGTGTGGTTACGATCAAGCGTGTAGTCAAAGTAACGGAACTTGTTGCTGAACGAAGTCTTGTCCGACAAACGCAAATTGTATTGTGCGGTGGTGGCTTGCATCACTGAAGCCGTAAAGTCGTTTGCATTGGCATTCGCTGCGCCATAGACCGTCGAAGGGTCAACATTGACTGGGCGACCATTAACACCTGGCACGCCGAAATCAATAGAACGCTTTTGATTCTGGTAATCGTATTGCAGCAACACACTTTGATTGCCATCTTTCCAAAGCAAGCTAGGCGAGATGTCTTTGTTTTTCAAGAAACCATCTTTGCGATAGCTGCCGGAATCTTCCAATGCGCCATCGACGCGCACTGCCAACGTGTCGCTGATCGGACGATTGAGGCTGAACTCCGTACGTTTCAATTCATCGCTACCAACTGTCGCGCTGATCTCGCCCGAGGGGCCAGTCAAATCAGGCTTTTTGGTGATGCGATTGATCACACCGCCCGACGAACCACGGCCGTATAAAACTGCTGCAGGTCCTTTCAACACTTCGATGCGGTCGATGTTGTACATATCGCGGAAATATTGCGAGTCATCACGCACGCCATCGAGCAAAATATCGGACAACGCAGTGAAGCCGCGAATCACGAACGCATCACGCTGACCATCACCCGTCGCCAGACCAATGCCAGGCACATTTTTCAGGACGTCAGTCAAAGTACGGGCACCCTGATCACGCATTACTTCGGATGTGATGACATTGATGGTTTGCGGAATATCTTTTTGCTGCGCATCGATCTTGAGCGCGGTACTGGCATTGGTTGGTGCGTAGTGATCGCCGTGCTCTTGCGCACCGGTGACTTTAATTTCTGGTAACTGATCGTCGGCCGCTGCCGCTTGTAACTGCATGCCGTTGACGAACAAAAAGGCGGCGACCGCAATAGCGCGTAATCGCAATGACTGATTCATAAAACCTCTGATAGATACGTGTTTGCTGCTGGCTGGCTGGGATACAAGATAATCTGGGCTGGCGATGCAGTGTCTCGAGATGAGAACGGTTATTATTCTCTCGTCGAGAAAAATAAGCTTCTAC
Source organism: Herminiimonas sp. (assembly GCF_030655415.1). Next base: position 127,436 of record NZ_JAURVN010000006.1, on the reverse strand, counting down.
CATCGTAACTTCTTGATTACGTGTATTTTCGTCACAACACTTTTCTCAAGAAGGCATTAAGATAGCGTTAGATGTATGCATGTAATGACAAAAATCGATCCAGTTGCCAATTGGCAATGCGATCAGACGATATGGAATAGTCTGGAATTTTTCTCTGTCAGCCTTGTCCACTCAAGGACACCGTTTTTGGCAACTCAGCTTCAATCAAGGAATTTTTATGCATTTCAGCGCACGCATCCTGTCGCAGGGCGCGCTTTTGGCAGTTATCGGCATCATTGCCGGTTGTGCCGGTTCGAAACCAATCGTGTATACCGCTGAGAAATTTGATTCGGCTGATGTCTATTCACGCCGCTTCCCTGTGCCCGGCAACGTCGCATGTGAAGCGGTGCGTCGCACCTTGTTGAGCCAAGGTTATGTGATCAATGCGGCCACTCACGAGCAGGTCGATGGCCGCAAGAGTTTTCAGCCTGAGAATGATGTGCACGTACAGATTGCGTTTCGCGTGGTGTGTGCTGCCGATACTGCTGATGGCACAACCTCATCGGTATTCGTCAACGCACTCGAAGATCGTTATGCGCTGAAGAAGACCAATAATTCTGCGAGTCTGGGTGTCGGTGCGCTGGGATCGGTTTCACTACCGTTCTCTTCCAGCGATGATTCACTGGTCAAGGTGGCGAGTGCAACGATCTCAGCGGAAAATTTCTACGCGCGTTTTTTCCAACTGGTCGAACGCTATCTAACGAATGAAGCGACGCCGGCACCAGAGTCTATGGAAATCACGCACCCGCTGGTGCCGACTCCAACGGTGACTGGTCCGTAATTTTCCAGCCGCCGCCTAGCGCTTTGTACAAACTGACGGATGCCTGCAAACGCAGTGTATTCAATTGTGCGCTTGTGTCTTGCGCAGCATACAAGGTGCGTTGCGCATCGAGCAAAGTGAGCAGCGTTTCCGCACCGGCGCGATAACGCGATTCTGCCAAAGTCAGCGCGCGTTGCGCCTGCTTCAATTCTTCCTGCTGCGCGATGCGTTGCGCTTCAATCCCCGTCACTGCATTTAACGCAACTTCTACATCGCCGAAAGCAGCGATGATCGCCTGTCTGTAATTCGCCAATAATTCTTCACGTTGCGCCACTGCCAGATCACGTCCCGCAGCGAGTCGCCCTGCATTAAAAATAGGCGCGGTCAAACCAGCGGCGAGGCTGTACAGCGGATTATCAAATACCGTGCTCGATCGATTGCTGATTGCATCGGCATTCGCGGACAACACAACACTAGGCAGCATCGCTGCACGCGCCACCGTGATATTTGCATCGGCAGAAAGCAACCGCGCTTCGGCCCGTGCGATGTCGGGGCGCTGTGTCAGCAATTTACTGGGCAAGCCGGAAGTAATCGCCGGCGCTCGCAGTGTTCTCAAATCAGCGCTGGTCAACGTCAGCGCAGTGACGCTGCGTCCGAGCAAAACTGCGAGTGTGGTTTGGCTATCTTCTGCTTGCTGACGAATCGCTGCGAGCACGCGCTGTTGCGCAGCGACCAGGCCACGCTGTTGCGCGAGCTCAAGTTGATTGCCAGCACCGGCACGCGCGCGCGACTCCGCCACATTCAGCAAGCGTTGCGCACTGGCCAGGCTTAACTCGGCGATGGCTGAACGTTCGCGCAAACCAACTGCCTGCAACCATGCGGAAGCAACACCTGCGGTGACCGTCAAGCGCACCGTATCGCGATCAAAGATTGCGACACGCACCAGCGATTGCGAACCATCGCGTAATGCGCGATTACGTCCCCAAAAATCCAGTTCGTAACTTGCGCTCAAACCCGCGTTGTAACTTGTGCCGGTTACGACAGCATCACCACCGAGGCGCCCATTACGACCACCGCCTAGCGTGCCGGATAATTCAGGCAACATGGCCGCACCGGCAATTGTCGCCGAAGCTTGCGCCTGATTGACGCGCGCTACGGCAGCCGCGACGTCCAGGCTTTGCGTTTGTGCAATCGCGATCAGTTCATCCAGTTCAGTACTGCCGAAGCTGCGCCACCAATCTTGCGTCACCGCTGCGGAAGATAAAGCTTCAGCATCTTTATGCAGCCATTGCGCCGGCACGTCAGGGGCTTCCGTTTGCAATGGGGCTTGTGTGGCGCATGCTGACAGAGCCAACACGATAGAAATTGCGATTAAAGTCTTTTTCATTTTCAATCCGGTCATTCAGAAGCAAGCGCGACGACGGGGTCGAGTGCTGCTGCTTTTTTCGCCGGCATATAGCCGAAGATCAATCCGGTCGCTACCGAGCACGCGAACGCGCCGACAATCGCCGTTACGGAAAAAATCACAGGCACTTTCGATAGCAGCAAGATGCCGCCTATCGTCAAGCCGCTCACGACGCCGATCACGCCACCGACCAGTGACACCAAAACTGCCTCGGTCAAAAACTGTCGCATGATGTCGCGCTGACGTGCGCCAGTTGCCATGCGGATGCCGATTTCACGCGTGCGTTCGCGCACTGTCATCAGCATTACGTTCATCACGCCGATGCCGCCAACCACCAGCGATACCGCTGCAATCAAACCGAGCATCATCTTCATCGCGTTACTGGTTTGCGCTGCCGCTTGCAACTTCGCAGCGGCATTACCGATGCGGAAGTCATCATTGCCGCGCCGTGCCAGCAAGAGTTTTTTCATCGCAGCTTCAGCCGCTTGCACTTGCTCTTCCGACGCGGCTTCGACCACCGTGTAATCCGGTTCAGCGCGCGCATCATAAACACGCATGCGACCCGATTGGTAAGGGATGAATACCATCTCGTCATAATTTTGCGAACCGGAATCTGCACCGCGCTCTGCCATCACACCGATCACTTCAAACGGTGCGTCAACAATCAGAATTTGTTTGCCGATAGGATTGCTGCCATCAGGGAAAAAGTTCTCCTTGAACTTGTGGCCGATGACGACCACTGGTGCGATATCGCGGTCTTCTGCTTCCGTGAAGAAGCGCCCTTGCGCTACACGCCAGCGATGTACCAAGGGCATCGCATTCGAGCTGGCGAATGCATATACTTGTCTATCGACATTGGCGTAACGCACAGTGACCGGATCGCCGATGATGGGCATGACGTGACCGATTTCCGGCAAGTCGGCAACCGCATCCAGATCTTCTATCGTCAAGCGACCCGGTGGACCACCATTGGATGGATGACCGCTACCCAAATACATGATCGTCGTGCCGAGCGAGCCCATCTCGTCAATCACGCGCTGCTTGGCGCCTTCGCCGACTGCCAGCATCACAATCACAGACGCAACGCCGATGACGATACCGAGCAAAGTCAGACTGGTACGCGTGCGATTCAGTTTCATGCCGCGCCATGCAGTGCGTGCGGCCTCGCGCAAATCGTCCCAGAACGATGCGCCTGCATCACGACCGGCTTGCGTCATGTCGGGTGCAGGCAAAGCCTGCTTGACCGTCGACACGCCAGAGTCGGCAATGATCTGGCCATCGTGAATCTCGATTACGCGGCGCGCCTGCTCAGCGACATCGCGATCATGCGTAATCAAAATAATGGTGTGACCGGCATCCGCCAATTCATTCAGCAACAGCATCACTTCTGCACCGCTTTTGCTGTCGAGTGCGCCGGTCGGTTCATCGGCGAGGATGATGCGGCCGCCGTTCATCAACGCGCGCGCAATCGACACGCGTTGCTGCTGCCCGCCGGATAATTGTGTCGGCCGGTTATCGAGCTTGTCGGCCATGCCGAGTCGCGTCAGCAAGGCGGCGGCGCGTTCAGCACGTGCCTCTTCCGGCATGCCTGCATAAATCGCCGGGACTTCAACGTTCTCGCGCGCGGATTCGGTGGCGATCAGATGATAGCCCTGGAACACGAAACCGAATGCTTCGCGCCGCAACCATGCCAACTCATCGCCATCCAGCGTGGCGACATCGCGCCCGCTGAATAAATATGTGCCTGAGCTTGGTCTGTCCAGACAGCCGAGCAAATGCATCAGCGTCGATTTGCCGGAACCCGATGCGCCTACGATGGCGACAAATTCGCCTGCGTGGATATTCAGCGTGAGGCCATGCAGTACTTCAACCGCAGGTGCGCCATCAACATTACCGCCATATTGCTTGCGGATTTCACGCAGAGAAATCAACGGTGGTGCCGAATTCAATTCGATTACGGAAGCACTACTTACCACTTGAACCTCGACGTCCCTGCCTTGCTGACGGTTTCGCCAGTAATCAGTTGCTCACCTTCTTTCAAGCCTTCCACTACTTGCACTGCGAGCCTGTCTTGCACACCGGCGCGCACGTCACGCTCTTGTACTTTGTCATGTGCGTCGAGCACGCGTGCCTTGTACATATTCGGTTTTTGATCGACGGGTTGCAATGCGCCCAAAGGTGCGATCAACACATCGCGCGCGGATGCGGTGATGAATGAAACTTGCGCCGTCATTTGCGGCAACAGTTCAGCATCCTTGTTATCTACATCGAACAACACCGTGTATTGCACAACTTTGCTGGCAGCCGGCTGACCTGCTGCAGCTTGGCTTGCAGCAGCAACTGGTGGTGCCGGCAAGACCTGACGTACCTTGCCGTTCCAGCGACGTCTATCACCAGCCAGCGTCGAAAAGTATGCAGCCTGACCCGCTTTGACGCGACGAATATCCGCTTCAGAAACTGTGGTCCACACTGTCATCTCTGACAAATCCGCGATGCGCATCAAGGTTGGTGTTTGATATGTTGCGTTCAGCGTTTGCCCTTCTTTTGCATCGATGCCGGTAACGGTGCCAGCCATAGGCGCGAAGATGCGCGCGTAACCGAGACGCGCTTCATCCGCTTTCAGACTGGATTGCGTTTGCACGATGCGCGCCTTGAGTTGTTCGATGCGCGCAGCTGCTGATGCCAGATTTGCTTCGGCAGTTTGCACGTCTTCCAGACGCGTAGACTCATCACGATTCATTTGTTGCTGACGCGCGTGCTGCTGTTGCGCGAGTTTATGCTGCGCACGCTGCTCGTCGAGTTGCGCACGCAAATCCATTTGCTCTGCACGGCCCGCTTCCACCGTTGCCTGAAATACGCTGGCATCGATCTCCACCAGCAACTGGCCTTTTTTAACGACATCGCCAGGCTGCACATGAATGCGCGTGATCTGGCCGGATACCTGCGCACCGACCTCAACCGAAGTTACTGGCTGCAAAGTGCCGATCGCGGTGACAGTCGCTTCGATATTGCCACGCGTGATAGGTGCGGTTTCAAACTGCGCGTCGTTACTATTGCTCGACCATACAGCGGCGACTGCAATGACGCCTAATAGTGCAACGGCACCAACTATCTTTTGCTTCGTTGAAAATCTCTTGCCGGTAAATTTTTTCTGCGTCATTACTTTCGCCATCAGTTCTTGACCTCGAAGGTCAGGGTTGCGGTGTGTCGTACGTCTTCATATTTTTTGCCATCGACAGTGACCGAGCCATTGATACGCGCGGTGACTTCCAGCAAATAGCGGCCGGGGAAAGGTGTGGCCAAAGTAACCGTGCCATCCTTGGCTGGTTTCAATACACGACGCCAGCCTTCGGAGGTATCGACATTGACTTGCGATGCGGCGACGACGTTGCCTTTCCACACCAGCTTGAAGGTATTGCCATTGGCTTCCGTTGGTACCAACTCCAGATCATTAACTGCCTTGGTTTCACTGCGACCGTTCTTGGCCTGGTAATAATTCAGCACGCCTTTTTCACCCAAGCGGCTGGCAACCAAACGTACATCGCCCGTCACTTCAGAACCGATCACCAAACGCTCAGCCTCAGTTGTCAGTGGCAGATCCTTGCCATCAGCAAGATATGCGCGCGGTGATGTAATGGTGGTAGGTGCCAAACGTGCGCCATCCAATTCACCAACGTAAGCCGTTGCTGCACCGGCCGCGTCGCGCTCCAGCCAAACGTAGTCTGCGTGCGCGGAAAAAGAAGTCGCCAGCATCGCAATGCTGAACGCTGACAAGAATGATTTTGGTATTGAGATACGCATATGAATTCTGAATTTTTTGAAAAAGTTGACGAAAAATTTTTCACGAATATGGCAAAAATGCCAAGCACACATCGCAAAATGGAAAGGGCGGCGTTGCACAGTCCATGCAAGGCCGCCATTTAGCGATAGAGCTGCGAACAGGTCGCCGCCCTATCTAGTCGCTAAAATTATTTCGCGACGAAGCTCAAAGTCGTGGTGTACGACAGCTTCTGCACTTTTTCACCGGCGATTTCATAGTCGCCTTTTACTTCGTGATTGCTCATCAGGATGTAACGGCCCTTTTCTTTTGCTGAAACTTCAATACGTCCATCCTTGTTAGTTTTAAAGCCTTTTGTCCATTGATCCGGATTAACAACGGTCACTTTTTTGTCTGCTACTGGTTGGCCCTTGAAGGTCAATGTAAATACATTGCCATTGGCTTTCACCGGCACCAATTCAAAATCCAGTGCTGCGTTGGTTTCGGTACGGCCAGCGCGCGAGTTGAACACTGCAGCTTGTAATTGGCCGTCTTTATTTTTCCATGGCTTCCAGACTTGATCGTTGATCAGACGCACGTCGCCCGCATCGGTAACCGCTGCTTCAAGATATTCTGGCTTGACGCTGAGCTTGGCGAGTTGCTTCACATCTTTTGTGAATACCTGTGTGGTCGCTGCCAGCTTGGCAACGTCATCACCGTGATCGCGCTCGCCGTCAACGTCGCCTACATACACTTTTGCCGGGTCGGTCGCGTCGCGTTCTATCCATACTTGATGGGCGCTGGCAGCCAATGCAAAGCTTGAGAGGGCGAACAGGGCGAGAGATTTCTTGATCATGTGTATATCCTTTGTTTAGATAAATTAAGTACAAAGTCAGGCTGGCAATATGCCGACCACGACCGAAAACATCAGCATTGATCTCAACGGGCTGATAACGGCATTTTTCTGCTCTTACTATCTATGACCAACGAGATTGAAAAAAGGGCCATTTCGGTGCGAAATAAGCATAGAAACGACCCGATCGACTTGCGGCCAATTGATCTGAGTTTAAAAACGCATATCCAAGCCGACACGCAGATTGCGTGGTGCGCCGTAATACGAACCGCCAGTCGAGGTGTAATACGATTTATCGAATGCGTTGTACAGATTGACGGTAGCGGTCAAATCCTTTGAGATTTGATAACGCGCCATCAGGTCAACGACTGCATACGATTCTTGCGTGAAACGTACGCTGGAAGGCCCTTGATTTTCGCTATAAATTTCATCCTGCCAGCGCACACCTCCACCTACCGTCAGGTTGTTATCAAGAACCGGTAAGCGGTAGCTGGTAAAGAGCTTGAACGTATTGCGTGGCACGTTGGTATTCAAAGCCTTGCCAGTACGATCCGATGTCATGTTGCGTGCAAAGGCTACAGAAGCTTGCCAATTGCGCGCGACTTCACCACCCACTTCAAGTTCAACACCTTTGGTGCTGGTACCTGAAACAACGTCATAGGCATTGCCGCCACCTGACAGCGGAATGTTTGGCACGATTAGAACCGCGAGGTTGTCTTGCTTGATCTTGTAAATCGCGGCTGCCACGTTAAGGCGTTTGTTGAAGAATTCGCCTTTGGCACCGATCTCATAGCTGTTGCCCAGCAGGGGATCAATGTATTCGCCGTTAATATCCTTGTTACTTTGTGGCTTGAAGATATCGGTGTAACTGGCGTATGTCGACCAGTTTTGATTGATGTCGTACACAACACCCGCATACGGCGTGACCTGGTTCTTCTCTTCACGACTGGTATTGACTACAGCATTGGTCGCGTAGGTCCGCGTGCTCTTGTCGTTTTTCCAGGTGGTCACCCGTGCACCGAGAATGACGGATAAAGCATCTGTCGGTTTCAAACGTACCGATGAATAAGCGCTGTTGGTGCGCTCTTTCATCGAGATGTCACTGTTTGCAGGATTGTTTGGCGCAGCCGGACTAGTGCCATCCCATGTATAAATATTCGGGACGGCACTGCTCCAGCCGGCAAAGTTCCACAAACCATAACCAACAGTGGCATCCACCGTACGTGTTGACGTCGCGCCTACAACCAGTTCATGCTTGCGGCCAAACAGATTGAATGGACCAGTCGCGTAAACATCCAGACTGTCTTGCACTGGCTTACCAGCCCATCGGCCCGCCCATAGATTTACACCTGCACCGGTTGCACGAACCGGATAACCACCTGCCGCATAACCAAGCACTTCATCGTATTCACTTGATGCGTGGTTGAAGGTTCCCTTCAGCAGCCATTCATTGTCGAAGCGATGTTCGAGCGATGCAAAGATCGATTGATTTTCACGTTTGGAATATGCCCATGACGCGGCCGCAGAATCCGAGCGAGACCAGATCGCGCGTGAGCCGTCTGAATAATATGCAGGGAGTCCGCTACGAGCGTGGCCGGTGGCATCCTGTTGTTGCAGCGTAAAGCCGACAGTTGCGAGTGTGGAAGGACCGATATCGGCCTCGACGATGCCGGCAAAGATTCTTGTTTTTTCCTCCAGCCTGTCGATGTAAGAATCGTTATCCTGAACGGCTGCGATCATGCGACCACGTACAGTACCGGCTTCATTCAGCGGCGTGGAAATATCGCCTTCAACACGGCGATAGTTCCAAGAGCCCACTTCGACTTTCGCAGAGGCTTGGAATGTTTTTGTTGGACGCTTGCGTACCAAATTGATTGTTGCACTTGGCGAACCTACGCCATTCATCAAGCCAGTCGCACCACGTACGACTTCGACACGGTCGTAAAGCACCATGTCGCTGGTTTGAAAGATTGAACTGTAGTTACTATAAATCTGGCCCACGCCGTCAACCTGATAGTTTTCCACTGCGAAGCCGCGCGCATAAATCGTGCTGCTATCGGAGCCCATGTTGCCGGCATAGTTGATCGTTAAGCCTGGCGTCTGTATCACAACATCAGACAATTGAGTCAAACCTTGATCATCCATGCGCTGACGCGTCATGACGCTGACCGACTGCGGCGTTTCACGGATCGAAAGATTCATGCGCGTCGCGGTGCTGGTAGCACCCGATGTATATAGACCGGTTCCTTCAGTCGTGCCATCTAACGCTACGGCAGTCACCAACACCTCAGGCAATGTCGAGCTTTCCCGCGGAGCATCGGCTGATTTTTTTGCCAAGGTGTAGCTGCCATCAGCACGAGGTACGATATCCAGACCACTGCCAGTCAACAATTTTGCAACCGCTTCGCGTGCGGAATAGCTACCCGACAACGCGGGGCTATTTAGCCCCTCGGTCAATGCAGGATCGAACGACAAGGCAATCCCGGCTTGCGCGGCAAAGCTGGACAGGTTGCGACCGAGCGGACCCGCAGCAATGTTGTAGGGTTTGGCGGTAACGGCATCAAGTGTAGTGGCAGCATTGACATTGACGCTGGTAACAGCGGCGCCGGCCAACATCATGCTCAACAATGCGATACGAACAGCTTGATTCAGAGGGCGCTCGACACAGCGCGAACGTGCGGATGACATGAGGGGATATTCCTTTCGGATGGATAAGTAGGTTTCTTCAACCTACTTGCCAGCCGAAATCAAAAAAAGTATCACCGAATACAAAAATTATTTTTGCATACAGCTTTATTCATATTCAGCGCGGCACCAGCGTGATCCAGCGCCCACCCAAACGCGTCGCTGCATCGATCGGATAGGTTGATACCAGCATTGACAAGGTCTGGTCAGTATCGCCAACTGGAAATGCACCGGAGATACGTAGATTGGCCAGCGTCGGATCGACGCGCACGATGCCACGGCGATAGCGCGATAACTCATCGGCGAAATCACCCAGTGGCATCTTGTCCGCCATCAGCATTGCTTGCATCCATGCGATCACAGAATCATCGGCATCAATTGACGCTTGTACATTGCGCTTGGTGAAAGTAGTTTGCTGCCCGGCTTGCAACACTTGCTGTGCAGCCTTTGCATCCTCGGGCGTGATTCTTACCGCGCCTTCCAGTACGGCGATATGTGTCAGCGCATCACGTTGACGTACGCTGAATCGCGTGCCGAGGGCTTCCATATTTCCTTGAATGGAATTGACGCTGAAAGGCCTATGTTTCGCTGCGATATCCGGCGCAGTCTCTACAAGAATTTCGCCTTCACGCAATGCGACGGTTCGATGCTTTTCATCAAAATGCACATCGATGGCAGTGGCTGTATTTAACGCAAGCCGCGTGCCGTCAGCCAAGCGAAGATCGCGTCGCTCACCAACAGCCGTCCGATAATCAGCCGTCCACTCTTGCTCATCAATAAAGCGCCATGCGCCCCAACTGGCAGGAACTGCGGCCAACAACAAGGCAAGCTTGACGACTGCGGCGCGGCGCCCGACGTTCGCGGGACGACGCAATGCAGGCATTGCCAATCCGGGCGGCAAGCCGCCCAATTTATTCATCAACAATTCGGCACGCGCCCATGCGCGCGCATGTTCCGGACTGCGTTGACGCCATCGTTCACAGGCGATGCGATCACTTTCTTTTACCGCACCGTCGTGCAATTGCAGCAGCCAATCAGCAGCCTCGTCAAGAATCTGAGGATCAATAGCGATTGCGGGATTCATTTGTAGCGCCATATTTTTACTCCATGAAGCTCAGGCAATGCAGGAACGCCTGCTTCATGTAGCGCTTGACGCTGATCAGAGAGACGTCGAGTTGCTGTGCGATGGCTTCGTACTTCATGCCTTCGATTTGAGACAGCAGGAAGGTGTGTTTTACCTTGGCAGGCAAAGCATCCAGCATGCGATCAATCTCATGCAGGGTTTCAAGGATGATGTAGCGCTGCTCGACTGAAGGCGCTTGTTGCTCAGGCAAAACTGATAGCGCATCCAGATAAGCGCGCTCCAAAGCTTGGCGCTGATACCAGTTGATCAGCAAGCCTTTGGCGACCGTGGTCAGATACGCACGCGGCTCTTGCACTGTTGTTACATTACGCGAATCGAGTATGCGAGTAAAAGTATCTTGCGCCAGATCGGCAGCGTCGAAGGTGTTACCTAGCTTTTTACCCAACCACCCTTGTAACCAGCTGTGGTGGTCGCTGTAGAGCGTGCCGATATCGTGCTGCGGTGAAAGTGGCGCGGAAGCTGACATGCGTTGCTGCCTTATTTTTCAGCAGTATGCAAAACGTGTGATGCACCTGCGAGCTCATCCGTATTTGCATTCGTCGGGACTGTCGATACTTCACTCAGACTGCGCACGAAATGCATAGCCTGCGGTTGTTCGACCAACACGCATTGTTTGCCGGTACGCTTGCAATGATCCTGCACACGCCAATACGCATCGTGACTAACGCAACCGGTTTGGCAAATCACCATATCTGCTGCGGTCAAACTTGCTTCCAGCGCAGTGTCATCAACGACATCACGACCGTCGTGATGCAGAAAATGGCCGCCAGCTTTTTCAATCGCTTGCTGCGCGATGATCGTGGCAGGCTCATCCTGGCCTATGCACAAGACTGATTTTTCAAGTAGATTGATCGGCATAGCCGCATCGCCTAATGCCGCTCCTTCTACCTCTGCGGTCGTCTGCACTTTGCCGTGCAAACCCAAGCGCTCGCGCAGTAAATCTTGTACATGCTGCGTTAATTTTTCCACGCGACGCGCCAAAGTTAAACGCGTAGACAAGCCAGGTATGCTTGCCTGTAGTTTGCTCAAATCTTCACGTGCATAAGCGAGCGCGGTATCGCGCACTATGACTTCTCCGCGTAAACGGATGATTTCCGCCTGCATGCGCGCAGCTTCGGTCTGCAAGGTTTCGATTTGATCGACTTGTCTTGCCACCAATTCACTGCAACGACTCTGGACGCGGCCGTACTCATTGAGCAGCACACTGTGCTCACGCGCGATGTTTTCGAAATTGTTGCGGGACTTGCTCATTACCAATCTCCAACCCGATCAATTGCGTATCTCGCAAACATGCATAGATACGCATACCGACCAGCAAATTGGAGTCAATTATAAATGATAATGATTCCTATTAACAGGGAATTTTATTTCTCGCTTTATTAGAATATTCACCGCGATTAAAGGCCCGAGAGGTATTCTTCTTTAAGCTAGGAGTTAATTCTGTATTCTCTTTCTGGTGCGCACAGCCAAATCGTAAAATACAACAGAGCTCTAAAACTCTTCTCCATTTGCTTCATGACCACCGAACACATCTCCCCCATCATTGAAAGAAAGCCGCTGTCGCGTTTGGCCAAAGCGCTATATGGTTTTGCCGGTGGCGTGTCTTTGCTGCTGGGGGTGATAGGTATATTTTTGCCGGGGCTGCCTACTACACCGTTTGTTTTGCTGGCTGCAGCCTGCTTCGCGAAAGCATCGCCGCGCGTGCACCAATGGATGTTGCAGCATCAGCTGCTGGGCCCAATGCTGCGCAACTGGCATGAGCATCGCAGCCTGACGCGCAAGACAAAATCCATCGCTATCGTCTCGATGGTGTTGATGCTGAGTATTTCTATGTGGAGTTTTTCTGGCCGGCTGTGGATACAGCTAGCCTTGCTGGCGTTGGGAGCAATCGGTGCTGCGATGGTGTTGCGGATACCGACACGCGTTACCAAGGTAGCGCCACCACGCAACTAGGCACGTCATAAAAAAAAGCACCGTGTTTTGCACGATGCGTTTTTTCCTTCACGAAGCAAAAAATTATTTTTTGTCGCGGATACGCTCAATCAGCAAATCACCGTACTTAGACGTCGATACCTTGCCGCCGATATCTGCGGTACGGCCATCTACTGTCGCGACGGTTGCATCAATCGCATCGCGCAAATCCAGCGCGACTTTATGCAAACCTTTGTGCTCGGCCATCAGTGCTGCTGCCAACAACAATGCGGTTGGATTAGCCAAGCCCTGACCGGCGATATCCGGTGCTGAACCGTGGACTGCTTCAAAAATTGCTGCACCTTCACCGATGTTTGCACCCGGCGCCATACCGAGGCCGCCGACCAAACCAGCGATCTGATCTGACAAGATGTCGCCAAACAAATTGGTCGATACCAGCACATCGAACTGCCATGGATTCAATACCAATTGCATCGCGCAAGCGTCGACGATGCGATCGTTGAATTCGATTTGATCGGCGTAGTTGAGGCCGACTTGTTTTGAAGTTTCCAGGAACAGGCCGGTTAATGCTTTCAACACATTGGCTTTGTGGACGATGGTGACTTTCTTGCGATTGTTGCGCACTGCATAGTCGAATGCGAACTTGGCGATGCGACGGCTGCCGGCGCGGGTATTAATACCAGTCGCCATCGCGACTGCATGCGCGTCGTCGCCGATTGGTACGTAATGCTCGTGGCCTACGTACAGGCCTTCTAGATTTTCGCGCACCATGACCAGATCGATTTTTTCGTAACGACCGCCGGGCACGATGGTGCGGGCTGGACGTACGTTTGCATAAAGCTGGAAGGTTTCGCGCAGACGCACATTGACTGAACGGAAGCCGCCACCGATAGGCGTCGTCAACGGACCTTTTAATGCGAGGCCAGTTTGGCGAATGCTGGCGAGCGTTTTTTCCGGCAAGAGGTCGCCGTGTTTTTCAAATGCATTCAAGCCAGCTTGATGTTTGTCCCATGTGAATGGGTTGCCCAGCGCATCGAATACACGTTCGACGACATCAACGATTTCAGGGCCGATACCATCACCCGGAATAAGCGTCACCGGAATTTTTTGCTGCGTGCCAGGGTTAAGCATGTTGTGTCCTATCCATGATCAAGATAATAAAAGCGCGAATAACTTTGTGTAAAAGCTGGACGTAGTTTAACTCAAAAGTCTTATGTCATATATAAGAGCAAAGGCTTTTTATGACTGAATGATTTTTTGACAAGCTGGCAAATGAACAATCCAAGCCTGGGTCAAGACAGCATATTTCCGCCTAGGCTATAGTGACGCTCACGCTAGCTCGCTTGCAGGAACTGGCCAATTCACCTCTCAATCACGCATTCAATCAAGGATATTACAAATGGCACAAACCGAAATCAAAGTAACAAAAGGCGCAGGCAAGTTTCAACAGATCGTCGCTGCTGGCCCACACAGCTTGATCGCAGATGCACCATCCGCCTTCGGTGGTGATGACGCAGGTTTTGTACCGCATGATTTGCTGGCAGCAGCATTGGGCGCGTGCACCGCAGTGACATTGAATATGTATGCAGGCCGCAAAGAATTGCCACTGGAAAAAGTCGACGTCTCAGTCATCGCCGCTGAACAAGATGGCGCGTATGTATTCACCCGCACACTGACTTACTACGGCGACCTGAACGCAGAACAAAAAGAAAGCCTGAACAAGATTGCTGACAAGTGCCCGGTACATAAAGCACTGTCAGGCGACATCAAGATCGTCACATCGTCGAACTAAGTAGTAGTTAATAAGATGGGAGATAAATTTTTCTCTCATCCATGATTCTGAAAAAATACGAAAGCGAGTTGTGTATGGAACCCGATCAAAGCGCTCTAGAACTTGTCGTCGTACCGCGCACGCGCGACCTCGGTGACAATTTTGAAGTACGACGTGCATTGCCGACGACGCAAAAACGCATGGTCGGGCCTTTCGTCTTTCTGGATCAAATGGGGCCGCATGCATTTATCGCAGGCCGCGGGCTGGATGTGCGGCCGCATCCGCACATCGGCCTCGCTACCGTCACATATTTATACGATGGCGAAATCGAACATCGCGACAGCGTCGGTTCGATTCAAACCATCAAGCCGGGCGCAGTGAACTGGATGACAGCCGGCAGCGGCATCGTACATTCCGAACGCACAGGTGCAGCCTTGCGCGCGCAAGGCACGTCGCTTTACGGCTTGCAGTGTTGGGTTGCGTTGCCAAAGAAATATGAAGAAGTAGATCCGGCTTTTCAACACACGGCCGCCAATCAATTACCGATCATCGAAGGCGATGGCGCGACTGCGAAAATTATTGCCGGTAGTTTTTTCGGCAAAAAATCGCCAGTCGCTACTTTGTCAGATTTGTTCTATGTCGATGTACAGCTAGAAGCTGGTGCACGACTTGATGTACCTGCCGAATATCCCGAGCAGGCAATGTATGTGATTGAAGGTCAGCTCGATCTGGGACGCGATGGTATTTTCAATGCGGGGCAATTACTGGTATTGAAGGCTAATACCGCCGTCACGCTGCGCGGCGTCGGACCTGGCATCACCAAGCTGATGCTGCTCGGTGGCGAACCTATGGATGGTTCGCGTTACTTGATGTGGAATTTTGTTTCCAGCTCACTGGATAGACTGGAACAAGCCAAGGAAGACTGGAAGGAACGACGCTTTGCCGAGGTGCCGGGCGAAACCGAATTTATTCCGATGCCGGATATTCCCGGCACCCCAGTCGGCTATCCCTGATCGTCCCGCAAGCGCGAGACTACAAGAGATTAGAAACCAACGTCTGTACCCGGATCGAAGTCCAGCAAACCATGATCCAGTGAAGCGCTGGAACCTGGTCCTTTTGCCTTCGCCAGCATCAGTGCCTGACTGGCGCGCAAAATCATCTTGTCTGCATCATCACCAGCCATATTAGTCGTCAGGCCAGTCGAAAAAGTCACGGCCAATGACGGTGCAATCGAGGCCCAGTCCAGCGCAGAAACCGCTCCGGTCAAACGCACAATCGCGCCATCACTTTGATCCAGCCAGGTAGTCGGCAAGATCAATGCAAATTCGTTAGGGCTGATACGGCCGAATGAATCCAGCGAACGGATCAATGACAGCACTGCGCCTGTCAGATTTTTCAATACTTGATCGCTGATAACGCTGCCGTATTGTTCGTTCAACGTGTGATATTGGTCGATAGAGATAACCGCGAATGAAAATGGATGGCCGGTACGTTTGGCCCTATCCAGTTCGCCGTCCAGTTTTTCGATCAAGCCACGGCGGTTCAAGGCGCCGGTCAAACCATCGGTAGTCGCCACCGCATCCAGATTTGCCAATATCGACTGCAATTCGCGAATCACGACATCGCCACCCACGCCGGCTTTGACTTGCTCTAACAGAGCATTCAATTGCGTCGTCACATCTTGAAGATTCTGCGCGGGATTGGTTTGCAAATCGCTCTCCGTATCGGAAAAAATAGCGTTAAAAATGTTTGGTATGCACTACAGCCGGCTAATTAATCAGCAGCACAGCCGCATGAATAAATCATCGGCTTGATTGTCGTCATTATTTTGGCTGATTGCAACATTGATCGCGCCACCAAAATGCGCAAATACATCACTCATCGCCAGCCCAGCCGGGCTAGCTTACAGGCTTTGGCTTTTCGGGATTGTTAACTGTTGTTAATGAGTGTTGTAAAACGAGGGAAATAACAAGGGCGGCATTGCGCCCAAATCGGCAGATAAACTGAACAAGCTATTGCTACTTGCTATCCAATTGGTCGTAAACCGCATGCGCGATTTTCGCCAGCTCACCTTTGTCGACGCCGCCTGATAAGGCATAGCCGAACTTGCCATCTATCCAATAAAACACATTGACCGCGCCTTGCTGTGCGAAGCGGAAACCAGTGTCCTTGTTCTGCGCCTGATCGGTAGAAACATACAGCGTCAAACGCTGACCGCCAACGTCCTGATACATGAATTGCGCGACCGGACTGCCGCTTTCACCCGGCAACAAACGTCCACCCACTAATTCATAACCGAGCTTGCCCAGCTTGGGCGGATGCATATCTGCGCCTGTGCGTTTGTATAACCAGGCCACCAGTTGATCTTCATGATCGGCACCTATCTCTACCGGACGACGCACATCTGGTGTGTAGACGCCATGCGCAATTGCTGCCTGCCGCGCAAAACCAGTCAGCGCGATATGCGCATCGGGATTCTTGATTGTGGAACCAGCCAACATGCCGGTTTGCGTAGAACCGTGCAACATCCAGCCGCCAGCGCCACTGACAATGGCGATCAACAAACCTGCTGCGAAACGTAAATAAGATGGCGTAATCGAAGATGCAAGCGATGAGTTGTCATCCTCCAAATTTTTAGTCAAACGTAGCGGCACCACTTCATCCAGCACGGGATTGAATAGCGCACGCAATCCTTCATTCTGCTCACGGTACGCATTGATGCGCGCCAGCTCTTCCGGCCGCGCAGCCAGATACGCAGCGACTTCCTCGCTGCGCGCGTCACTCAGCAAGCCATCGACATAGGCGTGCAGATCTGATTCTGTCACCGCTAGCTGATTCATTTAACTACCTTTAATGGCGACAGGACTGCTCGCCCTTCCATATGTGCGCGCAATTTTTGCCGCGCGCGCGACAGGCGTGACATCACAGTTCCTATTGGCAGGCCCAGCGTTGCAGCCACTTCTTCATAAGACATTTCTTCCAGCGCTACCAACAACAGAATTTCTCTTTGCTCGGCGGGCAATGTGGCGAGCGCGGATTGCAGATCGCGCATTTCCAGACCATAGGTTTGCGTCGCCCTAGCTATTGGTAGCGGCGTATCGTCGTCCAACACTTCTGTTGCAATCGTTGGACGCCGAACTTGATCGATATGCAGGTTGTGCATGATGCCAAACAGCCATGCGCGCATATCGCTACCGTGCTGCCACGACGACAATTTTTTCCAGCCGCGCTCCATCGTGTCTTGCACCAAATCGTCAGCGCCCGTGCGATCACCTATCAGTGCACGGGCGTAACGACGCAGTCGCGGGATGCACGCGATCAAACGATCGCGCTCATCCTGCATAACAACCTCCACAAAGGTGCGACAGCAATTGCATCAGGACTGCTTAGTCCTTGACGACGTGCCAGACTTCTTTAACGTTGTCGCCGTTACGATCACCGGCTTTGGTGTCGGATACAAACAGGTACAGCGGCTTGCCTTTGTAGGCAACTTGCTTGGCACCATCGTCACGTGTGACGACAGAATACGGCGCAGCCAGTTTGGCATCACCAACAGCTACTGGCGGCCATGCAGTTGCGCAAGGACCGTTACATACACTTTTGCCGCTATCGGCGACATCTTTGTCGAAGGTGTAAACCGTCATGCCAGCGCTGTTGACCAGAATGCCATCGGCTTTTTTGACAGGTGCGGTTTGCGCAAAAGCAGCGCTGGAAAAAACCAGGGTAGCAGCAGCGGAGAACAGAATCAGTGAGCGTTTCATTTTGTAATTCCTTTTCGGTGAGGGTGATGACGCTAGCAAAATGATGAAAACGTTTTTCAAACCGCTTGCATCGGACAACTCAAGAACACACAGCAATCGCTGATATCGAGGTAAACGTTAGTGCGACAACTTTATTCCATGAAAACGAAAATATTTTTCTACAACTTCTTCTACTAGGGCTGATTGCTGCCCATAGACTACGCCGCTCTGCCGAAACAAACTACTGGCGTAAACCAATAGCGATAAGCATTGCTGCCTTTATATAGTGAAGCACTATAGACACGGCACTATAGAAGCACCTCATCCGCGCTAGATAAACACTACATACGCAATGAAGTACAACCGAAATCAAAACGCGTGCTTAAGGCAAAAAACTCTCAAAATATTTGCGCAAATTCACTAGCAAATCACTTCACACTATCTTAACAATTTACGTACTATCCACAAAAATCATAGGTGGTATCCACACTTCCTATTTCTTATCGTGCCGTGAATACGTGATATCCACAATCTGAATATCAGACATTCTTGCATTTATCTATTGCGACGATTTATCACTTCTCTGATAGTTGCGTCGTTGAATTTAATAAACACGGATCGCATGCACGCAGTCAGCTGAATATCCGCTTTCTGAAGATGCTTGCGATTGCAAATGATCGAATGAATCAGTTGTTTATTGCAACGAGCGCACTGAGTAGTACATAGGTGCATTCCCATACCTGAGAGTTGAGAGAAGGCAAAAATGAATCAAGCTACTGTTACTCGTCCATCGTCGTTTCGCTGGATACAATTGATCCTAGGTATCGTCGCCATGGCGATGATTGCAAACTTGCAGTACGGTTGGACGTTGTTCGTCGATCCTATCGCTGCAAAACACGGCTGGAGTCGCGCTGCGATTCAAGTCGCATTCACGATTTTCGTTCTGACCGAAACATGGTTGGTACCAATCGAAGGCTGGTTCGTCGATAAATTCGGCCCACGTCCAGTTGTTATGGTCGGCGGCATATTGTGCGGCCTTGGCTGGTTCATCAACTCGTTTGCTGACTCCCTGCCTATGTTGTACTTCGCAGCAGTCGTCAGCGGTATCGGCGCTGGTGCTGTGTACGGTACTTGCGTTGGTAATGCGTTGAAATGGTTCCCGGACCGTCGCGGTTTGGCAGCTGGCTTGACCGCTGCTGGCTTCGGTGCTGGTTCTGCTGTCACCATCATTCCTATCTCGGCAATGATCGCTACTCGCGGCTACCAAGATGCGTTCCTGTACTTCGGTATCGGCCAAGGCATCATCGTTGTGTTGGTTTCGCTGTTCTTGGCACGTGCTCCAGAACACAAAAAAGGCGATGCAGTCGCAAACGTTCAACAAACCAAACGCGATTACAAACCATCGGAAGTTCTGCGTGAGCCAGTGTTCTGGGTCATGTACGCAATGTTCGTCATGGTTGCAGCTGGTGGCCTGATGGCAACTGCTCAATTGGGTTCGATTGCACGTGACTTCAAAGTGTTCGACGTTCAAGTCAGCATGATGGGCCTCACATTGCCAGCGTTGACATTTGCTCTGGCTATCGACCGCGTATTGAACGGTTTGACCCGTCCATTCTTCGGCTGGGTATCGGATCAAATCGGTCGCGAACCAACCATGTTTATCGCGTTCTCGATTGAAGCAGTTGGTATCCTGGCTCTGTTCCACTACGGCCACAACCCATTCGCATTCGTTATCCTGACTGGTATCGTGTTCTTTGCTTGGGGCGAAATCTACTCGCTGTTCCCATCGACTTGCGCTGATACATTCGGCAGCAAATTTGCAGCGTCGAATGCTGGCTTGCTGTACACAGCTAAAGGTACCGCTTCGTTGCTGGTCCCACTGTCAGCAGTGTTGGCTACCGCGACCGGTGGTTGGTACGCAGTGTTCGTAGTTGCTAGTGCGTTGAACGCAACTGCAGCTCTGATGGCATGGTTTGTATTGAAACCAATGCGCGCCAAACACATGGCTAAACCAGCTGCTGCTGAATAATTCATTCAGTTAAGCTGTTCCTCTTCAAGACCGGCCTAGGCCGGTCTTTTTTTGTCTGCGTTTTTGCTTGTATCACCATCACCGGCCGAGTTTTGATTTGCCAGCAGCTTGATGCCGGCCAAACATCCGATCTCGCCCTCCCAGCATCCTTATGTGAGCTGGCGCTCTCACTTACGCCACAAGTTCAGGTAGCATTGGCGGCATCAACAATGCGCGCCGTTCAGCGGCCACCCCTACA
This sequence comes from Herminiimonas sp., assembly GCF_030655415.1. The sequence goes on along the minus strand of NZ_JAURVN010000006.1, from coordinate 107,083 downwards.
TGAACTATCCAGAAATCCAGCAAAAGACTTTTCTCACTTTATTGGTTGTCTTTTCGCTCGCGTTCATCGCGATTTTGCTACCCTTCTATGGCGCGGTATTCTGGGCTGCCGTACTGGCGATTCTTTTTTCGCCCTTCTATCGCAAGCTGTTAATCAAGATGAATCAGCGCAGCAATTGGGCTGCGCTCGCCACGCTGGCAATCTGCATGCTTGTGGTGGTGCTTCCGCTGGTGCTGATTTCGATCTCGCTGGTACATGAAGCGACTAATTTATACGGCACCATCCGTTCCGGCCAACTCGACTTCGGCGTGTTTTTCCAGAAAATCGTTGCTGCGCTGCCGGCCTGGGTCGTCAATCTGCTGGATAGGTTCGGCCTGACTGACTTCACCGTTATCCAAACCAAACTGTCGAACGCGGCAGTACAAGGTAGCCAGTTCATCACTACCCAAGCGATCAACCTCGGCCAGAACACATTCAACTTCCTGGTCAGCTTCACGATCATGTTGTACATCTTGTTCTTCTTGCTGCGCGACGGCGATAAGATTGTGATGCGCATCAAACAAGCTGCACCTTTGAATCCAGATCACAAACGGGTGTTGTTCAACAATCTGACCACCGCCATCCGCGCTACAGTCAAAGGCAACATCATCGTGGCCGCAGTACAAGGCGCGTTGGGCGGTATCGCCTTCTGGTTCCTCGGCGTACAAGGTGCGTTGTTGTGGGCTGTATTAATGGCGTTTCTGTCGCTGTTGCCGGCAGTCGGTGCCGCGCTGATCTGGGTACCGGTTGCGATTTACTTCTTGGTGACGGGAGCGATCTGGCAAGGCGTATCGCTGATTGTGTTTGGGGTGATGGTCATCGGTCTGGTCGATAACGTGTTGCGCCCTATTCTGGTCGGCAAAGACACGCAACTGCCAGACTTCGTCGTATTGATTTCCACAGTCGGTGGCATGGCCTTGCTGGGATTGAATGGCTTCGTGATCGGCCCGGTGATTGCGGCACTGTTTATTTCTTTGTGGGAGATGTTCTCTTCAGGGAAGCAAAAACAGGAAACCGACAAACATCATCGCCCTGATTAAATTTGTTTGAGTATTACCGACTAAGCACGCTGCGATTTCTTGTATCCAGCGTGCTTTTTCTTTTGCTCGGCGTGTTTATTCCGTAAATATAAATATTGCCCGAGTACCGCAGCGAATAGCAGCAAGGTGTTGGTCACCACAAATACCCAGTTTTCCACGGCGAAGCTATAAATAACAAAGCCGACCGATGCGCTGATTTGTCCTATGAACAGCCACTTGGAAACGCCGGCGCTGGTCTTGGTGCGCCATTGCTTCCACACCTGCGAAGACACTGTGAACAACAGTATCAAGGCACTCGCCCACCCTATCGCTTCGGTCATCATTGCTATATCAGTTTCCGAATTTTTAATATTGAATAAATTTAGAAAATCTTGCTGTCGCGCTTGGTCGGCGTCTTGGCATTTTTGTGTGCTTCGTCAGCCTGTTCCGAAGTGAGTGTTTCCGGAGGATCAGACAATTCTTCGTTATCAATCAGATTGCTGATTCCTGAATTGCCATCCACATGGCTTTGCTCGCCGCTCGCATCGTGGTTGTCATTGATGCCGCCATTTTTCTTGCTCATCTCGTCTCCTTAGTAACGCTGACGGCACTCCGATAAGAATGCCGCCAGTTACCCAGCTAGCTTACGCCATTGCTGTCATCAATTCTTCCTTGCGTTCCATGATCTCTACCGCGAGTCCTTCCAGATCCATTTTTGCTTTTCTCGCTTTAGGAAACATCTCTGTCTCTTCTTCTTCGACGTGGTGATCGATGTACTCGCTCAACACTTTTACCTTGGCGTCGTACATAGGATCGTCGCCCGACATCTCTTCAATTTGTGCGATCAGGTCTTTGGCTGTGGCGTGCTCAACCTCAGCCTCATTCAGCAAATCGTCGTCCTTGATTGCGTCACGTGCAGCCGGGTAAAAAATTTCTTCTTCTACCTGCGCATGAACCGTTAATTCTTCGCAAATTTGCAGAGCGATCTCTACCTTGCCATCTACATCATCCTTTTTGGCTAACTTTTCATATTCCTTGAAAAGCTTTTTCACTTTCTTGTGATCGTCGATCAATAAAGTCACCGCATCCGGACCGACCGCCTTGGTGGCAGATTTGGCTGGCGATTTCTTGGCTGGCTTGGCATTCGATTTAGTTGCAGTTGTCATCATGACTCCCGAATATTTTTAACGTGAAATCGGGCAGAAAACGAAAGTGTTTTTGCCCACTATAGGCGAATGATTTATTTAAAGTGTAAATTTCGCCTGTGGGTCAATGTAGTACTCGCGCAGTGCTATGCGTATCAGACAGCGGCTTTAGTTGATGTAAGAATATGCGCTCTTGCCCTGCTTCAACGCTTGCGTCTGCGCAATCTGCCCGGTAAATCTGCGACAATCTCGGTATGAACCAAACCCAGCCTTTGGCAGCAGACACGCTGTTGCACACCGCCTTTTATAAATTTGTCGCCTTGACCAATGCCGACGCTGTCGTCACGCATTTACGCGAGCTGACGCGTGATTTGCTAGGCAGCATCCTGGTGGCAGATGAAGGTATCAATGGCGTGCTGGCTGGCCCTGGCGCAGCGGTTTATGCCTTCGAGCAAGCATTGCGTAGCGATGCGTTTTTCGATGGCAAATTTGCCGATATCCGCTTTAAGCACAGCGCTTGTGACACCGCGCCATTCGCGCGCATGAAGGTGCACAAGAAATCGGAAATCGTTTTCCTCGGCGTCAATGGTGTCGATGCGGTCAGCAAAACCGGTATCGACGTCAGCCCGGAAGAATGGCGCGCACTGATTGCGCAAGACGATGTGGTCGTCATCGACAATCGCAACAGCTTTGAATTCAAGCTCGGCAAGTTCAAGAATGCGATCGATCCCGGCGTCGATAATTTTCGCGACTTCCCAAAATACATAGAAGAAAACGTGCCTCAATGGCAAGCCGACGGCAAGCGCGTCGCGATGTATTGCACAGGCGGCATACGTTGCGAAAAAACCAGCGCATGGATGCTGGACATGGGCGTACCGGTATATCAACTCGAAGGCGGCGTGCTCAACTATTTCGAGAAAATGCCTGACGCGGAAAAAGACTGGGAAGGCGAATGCTTCGTCTTCGACAACCGCATCGCACTCGATACCAAACTGCAGGAAACCGATACCACGCTGGAAGATGTCTACGGCGGCGTGCCTGAATGGGAATGGCGTTTGCAACGTGCAAAACGTCTGGATGAAGACAGCGAGTGAGCGAGAAAATAAATACGCTGACTAAACCAGTCAGCAGGAATGGCGTCGGCCCCAGCAGCGTAGCGCTGCCGCCCGGTCCATGGCCTTCCATTATCGATTTTCTGGTTGAACAATTCCCTGCGATTCCGCGCAGTGAATGGACAGAGCGCATGCAACGCGGCGATGTGCTGGACGCGCACGGCAAGACATTAACGCCAGCGAGTGGCTATCAAGCAAACAGCAAGATTTTTTACTTTCGCAGTCTGCCGGTCGAAGCGCGTATTCCATTCGATGAAGTGGTGTTGTATCAAGACGATTATTTGATCGCAGTCGACAAGCCGCATTTTTTACCCGTCACGCCAGCGGGCCGCTATCTGCAAGAAACGTTGCTGGTAAGACTGAAAAATTCTCTAGGCATAGACACGCTCGCGCCCATGCATCGCATCGATAGAGAAACCGCAGGTTTGGTGCTGTTCACGATACAGCCGCAGACACGCAATCTGTATCAAAGCCTGTTCCGCGAACGCAGCGTCAGCAAAGAATACGAAGCGATCGCGCCATATCGTGCCGATCTCGGCTTGCCGATTACCTACTGCAGCCGGCTAATGGAAAGCGCTGCCTTCATGAAGATGGAAGAAGTCGCGGGCGAACCGAATGCAGAAACTGCGATTGATTTAATTGAAGTTGAAGGCACGTTGGCGCGTTACAAACTGGAGCCTGTCAGCGGCCAGAAACATCAACTGCGCGCGCACATGGCGGCGCTTGGAATACCGATCGTGAACGACAGGATTTATCCCGAACTATATCCGGATGAAGGTGCAGATCAAGATTACAGCCAGTCATTGAAACTGCTGGCGAAGACGATAGAATTTGTCGATCCGATTTCCGGGCAATTGCGTCAATTCCAAAGCCTGCAAAAATTATCGTTCTAAAAAGCCCATGTAAAAATCCTTTACACTGCTCATTACACTGTACCCGTCAATCTACAGAAAGAAATCGATGTCATTGGAATCCTTTACCAGCTTTATCGGCAGCACCATCACCCCGCTATCGCTCTGGCTCACAGAAAAAGCCGCAGATCGTTTTGGCGGTCCTGAATCAAACCTGCGACAAGTGGTAATTCGGAGTCTGGCATTCATCTTGTTGCTGATACCGATCGCGCTCGTCGCACTCATGATGGTGGGCATGAGCATATTCAGTTTTCAAATGCTGTATGCCGGTATCTAAGTAAAGCACTAACTTTCACTTTACGCCGCCTGAAGCAAGGCCTTGTCTTTGCTCTCATTGATTTGAGTACAAATACGCTCCTGCCAATCCGAATGCGCTTGACCTGAAGTCCACACTGCCAGATGCAGTTGCGACATATGGAGCGGGTCGCTCAGCAGAATATTCTTTTGCGCATCAGCCAATGCAGTTGGACCACTCAGCAAAGCAGTCTGTACCAAATCGTTGCTGATTTTTTGTGCAGCAGCAGAACGGTGTAGATGCAACTTGCCGCTCGCACAAACCACCCCATTCAAATTCGGCTCAATCACTGCTTCGATAAAATCGGGCGGTGGCGGCGTCGCTTTGACATGCGCCACGGTTGCCAATAATTCCACCGGTGGTTCAGCTTCTTCCGGAATCAAAAACAGTTTTTTCTTGCGAAAGCGCAAGCCGTTAGACACCTTGCTGGAATAAATCGAAATCGGAATCGCCACTGCCAGTGAGCCGACAATCGGCAGCAACCACGGCAAGAAAGTTGGATTCAACCAGAACACCGCGCCGCCCCACGCCAAACCTAGCAGAGTATGCAAACCATGATGACGGAAGGCTTCAGCGGGAGTCGTTTCGGTATCTTCACGCGGCGGCGATTTCCAGCGTAAAGCCCAACCCATGAACGCAGAAATCACAAAGTGTGTATGGAACAGCATGCGCACTGGTGCAAGCAACATAGAAAAAAACATTTCGATCAATACACTGAACAACAAGCGCATGCGGCCACCGAATTGTTTTGCGCCCTGCCAGCAAATCAACAACGCACTCAATACCTTAGGCAAGAACAACAAGGTCGCGGTTGCGCTAAATAGTGCCAGCGCTTTTTCCGGATGCCATTGCGGCCAGTTAGGAAACAACTGCCACGGCTCGGTGAAGTAAGTCGGCTCGGTCAGCGTATGTTGCGCCAGCAAACCAGTAGAAAGTATCAAGAATAAAAACCACAAAGGTGCAGACAGATACGCCATCACACCAGTCACGAATACTGCGCGATGTACTGAGTGCATGCCGCGCGACAAGAACAAACGGAAGTTCATCAAATTGCCCTGGCACCAGCGGCGATCGCGCTTCAATTCATCCAGCAAATTCGGCGGCATCTCTTCATAACTGCCATCCAGATCGTAAGCGATCCAGACCTTCCAACCGGCACGCCGCATCAGCGCAGCCTCAATAAAATCATGCGACAGGATTTCGCCAGCAAACGGTCCCTTGCCCGGCAATAGCGACAAAGCGCAATGTTCTATAAAAGGCTTGACGCGAATGATCGCGTTATGACCCCAGTAGTGCGATTCACCAAGTTGCCAATAATGCAGACCTGCCGTGAACAGCGGACCATACACACGCGTCGAAAATTGCTGAATCCGCGCATATAAAGTATCGCGGCCCGCAGCGCGTGGTGCGGTTTGAATAATACCGGCATCTGGATTGGCTTCCATCGATTGCACCAGCTTGCTCAGGCAATCACCGCTCATCACACTATCGGCATCCAACACAATCATGTAGCGATAGTTGTTGCCCCAACGTCGGCAAAAATCATCGATGTTGCCGCTCTTGCGTCGCGTGCGACGTTGACGTCGGCGATAAAAAATTCGGCCGAAGCCATCGACCGCTTTGCATAATGCCGCCCACGCTGCGACTTCTGCCGCGCAGGTATCGCTGTTGCCGCTATCGCTTAATACAAAGAAATCGAAATGCTCGAGTTGCCCTGTCTTCTGCACTGATTCATACGTGGCGCGCAAACCGGCAAACACGCGCGTCACATCTTCATTACAAATCGGCATTACGATCGCGGTACGTGCGCCCGCCTCTATCGTGCCGTTGGTCAATGCAGTTTGTGAAATCAGGAATGGATCTTTACCGCGCGCCAGCAAGATGAAGCCTGTCATCGCCGTCCAGAAGCCGGCAGACACCCAGCAGAACAGCAGCGCGAACAAACTGAGCAGCGCAATTTCCAACCACTCTTTGCCTTGATACGGCAAGACGCGACTCATGTAATACGTGGCGAGCGCAGTTTGTCCCAGCATCAGGAACAACAAGACCAAACGTCGAATGCCGCCGTTGGCTTTGCTGCTTGCAGTCGGCTCTTTAGCAACTACGGCTAATTCAGGCGGAGTTTGATTTACTGATACATCTGCAACTGCAGAGTCTTCAATTTTCGTCTCGGCGATATGACTCCGATTCATGCGCACCGGGCCGAACGCACGCTGGAACCAGCGCGTGAAAGGATTCAAAGCGCCCCAAGGATGCGGCACCATCGACGCACGATTCAGCGGCGGTGCTACACACAAAGCTGCCGGCGCATTATCTTCATTGGTATCTGCAGCGGAAATTTCATCACGTCCGCGCCACACGGCGGCATGTCCGAGCGCAAGCTTCGCGCGTGCAACGACAGAGCCGTAGGCTGGATTATCGCCATCAGCATTTTTCTGCGCGAGTATGTGATGCAAGCGCGTCATTGCATCACGCGTGGATAAAGTCGGCGTCTCTGCGAGTTGCGCTTCTATGCCCTCGCGCACGGTAGGCGGCAAGGCCAGCCGATCCAGATAATGACTACACGGCAGCGGAATAATTGGCGCGTCCATCAATCAGCCGGCAGTATGTAACTCCACGTTTCCGATAGAGTCGTATTCACGGTTTGCAAGAAGCCGCGCATTTCCACCGGCTTCTTGTCATCGATGCGTTTGACACGCAGAGCAGCGCGATAGCCGCCTGTCGCTTCATTCTTGATCACATGCGACTCAAGAATTTCGCCATTACCATCTACTGAAACGCGCATGCTGATCTTGGATTCCTTCGCCAATTTTTTGAAGATAGGTCCTTCAAAATCGACAAACAAGGCAATGCTGTCATCCGGCTTGCGCAAGTAGCCGTGGCCGCGCCGGGTCTGCGTCACCCATGACAAAGGCGGCAGTTTTTGCGCACCCTTATGCCACGACAATCGATAATCGAAATTGAGTGGCGTGCCCGGCTTTGGAATTTGATCCGGTACCCAGTACGAGACAATATTGTCGTTCAACTCATCAGGCGTCGGTATCTGCACCAACTCAACACGACCCGGGCCCCACTTGCCGATTGGTTCTACCCACGCACTCGGACGCGCTTCGTAACGCGCTTCAAGATCTTCATAGTTGGCCTGCTTTTCATCTCGCTGCATCAAGCCAAAACCAGATGGATTGCTCAAGCCATACGAAGTCACCAGCAAGCGTTTAGGATTAACCAGTGGTCGCCAGATCCATTCACCGGTGCCAGATTGAATCGACAAGCCATCCGAGTCATGCACCTCTGGTCGATAATCATCCGAGGTGGCGCGCTGGTTCTCGCCAAAGAAATACATGCTGGTCAGCGGTGCGATGCCGAGCTTGGTGACGTTCTCGCGCAAGTACAACTGCGACTTCACTTCAGTGATGGTTTGTTCACCCGGCTTGACGACAAAACGATATGCGCCAGAAACGCGACGCGAATCCAGCAAGGCATAAATCGTCAACTGCTTGCTATTGGCGTTTGGCCGCTCTATCCAGAATTCCACAAAGCGCGGGAATTCTTCACCCGAATTCAAAGCCGTATCAACCGCGAGCCCGCGCGCTGACAAACCGTAAATTTGTTCCTTACCCACTGCGCGCAAATAACTCGCACCCAGGAAAACCACGACCTCATCTTTATACGACGCTTTGTTGATCGGGTAATGCACGCGGAAGCCGGCAAAACCTGCATGCTTTAAATCCTGCGCGCTTAATTTGTTTTTTCCATAATCGAAGTTGCGCGCATCAAACGGAATCGGCCGCGCGCGATTGCTGGTGATCTCATTGAGTTTGACGGCGCTGGCGAATTGGCGACCTTGATGGAAGAAGGTCAGCTCAAACGGCAATTTGGAAGTGCGCCAGTAAGCGCTGTCGCGTTTATAGCGGATGTCGCGATATTGATCGTAGTTCAGATTCTCCAAACCTTTGGAGATGTTCTTTGGCGGCTCTTTATAAGAAGTCGACGCAAGTTGCTTGGCCTTCTTGGCGACATCATTGAAATCAAATGCCAGTGCCGGCACGCTGGAAACAAAAGATAAAACCAACAACAAAATACCTGCCTGTACCCGCTTGGCAGTGAAGCAATCCGTAGAGAAATTCCGCAACATGTTTTCCAACTTATACCAACCTATCAGCAAAAAATATCGAGCCTGCCTCGCCGGGAGGCGAGTAGCTCCTGAATATTACCGGGATGACGGTGCCATCTGAGACGAAAAATGAGCTTTCGGAGGAAGAGTGCCATCTGGCGTGGTTCTCTTCGATTTTTCAGCGTCTTTTTCTCTTGGATGCGCTTGTCGATTAAATCCGATTACATAGAGTCAATAAAGTTCCGTTATTCAGCAGGCTTTTGCCTATTTCAATATTACTTCCCAAATGCACAATGCATGCCAATAATGCGGGATTCCGTACCGAGCGTTTCATCCAACAACTTCATACTGCCGTTTTAGCGCCGATCAGCGCCACATCATCAGCGCGGATCGGCATTAACCGGCATATGCAAATGCACAGGGAGATTGCATGGCGAACACAAAATGGCCGGACCACATATGGTTGGTCCGTCATGGTCAAAGCGCGGGCAACGTCGCGCGCGAACTGGCTGAAACACGCGGCCTGGAGTTGATAGACATTGTCGAACGCGACATCGATGTGCCGCTTTCCGATTTAGGTCGGCAGCAAGCGCAAGCCTTAGGCGACTGGTTCGGCAAACTGCCGGTTAATCAAAGACCGACCGTTGTGCTTTCCTCGCCCTACATACGCGCATGGCACACCGCGCAGATCATCACGAAAAATCTTGGTCCGACAGTCGACAAGCCCGATCATTTTCATACCTTCATCAGCGATGAGCGTTTGCGTGAAAAAGAATTCGGTATCTTGGATCGTTTGACCCGGCTGGGTATCGCACAAAAACATCCCGATCTTTACGATCAACGCCAACACGTAGGCAAATTTTATTTCCGTCCACCCGGCGGCGAAAGCTGGTGCGACGTCATCCTGCGCCTGCGCAATGTACTCGACACCATCACCCGAGAATATCCGGGCGAACGCATACTCATCGTCGGCCATCAAGTCATCGTCAACTGCTTCCGCTATCTGCTCGAGCACATGACAGAAGAAGAAATCCTCAACACCGACAAGGCAAGCGACGTACCCAACTGTTCAGTCACGTCCTATCAATTCAACCCCGACGTTGGAAAATTCGGCCAGCTCGAACTGCAACTGGTCAATTTTGTTGCACCGTTGCTGGAAGCCGGTGCACCAGTAACTGCTGCACCGGACATGTCCGGCGCACCCAAATCTTGAGGTAGTGATGACAGCGAATCAAACGTCGCAGCAAGACTCACCACAAAATTCCAAAGTGGATAACGGACGCATTCAAAAACTGGATGCAGAATCGCTGCGCAACTGGCCCTTGCCATTCCCATCAGGCGATGGCGACAAAGAAGATCGCGGCCACGTATTAGTCATAGGCGGCTCACGCGAAATGCCAGGCGCAGTCATCCTCGCTGCCACCTCAGCATTACGTGCCGGCGCGGGAAAATTGACCGTCGCCACCGGCGCAAGCGTCGCGCAACTGGTCGCATCGGCACTGCCAGAATCCCGCGTCATCGGCTTGCCAGAAACTGAAGACGGCGGCATCTTGCCCGGCTCCGCACATTTGTTCGATCCGCTGATAGGCAAAGTCGATGCCGTATTGATAGGCCCAGGCATGCAAGACGAACCAGCAATCTGCGCCTTCGTTCTATCGCTGCTGCCAAAATTTATAGACACAAAAATTGTGCTCGACGCCTGCGCGATGGGCGTAGTGCGCAACATGCAAGGCGACCCTTCGCACGATCACGCTAGCCAGAAAAATAATGCAGATGTGCGACTAGCCAATCTAGTCCTCACGCCACACGCCGGAGAAATGGCGCACCTGACCGGCGACGACAAAGACAGCATTCAAGCTGATCCACTTACTGTCGCACGCACAACAGCAAAAAAATGGAATGCAGTCGTCGCATTGAAAGGTCCAATCACCTTCATCGCATCACCCACTGGCGAAGCATGGCAACACGAAGGCGGCAACATCGGCCTGGCGATTTCCGGTTCAGGCGATACGCTGGCCGGCATCATCGCCGGCTTGGCGGCGCGTGGCGCGACCTTAGAACAAGCAACTGCCTGGGGCGTGGTCTTGCACGCGCAAGCTGGTGAGCAACTTGCGCAACGTGTAGGTTCGCTTGGTTATTTGGCGCGGGAAATTGCGGGGGAAGTACCGGGCTTGATGGATAAGCTTGGGCGGCGTGCAATTTGAAAATTATTGAACGTTAAGCCTGCCAAACCCCATATCCCGCTTCACGCAAACCTATCCCCAACTCCACTTCCATTTCGCACGCAGCCTGATACGGCATCGGGTTATAGACTGCATACAGTTCCGGCAGCAAACGCAGGCCGAACTTCTCCACGTATTTATTACTCTGAATGCCAGCCTTGTGTTTATCGAAGCGCTGATCTGGATCAAGGCCGGTCATGCCGACATACACACACGGTTTGCCGGGTATGTAATCGGGGTTGGCTTTTTTGAAGCGCGGCTCATACATGACGTCGGGCGACAATTCGACGACATAGACATGATGATGATGGTGGCGACGCGACATGAGAGTTTTTAAGCAAAACGTAAACGAGCGGTCAGCATAGCAGGCCAACGGAAGCGACGCGCATAGCAACATGGCCGCGACTATCGGTACAATCGCCACAGATACCATGCAAATAAAGACCATCTAAGCCGAGCAGAATCTAGGCGAGCACAACCTGATATCGCAGAAAGCGAGCGTCACAATGCAGCAATTCCATTTAAACGAAGCATGGCTTATCACCAAGCAAGCCGTCACGGCCTGGGTCGATGATTTTGCGCCCAGCATGGGTGCGGCCTTGGCTTATTACACGATCTTTTCGCTGGCGCCGATGTTGATTATCGTGATTGCGATTGCCGGTTTTTTCTTTGGGCAAAACACGGCGCAAGGAGAAATCATCCAGCAGTTGCGCGATCTGGTCGGTGATACCGGCGCGGCTGCGATTGAAGGCTTGTTGAAATCCGTCAGCGAGCCGGGTAAAGGCATCGTCGCTGCGACGCTAGGCACATTGACGTTGATGATAGGTGCGACCGCGGTGTTCGGTGAATTGCAAAGCGCGCTGGACCGCATCTGGAAAGTGCCGCCAGAAACCAAACGTGGCGGCCTGTGGAAAATGGCGCGCAAACGTCTGCTGTCTTTCGGCATGGTGATGGGACTCGGCTTCATGCTATTGATCTCGCTGGTGTTAAGCGCGGCGCTGGCAGCACTCGGCAAATGGTGGGGCAGCATCCTCGGCAACTGGGGCATCGTGCTGGAGATTTTGAATTTGGCGGTATCGTTTGCGGTCGTCACTGGTTTGTTCGCCATGATTTACAAGTTCATGCCGCGTGCATCGATACCGTGGCGCGATGTGTGGGTGGGCGCGGCAGTGACAGCCATCTTGTTCACGCTGGGTAAATTTTTGATCGGTCTGTATTTGGGCGGCACGAATATGGCGTCCGGCTTCGGCGCCGCCGGTTCGCTGGTGATCTTGTTGGCGTGGATTTATTATTCTGCGCAGATTTTTTTGCTGGGGGCTGAATTTACCTGGGTCTTTTCGCAAAGACGTCTGGAACGCATCAAGGAAAAAACGGCGGCTACTTCAACTGCAACCGCTACTGCAACACAGGCTGTCATCACCGAATAATTTCTTCATCTTGAACAGGCCGTACAAGGCTGCGGTCTGTTTTATTTACGGCGTGATCTTGAAACTGTTTTCAAGACGCCAACTCAGGTCGCTTTCAATCAAGATTCAATGACAGTTCTTTCAAATCAAACTTCACGCTTAGCCCGCATCGACGCTCTGCGCGGGATTGCCGTGTTCGGCATTCTGCTAGTGAACGTATGGTCTTTCATCTGGGGCTTTGAGAGTTTGCGCTACGGCGTGTTGCCGGCGACCGCATCGATTTTCGATGTGCTGTCTATCGCGTTCACCGCATTCTTTGCCGAGCAAAAGTTTTATCCTATCTTTGCATTTTTGTTTGGGGCGGGCTTTGTGATGGTGACGCGTTCACTTAAACAAAAGCTTGGTCGCTGGAGCGATGCTGAACGTTTGTATCGACGTCGTCTGAAATGGTTGCTGGCTTGCGGCGTGGTGCACGGCACGGCAATCTGGTTCGGCGACATCTTGACGGTGTATGCGATTGCGGGATTCTTTATACTGGCTGGATTGACCGGCGCGCGCTTGCGTAAAGTGCGCACTAGGCTGCGCGTCTGGCTCGTCATTTTCTTTGCGCTGTTGCTGGGAAATTTTTTTCTCGGCTTGCAAATGGTCAGCCCTGCTGCCTTGCAGGATCAAGCGATTAATACCGTCGCTGCGGTGGAAGCCGGACGCGTGGTTTATACAGAAGGCAATCTGCTGAGCATAGGGATACAACGCGTAGGCGACTATCTGTCCGTCACGACGCAATCGATATTCATCTTGCCGCATATCGCAGTGCTATTTTTATTAGGCGTACTGTCAGTGCGACTCGGCTGGTTAACGCAGCCAGTACGACACATAAAATTCTGGCGCAGAGTGCAATGGATAGGTTTTGCGATTGGCATTCCCTTCAATCTCGCATGGGCCACGATGGTGGTGGTCGAAGCAATCGATCCTTTGCATCCATCGGTTTATTCTTTCCTGCTGTATGCGTGGCTGCCGGTAGGCGGTACCTGTCTGGCAGCGGCGTATGTCGCCACCATCTTACTAGCTGAAGAAAGCATTGGACGTTGGCTGGATAACTGGATGGCGCCTGTCGGCAAGATGGCCTTGACGCATTACCTTTCACAGTCCTTGCTGTGCTCGATCTTGATACAAGGCTTCGGCTTTGGACTCGGTGCGACATGGACGCCGGCTGGATGGCTGGCGATTGCATTCGCGATCATGCTGCTGCAATTATTCTGGAGTCGTTGGTGGCTGGCGCGTCATGCGCAAGGTCCGATTGAAATGTTGTGGCGACGCTATGTCAACAAAGGGATAGTCAGCGCCGAATAAAATCCAAGTGCTTTAAGCGATGCTGTCATTCAAATGACAGGCTGAGAAATGGCTGGGCGCGAGTTCTTTCAATAGCGGTTGCTCGACACTGCAGCGCGGCATCGCGTGCTCACAGCGCGGGTGAAAATGGCAACCCGATGGCGGATGCATCGGTGATGGAATTTCTCCCTTTACTGCATAAAAATCAATTTTCTTCACTTCCAGTTTTGGTGCCGATGCCAGCAAGGCAATCGTGTACGGATGATTAGGCCGCGCAAATAATTCTGCCGTCGGCGAAGACTCGACAATACGTCCGAGATACATAATGACGACGCGATCGGATACGTGGCGCACCACGCCAAGATCGTGACTGATGAATAGATACGTCAGGTTCAGTTCATCGCGCAGCTTGATGAACAGATTCAACACTTGCGCCTGTATCGATACATCGAGCGCGGCGACCGCTTCATCACACACCAACAATTCTGGATTGACTGCCAAGGCGCGTGCGATGCCGATGCGCGCACGTTGACCGCCAGAGAATTGATGCGGGAAGCGACGCGCCAGAGCCGGATCGAGATTCACTTTTTGTAAAAGCTGCGCTACGTATTCCTTTTGCTGTGCGGCCGGAATCATGCCGTGCGCAACTGGCGCTTCGCCGACAATATCCTGTATGCGCATGCGCGGATTGAGCGATGCATACGGATCCTGAAAAATCATTTGCATCGCGAGTTGTTGCTTGCGTCTTTGCGCAACGCTGACGGCGGCGAGATCCTCGCCTTTCCACAAGCGCGTGCCGGATGACAAGGTATGCAAGCCGACTGCCATTCGACCTAAGGTCGATTTACCGCAACCTGATTCACCAACCAGACCGACGACTTCGCCGGAATGAATCGTCAGCGAAACCTGATCGACGGCATGCACCACTTCTGCTGCCTTCTTTGCGCCAAAGATGTTTGCCACTTTGGAAACCGCATCCAAAGGTTTAGCGAAGCGCTTGCTGACGTCGCGCAATTCAAGCAGGGGCTGAAAATGCTGAAGTGGTTCAGTCATGTTTTGCCTCTAGCGTCAAACTTGCTGCTTCCGGGATGGGATGAAAACAGCGCAAGGTGCGCGCGCCATCAGTCGTCAAAGGCGGCGTGTTCTCGCACACCGACGTTGCGCGTTCGCAGCGGGTGCGGAAAGCGCAACCGGACGGCAGATTCAGCAATGATGGCGTCATGCCGGCAATTTGCCGTAGCGGCTGACCGGGCAGATTGCGCGATGGCGACGATGCGATCAAACCATAGGTATATGGATGCTGCGGTTTCTCCAGCACATCTTGCACACTACCGCTCTCGACAATCTTCCCGGCGTACATTACGCACACTGCATCGGCCAAACCGGCAATCACGGATAGATCATGCGTGATCCAGATCAGCGAGGTGCCGGATTCTCTACACAGCTTTTGCATCTCGTACAAAATCTGGCCTTGTATCGTGACATCGAGCGCGGTCGTCGGCTCATCGCAAATGATCAAGTCCGGTTTATTCAACAAGGCAATCGCGATCGCCACGCGTTGTCGCATTCCGCCCGAGAATTGATGCGGATACGCAAGCAGCCGCTCATCCGGCGACGCGATGCCGACACGCACCAGCGCGTCGCGTGACATCTCACGTGCGGTCGCTTTGCTAACCTTCTGATGCGCCAGCACGGCTTCTATCATTTGCGTATCGATGCGCAGCACAGGATTAAGCGTAATCATCGGATCTTGAAAAATCATCGCGATGCGATTGCCGCGTATGCGACGCATCGCTTGCGGTGGCAACGCGCGCAAGTCCTGATCTTTCAGCAGAATTTTTCCGCCTACGATTTTTCCTGGCGCATCGATCAAGCCCATGATCGAATACGCCGTCATCGATTTGCCTGAACCGGATTCGCCAACCAGGCCCATGATCTGGCCGGGCGCAACCGAGAACGACACGTCTTCTACCGCTTTCACAATGCCGTCGCGCGCAGAAAAATGCATCTGCAGGTTTTGCACGCTGAGGGTTGGCGTAGTGTTCGTCATGGTCATTGCGTCTGCAGGCGGGGATTCAATACGTCGCGCAATTGATCGGCGACCAAGTTGATAGACACCACTGTGACCAGCAAGGCGATGCCGGGGAAAACGCTGATCCAGTATTTGCCGGACATCATGTAGTCGAAGCCGTTAGCGATCAGCAAGCCTAGCGACGGTTCGGTGACCGGCAAGCCCAAACCAAGAAATGACAAGGTCGCCTCCAGCGAAATTGCTGACGCCACTTGCAAGGCTGCGATGACGATGAGCGGTGGCAGGCAGTTCGGTAACAGATGGCGGAACACAATGCGCAATGGCGACAGGCCGAGTCCGCTCGCAGCTTCTATATATTCTTTTTTGCGTTCGACCAGCGCCGCGCTGCGCGCCGTGCGCGCGTAATACGCCCACTGCACCGCTACCAATGCGATGACGATTTTGCTGGTGCCTGGCCCCATCAATGCCAGCAAAATCAACGCGACCAAGATCGGTGGAAAAGACAATTGAATATCTGCCACCCGCATGATGAAGCCTTCAACGCGACCGCCGAAATAACCGGCGAACAATCCCAGCGTTAAACCGATCATCAACGCAATCGCCGTACTCACGACGCCGACAATGATGGAAATCCGCACGCCATACAAAATCGCCGACAGCATGTCGCGCCCTTGCTCATCGGTGCCGAGCAAATAGGTGAACGTGTGATCGATATTTTGTCCGCCCGGAGCGAGGCGTGAATCCATGATGTCGATTTGCGTCAGGTCATACGGATTCTGCGGTGCGATAATCGGCGCAAAAATCGCCGCCAATACGATCAGACTCAATGCGACAAATCCCGCCAGCGCAATTTTGCTGGAAAAGAAATTGCGCGTGAAACGCTTGAATGGTGTTTCCACTTCGAGTTTGATTTCAGCTGATTTGATTGCTGTGTTCATCATCAGCCTTTCGCATCCGACAAGCGCACGCGCGGATCAAGCATCGAATACACGACATCGACGATCAGGTTGATGAAGATGAACAGCACAACAATCAACATCAGGTAAGCGACGATCACCGGCCTATCCAGCACACGGATGGAATCGATGATCAGCTTGCCCATGCCCGGCCATGCAAATACCGATTCCGTCACGATCGCAAACGCGATGATGGAACCGAACTGCAATGCGATGACGGTAACGATCGGAATCAAGATATTTTTCAGCACGTGCACGCCGATGATGCGGCTGTTCGACAAACCCTTGGCGCGCGCAAATTTTACGTAGTCCTGCAACAGCGCTTCTTGCGCGCCGGCGCGCGTCAGTCTGATGACCAATGCGATATTAAACAGCGCGAGATTAAATGCGGGCAATAGCAAATGCTGCAAACCATCCAGTGTCAGGAAGCTGACCGGCACGCCGAACAACATGCTTGTTTCGCCACGTCCGCCCGATGGCAGCCAACCGAGCTGCACTGCAAACACCATGATCAGCATCAAGCCGACCCAGAATGTCGGCAATGAAAACCCAAGGATGGAAACCGCCATGATGCTTTTTCCGGTCCAGCTATTCGGCCGCAAGCCAGCCCACAATCCCAGTGGAATGCCGAGTACGATCGCAATGAGGATGGCGCAAATCGCCAATTCCAAAGTTGCAGGGAGACGTTCAAGAATCAGCGCCAATGCGGGCGTGCCGAATGAAAACGAGCGGCCGAGATCGCCGCTCAATGCTTGCTGAATAAAAATGAAATATTGCTGCCACAACGGTTTGTCGAGACCAAACGCGGCAATCGTGCGTGCGCGTTCCAGCTGATCGGCATCCGGACTGATCAGCATATCAATAGGATTGCCGATCGCGTACACGCCGACAAATACCAGCAGAGACATCACGGCCAGCACCAGTATACTTTGAGCCAGGCGGCGCAGAATGAAGTCGAGCATGATCAGTCCACGCTCGCTAATACGAAGTTAAAGGCGCGCGCACGAACCTCCGGCAAATGCAATTGCGCGCGGGATTTATTCAGGATGGAACTGATGTGCGAAGGTGAATTCATCGGTACGCGCAGTGTACTTCAAGCCTTTGCGCAGCGCCCAGGTCGCATATTGATGATGCAAGGGCACCACCGCGTAATCCTTCAGCGCCACGGAAGCTGCATCCTTCGCAAATGCTTCGCGCTTGGCTTGATCGACTGACGACAACGACGAGACGATCAATTTATCCACTGCGGGATTGCTGTACTTGCCCCAGTTCCACGAACCCCAACCGCTTTCTGCATTCGGTGTACCGACCAAAGTACGCAAACCAAAATCGCCTGCCAAAGTACCCCAACCTAATAAAGACACACTGAATTCGCCAGCACGTGCCTTGGCGAAATAGACTGACAGCGGCAGCGTCTCGACCTTGGTCTGAATGCCGATGCGATTCAGAAATTGCGCAACCGTCTGCACCACTTGTTCGTCATTGATATAGCGATCGTTCGGGCCGTGTATGGTCAGTGCAAAGCCGTTCGGATATCCGGCATCCGCCAGCAATTTCTTCGCGCCTTCCGGATCGTAGGCTTCGACTTTCAATGCGTCGTTATAGCCAAAGATGCCGGGTGAAACGATATTTGATGCCGGCACTGCCAGGCCTTCCATCGTGCGCTCGACCAAAGCCTGACGGTTAATCGCTTTTGAAATAGCCTGGCGCACGCGCACGTCGGCAAGCGGATTCTTGGGCAATGGTTTGCCGGCTTTGTCAGTCACGTAACGTGAAGGACGCGGCGATTGATCGAGCTCCCAGAAAATCGTGCGCCAGGATATTTTCTGCGCGAAGCTGAATTTCGCATTGTTCTTCAGGCGCGATAAATCGGCAGTCGGCACGCCTTCAATCGCATCAACGTCGCCCGACAATAAAGCAGCGAGGCGTGGTGCGGAATTAGTGATGATGCGGAAGGTGACTTTATTCCAATCTGATTTGCCGCCCCAGTAGCTATCGTTGCGCGCGACTTCAATCCGGTCGCCGCGTTTGAAGCTGATAAATTTATACGGGCCGGTTCCTATCAAAGCCTTGCCGCTGTTGAAATCGTCGGTTGTAGCTTTCTCTGCTGCTTTTTTCGAGACAATGAACACTGCGCTCATATCCAAGGTCAACGGACCGTAAGGTGCAGCCGTCGTCAGGCGCACTGTGTAGGGATCGACAATTTTCTTGGCGACGATCTGTTTTGTATATGCAGTGAATGGGCCTGGGCTGTTCGTCAGCTTGGCTGGTCTATCCAGCGAAAAGATCACATCTTCCGCAGTGAAGTCAGAACCGTCATGAAATTTCACGCCGCGTCGCAATTTAAATTCCCAGGTCGTCGCATCGACTGCGCGCCATGAGGTTGCGAGGCCAGGAACCAGTTTGCCGTTGGCATCCACATTCAACAGTGCGTCGAAGATGTGCGCAGAGAACGCGACGTTAGGCGCGATATTCAAATAATGCGGATCAAGCGAAGATACGTCAGCGGACAAACCGATTTTAAGATCGGCGGCCAGCGCAGAATGCGTCATCAAAGTCGCCGAGCATGCAAGCGCGCCGACCAATGCCAGCGCAGATAAATTTTTTCGTTTGAAACCGAACATGGTGTGCTTTCAGGAAAACTATGGGTGATGCTTGCGATGACTTGTGCAGGCTTGCGATCCGAACTCTTCGCATAAGTATGCACGACCGCGCTCAACATGCGATGTTAGTCACCTCACCGATGAATGTAAATAATGCATTTCGGCTATGGATAGTTCAAAAACTTATATCGGCCAGCAGACCTGGAATCATCGGGTGATAATAAGCAGCTTGAGACGAGGAACCGCCGCTGGTTCACGCGTTCTAAATATGTATTGTCGCTAGGAATGGAGCTTGCCATGTTGATCCGATCACTTACCCTCGCCTTTGCCGCGCTGATGGCGTTCAGCATGCCGGCTTTTTCGGAACCTCGATTCGATTTGCTAGGCAATCCAGCACCATCGAATGCAGCCACCCGCACCATCGTCATCACGCCAGAAACCAAATGGGTCAATGTTGAAGGTGGTGAGATTATTAATTTCGTTGTCGGCGACAAATCCTTCGGCTGGGATTTCTTTGTTGGATCAACCGTTTCATCTTTTGACCTCAGTCGCGTAGCTCCTCCCGGTGTACTGAATCGACGCATTGAAGCTTACGTTTCGCCAGATCCAAAATACAGAGGTTGGGACTAAAGATTTGCGCAGGTTTGAGCTAGTCATACAGTCAGCTGCGCTTTAACGCAAAGGAACATCATGAACATCGGTCAAGCCGCAAGCGCTTCCGGCATTTCCGCGAAAATGATTCGTCATTATGAATCCATCAATTTGATCAAGCAAAGCACGCGTACCGAGGCCGGCTATCGCACCTACACCGACCACGATCTGCATACCTTGCGTTTCATCAAGCGCGGGCGATCGCTCGGTTTTTCACTTGATCAGATCAAGGATTTGCTGTCGCTATGGAACGACTCGCATCGTGCCAGTTCAGATGTCAAAGCGATCGCCTTGACGCACGTCGCCGATCTTGAAAAGCGTATTACAGAATTGAGCGAAATGCGCGATACGTTGCAAGATCTGGCGAAATCCTGCTCAGGTGACGCGCGTGCTGACTGCCCTATTCTGCGTGGCTTAGCGCAAGAAAATGACGGCGCTGAATGTGGTGCCTGCCACTAGAAATATGTACTAATTAAGTCACACAATAAAAAAGCGAGCCGGTTCATCACCGACTCGCTTTTTTATTTCTAGCTACAGATTTATAGCGTTGCTCTACCAACAACCGGATAACCGGCAGCGACTATCGCCGCAGCAATCTTGTCCAATTCTGCAGAGGAGTCGACACGCACTTTGCGCTGCGCCAGATCGACCTCTACTTTCGCTTGCGCATCGACTGCCTGTACCGATTTCGTCACGCTGCTGGCGCAATGTCCGCAACTCATTTCTTCAACTTGCAATTCATACATGATTTGCCTCCTGTTAGTGAATCAACGCCTTCACTGTAGTGCTTCCCATTGTGGGAAGGTCAATAAGACTTCTTAATAAACCCGTTTATTTTCTGCTCGCTTTTGCTCGTCATCCAATTCCCTACAAATGTTGACGATTGTTTTTCTAATAATTTGGTACAAGCGTTTTGCCGAGCTTCCATTTTTTAAACCAAGAAAACCGTTCAGTTGCCGACACGCAAAAAAAGATGTGCATTAAATAATGCACGACATAAAAACATTTACTAATAGAAATTTTCATTCACATACTCAGTGAATATTTTGTGAATGTGTCATCAAGAAAGCAAAATAAGCGGGAATATCCCATATTTATGGGATGTGGTTAAGCGAATAAAACAACACAATCAATACGCAGATCCGATTGCCCGCCGTTAATAACTTTCCACCCTCATTGTTTCGTTGAATCGAAGCAACATACCGTGAGGCAATGCCGATGAATTACAGCCATCAACCATTGATCGCTCGCTTTAAACCGATCCTCTCGTCCGGACATACAGGGCTCGCGATATTTCTTCTATTTATTGGTCTGTGCTCATTTATATATACAGCGACCAAAGGTCTGCAAAGTATTGAGCAGATCGATCTGCATAACCAAGCCAGCCGACAGGCACTTCAAAACACTATTCTCATCGGTGAAACGATGTCCTTGTTAAAGGATATCGAAACCGGCCAGCGTGGCTTCATGATCACTGGCGATGAGGCATATCTCTTGCCATACAAGCATGCGCACGATCTGATCGACCAAACCAATAAAAAACTAAAAGCCAGTCTGGCGGAAGAGCGCGCCGATGGTTACTCGCAAACACGCCTCGACGATTTGATGGCAAGACGCATTCACCATGCAGAAGTCTTGATAGATCTGCGACGTCAAAAAGGTGCGGCGATACTCGAAGATCCATCCTTGTTCGGCGAAGGCAAACAAATGATGGATGAAATTCGACAAGAGATTGCCTTCTTGCAGAACGATCAAATGAGCTTGAGTGCTCATCGGATTCATCAAGCTGAAGACGTGCAAGAGCGTTCAATGACGCTCAATTTTTGGCTGTCTATTTGGGGTACTGCGCTTCTTTTCGTTTCCGCGATGTTTTTGATCCGTGAAAAACGTATTCGCGATCTGGCGCAACTCAAATTAAAAAATGCGAATGAAATGCTGGAGCGGGTCGTACATGAACGCACCTTGCAATTGCAACATGCCTTGCAACGCATCAAGAAGTTTGCGATGGAGCTGGATGAAAACATAGAGACTGAACGTCGTCGACTTGCGCGCGAAGTACATGATCAGTTGGGACAGATATTCACCTCATTGAAGTTGGTAATGATGGGAGTAAAAGGCGAACACACGCCAGAAACGATTAAAGAAAAAGTTGATGAGATTGCCGGCTTGCTAGACGAAGGTGTCAATGTCGCGCGCAGGATTTCAGCCGAGTTGCGTCCTGCCCTGCTGGACGACTTTGGTTTGTCGGCAGCGATTGAACATTATGCGGAGGCGTTCACCAAGCGTGGCGGTCCTGCAATGACAATTGATGTATCGCACGATTCCGCATTGACACCGCAACAAGCCAATCAACTGTTCCGCATCTTTCAAGAAGCAGCCACCAACGTATTGCGTCACGCGCATGCCGAGCGGATTTGGATAGATGGCAAATTTGAAAACAACAGTTATCGCTTCACCATCATCGACGACGGCGTCGGCCCCAAACAAATCAGAAAAGATGCGAGCGGCGTGCGCAATATGCGCGAACGCGCAACGCTGATAGGCGGCACTTTTGAATTCGGTCCGGCCGAAGATCAGGGCACAAAGATCACCGTATTAGTACCTTTGCAACTTGAGGGCGACGAATGAAGTGCTTGATTGTTGACGACCATCCCATCATGCGGCTCGGCGTGCGCCAGCTCATCCTCGGCCGCTGGCCTGATGCAGAAATTGCCGAAGCAGAATCCGTAGCCAGCGCCACTGCCAAATTTGCGGCAAGCAAACCCGACATCATCATCCTTGACCTCAGCCTGCCCGATGTCAGCGGCACCGAAGGCGTGGCGAAGATGCTGCGGGTCGCCAAAGAAGTGCCGATACTCGTCCTCAGCCTGAATGCAGAAACCGTCTACGCCTCACGCGTTCTGCAAATGGGCGCCGTCGGCTATTTGCCCAAGGATTTGGCCGGCGATGAATTGATCATTGCTATCCAGCGCATCCTCGAAGGAAAACGCTATGTCACCGCCAGCATGGCCGATCGCCTGCTGGATATTCTTGGTGGCAAAGCCATGGATCAATTGCCGCACGAAGATTTATCCGCGCAAGAATATCGCGTAATGCTCTTACTGGCTGCAGGTAAAAGTGCAAATGAAGTTGGTGAATCGATGCATGTATCCGCCAAGACCGTCAGCACTTATACCGCACGCATCCTGCAAAAAACCGGTTGGAAAAACAAGGTGGAAATGACTAAATATTGTGTGCAACACGGCCTGACGGCCAAAGACTGACTGTTTTACCCCTGTGCGCTTTCTTGTAAGGATTTCCTTACTTAAAGAGACGAACAATCCCTTCCGACACCATCGGCATCTGCGTCTTACCCCGAACGAGCTACTTGTTTATTCTTTAGTTCATCGGAGGTGCTTATGAAAATAGTTGTCGTGGAAGATTCAGCGGTGATACGGAAGCATCTGGTTTCGTTGCTGTTGTCGATACCAGGAGTCTCCGTGATAGGCGAAGCGGAATCGGAACATGAAGCGGTAGAGATGATCCTGCAGCTTTATCCCGATGTCGTGATGTTAGACGTCAATCTGTCACCAGGAAGTGGATTTAATGTGCTGAAAGCGCTTGGGAAAGCTGGCTCTACGTCGGAAATATTCATGCTGACGAACCAAACGCATGACCAGTATCGCCGTTTAAGTTTTGAATTAGGCGCCACTGGTTTTTACGATAAAAGCACGGGTATTGAAAACGTATTGGACAAGATCCGATCCATGATGCAGCCCGGATTGTCCAGCTAACCAAAAAATTACAGGAGTTGTAAATGTCTAAATTATTGAAATCAGCTGTTCTTTGTTCAGTACTTGCTACAAGCGGTGCATTTGCTGGTACGGCAGCGACTACCTTCCAGGTCACCGCAACAGTGTTGAGTTCATGCAATGTCACCGGCACCTTGCTGAACTTCGGTAGCAGCATTGATCCGATCGCAGCTGCAGTGCCTTTGGATTCGAATTCCAGTCTGACAGTGCAGTGTTCAAACACGACACCTTATACAGTTGCTTTGAACGCAGGTACTAACGCAGGTGGCGCATCCGCTTTCGGTGCACGTGCAATCAAAAACGGTTCGCACACCTTGGGTTATCAGTTGTACACGGATGCTGCTCGCACCACAGTATGGGGCGATGGCACCAGTAGTAACACAGTAGGTGGAACGGGTTCGGGCGGTAATCAATCGTTGAGTATCTACGGTCGTTTGCCATCGTTGGTTGGCGCAGTGCCAGGCAGCTATACCGATACAGTCACCGTTACCATCACTTATTAATCTCCTGATATTTGCAAGGGGCTGAGATGATGCGACTTTGTTTGCTGTTGCTGGCAATTTTTTCACAGACTTTATGGGCAGCTAATCTCGGTGTTACACCGGTTGCCATCCATATGGGCGGAGCGGTTAATCGCACTACGGTGAATATCGTCAACTACGGAACAGAAGCCGTCACCATGCAGGTGGAAACCATTGCATGGACCCGTGTGAATGGTGTGGATCAGGATGGCGAAACGTCAGAAATCATGGTCAACCCTGCAGTATTTACAGTTGAGCCTAATGAAAGCCAGGTCGTGCGCGTCGGTTTGCGCCGTCCCTCGGACAAAACTGACGAAGTAACGTATCGCCTGGTATTGCGTGAAGTACCGGTCGCTCGTACCGAAACAGCTGGCACCAATGTTCGTGTGTTGGTCGCGATGCGGCTGCCTATTTATGTGGCACCGGCACAAATCATTCGCGATGAAAAATGGACCGTACGCGCTGATAAAAAAGGCAACCTGGTCGTCAAGCTGCAAAATGGCGGCAATGTCCATTACAAAATCGGCGGCGTCAAAGTCAGATTGAACGAAGCCAAAGGCGGTGAAACCGTTGCGTCCACCACGGAAGGCGGCGTCGTCTTCCCCGGTGAAACACGCAGCTTCAACATGCGCACTGCGCAGACCATCTCCAGCCAACCGATCACACTTGAAGTGTTTACAGATCGCGGACCGCAATATATTTCCACGGAACTGGCACGAGGGGACTAGATGCGCAGCTGTTTGATTGCCGCGCTTGCCTTGAATACCCATGCCGTCCTTGCACAAACTAATGCGGCGGACGAGCGCGCCATCGTCCCGGAATTAGTAGCGCCCGCGCCCGACTATGCAGCGAAACAAAAAATATCGAACGCAACTGTGGTCGTATTGGCGGTCTTGATCAATGGCATTGAACAAGACGACACCAGCGCCGTATTGCAATTACCAAAAAATGAAATTGCTGTTTCGCAGGCAGATCTGCTGAAATGGAATATGCCGAAGTCGGCCGCGACAGAAATAATTTTTGAAGGCGCGGCATACATCAAGCTGGCAGATATCCCCGATATTGAATGGAAAGTGAATCCAAAAACGCAATCGCTCTTGATCAATGCCAAGGCGTCTGCTTTTTCCGTTTACAAGATCGCAGTCGAAGATGAAAAGACACCGGTACTTACCGAATCGCCCCTTGGTGGATTCTTTAATTACGACGTACAGGCAGAACGTAGCGATCGCCTGAATTCAGTTGGTGGTTTGTATGAATTTTCGTTATTTGGGAAGTGGGGTTTTGCATCCTCATCATCGCTGTATCGCAGCAATAACGGCAACAGTAGCAACATCCGTCTGGATACCAGTTGGACGATTGATGTGCCGGATAAACGGCAGAGCGTATGGTTGGGCGATGCCATCAGTGCGGGCGGTACGTGGGGACGTTCGGTACGTTTTGGCGGTGTGCGCTGGGGCACGAATTTCGCATTGACGCCTGGCTTCTCAACCTTGCCTTTACCAACCGTACGTGGCGAAACCGCTTTGCCATCCACGCTGGATTTGTATGTCAACAATAGTTATGGATCGCAGACGACAATCCCAGCCGGCCCTTTCGATTTAGCGAATGTGCCACTAGTGACCGGCAAAGGAGAAATCCGCATGGCAGTTCGTGATGTGCTTGGTCGG
This sequence comes from Herminiimonas sp., assembly GCF_030655415.1. The sequence continues at coordinate 81,270 of NZ_JAURVN010000006.1, read as the reverse complement.
GAGCAAATTATTGTGCAGCCGTATTACGCCAGCCGCGCTTTGCTGAAACCGGGTCTGCATGACTTTTCGGTAGAAGCCGGGTTTGTGCGTGAGGATTATGGCTTTGCCAGTAATAACTATGGCCGTGCGTTTGTTTCCGGCACAGACAGGCTGGGCATCACGCCTAATTTTACGAGCGAAGTACGAGGCGAAATTCTTAGTTCGCAACAGACAGTAGGTGCGGGCGGCACATTGCTGCTCGGCACCTTTGGTACGGTCGGCGTGCAAGGTGCGGCCAGCAGAGCTGATGCCGGTAGCGGCTGGTCATCGGGCATCAGCATGGATAGACAAGCACCAGATCTCAGCGGCAGTTTTATCGCGCGTTACGCGACACGCAACTTCACGCAGCTTGGTGAAATCGAAGGACGCGCAACCAAAGTGTCGGGCGCACTGGCATTAGGCATGCCGTGGCTGAACGGCGGTATCGGCGCCAGTTATGCGCATCAGACGACCTGGCAAAACGAGCGCAATCGTTTGGCGGCACTTAGCTATAGCCGCAGCCTTGGACAGCATGCCTACTTCAGTATCGCTGCGACACGTCAACTGGATGCCAGAAACGGCACCATGCTCAGCCTGACCTTGATACATACCTTGGGTACGCAAGGCAGTGTCTCCGCAGTGCAAACCAAGGATAAGGATTCGTCTTATACCGCTTTGCAATTGCAGCGCAATATGCCAACTGGTCCAGGTTACGGTTATCAAATCAATGCTGATCAAAGCGAATCACGCCGTTATAGCGCGCAAGGCACAGTACAAAATGCCTATACGCGCTTGAGTGGTGGCGTCGCGCATACCGACTTCGATAATGCATATCGCGTCGGTGCTGCAGGCGCAGTGGCGGTGATGGGCGGCAGTGCCTTCCCGACGCGACGCATTGAAGACAGTTTTGCCGTGGTCAAGGTCGGCGACTACAACGGCATCAGTGTTTTACGCGATAACCAGAAAGTCGCCAGCACTGGCGATAATGGTTATGCCTTCATTACCGGTTTGCGCGGCTACGAAAAAAACCGTATCAGCATCGATCAGGCTGATTTGCCTTTCGATGCAGAGATCGACAAGCTCGATATGATCATCACGCCGGCGATGCGTAGTGGAATTTCCGTTCTTTTCCCGGTACGTCGTATGCAGTCGGCCACCGCAAAAATTGTTAGCGCTGACGGCACGCCATTACCACCTGGCACTGAAGTAACAGTGAAAGATCAGCCTAAAAAATCGACAGTTGGTTTTGATGGCAAGATTTTTATCAGCAGCATAGAAAAACGCGTCAAACTCAGTGCAAGAATCAATGCGGCTGACTGTTACGCAGAACTCGACATGATTGAATCATCAGAAACGATTCCCGCGCTGGGAACCGTGGTCTGTCAAGAAAGGACGCAATGAAAAAGCTGATGCTGACGCTGTTTTTCCTGTTCGTATCGAATCAGGCATCCGCCTTGTGCGTGCCGATTGTATGTACTTGCTCGGTCAGCATTACGCCGGTCAGTTTTGGATCTTTTAATCCTCTGTTGGCAGGTACGCATGATGCCAACGGTAACGTCGCCGTGAATTGTGGTGGTGTGGTTGGACTTCTAATTCCGTACACAATCAAACTCAGCCAAGGCGGCGGTACAAGTTATACGGCACGCAGAATGGCGAGCGGTACGCATTACCTTAACTACAACATGTACACCGATAACTACGTGACGATATGGGGCGATGGCACAGGGGGCAGTGCATTGCCCGGCGGGTCCATCACACTGGATTTGCTCGGCTTGTCGCCGGCGCGCAATCACACTATTTACGGACGTGTGGCGTCAAATCAGACAACGGCAGTACCGGGGCTTTATACGGATACGATCACAGTGACCGTTACTTATTATTGATGCGTTGCTTGAGATCTCGATGATGTAGCGAGTGCATCATCTTTTCGCAGGTGCGAAATTCTCTTTAATAAAAATCAATCACACGAACTGTGTAGAGCTGATCAGATGCACCAGCAACCGCCTCGCCACTCACGTTAATCATTTGCACTTTTTCAGAAACTTCGGCGACGTGCTGCACGACTTTGCCAGCGCAAATACGCATGTTTGCGTAATAAGAATTCAGGCAAGGATCGGCGACAGACAAACCTATCGCGACGACAGGTGACTTGATCTTATTGTTGGTAGCAGGGCCGGCAACACTTGGGAGGTGAATCGCGAGGCTGCAGAGTATGAAAACAAGATAACGCATGGTGTTTCCGCTGTTTTTTTGATGATTCAGTATAACAGCGGGGCATGCAAAATTCCTTGAACAGGCGCTCAGGAATTGTTAAAGATGATGTCTTTATGATGCGAAAACCACAAGCGATTTGATGAACAAATGTCATGCTTTTTTGACGATGACTAACTACCTTTAAACTTTAAAAATTTTCCCCGTCTCAAGAGTATTTTTGTTTTACATGTATTGAATAAATGTCTTTTTGATCTCGGCGACCAGTTCTTCCAGCTCAATACTTTTATCAAAAAATCCCTCAGCACCCAGCTCGCTACCAAGCTTTCTATATTGAGCGCCGTTATGGTTAGTCAGCATCCAAACCTGGCTGGGATTGCCGGCTAATCTGATTCTTCGCAAGGCTTCGAGACCGGTTCCCTTTTGCAGAGAAATATCCATCAAAACCAGATCAGGAAGTTTCAAGTTAATCATGTCAACTGCCTCATCTTCACTAGCGGCGTGACCGACGACATGCACGCCGGGGAGCCGGGTCAGTACCGAGGTCAAATTAGCTCTAACCATGGTGGAATCATCAACGAGTGCGATATTCATTATTTCTCTCCTAACAGATGACTCTATTTTAGGAGTTGCCGATTGAACGAAGAAGAAGCCGATGACGACGTGAATTGCAAAGATAGTCTGAATCAACTGTAAGGTATTCCCTACAGTTGATTCAGGCTCGATATGCGAATGGGATTGTGCGCAAGAAAGGACTAGTTTTGATTCTTATCTGAAGTCGTCGCCACGTCATCGCGCGAGCTCATGATTTGTTTGAATTCGCTCGCAGGTTTGCTTTTACCTATCGATTCACCCAATTTGGTTTCAGCTATACGCACGATTACATACGCGATCAATGCAAACATGAAAAACACCAGCAACATCCACGCGATGCCTTGCAATGTTTCGATGGCGGTTTGATACAACTCCAGCACCCAACGTTGCATAGTGAACTCAACCACTTTTGCATCTTTATCCCAACGCGATGGCGCAATATACTTTTCGAATTCACGCACGCGCACACCGGATGAAACGCCCACCACCAAAATCGCAAACTTCAAGTACTTGAGCCATGCAGCGCTGATTGCATCGGCAATGATTCGGTGCAAGATCGCATTCAGCGATTTGGAAAAAGCCTGCATCACTGCAATTGAAATGCCGAGCGAAATCAACAAGGTGACCACCAGCAAAAGAATAAACATGCCCGACTCCACAGAAAAATGAACGCCGGCGGCGCTCAAAAAATTTCACGCTATTGTCTGCGTGACGGCTTGGACAAACAAGAAATTATTTTGAAACGCGATCTAAAAATTGCTATTTGAATTTCTTATATCAACCTTCATTTATTCCACTATTTTCAGGCAAATCACTCATTTATAAGACATTTAATTTCCACATGGAAATATATTTGTTACATTTTTGAAATGGTCTCTTGTCGCTATATCACTTGTCTCATAGCCAAGAAAAAGCGCAAACGTAAAATATGGTTACCCGCACTGAACTAATGATGTTGTCGCGGAGTATTCAGATAAAATACTTAGGCCTAATCTGGTTATAAAAAACATATAAATCAATTAGTTGGAAATTTTTTGCGCTCTTGAAATTAGCTTCTCTTAATAGAAATTTTTCTTGAAGTCACGCCCCATGCTCACACAGATTCAATACATCAATACTGATCATCGTTTCGGCATGGGCTTACTGTGAATAAAGATCCTTCAATGATGGGATCTCTACTGGATCATTTGGTAGAGATCACCGGCCATCGCGATCACGACTTGCTCGACATCTCTGTGATGACAGCACTGCTCAACATGATCGGCGTGCATCGTGCGCGCGTCATGGAATTATTTCAGTCTCGCGGCGATCTGCTGATACGTCCACGTGTGTGGATTGTAGACGGCAAAGTACAAACCGTCGATGACGAAACATCTGCTCCCGAAATAGCTGGCGAACCGATTGTCGATTATCCAGGCCTGGTCGCGTGCATCGCACAACGCAAAAATCGTTTGGAAGAAGTGCGGCCTGATGGTCAGCACGCTTTGTGGATTCCGATCTGGCAAAACGACAAAGTATCGACTTGTCTGGAAATCGTCCACGAAGCACCTTTCACACCGCAGATGCTGCAAGTGATGGAAGGCATACTCAGCGTCTACCGCAACTATCAAAGCCTGCTCGATTACAGCGAGCGCGATTCGCTGACAGGTTTGCTGAATCGTAAAACCTTCGACGAAAAATTCGCGCGCATGGTTCACGCCAGACCGCAAGAACCATTACCACGCGACGATGGCGAACGCCGTCATCATGGCGAGATCAAATCACAATGGCTTGCCGTCATCGACATCGATCACTTCAAGCGCGTCAACGATGTATTCGGTCATTTGTATGGCGACGAAGTATTGATTCTGGTTGCCAATGTATTGCGCTCATCGTTCCGCTCGCAAGATCGCGTCTTCCGTTTTGGCGGCGAAGAATTTGTCGTGTTGCTGCGTTCAGCAACATTGGCCGATGCGCAAATGGTATTCGAACGTTTCCGCGAAAACATCGAGCAGCACGCATTCCCCCAAGTAGGCCAGATCACGGTCAGCGTCGGCTTTGCCAGCATCTCGCAAGAAACCCCGGTTGTGATTCTCGGCCACGCCGATCAAGCTCTGTATTACGCCAAGGATCATGGCCGCAATCAAGTGTGCCAATATGAAGCGCTGCTTGGGCAAGGTCATCTGCATGCCGACAGAAAAGCTGAATCGGTTGAATTCTTCTTCGACGAGCCTTGATTCTCGCTAGTAGCACCACAACTTCTTTCATATTAAAAAAGCACTGCTTACGCCGTGCTTTTTTAATTCTGATTCTGCCGCAAGCACCCCATCAGCAAAGTAAATCGCAAGCTGCGATAATCTGACGCTTGTATCTTCATCGCAGCGACGCTGCGTTATCCTTCAGCTTTTCTACCGAGCACTCCACCATGAACCCCGGCATTCTTTACGCCCTCTGCGCTTACGTGATCTGGGGCATGTTCCCGATTTACTTCAAGTCGTTGCAGGAAATCCCACCGATGGAAGTGCTGATGTATCGCATGGTATGGGCGCTGGCGTTTCTCGCGATTGTATTGAGCGTGCGCAAGCAGTGGGCATGGCTGGGACCAGTCTTGCGGCGGCCAAAAGTATTGATGGGTTTTACGGCGAGTGCGCTGCTGTTGTCGAGTAACTGGTTTCTTTATATCTGGGCAGTGAATCAGGATCGCGTGGTTGATGCCAGCCTGGGTTATTTCATGACGCCGTTGGTGAATGTGTTGCTGGGCTCGGTTATTTTGAAAGAGCGACTGCGCATGTTGCAGTGGATGGCCGTCGGCATGGCGGCACTTGGTGTGTTGTGGCTGACGTGGCAAAGCGGTCATCCGCCCTGGATCAGTCTGATGATAGGTATCACCTTCGGCATGTATGGCTTGTTGCGTAAAACTGCATCGCTGGGAACGCTGGAAGGCTTGTCGCTGGAAACCATGTTGCTGTTTCCGCTGGCGGTGATTTCTTTACTATTCATGACGTATCAAGGTGCGCACGGTTTCGGTGATGCATCGACCACCACCAAGTTGCTGATGATTGCATCTGGACCTATTACGGCAATACCGCTGCTGATGTTCGCCGCAGCTGCACGCTTGGTACCGCTTTCAACGATGGGGTTGATGCAGTACATCACGCCGTCACTGCAATTGGTTGCCGGTATCTGGTTGTATAACGAACCTTTTGGCGGTGCGCGTTTGATAGGCTTCGCGGCGATCTGGATTGCGCTGATTTTTTATACGATAGATGGTTTGTGGTCCACGTATGGACGCGCAAAAAATCCGTGTGAGATAAAGCTAAAAAATTGAAGCAAATAAAAAGGACGGCAATGCCGTCCTTTTTATTGAGTCGAATTTTTAATCAAGCTTAATTATCAATTTCTAACTCGCGAATGCATCGCGCTTAAATCTCAACCTTGGTACCAAGCTCGATCACGCGGTTCGATGGAATTTGATAGTAGTCGGCTGCGCCACGTGCATGGCGCGACATTGCGACGAAAATATGTTCGCGCCACAAAGCCATGCCGCGTACTGGATTCGCGACCACAGTTTGACGCGCGATGAAGAAAGAGGTTTCCATCATTTCAAATTCCAACCCCTGATCTTGCGCGAGATACAGCGCAGCAGGAATATCCGGTACGTTCTTGAAACCGTAGGTCACATTCATCTGATAGCACTCATTGCCCAGCACCTCGACACGAACCTGATCCTCTTCCGGCACATACGGCACTTCCTGCATCAACACGGTAAGAAACACCACGCGCTCATGCAGCACTTTATTGTGCGAAAGGTTATGCAGCATTGCATGCGGTACACCGTCCGATTCACCGCGCAGGAAAATCGCGGTACCCGGCACACGTACTGGTGGCGAAATAAACAGCGATGCCAGAAAATCGTCCAATGGAATCGCATGCTTTTGCAGATTCTCGAACACCAGTTCACGACCACGCTTCCACGTCAGCATCATCGTGAACAGGAACGCACCGAGCAACAGCGGGAACCAGCCGCCGTGGAAAATTTTCAGCATGTTGGCCGAGAAATAAGCCACGTCGATGATCAGGAAGAATCCGGTAGCAGCAATACACAAAAGCAGGTTGTAGTGCCAGCGATAGCGAATCACGAAGAAGGTCAGTATGGTCGTTACCAACATCGTCGCCGTCACGGCAATACCGTAAGCCGCAGCCAGATCAGATGAAGAGCCGAAGCCGATCACGGCCATCAAGACCACGACCATTTGCAACCAGTTCACGGCTGGAATATAAATCTGTCCGATCTGACTGGCCGATGTGAATTCGATTTTCATGCGCGGCAAAAAGCCCAGCGCAATCGCTTGCTTGGTCATCGAGAACGTGCCGGAGATCGTCGCTTGCGATGCAATGATTGCCGCCATCGTTGCCAGTATGACTAATGGATACACGCTCCACGGACCAAGCTGTTGATAGAAAGGATTACTGACTGCAGACGGATTCAACATCAGCAAGGCGCCTTGCCCAAGATAGTTCAGAGCCAGCGCAGGGAAGGCAACCATGAACCACGCCATACGAATCGGCTTGGCACCGAAATGACCCATGTCCGCATACAGCGCTTCCGCACCGGTGAATGCCAGCACGACTGCGCCCAGTGAAATAAACGCCAGCAGCTTGTTCCCTTCGAGGAAATGCATCGCATACCAGGGATTCAATGCCGCCAGAATTTCGGGCGCATCAATAATATTGATCACGCCCATCACAGCAAGCGCGCCGAACCACATGATCATGATCGGGCCAAACCATTTACCAATACCTGCAGTACCACGGGCTTGCAGCGAATACAAACCGACCAATACAGCCACCGTCAACGGCACTACATACGGATCGAACGCCGAGGTCGCAACACTTAAACCTTCGACCGCCGACAACACAGAGATCGCTGGCGTAATCACGCTATCGCCGTAGAACAGCGTCGCGCCGAACAAACCCATCACCATCAATGGAAAATACCAGCGTGAATGTTTGGTCACGGAAGAAAGTGCCAGCGCCATCAGCGCCATGATGCCGCCTTCGCCGCGATTGTTCGCACGTAAAACCAGCGTCACATATTTGAGTGAAACGATGATGATCAAACCCCACACGATTAGCGAAACAACGCCGAGCAGATTTTCAGGTGTGAGCGCAAGGCCGTGTTCTTCAGAGAACACTTCTTTCATCGTATATAACGGGCTGGTACCGATGTCGCCATAGACGATGCCGACGGCGCCCAGCGTCAATGCAGCGAGGCTGCTTTTTTTATCTGGTGAAGACAAAGAGTGCTCTCTTTAGAGGGGATTGTGCATCGCACAATAGGATAATGACCTCCATAATGCAAGAAAAACGGGCCGCTTGCACCCACAGTGTTGCGTCGGCGTTGAAACGTGTTCGCCCGTATTTACAAACCCAAAAATATTCGGTCTGCAATCGCACTCCTTGCGATATCGGTTATCCTTGCACCCACTTCCCGCAAGCAACTCCTTATTGAAAATAATCATGGCAAATTACGTCTACACAATGAATCGCGTGGGGAAAATCGTTCCCCCTAAACGTCAGATCCTGAAAGACATTTCACTGTCCTTCTTCCCTGGCGCAAAAATCGGCGTACTGGGTACGAATGGTTCCGGTAAATCGACTCTGCTCAAGATCATGGCCGGCCTCGATACCGACATCCAGGGCGAAGCGCGCCCGATGCCAGGCTTGAACATCGGCTACCTGCCGCAAGAACCGCAACTCGACCCGGAAAAAACCGTGCGTGAGGAAGTCGAATCCGGTCTCGGCGAAGTATTCGAAGCAAAAGCACTGCTCGAAGCAGTCTATGCTGCCTATGCCGAAGAAGATGCAGACTTCGATGCGCTCGCCGCAGAACAAGGCCGACTGGAAGCGATCATCTCGACTGCTGCCGGTGACAATCCTGAACAACAACTGGAAATGGCTGCCGATGCACTGCGCTTGCCACCATGGGATGCAAAAATCGCCGTGCTGTCCGGCGGTGAAAAACGTCGCGTTGCACTGTGCAAGCTGCTGCTCTCCAAACCCGACATGCTCTTGCTCGATGAACCGACCAACCATCTGGATGCGGAATCGGTTGAATGGCTGGAACAATTTCTGTTGCGCTTCCCTGGCACCGTGGTCGCCATCACCCATGATCGCTACTTCCTCGACAATGCGGCCGAATGGATTCTGGAATTGGATAGAGGCAGCGGCATTCCATGGAAAGGCAACTATTCGTCGTGGCTGGATCAGAAACAGGCACGCCTGAAGCAAGAAGAATCGACCGAATCCGCACGCCAAAAAGCACTGCAGAAAGAACTGGAATGGTCGCGTCAAAATCCGAAGGCACGTCAAGCCAAATCGAAAGCGCGTCTTGCACGTTTTAACGAAATGTCAGAACACGAATATCAAAAGCGCAACGAGACACAAGAGATCTTCATCCCGGTCGCCGAGCGCTTGGGCAACGAAGTCATTGAGTTCAAAAATGTCTCGAAAGCTTTTGGTGATCGCCTGTTGATCGACAACCTGTCATTCACCGTGCCACCGGGCGCGATCGTCGGCATCATCGGCCCGAACGGTGCCGGTAAATCGACCTTGTTCAAAATGATCGCCGGCCTAGACACACCGGACAGCGGCGAAGTCGTCATCGGACAAACTGCAAAAGTCTCGCTGGTCGATCAGTCACGCGACGATCTCGGCAACAACAAAACCGTATTCGAAGATGTCTCCGGCGGCGCCGATATTCTGAGCGTGGGTCGCTTCGAAATGCCATCACGCGCCTATCTCGGCCGCTTCAACTTCAAGGGCGGCGACCAGCAAAAAATCGTCGGCAACCTGTCCGGCGGTGAACGCGGTCGTTTACATCTGGCGAAAACCCTACTCAAAGGCGGCAACGTCTTGCTGCTCGATGAACCATCCAACGATCTCGACGTGGAAACTCTGCGCGCACTGGAAGATGCCTTGCTGGAATTCGCCGGCTCAGTGCTGGTGATCTCACATGATCGCTGGTTCCTCGATCGCATCGCAACCCACATCCTCGCGTTCGAAGGTAACTCGCAAGTGTCCTTCTTCGACGGCAACTATCAGGAATATGAAGCCGACAAACGCAAGCGTCTGGGTGAAGAAGGCGCTAAACCTAAACGTATTCGTTACAAACCTTTGACGACCTAATTAATCCTACGATAGTCGTCGCATCGCATGGGACGTGAAGAAACAGCAAAGCCTGCATCAATCAAAAGTTGATGCAGGCTTTTTTGATACGGAATTTTTTAATGCTTACTTTTTCATTTCATCTTTAGACATCGCGTCCTTGCCCATGCTGTCTTTTTTCATACCGTCTTTTGCCATGTGATCTTTTTTCATCGCATCTTTCGACATGCTGTCTTTTTTCATTTCATCTTTTTTCATGCCGTCCTTGGCCATGTGATCCTTCTTCATTGCATCCTTGGACATGCTGTCTTTCGCCATCTCATCTTTTTTCATTGCGTCCTGAGCGAAAGCAGCGCCAGACATCAACAGGCAAGCGGAGAGAATTGCGGTGGTGATTGTTTTCATGATGTATTTCCTTTGATTTAGTTAAAGAAGAACTGCCATTGCTTGAAACTTCAGGGCAACTGCACTACATATTGGTCAGCTGCCGCCGAACCAGTTGTACCCCTGGTCTTCCCAATAACCGCCGGGGTAGGTATTTGTGACGAACATCGCCTGTATGTGTTTTGGATTTTTGTAACCGAGCTTGGTCGGCATGCGCAGCTTCATTGGATAGCCATATTTCGGCGGCAATTCTTCACCGTCATACGTCAGCGCCATCAGCGTTTGCGGATGTAATGCGGTCGCCATATCGATGCTGGTGTAATAGTCGTCGGCACATTTAAAGCCGACATACTTCGCACTCAGATCTGCGCCTACGCGTTTGAGAAAATGCGAGAACGGCACACCGCCCCATTTGCCTATCGCACTCCAGCCTTCTACACAAATGTGGCGCGTGACTTGATCGGTCTGCGGCAGATTGCGCAATTGCGCCAGCGACCAAGGCTTTTTATCCATCACCAAGCCACTTAGCTCAAGTCGCCATGCATTGCCATCAACTTCTTGCACTTCGTCTTCGCCATAAAACGCATTGAACGGAAATGGCCGCGTGATCATCGAGTCGGGATAAGTAGGTGCCAGACGATTCGGATCAAACAAAAGCGCTTGCGCCTTATCGTTCAACTTCGACACTTTCATCAATGCCGCTTCAATGCTGCTGTTGTCGCTGATCGAACAACCCGTCAGCAGAGACAGTCCGCCCAAGGTCAAACTACGTTGCAGAAAAGCGCGGCGCGATGGCTGACTGATAGTGCGTATCGCATCATTCAACATCGCGACACTATCGCCTGGCATTGCAATTTTTTTCTTGATCATGTTGTTGTCCTTGGCGTGATTAACGACCACGTACCATCGCCAGCAAAGTACGCGGCACTAATGCCACCATCACCAGATGCACAGCGACAAATCCGACTAGCGCCGCCATCGCAAAGAAATGCACGCGTCGCGCCGCTTCATATCCACCCATCAATTCACGCAACAGTGGGAACTGCACTGACTTCCACAACACCAGACCGGATAGCACTATCAATACGATGTCTAGCATCACGAACAGATAAGCGACGCGTTGCACCGTGTTGTATTTGCGTGGATCGGCGTGCGCCAGTTTTCCTTTTAATGCTGCAGCCATGTCGTTTAAAAATGCGCTTGGCGAAACCGGAAAGAACTGTCTACGCAAACGACCTGAGAAAAAATTGATCAGCAAATAAGCGATGCCATTTATTAGCAGCAGCCACATCGCAAAGAAGTGCCACTGCAAAGCACCGCCCAGCCAACCGCCTAAAGTCAGATTCGCTGGAATCGAGAATGGAAAGAATGGTGACGCGTTATAAATGCGCCAGCCGCTGGTCACCAACAACAGCACGGCAAATGCATTGATCCAATGGGTGGCGCGCAACCAGACTGGATGAATCAAAATATTCTTATCGGACATCACATCCTCTTTGTTTGAATGCTGCGACCTTGCTGGTGTAAAGTTCGGCCTGCACTTGCATGGCAAGCTCGCTTTTGACTTCGCAGCCATTACCGGCATACGATAGCGACGCGATGCAAGTCGAACTAGCTGGCTTTGTAACTATGTTTGATTTCATGGTGCAGTGTGTTCAACGTATGTTTTAGCAAGTGATGTGCAAGGTAATTCGCACCCAGATGGAATTTGGTTACAAGAAAAGTAAAAATAATTTCAATGCCACCGAAATTTATTTTGCAAACCGTGTCACCTAAGGCATAGATGCAACGAATACCCAATAGAGATGAGCCAAATGACCATGCAGGCAACGCCCGCAATGAGCTGATTGAGCTGCGCCTGCACGCATTGCTGGTGCAAGGACTGAGCGGCGATGCGGCGGCGTATCGTGATTTTTTGCAGGCTAGCGCCACGCATTTGCGCGCCTTTCTGCGGCGTCGTCTAAGCCGCTGGCCGGATGAGGTAGAAGATTTGCTGCAGGAGTCGCTATTGGCGATTCACAACCAGCGTATGACGTATGACCCTGGCGCGCCCTTGACCGCCTGGATGTATGCGATCGCGAAGTACAAACTGATCGATTGGTTGCGCAGGCACGCCAGACGCGAGATGCAGAACGATGTGCTGGATGACGAGAATGAATTATTTTCGACCGCGGATGCAGATGCGAACGAAGCACAACGCGATCTGGCGACATTACTGGAACTGCTGCCCGAGCAGCAACGTGGCGCCATCATCCACACCAAAATCGATGGCTGGTCGGTGCGCGAAACCGCTATCGCCTTGAAAATATCCGAGGCGTCCGTCAAGGTCGCGGTACATCGTGGCTTGAAAACCTTGGCAGAAAAATTAAGAGAACAATCATGAAAACAGATGACTTGATCAATATGCTGGCCAGCGGGCCGGACGTTGCCGCAACCAAGCTACCGCTAGGTCGCTTCGCGATGCTGATTTCTGTTGGCGTATTGGCGAGCATCCTCATCATGATGACGACTTTAGGCCTGCGTCCTAACATGGCCGAACTCGCGATGTTGCCGGCGTTCTGGATCAAGATGGCGTTCGTCCTGGCGCTAGCTGGCACTGGCTGGATCACCGTGTCGCGTCTTGCAACACCCGGCGTGCGGACCACCATGTTGCCAGCACTGATCGCGGCACCTATCGTATTGATATGGTTGGTAGCGGCGGCGTCTTTAATAAATACCGCGCCGAATGAACGCGCCACGCTATTCTGGGGTGACACTTGGCATTACTGCTCGTGGTTGATCGCGATTTTGTCGCTGCCAATTTTTGCAGCGGTACTGAAAGTTATGCGCGAACTGGCCCCAACTCGCTTACGCCTCGCGGGTGCGGGTGCTGGCTTTGCGGCCGGTGCTGCCGCGACTTTGGTGTATTCATTCCACTGCCCCGAAATCCAAGCGCCGTTCATAGGTTTTTGGTACTTACTAGGCATCTTGATCCCAACTGGCATTGGGGCGTTAATCGGGCCAAGAATTTTGCGCTGGTAGTAAATTTATTCGCAAAACATCTAAAAAAAAAGGAGTTACACAACATTGTGTGTAACTCCTTTTTTTACGGTGCGACTTGAGCGAGCTTGGGTCCTGCCTTTATTTCATTAACAATTTCGAGACACATTGCCTGCACCTGTTTCTCTGTCATCGCAGAAAATACTCCCTGCCATGCAGTCGATGAAGAGTTATAAGCACGCTCCCCAAAAGATGAACCTGTTTCCAAATCGTTGAACTGAACCTTTGCATCCATGTATGCATTACCAGTCAACACGCCTAATCCGTAGCGAGCGCCAGGTGACACATAGCGGTAGTCATTTATATTGACCACGACCAGTGTGCCAACTTCTCCTGTCGGTTGCGGCTTGCTATCCTGACTCGAAAATTTAGCTCCAATCGAAGCTGCTGCGGCTTTCATTGCTGCGCGCCATTCACCTTTAAATTGTTCCCAGTCAGCTGATTCCAGGAGTTCCGGCTTACCCGTTACGTTTAGAACAATCTGTTTTGTTGACGCAGCAGGAATACCAATTACCGTTGCATGTGTTGATGACTTTTGCACGGATGCAGCACATCCACTTAACAATATTGATGCGAGTACAAGACCTGAAACTGCAAATTTCATTATTTTCTCCCTGATTGATTTTTGAATTAATTTTAGTCCGCGGCTATTCTAGCTCGGGAAGGAATACGGTTGAGAATTCAAATGTGTTTCGATGAAAATCATTCGATATATACCTAGCGTTTTGAACTACAAACACTTCTCTTGATACTGGCTTATCATCGCGTCTTCCCGATCTATTTATTCCTTATGTATCAATTAGCCGCACCCGCCACCGCTGAAACCGAAATCAAAAAAAGTCGTTTCATCGGTTTGCTGTATCCACTAACTACGCGTGCCGAAGCGCGCGCAAAATTGGCGGAGCTGCGTACGCAACATCCGAACGCGGTGCATTTTTGCTGGGTGTTGATGTGCGATGGAGATTCCGGCCTGGATGATGATGGCGAGCCGTCAGGTACTGCGGCGCGACCTATGTATAACGTGTTGGTGCACAAGGATGTTTTCAATGTGCTGGCAGTCGTGGTGCGTTATTGGGGCGGGACGAAGTTAGGCGCAGGTGGCTTGACGCGTGCGTATGGACAAGCAATTTCTGAAGCGATCAAGACGGCGGAATTGATCCCGGTAGAGTCTATGTGCGAGCGACGCTTTGTGCTGCAGTTCGCTGATGAATCAACCTTGCGCAGATTATGTGAGCAATATGAAGTTGCTGTGCTGGATGCGCAATACGGCGATGCAGTGACGCTGCTGTTGAAAATGAAATGCAGTCAGGCAGATGCATTTACGCGGCAGGCTTTTGATTTGTTGCGCGGTGCGCTGGAAGATCGCAGCGACCAGTCTTCGAATTAAATAATAAAAATAAGCTGCACGATAAAAGTACGAAGATAGCCGGAGAATTTAGGAATCTTCGCACTTTAAGATCAAATCATTTCCAGCGATTCCGGTCCACTAGGTGGCGGGAATACTTCATCCAGCTCAGCCAAATCTTCTTCCGTCAATTTAACGTCGAGCGCGGCACGATTATCTTGCACATGACTCAGCGTCGATGCTTTTGGAATCGCGATCACGCCTTGCTGGCGCAAGACCCAGGCCAATGCAATCTGCGCCGGCGTCACCCCATGCTTGTCAGCGATATCTTCGACTTCAGGATATTCAGTCAAACGCCCTTGTTCGATAGGCGAGTATGCCATCAGCGGCAATCCTCTGGCTTGCGCTTGCGGCAGCAAATCATATTCAATGCCACGACGCGTCAGGTTATATAAAACTTGATTCGTCGCGATTGCATCGCCGCCAGATGCGCGGGCGATTTCGCGCATGTCATCGACGTCCATATTGCTGACGCCCCAATGACGAATTTTTCCTGCGTCTTGCAAAGCTTCGAAGGCAGCGATGGTTTCGGCAAACGGTGTGCGACCGCGCCAATGCAATAAGTACAAATCGATACGATCAGTGCCGAGTCGTTTGAGACTGCGTTCGCACGCGGCAATCGTGCCGTTGCGCGATGCATTGCTCGGCAATACTTTGCTGACCAGAAAAACTTCATCGCGACGACCGGCAATCGCTTCGCCGACCAATTTTTCCGATGCGCCATCGCCATACATTTCTGCGGTATCGATCAAGCTCATGCCGAGATCGAGGCCTAGACGCAGCGTGGCGATTTCTTCAGCGCGACGACGCGGCTCATCGCCCATATACCAGGTCCCTTGACCAAGTACGGGAATGGATTCACCAGATGGGAGTTTTGTTTTACGCATAAAAATCTTTCACGTTATTCGGATGCCAGCGACCAGAGCGCTCATCTCAAAATATTGAATCTGGAAATCTGAATCCGGTTTTACCGAATCGGTTTTCCGCATCCAGCTTTAGAAATCAAGATTTATTCAACCAAGGTTTCAAACTTGAACGTATCTCACCTTCGCTGTAACCGCGTATGACTTTATCGCCAATCACGATCAAGGGCACACCGTTGCCATTCAATTTCCTGTGGCCTTCGTAGCCGGCACTGGTCTTTTCGATATCCAGTTCGGTGTATGCAATTCCGTTCGCGTCGAACAACTGGCGCGTGGCTGCGCAATAGCCGCACCAGTCAGTGGCATACAATATGACTTCCGGCTGGGCGGCATTGGCCGTCGATACTACCGAAGCTGTTTTCCCAGACCAGAATGGCTTGCTGAAATACAGGCCCGCGCCGAACACGGCAAGTATGACGACCCACTTCAGCACGCCGGATGATGAGCTTTTTTCGACCGGCGCACTGTAACGGCCGTAATTGGCAGAGACCGGTTCGCCAGATGCCTTGATGTAAGCGACCTGACAGGATGGACATTGCCATTCCGGTGCTTCATCAGTCGGTCTACGAGCGTAAGAGCACTTCGGGCAGATGCGAGTCATGTTGGAGTCAGTGAGTTCGATTCTTTTCATTATACGTAAATGTGATTCGTCCCTAAACTGAGCCGAACCGGTAGCAAGCAATATGTCACCAGCAAAATATTGGCGACAATTAACATGATCAAGTACAAGCAAAGAACACCATGAACAAGCCAGAAGCAAAACAGCCGACTAGCCAAATCGGCACCTTGACCACCTGCCATCCAGCGGATATGGAATGGTTGCCGTGGGCGATGCCAGGCGCGTATTTCAAATTACTGCATGCAAACGCCGTCACTGGCAGCTTTACCTTGCTGATCAAATTTGAAGCAGGTGCCGCCGCACCTATTCATCGTCACGTAGGCGCGGTCGAAGGCTATGTGCTGGAAGGTGGCTTCCACTATAAAGATGAGCCGGAACGTCCATTTGAAACCGGCTGCTATCTGTGGGAAAGCGATGGCGCCGTGCACCAACCGGTCAGCCCAAACGGCGCCGTGATGTTTGCGGTATTCCACGGACCGGTGGAAGGACTGGATGACGACGGTAATCTGACCGGTCGCATCAACTGGAAATGGCACGTCGAAAAATGGAAAGCTGCCGGTAATGATTTTGAAGCTAGTGGCATGACGGAAATCGCAGCGGATAGCGCAGCAAATAAACGCTAAGCATAGTCTCGAAAATCAGGCTTCTGAATTGCAGCCTTTATAATGCCGCTTATTGCAGAATGACTTTTCATTTGCGGACGCAGCACTCAGCGACCAAACCCCTATTCCCGAATTCATGCGCCTCTTTTCTGAAAAATATCGTTTACTCACATGGCTGAGCATTTTGCTGATAGCCGGATTTTTGACGACGATCATGGCCAGTTATATCGTTTCGCGCGACGCGATCAGGCAGAACGTGGTGGAACAAGCCTTGCCGCTGACCAGCGACAATATTTATTCAGAAATCCAGAAGGACATACTGCGTCCTGCTTTCATTTCATCACTGATGGCGAGCGACACCTTCGTGCGCGACTGGATCATTGCCGGTGAAACAGACCCCGAGCAGATCTCACGTTATCTGAAAGAGGTGAAGGAAAAGTACAACACGATCACCAGCTTTCTGGTTTCCGAAAATACCAAGCGTTACTACTATGCAGATGGCTTGCTAAAAACTGTCAGCAAGGATGAGCCGCGCGATACCTGGTTCTATCGCGTGCGTGAAATGAAGGCCGACTACGAAACCAATGTCGATAACGACATGGCCAACCGCGACACGATGACGATCTTCATCAACTATCGCATCTTCGACTACGATGGAAAATTCATAGGCGCTACCGGTGTTGGCTTGACGCTGGATACGATGACCGAAATTCTGGATAGTTACCAGAAGCGCTTTCATCGCAATATCTATTTCATCGATGCACATGGCGAAATCAAAATTGCCGGCAAGTCGATGAGGAATATCCACGGTCCGATCACCAAGTTGCCTGGCGTTTCCAGCATTGCGAAAGATATTCTCAATCGCGATGTGCGTCCGACTCAACTTGAATATCAACACGACGGTGCGACGATTCTGATGAGCTCGCGCTTCATCCCCGAGCTGGATTGGTATCTGCTGGTAGAGCAGGATATTACCGATGACGTACGGCCTATCGAGCGTGTTTTCTTCATCAATATTATTGTCAGCGCCATCGTCACGCTGCTGATCCTCGCGCTGACTTTGTTTGCAGTCAATCGCTACCAGCGCCGACTCGAACTCATCGCTGGCACCGACACACTGACCGGCCTGTTGAATCGTCAGGCATTTGAAATCGTGTTTCAGCAAGCGATTCTGGACAGCGAACGCAGACGTATTCCGCTGTCGGCAATTTTGTTCGACATCGATTTTTTCAAAATGGTGAACGACAATCACGGCCATCTGGCGGGCGATCGTATTTTGCAAAGCATTGCGATCATTACCAAAAATGCTCTGCGTGAAAGCGATATCGTCACGCGTTGGGGCGGTGAAGAATTTTTAGTGCTGCTGAAAGATTGCCCATTGGAGAAAGCCTCCGCGCTGGCTGAAAAAATACGCTGCGTGATCGCGGGACATGACTTTGAATTACCAGCCAGTGAATTGAATCTGACAGCAAGTTTGGGCGTCGCCGAATATGCGTATCGCGAAACATGGTTGAGCTTTTTCGGACGTGCCGACAAAGCGCTGTATCAAGCCAAGAGCGAAGGTCGCAATCGGGTCGTCGTTTCCAGCCCTGAAGTAACGGCCACTACGCAATAATTCTTAGACAATGCGCTGAGGCCAGTTCAACACGCAAATTGAACTGGCGCTACACTTATCCTTCCAGGATAGATTTAATCCGCAACCGCATTCAATATGAGCACGACACACACGACCGCAATGGACACTGCACTTTCCAGCGAACAGATTCAGCAATTCAAGACCGATGGTTACCTGGTTTTTCGCGCGATGCTGGAGCCGGCAGCCTGCGAGCACATGCTCGCGGTTGCGGCAGAACAATTGCGCGCTGCCTTACCGCCGTTGGAATATGAAGCCGAGCTGGGTTACGCAGGTGCGCCATCCTCGCTGGAAGCGGAAGGTGGTAGAACCATACGTCGTTTGCGTGGTGCTTATGATCGCGATGCATGTTTTCATGATTGGGCCGAAGACACCCGCGTGGTTTCCAAACTGCGTCAATTATTTGATGAGCCAGTTTGCATGACGCTGGCGCATCACAATTGCGTGATGACCAAGCATCCGCAATACGGCACCGCAACTGGCTGGCATAGAGATATTCGTTACTGGTCATTCACACAGCCGGATCTGATTTGCGTGTGGCTGGCATTGGGTAATGAGACACCTGAGAACGGTGGCTTGAAGTTTATCCCCGGCTCGCATCGTTTGCAGATCGCACCGGATCAACTCGACGAACTGGATTTCTTGCGGCCAGAACATCTGGCTAATCAGGCGATATTTGCACAAGGCAAAGCGGTTGAATTGCAGCAAGGCGACGTGGTGTTTTTCCATAGCTGGCTGTTTCATGCTGCTGGTGTGAACGCAACGCCCGCTGTTAAAACTTCTGTCGCGTTTGCTTATCACGGTTGCAGCAATCAAGCCGTTCCCCGCACTCGCTCTGCTGCATCGCCAGATGTACGCGTGGCTGATTAATTCACGGTCTTGAGTTTCGCGCTAGGCCAACTCAAGACCGTGCTGATCTACTGCACGAATCAACTACTTCTTGGGAATGCTAGGCGGTATGCGCGATGAAGCGGGAATATCTTCCTGCACATTGCCCGGCTTCTTGCGCTCGACTTCTTCCACGCCAGGAATGCCGCGTCGATCGGTATCCATCTGCCCTTCATTGATATCATCAAACGCTTGCTTGATATCCGCGCGCGGTTTGTCTTGCTGACTATCCACGGATTCGTCGCGCTCATGCGGCAAGCGCGGGGATTTTTCATTCTTGTCTGAAACCCCGGTTACGTCTTGCTTGTCACCATGTTTTTTAACGGTGGAAACTTCTGCTTGTGTCAATTTGCTAGCCATCGAATCTCCTTTTAACTTCTTTGTATTTTTTACAGTGTGGCTTTAAATTTGCGCCTAACTTGTGCATAAGGTGCGCGTGCCAGACGCGTTTTGCATGCGAGAAGTTGGAGTTAAATAATCGCTAATAATTCCCTGATAAAAATCCAGGCGTGCCAAAACGCACGTGCTCTGATATCATTCGCTTCGAACGTTGGGGAGTAGCCGGCCTTAGTCAACTAAGGCATCTGCATCAACACTCTTGGCCCGCAGGCCATGGTGCAGATAATCGAAAGATTTGGCGAGACCATAGCTCAAATGACGACCGCATGGGCCGGGGTCGCTGTTTGGGCTTTGGTTATTTATTCCGGCCCCAGAAAGTTTATCCCCATCATGGAAGCATTCTTCGTCTCAACCGGCATCGTTGCCCTCGCTGAAATCGGCGACAAAACGCAACTACTCGCTTTTCTTCTTGCAGCAAAATTCCGTCGACCTTTGCCTATCGTGCTCGCCATTTTGGTAGCGACGATTGCCAATCACGCGTTCGCCGCCGCCATCGGTACCTGGATCACAACCTTGCTCGGACCGGAAACCTTGCGTTGGGTCCTTGGCATCTCATTCTTGTTGATGGCTGGCTGGATATTGATTCCAGACAAGCTGGATGAAGGCGATACCAAGCTCGCAAAGTACGGCGTCTTCACGACAACCTTGATTGCCTTTTTCCTGGCGGAAATGGGCGACAAAACGCAAGTCGCGACCGTTGCACTGGCGGCTCAATACCATTCGTTTTTCTGGGTAGTGGCCGGCACGACTTTCGGCATGATGTTGGCGAATGCGCCTGCGGTTTATTTCGGCGACAAGATTGCTAATCGTATGCCGGTGAAAATCGTGCATCGCATTGCTGCAGTGATTTTTGTCGTATTGGGAATTGCGACACTGATGGGTGCAGGTTCTCGTTTCGGATTTTAACGAGAGTTGAATCCCGCGCATACGCGGGATTCAACTAGCTGTTTTAAATCACGGTTAAACGTGCAAGCGCGCTTTTGCTGCAAGATATTCCGCAGTAAGGCGCTGCACAATCTCGGCCACACTCGCTACTTCATCGATCAGGCCGACGCCTTGACCTGCGCCCCAAATATCGCGCCACGCTTTAATTTTGCTGCCGCTGCCTGAACCGAAATTCATTACCGTTTTATCTGCTTGCGGCAAATTATCAGGGTCGAGTCCGGCGTTGATAATGGATTGCCGTAAATAGTTACCGTGCACGCCAGTAAATAAATTACTGTAAATCACATCAGCTGCGGTCGAGGACACGATGCCTTGACGATACGCTTCATCCACATTCGCTTCCTTGCTGGCGAGCCAGCGTGAACCGATGTACGCAAAGTCTGCGCCCATCGCTTGCGCTGCTAACACTGCATCGCCAGTTGCAATCGCACCTGACAAAGCAATCGGGCCCTTGAAGAATTTTCGTATTTCTCCAACCAGTGCAAATGGCGACAACAAACCGGCGTGACCGCCTGCACCCGCTGCCACCAAAATCAAACCATCAACGCCGGCTTCCCATGCTTTTTGTGCATGGCGTATCGAGATCACATCGTGCAGCACGATGCCGCCATAACCGTGAATCGCATCCATCATTTCCTTGGGCGGTGCGCGCAAGGATGAAATGATGATAGGCACGCGATGTTTGACACAGATTGCTACGTCATGTGCGAGGCGATCGTTTGATTGATGAACAATTTGATTGACGGCTATCGGACCGATGATGGCATCCGGATTTGCTATTTGGTGATCAGCCAGATCGGCTTGCATCTCAGTCAGCCACGTATCCAGCATTTCTGCCGGACGTGCGTTCAGTGCAGGGAATGCGCCGACGATGCCGGCCTTGCATTGCGCCAGTACCAGCGCGGGGCCGCTGGCGATAAACATCGGTGCAGCAATGACAGGCAAGGCAAGATTCTGCAATGCGCTTGGCAGGTGATTCTGTGTGCGATCTTGCGAACGATTCGACATCAAGCTTTACTCCTTTTTGCAGATTGCATGCACGCGCATTTGCACGGCGTACATGCAATCGATTACAGGAATCGGTCTAGCAGTTTGCGGCTGTGTTTATCCAGCTGTTTTAAATCACGAATCAAAAATTGAATGCCATGCGTGTCGGCGATGATCAATGCCGATTCACCGATGCGGCGAATATCTTCTTCACCTTTCAACACCAGCAATGCATCGCCGCGATTAGTGACGACGGTCCAGGTACTTGGCGATGCGAAAACGGATACATGTTTGATCTGTTTGATCTCTGGCAAAAATTCGCGATTAGCTAATTCTTCTTCAAGCAGCAAACGTGTTGCTTCCGGCAAATCGCTGAGTTTTTCTATCCACGCCAGTTCGCGACCATCGGTGCTGACGATGGCGATGCCGACATCTGGTGCGGCGATCGGGAACGAGCGCACAGGCACCACGCTTTCATGCACTTCGTCATCGCCGGCTGCGATGAAAAGCAGTTTGCCGAAAGCATTGCGACTAAGTTGGAACTGCTTGGTTTGAATGTCGTCGCTCATGCCACTTCCTTCGCTGCATTGTCTTCCAGCATATCTTCAGCTTGCCGTTGTTGCGCTTGATACAGCTTGTAGTACGCGCCTTCACGCGCCAGCAATTCATCATGCGAACCGACTTCAACGATATAACCTCTATCCATCACAACGATACGATCGGCGCGACGCAAAGTCGACAGTCGGTGTGCGATGGCTATCGTGGTACGTCCACGCACCAGGTTATCGAGCGCTTTTTGAATCTCGCGTTCGGTCGTGGTATCAACCGATGAGGTTGCTTCATCCAGAATCAGAATATGCGGATCGATCAACAACGCGCGTGCGATCGAAATACGTTGGCGTTCGCCGCCCGATAAAGTTTGTCCGCGCTCACCGACCATCGAATCGTAACCATGCGGTAAACGCAAAATAAATTCATGCGCATTGGCTGCGCGCGCTGCGGCGATGATGTCTTCACGACTCGCATCCGGTTTGCCGTAGGCGATGTTGTCAGCGATAGTGCCGAAGAACAGGAAAGGCTCTTGCAACACGAGGCCGATATTGCGGCGATATTCTGGAATTGAAATCGAACGGATATCGACGCCGTCCACCATGATCGCGCCTTGCGACACATCGTAGAAACGGCAAATCAAATTGACCAAAGTACTTTTGCCGGAACCGCTGTGACCGACCAGACCGATCATTTCGCCCGGTTCAATATTCAGATCCAGACCACGTATCACCGCGCGATTACCATAACGGAAACCGATGTCGCGTATCGTGATGCGACCTTGCACTTTTTCCATGCGAACTGGATGAGCTGCTTCCGGCACACTCGAAACGTGATCGAGAATATCGAAAATCCGCTTGGCGCCAGTCGCTGCTTTTTGCGTGACAGAAACGATACGGCTCATTGAATCGAGACGCGTATAAAAACGGCTGATGTAAGCAAGGAATGCAACCAGCACACCGACCGTAATCAAGCCGCGCTGCACTTGCCAGATACCGAATGCCCACACCACCAGCAAACCGATTTCCGTCAGAAAAGTAACGGTCGGCGAGAACAGTGACCAGACTTTATTGACGCGATCGTTGATCACCAGATTGTGATTATTCGCTTCACGGAAACGTGCAGCTTCGCGTTTTTCCTGCGCAAATGCTTTGACTACGCGGATACCAGGAATTGTATCGGCCAACACGTTGGTCACTTGCGACCAAATGCGATCAACTTTTTCGAAGCCGTTGCGCAATTTGTCGCGCACTACATGGATCATCCATGCGATGAATGGCAGCGGCAACAATGTCACCAGCGCCAGCCACGGATTGATAGACGCCAGAATCACCGCCGTCATCACGATCATCAATACATCGGTGAAGAAATCCAGCAAATGTAGCGACAGGAAAACGCAGATGCGATCCGTCTCCGAACCGATACGCGTCATCAAATCGCCGGTACGTTTACCGCCGAAATATTGCAACGACAAACGTAATAAATGTTCATAAGTTGTGGTGCGTAAATCCGCGCCTATGCGCTCACTGACCAGCGCAAGGATGTACGTCTTGGCCCAGCCCAAACCCCACGCAACCATCGCAGCAGCAAACAAACCACCGAGATACAGCGAGACCAAAGCGGTGTCCAGCGGCGCGCCGTTTTGATACGGGATCAGGACGTTATCCATCAAAGGCATCGTCATGTACGGCGGCACCAGCGTCGCGGCGGTAGATGCCAGCGTCAGCAGAAAACCGGCCAACAATTGCCCGCGATAAGGTTTCGCAAAACGCCACAAGCGGAATAACGAAGCCGTCGATGGCGCTTGCTCTTCCGCAACGCCCTCAACATCACCCTCTTCTTCAGAATCGTCATCTTGTTCGGCAACAGGTGCTTTAACGCCTGTCGTAATTTCATGGCGCAAGCGATCAAATTGCGTCAGCAATGCGAGGGCCGCAGGATTTTGCGCCAGCGTGTAACGCCAGCTAGCCAACTGCGCTGTTGCATCTTGTAATTCCAGCGTGCCGACACCGGCGTGATCGTAGTGTTTCAGCGCCAGATTTGGCGTGTCGCAAGACCAGCTTTGCCAGATGCTTTCCGTCAGGGAACGGGTTAACAGGCGCAAATTGGTCAAAATGACCACGCCAGGTACGAAATGCAAACTCAGGTCAAGATCTAGTTCCAGATGAGCGAGTATGATTTCATCCTTGCTCAATTGACTAGTTGCATCCTGTAGCAGCGCAGGAAGTGCTTGTTTTGTTGACAACAGTGGTGGAAACGCGGTTTTCATCAAGGCAGGAAGGTGTTTCGTGAAGAACGGATGTTGATCGAAGTTGCGACCAGAATAAATGGTTTTATCTCGATATTGCGGCAAGTATATCCAAACGCCTCAAAGTTGTTGCTGCGTATTTGACGACTAGCGAAATATATTCACTAAACAAGTAAACCAAAGAACGCCGAGAGCGTTACATCAATTTTAGCCATAAAGTTTATGGCGGCTGCACTCACCCACACATTATAAAATGAACAATAAATCCATCGAGATTATCGATGTGCTGAGTCTACGTGGACCAAATATCTGGACGTATCGTCCTGTGCTTGAGGCATGGGTAGATATTGGCGATCTGGAAGACTTTCCTTCCAATACCATCCCCGGATTCTATGAGCGTCTGACTGCGTGGCTGCCGAGCCTGGTTGACCATCATTGCGGCGTCGGCGTGCATGGCGGCTTTTTGATGCGCCTTCGAGAAGGCACTTGGCCAGGTCACATCATGGAACACGTGATGATCGAACTGCAGAATCTGGCTGGCATGCAAAGCGGCTTCGGCAAAGCGCGTGAAACCGGCAAACGTGGCGTCTATAAAGTCGTCGTCCGCTCCCGCCATGAAGAAGTCAGTCGCGCGGCTTTGTATGCCGCCCGCGATCTGGTGATGGCTGCAATCCAGGACAAACCCTACGATGTTAAATCGACGGTAGACAATCTACGTAACATTTTGGAATCCGTAGCCTTGGGCCCGAGTACCGGGTGCATCGTCGAAGCCGCCACTGACCGTCGTATCCCATCAATGCGCTTGAACGAGGGCAATCTGGTGCAACTCGGCTACGGCATCAAGCAACGCCGCATCTGGACTGCAGAAACCGACCAGACCAGCGCGATTGCTGAAACCATCTCGCGCGATAAAGAACTCACCAAAACCCTGCTGCAATCTTGTGGCGTGCCTGTACCTGAAGGCAGCATTGTCGATTCCGCCAACGCGGCATGGAACGCAGCAGAAAATATCGGCTTGCCAGTCGTGGTCAAGCCGCTAGACGGTAACCACGGTCGTGGCGTGTCGATTAACCTCAACACCGAAGCCGAAGTACGCGCCGCATTTGAACTGGCTGAGCAGGAAAGCAGCGACGTCATCGTCGAACGTTTTGTACGCGGCGACGAACACCGTTTGCTGGTCGTCGGCGGCAAGCTGGTCGCCGCTGCCCGCGGTGAAGAAGCCTGGATCACCTGCGACGGTGTATCCACGGTCATGCAATTGATTGAAAGCCAACTCAACAGCGATCCACGTCGCGGCAGCAGCGAAGAGCATCCGCTTAATCTAGTCCTGACCGATCCGGACGATGATTCGCGCCCGGTCTTGCTGCAACTGGCACGTCAAGGCTTTACGACCGAATCCGTGCCGAAAAATGACGAACGCGTTCTGGTGCAACGTAACGGCAATGTCTCCTGCGATGTGACCGATCTGGTTCACCCTAGCGTTGCAGCCATCGCCTCGCTTGCTGCGCGCATTGTCGGACTGGATATTGCCGGTGTCGATCTGGTGGTCGAAGATATTTCCAAACCGTTGAACGAACAAGGCGGCGCGATTGTTGAAGTCAACGCCGGCCCGGGTTTACTGATGCATTTGAAACCAGCCGATGGCCCAGCCCGTCCGGTTGGTCGCGCCATCGTTGATCATTTGTTTGCTGAAGATGAAAGCGGCCGGATTCCTATCGTTGGCGTCACCGGCTCACACGGCACCACGGCTGTCTCGCGCCTGATCGCATGGCTGCTGCATCTGCAAGGTACGTATGTCGGCCTCGCATGCAAGGACGGTTTGTTCCTGCGTCAACGCCATGTCTTGAAAAAATCCGGCGACAACTGGGATGCCTCACGTCAAATCCTGATTAACCGCATGGTCGAAACCGCTGTGTTTGAAAACAGCAGCAAAGCCATTCTGTCGGAAGGCCTCGCCTACGACTGGTGCCAGGTTGGCGTCGTGACAAATATCGATTCGGCCGACAGCTTGCCGGATTTCTATATCGATGATGCGGACCAGATGAGCCGCGTTGCGCGTACCCAGGTTGATGTTGTATTGCCGACCGGCGTCGCGGTATTGAACGCTGACGATGCACGCGTCGCCGAACTGGCTTCACTGTGCGATGGCAGCGTGATTTTCTTTGCTACTTCAGCAAATGCTGCTGCGATTGTTACGCATCTGGAAGAAGGCCAGCGCGCCGTTTTCTTGCGTGATGATCAAATCGTACTAGCATCCGGCAAGGAAGAAATTCTGATGGTGAATGCTGCACAAGATCGTTCCACCTTGGATGTAGAAACTGTATTAGCCGCCATTGCAGCTGCATGGGCACTTGGCGTCAGCCCCGACTTGATGCGCGTCGGGATTGAGTCGTTTGAACCAACCGATGCGGCCATCGCCGCCTAAAGCCATGAGCACTGTTTTCGCATATCACAAGAATAAAGAGACCGATGCGGTTTACACTAGCGCATCAAATAACAAAGTGACGCGCGCAGCCAAAATTCGGCCAGCTGCTGCGCCAAGAAGGAAGATGTCCATGGAAATATCCCGCGTTCGCGCCCTGCGCGGCCCCAATCTCTGGAGCCGGCACACGTCGATCGAAGCCATTGTGTCGTGCAATGAATCAGAACAAGACATTGCTGCAATCCCCGGTTTCGAAGACCGCTTGCGTGCGCGTTTTCCTGAAATTAAATTTATCGAAAGCGCTCGCCCTAAACAGGCATTTTCGATGGCAGATGTACTTGAGTTCGCAGCCTTGGGCTTGCAAGCGCAAGCTGGTTGCCCAGTAACATTCAGCCGCACCATAGCTACCATCGAAAAAGATACTTACCAGGTCGTCGTTGAGTACACCGAAGAAGCAGTCGGTCGCCTCGCCTTTGAACTTGCACAAAACCTGTGCCGCGCAGCCGTCGAAGATACGCTGTTCAATTTGGCGACAGCACTGGCCAGCCTGCGCGAACTGGATGAAGACATCCGCCTCGGACCATCGACCGGCTCCATCGTCGATGCAGCAGTTGCACGCGGCATTCCATATCGCCGCTTGACCGAAGGCAGCATGGTGCAGTTCGGTTGGGGAAGCAAACAATTGCGCATTCAAGCTGCGGAAACTGGTTTCACCAGCGCGATTGCCGAATCGATTGCGCAAGACAAGGAAATGACCAAGCTGCTGTTGAGCGCAGCTGGCGTACCGGTACCTGACGGTCGCTCAGTAACAACTGCGGAAGATGCGTGGAAAGCAGCTGGCGAAATCGGCGCCGCCGTCGTCATCAAACCGCGTGACGGCAATCAGGGCAAAGGCGTTTCCGTCAACCTGAAAACCCGCGAAGAAATCGAAGCCGGCTTCGCAGCCGCACAACTTATTTGCGACGACGTCGTGATCGAGCGTTTTATTTCTGGTCAGGATTACCGCTTCCTCGTGATCGGTAAACAGTTGATCGCTGCCGCACGTCGCACCCCGCCGGAAGTCATAGGCGATGGCGTACAAACGATTCAACAATTAATCGACCAGGTCAATCTCGATCCATTACGCGGCGATGGCCACGCGACGCCACTGACTAAAATCAAGGTCGACAGCACCACTATCGCGACGCTGGAAAAGCAGAATTATGTCCTCGCCAGCATTCCTGCCAAAGGTTCGCCTGTCCTGTTGCGCAACAACGCCAACCTGAGCACCGGTGGCATCGCAACCGACGTCACCGATGACGTACATCCAGACATGGCAGCACGCGTGATTGAAGCAGCGCAAATGATAGGCCTGGATATTTGCGGTGT
Organism: Herminiimonas sp.; assembly: GCF_030655415.1. Next base: position 52,890 of record NZ_JAURVN010000006.1, on the reverse strand, counting down.
CGATCTGGTTTGCGAAACAGTCAACAAGACCATGGAAGAACAAGGCGGCGGCATCGTTGAAGTCAACGCTGCACCTGGCTTGCGCATGCACATTCGTCCATCGTTCGGCAAAGGCCGTCCGGTTGGCGAAGCGATTATTTCCACCATGTTTGCCGAAGGCGACGATGGTCGTATTCCGGTTGTTGCAGTAGCCGGCACCAATGGCAAAACCACGACCGTGCGTTTGATCGCGCACATTTTGCAAGCGAACAAACATCGCGTCGGCATGACCAGCACCGATGGCGTGTATATCGAAAATGAACGCATCGACACCGGCGATTGCAGCGGTCCACGCAGCGCACGCAATGTCTTGATGCACCCTGACGTCGACGCGGCTGTGTTTGAAACAGCACGTGGCGGTGTCTTGCGCGAAGGTCTGGGCTTTGATCGTTGCAACGTCGCAGTCGTTACCAACATAGGCGTCGGCGATCACCTCGGCTTGAACTTTATTTCGACGGTAGAAGATCTGGCTGTGGTCAAACGCGTCATCGTACAAAACGTCGCGCCTAACGGCACCGCTGTTTTGAATGCGGCTGATCCGATGGTTGCGAATATGGCGAACAGCTGCGCAGGCAGCGTCACCTTTTTTGCAAAAGACGTGCATCAAGCAGTCTTGGCTACGCACCGCGCACAAGGCAATCGCGTGGTGTATGTGGATGGCGCAGACATCGTCGCGTCCGAAGGCAGCTTCGAACATCGCATCAAGCTGTCCGACATCTCCATCACACACAATGGCTTGATCGGCTTCCAGGTTGAAAATGCAATGGCCGCTATCGGCGCAGCATGGGGCCTGGGCCTCGACTGGAATGTTGTATTGACTGGCTTGCGCACGTTTGAAAACAGCGCAGCAAGCACACCTGGCCGCTTCAACCTGTTCTCACATCGCGGCGCTACCGTGATTGCTGATTACGGCCACAACCCGGATGCAATCGAAGCATTGACGCGCGCCGTAGAAGCGATGCCAGCCAAACGCCGCATGGTCGTCATCAGTGGCGCCGGCGATCGACGTGATGAAGATTTACGCCGCCAGACCGAGATCCTCGGTGACGCATTCGATGATGTGATTTTGTATGAAGACCAATGCCAACGCGGTCGTGCCGATGGTGAAGTATTGGGCTTGTTGCGCGAAGGTTTATCCAAAGCCAAACGCACACAATCAGTCAAAGAAATTCAAGGCGAATTCCGCGCCATCGATACCGCACTGGAAAGCCTGCAAGCCGGCGATCTTTGCCTGATATTAGTGGATCAAGTAGAAGAAGCGCTGGCGCATATAGCGGCCAAGGTCGTTGCATGACATTTGCGAATTAGACAAGATGAACATTAACAAAGCCGGCTTATGCCGGCTTTGTTTTTTTAAACCTTTGTTAAATCAATGCTTTTAGATACTGATCCGGCGCTGTTACTGCATGTACAGCAAGAATTTGAACTGTTTTCCTGTAGTATTTAATTCTTTGCTGCATTAAATACGCATTATTTTCAATGGCTTATCCGACGCGCATTTGAAATTTTATAGCCCAAACAATCTGCCTCACGACCTTAAGGAATCGCCGCCATGTCAAAAGCAAAACGCCCTTCATTCACTTCATTGAATCGCTGCTTGTCCCTTTCCATCATTGCAGCATCAAGCGCTGTAGTAATGACGCAGGCGCTGGCGCAAGCTCCTAAGCTTCCACAAGCCGCATTGCCTGAATCAGTGTGGGCTGTCACGGCGACTAATGAATTGTTTCAAGTGAACGCCGCAGCACCAAGCAAGGTCTTGCAACGCAAACCTATTAAAGGTTTGATGAAGGGTGAACATCTGGTCGGGATCGATTACCGCGTATCGCGTGGCGTGTTGTTTGGTTTGACGCAAATCGGCCGCATCTACACGATCAATACTGCTACTGGTGATGTGTCGCCAGTTGGCGCGAGTGTTGCGATCCCTGGCCTGCAAGATCAGACCGTAGGCTTTGATTTCAATCCAGCGGCTGATCGTATTCGCGTGGTTACATCCGGTGGTACCAATCTGAGATTCCATCCTGAAACCGGCGCACAAGTCGATTTCGATCCAAAAACAGATGGCGTACAAGCAGACCCATCTTTGAGTTTTGCTGCAGGCGATATCAATGCCGGTAAAAAACCGGATGTGGTTGCCGCTGCTTATACCTATAACAAAAAAAATGACAAGCTGACGACCAACTATGCGATCGATCGCTCTTTGGGCGCGCTGCTGATGCAGGGTTCGCAAGAAGATGCGCAGCCGGTCGTGTCACCTAATCTTGGACAGTTGACGACTATTGGTGCGCTCGGACTGGGCAAGTTGCAGGATGCATCTTTCGATATTTCTGATTTAGCCAATGTGCCTTTGGCTGCAATCCGCACTGCAAATTCAAGCAAAACTCGTCTGGTTCAAATTGATTTGAAATCAGGCCATGCAAAATCCTTGGGCACATTGGGCAACGGTGAACCAGTTGCAGGTCTAGCCATAGAACCATGAGACGTGCGAAGGCATCTTTGGTAGCGTTGCTGCTAGCCAGTTTGATTGCAAGCAGCGCTATTGCCGGCAATGTCAGCGTGACCGTGCTCGACGAATCCGGCAAACCTCTGCGCGATGCAGTGGTTTTTCTGGAATCTGCACAAGCCAAAAAACTGAGCAAACCTTTGCCACTCGCGCAAATGGCACAAAGAGATAAAGCCTTCCTCCCGCCACTGCTGGTTATTACAAGCGGCACCAGCGTGTCGTTTCCGAATATCGATACGGTACGCCATCATGTGTATTCGTTCTCACCCGCAAAACGTTTTGAACTCAAGCTGTATGTAGGCACGCCGACCAATCCTGTCGTATTCGACAAGCCCGGCGTGGTGGTCATGGGATGCAATATTCATGACCAGATGATTGCCTACATTCTCGTGGTCGACACACCGTTTTATGGCACCGCGACCCCCAACGGTTTAGTGTCCATCAATGACGTGCCACCCGGCGATTACAGCTTGCGGATTTGGCACAGCCGTCTTCCAGTTGGATCAGCCGCGCAAAAACAAGCCTTGAAAGTTGCTGACAACGATGCGCCCATCAAAGTGACCCTGAAAGGTTTGGGGCCACAATGAGTTTCTGGAAAAAACGCCTAAGCAGTACCAGCCTGTCATCACGTATTGTCATCGTGATGTTGGCATTGCTGCTGGCCGTTCAGGTCGCCGGCTTCTGGGCGGTACGCGCTGCAGTCGAGCGACAAGTGCGCAATGAAATTACCTCTGATCTTACGGTTGCTGCACGCATCTGGGAGCGTTTACTGCAGCAAAATGCGCAGCGCTTGCGCGAAGCCTCTATCGTGTTGGCGGCGGACTATGGCTTCCGTTCTGCGGTGACCACCGGCGATCAAGACACCATTGCATCAGCATTGGAAAACAGCGGCGAGCGCATAGGTGCATCGATCACCGCACTGCTAGATCCCAATCTGCGCTTGGTCAGCTCCAGTCAGACTGGCGGTAGCGACGCCATGGTCGCCACTGTATTAAGCGATATCGGCACGATCTTATCCAAGGATGTAGATGGCAGTCGCGTTGCATTGGTTAATGGCGGCGTCTATCAATTCGTAATGATTCCGGTGCGTGCGCCGTTGACGGTCGGCTGGGTATTGATGGGCTTTCCTGTCAGCCAACCATTGCTGGATGATCTGAAACGTTTGTCCGGCGTAAACATCACTCTGCTCTCGGGCAAAAATGCCGATACCCATGAATTAAAACTGACCACATTGCGCCAACAGCACGAAGCCGTTTTGCGCGCTGCGCAAGTCGGCGCGCAAGAAGTGAAAATCGACGGCGACAGCATGGTCGCCCGCTATGTTGCAATCGAAGCCGTGGGCGGCGCACTGCAAGTCGTGCTGATGCGCTCCATCGCCGAGGTGAATGCACCGTTTGCAAAACTGCAGTGGATGCTGGGCTTGATTACCTTGGGCGGCGTATTTCTGTTTGCGATTGGCAGCCAACAAGCGGCACGCTGGGTCACGCAGCCGCTAAAAGAATTGACGCTGCTGGCACAGGCTTTGGCCTCTGGAAATTTCGATGTCAAGGTGGCAGGCAAAGAGCGCGGCGATGAAGTCGGCCTGCTCGCGAACGGCTTCGACAGTATGCGCACCAGCATTGCTGCGCAAAGAGAAGAAATTCTGCGTCTCGCGTATTGGGATCGACTGACCGGCTTGCCGAATCGGGAAAAATTCCGCGAAGCACTCAAGGCAGCAATCGAAAACAATCAAGATAGCGCCGCACCATTAGTCGTCATCACATTGAATCTGGACAGATTCAAACACGTGAACGATGTGCTGGGTTACGCGTTCGGCGATGAATTGCTGAAGGCAGTGGCAGAACGTTTGCAGCAACAAGTTTCTGGCCCGGGCAATTTAGTTGCGCGTTTGGCTGGTGATGAATTTGCCATTTTGCTGACACAATCAGACGCACAAATCGCACTTGCTGTAACCGAGCAAATTACTAAAGCGTTTGAAGTGCCGTTGGCTTTTGACGAACAAACCGTCGATCTCAGCGCCAGCATGGGTTTGGCCTGCTGGCCCACTGATGCAACCGATGCAGATCTTTTGTTAAGCCGTTCTGAAATCGCCATGCATGCAGCGAAAACTCAAATTGCCGGCGTATTGTTTTACACACCAACACTCGATTCTTCCAGCACACTGACTCTATCGCTGCTTAGCGATTTGCGGCACGCCTTGCAAAATGATGAACTGCGCTTGTTCTTGCAACCAAAGATCTCGACTGCTACCGGACAAGTCGTGGCAGCCGAAGCCTTGATCCGCTGGCGACATCCGCAACGTGGTCTAGTGCCGCCGATGGACTTTATTCCGTTTGCTGAACAAACCGGCTTTGTGCGGCAACTGACAATCTGGATGTTTGAAACGGCCGCTCAACAATGGCTGAACCTTCAACCGACTGAAGGCGATTTACGCATCGCCATCAATCTATCCACACGTGACTTGATGGATCTGGATTTTCCGCAGCGCTTGGCGACCATCATGCAAAGTACTGGTGTATCGCCTTCCGCCTTCTGTCTGGAAATTACAGAAAGCGCGATCATGGATGATCCGCAACGCGCAGAAGCCACGCTATATAAATTATCTGAGCAAGGTTTCAAGCTGTCGATTGATGACTTCGGCACCGGCTTCTCTTCACTGGCTTATCTCAAACGCTTGCCAGTCAACGAACTAAAGATAGACAAGTCATTCGTGATGGCAATGGATAAGGACGAAAGCGACGCCAAGATCGTGCGATCGACTATCGATTTGGCTCACAATCTGGGCTTGACGGTCGTTGCTGAAGGAGTGGAAAACGAGGCACTGCTGAATAAATTACGCGAGTTGAATTGCGATGAAGCGCAAGGTTATTTCATTGCCAAACCGATGCCATTCGACGAGTTTGTTGAATGGAGAACGCGCTGGAATGCGTCTATCTGAGCATTTGAATAAGCGTTTGAATAATTAACAACGAGATAAGCTAATTGGTGCGGCTGGCTGGAATCGAACCAGCGACCCTTGGCTTCGGAGGCCAATACTCTATCCACTGAGCTACAGCCGCATAAGGGAGACCCCTTGAAGAGGTCTGCAGGATACCTTTTTTCTGACTTTCCGTCCACGTAAAGCCACGTTTTGCCGTTCCAACTCGATTACTTTGTGTCTATAATCAAGGGTTTGGCAAAGCATGAGCTAAAACCATGCGCCGCGCAGTCATCGTCGGCTGCATGCGCCGTCTAACGATTTTCGAAAATTGTATTGAGGGAATAATGAGCGACGCACACCACGAAGAATCAGCGATTAAAACGCCGAAGCAACTCATTTTAGCCATCTTGGCCGGTTTTCTGGTCCCGATTATCTGTATCGTTTTACTGGTGATTTACGTCACTAACGACAAAACAATAGGCGCAGGCTCCGACGGATTAAATCCTGAAGCGGTTGCGGCACGCGTCAAGCCGATTGCCGATGAAGGCTTCACATTGAAAGATGTGAACGCACCAAAAGTATTGAAAACCGGTGAAGAAGTTTACAAAATGGCCTGCGTTGCATGTCACGGCACCGGCGCAGCTGGCGCACCAAAACTCGGCGATGCCGGTGCTTGGGCTCCACGTATCAAGCAAGGCTACGAAACTCTGGCCAAGCATGCGATCGAGGGCATACGCGCGATGCCTGCCAAGGGCGGCAATCCTGACTTGGATGATGTAGAAGTTGAACGCGTGGTCGTCTTGATGGCGAATAGCGCGGGTGCCAAATTTGCAGAACCTAAAGTACCAGCGCCTGCTGCACCCGCAGCGGCGGCAGAGGCTGCAGCTCCAGCTCCAGCTCCAGCTCCAGCAAAGTAAGATCTACTGCACGCAATAAAAAAGCCGACGTCAAGTCGGCTTTTTTATTAGGCATTTCAACTGTTTATCTTAACGATGATCGATTGCTTATCGCAAGAATGTTTTACAAGCGCTCATGCAAGGCGACATGTTCCTGACTCGCCTTTTTCTTTTTGCGGGTAGCAAAATAAATCGCTGTCGCACCCACACCGGCAACCGCTGCGCCGCGCAAAAGTGAGCGCAATATAGTGCCTTTCGCCAGCAAAGAAACACCACTCACGACCAAGGGCAACAGTCGTTGCAACTTCGCAGCAGTCAAACTATTGAAATCAAACATGTCGGAAAAATTGGCAAACGCTATTTGTGCCCGTCTGCTGACCAAGCCGATAGCCGTCTTGGCAATTTCATTAGGACCAAGATGTGCGCTGACTACGCGGCGTGAGCGGCCTATGCCGGCTCGATAGGCATCGCACTCCTGCAGCAATCTTTTCTTTTGCTGCGCGAGTGTTTCTTGTTTTTCCGGTTGACTATCTTGTGTCATGCAAACCCTCTTGGATTACAACAATGCATCGTGGTCATTTCGCAATTCCTGCATGGTTGCCGGCATGGATAACTTCCCTTGTCGGATCAGTGACTGAATATAGAAAAGGATGCCAGCGGCAATCACCGTACATACGATCGCAAGAATCAGCAAAATCTTCCAGCCCAACGTCGGCCAACTGAGATACGCAATCAGCACAGTCCAGTAACCAATCGCAAAGAATGCAACAATAACGCCTAAAGCAAACAGGACCACCAATTGCAGCAGATGCGTTCTGACTTCAGCCAGCTCCAGCGCGGCAAGTTCAATACGGCTCATTAACAAGCCGAAGGAATTCTTGGCAAGCTCGACGATGCCGCCAATCAGACCAGGACGAGTATCTTGCGAACGGGAGCTAGGCTGTTCCATGATCGGATCCGTTCGATTACTTACGTGAAATCAAAAGGCCCACCAAAACACCAACGCCGGCTGAAATTGCCACAGCGCGCCATGGATTTTCATGCACGTATTCGTCGGTTTTTTCAGCGACTTCCTTGCCGGTTTCGATCGCTGCGGTTTGCACTTCATGCGCGCGCGTCAATGCCGAATCCAGCAATTGCAGGCCGCGGCTACGCAGTTCATCTGCGCGTTCGCCAGTGGCGCTAGTCGCTTCACGGAATAATTCTTGTGCGTCTTTGACTAAGGTTTTCATATCGCTCCGTGTGGTTTTCAAGGTAGATGCTTTCATGATGATGCCCCTTATTATTAGATCAAATGGTCAAAACAAACTGCGGTCCGCCTTCGATAAAAATCTGTAAAACGGTACTGCGTATTACATATTTAAATCACATATTCATTATCAGAACAGGCAAATAACCGTCGTTTCTCAGGCTACGATGCCGATCATCAACATTGTGACCTCGGCTTTATTCATTAGTTGCAGATGTTAAACATTCAAACTGCAATGCTAAATGCTTGCCTAAGTTTTATCATATTTAGAGCTACGGCGACTAGGCGTTACCGCACATAAGATGCAAATAATTTCTCGAAATTGAATTTATCTAATTCAAACGCCAGGCGTGCAATCAGCGCAGTGTTCGATGGCGCTGACCTGCTTGACCAGATTTTCTTTCAAATCCCGCAAAGCCGTACGCACCCCCTCTTCAATCACCGGATGATAAAACGGCATCTCCAACATTTGATCGACCGTCATTTGATTTTGGCATGCCCACGCCAATAAGTGCGCCAGATGCTCGGCACGCGGTCCTATCATTTCGGCGCCGAGAAACCGATGTGAACCGCGCTCTGCATAAACCCGTAGCAAACCGCGGTTCTGCAACATGACGCGGCTGCGGCCCTGATCGGCGAACGATACTCCACCGGTCTGAAAATGATCTTTCTTCAAGCTGCGGTGAGTTTGCCCGACTGTCGCGATCTGCGGATCCGTAAAGGCAATCCCCAATCCAACGCGCCGCAAACCTTCGACCACATTCGGAAAACGCGCAGCGTTATCGCCAGCTATGCGTCCTTCATCAGTCGCTTCATGCAGCAAGGGTCTATCATTATCGACATCGCCCGCAATAAAAATCGCGCTATCGCCGCATTGCATCGTCAGCGGATTGAACAAAGGCAGGCCATGTTCATTGAGTTGCAGGCCGGTCATTTCCAATCCCAATCCTGCGATATTCGGTGTGCGACCTGTCGCCGCCAACACATATTGAAAATGTTCAATACGTTCAATACCTTCATCACTGCGCGTATGCAATTCAACTTGCTGATTCACCAACTTGACGCCAACCAGCGTCGTATTCAAACGCAAATCAAGTTCGGCACCTAGGCAATCGACGGCAGTTTGATTAACTGTTTCGTCACTCAGCTGCGCCACTTTGCCGCCACGACCAAAAATCGCAACGCGCACGCCCAGTCTATGCAAGGCTTGCCCCAATTCCAAACCAATCACACCCGTACCGATTACGGCCACAGATTCCGGCAAATCATCCCACGCAAACACATCGTCATTGACGATCAAATGTTCGCCAAGATCACGCAATTCTTTTGGTATCTGCGGGCTGGAACCGGCTGCAATCACTATGCGTTCGGCCTTCACTTGCGTGTGATCGTCGATTTGCAAACAATCGACTGCGATAAACCGCGCATGACCGCGCAAGCGCTCGGCGGAGTCTATGTTTTCCACACCCTTGACGACAAAACCGACGAAGCGATCGCGCTCACTTTTGACACGCTGCATGACGGCTTTGCCATCGATACGCAAACCGCCTGCATGCACCCCGAAGCCCGGAGCCTCGGCAATCGCATGCGCCGCTTCCGCTGCTGCGATCAATAATTTGCTCGGCATGCAACCTACGCGCGCGCAAGTCGTGCCATACGGACCGCTTTCGATTAACACCGCGCTTTTGCCGTGCGCCTTGGCGGCGCGATAGGCTGACAAGCCGGCACTACCTGCACCTATCACTGCCACATCAAATTCCAGAGTTTTCATTATTTTCACTTTAGAAAGACAATGTCATTGCGGAGCATGATCGGCGTTATAGCGCGATCAATCGTTGCGGCTATGCAGTTCGGCGATATCTTCTATGCTGCCGATTTTGATCACGACAGGATGCACGGATGCGCCTGCATGCATGGGCCGCCAGGCAAAACGCCATTCGTTTTCTTTGGCGTGATCCTTGGTTTTGGAAAACACTTTGCCCAAGGGACTGGGCGCGCCGTATGAAACTGCAGCATCGATACCCGCCCAATTCGGCAGCGTTCTTTGCACAGCTTTATGCAGGCGCTCGCCAAATTCTTCTGCATTGTGTACGACCAGATAGGAATCCACGCCAGGTGCTGCATCGAACAAAGTGCCATCAAAGCTTTGCATCAAACTGAGGCTTAGATATTGGCCGGGAGTCGCTGCATGTGCAGCCAGATCTGGCGGCGGCGGAATTAAACGGAATTCGCCTAGCGATAACGAGCGCTCAAGGCTGCTGCGCTCAGAAAAATAATAAAGCTTGGAAGGACGTTTGCTATCGATCAAAGTCATACCGCGTCCTAAAAAATAATAATGATCAAACGATCAGGTCCTTCATTTTAAGCAGATTGATCAAGACGTGCTGCATCAATCTGCAAGAACCAGGGCACGATTACGCGCACATCATTTTTTGCGATGATTTCATAACTGGATTTTCCAAATAAAAAGCGACCCGAAAGTCGCTTTTTATTGAATACAAATCGGGAACAATCAAACGTTAAACAGTCTTCCCGAATTTACGCAGATATTAATTCCCACGCTGCGCTTTAACACGTGCATCGAGGCTGGCTTTTGCTTCAGCATCTCGTTTTTCACGCGCGGCTTTTTGCTCTTGATTACGCACATTGACGTCTGCTGCAGCCGAGGTACCGGCCTTTGCATCGTGCGCTGTACCTTTTGCACCTTGCACCGTGCTACCGGTGCTTACACCTGCATCAGTACTACCGCCGGTGCTGCCAGCTTGCACACCAACACCGACATTCGCTTTGCCGCCAGTTGAGCTGCCAGCGCCTGAGGTCGAGCTACCCGCACCCGCCCCGACTCCTGCACCGACACCAACTCCTTGTGCCAATGCGATGGAAGAAATGGATGCAACAACCACGAACGACACGGCATGAATAGTTTTTTTCAAGTTCATAGCAAACTCCTTTAGTGAATGGAAAGCATATTAATCACATGCAGAAGTTGGAGAACCGTAGAGCGCCGTCGTTCGATGAGGTGAATATTTCAGGCCTAAAATTGCGAAATAATATTCGCAAGGCATTGAATAAAAAGGAATTTATCTAATGTAAGAGTGTGTAACGATGGCGCAAAATAGTATGATATTCATCAAAATTTTTACTAAATTGTTTAGCTGAATTACTTGCCTAAATTTCGATAGCGCAATCCATACCATGCAAGTCCTAGCCATTCATGCATTGCATAAGATGACTTCTGAAGCCAGTGCGCGCTTGGCAAAAAATCAGCTGGCGTGGACCGCGTATTACTCACAAAAATAGTCGGGGCCACAATCACTTCAAACCCCATTTGTTCGAACACCAATTTCGCGCGCTGCATATGGAACGCGTCTGTAACAAGAAGGATGCGATGCACGCCGACAGCGTTCAACATGCGATAAGAGAACTGCGCATTCTCTGCCGTATTGTTCGACGCGCCTTCTACCCATTTCACCGGCACCGAAAAATCCTCGCGCAACACGCGCGCCATGATTGAAGCTTCTGATTCCGCAGCGCCGTCCGGCTGACCGCCGCTTACCAGCAAGGGCAAGCTGGTTTCACGCTGTAATTTTGCTGCGTAGTGCATGCGTTGCAAAGCAGCCGCGCTTGGAATGTCTTGCGCCGCATATTCAGGTGCAGCGCTGATGCGCCCGCCACCCAACACAACAATAGCCTGCGCACGAGTATCTTTGGTCGACGACAAAGCAGGATTTAATCGTTCTAGCGGCGTGACGAATAGTGAAGCGCCGAAGCGCGTACTGATGACAGTCAAGATGAGTAAAGCCGCGATGGACAAACCCACACCAAGGCGTGGCCAACGGCAGCGCAGCCACAAGCCCAAGGCACACAGCAGAATCAGATTCAGCGGCGGCAATAACAATGCGCCGAGAGCGGCATTGATCAACCAACTTAAACTCATTACTCGTTCTTTCGTTTTTATTTATCGAGTAGAGCACATGTAAATGTGCATGCGCTCATGAGCAAGAGTTTATTCATCCATTTGCGGTTCGGCAATCGTGCGCAGCTGGAAGCGGCCATCATTATTGAATAGCCAGGTCTCCATCAATTCCACGCGGCCGTTTTTCAACAAGGAAGATGCTGGTTTTGGAAACGGTGCCGTGTTGCGCAAGGTAGAAAGCGCAGTCGCCTCGGTAGTGCGATCGCGGTTCGAGCGCAAAATCTCGCTGCGCACCAAACTACCGTTGGCATCCACCGTATATTTCACCACCACGACCGAACGCAACAGTGCTTGCGGTCGGCCGATATACACCTTGGTGGAATTGACTTGCACGATGCGATTCGCTAAAGCGACCTTGTACTCGCCGATGGAATCGGCTTTGGAAGTGCCGTCCGTGGTGGTTTCTATCTCGGTGCGTTCCAAGCCTTCCTTGCCGCTACATCCGGCCAACGCCAGCAAGAGCATCGTGATCGTGATTCGTGTTTTTATCATTTTGGCGTTCACATCATAAGGAAGTTAATGATTCGACTCGGAAACTGAGAAGCTGGTTCCGTTCATCCTTTAGCCCAGCGGCGCTAAAGATAAATCTGCAATTATTTCAATCAAAGCATTGCCGCGTACGGAATTGTTCAGTTGCAGCAATCAGCACCGCCGCCGTACCTGGCTCCATCGCGGCATGTCCGGCATCCGCGACGATATGCAATTTGGCTTGCGGCCACGCTTGATGCAAGCGATACGCAGAAACCGGTGGGCAGACCGCGTCATAGCGCCCCTGCACAATCACCGCCGGCAAATGACGGATGCGATCAATCTCGCGTATCAATTGATCTTCCGCCATGAATCCCTGATGCAAAAAATAATGCGCTTCCAAACGACCTATGCCAAGCGCGATCGCATCGTCACCACAAGCGTCTAACGTTTCCGGCTGCGGATGCAAAAACAGACAAGCGCCTTCATAACGACTCCAGTCACGCGCAGTCTGCGTCGCCAACTCAACATCATCACCAAACAATCTGCGTTCATACGCATGCAGCAAATCACTACGCTCATTTTCAGGAATCGCCGCAACGAATGCATCATGCGCTTCCGGAAAAATTGCGCGCATGCCATATAAAAACCAGTCAATCTCGGCGCGCGTGCACAGAAAAATTCCACGCAAAATAAATCCAAGACAAGATTGGGGATGCGCCTGCCCATAAGCCAGCGCCAGCGTCGCACCCCACGAACCACCAAACACCAGCCATTGATCGATATTAAGCATCCGACGTAATGCTTCGATGTCTGCTATCAGCAAAGGCGTTGTGTTATCGCGCACTTCGCCGAGCGGCGTTGATTTCCCTGAGCCGCGTTGATCGAACAATACGATGCGGTAATACGCCGGGTCGAAAAATTGCCTGTGTGTAGGAGTAATGCCGCCGCCAGGACCGCCATGCAAAAATAGAACTGGCACGCCGTCAGGATTGCCGCACTCTTCCCAATACAGCGTATGCAAAGCATCGACCGCCAACATGCCGCTACGATGCGGTTGCAATGGTGGGAACAGTGGAGATACGGCTGCAGAATCGTTCATGTCTGCCTAGGAAAAAGAATGCCTGATTGTAGCCAAGCACGGCGCTCGCGCAGATTATTTCTGCGTAGCCCGCCGCAATGCCAAGCGATGCCGCGCAATGTCATACACCCAGTTGAAGCAAAACGCGTACAGCATGAAAAACGCTGAAAACACCAGATCGAGAACCAGCGCATCAAGTATCGAAATACTCAACCACCACGCCGTCAGCGGCAACGCAATCGACATGAAAAACACCTCGAAACCAATAGTGTGCCAAACCCGCATCCCGACCGTACGACGCCAGCCATAACGATGTTCAACTATTTCATAGAAATGGTTGTAAATCATATTGCTCAACATGGCAGCTGCGGCCAGCAGTAATGCCAAGGCGCCAAAATGGAACATATCCATATTGAAGCCGTAAGACATCAGAGGAACCAGAATAATCAGGGCGCAAAATTCGAACAGGATGGCGTGAAGAATGCGGCGAAATAATGTATTGATAACAAACTCAAAGAAGAAATTAGCCGCTCATTATAAACCGCCAGAAGCAGCCCCGTTGAGAGGGAATCCGCTAGCAATTTGTCATCTGATTGGGAGCGAAGTTGCCGCAATAAATTGAAGCAAATACAAAAGATTCTGCAAACAGTGGTGACAAAAAAAATTATATGCTTTATACTTCGGCCCCTTCAGGCATGTTGGTAGACACCAACAAATGTTTGACTGAGTAAGCAGTTTTACGCGGGTGCTTAGCTCAGTTGGTAGAGCGGCGCCCTTACAAGGCGTAGGTCGGCGGTTCGACCCCGTCAGCACCCACCAATCAGTCAAACGCGGTCCTGAATAAGTTTAGTAGTATGGAGTGGTAGTTCAGTTGGTTAGAATACCGGCCTGTCACGCCGGGGGTCGCGGGTTCGAGTCCCGTCCACTCCGCCAAAATAAGAAAATGCCCGCGCAAGCGGGCATTTTTGTTTTCAGTTCATCATTCGGCGCAGTCGACACTTTGCGAAGTGGATTGAGCCGCCTGCGCGGCTCACGGCGGGACCGAGGGAATCGCTTGCAAGCGATTCCGCGGCCGGCGGAACGTAGGCGAGTCCATTACTTCTTACCAAAAAATAAAAAGCCTCCGGCAGCGGAGGCTTTTTTGCATCTTCTGTGGTTTAAATCACGACATCATTAAAACATCTTTTTAACCGCAAGCATGAAGGAACGCGGCTCGCCGTAAAAGTTTTGACGTCCGAAGTTACTAACCTTTTCGTAATATTTTTTATCGAACAGATTATTGATGGTCAGGCTAGCAGTAGTTGTTCTGTCGATCTGGTAACCCACTTGCCCGCTCACAGTTGTGTAACCTTCACCAACTACACCTGTGGCACCAGCCCCTGATGAGAAATCGCTGACCGCTTTCAAACCACCCGCCAGACTCCAGCGATTGAGAGTTCCATTGGTCCAACTATGCTTACTCCAAAGATTGAAGCTATGGCGCGGCGTAATCGTAGAGAAAACTTGACCCACTTGATTTATCGGTGCTTGCAGATACTTTGTCGCCGTGTAGGCATAGCCCGCAATTAATTCCCAACCTGGTGCGATCTGCCCACTTACTTCCGCCTCCAGTCCTTCACTTCTAACTTTGCCGCCCGGGATCGCATCGGCCACACTCAAAGTACTCGGGTCATCAATCGCGCGATCTTTATCGATGATTCTGAATAACGCGAAGCTGGTATTTACACGCTTGTCGAGCCATTCACTTTTTACGCCGAACTCAATTTGAGAACCTGTGCGCGGATCCAGAAGTTTGCCATTTTTGTCTGTTGCTGTCTGCCCAACAAAGGTTTCGGCGTAGCTGGCATACAGGGAAGAATTGTCATTCAAAGTATAGATAACACTCGTCAGCGGCGTAAATTGTGTACCCGGCTTGGAGCTTGAACCCACAAAGCCTGTAGTCGGATTCACCGTTTCCGTTTCCCAACGTCCCAAACGTCCGCCGAGCAAAAAAGTCCAACGATCCATCGGCTTGAGCTGCAACTGGCCGTATACGCCTGTCTGAGTTTGTTTGCTACCGGAGATGAAATCGCCAAAACTCAACGAGGGATAAGGAATGTCATTGTTGGGACTATAGATATTCATGGTGCCGGCAACACCATTCGCTTGGCGATTTTTTGAATCCTCTGTACTGCGATTTACGCCCAGTAAAATTTTGTGTGTGCGGCCAGCAAGCTCAAATGGCCCTGCGTAGTAGGCATCAAAGTTTACATTCCGTGCTTCTTGCTGGAAATTGACCGTTTGAGTGTTGAAGACACCTGTATTCACATTGGCCAAGCCGTTTGCCCTAATTGCCTTGTAAGTCATAGCTCGATCAACTTGACGCGCGGCAAACTTGAACAGCCCACCATCATCAAATTTATGCTCCAACTCTACAAACATGTCGTCTGTTTGCATATCCTGAGCATTGTTTTTGCTGCCAAGAAACGTGGAGCGCGAGACATTCGGCAAAGTGTAATTTGCGAAGGTAGTCAAACCTTGATCCACTACTGAATCCACTTTTTGATGCGCCAATCCGAGTGAAAGCGTCGTCTTCGAACTCAGGTCGAACTCAACTGTGCCGTAACCCAGAGATTTTTTGCTTTCCAGCGTATTGACGTAGCTTTCACGGTCATCCACCAATCCAACCACGCGCGCACGGATACGACCATCTTCATCCAGCTTACTGGTCAGATCAAACTCAGCACGACGTGTATCCCATGAACCCAGCATGACTCCAACACTGCCAGAGAAGTCTGCGCGCGCACGCTTGCGCACCAGATTAATCGTGCCGCCAGGTTCGCCAGCACCTTGCAGTAAACCAGCAGGACCGCGTAACACTTCAATACGATCGTAAACTGCGGTATCCAACGCGGTTGAATAGTTGGCGCCTTGACTGATTGCCAACCCATCCAATTGAATAGTGCCAATATCAAAACCGCGCGCTTGAATCGAATTGAAGTTACCGGCTCCGTCCAAACGGGTGACGTTAACACCGGTCGTTTGTTTCAAGACATCTTCGATCTTGGTGATGTTCTGGTCGTCCAAGCGCTGGCGCGTCACTACGCTGATGGACTGCGGGGTTTCTCTCAAGGTTTGTGGAATTTTGGAGCCAACGGTAACCGCATGTGCTGCGTAAGAATGTGTGAATTCGCTACTTGAATCATCTGTCGCAGTCACGTGGACTTCTGGCAGAGTCGTGGTTGCAGTAGTTGACGCAGCGCCGCCGCTTTGCTGGGCAAACGTGGTGGCAGACATGGTGAGGCAGGCTAGGCCGACGGCCAAAGCGATGGTTTTACGGTGCAGCACAGTATTTCCTTTGGGAATGCACTGGCTGACGGTTGGCTGGCTGATGCGAGATTAACGAAAATTTTCCGCAATTCTAATTCGTAACAATTCTCATTAACGAAAATTTATGCTTTTTATCGTATAGACGTTACATATTTGCGACGGATTAAATGGATTTAAAAGAAAAATGTTTTCATAAAGGAAGCACTGCAATCGCCCAGATTTCGAGAAATGCATATCGGTTTGCTTCTGCTACCATAGCGGTCTAAACAAATTTAGCGCCTAATGCCTTGCCTTTAGGCGCCGCAGTACGAAAATATAGATGTAAGTGCGTCCACCACGGCACGCACGATGCGAGAAACAACATGACTGATTCCAAACCCGATTTCATACGCGAACCCATTCCACTTCCGAGCAAACCCGGCAAGGTCTTGCTGCATTCCTGCTGCGCGCCATGTTCGGGTGAAGTAATGGAAGCGATGCTGGCTTCCGGCATTGATTACACGATCTTCTTTTACAACCCGAATATCCATCCGGAAAAAGAATATCTGTTGCGCAAAGATGAAAACATTCGGTTTGCGGAAAAGCACAATATCGAATTCATCGATGCCGATTACGACACCGACAATTGGTTTGAACGTGCCAAGGGCATGGAAGATGCACCTGAGCGGGGTATACGCTGCACGATGTGTTTCGACATGCGCTTTGAGCGCACTGCCTTGTATGCGCATGAGCACGGCTTCCCGGTGATTTCGAGTTCACTCGGAATCTCGCGTTGGAAGGATATGAATCAGATCAACGATTGCGGCGTACGCGCGGCGGCGAAATATCCAGACATGCTGTACTGGGAATACAACTGGCGCAAAAAAGGCGGCTCTGCACGCATGATCGAAATCTCTAAACGCGAGAATTTCTATCAACAGGAATATTGCGGCTGCGTGTATTCACTGCGCGACACCAACAAACACCGCCGTGAAAGCGGTCGCGAACGGATTGCGATGGGCGTGCAGTTTTACGGCAAACAAGATACAACCGAAAAAACTGAGAAGTAATTTGATCAAGTCCAAGCTGCAAATGTCATCACCATTTGCAGCCGTCCACTCTCATCATCCCGGCGCGGGATAAACGCTTCAATTCAAATCTACTGCGCAGCGAACAATTCACCCTGTTCGGTTATCACTGGCAGTACTTCACCTGGTTTCGACAAAGAAGTAATCCGCACGCCGAGCAAGCGCAAACGTTTGTCTAGCGGCACGCGACGCAGACATTCACCTGCCGCTTGTCGAATCGCTTGTGCGTTATTGGTCGGATCCGGCAAAGTCAGATCGCGGGTCACCGTGCTGAAATCGGAATAACGCAACTTGATCCCGACGGTGCGGCCCAAATATTCCTTGCGCACCAAATCATCCGCCACACGTTCGCACAAATGCGTGAACAAGGCGCTCAATTCATTGCGATCAAGTTTGGCATGCAAGTCGCGCTCTAGTGTTGATTCGCGGCTGATCGATTTCGGTTCGGAACGCGTCACCACTTCACGCTCATCAATCCCTTGCGCAACACGCATCAACCATGCGCTGTAGACGCGGCCGAAATTTGCCTGCAACAAAGCGGGATCACACGCTGCCAATTGTTCTATCGTCAGTATGTCTAGTGTCGCCAGTTTCTCGGTTGATTTAGGGCCTATACCATTAATCTTCTTGACCGACAAAGGCCAGATGCGCGTTGGAATATCGGCTACCGAAAGTATCGTCAAACCATTTGGTTTTTCAAGATCTGAACATATCTTCGCGAGCAACTTGTTGGGCGCCACGCCTATCGAACAAGATAAACCCGTTGCGGCAACAACCGCATCCTTGATGCGCTGCGCGACAATCGCAATATCGTCGGTCTGGTCGTTTAGGTCTAGGTAGATTTCATCGATGCCGCGATCTTCCATCTTCGGCGCAATTGCGCTGACCGCCGTCTTGAACAATTTTGAGTAATGGCGATAAGCGGTGAAATCGGTAGGTAACAGAATCGCATCCGGCGCCAGCTTCGCGACCTTCATCAAACCCATGCCGGAAAACACGCCCAGCGCACGGGCCTCATAAGTTGAAGTGGTGACCACGCCGCGCCCGGCATAATCGCGTAGACGCGAATAGCTGCGCGTGCCATCCGCTTGCATTACCGGCTGATGCGCAGCCCCCGCACCGATCACGACAGCTTGACCGCTCAACTCGGGATAACGCAGTAACTCAACGGACGCGTAAAAGGCATCCATATCCAAATGAGCGATATGGTTTTGCATTGGAATCATGAAAAAATCAGCATGGCGACAGAATGCCTGCAGCATATCATTTACTGTATGCATGCACAGTAATGGTTTGCAATTTTTTGAGTGCTCAAGTGACAACGAAGGACGTGCGCTCTAACACGGTTGAAGCAAATGAGAGAAGAGAAAGCGCTATTGTGAGCAGCCGTAAACGAAACAAGGCGGAATCGCTTCCGCCCTGCTTTACTTACTGTCACATCAAATTACTTATAACAAATTACTTCGACATGACTGGATCGCCTGAAGTTGATGGCTTGCCGGTTACCGGATCGACTGGCGTTGGCATGCTGCGAACTTCTGAACTACGAGTAGCTCTAGCGTCCTTTTTTTCTGCCTTGTATTCTTCCTTGGCAGCTTTTTTGTCAGCTTTATATTCTTCTTTCGCAGCTTTCTTATCAGCCTTGTATTCCGTTTTCGCGTTTTTATCGGCGACACGTTTTTTCACGAACGGATCTTGAGATTGAGGCGCACGAGATTGATCAGTGTAGGCCGGATCGTTCGGATTGGACGGTGCTTGCGCAGCCGGCACGACGATAGTGCCTGGAGGATATGACTGGGCTGCTGCAAATTGTGAAAACATGGCCACTGCCGTGCCAGCGAGGATTGTACGTAGTTTTATCATGGCAACTCCTTGTTCAATAGTAGAAACTGTACGAAATGTTCGTACAGAAAATGATGCCGCCAACCAAGCTGATTGGCATTGCACACACTATTACTGACTAGGCTGGTTTATAGAAGTTCATCAAATCCAAGCAATGCTGCTCATTTGAAATATTTACATAGTTGCTTACACGCTTTGCCTGCCAAACCACCACAAACTGATTGCCGTGAGCGATAAAACAATCGCAATCCATGACAGCAAAGACAGCCGTCGATAACGTCGCTGATTAGCAATCACACCCTGTTCGAGCGTCATCACCATTTGCTTCACTTGTTCCGCCAACTCCTTGATGTGCAGCGCATTCACAGACGCGACATCTTGCAATTCGTTGATTTGCTTTTGCAACAAGACCTCTTCCGTTGCCGCACTAGCATCGATCTTGCGGCTTTTAAATACCGGCAAAGCCGCGTTAACGATGTCGCCAACATAGGGCAAGATCGCTTTGACGGCGGGGAGCAGCCATGTGTACATAGAGTTCCTTACTTTGAATTAAGAGGCAGGCGCGAGCGCCTTAGTATGAGCCATTCATTACAGATCTTGATCAGAGTCGGTCGCGCGCAATAAATTCAGCCTTAATTCAGCCTTGTGCGTGCTTTTCCATTTCGTTGAAGCGGGGTTTTAAGTTATATTGCAACGACTCCTGTTGCTACACGATTACTGCTCAGCTACAGCATGATCGGCCGCGACTAGCCCCATCAATTTAAACATGACCACACCGCATATGCTCGACCCAAACGCATTACTCAAGCCATTGAATGGCTACATCGTCGAAGATCTGTCGAACGCAGATATCGCCACTACCGGCGCAATTGCGGCATCGATATTGAGCGACCTCGCGTCGCCAGTGTTGAAAATGCTGTCGGTCGCAGGCGAATCCGCCGACGACATCTCGGCCGAATTTTTTCCTGATCCGGATGATGAAAGCACACCCGGCACATTAATCTTTTGGCCGACGACACGTACCAGCGATATCAGCACACGCGATGACGCATTCAATGCGGAATACTCGTTGCGCCTGGCAGTATTTTTATCAGAACGTGAAGATGAAGATGTGATTTATCCAGCTGGCTTCAGCATGGTATTGAAGTTGAATGAAAACGGCTGCGAGCTGGTAAAGAATTTGCCGCCAGCCGTCTTCGAGCGTTTGGAATTTCAGATGAAAGGCAGCCCGCTGCCGAATGGATTTGAATTCCTGGATGACAGCGAACACATTACGGTCATTCCAAACATGCGTCGCCAGTTCCTGAAAGCGATTACACGCGCGCACTCAGTGACAGCAAAAAAACGCAGCAAGGAATTTGAAGCAGTGATGGCGCATTACATCTGGGATAACACTGAACCAGAAGCTCACTTCACTTCAGTACTGTCTACCCTGGCGACGCTGTTCGTCGCGATTCACCATAAATCGAAGCTGTAATTATGAGTTGTGGCGCGCAGCTATAATCTTCCGCAAATATGTCCGGCGCTTAATCTCTTAATCGTCGGACATATTCACAAATAGTTCTTCCACTTTGCTTCTGGCCCACGGCGTTTTGCGCAAGAAGGTCAAACTCGATTTGATGCTCGGATCGATGTTGAAGCACTTGATGTCGATGCGACTACCCAACTCTTCCCAGCCATAACGATCGACCAAGGTCAGCAGGATTTTCTCCAGGCTTAGGCCATGCAATGGATCGCTGCTTTGCGGTTTCTTATTTTGTTGGTCGCTCATGATGGCTACCGGTCAGACCGGTTTGTTTTCCTGCACCAGCACCCAAGGCCGGGCTACGACAGCCCACAACAAAGTATCGGCTTCCAGCCATACTGTCGCCTGCTCATCCGTCGCCTTGGCCAGCTTGCCCGCATTCAGCCATTGCTCAACCGTCGTTTTATCATCGATAGAAAAACGCGCAGCGACATCGACCAGATCCAGATCGCTGCTAACAACGATAACCAAACCACCGGCGAAATAACGCAGCAATTCTGACCACGCGATTTGAGATGTTTCGGTATTGAGTTTGGCGTGCAAGAGTTTTTGTTCTTGCGCAGATTCGGCTTGGGTAGTCATCATCGATTCAGTCTGAATATATTATTGGTGAAGATTTCTTTACGATACAAAAGTCGCACATCAATAGTGCGGCGGCCGTTCATGTGCAGCGCCTTGTTCATTCGCACCGTTGGCAATTTCTTTCAAACGTCCAACCAACGCAACACATAGAGCTTCGAGTTCGGTGATTTTCTTTTGCTGTTCATACACGATCTTGTTCAGCGCATCGACCAAATCTTCCTGGCGCGTTAACTTTATTTCGATATCAACAATACGATCTTCATTCATGATGCATATTCTTTCTCAAGGTTAAGCAACGGCGGATGTCGCCGGTGCTACCTGATGTTTGTGCATGGCTTCACGGCGAAAGCCGCGTGAAGCCGTGTGATAAAAAGGCCGAGGGCAAAATTGTCGGGAAATGACGGATGCAGTCAGCGTCGTTGCCAGCAACAGCAAGGTCACATCCTGGCTACGCGTCATTTCCATCACGATCACACTTGCAGTAATCGGGGCTTGCGTCGCTGCTGCAAGGAAAGCGGCCATCGACAGCAAGGCAATCAACTGGCCGTCCGATGTACCCGGCAACAGTAGAGCGATATTGTCGCCGATGCCGGCACCAATCGCCAGCGATGGCGTAAAAATGCCGCCGGGAATTCCCGCAAAATAGGACAAGATCGTTGCGCCCAGTTTGGCGATCCCAAACATCATGCTGTCGAGAGGGCGACCATTGAGCAAAGCCGCCGCCTGTTCATAACCTGTGCCGTAAGTCGCGCCCGCAGTCAGCAAACCCAGGAACGCAACCAGCAAGCCACACACGCCGGCCAACAGTATCGGATGGCGCTCGAGCCAGCCGCGTCGTGACGCTGGCAACCACGCTTTAGGACCAGCTAATAAAGCCTTGGCGAACAAGCCGCCCAGTACACCATTGACCGTTGCGCACAAGGCCACCGCGCCCCACGACGAATGTAGCGCCAATATCGACTGCTCGATATGGAAGTAGGCATTATTGCCAACCACTGCCAGCGCAATAAAACCGGCGCACAACACGGCCGACATCACCAATCGATCCCAACGAACGGCTGTACCGCGTCCGAGTTCTTCAATCGCGAATACGACACCTGCTAATGGCGTATTGAATGCAGCAGCCAAACCGCCAGCCGCACCTGCTGCAATCAAGGCTTCCGGACGAAAGCCGACCGCGAAGCGTGGTCGCTTTTGCCACCATTGTCCCCATGCCAACATTACTGCAGCGCCGACTTGCACCGACGGTCCTTCGCGACCTATCGAGGCACCGGCCAGCAAACCGGCAGCGGTCAACACAATCTTCCACAAGGATTGCCGCAAGGACACCAGCGTCGATTGCGCCGGTCCGGTTGGCATAGACATCGCCGCAATCACTTGCGGTATCCCGCTACCACGTGCCTCCGGCGCCAAACGCATGGTCAAATAACGTATGCCGGCAAAAGCGAGTGGCAGCATCAACAAAGCGCTCCACCAATACGCATGCGTCAACTCGCGATTCCATTCCAGCATTTTTTCGGCCAGCCATGCAAAGCCCAGCGAAAAAGCGGCGACGCACGCAGCACCGCCGAGAAAAACAGCAATACGGAATGAATGATGCGATGCACGCTTGGTATGGCGTGCACGTTTTTTTATTGCAAGGGGTAATTCAGTCATGATTCGAATAGTTGAAGTCGAGAAAATCAACACCCGTCCAAGCATGGCCGTGTGCGTAAAACTCGACGCATAATCCGTGCCTATATTCGATGAATGCCGTCGTCAATGCGAGTCAGCATCAAACAACGCTGTCACGCTGCCTTCGGTTTTTGCAGCAATGCCTTCAAATTAGCCAAGCGACTTTGCGGTGTGATGATTTCATCTTCGGTCGGTACCGCATCGCCTTCATCGAGTTTCATTTCCTTGATGAAGCGCGAGATATCGCAATGCACGTGTTCACGCGCGCGCTTGCGCTTCTTGCACCAGCTCACATGCAAGGAACGTTGCGCGCGTGTAATGCCGACGTACATCAGGCGACGCTCTTCTTCTATGCGCGCGCCTAAAGTTTCGATAGGTGCATCCGGATCGCCTTTGTGCGGCAGAATGCCTTCTTCAACCCCGACCAAAAACACATGCGGGAATTCCAAACCCTTGGAGGCGTGCAGCGTAGACATGCGCACCGCATCCGGATCTTCGTCCTTGCCTTCCAGCATGGACATCAGCGCGACCATTTGCGTCAGATCCAGCAAACTTCTTTCGGCATCGGTGCCATCTTTACCGCCTGCGCCCTTTTCTTTCAGCCAGGTCGTAAAGTCGATCACATTTTGCCACTTCGACTGCGCCTGTCTATCGTCGAAGTTATCGTACAGATAGGCTTCGTAATTGATCTCTTTCATCATGTCGTCGAGCAGCGTGCCGGCTTCTGTCTCGCGATGCGCGTGCCGCTCGAGATTATTGATGAAGGTGCAGAATTCGCGCAACGGCGTCAATTGACGATCGGCCAGTTTCGATTCGAGCCCGCCTTTGAACACCGCTTCGAAGAGTGAGCATTGCCATTGACCGGCGAAAGCACCTAGCGTTTCCAGCGTGGATTGGCCGACGCCGCGCTTCGGTGTCGTGACCGCGCGGATAAATGCCGGGTCATCGTCTTGATTCGCGATCAAGCGCAAGTAACTGATGATGTCCTTGATCTCGGCTCTATCGAAAAAACTCTGCCCGCCAGAGATCGTGTATGGAATTCTTTCCTTGCGCAGCGCCTGCTCAATCACGCGCGATTGATGATTGCCGCGATACAGAATTGCGTAATCGGAAAACTTGGCGCGACGCTCGAAGCGATGCGCCGACAACATAATCGCGATCTGTTCGGCTTCCTGATCGTCGTCCTGCATGCCCATCACTTTGATCGGATCACCCAGACCGTGATCAGACCACAAGGTTTTTTCAAACAGTTTTGGATTGTTGGCGATCACTGAGTTAGCGGCTTGCAGAATGCGCGTGCTGGAGCGGTAATTCTGTTCGAGCTTGACGACTTTCAGATCGGGGAAATCGACCTCCAGCTGCTTCAGGTTTTCAATCGTTGCGCCGCGCCATGCATAAATCGCCTGATCGTCATCACCCACTGCGGTGAACATCGGCTTCTTGCCGACGCCCGTGACCAGCATTTTGACCAGTTCGTACTGACAGGTATTCGTATCCTGATATTCATCGACCAGCAGATACCGTAAACGGCGCTGCCATTTATCGCGCACCGCTTCGTTGCTGCGAAATAGTTCGACCGGCAGGCGAATCAAATCATCGAAATCGACTGCCTGATACGCGGACAAGGTCGCGACGTAGCTGCGATAGATGCGCGCAGCTTGCGCCTCGTCTTCATCTTTCGCCTGATTCAAAGCGGTGTCGGGATCGATCAAGCCATTTTTCCACAATGACATCGCGGTTTGAATACGGCGTATCAATTGCTTGTCGGTGGTCACCGCCAAATCCTGCACCAACGAAAAACAATCGTCGCTATCCATAATGGAGAAGCGATCTTTCAGGCCAAGTTCTTTTGCTTCTTGCCGCAGGATTTTGACGCCCAGCGAATGGAAGGTGCTGACCGTCAGTTGCTTGGCCTTCTTCGGCTCCTTCAGCAACTTGGCGATACGTTCCTGCATCTCCAGCGCAGCCTTGTTGGTAAAGGTCAGCGCGGCTATGTTTTTCGCTTCATAGCCATGCTCTTCGATCAGGTTCGCGATCTTGGTCGTGATCACGCGCGTCTTGCCCGAGCCAGCGCCAGCGAGCACCAGGCACGGGCCATCCATATACTGGATCGCTTCGCGCTGCGGTGCGTTCAGACCGTGCGAGGAAGAATTCGGGGAAGATGACATCAGAAAAAATGCAAATAAGCCGGGAAATAAAGCAGGCCATTGTATCAGCGCAGGCCCACCCTCAGCCCACAAATCCCGGCAGCCGGAATTGGCTCATGCCATCCAGACAACTGCTTGCTAGGCTATCAACGATTAGCCGATATTGACGCGCCCGCCCGGATATTGAATGTCTGTGCCCTGCGGATTAGCCAGCGTGAACGCCAAGGTCAAAGGACCAACGCGGCCTATCAACATCAGCACCATCACCACGCATTGGCCGCCTATCGACAAGGTCGGCGTCACATTGCGCGACAAGCCGGTGGTCGAGGCGGCAGAAACAACTTCGAAGGCCAGATCGAGAAAGGGTCGATTTTCAGTCAACATCAAAATGAAGGTACCGGTAATCACGCAAAACAGTGCCATCACAGTCACAGCCAACGCACGCAAAATCATGCTGGCTTCTATGCTGCGGCCGAACAAAACCGGATGGCGTTGCTGGCGCAAAAAAGTCCGCGTCGCCACCAGCAATACGATGAAAGTCGTCAGCTTGATACCACCGCCAGTCGAGCCGCTGCCGGCACCGATGAACATCAAGGTCATGATGAAAAATGCAGTCGCCGGCATCAGACTGGCGGTATCCATCGTCGTGAAACCCGACGAGCGCGGCGCTACTGCCTGAAACCAGCTGGCCCACAGTTTTGTACCCAGACCATGCAATTCGCCCAGCGTATCGGGATTGCCATATTCCAGAATAAACAGCACCAGCATGGCGATCAGATTGATGACGACAGTACCAACCAGCATCAGCTTGGTATGCAAAGCAAAATCCTGAAAACGACGCTTGGCGCGCAGATCGGCAATCACCGCAAAGCCTATACCCCCAGAAATAAACAAGAAGGAAATCACCAGGTTGATCAGCGGATTACCAACATAGCCAGCGAGACTATTCGAGGCAAGACCGAAGCCGGCATTATTGAAAGCGGAGACCGCATGGAAGAAGCTGTAGAACAGGCCGCGCGACCATCCCATTTCCGGCACCCACTGCGTTGCCAGCAACAAGGTGCCGGCAAGTTCCGTCAATACGATAAAGCCAAACAACACGCGCAATAAGCGACGCATATCGAGACTGCCGCTTTGATTGAATGAGTCCTGCATCGCAGCGCGATTGCGCAGCGTCAAACGGCCGCTGGTCAAATGGATGATCAACACACCGAAGGTCAGCAAGCCGATGCCGCCCAGTTGTATCAGCGCCAGCAACACCCATTGCCCGAACAAAGTGAAATGACTGCCGACATCCAGCACCGTCAAACCGGTGATGGTCGATGCCGACACGGCGGTGAACAAGGCTTGCATCCATGAAGTCGGCGCGTTGCTGGCAATCGGCAATTTCAGCAAGAGCATGCCGACCATTGACAGCCCGACGAAAGACAGGATCAATGCCTGCGGCGGCGTCAGGTGTAATACCTGGCGCTTGACCTGCCGATACAACATCGGCGGTTGAAAGCCGCGTCTCATGCCGGTCTCACAAGAAAGCGGAAGTGCCGCGCAGATTATCGAGCGTGCCGCTCATCACCATTTGATCGCCAAGGCGGAATACATAATCGCCCGGCAATGCCGTCAACATTTCGCGCTGATGTTTGATCAACAATAGTTGCACGCCGCGCTCACTCAGATTCAAGGACGAGACCGTTTGGCCTGCGAGTTTTTCAGAAACGCGCACTTCCACCGTAAATAAATCATGGCCGAGGCTGATGTAATCAACTACTTCCGGATACATCATCGCGTGCGCCAGACGCAAACCCATTTCATGTTCAGGATGCACGATGTGATCGGCGCCCAGCTTGTGCAGGATGCGATGGTGATTGTGATTCAAGGCCTTGGCCCAGACTTCCGGCTTGGGCATGTTCTTGACGGTCAGCGTGACCAGAATATTCGCTTCCAAATCCTCCCCGATGGCGACGACGACCGCATCGCAATCCTGTACACCCAGATCGCGCAAGGTATCTTCATTACGCGCATCGGCGACCACTGCCTGCGTGATGTCATCGGCAATATCGTTGACGTGCGCCGGATCAAGATCGATGCCGAGTACGTCGTTGCCCAGGCGCGCTAATTCGCGCGCGACGGTAGAGCCGAATGCTCCGAGTCCGATAACAGTAAAGGTACGTTTCATGTGCGATAGTCGATGCGTCAAATGGACGCAAACGAAAAAAATGGGATCACGCATTAAAGCATAATTGCGTGCGACAGCAGATGGCAATATTAGGCGGAATGTTCGCTAGTTCACGCTAGCAAGTCCGCTGCACAGTACAATGTCAGTGAGCTCGCATCAGCACGCCAATAAAACAAAAAACATGGCTGTCCGGTGCGCCTTGCCCAATATCTATCCACCATTTTCATGAAACGCGTACGCCATGCAATTCCAGCATCTGATTGAAATCAATGATCCGCTCAACCCCCTGATCGATACGCTGACTCGCGATCAACTTTGGCGCGGGCTGGTCATGCGCGCCGAAGCGCCAAAATTATTTATCCCGTGGCTGGATGAATGCGATCTGCTGGAGCGCCAAGGCAATGTGCTGTCGCGTGCGCTGCGTTACAACGACTTGCTGATTCATGATCACGTCACTTTCACGCCGCAGGAAAAAGTGCATTATGACGTGCCGGCGCAAGAAGATATTCCCGCATCCAGTTTAGTAGTGACGATAGAAGAGCCGCAGCCGGGTGCCTTGTTTGTACGCTTTTCTTATGAGAGCGGCTTCGCTGATGACGATATGGATGCGTTTTATAACGAGTTCCGTCGTTCGGCTTATCAGGAAGCGGATATCGATACGATACGCATCATCCGCCAGCTGGCTGAAGAAGGTCGACTTGAATTGCCGATCTGATTTCTTGGTGATAGAACGTTGAACGATTCCAACGTTTTGCTGAAGACAATAAAAAACGCCGGGCATGCCCGGCGTTTTTCTTTTGCTCGCTCAAAAATCAATCAGGTACTTTGATTGAGTTTTTAACTGATTTGACGCCAGCTGTTTTTTTGGCAGCTTCGCCTGCCACATACTGCTGCCAGTCGTTTTTAACAGTGCCGGACAGGGTTACCGCGCCATCAGTTGTCGCAGCGGCAGTAACTTTTGTGCCCTTTAATTCTGCTTCTTTAGCCAGAGCAGCTGTTACCGCTTGTGTCAATGCAGCATCTGCAGCAGCAGGTTTTGCCGCTACTGCTGGAGCTTGTGCGGCTGCAGCTGGCGCAGGTGCTGGAGCTGCTTTTGTAGCTTCTGCTTCAGTGGTGGCGCAACCTGCCAGAACTGCCGAAAAAGCGACCAAGGCCAAAGCGCTGTGGATCTGTTTCATAGTGTGCTCCTCTATATTTATTTTGGTAATTATTGATTTTTGAGAAAACCTATTATTGAAAGCTAAAACTGCTTCCGAAATTAGTATAGCCACAGCATTTATGAAAAGGGGGATTGTTCGCGCTATTTTTTTGAGCAAAATTGACCTTGATCAGCGTCTATCGTCGCTTATGTAGCTTGGTAGCAACATCCGTTCTAGATGTTTGAAAAATCCTCTGACAGTGCGCGCTGACAATTTGTGAAAACAGCCACGGCATACGCCGTCAGCGCTGCACCGCTTTGGAACTCACACAGCGTTTTAACAGTCAAGTAATCACAACTCGCTAGCTGCGAGCATAACTAACAGGAGGCTGTCATGACCGTAATCATCGCCGGACGCTTTGAGCAACAAGACGAGGTGCAACAAGCGATTGCTGCGTTGCAGCGCGCAGGCGCACCGACCGAACAGATTAGTTCTTTTTACGTGAATCCGGCGGGGCAACATGACATGTTTCCGATAGGCGGCGACAGAGACGAATCGCCAGGCGCCGAAGATAGCGACAAAGGTACGGCCGTAGGTTTGGGTGCGGGTGGAATTGTCGGTGGCGCCGCGGGTGCAGCAGCCGGGCCGCTAGGTGCAATTACTGGCGCGTTGGTTGGCGCGCATATTGGCTCGCTGATGGGATCTTTATCTGCTACCGACGAAAACAAAGACATTCCACCGCTGCGCAAATCCGGCATGCTGGTTGCGGTCAGTGTGACTAGCGAAGATGAAGAAGAGAAAGCCATCGACACTTTCCGCGCACTCGGTGCAACGTGCATTGAACGTTCGGAAGGTCAAATTGTGAATGGCGATTGGGCCGACTTTGATCCGCTGTCGTCGCCGATATTCGTTTAATTTATTTCGAAGCGGCGAGCGCTGAGCAAACTGAATTTCATCGGCAACTTGCTGATGAAATTCAGTCGAAAATTTAGCCGATAAAACCCGTACTCTCCAAACCGGTAATGATCATATCGATCGCGATCGTCCCGATCAGCAGCGCAGACATACGACCTACCAGATCGATATAACGATCGGTCATGGCAGCATGTTTTTCCTTCAATTTGTCATGCGCGATTTTCATCGCGACCAATATCGCCACCGTTAATACCAACGTGCAAACGATGACCGCTGCCGCACCCGCCAATGGCAAGCGCGTGCCGATCACCACTGCTGCACTGACAGTGCCGGGACCGATCATGATAGGCATCGCGATACTGCCCGCGATGGCGGCCGGATTGTCGCGCATGCTTTCAATCGCATGCGCGCCGGAAAACACGTAACGCAAACCGATCAGCAAGAAAACAATCCCGCCAAAAATCTGGAAGGATGCAAATCGTACTTGCAAGGTATCGCGAAAAAATGCTTCGCCGCCCCACGCAAACAAAGTGAATACACACGCACTAATTAGACTGCCGCGTATCAACACGCGCGCGAACGTGGGCGTAGGCAAACCCCGAATCAGGTCGAGCAAATAGATGCTCATCAAGAAGGGATTGAACAACGCGAAGAACAAGGCAAAAGAACGCAGATAAGCTTCCATCAATTCCCTATGAAAGTTTGCGTCGACAAGTTGTCTACTACCGCATTCGTACAAATACGGCAGCAGCAAACTCGGTGGTTTGTTTTAACTTAAAGCCGTTTTAATCTACCGCCAGCTCTTGCGGCGCAAGTGGCGCAATGCCGTCACGCGTGGCCACAAATTCAGGGCGTGGCGTCAAGCCACCTTTAGGCGACTCAAGCTGATTGGCGATACTGTTATAGACGAAGAACACATTGCTGCGCGGGTAAGGCGTGATGTTGCCGTTAGAGCCGTGCATAGTATTGCAGTCGAAGAAAACCACTGAGCCGGCTTTACCGGCGCAAGATTTGATGCCACCCATATCGGCCAAATAGCGCAGCAGGATTTGATCGGGCACGCCGACATCCTGCTTCTTCAATGAGGTTTTGTAATTCTCATCCGGCGTCTCGCCCATGCAAGAAACATAGTGATGATGCGAACCAGGGATCAACATCAGTGGTCCATTGCAATCGCTGTTATCGGTCAACAAAATCGAACAACTCAGCGCACGCATAGACGGCATGCCATCTTCGCTATGCCATGTTTCGAAATCCGAATGCCAGTAAAACTCTTTGCCGGTAAAACCAGGCTTGTAGTTGATGCGCGATTGATGAATATAAACTTCGCTGCCTAGAATTTCGCGCGCCACATTCAACACACGCGGATCGCGTACCAGGTTGGCGAAGATTTCATTCAATCTATGCACGTTGAAAATCGAACGCACTTCGCCACTACCCGGCTCGGCGATCACTTCCTTGCGACTTGCATGCGTAAATTCTTCACGCATGCCTTGCATCGCGTCGAATAGAAAGCCGACTTCTTCTTGATTGAATAACTCGGGCATCAGCAAGAATCCGTTTTGCTGATATGTGTCGCGCTGGCTTGCGCTTAAACCTGTGTTTCGCTTGGTCGCGATTTCGCGTTCGTAGACGACAGGATCATGCCGCGCGAGGATGGCGGCGCTGTTCTGTGTACGTGTGGGATAGGCATCTTGAGAAAGCATAATCATCTCCTTAAGCTTCGATCGTGTTTGTATCGATATTGGCTTTAGTTTGCTGGGCAAGACCCGTTCTTGCAGTTTTGCTAGCGGGCGCAGGCGGTGCTGCATACACACCATTTTCATCATGCGTCTCGTCACCAATCAGTGGCGGATTGAAAGTACAGATCAAATGCAGATCGGTTTCTGCACGCAACCAATGTTCATCGTTCTTGTTGAGCGCGTACAAAGTACCCGGCTCAATACGGAAAGTTTCGCCGGAAGGAATTAGCTCAACCGAGCCGACGCCTTCGACGCAGTACACGCCTTCCAGATGATGTTGATACCAGATGTGTGTTTGCGTGCCGGCATAAATCACCGTGTGATGCATGGAGAAACCCATGCCGTCTTCTTGCAATAGCAGGCGACGGCTGCACCAAGTCTTGGCCTTGACGTCACGTGGCGTATCGATAATTTCTTTGAGGGTGCGGACGATCATACTGTCACCTCTTTGTCGGATTCGACATTGGATTCAGCTGTTTCCGTCACCGCTTCTGCTACTGCATGTTCCAGAATATCCAGACCGGCCAGCAAGGTTTCTTGCTCGATGGTCAATGGCATTAGCAATTTGACGACTTCATCCTCGCCGCCCGAGGTTTCGATAATCAAACCATTTTGAAATGCGATCGAGGTAATGCGATCAGCCAGTGCAGCATCAGCACACGCGATACCTTGCATCATGCCGCGACCGCGACGTGTGAGTTTGGCGGCTGGATAACTATCGACCAGCTTGTCGAGGAAGATCTCTATCGTCAGCGCTTTCTTTTGAATAGCTGCTTGGAATTTGTTGTCGCGCCAGTAGTGTTCCAGCGCGGCGGTCGCCGTGACAAACGCCATGTTGTTGCCACGGAAGGTGCCGTTGTGCTGGCCTGGCTTCCAGATATCCAGCTCAGGCTTCATCAACAGTATCGCCATAGGCAAACCGAAACCGGACAATGATTTTGATAAGGTGATGATGTCTGGTTTGATGCCTGCAGGTTCGAAACTGAAGAATGTACCGGTACGACCGCAACCCGCTTGAATGTCATCAACGATCAACAGAATTTCGTGACGCTTGCAGAGTTGCTCGAGCTTTTTCAACCAGTTCAAACCGGCGACATTCAAACCACCTTCGCCTTGTACACACTCAACGATGATGGCGGCCGGCAGATCAACGCCGCTACTCGGATCAGCGATCAATTTGTCTAGCATCGCAATCGTGTCGATGTTCTGGCCGAAGTAGCCTGAGTACGGCGCGCGATGCACATCGGACAGCGCTACTCCAGCTGCATCGCGGAACTTGCGATTGCCGGTCAATGCCAACGCACCCAGCGATACACCATGGAAACCATTGGTGAATGAAATCACCATTTGGCGACCTGTCACATTGCGCGCAAGTTTGATCGCGGCTTCCACTGCGTTGGTACCAGTCGGACCGGTGAATTGCATTTTGTATTGCATGCTGCGCGGCTTCAGCACATGACTTTCAAACGTTTGTAGAAACGCTTTCTTGGCGCTGGTTGCCATATCAAGACCGTGGATGATGCCGTCTTCCGCCAGATAGTCGATGACAGCCTGCTTCATCACCGGGTTATTGTGGCCGTAGTTCAAGGTACCGGCGCCGGCCAGAAAGTCGATATACGTGGTGCCGCCTTCGTCGGTCAGCACCGCATTCTGGGCTTTCGAAAATATGGTTGGGAACGAGCGGATGTATCCGCGAACTTCTGATTCAAGTCGATTAAAAATACGCATCATGTTTCTCCTGATGGATGATTGATGGGATGGTCCGGCTACGCGCGATCAAGCAACGTGCAAGTGGGGACCGATTTGATATAGCCATTCTTCTTCATGCCGGCCGCCGCCAAAATCGACAGCGGTGAGATAAGGTCGGCCCTTGATGTCGACGTGATGACGTCGCGCATAACTGGCGAATAATTTTTGCGAGCCTATATTGCTTGGGCTGATGGTGGCTTCGATCGTGGTGAAGCCGTGGGTATGTGCGCAACGCTCGGTCAAACTGTCGAGCATGCGTGAACCGAGTCGCTGACCTTGCATAGTCGGCGCTACCGCGACTTGCCAGATGAATAGCGTGTCCGGTTGCGACGGTGGAATGTAGGCGGTGATGGCACCCGCCAGCTCACCATTGAATTCCGCTACCACGCAGGTATTAGCGTGGTGTTCGCACTGCATCAAATAGGCGTAGCGCGAGTTAAGATCTAGTGGCGGACAAGCTGCGATCAAATCGTGCAGATAGGCGCCGTCGCGGCGGTCCGGAATGCGCAGCACGAGGTGATCGGCTGATGTGGGCGCAAATGTTGCTGGTGCGCGTGCGTTCATGCTTTCTCCTTTTACGAGAAAAGCGATCCCCGTAGCCGGTTTGGCCACAGTGTCACTCGTCGGTTAAAGGGGAGATCAGGTTTGCGCAGGAATGCGTGGATATATGTACTAAGTATTCGTACTAAATATCTGTACTAAGCATTCTGTTTCTACACAGGTTCGGCAGGTATTTTTGCTTCGAGCAAAGAGGCGAATTGTTCCAGCGTGATGACTAAAGCCTGACGATCAGTTTCTGGCAAGGCGCCAAGCGCGCTGCCAAAACCGTTCGGTAATGCCGACGGGGCATTGGCCAGAACCAATTGGCCCGCCACTGTCACTGCGACAAATACATTGCGACGATCGCGCGTATCGCGCTGTCGTTGCACCAAACCCTTTTCTTCCAGCCGATCAACAATGCCGACCACGGTACTTGGACTGAGTTGGATCGCACGCCCTATGGATTTGAGCGTGCTCGGCCCCAATTCCGCAATTGCAAGAAGTGCCACGAGTTGTGGCGATGTGATGTTGTGTGTGACCGCTAGACGCTTTGAATGGTGCTCTACACATTGAGCAATGCGACGTACGCTTTGCAAAATGCGAATCGAATCATTTACAGCAACAAGTTGGGTGATGTCATTCATGACCGCGAGTTTAGCGACATCTTTTCATTCTGTCGCGTCGCATCACAACAAGCTCACATTTTCCTGTTTTTGATATCCCGGTTGCTTGATTAATGAGCAGCCATTGTAGCGACGACATCAGTTGAAGTCAAATCATTCGTATGCGAATAATACTTGAGCGAATCATTTCTTGAGCATTGCGATGTGGGGAATGCCGTCTTCCAGATAGGTGTCCGAGTCGCGAAGAAAGCCGAACTCGCCGTAGAAATGTTCCAGATGTGCTTGCGCTGAAATGCGGATTGCGGAGCCGGGAAAATATTGCGCTACGCAGCGCATGCCTTCTGCCATCAACTGTTTGCCATAGCCACGGCCGCGTGCAGATTGCACAGTCAGCACGCGACCCAGCGCGGCTTCTGGATAGTGATCGCCGGGCGCAAAACAACGTAGATAAGCGACTAGTTCTTGCGACTTCTGCTGTAATTCTTGTTCGCGACCAATCAGATGAAAAGCGCGTTGGTCCTTGCCGTCGATATCCGCATACAGGCATTGCTGCTCCAGCACGAACACGTCTTGCCGGGCAGCGAGCACTGCGCACAAGGTCGCGGCATCAAGTTCATCAAAAGCCGCCCATTGCCAAGTGATCATTGCGCTTTTGTTTCTGCTTTTCTGTTCGGCTTAACGTCCGGTGCATCATTCGTGCATCCTTGCATGCCGCAAGCCTGCACTTTCAAATCTTCGGTTCGACGCGTCGTGTGCTTTTCCAGGCAAGAGAAATGCAGCAAAGGCCAGATCGAACCGGACTCTTCGCGCGGGCCGGTATCGGCCAGACAATCCTTGTCGCGGAATGTCAGCCAGGCGCGTTGCGCATCACGCAAGCGTGTTTGTGCAGGCTGCTCTTTTATCGCTGCCAAATTTTGTTTGTATTGCTCATTCAGAGCTTTATCCGCTTGCTCAAAACGATAGCTGGCGCAAACGTTCATGGCCAGCTGATTCTTGTCGCAATCTTTCAGCGATTCTTGCAGCAAGCCTTGATTCTGCGCAATGGCAGATGCGCTGAGCGCGAACAAGGCGCAGGCAATCAGGTGACGACTAATCATTTCTTCCCCCAGTAAGAAAACTCGGCCTCGTAGCAACTGACATCCAGTTCAGCGACTTTATCCTGCATCGCCGATTGCGCGTCCAATATCGCCTGGTTGTAGATGCTTGGGCCAAGTTCTTTCACACAAAAATCCAGCAAGAGCTTGGCTTTCAGATCGCCTATGCCGTCATCCATATTGACGTCGAAATAGCGTTGGATGGAACTGATCAGGCGTTCTTCAGTTTCAGGAGTGAGTTTGATAGTCATGATAATGAATAAATTATTTAGTTTAAATGTCGACCGGATCCACTTCCAGTGACCAACGCACGCGTGACTTCATGTCGCGCAAAGTTGAAATCCAGATTTTCAAAAATGCCTGCAATGCTGGCCGCGATGAACATTCCACTAGCAATTGCGCGCGATCGATATTCGCCACGCGCGTCATCGTCATCGGAATCGGATCGTTCATCGTGATGCCGTCATGTTCTACGCAAGCTATTGCTTGATGCAAGAAGTCGAGCGCGATCTTCAACTCTTTCGCTTCCGCGCGCAGCAAGGCTTGATACATGAATGGCGGGAAGCACGCCTGTTGCCGCTCTTCCAGCAACTCGCTGGCGAAGGTGTCGTAATCATGCTTGCGCACGGCTGAATACAGAGGATGTTGCGGATAGCGGGTTTGGATCAAGACCTCACTCGCGCTGCCGCCTTCCTTCTGCGCGACGCGACCGGCGCGACCGGCGACCTGCATCAATTGCGCGAACAGGCGTTCACTGGCGCGGTAGTCGTGCGAGAACAGCGCGGTATCCGGATTCAACACGCCAACCAAGGTCAGATTCTGGAAGTCATGTCCCTTCGCCACCATTTGCGTACCGATCAAAATATCGACCTCGCCTCTATGCACGCTGTCGAACGCTTCCTGCGCACTGCCCTTGCGCCGCGTCGAATCGGCATCGATGCGCAAGATGCGCGCTTCAGGAAAAATCATCTGCAGATTTTCTTCTACCCGTTGTGTACCACGTCCCAATGGTTGGATATCTACGTTGCCGCAGTCCGGACAGGATCGCGGTATGCGCTGTTCGTAACCGCAATGATGGCAACGCAAACGTTTATCGAGTTTGTGTAGAACGAGGTAGGCGCTGCAACGCGTGCAGTTGCTGACCCAGCCGCAAGAATCGCAGGAAAGTACAGGCGCATAACCGCGCCGATTCAGGAACAGCAGGGATTGCTCGCCGCGCTCAATCCGCAACTTCAATGCAGCGATCAAGGTTGCGCTGATGCCTTCGACCATTTGTTCGCGCGGCGCTTTACGCTCCAGATCGATCAAACCAACTTTGGGCAAAACCGCATCCTTGACGGCGCGCTCGCGCAATTCGAGTTTGCGATAACGGCCGGATTGCGCGTGATGCCAGGTTTCCAGCGATGGCGTGGCCGAACCGAGCACGATGGGAATACTTAACTGATGCGCACGCCACACCGCCAGATCGCGCGCCGAATAACGCAAGCCTTCCTGCTGCTTGTAGGAAGGATCGTGTTCTTCATCGACGATGATCAATTTGAGATGCGGCAATGACGACAAGATCGCCAGACGCGTACCTAGAATAATCCGCGCCTGGCCTAGATGCGCAGCCAGCCAATGCATCATGCGCTCGCCTTCAGCCAAACCGCTATGCAAAGTTGCCAGCGCCACGCCGGGGAAACGTGAGCGCACGTTTGCTTCCAGCTGCGGCGTCAAATTAATCTCCGGCACCAGGATCAGGATTTGCGCTGGATTATGTTCATCGATGCTGTGCGCCAGAATTTGCGCTGCGGCTTGCAAATACACTTCGGTCTTGCCGCTGCCAGTTACGCCGTACAACAGGGTAGGCGCGAATCCCTGCGCGCCAGCAATCGCGTCAGCCGCAGCTTGTTGCGCGGCATTCAGCTGTGGCATCGCGATTGGCGTTGCATCGTGGACAGCATCTGCCTTGGCTAATTTCTTGACGGCTTTGTCCAGCGAGGTGGTTTTGAGCGCACGCAGATTTTTCGGCAAGCCGGGAATCGCGACTTCGCCCAAAGGACGCTGGTAATAGTCCGCGGCGAACGCGCATAGCGCAATCCATTCGGGCGACAGCGGCGCCAATTGCGTGCGCA
The DNA here is from genome assembly GCF_030655415.1 of Herminiimonas sp. Next base: position 15,526 of record NZ_JAURVN010000006.1, on the reverse strand, counting down.
CTGCGATCGCCTGCTTGAGTTTTTCCAGCGGCACGTCGGTGGTCTCGTGTACCGCGATGATCAACCCCATCACTTCGCGTCTACCGAACGGCACCAGCACCAATTGCCCAATTAGCGGACGAGCGTCTCCTTCTGCTAGCGGCCAAACATAGTCGAAGCAGAAATCAAGCGGCGTGTCGAGAGCGACTTTGAGAATGCAATTTTCCACAGAGTTAATGTAATACCTGAGGAAATGATCTAACTACCCGTTTCATAAGCGCTTTTTAATCTATCCACAGGGATTGTGGATAACTTTGTGGATAACAGGCCCTTGACAGCTGGCGAGGCCAGTATTTATGCGGGTTCCAATAGATTGCCTAAAACCAAAGCACAAATTTAACTGTTTTTAATCAATGACTTACAAATAGATGGTTTTTGTAATTAATAAATTTAGTAAATAAATCATGTTGCTGTGCACAAGCTATTTTTTGTGAATAAGTTTTTGTTTCACGCTTAAAAATTGTCCCACAGCGATTTAAATATGCATTTTCCATTACTGTTTTAACAAGTGCTTGTTTCCAACCGGAAAAGCCTTTGGAGCAATTTTATTGCAGCGCAGAGGATCTTGATACGTCTTTGAAGTAAATTCGCTAAAGCCCGGTTTCATAAAGCTTTTTCCAGCTATCCACAATTCCTGTGGATAACTTTGTGGACAAACTCCCCTGCTCAAAGCCTATACAGGTCTGCTTGAAGGCTGGAATTATTCAACTGAGTTTGGAGCAATAAATAAGTATTTTAAAATCAAACACTTATATAAATTTGCTGAATGCAGCTACAAAATCCAGATAGTAGTCATTCTTGATATCTTCACGCACTATTTTGTGAATAAGCTCGTGCGGTTTACGACATAAAATATCTATAAAGCAATGTTTTTGCTAAAAGCTCTTTCCGACTTTACTTTCAAAAGTACTGGTTTAGTGCAACTACTTCTTTCGATTTCGCGCATTTTGGCGTTAAGTTTGCGCAAATAAAATGCCGGCACAACTTCATGTGAAATATCACCAAGTGCGCTAACTCCACGTTTCTTAAGCGCTTTTTATTCTATCCACAATTTCTGTGGATAACTTTGTGGATAAGCTGCCAAAACCCCTGCTCACACCAGATTTCATGCGGGTTTCAATAAAATGCCAAAACAAAAAGCAAAATATTTATCTATTAAAATCAATGACTTATAAAATCCGCTTTGTTAAGAAACGTTAAGAGCGGGATAAACCGACAACACTCCACGGCCTTACAATTTCTGTGCATAAGGTTAATTGCTTCGCGCTAAAACTGAGCGTTTGCACGGCAATTTATGCACCGCCTTCCGCATCACAGCTTGAATTTAGTGCACAAGCGCCGCGAATGGGCGGGCTTGTATTTATATGTGCAAGGGCCGGCTGAATTCGTGCACAGCATCGACCAGAACCGAGACGGCTTCCGGCGGTGTGAACTGCGAAATGCCATGTCCCAGATTAAATACGTGGCCTGAACCTGGCGCATGTTGGCCAAATGATTCCAGTACTTTGGCAACTTCTGCCCGGATTTGATCAGGTTGAGCAAACAGAATCGTCGGGTCCAGATTGCCTTGCAAGGCGACCCGATCACCAACTTGCGCACGCGCATTGGCCAGATTTACAGTCCAATCCAGACCAACCGCATCGGCACCAACATCGGCAATCTCGTTGAGCCACAAACCGCCACCCTTGGTAAACACGATGCTTGGAATACGCACACCGTCTTTTTCGGTCTTCACATGCTTCAGGACTTCGCGCATGTAATGTAGTGAGAACTGTTGGTACGCGCCATCGGCCAACGCGCCGCCCCAAGTATCGAACATCATGACGGCTTGTGCGCCAGCGTCGATTTGCGCATTGAGATAACCGGCAACCGTGACCGCATTGGTTTGCAGGATGTGATGCATCAGATCCGGGCGGTTATAAAGCATCGCCTTGACCGTGCGGAAGTCATCCGAGCCGCCGCCCTCCACCATGTAGCAAGCCAGCGTCCACGGGCTGCCGGTGAAACCGATCAACGGTACGCGGCCGTTGAGTTCGGTACGTATCTGCGTCACCGCATCGAACACGTATTGCAGCGAACCCAGTTCTGGCACGGTCAGCGCCATCACAGCCTTCTCGTCACGCAAGGGGCGTTCGAACTTAGGCCCCTCGCCTTCGACGAAATACAGACCCAGACCCATTGCATCCGGCACCGTCAAAATATCCGAAAACAAAATCGCCGCATCCAGCTTGTATCTATCCAGCGGTTGCAAGGTCACTTCGGTTGCGTAATCGGGATTTTTCGCCAAGCCGAGGAATGAGCCGGCGCGCGCGCGGGTGGCGCGATATTCCGGCAGATAACGCCCAGCCTGGCGCATCAGCCATAGCGGCGTGTATTCGGTCGGTTGGCGCAGTAATGCACGTAGAAAGGTGTCGTTCTTGAGCGGAGCAAATTGTGTAGGCATCAGGACTGAATTTCTCGGTATGAATTCACTGCATTAGGGTGGATCTGGGAACGAGCCGCTATTATCGCCGAAAGAGGATAGGGCTGGACCGCGATGGATCTGACACTACATCGACTATGACTTATTCACGATGGCCGATGTTGAGTAATTTGTCGGCGCGCTCTTCTTCTGCGATGACGCGTATGTAATTGGCAAAATCCTCATCTTCACCGCGCAATAATTGCGGCAACAGATAATAGAAGTCTGCACGCCGGCACCATTCGCGCATGTAATCGTCCCACGAACCCCAGCGTCGTAACGGCAAGCCGCGCAAGTCGGGTTCATAAGAAACGATGTAGGCGCGCTCAAACAAGGCGATCAACATTTCGAAAATAATCAACGCGCGTTCACGTTGTTCTTCACTCAAATCGCTGCGCGAGGTTGCGCTGCGCAATTGCAGATCGGGATTGTCGAGTACAATTTTTAGAAAATCGTTGTACGCATTTTGCAGTAGCTGATACGCCTCTTCATCCTCGGAATCGCGCTCTTTGCGCTGTTCGTACAGAAAAAGAAAGATTGCAAACGGTAAAGCGAGTGCCGTCACAACAAAGCTGGCGACTTCCCAGAATCCGGGATCGAGTATGAAGTTCATGTGTGCGTGTGACAAATCAGAAGAGGCTCAGTGTACCGCGGCGCATCGGCTATCGTGTGCGCTATATCGCAGCGACATCACAGCATCTATGCCGTTTATCTATCCGGCTGCCATCGCATTGCAACCATTGTGCTGCAAATCCTTGCGGGGATTTTGATTTCGATCAACGTCTAATTGTTTTACGCAAAAAAATACGGCACCTAAGCGCCGTATTTTTTAAAGCTGAATCATTGTCGATGCTTCAGAACCGTGTGTGCGAATTTTATTTCGCGACAACAGGCTGGCTGGTCTCGCTGATGATTTGCCAACGGCCATCAAGATTTTCCCATTGCAGGGTTTTCTGCACAACGTCTTGATAAGACGCAGAACGATAGGTCTGCACAAAAGTACTGGTCGCCGATTTCGGACCTTTAACGTCGACATTGATATCGCTGAGTGACACTTCAATTTTCTGTGCACCAGATATCGATGCAGTACGCTGCGCTTCCCACGCCTCACGCGTCAGGCCGCGCGCCGGTTTGAAGTTCTTCGAATACGCTTGAAGATAGCCTTGAACATTGCGAGCCGACCATGCATGCACCCAACTCGACATTGATTCGATCAATGCTTTGCGTAATGCAGCTGGACTATTGGCGTCTTGCTTCGCATCCGGAGCCGTCACAACAGGTTCCATCGCTGGGGTACCAAATGTGCTGATCACAGGCGAAGGCGAAGGCGAAGTCGAGGTCGCGTTTGCATTCGGATTTGCAGCAGCCGCTGCACGCGCTGCGGTAGCCGCAGCCGCAACTGCCACCGATTCACGTACCAGTTGTTCGGCTCGTACGTTCAAGGCATCTTTATCAACGACATAGCTATCAGGTCCGAGTGGCGGACAGCCAGTTGCAGATTCACCGCTTTCAGCAATATCCGGCAATTTGGATACGGCTTGACGCGCCAGACCCAAGCTGGAAAACAAAGTCCCCATGCCAGCATTGGTACGTGCATAAGCAACGCTTAAATCAAACTCGGAATTCACATACGCGCGTTTGGCTTGGAACAATTCGTTTTCAGTATCCAGTACGTCCAGCAAACTGCGTTGGCCGATATCGAATTGCATGCGATAGGCATCGCGCGCTTTTTCAATCGACAACTGATGCTGATCCAGATAAATCAGTTGTTCAGTCAACTTGCGGGTGTCGTTGTAGGCGATCGCCAAAGTCTGACGCAGATCGCGGCAGGTTTTGTCACGCAGATCACGGGCTACATTGATCTGCTCGGCGTATTGACGTACACGAGCGCGATCGCTGCCGCCGTTGAATAGATTCCAAGTCATGACGACTTCGGCTGAATTGCTTTTGCTGTCGCCAGTCGGGCCTGTGTTACTCGACAAATTCTCACCGCGATCGCTACGCAAACGGAAATCGAAACGCGGTTGAAACGCCGCATTACGAACCTTGGCAGAACTGTTGGCGGAACGGACATTTTCAATCGCTGCCAACAATGCCGGATTGCTGTCTGCGATTTTCAGCGCCGTATTCAAATTAGGCGGCATGTTTTTGTTCAGGTCGCCCGGCATTTGCATGTTCGGTCCAGGTGGCGTACCGACCAAACGCTGAAAGCGTGTGCTGACGTCATACAGATTAGAGGTATCGGTCAACAGATTGGATTCTGCCAATGCCAAACGACCGGCAGCTTGCTCCAGATCGACGCGACGACCGACACCGGCATTGGTTTTTTCACTGATTTGCGAAAAGACGGAGCGATGACGTACGTAGTTCTCTTCAGACAAACCGGTCAATGCGCGATGACGCAAAACGTCGGCATACGCGCGCACGACTTCCAGCGTGGTGCTTTCTGTGATGTCGTATAACTCGAACAGGCGGACCCGACGCGCAAAATCCAGTCGGTCAACTTCATTGCTGGTGGCGAAGCCGTCATAGATCAGTTGCGTTAATGTGACGGTTGCCGAATTGCGGCTGCTGCGTGTTTGTACCGGCTCTTTATATTGATCACGACCGACACCAGCAGACACATCCAGTCTTGGCAGAAAAGCGCCGAAGGCCACATCACGTTCGCCATCGGCGGCTTCAAAAGCATGGACCCGCGCCTCGATTTCCGGATTGGTTAACACCGCCTGTTGCGCAGCATCCTTCAAGGTCTGTGCTGATGCGACTAGCGGCAACAGCAAGAGGAAACTCCAATAAATTTTACGCATAAGGGCCTGCTTAGTACCGGTTCGCGGAACCGATGGGGATAAAATGCTTACTTTATACAAGACATTCCGATGACGGAGTGTGAATTATTGTGAACGTAGTGTCGATCTTACGACGGTTCTTGTACTATCGATGGAGCGAAGATACTCTCTAATACATGCCTTTTCTGGCGAATGCTATGATCAATCGGTCAAAGCGTTCATAGACATCGCAGGCCCTCACACAGATCTCTCTTTTGATCAATTGCATCCGTAGATCGCCGTTCTTGCTGCAAATCCTGCTGCTCATCATGGCGGGAATACTGATGCTGCCTCCGAATCCGGTCGCTGCCTTTGATGTCACGCAACTCCAAGCCACTTTACGCAAGCTCGGCGGCAATCCGCAATCATTGCTTGACTGGCAGCAGCTGCTGCAAGAAAGCAAAGCGTTGCCGGTGCCCGCCCGTTTAAAACGTGTGAACGAATTTTTTAATCGTCGCGTACGCTTTAGCAGCGATCAGGAAATCTGGCATCAATCAGATTATTGGGCCACGCCTATGGAGACATTATCCAAAGGTGCCGGCGATTGCGAAGACTTCACGATCGCAAAATACTTCACCTTGCTGAATGCAGATGTGCCCGTCGAACAGCTTCGCCTGATTTACGTCAAAGCGCGCATAGGCGGCATGAACAGCAATCTGCAACAGGCACACATGGTGCTAGCGTATTACGCGTCGCCAGATTCAGAGCCGCTGGTACTCGACAATCTGATCACGGATATTAGACCTGCATCGCGCCGCACCGATCTATCACCAGTTTTCAGTTTTAACAGCCAAGGCATCTTCAACGGTGTCGATGCAAAGACCACGCCTGAAAAAGGTGGCGTCACACAACTATCACGCTGGAGCGAGCTGCTGCAACGCGCACGCGCCGAAGGTTTCAATTGATTCATGTAACAAAGAGAGGCAATCATATGTCGATGTATCGCCAACTTTGGCTTGCACTTATTCTCAGCACGACGCTGTCACTAGTTGGCGGCTTTCTCGCATCGACGTTAGGCGCGCGCGTCTATCTTGAAGAGCAGCTGAGACTAAAAAACAATGACACCGCCGCTGCGCTGGCGCTATCGCTGAGTCGCGGTGGTGTTGATCAAATCGAAATGGAGTTGAGTACCGCCGCACTGTTCGACAGCGGCTATTTCCAGTCGATAAAGATCCTCGATCCCAAAGGTGATGTCATCGTTGAACGCGTTGCCGAACCGGCACAAGACAGCGCGCCGCAATGGTTTATCAACAGCCTGCCTATCGTGGCGCAACCCGGCGTCGCAAATATTACCGACGGCTGGAAACAACTCGGCTCCGTTGTTTTAGAAAGCCAGGCATCGCATGCCTACAAAACTTTATGGAGCGCCACCAAGGAATTGATGGCGGCTTTATTCTTTGCCGGTCTGTTGGGCGGCTACCTTGGCACCTTGATTTTGCGTCGCTTGAAAGGCCCGTTGGCCAAAGTAATCGAACAAGCACGCGGCATTAGCGAACGTCGTTTCTTTACAACGCCAGAACCCAAAGTACCGGAGTTGCGCCAACTGGTCGCGGCAATGAACTCTTCCGTCGTGCGCTTGAAAAGCATGTTTGATGAAGAAGCCAAACGTCTGGAAGCCGTGCGTCAGGAAGTTAACTACGATCCATTGACCGGCCTCGCCAATCGCGACTACTTTATGGCGCGTTTGCGTGCAGTCTTGGAAACTGAAGAAGGCCCAGGCGGCCAACTGTTCCTGATCCGCGTCGCCAATCTGACAGAACTCAATCGCCGCTTGGGACGCGAATCGACAGACGCCTTATTGCAAGCAGTTGGCAAAGCGATAGAAGAATTTTCGATGAGCTTGCCGGACGCATTGGTTGCGCGTTTGAATGGCGCCGATTTCGCGCTGATGATCCCGGGTCAATGGGATGCCGTCGCAATGGGTGACGAGTTATTGCAAAAATTGATCAACAGCAGCCGCGCCTTTTTGCAGAACGAGCCGATTGCATTTATAGGCACCGGCGCTTTCCGTCCGCAACATGCGATGGGCGAATTGTTAACGCAAGTTGATAGCGCGATGGCCGCGGCAGAAGCGACCGGCGTCAACAAGGTGCGCGAAGCGATTTCCCACGATGACGATGCGCCTAGCAGCGCCGAACAATGGGGCCGTCAGATCGAGCATGCGCTAGACAATGCGCTATCTAAAATCGCCTTGTTCCCGGTGGTGAATTTTTCAGGCCAGATCATTCACAGAGAAAGCGCATTGCGTCTGATGTTAACGCCGGGTAGCCCTTGGTTGCCAGCTGGCCGCTTCTTGCCAGCCGCCGAACGCATGGGCATGACGGCGAAGCTAGATCTGGCCGTGGTCAAACTCGGCTTGGCAGAACTGGCGAAAGATCCGCAGTTGCCAGGCGTTGCGATTAATCTTTCCGGCCAATCAATACATGACCCCGAGTTCTGCCAAACATTACTCGCCTTACTCACTGCTCAACCGCAGATCAGCAAACGTCTGTGGCTTGAGGTGCCGGAATATGGTGCACTAGCGCATCTGCCTGCCTTCCGTGTATTTTGTCTACAGATTTCCAAAACCGGTTGCAGTCTCGGCATCGAACATTTCGGCAATCAATTCAGTCATATCGGCAAGTTGCATGATCTCGGTCTCGATTACCTGAAGATCGATGCAAGCTTTATTCGCGACATACAAAACAATCAGGGCAATCAAGTATTTTTAAAAGGACTGACCAACATTGTTCACAATATCGGGATGAAGGTTTTTGCTGAAGGCGTGATCTCGCAGGAAGAAGTCGACATGCTGGCGACGTTGGGATTTGATGGCATTACCGGACCGGTGGTGAAGTAGTCGAACCGGCACAAAACTGCTTGCAAGTGTAAATTTGCGTACAGCATTTACCCAATAAAAAAACCGCTCAGTTAAACCTGAGCGGTTTTTTTACGTACACAACTTGCGGCGGATCATCAGTCCGTAATCAACTTGCCACGTGTGATCATGTCTTGAATAATTTGCTGATCGGTCGTAAATGAACCGATCAGATTTACTCCTTGCAGGACAATGGTTTGGTCTTCGTGACTGGCCGTTTGGCCGACGCCAATGGTGTGCGTATCGGCTGAAAAACCACCATTCGAACTAATATGTACGATCGTGTTACTGCCGCTCTTCTCGAAGTGCAAATAATTTTCCAGATTCGCGTCCAGTCCCGTCTTGTGCTCACCGCTCAACAAATCGCGCAGGTCCAGGTTATCGCTGGCGTTGATATTGTTAAAATCGGTAATGGTGTCGACTGCCGGCGACCCTTGTGTCCCCTTATCGCCTAGATGCCAGACAAACGTGTCCGCACCCAGCCCACCAGTCATCATGTCATTACCGATGCCGCCATCCATTAGGTCATTGCCGGTGCCGCCATCCAGTGTATCGTTACCTGAGCCACCTTCCAGGCGATCATCGCCCGAACCACCGCGCAAGATGTCCTCACCACTATTACCCAGCAACACATCCTTGCCGCCCTCGCCAATCAACGTATCGGCGTTGTTGCTACCGTAAAGGATTTCGTCCGATGCACTTCCGACGATCGTTGAACCCGATACGCCGTAGATGGTTGCCCCGGTTGAATCATGACCGCTGGAATCATCCAATGTATAGATGAAACCATTGGTCGATGTGGGTGGCAAGACTTGCGGATCAATCGACAGCCACAGGTCATAGTCGCCGCCTGCATCGGTGGCTGATGCGTTTGCACCTTGGGCGACGCGGACATAGTAGTCGCCTTCGACGCTGACGGTATAAACCAAATACGGATCCAACAACGACGTTGATCCCGACTCGATGACTGCAGATGTATTGTTCGATGCCAACAAGGTGGTGCCGTTGGTACCGTATAGATACAGGTAGGAGTCGACGCTCGTGGAGGCAACGCCATCGATACCCCGGTCGATATCCATATAGAGGGTTTCACCTGCCTTCAGATGGACCTTGATGTAATCGCTGTCAGCCGCGCCGTTGACCGCCTGCAACGTGCCACTGACCTTGATTGATGGCAGTTCTGGATCGGCCAGATCTAGAGCGGCGGTGGCATTTGTCACTGGGCCAAACAACGCCCGGTTCGTCAAATTCATTGCCGTCTGATAGGTATTATTTTTGGCGTTATTTGAAGCATCGCCTGCGAAGGCGCTATTGTTAAAAGTACTTTCCGTAATCGCCGTAAAGTTTGCGCCGAAACCACTGGTGCTGGTTGTCAGTGCCGCCGTTGGATCGAACACGACATTGCCGCCACTGACCACCACTGCTCCACCGACCGCACCGCTGGTACCGCCGAACGTAGTGCTGCTACCGACGACATCGTTATGCAGCAAAGCACCCGTCGAGATAGTCAGTGGCGAGCCATCAATCACGTTGGTTAAGATGATGTCGCGGCTGGCGTCCAGGTTCGCAACATAGTCGAGGTTGACCGTCAGATTGATGGTTTTCGTATCGCCGTCGTTATCAACCACAGTGATCGGGAAAATTTCTTGTTGACCCTGAATGGTGGTATTGACCGTCAGGCGATAACTGTATTCCCCGGTAACCATATTTATCGTGAGATCGCCGCCCTTTGCTGTGTGTATCGTAAGGTTCGGGGTTGCTGCCGAATAGTTGTACGTCGTTCCGTCCACCACAACGCTTTGCAGATGACCTCCATCGGCACCGATTACAAATCCGCTACCGCCACTACTCGATAGAACCGAGACGTTGCCGAGAACGACCCCTTGATCGACTGTACTCAATAATGTATCTGCAAGATCGGCGGGATCGCTGACTTTAATTGCGTAAGGCTCATTAGTACCGTTCGGGAAGGCAATCGGATTCAATGCCGTCAGGCTGGCGTCACCAATACCGATGCCAAACGAAATATCTCCATTTGCTGTAACGAAGTTTTGCCATAGCGTTTGTTGCGCTGCGGTGACCGAATAACCCGACGTTGGTTCGCCGTCCGAGATGAAATAGAACAGTGTCTTATCCGCATCCGGCTGCGTGAAATTATTCATGACTGTATTCAGCGCGGTCGAATACCGAGTTTCACCTGACGGTTGCAGTAAATTGATATACGACAGCGCGCCTTGAGGGTTATCAGAAAACCAGCTTGATTCTGTAGCGCTACTACTGAACGATACGATCTGTACATTGACATTACCGATTTCATCGAACTTGTGGATCAGTTCAGCTAACGCTTCCTTCGCAATCTGTAAGCGGGTCTTGCCGGTATTGCCGACCGGATCCGCCATGCTGCCCGAAACGTCTATCGTCAATACTAAGTTATAAGTCGGCAGGGTAGCCGCAGCATGTAACGTTTCCGTCACGTTGCCGCCGATTGGCGCATCATCGGCTACGTTTACAGTCAGCGTAGCGCTACTGGTTGCACCGCCAGCACCGGATAATTGATAGGTATATACGCGCGCATCCGTGCTGCCTTGCGCGGTCGGCGATGTCAACGTGTATTGATAGTCGCCAGCTTGATGCGTCGCATCAGCCGTAGTCCATACCTTCAAAGTTCCAAAGTCATCGATTACCGTTATCACGCCGTTAACCGGCGCAGAACTGCCAACGTTGGTGATCGTTGTCAGGCTGCCCACGCCGGCATCGTTATCCAGCAAATTGCCGGTCGCGACGATGGGGTGCGCACCCGGGTCGGTACCATTGCTGAGACCGGATTCATATACGGTTGCTGTGTCCGCGACCGCCTGCGCTTGCGTACTCGTTCCTACCGTCAACGTAGTGGTGCTGGTGTCGCCGTCCGAGTCAGTCAACGTATAACTGATGACATCCGGATTCAGGCCCGACAGATCCTGCTGTGCTGACAATGTATTAATCCGATAAGCACCGGATGTTGCCGTGAACATCAGATATTGAAAGGCCGATGCCGTCGTGATGTTGACGTTGGTTATGGCGCCCGAGAACGTACCAGTACCTACCTGTACCCCAGTGCTGCTATACGCATACCAGACGCCCGTTTCTCCAGAAGCCAGATTGGAAATGCCGACGCTGGCTGCTTTCGAGTTCATGCCTAAATTCAGCACAAGTTCTTCGCTGGTACCCAGCTTGGCATCACCACCCAATTGCTCGACACCCAATCCTTCGTTACCGGCGGTCGTCGTAAAATTAACGTTCTGCCCGGCGGCTGAAGCCACAGAAGCCGTATTCAACGTACCGTTGGTATTCACTGGCGAAAATAAGTCAAAGCCGGAATATGTCACGCCCGACGTTGCGGGAGCCCAGCTCGCTTGTGCAGAATTGGTAATCGCAATGTTGTTGTACTTCGATGTGTAACTGTAATTGCCGTCCGGTTCGATGGTGAATGTTCCATTGGCTGCCACCACGGTCCACTTGCCAGAGCCGGAGTTGAAGGTTGCTGGCGTGCCGTTGTAACTGATACCCGTCAACGTACCGCCGTCCAGCAGAATCTTATCTACACCAGTCGTCGTATTGCCACCGGCACCGCTAATTACATTACCAGTAATCGTACCGCCGACACCGACGCTATCCGTATCAGCATTGGCGGTCGGCGCCGTATCGGCCACCACCACGTTGAAGTTTTGTGTGGTCGATGCAGAACCGCCGCCGACTTCGGTGCTGGTCGCACTCAACGTCAGCGTGTACGTTTTGCTGGTTGAATTCATGTCGTTGTCGACACCCTGGAATTTCAGAGCGGACAAATTCCAACCGGACAAATTAAGCGATGTGTTGCCAGACGTCGCGGTAAAAGTTTGCGTGCCGTCGGTGATGCTTGCACCAACAGGAATTGCACTCAAGGTACGCGTAGACAGCGCTTCCGAACCATCGGTATCAGTCAGCGCCGCCGCCAGTGAAAGGTTAATCCATTGGCCTTCCGTGCCGCTCGCATTGTTGACTGCGACTGTCGGTGCATCTGCTACAGGATTGATATGCAACGTAACGGTATCTGTATCGGACAAAGCGCCGCCAGTACCGTTGTTGCCAAGATCGTTGGTAGTGACGGTCAATGTCACATCGTCACTTGCATTCAAAGCCGAGGTGTACTTGACGCCGCTTGCCGCGATGTAAGCATTGATCGCACTTTGCGCGCCGGTCAGCACGATGCTGCCGCTGCCGGAGCCGGCGATCGTCACACCACTACCGGATACTGCGGTCAGCGTGCCGGTCGGTGCGCTTAGCGTAACTTGTAGGTTGCTGTTACCGGCATCCACGTCGCCCACACTAATACCGGTCAATGAAGTTGCGACATCCTCGGTAACCGCAATGGTGCCCGGCACTGTATTGGTCGGCGCATCGTTCAGCGATATGACATTGATCGTCGCAGTTGCCGTGTTGCTGCTATTAACGCCGTCAGTAACGACAACTGTAATCACGCGAGGTGTGGTATCCGGAATTTCGCTGGTGTTGACGAAGGTCAGTGAACGAATCGCGGCTTGATAATCCGCCATGCTTGCAGAACCGGTCAGCACAATCGAATTGCCAACAATGCTGGCCGTGATACCCGCTGGCAGACTGCCGAAATTGCCGGAATCGCCAGTTTGTGGATTGGTCAGCGTGATCGTCGCACCTTGGATATTCGAACCATCCAGATCCGTGATCGAGATATCAACGTCTGCAATAGAAATGGCAGCGCCGTTCTCGGTATATGTGTTGGTGAAACCGGTACCTGCGGCGGAAGCATCCAGATCCAGGACCGGCGCGTAGTCGTTGTTGAGAATGGTGCCGACTGCAGTCACACCGCCCAACGTGAGGTTGACCGTTTCGTTAGGTTCAACCAGTGAATCATTACCGGTAGGAATACTGATTGTGAAGCTGGTGACACCGGCAGGTACTGTCAACACATTACCAACTAGCGTAACGCCATTGGTAAAGGTTGGCGTTGCCGTGTAATCGCTACCCGCCGTTGCAGTACCGCCACCCAGGTTAAAGGTGAAGGTCGTACCCGCGCTGGACGTTCCAGTGACATTGACGGTGTAAACCAACGCTCCACCTTCGGCTACTGATGGGCTGGTGATGCTGCCAATGACTGGAACAGGATCATTGTCCGTGATGGTACCAACACCAAAATTGTCACTGATCGTGGCATTCGTTGGCGCGCTCAGGTTGACGTTAAAGGTCTCTGTGCCTTCATACACGCTGTCATTCGTAATATTGATTGTGATCGTTTTGGTCGTTTCGCCAGGTGCAAACGTCAAAGTGTTGGCAATTGACGTGTAATCGCTGCTTGCAATTGCTGTGCCATTGGTGGTGTTGTAACCCACGGTCACTGTTTGACCCGAAGCTGCACTCAAGGTGACAGTGAAAGTTGCAGTGCCAGCGGCTTCGTTCACCGTCACATCGTTGATGGACAGACTCGGCGTCGCATCGTTGTCGATAATCGTCGCAACACCACTTGCCGCTGCGTTACTGGTGTTACCCGAAGTAACGTTGGCAGTGAGCGTGAAGTTTTCACTTACTTCATTCGCCGTATCGTTGATGATCGGTACCCGAACCAAGGCGCTTGTGCTGCCGGCTGGGATACTGCCGTTCGACGTTGTGGCCCAGGTTGTCCCGCCATCGGTAGAAATTTGCAGCGCGTTGGTGAAATCCTGACCCTGCGTTGCCGTACCGTTATTCAATCCCAGCCAGAAATTCGTGGAACTGCCACTTACTCCGGAAAGCGAAACTGTGAACGTTGCGTAGCCTCCATCTTCCTGCACCGAGACGTTGCCGACACTGACGGTGGGCGCCGCTTCGTTATCGACAATCGTGCCTTGGCCGATAGGACTAGTAATCTGTGCGTTCTGCGCATTCGAAAGATTGACTAGGAAATTTTCACTTCCTTCAAAGACCATGTCCTCAGTGATTGAGATGGTGATGGTCTTGATTGTTTCGCCCGCTGCGAAATTAATCGTACCATTACCCGCCACGTAATCCTGACCAGCCTTGGCACTGCCATCTTGCGTTGCGTAATCGACGCTAATTGGTTTGCCGCTGGCAGAAGACAAGGACACCGTGAACGTCATCGTGCCGGCGCTTTCATTCACGCTGACATTGTTGATAGTGATGTTAGGCGCGGTGTAATCGTTGTCGAGAATGGTGGCCGTCGCACTATCGCTGGTATTGCTGGTGACGCCGGCTGTTTTGGTAGCGGTCAACGAGAAGGTTTCATTAAACTCATTCAGCGCATCATCGACGACTGGCGTACGCACGACGAAACTGCTTGAGCCAGCGGGAATCGTCGCCGATGTCGCATTGCTCCAGGTTGAACCGCCGTCGAAAGAAACTTGCAGATTGGTCGCACCGCTCGAACCGTAATCGACACCACCACCGGTTGCTGTGCCATTGCTCAACACCAGTGAAATTGTGGTCGCTACCGAACTGGTGGCAGACAACGAAACTGTGAAGTGAGCGTAGCCGTTTCCTTCTGTAAGGTTGTAGTTATTCAACGCATCGTTAACGGTGACTTGCAATGCCGGCGCGGTGTTGATAAGAACACTATCGCTACCACCCGAACCAACATTAGTTGCGGCATCGGTATAACTACCACCAGTCACGGCGACCGTACCTGTCCCGTTAAAGCCGGGCGTCGCTGTGAAGATGGCCGCCCATACCAAAGGATTTGATGTCGCAGCAAGGCCGGAGATCGTGCCACCGGCAACCGTGATGTCACCAGCGGTAAAGCCAACCGGTGCTTCGCTGAACGTGAAAGTCACCTGGCTCACGCTATCGGCAACATTCAATGCTGCGTCAACAATATTGACGGCCACAGTCGGTGCGGTCGTATCGACGGTATATGTTTCTATATCCGTACCCGTGCCGACATTACCTGCCGCGTCCGTGGTCGTGATTTTTGCATCGATGGTCTTGTCGCCATCAGCAACCAGGTCCGATCCCGGCACGTTAATGCTGAAGCCCAATCCGACTGCAACCGTACCTGTGTAGGTATGCCCGTTGACTGTCAAAGTTACCGTATCGCCGACTTTCGCGTCGCCACCTACAGTGCCCGTAATGGCAATGTTTTGGCCAGCCTCTGTCGCGTTAATGACGTCATCAGACGTGATATTGGTCGCCAATGTAATCGTTGGCACCGGTGGAGTGGCGTCGACTGTGTAGCCTTCGGTGTCCGTCGCTGTTGTGCTATTGCCCGCTGCGTCCGTCGTCGTCACTTTTGCGTCAATGACTTTGTCCGCATCGGCAACAAGATCCGATCCAGGGACATTGATAGAGAACGTGTTG
>NZ_JAURVN010000005.1 GCF_030655415.1 Herminiimonas sp. | reverse complement strand
TTACTTGGAATTATTCGACGCTGGCACATTCGTGACCACGTGTCCTTGAGAGAGATATCCAAACGACTGGGTATCTCTCGAAATACCGTCAGGCGTTATCTACGTGCTGAAACTGTCGAGCCAGCCTACGCTGATCGACGTTCCCTGACCTCTCTTGATAAATACGCTTTCAAGCTTTCAGCCTGGTTAAAGACTGAGACAACGAAGTCACGCAAGCAACGTCGGACTTTGAAACAGATGCATATCGATCTATGTGCATTGGGATTTGACGGGTCGTACGACCGGGTCGCAGCCTTCGCCAGACAGTGGAAGGTGGATCAATTAGAGAGGGTCAACTCTGCGAGCAAATCAACATTCATACCGGTATTTCGGGAAGGCATTTCCGAAAAAGTTCAGAGATAAATGAATAAAGTTCAGAGATAAAAGAATTTCGACAACAATTCGATAACAAAAATTTCTTTCAAATTTGATTTCTTTTTCCCGCGAACAGTTTAGCGATGATTGGAAATAATAAAGTCTGTCGGACAAATCGGGCTATAGCCTCGTTACTCGCTATTTCGGATAATTAGAAAATTCTGCGTAAAGTCCGTCGACAAAGGACCTTAAGATTGAGGAAAATGTATTGTAGTAATAAAGTCTGTATTTAATAGGGCAGAATACCGGCTTGCCTTCTTAGTAGGCAGATGCATTGTCATGCATTAAAGCAAAGTCGGCTTCGAAATAGATGTACATCAACTTGTGCGCATAAAGGTTTGTATGACCGGGTACAGCCCTCGCTAGACAATGGCAGGTGGATCAGTTGGAGACAGTCGACTCGGCAAACAAAGAGCACTTTAAACGCTAAGACCATCGGCGAGACAGATTTATTGCGAGGTAGCTATTGACTTCGTCCTGCTAAACCATTGCGCTGAAATCAAGAAGCGCACTGGTCGTTGAGAATCCTGAACCTGAATTTGATGATTTTCTATATGCGCATCTTTAAAAGATGTCATATCCTGCACACGTTTCATGTAGTCAAGCATTGCAATTAGATTCTTGGCTTCGGCAGTTATCCGTATTTCTTGTTTTTCTGTGTCGGGCTCCACGCTGAGCAAGGTAACTTCTTCGTTAAGAGAAGCTTCAATTTCACGAAACAATTCATCCCACGGCATAGACAAATGCCTAATAACGCGGTTAGCCGATTTGAGTTCCATTAGCAACTGCTCTGACGGCATCTTCTGTTTTGCATCGGCTTCTCCGCTTATCCGTTGATTCATCTGCAGGCTACGCCATTTAGTTTCCCATCTATCCAAACTCACAGATAATTCACGATAAATAATGCCTTGATAAGAGATAGCCGCAAGCATCAAAGCTAACGCAAAATAGCTGGAAAATATCTGCCATTTTTCTTTTTTAGAAGAAAAATCAAGAATCAGCCGGCGCATCAACTTTCCCCAAACATCGATAAATTCGAGCCGTCTTGTGACTCTAATATAGTTATATTGGATAAACCTCTAATAGCTTCTAACAAGACAAAATTTCCCGAATGAAGATATCTTTTTACCTGTGCTGATAATCCCTGCAATAAGATCTCTCTCTCCATAAGTTGAGAAACATCAACTTCAAAGAAGTTTGCAAATTTTATTGTACGAATGCTGTGCCAATGACCATTTTTCAGACTTGCCAAGACACACTGGTCAGGCTCAAGTACTCCAAATAGTGCATCAACGCCTATGCTCAATCGCCAATGGTTGTATACCTGCATAAAATTAGGCTGCAGCGATACCAATTTCAACCTAGATACTTTGCATAACTCCCCAATGGAAGTGATTAAAGTTTGATCCAATGCACACCCAATTCGAGCCTTCTCATATTCGCCTTTATCCGCAGTTATGATCCAGTTTGCAGAAGGCGGCCCGTATAAATTATTAAAATGAATATGTGCCAGTGTCATTAATTCTGAATGATTTGTAAGCTTACCAACCCAAGGCAATAATCCATACCTTGTAAAACTATCTGAAACAATTACCATTAAATTTGTGGCGGAAAATTTTTCTTTTTCTAACCAAGTTTGCAATCCCAATATGGGGGCGGCCCATTTATTCCCCGCTTCAGATAAGGCAACATCTATCACAATAGACTCAGCCGCCTTTGGATTCCAACCCCGCTGGATTTTAGTAATCGTTATTTGTGTCGGACCTAAAGTCACGAGCAGTCGATTACGTAACAAAGGTGACACGATTGATTTCCTCTAATGTTGTACGTCCAGCTGCCATCAAATCAATTGCAGCATCACGCAAAAATTTTGTGCCATTATCCCGTGCGGCATCTTTGATCGTGCGAATCGGCGCGCGTGCAATAATCAGTTCGCGTAACTCATCATTTAAATGTAATACCTCACCGATAGCATGGCGGCCTTTGTAACCAGTCCCTCGACAATTTCCACAACCACGTCCTTTACAAAAAATCATATTTTTTGCGTTTTCAGTTGTGATTGCAGAGCGTTGTAACTCCTCTATAGTCGGTACATATTGCTCAGTGCATTGATTGCAAATTAGTCTGACCAATCGCTGCGCAAGAATGCCGTTCAAGGCAGATACAAAACTATATGTATCTACACCCATGTGCAAAAAACGTCCTAAAACATCGAATACATTATTTGCATGCACACTTGTAAATACTAAATGACCAGTTAATGCCGATTGAATCGCAATTTGCGCTGTTTCTGGATCACGAATTTCTCCCACCAATATTTTATCCGGATCATGACGTAAAATAGAACGTAAACCACGCGCGAAACTTAAGCCTTTCTTCTCATTCACGGGAATTTGCAGCACCCCAGGTAATTGATATTCGACAGGATCTTCAATCGTAATGATCTTGTCTTGTCCATTATTAATTTCCGAGAGCGCGGCATACATTGTCGTTGTCTTGCCACTACCTGTCGGCCCGGTTACCAGTAACATCCCATATGGCTTCGCCGCCAACGATCTGACTTCTGCCAATGTCACTGGATCAAAACCCAGAAGGTCTAGTCGCAAACCTTGAATCTGGTCGGTCAAGGTTCTTTTATCCAATACACGAATCACCACATCTTCGCCAATCATGCTTGGCATGATGGAGACGCGATAATCGATCTCGTGCCCTTTAATAGATAGCTTGAAGCGCCCGTCTTGAGGAATGCGCCGCTCGGCAATATCCAGTTCTGCCATTACCTTGATACGAGAAACAATTTGTTCCGCAGTTGCCATACCTTGTACAGAAACTATCTGCGCCAATACCCCATCAATTCGATACTTAACATGCAAACCTGATTTCGTAGTTTCTAAATGAATATCGCTGGCTCCTAGTTTTAATGCATCGTATATAGTCGAATTGACGATCTTGATAACTGGGCTGGTATCTTCAGCAATTGATGCAAGAGACAAATCATCTACATTCAGTGAAACCAAATCTTGTGAAATCGGTTCATGCAGTGAACTATCAATCGCACGTAAAGTGTCTTCATGAATCGCAAAAAAGGCCGCGAGATCCGCCTTGTGTGCAATACGCCATGTCAAGTTCTTATCACAACGTGCTTCAATCCAAGACTGTAGTAACAAATCGAATGGGTCTGCGACGACACAAATCAACAAGTCGTTGTCACGTGCGACGAAACAATTGCGCTGTACTGCATCGGGGAATGAGAGAACTTCAAACGCCGGTGTTAGTGAATATAATCCATCCATACTCAATAACGGGTAATGCAATGCCCTACTCAAACTATCCATCAAATGCGCAGGAGAAACATTCAATTGCTCCTCCAGCACTTCAATTAAAGTGCGACCGCTCGCAATCGACTGTTCACGCGCGATTTCAATAATCTTGGCGTCTATTAAGGTGACGGTTTCAGACTTCAGGGAATTTCCTACTTCTGTCATTGAATACTACTCGCCAGTTCAAAAATGGGAAGATACATCAATAGAACAATCACACCAATAATCAAACCAATTGCAATCATTAGCATAGGTTCAAACAAACGGGCAAACCAATCAACCCAACGTGCAATTTCATCGTCATACAGCTTCGCAATCCGCTCCATTGCCTGTCCCAGATCTCCAGACCGTTCCCCGACTGCCAGCAAGCGCACACCAACTTCGGTTGTTAGCCCATTAACCGCAAATGCATCTGATACGGAGCGCCCCTCACGAATGCCTTGTACTGCCTGCCGCAACCCCATGAGTAAAGCCGGTTGATGCAGTAAGTCGCGAACCATATCCAAGGCTGTTACAAACGGAATACCGCCGTTGATCAGCATCGCTAATGTTCGAGTAAAGCGCGCCAATTGATAAAGGCGCATTTTTTCTCCCAATGCTGGAATGGCCCAGAACATACGCTCTATTCTTGCCCGCGTACTGGCGCGGGTTAGCCCATAAACTACGCCCCCTATAAAGAGAAAGAAAGCACCAGCAATCCAACCCGCATGCTCACTAAACACTCTTCCCCACTGCATCAGCATGCGAGAGAGCCAGGGCAAATTTCCCCCCACGTCCTCGTACACTCTACTAAAACGGGGTACCACATATCCAAGAAGGAAAAGAATAACAAGGACGCCAACTATCATTAACAATATGGGATAAACCGAAGCTGCCAATACCTTGTCGCGGACGAGATTGAGCTGCTGGTGATAGGCGAGATAACGCCTTAGCGCTTCAGGTAAATCACCGGTTTTTTCGGATGTGCGAATAGTTGCAACGTACAAAGGAGGAAATGTTTGTGACATTGATTCCAATGCGCTAGAGAAAGATTGCCCCTCACGCAAAGCACGTGTTAGTGATTCCAATATTTTTTTCGTTTCAGGTTGACGTGATTTGCGTGACAAAACATCGACGGTTTCAACCAGACTCAATCCCGCTTCCAGAAGCGCCAATAGCTCTTGAGTAAATAAGCCAATTAAGAAATTTCGCTTGGAGCCTATGTTGAAAGATAAATCAAATTTTTTTCGAAGGGAGATAACGTTATAGCCAAGCTTTTCAGCTTGAGATTTGGCATCAATTGAATCCGTCGCTATCAAATTTAATGATGTAATTCCGTCCGTTGCACGAAAGACTCTAACCTCGAATTTCCTATTATTTGCCAATTTTTGGTTAATCCTAGCTAGGCATTAAAATTCAACTTGCATTGCACCATCTTCTCTCAAAGTCAGCGTCTTATATTTAAGATCACTCTAGAATAGTTTCATTCTAGCTTTTACCATTTTTACTTTCGGAGTCCTGATTGGGTGAAAAAATTTACCGCTACACAACCGCGAACTGTTAGTCACGTTCGAAATACAAAGCAAACACTGAAATAAGTACTGATAGGCCAGCAAAAAAATCATAAATTTTATACGCATAAAATCCATCTTGCTTATCAACGGAGTACGGACCGAGATGCGCTGACTTCCCTTGAATACGATCACAAAAGTATTTGGTTAGATAACAGAGAAGCAATGCAACCATCCACCCCCATTTTAAAAAATATCGAGAGTTAAATATAAAGGCGCTAGCTAGGATTAAGAAACAAACTAACCAAATCGCAACAAGTTTATTTTTTATTTTCAATCTAACACCGCGCTCTCATCACCGAGCAATTAGATTGTGGGGGCAACAAAGGACTAGGTCCCTTAACAGCCTCATTAGTTATTATCCCCATTACAATACCAGCTCTCATACCACCAACTTTACCTAATGTAGGCGCTGTTGCTCGCTCTGCCAAATCTCCGGCGCCCAAGCTGGCTCCAGCGCCAACATCTCCCATGAAAGCCAATTGATATGCAGACATTCCGAAAGATATTCCGCCAAACACACGTCCTAATGGAGTATTACCGGCGGCAAAAGCAACGAAATCTGTCGCATAATCAAGGACAAATGCAGTATAAATAGTCCCATTTGGTTCGAGTGCCATCGGCGCGAATTTCCAGAACTTTGCGCCCGAAACCATCGTATTGCCACTGTGTAGTTAAGCCATTGGGACCGGTCAGACTAGTGATATTGCCAAACTTGGGATCAATGACTTTGGTTTCAGTTTGACCTAATGCATTACTGCTGGATATGACGAACTGACCGCGTGCATCGAATGTATTGACACTGCTACGCGATGCAATCGCTGCAGTACCGGTGGCAGGAGAAGAGATGGTGGCTGTCGTTCTATTACCCCATGCATCGTAGACATAACTGGTTTCCAGCCGCATCTGTGGAATATCAGGCTCGACAATTTCTTTAATGAGAAGGCCAGTCGCAGGATCGTATTCGAAGGCGGAAGTACGTGTGGCTGTAACCGCATAGACACTACTATGTACCAACATCGACAATAGCAATGCCGACAGGACTGGTCGTCCGATCAAATACGTCATATTTCACTCCCCCTGAGGCACTTCTTATTTATTTTATTACTGCTCTTGGTTTGCTACGGGCGGTTTCCGCTCATTCTTGCGATAGCATTCTACTTAATCTGGCTACCGCTGCCATCCCATATTTCAGGGATGGACAAATGAAGTGGTATCACTCTAATTGCGAATTTTTAAGGTGAGGTGCTCATCACACTGGCCTTGACCAAGCGCCCGAGAAACCAGTTCGTGCTGTCGTTCGTGTACTCGCTGTTGGTGACCTTGCTGTAACCATCGTTACTGCTCACACTTACCTGCGTCGCATTGCCCCAAATGTCGTACTGGCTCGCCGTGATGATGGTCGGCAGCGCTGCTCCATTCAAATCCCAGCCACTCTCTGTGCTTTGCGTTACATATGGGTAGTACCGCTTACCTGGGGCTACCGTACATCCACTACTACTAACAAAGTCCTGACAGCCATAGCTCACCGTCGACTGGCTCAGCACGCCGTTGTTGCCGCTTCCCGCCACACTCTTCTTGCTGCTCATGGGCAGTCCCGTGTACGGCCAGTCCTGACGGTACTCCGTACGGTTCATCATCCCTGTTTCTGCTTGCGTCGATTCCATCCATCTGAAACCTAACATTCCCCTTCCCGTTCCTAACTCCGCCTTCAATCCTCCGTACTTGTAGGTCGTCGTCGTCGTGCCTCCCACCCCATTCGTTTGACTTACTGACGACACGACATAGATCGGTGCCTGTACGTCTAACTTCGGGTACACAGATGCGTTCGGGGAGATGTCTTTCGTGTAG
>NZ_JAURVN010000001.1 GCF_030655415.1 Herminiimonas sp. | reverse complement strand
CTGCCCACAAGCCCATCGAGGTGAGCCGCCTGTTGTTTCAGCGAATCGGCCGCCACCGCACTCTGCTGCACCAGGCCCGCGTTCTGCTGCGTCAGGCGGTCCAGGTCATTCACCGCGCCGGTCACCTGCGCGATGCCCGCGCTCTGCTCTCGCGTGGCTTCGGTGATGCGCGTCATGGCACTGGCGGCGTCTGCGGTGCGCTGGACGATCTCTTGCATGGTGGCGCCGGCCTGGGCCACCAGCGTCGAGACGGCCTGCACTTCTTCCATCGAATCGGCGATCAGTTGCTTGATGTCCTTGGCTGCGGTTGCAGAGCGCTGCGCCAGACTGCGCACCTCGCTGGCCACCACGGCAAAGCCGCGGCCCTGCTCCCCGGCACGCGCCGCCTCCACCGCGGCGTTCAACGCCAGGATGTTGGTCTGGAAGGCGATCGAGTCGATCACGCTGATGATGTCGCCGATCTTGCGTGACGACGTGTTGATCGACTCCATCGTGCCCACGACCTGCCGAATCGACGTGCCGCCGCGCTCGGCCACAGAAGATGCGTCTTCTGCAAAGCGGCTTGCGCGCTGGGCGCTTTCTGCCGTCTGCTGCACGGCGCCGCTCAGCTGTTCCATCGACGCGGCGGTCTGCTCGAGTGCGCTGGCCTGAGCCTCGGTGCGCGAAGACAGATCCTGGTTGCCGGTGGCAATTTCTCGCGAGGCATTGGTGATGCCCGTGGTGCTGCCGACGACCCGGCCCACGACGTCTTGCAGGCGCGCTATGAAGCGGTTGAAACCGTTCGCCACGGCGTCGAATTCCATGCCGGCACCCAGCGGCAGGCGCCGCGTCAGGTCGGCGTTGCCGCTGGAAAGCGCGTCGATGTTGGTCCTGAGCATGGCCAGGCGCTTCATGAAGAGCCGAATGCAGCCGATGACCAACGCCAGCAGCAGCAGGCCCATGGGGATCTGCACCAGACCCAGCTTTTCGAGCGTGCGGTCGCTGTTCTGCGACAGCAGGCGAGTCGGCACGGCCGTGGCGATCCACCACGGGCTGCCCGGAATCGGTTTGATGAACAGCGTGGAAGGCTCGCCTGCATCGGCGAACGTGGTCTCGATGGCGGGCGCGTCTTTTTGCTGCAGCGCCGGCAGTTGCTTTTGAATGGCGGCTGCGAGCATGGAGCTGCTTGCCAGGTCCGACACGTTCTTCAGCACCACGTTGCCATTGATGCGGCTGCTGTTGCTGACGATTTTTCCGTCGGCTTCGACCAGCAGGATCTGGCCCTGCACCTGCTTTTCCATGTCGGAAACCAGGCTGTTGAAAAAGCCCAGCGTGACGTCGACCGTGGACACGCCGTAAAGCGTGTCGCCCTTGTAGATGGGCATCGCACAGTTGGTGCGAGGCTGCGGGCTGGCGTCGTCCTGGTAGGCCTTGGCCCAGTTGCAGTGGCCCCGCACGGCGTTGCGCCCGTTGGCGTACCAAGGCTGTTCCCAGTAGTTGAGCGATGCCGACGAGTTCCAGTGCGTGTTGACCACCAGCTTGCCCGAAGCGTCACGCGCGACGAAGGTGCTGAACTTGGCGCGGCCCGGCTCGCGTTGACCGGGCAGCGGCCAAATGCCACCGCCGAACACGTTCACGTCGCCGTACTGATCGACCAGCCCGGGCTGCAGGCGCTCGATGGCGTCGCTGTCCATCAGCGACACGGTCTGCGTGATGCTGCGCTGCTGCGCCTCGACCTTGCGCAGCTGCTCGCTGATGCGCACCGAGATCGCGTTCACCGTGTTCGTGACCACCTGCCCTTCGAGCCGGCGCAGGTCGGGCGCGACGAAAGCCTGGATGACGACGACGGTCAAGGCCGCCAACAGGACGAAGAAGCCAACGAGCAGCGCCGTGTAGCGGCCCTGCGTGGACTTCAGGTAGTGGTTCATCATGCTTTGCCAATAAAGAGAGAGAAGGAGGTGCTCTCTCATCGGCAGAAAACTCCAAAACTTAAGCGGACAACGGCGCTTGTTGGAGAAGGTTCACATCCGGTCGTACAGCCTGCGTGCCGGGCTGCCTCGCCACACCACCGCCTCGTCCCCATCGACCGCCTCCGGCCCATACATCACCCACGCATCGCAGACCGAGCCGATCGGCTCGATGACCTCGAAGCGTTCCGGATGCGCCGCAGCCAGGGTGCTGAACGCGATGCCCGCTTCGTACTTGCCCTGCAGGAGCCCCTGCCCCACCGCCGTCACCGTCGGCTCCGGCACGACGTCGGGCCAGGCCGACAGATCGACGTAATCGCGTGTGGCCGGTTGCAGCCCGACGCGGCGCGGCACGCCGGCTGCGGGTGCGTCGAGCGCGCGCATCAATGCCATCGGCCGGCTGCGAGAAATGAACGCGTCGACCACGAACATCTTCTTTCGGTAGGTGCCCGTGATTTCCGCCGCGGTCGGGTGCGCCGCGCACTGCAGCATGAAGTCGACGGAGCGTTCGATGACCATTTCGGCACCGTCGTGGAAGGTCTTGACGAACACGATGGTCGAACGCTCCGTCATGCCGTGTGCCGCCAGATAACGCTGAAGCACGAACTCGTGATTGCCGCCGGCGGGGCCGAGCGTGACGAAGGTCAGGATGCGAGGGAGGTTGTACATGGTGGATGAGGTCGAGGAAACAGCAGAGAGGAAAACGATTCGGTTCAACTGCGCAGTGTGAACACGACCGACAGATAGCTGACCGGCCCCTCTTCCACCGAATCGATGCCATGCAGCGCGCTCGCGTCGAACATCAACGCGTCGCCCGCACCGATCGCCTGCAGCTTCCGCGGGCCATAGCAATACGCCACCTTCCCCGTGAGCATGTAGATGAACTTGATCCCCGGATGCTGGAAGCTGGTGTACGGCGGTGCGTCTGACGCCACCCGCACCAGATACGGTTCCACGAAGAGGTTGCCGGAGAGCCCATGGCCGAGCAACTCGTAGTCGAAGCCGGCCACAGCGCCGACGCGGTCCACGGCGATGCCGTGCCCTGCCCGCACGACCGAAAGATCGGTCCGGCCGGGCTGGTCGGAGAAGAAGCGCGACAGCGGCTGACCCAAGCCATGGGCGATGCGGTCGAGCGTTTCGACCGAAGGCGACACCAAGCCACGTTCGATGCGGGAGAGCATTGAGCGCGAGATGTCCGAGCGCAGTGCCAGTGCGCCGCCGGAGAGGTTGGCAGCCAGGCGCAGCGCTTTGATCTGCTCGCCCAAGCTGGCGACGATGTCGCTGCGTGTGGGTACGGATGGCGGTTGGGAACGCGGGCGCAGGACGGAGGCGGGGATCTTGGGTTTGTGGGCGGTGGGGAACGGGGACGGGCTGAAGCGTGAAGTCATAGTCGGGCTCCGCTGAGACCGACCGCCTTCTCCCTCATACGTACCTTCAATCCGAACGTAGCAACCTCAAACTTAACCATGCCAATCATCTTGTATCCTCTTAAGCTCATAGTTATGCCGCATATATTGGGAAGACATTAGACCTCAAACACGCGAACGTTGCTCAATTTATTGGGCAAAGATGGAAGAAATCGACAAAGCACTCGGCCAAACGTTGAAAAAGGTGAGAACTGGCAAGAAGTGGAGCCAAGAAAAGCTGGCGCTGGAAGCCGAAGCGAATCGAAATTACGTCTCGCTCATCGAACTTGGGCGCAACAGCCCTAGCGTTGGCATGCTGTTCCGGCTATGCACTGCACTTGGCGTGTCTCCGTCCTCAGTGCTTCAGGACGTTGAGAAACTCGTTGGGAGAACTACTATGACCAAAATTTTTAGATAGACGGCGCCTATCTGTACTTTCAAACGTAATGAGTCCGTCCTGAACAATCCGAATTTCAAGTGTTGACGCGCAGAGACAGGCGAGTCGATGCGATCCGCGCGGCCAACAATTCGGTCAGCGCGATGTCCCACCGGGCGCAAAGAAGCCGCAGCTTCGCCAGGATCAGTCGCAGGTTGTGCCCGGCGCCGCACATCACCGCGTGCAGCGCGTCGCCCAGCGCGCCCTTGAGCGGGTTTCTGCCCAGACGCCCGTCCATCTTCATGTGACCGATGCCCGGCTCGATGGCACTTCGCCGATGGATCATGGCTTTGAGTGTTCGGGTGACGCCTCGCTTCTGCCCAGATCTCAGGATCCGGACCCCTTCGATCTCCACGCCCCGATAGCCCTTGTCCACGATCGCCGTTGTCGGCTTGCGCTCGGCTAGGATGGTGACCTGCTCCAGTGTCTCGGCCAGCGTGTGACCGTCATACGGATTGCCCGGCATGCTGCGCATGCCGACCACCAGACCTTGCTTCAACGTCGTCGCAATGCTCACCTTCACGCCGAACTCGTAGGGCGTTCGAGCCTTGCCTTTGGAGATGCACTCGACCTCCGGTGCGTGCAAGGCGTAGAGCTTGTTCCTGTCCTTCGTGCGTTGCGTCAGGATGCGGCCGGTGCGAGCGAGCAGGTCGCGCACCTTGGCTTGAGCCTGCTCGGGCAATTCACCGAGCTGGCGCGCCACCTCGCGCTGCACCCGACCGACGCGCGAGCGCAGGGTGCGAACAGCCCGGCGCATGCGCTTGAATTGCTTGGCGTGGGCGTAGCGCCCGATCTGGGTGGCCAACCTCGGCGCGATGCGGTTGTAGTTCTGGCGCAGGTGCAAGCCATGTTCCTCGGCCACCTTCACCAAGTGCTGTCGGCTCTTCTCCAGCAGACGGCTGTCGGTGGGATGTGCAATCGCCTTGGGCATGACGGTCGTGTCGACGATCACACGGTCCACGCTGGAGGCACGCACGACGCCACCGCGATGGGCGGCTTCGATGGTCGCCATGAGCAAAGTCTCCACGCCTTCTTCGCCAATGCGCTTCCTCCACCGCGTGAGGCTGCTCGGATCGATGGGAGCTTCGGTCTGCAGGTACACCTCGCCGCAGAAGTACTGCCAATACGGGTTCTCGACCCAGGTGTTGACGACGGCTTCGTCAGAGGCGTCGAAGGTGTGCTGCAGGTAGAGCAATCCGGCGATCAGCCGCGGCGCCAGGGCTGGACGGCCTCGTCCAGAGGTAAAGGGCTCACTGAAGGTGCGCTCGATCTCGGCCCAGTCGATCAGGCCGGCCAAGCGCACAAGCGCGTGACGCATGTTGATCTGTTGATCCAGGCGCGAGCGAAACAGATCCTCGCTCTCGGGCACCACTGGCTTGGGTCTCATGGCAAACCTTGTCAGGAATTGCAGGGAAACGGCGTTCTATGCCGTATTACCTTGCAAATTGCGCACCAGCTTTGACTGAAAATCTTCCACTACATCAATGACTTAGACATTGTTCAGGGCGGACTAATGAAGTGCAGTGTATCTCCCAGCGCACCATTGAAAGTTATGGCCCAGACACCCATCCATCTCCGACGCCACCGCGCCGTCGGCATGATGACCATGAGCAAGGTCTCTAAGCCTTCTTCTCCAATGCGCTTCCTCCTAGAGCAAGCGCTTCTTTCTGGAGATGCACCTCGCCACAGAAATACTGCGAATATGGGTTTTCGACCTAGGTGTTGACTACCGCTTCGCTGCAAGCGTCGAAGGTGTGCTGCAGGTAGAAAAATCCGGCAATTCGCTGCGGCGCCCGGGCTGAGTGGCCAGAGACGAAGGGCTTACTGACGCCCGTCGAAATACCCAGCAAGACAGCAAACACGCTCCTGAAAGAACAGGCTTTCGAGTTTGCGACGTAAAACTGCACTGATTTTACGTCGTTGCTGCGTGCAAGCTCCGTTTCAGGCAAAACTTGGAGAATCTACCCGTATCAGGTGGATGGAGTGCACACAACCACCACGTTGGTCCATGCTAGCCTTCCACTGCCATCGCCGAGAATTCGATCATCGTGACTGCCCATTCCCGCATCCCCGCAATTCGGTTACGTTCAGCACGAGATCACAAGTTACGTTCAAGCGTAATGAGTGGTCACGATTAGCCCGAATCGATAATCAAAATACCCATCAACATCCACAAAAGAATTCCCAATTCTCCCACAACTGCTTATTGACTACAGACGCAAAATTCACTGAGGGCAAATTTAGTCGAGCTTGATAGTTGACGATTGACCATATCGCGGGAAATAGCTCACAAAATCAGATCTGGCTCCAAGAAAAAATGCGTTCGTGAAGCGGAAACGAACACAGACACAGTAGAAAAGATATGGGATCATCAAGGCAGCTATAGCACGAATACTGAAGGATTGGTAGCCAAGAGTCTGCAAGCCAAGATTAATCGCTTGGTGCAAGAACATGATGGCCATAGATGCTTTGCCAAGATTTGAGAGCAGTCGACCAACCAAGCCACCTTCAGAAATCATCTTGCAGATATGCATTAATGAGTTAGCGATACATACTGCAAAGAAAACAGACAGAAATTCTGTTCCGTAAAATGAGCGCTTCATATCAATAGTGTCAACCATTTCAAAATGTACAAGAAGCAGCCCTAAGACCGCAGCAATTGCAGTGATTAAAAATATCGACTTACTTTCAGTCCAATTCGAAGATCTGGCCTTCCATCCCAAAAAGAAAAGTGGAATCGAAAAAAGAACCTTATCAATGTTCAACGGAAGCTTGTATGCAGAAAGATAGGAACTAGTGGCAAATGCAAGACATAACATCAAGATCACAAGCAGCCAAAGAAGTTTGCCCTTAAAACGCGGAAAAATCCAATTTGCAAATTGCTGAGTAAGAAACAAACAGGTGACAAACCAAAAAACTCCTGTCCAGCCCGTCAGGTATCTTCCGCCCAACAACATTCTTGCAGTAAGTCGTGCGAGCTCGTGGATATCACCAGACAATACAAAGAAGACAATGTCAAAGGTATTTAATAGCAGCAAAAAGGCGACGTATGGAACCAGCAGATGCACCACCTTACCAGCCAGGTAAGATCGTTTATCGGCATCGATCCTGAACAAAAATCCGCTAATCAAAAAGAAAAGTGGCATGTGCCAAAGAAATAGCAAATTCGATATTGAAGGCGGATAGATATGTCCCAAAACTACCGCTACGATACCGATGCCCTTAAGTCGATCGATCCAAGCAAAATTTTGTTTCATATAGCTTAGGCATTTAAGGCTAACAACGTGGAGTCGAAGGATCGCCCCTCTCGCACAAGGCGGGCTGTCTCTAGACTAAAGAAATTGTTTAATTTCACATCAAGATTTCTGCTTTCGCATACAAAAATCATTCGATACATTCAAGCAAAGGGGCAACTTCTCCAAGACTGCATCAGCGCCCTCTAGCGTCAAATGGTCTTTATCGAAAAAACTCGGAACTCCCGACGAATAAACCGCGCAAGTACTAATCGAGCAAATTTTCTGCGCAGCCGAATAATATTTAACCGTTGGCGGAAGTAGCCTTTCCAATTCAAGATCCGCCTGCAAACGCTCGGGCCTCGATAAGGATTTTACCAGATCAATACCATACACCTCTTTCAAGGCCAGGATTTTAGGCAAGGGAAGCCTATACTCCGGAGTTGGGCCTAAAACCACAAGCATTGAGCCCATTTTTTTTATCGAATTGCTCAACACCTCAAGCCCCGCAGCATTTGCTGCAACCCAGCGGGCTGAAATTATTACATACTTTATTTTTGGAGCGTTTTCGGGCAGCCACTTTGTATACATGAAACTAAATAACGAAGTACAACGCTCGGCACCTTGCGCGTCGAGAAGAGGGATGCATCCAGAAGCAGAGGACTGCATGATATTGGCCTCTGGATACAACTTTTTTATGGAACCCATAAAATGAGCAGAATGACTGTCCCCGATAATTAAAATGTTCTCCTTCGTTCCACTTAAGCTCAAGCAGGCTTCTTGATCATACTCAGAAAAACCCGAATTTCGCGAGGTCAAAAAACATGCCGGATTTCCAAGATGACCAACAGAATTAATATTTATTTTAGAAAGCGCCAGAGCTTGCGGGGAGCTCCACAAGCTATTTGCCAGATTTCCGGCCATCAAACCTATACAAAACACTCCAACTGAACAACCCAAGACTGTCCAATAGGTCCTTACTGGTGATTTGCTGCTGCCATATCTGAATCGCTGCTCAATAAACCTATAACTCAGCCATGCACCGACTGCGCTTGCAAAAACTCCCAAAGCACTCATGCGCGCACCATCCAAAAGCCCAAAGGTGGCAAATAGACACGCAATTGGCCAATGAACTAGGTAAAGTGAGTAAGATACTTTTCCAACAAAAACAGGAAATCTTGACGCCAGAATTGTATTCGGCAAAGATTGTATTCCAGAGCCAAGTATTACGAGTGCAGCGGCAACTACAGGCAGAATGGCCGAGGCTCCAGGGAATCTCATTTTCGCATCAAACGAAACAAATGAAAACAAGATAATCCCGACCCCTAGATACGAGAAGATAATTCGCGTCTTTGAGGAAAAACGCTGAGCACCAATCACGGCAATTGCTGTACCCATAAGCAGTTCCCATGCACGCAACCAGGGCAAATAGAAGGCAGCAGACGCATTAACGTACACATATAGGCAGGCTGCTATTAAGGACACAAATCCAATGACAAATAACAATGGAAATCGATTTTTTGAATCCAGCCTTCTAAGCGCGATAAGAATCAAGGGGAAAACAAGATAAAACTGCTCTTCGACCGCTAGCGACCAGGTATGAAGAAACGGGTTAAATTCGTTGTTTTGAAAATAATCAGTAGTGTAATAGAAGTAAATATTCGAGAACGAAAATAATGCCGCAGCGAGTGATTTCTGCTGCCCACCAAACTCGGAAGGGAAATTTATAAAAGAAAAAAGTAGGGTTGTTATTGTTAGCACAACAATAAGTGCAGGCGCAATTCTCCGAAATCTTCTTTCGTAGAATTTTATCAATGAAAACTTTCCCTCATCAAGTTCAATCAATATTATTCTAGATATCAAGAAGCCAGATATTACAAAAAAAACGTCGACCCCAACAAAGCCGCCAGGCAGATATTTAAAACCGAAGTGATAAAATACAACGCCTAACACAGCAAGCGCTCTAAGCCCGTCATACTCAGGAACGTATTTTTTATTCATATAAGCTACAGAGTGCAATTTGTGACAGTTAGCATAGAAACGCCTAACGCTCGAATTGAGAAAGCAATTTTTTATACTCGCCAAGTATTCGTTCCCAAGTAAAATACTCTTGAAAACGGAGCCGACTTCCCTCCCTCATCACCCCTAGTTTTTTATCATCGATGAGCAATTCATCAAACAATGCTTCACATTCGTATTGATTTTTAAAGTAAGCAGCAGATTCACCGGCTACCCAGCGATTGAATTGATTGTCATGTGCCATTACTGCACATCCTGCGCCCATGGCTTCAACCAGTGAGGGATTGGTGCCGCCTACAGTGTGTCCATGCAAGTAGAAACGACTGAAGAAGCGCAATGCGCCTACTACCGCCTTATCATAGATTGCCCCTGGAAAGAGTACATCAGGTCCACCAGCTGCGATTACAGCGCGATGGTAAGCATTGTTAGCTGCATCAAATTTTCCTAATACCACCAACTTGTGATCGCGCGGCTTGGTTGCAAAAGCGGTGACCATTTCTAGGAATGAATTCTCGGGCTCGGGTCGGGCGATGATCACTGAAAACTGACCAGGCTGAAGGCCAAATTTTTCGAGCTTTGAAGCATCTGCCGTGGTCACTTCATCACCGCCGTAAGGAATGGTGGTGATTTTCGCCTCGCTTACGCGGGTGGCGAGGTGGGCCTTGATTGCAGGATGGTCTGCCACAAGATGGTTGCCGACATAGCAACCAATTCGTTCGTTGAGCCAAAACCACGCCTTGGCAACCCCACTCCACTTATCGCGCTTCCATTCAATGCCATCCATGTTGATGACATTCACCTGGCCCTTGATGCGCTGGATAACGTTGAAGATCGCCGTGTTGTAGCCTAAGGTCAGGATCAAGCCACTCTGCTTGCTGGCGTGCCAAGCGGCATGCCAATCGAAGATGACCGAGCCCGCAGAGCCTTCGCGTGCCACTGGAATGTGCACACGCTTCACGCCTTCCCAAGCGCTTTCGAACACTGGGCCTGCCACGTCTTCCTGGCAGTAAACGACCACCTCCCAGCCTTGTGCGACCAAGTAAACCGACAGCTTTTCAGCAAAGGTTTCAAAGCCACCGTGCTGCGCAGGTACGCCGCGCGTGCCGAGGATGATTAGTTTCTTCTGGCTCACGCGAACACCTCTGCTGTACTTAGTTTTTGACCGACTGCGTCTTTACCAGACAATTTCGGCTCCATCCCAATGTCAGGCCACTGGATCCCGATGTCCGCGTCATTCCAAAGAATCGATCTTTCGAACGCCGGCGCGTAGTAATCCGTCGTCTTGTACAAGAAGTCCGCCGTCTCGCTGAGCACCACGAAGCCGTGCGCCAGCCCCGGCGGCACCCACAGCTGCTTGTGGTTGTCCTCGCTCAACTCCACCCCCACCCACTGCCCGAAGGTCGGCGACGACTTGCGGATGTCCACCGCCACGTCGAACACCGCACCGCGCGTCACGCGCACCAGCTTGCCCTGCGGCTGCTGGACCTGGTAGTGCAGCCCGCGCAGCACGC